>WRLE01000008.1 GCA_009777775.1 Oscillospiraceae bacterium
TAATTCAACTTCAGCATAATTATTTCTTAAATCTCTAACTGGTCTAATTTGTATATTAAACATAGTCACTCCTCCTGTTTTTAATAATTGTATCACAATGCTGATACAATTTCAATAATAAAATGTTTAAAAGAGAACAATACAAATACTATTATCTTCGCAACGATTTTAAAGAGACTGTTTCTAAGAATCAGCATTAAATAGCCGAACTATTGTAACAATCGCCTGCTCTCTTGTATACGCACCTTTTGGAGAAAAAGCATTTTCACCGACACCTCCCATAATACCCGCTGCCTGCATCTGTCCAACGAATTCGCGAGCCCATGCTGATATATCATTAGCATCAGCATAGTTCGCTGCTCCCATAGGCAAATTAAGCCCCATGCTATCTGCCAACCGCGCTAATACAACCGCAGCTTGTTCTCTGGTGAGATTCCCATCAGGGTTAAATAAGCCATCACCTATGCCATCAACAACACCCAGAGCTCCCATTTTCTCAACATCAACATTGTTGGTATCAGAAAAAGACTTACGTTCTGCCAGCTTTTCTTCTGTAACTGTTTCATATACTAATACAGCAAGAGAGCAAAACTCAGCACGGGTGATGTAATCGCTAAACGAACAATTCAGAAAACTAGGAACAATCCCTATACTATTTGCAAAGTTGATATCGCTCTGAGCCCAAGAAGATGGGAAACTAATCGGCGTGTTAGGCATAGCGACATTATCTATAATTTGAATGGGTACAGGATGCACAAATCTGTCGAACACTCCCAAAGCTAGTTCTCCTACTACATTTGACCCACAACCCCAAAGAGTGCCATCCGTTTTTAGAAATATAGTAAAATCGCCTTTTGCAGTTACGCTGACGACATCATCAGCAAGCTTTTCTGGTGTATTTCCATAAACATTAGTTCCATTACCAAGCTGCCCAAAGCTATTTCTCCCCCAAACCCACAAGCTGTTATCTGTTTTTATAACAGCAAAATGGTTACTTCCATTAATAGCAATAACATTATCCATCAACTTGACGGGTGTGAATATTGCAGTCGCTCTATTTTGACCACCTTCTGGATATGGTGTGAAGTAATGAGGTTCAATTACTGAACCAAAAATTAGGTTTGTGTCTTTGTCTCCCCATCCCCACAGCGAACCATCAGTTTTTATAGCAAATGCATTTGAGCCTCTTGCGTAAACATATATTACATCCTCCATTATCATTACAGGTGGATATGCATAAAGGTCTTCTGTTTTAACTCCTAAGGCACCAGTACCATTCTCCCCCCATCCCCAAAGAGTACCATCATATTCCAGAGCATAAAACGAGCTAATTCCAGCACTTATTTGTTTTATTCCCGACATATGCTGTCTTGGTATACGGCTACTAACCACCCCATCTTGACTAGACCATTGCCAAACCGTTCCATCGGTCTTTAGAGCAATCCAGTTGGAAAATGCAGATGCAACTTCAATTACGTCTTCCATGATTTTTATCGGAGGGTCAGTATCTTCGTGTCTCCCTCCTTCTCCATCTGCACACGAACCCACAGCCCACAAGCTGTTGTCAGACTTGATGGCAAAGCCGCTGAACCAGTCCCCATAAACTCCTATAACATTATCCATCAACATAGTTGGTAACGCTCTTAAAGGTGATTGGTCTCCGTATACATCGTTGAATGTTCCTTTACCCCAATACCATAACGTTCCATCGCTCTTAATCACATAAACACGCCCACTTGCACTAGCAATTGTTTCTCGAAATTGTGTATCGACAGCTGCGTTTACACTGTTTGTATAACTGTTTGCTACCAGTAGCAAGATAGTCAGTATAATTACCAGCAGCTTTTTCATAACGCATCATTCCTCTCTAGTCGGAAGTTTATCACAAGTGGTAACGAAACACAATCGCTAATGACAATCAGTAAAGTATAGCAAATTCAAATACTGTGAAAAAGCTATTGAACTATTGCGCTACAATATGTTATAATATGAAGCGTATTTGTTCATTAAGGCGGTGATTTTACTGAACGGACATGAAGCTATCTTCTCAATGCTGGGCGAAAACAATGGAATCATTACTACTGCACAAGTAACAGCGGCGGGGATTCAGCGGAGGATGCTTAGCGAACTTGTTGCGACTAATCGTTTATATCGCGTAGGACGCGGCATATACGCCTTGCCGGAAGTGTGGGAGGATGAGATGTACTTCCTGCAATACCAATTCACGAAAGGTGTTTACTCAAATGAAACGGCTTTGTACCTGCACGGGTTATCCGACAGGACGCCGATAAGCTACACGCTGACGTTCCCGCATGGCTACAATGCATCGGGGTTGAAAAAGCATAATGCGAAAGCGAAGTTTGTAACTCCAGAAATATACGATTTAGGAATTATCGAACTCAACTCGTCCGCAGGAAACCCCATTCGCGTATATGACATTGAAAGGACGCTGTGCGACATTGTAAAAGGCAATAACTCTTGCGACATCCAGCTTGTGAATCAGGCGATGAAAGCCTATACCGTATCTAAAGAGAAAGATATGGCAAAACTGATCGGGTTCGCAGAGCGGCTGCGCGTCAAGCCGAAAATACTCAGATATATGGAGGTTCTGCTGTGATAACGAAAAACCCTATGCAATTGAAAGCGTTCATCAAGAAGAAATCGCAGGAGAATCGCATTTCCGCGCAGCTTGTTATGCAGAACTACATGATGGAACGGCTTCTTGAACGCATATCCCTCTCAACATACAAGCAAAACTTCATACTAAAGGGCGGTTTCCTTATCGCAGCTATCGTCGGGCTTGATACAAGAGCTACGATGGATTTGGATACAACCGTAAAAGGTTTGCCGCTGACTCATGAATCGCTCCATAATGCTTTCAAGGAAATCTGCGCCATAAGCGTAGAAGACGACGTTTCGTTCTCAATAAAAAAAATATCCGACATACGAGAGCTTGACGATTACCCTGGATTGCGCGTCAGCTTGATAGCAAGTTACCCACCACTGTCCGTACCACTGGCAGTCGATGTAACCACAGGCGACAAAATCACTCCCCGTGAGATCGAGTATTCCATCAGCCTTATGTTTGACGACCGCAGCATATCAATTCTCGCATATAATCTGGAGACGATACTTGCAAAGAAGATCGAAACAGTATTGTCGCGGAACATAGCGAACACAAGGCCGAGGGATTTTTACGACATACACATCCTGTACACCTTGCGCAGTAGTGACTGTGACATGACCATGCTGCGGCAAGCTCTTGACGAAACAGTAAACAAGCGTGGCAGCCGGACTATACTTGCGCAATACATCAACATAGTCGGAAATATACGCGAAAACCCACAGATGCGCAGCTTTTGGGAAAGGTATCAAAAAGACTTTGAATATGCGAAAGACATTACATTCGATGACACATGCAAGTCAGTCCAGCAAATTATGGACGAAATAACAAGAAGCTAACTAATAATAGCAAACACAAATACTTGAAAATTTCATACAATCCACAAGCAACTGAGAATTGTGACATTATAGGCCATTATACTTTTCTCGAAGATTATCAAGCACTTCCTTGTAATCGTACCATTGAGCTCCAGGCAATTGCGCTTCTATTTCTGCTTCTCTCAGTTTTTGTGCAACATATCTAGTGTGTAAAAATTCTTCATATTCTTCAAAATCTTGAATACTAAATAGCACAGCTGAACTACGCCAATTTTTTGTTTTAATGACAGGATTTCTTTTTTCCAGCATTGATTCAACTTCAGTATAATTATTTCTTAAATCTCTAACTGGTCTAATTTGTATAATAAACATGGTCACTCCTCCTGTTTTTAGTAATTGTATCACAATGCTGATACAATTACTAAAAATTATTCAAAAAGGGGACAATGCGAATATGGGAGCAAGATATAAAATGAAAAGAAAAAGATATTTATTACTATCAATCAGTTTTACTATCATACTAGCAGTTATCGTACTCGCTTCATGTAATAAAGCAAATATTAGAACAGATAGGAGTAATATAACAAATTTAAAGGTAATAGATAAGGAAGAAAATATATCGTATGCTGAAATGCTTGTTATCGAAATACAAGAATACGAATTTTGCATATCTGAACTGATGCTCCCAGAATCTTATGAGCCAGATTATCTCCTATATACTAGTCGATCCACAATAGCAGATAACGTGAATAAAACAACTGTTGGATACACTTCAGAGAGTTTATCGTGGAGTTTTTGGATAGAGCTAAATATATACTCTTCAACAAAGGAAGCACAAGACGCATGGTTGACATTACTTTTAGAAAACACAGAAGCTCCAGAAGTTCCTGCACTAGAGGTGTCAGGTATCACAGTAGGAGATGTGGCATTTGGGTACGTTCATATGCTGTATTTTGTTAGGAGCAATGTGTGTGTATATATTCACAGTAATAATCCTAATGCTTCTATAGCTTCCATCGCCCAGGAACTTGACGCACAAATAATAACTGCACTTGATGAAGCACAAAACAACCATGTCGATGCTTCATATGAAATAATGCTTGAAAATTTTATACAATCGACAATCAGCTACGATAATGAAACAAGCCAGAGCGGGTATGATAATTATACATACTTTAGCGAGCTTCACACATTATTATCTGATATTTTGCGTCAAATGGAGAGTATCCAAAACCTCGATTCCGAACTCGAGCAGCTTGCAGATTTGCAAACCGGGTTCTCTGTTACCTTCTCTGAGTTACATGAAACAAACAAAACCACATTCCGAATTGTTGAGTTAAACAGCAGATACACAGAAAGCACTATGGGAGCCTTTGACGGATTGTTTCTCCAATATTGGACGGAAGACGAAGTCAGCTGTCTGCTAATTGCCAATACAACAAACAACGCAGCGAGTATGCGAACAATAATGGGATATAGTTTCTTTGACGAGGATGGGATTGTTGCTGTATATATGAAACAATATAACAATGTCGGAAAACATGAGGATACATATTCGATAATAATGTATAGCATATATGGTGATGAAATTGTCAACATTTCACCATCTGTCGAGTATCCGCTAGATAATGGGTACTGGAGTATATCTATCCAAGAGTATAATTTCCACGAATCGCAAGAGCAGGTATATGCTTTACTCATATCAGAGCTGGGCGAGGACGACAACGCGTACAAAACATTATTCGAAGTTTCAGACAATCGAATAACAATTTCTAACGAAGATTCAACCGAAAGCAGCATTATGTTGGAAATGAATAACGGCGCATGGCAAATCCTCGCATCAGAAGCAAGTGAATCTACCCCTATACCCATGATAAATGACGGTACTGGAGTACTAAGCGAAAATATCGTCAGGTTCGCTGAAGTAGACAGCGAATTTAGAGCTCTTAATTATTACTCCGATACACAATTACCCTTCGGTGAATACTCCGTTTCCCTCATTGAAGGACAAAACACTACCATCATTTTCACAGAAGAATACTTGCTAATCGACGGGATTGAAATTCCTTTTGAAAATTACAACAAACCTACATCATTACATATAGTTGATATTGATATTAATGATGGATTTCGAGAGATCCTGGCAGTGGAATTTGGTGTCAATGACTGGTTTGTTAATACCATATATCATTACGATGGGTACTCAGTATGCCAAATTGCTCAATTCATAAGCTTGATTCATTTCGATGGCAATGGAAAAATAGTCGGAACTGATAGCACGGGTGCTAATCTTCATGGGCGAATATCAGACCCTTTAATAGCGCGTTCATACTATGAATTGAAAGATTGGAAACTGGAAGAAATACAACTATCCGTAAAAGGGTTGACACTTACTTTCGCTGATGATTACACTGGATTTTGCTTTTATGAAACCGAGGGCATCCCATCTGATGAGTTTGCTCAGGAGTTGATTTTAAATGCAACACATTATCCCAATAGAGTTACCATCGACTCCGATGTCTACGATAGTCTCTTTGCAGGGAAAAGGTTTACACTTATCGAAATGAGCGAAGTAGAGTGGTGGTACCGTGGCGCATGGTATTATGTGGAAATAGAAGATGGGAGAACAGGTATAATTCATTGGTATTACGCATTATAGCTGAAAACAGGGGATAAAACATACAATATCGTGCTGATTGTATTTAATATAGTCTTTTACAAGTTGCTTTCTGCATATAAATACCAATCTTATATGCAGAAAAGCAAAGAAATAAATTGATTTACTGCATATAATGGCGTATATTATATGCAGTAAATGTATTGGAGGCATAATTTATTTAGAATTCATCTATTTTGAAAACATTACCTTTTCACTGTTGAACATTTTTGTTAGGACGAAAGCTCCGATAAAAGCTAGTAGCAGGTTGCCTGCACAGGAGAGGGCGATATTTATAGTGGAATAGCTCATGGAAAAAATGCCGCTCATACTCTGGACGCTGCCATAAAGGGGAATTAGGAAGTATAAACTGTCCGGAACAGTACTACTGAACATCCCGCTTAGACCAATGAGCATAATAACAATCATCAAGGGGGTGACAACTGCAGTCGTCTCCTTAACTGTTTTTGCAAAGGCAGACATGATGGAAATAAGTGTGACTAAGAGTAAAACAGTGGAGAGAATCACACAAGCTAGCAGCAGGTAATCTGTTGCGTTGTAGATTCCCGTGTCCATGAACTCTGCTGCATCACCCATGAGTTTTGGTAGAGAGAGTATCGTTGCCAATGCTGTGACAAAACCAGAAAGTAATGACAGCAAGCCAAGGCTGAGTATCTTTCCAATGGCAAGCTCGCTTCGCTTTAAAGGAGTCACCAAGAGCGTAGCCAAGGTACCCCGTTCTTTTTCACCAGCTATAGATTCGGGAGCAAGGGAAGCACAGCCGGAGTATAAAAACATCAGCAAAAGCATTGGCATCATCATGGACATAATACTTGCAGACAAGTCATCGGCTGTAACTAAATCTGCATTTAATATACCCCTATTTATATCGAACTTATTTACCAATGATGCTTCGTAATTGTCTAAAATTAAAATGATATTGTTAAAAGCTCCTGCAGAGTTGATATCAGAGGAGTTAAAATATATCTCCACATTGGGCGCAGGAACCATTGAAGTCTGAACATTATAATCATTGATGATTTCGATGAAATTTTCTGGGAAAACCAGTAGCAACTCCCCTTGCTTTTTCGATATATATTCCTTAATTTGTATTACATCCCTGTCACTTGCCTCTATTATCTCAAGCCCAGTGGCTTCAAGCATTGGGATGAAAGGTCTCGGTAGATTCACTGTATAAGCTATTGGTGAATATTCATCATCCACAGAAAAAAGGTTAGTAAAAGCAGACCCCATGAACGAATACATCACATATATCATTACAGCTGGGAGCAAAATCATCATGATCATACGTTTATCTCCCACAAAGCGGGCGATTTCTTTCTTTGTCACTGTTAGTATGTTGCTTTTCTTTTTCATAGTGTATCACCAACTTCCTGTGAATATATGTCGAAAAAAACATCCTCTAGAGGTTTATCTGACACAAGACTTTTCAATGTATCGCAGACAGCCATTTTCCCATTTATGATTATCCCCACCCTATCGCATATCTTTTCCACTAGACTGAATATATGTGTAGAAACAATAATCGTCTTTCCTTGTTCCCTCAACTCTATTAGAAAATCAGTAACAACCTTCGCTGTGAGGACATCGAGTCCATTTGTGGGTTCATCAAAAATGATGATGTTGGGATCATGGACAATGGAAATTACCAATGATGCCTTTTGCTTCATACCCGTGGACAGATTCGATACTTTCACTTCGGCAAATTCGTCCACACCGAACTTTTTGAAAAGCTCTTCTTTGCGTTGACTACTTTTCGCTGCATCGATGTGGTGGAGTTTGGCGAAAAAGTCGAAAAGATAATTCGGTGTAAAAAAATCCTCCAGCTTCAATTCGCTGGTGAGAAAGCCTATCTTTGAGCGAACTATTTCTGGCTGTGTCCTGATGCTAGCTCCATCGATTGTTGCTTCTCCCGAGTCCGCTTTTATCAGTGTAGCAAGTATTCGCAGTGTGGTTGTTTTACCTGCTCCATTGGGACCCAACAACCCAAATATTTCTCCTTCATTGGCTTCAAATGATAAATCATCTACAGCTTTAATGACTTTTTCCTTGGTCTTTTGCAACTTTTGTTGCTTTGCTGAAAGACGGAAAGTTTTACTCAGTCCTTCTGCTTGTAGAATAACACCCATATTGCACCAATCCTCTCTAGAAAGTATGATTGTGAGTAAGGGGCTGATTTTACTCAGCCCCCGTACTTATATTTTGTTTCTCCAAAAAAATGCTTGTTAATGCTATTTGTAGAATGTGTATTGCATCTTCATGAACTCATCGTTTGTCCATTCACCAATTCTTCTGTCAAGATAGAAGTTGTCGTTAAATCCAGTCGCTGGGGGCGGTGCTTCTTCTGGGGTTTCCAGAGGCGGTAAATCAGGACGACGTCCGCTTCTACCTAGATATGCCCATCCTCCGCCAGCTGCCATTTTTGTGATGTAATCCCTGAATTCTGTCCTAATTTCTTCCTCAGTGACAGTGCCTTTTTTAATGAAGCGGCTTTCAAAACCTTGGCACAAAACAAGCTTATTGCCATACTTCTCTTTTATTGCGAATGCGTCGTTGGAAGACTGTACTGGATCCCAGAAAGAAACACCCATACTGACGAGGTCTTCAAGCAAGGGCTCGAACCAGCCGCAATTGTGATGTCCGCATATTACATCATCAGCTCTAAAGATGTCATAGTAAGCTCTCCATGAAGGAGCGAAGATGTCACGAAATACTTCCACTGAAACAAAGGGAGCATACTCATGAGCTATGTCATCAGCAAGGTTCGTAAACTCCGGCTTATAATAGAATGCATAATTCTTTGCCATTTTGGTGGTGTATTCACCAATATATGCGAAAAATTCTTTAACATAATCCGGCTCTTCCAAGCAAGCCATGAGACCTTCTTGGAAACCCATAACGCCCATTAGTGTTTGGAAGACACCTGGAGAACCAGCTCCACCACCAAAGGGAAGCTCAAAATCGTGGTTGTCTCTGGCTTGTTTTGCAGCATCTTCCCATTCACGTTGGGTAATATCATCAGGATTTGGCAGTTTTATGACATCGCCCCATCTTCTGATGTCATCTAATACGTAGTCCCATGTTTTTGGCATTGCTGCATTTGTAATTCCGCCTTGGTCTCTTACAGATTCAACGCCAAAGAGACTGCGCATTACACCATTTTCGTCTGGTTGTGGTCTAAAAAATGGTGCGCCATTCATTCCCCAAAAGAGGCTATAAGTGGGTATATATTCCGGTTGTTCCCCTCTTGCCGCTCTAAGGAAATTTTCTCTAGTAGTTAACATACGATTTCCTCCAGTTTTTTAATCAAGTAAAATTTATTGCTTTAACATATGCTAGTTATAGAAAGTGTATTGCATCTTTTGGAACTCATCGCTTACCCATTCGCCAATTCTTCTATCAAGGTAGAAGTTATCGGTCATTGTTTGAAAAGCTGGTTGTTCTTCTGGAGTTTCCAGTGGTGGTAAATCAGGACGACGCGCGCCTCTGCCTGTATACGCCCATCCTCCGCCAACTGCGATTTTTGTGACATAATCACGGAATTGTTCTCTAATTTCTTCCTCGGTAACTGTACCTTTTTTTGTGAAGCGACTTTCGAAGCCCTGGCACATAACAAGACCGTTGCCATACTTCTCTTTTATTGCGAATGTGTCATTGGAAGACTGCACCGGATCCCAGAATGTAACACCCATACTAACAAGATCATCAAGGAAGGGTTCGAACCAGCCGCAATTGTGATGTCCACAGACAACATCATCAGCACGATAAATGTCATAATAAGCTCTCCAGCAAGGTGCAAAGATGTCTTGAAAGACTTCCAAGGAAACGAAGGGAGCATATTCATGGGCAATGTCGTCACCAATGATTGTAAACTCCGGCTTATAGTAGAATGCGTGATTTTTCGCCATTTTAGTGGTGTATTCACCAATATATGCGAAGAACTCTTTAACATAATCCGGCTCTTCCAAGCAAGCCATGAGACCTTCTTGGAAACCCATTACTCCCATAAGTGTTTGGAATACTCCTGGATTACCAGCTCCACCACCAAAGGGAAGCTCCCAATCGTGCCTGTCTCTGGCTTCTTTTGCGGCATCTTCCCATTCGCGTTGAGTAATGTCATCGGGATTTGGTAGTTTTATGACATCACCCCATTTTCTAATGTCATCTAATACATAGTCCCATGTTTTTGGCATCGCTGCATTTGTAATCCCGCCCTGGTCTCTAACAGATTCGACACCAAATAGGTTGCGCATTACACCATTTTCATCTGGTTGTGGTCTAAAAAATGGTGCGCCGTTCATTCCCCAAAAGAGGCTGTAAGTTGGCAGGTATTCTGGAACCTGTCCTCTTGCTGCTCTAAGGAAATTTTCTCCTGTAGTAAGCAAATTATATTCCTCCTTTTTATAATTGACGCTACTGCGCCTTTTGCATTACGGAAAAGTTATAATTCATAGTTGATTAATCAAATTATAGTGATTAAATTATGACTTACACATAATCCGCTGGACTATAATCACATTAGTTTGGCGGTACTCACCAAACAATGTTATTATTGGGAATATAGTATCTATGCGAGTTTTCCACGGTTTTGACAAAGTTGCTACTTTCGATATTTAATATGTTACTTTAACCATATACTCTATAAAATGAGTATATAGAATATTTTACCAAAATGTCAAGATATTTTTCCATATCATTTGTTTAAATAAAAGGATTGTAAAAACGTCCATTGTTGAGAACAATGGTGTATACGGAAAGCCCGATGCAAAGAATAGCTATTACTGCGACTATATAGTCATATGATATAAAAGACCGCCCAGAATACCAAGTTCGTTTCTTTTCCCGTCCGAATCCTCTCATTTCCATTGCATTGCTTATTTGCTCAATTCTATCGAGACTGGAAAAAACAAGGGGGAACAATATGGTTAAAACTCCCTTTAATCGCGCCTTAATAGGTGCTTTTTTTGATATATCTACTCCCCTAGCTTGCTGTGCTTGGCTGATGTCTCGATAATTTCTCTGGACTTCCGGAATATATCGAAGTGCTAGGGAAACAGCATAGGCAATTTTATAACTCACCCCAAGAGTGTTAAGAGACCAGGCAAACTCAGCCGGGTCGGTGGTTAAAAAGAAAACCAAGGCAATGGGAACTATGGAAAAATATTTCAAGGTCACATTCATTTGATAATACAATTGCTGCACTGTAATAGTATATCTTTCTGAAATCCGAAGCAGCTCATTGCGAGTCCCATATATCAAAACTCCTTGCTCAGGGGCAAAAAGAAAAATAGCAATATTATTGATTAGCAAAAAAACAAAGATAAAGACCAAGATAGCCTTTATCTCCTTAAACGATATTTTAGCCATAATAAACAATGATATGGAAACAGCAATCACAAGTAGCAAAAAGCGAGTATCAAAGGTTATCATTGCTGAAATGCTCATGGCAAGGGTCAGGAAAATCTTAGATGCTCCAGACATTTCATCAACAATCGTTTTCCTTGGTATGTAACCAAATGATGTCATAATGAACCTGCTCCACTCTCGTAATATTTATGCTATGATAAATAAGCGCGCACCAATGATTTCGGGTCTTCTATATCGCACAACCTAGCCAATTCATATAAACTTGTTTCACGAAGGCTTGCTTTTTTTGCAAGTTCGGGGTCAGACAATGCTTCGTATGCATGACAATCTGCAATAAGCTCCCCATTGCTAAAAACAAGAGCGCGTTTTGCATATTCTATGCACAGATGCATATCATGGGTGATTAAAACAACAGTAACACCACTGGCATTGAGGGAGAGAAGAAATTCCATGATGTCTGTATAATGCCTAAAATCCTGTCCAGCTGTTGGCTCATCTAGTATCAATATCTGGGGTCTGAGCACAAGAGCATCCGCTATTGTCACTCGTTTCTTTTGCCCATAACTGAGTGCCGAAATTGGCCAGTCTATCACCTTCGATAATCCACAGACTTCCAGGACAGACTCCACACGTTCTCTAACCTCTTGCTCTCCGAAACCACGAACCCTCAAACCCAAGGCAACCTCATCAAATATCATGGGTTTACAAATCATTTGGTTCGGGTTTTGCATCACATAGCCTATCCGCTCTGCTCTCTCTGGGATAGTCAGCCCAGACATATCTTCGCCATTATATATAATTTTTCCAGTATCGGGTTCTTCAAATCCAATAATTAATTTCGCCAAGGTGCTTTTTCCTGCTCCATTAGCCCCGATGATGGCAGTCATTTCACCAGCAAATAGCTTGAAGCTGACATTATCCAGCACAAGCTTTTTTGTTTTAGTTGTAATATTATATGAAAAGCTCGTCTCAAGTAGCTCCAGTAGTGGAGTCTCTTCCTGATGGTTAGTCGTCTTAAGCTCTTGCGAGACTGCTTGATTTACCCATTTCTGAATCGACTCCTTATCAGTATCTGTTAATACCAACGATTCCAAATTACCAGGTTTATCATCAGGAAGCAGCACTACACCTGCTCGTTCGAGTGCTTTAACATATAAAGGTTTACGGATACCCACCTCATCTAGAAGCTCAGACACAACAATTTCATCTGGGCTACAGTCGGCGATGATGCGCCCATTGTCCATGAGTATCACTCTATCTATGTGCCTGTGCAACACATCCTCTATGCGATGTTCAATGATGATAACTGTGCATTTTGACCTTTGAGCAATTCGATCGATCAGCTCCGTTGCTAGTTTCCCTGTATATGGGTCAAGGGAAGCCAGGGGCTCATCAAAAAGTAAGATTGGAGTTGCATTAACGAGGATCCCTGCCATGCTAACCCTCTGTTTTTGTCCCCCAGACAAGTTATGGGGAGCTAGCATGGCATATTGGTTCGCAGCAACCTCCTCGCAGGTATTATAGACTCGACGTATCATATCCGATTGCGGTATGGCTTGATTTTCAAGGGCAAAGGCAACATCTGCTGCACTGGTGAGCCCAACAAACTGAGCATCGGTATCTTGCAAAACAGTACCAACTAATTTAGATGAATCGAAAACGCTAGTTGGTGCTTTTCCCCCTATAAGCAGCTCCCCTGTGATGATTCCGGGGTTGTTGAAAGGAATGAGTCCGTTGAGGCAGCTACCCAATGTGCTTTTTCCGCTACCCGAGGGACCTGCAATGAGGATTTTTTCACCCTTTTCAATGCGCAGGTTTATATTCACTAGGGTTGGGTTCTTTTGAGCTCGATATTGAAAAGAAAAGTTCCGAAACTCAATGAGAGAATTGCTCATCCTAGGCTTCCTGTTTTGACTCGAGTTTTAGCATATGCTGCCAATAATGCTGTGCCAATAACTGCTGTGAACACAAAGTTTCCGGCTCCAGCAATCAAACCTTGGATAAAGACTTTGTTGGCTGGCTCTGCATATATTGCTATATCAAGCCCTGGTGCAACAAGCCCCCATGAGATGCCATGGACAAGTAGGCTACCAAATATAAAACGGACGAGGTCGCTTTTTTCCAATGCACCTTCCTCCGCTTTTTTTGATTTAACAACGAATCCAGACAAAAATCCAACAACGGCACTGGCAATAACCCAGCTCCACCATATTCCCCAGCCGAATGCTAAATCAGTGAGAGTATGCCCAATTAGTCCAATGAGCAGACCGCAAAATGGTCCAAATACTGCTGCAAAAAAACCTAATACTGCATATTGGAGCGTGAGATAGGTGTTGGCAAATATCGGTATGGATACAAACCTTGCCAATACGAAAAATATAGCAGAACCAATCGCAGTCGCTACTACCTGTTTTATGGAATACTTCATCTAAAACACTCCTTTTATTTTTGTTATGAAAACAGTATAAACGCTATACAAAGTTTTGTCCATATGAACTTCAAATGGACAGATAGTAATCTCGATTGACTCAGTTAATAAATTGTTCACAAAATGCTAGACAACATATGATGATTATGTTAATATAAATCATAAACTCTGGTATACACAATGTAGATGCATCACCCACATATATGGCATCATTACATCATTTAGTTGTAAAATGCTGGAAAAGTCTGTGTTTACAATGTGTAAACGGAGTAAAAGAGAAATATCTGACTGTTTCAAATATACCCGCTGGCTATGAAAACCAAAATTGCGGACTTGGTTTTTTCACTATTTGAACATAAATATTTCCCGACAAATACTCTTTTGAAAGGGGGCATTGGTTGAAAAATTAATATGCAATACCATTTATTTGCTCCAGTTTCCATAGGGAAACAATAAAATCAAAAGGAGATTATTTATGAGCGGAAATACACCTGCTCCCGCTGCACCCGCAGCACCAACCTTCACCAAAGCAGACATAGCGCGACATATGCCATGGGTTTATGCCATATATTCCTTACTCAATTCAACAGCATCAACAATGGCACTAACCCATATGCAATTCTTCCTAACAGAATTTGCTGGCATACCCATTAACAACTTTGTTGCGGTTGTTACCGTTGCACGTTTTGCAGATTTAGCAGTTTCACTGATTGCTGGTCCCATAATCCAGCGTCAAGCCCGCATGAGGCCTTGGGTTTGGGGTACTTACGTTGTTTCTGGTTTGGGAACAATAGCATGCTTCCTTAATCCTCCGGTTAACATAGGTGCAAAGCTCGCCATTGTTGCGATATTCTACTGCTTTATCCATTTCCCGATGAACTTTGCTACAGTCTCGGTCAGTACTTTGCAAATTAAGGTTGTTGGACCAAACCCCTATAACCGTCTTGCTATAACTGCCATGACCACCCGCGTAAGCTCTGCATGGAGGATTGTCACCTCGGCAGTGATAATGCCTGCAATTACATTCCTCAATAGTCAACTTGGCTTCGGTAGAGGCTACACACTCATGACAATCATACTAGCTTGCATGAGCTTCGCAGCTGTCACAGTGCTATACATCTTCACAAAACCCTATGAACCAAAAGATACACCAAAACCCACAGCAACAGGTGCTCAAACCAACCCACTAAAAATGTATGCTTCTGCAGCAAAGAGCTTTCCATTGATGGTTCTCCTTGGATGCTCCATGCTCACAGGTATCGCAGGTCAGGTTATGTCATCTGGAACCCAATACTATTGGCGCTACTCTGTTGAAAACATGAATCTTCAGGCGTTCCAAGCAACAGTCGGCTCCTTTGTGTCTTTGGGACTATCAATGTTCATGCCACAAATCGCAAGAAAAATGGTGCCTAAACAGACCTCTGTCATAAACTATTTTTGGACAGTTGGTTGGTATTTCGCAATATTCTTCTTTGCTGACGGACGACCCTATCACTATATGGTCTTCAGTTGGATGAATTCCATCTCAACTAGCTTGAGCGGAGCTTGGGGTAATCAACTTTGGGTTAACGCTGCAGAGGTGGACTTCTATGAAACAGGACTTGACAACCGTCCCTTTATCATGTCGCTATCCAACCTGCCGATTAAAATGGGCTTCATCATATCTGGACCTTTCACCGCCTGGATGTTAAACAATACTGGATATGAGTACATAGAAGGCATTGGTGGCACCATGGCTGACACAAGCCGTTTCGTAAAAATTTGGTTTACAATCCCCATCATATTATGGGCAATGGCTGGTTTACTCTTCACATTCGGATATAGAGTTAAACAGGATTATGCCGTGGAATGCGCTATTAAAAACAAAGAAGCCGCCGCTGCCAAAGCAGCTGCCGCAGCCGCAGGTTCACCTGCAACCAGTTAAAATACTTACATAAATATATAATCAAAAAAAACAACGCGGATGTATAACCCTTCATCCGCGTTGTTTATATTTATTTTTAGCTCGTATCAATCTATTAAAATACGGTGATAAATCGTATATCGCCAAATTACCAATGTATTTCGTAGGGCGCGGCATCCTTGACGCGCCGCCGGAGTTGCCGTGAATGCTTGCAGCGCGTCTGGGAAGCCGCGCCCTACAGAAGCTGCGTACTACAAATGCCGCGTCCTACGAAATACATTTCATAAAAAACGATTCGGATGTAGCCATGTGACTCCATCCGAATCGTTAATTGTAATTGGAATATTTATCTATTTGCTATAATTTTCCCTGGAAGCTTGATACAGCGCGGTTCTGAAAGCTACTGGGTTTCTGCCAACGCCGCTGAGATATGAAGGTTTGCCTGGTTTGCAGAATTTGTCGGCATATGCTTGTGCAGCTGCTTTTTGCTCGTCTTCGCTGAGCTGCCAAATGCCAGCAGCGTTGTCGGGGATAACGCTGGTGATGATTTTGTCGCCATAAAGCTCATAAATCAATTGGGTGTCGTTCATGGTTTGGGGAGACCAATGATCCCAACCACAAGCAATCATGTTGGGAACTTGCTTGATGATGTTTCCGCAGCTGTGAAGCTCGGCGAATCTGCCTTTTGCATGAATGTGGTCAACGACTTTCTTCATGGAAGGAACTATCATTTCGGCAACGAGGTCTGGTGAGAAGAAGGTCTCTTTTTGAGCACCCCAGTCATCATGGATGCAAATGCCATCGATTTCTGGGAAATACTCAACGCTCAGGTCAATAAGCTCAATCGCCAAATCAGCAAGTTTGTCAAAGAGCTCGAGGACTGCTTCCTTTTGATCTTCATCGTACAGAGCCATCAAAGCACCTTCGAAGTCCATGAAGGAGATGAGTCTTTCAAACCAAAAACCATTTAGAATCCAGAGGTTCACATAGTTGGTGGTGGAGAGATACTCTTTGTTAAGCTCTGCAGAACCTGCCCAATCCCAAGATTTCAGGTCGGGCCAAACGAGTTTTTCTTTCCAGTCGTTGGCGTCTGCCAAAAGAGGCTCGCCTGGGCGTACGATGGAACCGCCGGCTTGTGCGACATATTCCCATTCGATACCAAAGAAGTCCGGTCCTCCGCCATGCTCTGCATTGACGAATGCTCCAGAGGTCGTGTTGGCATCTATGACAAATGCGCGGGCGATGTTTTCGGGATTGATTTTCGGGCAGAAGTTTGTGGTCTCCAGTCCAGCTGGCTGCCAAATCGCTTGCCTGCTGAGCATAGCTTTGTATCCTTCTTTATAGGACACGGGAGTGGCAAAGTGCACAGTGGGTGGGAATCCCTCTACGCGGGGTGGAACTTCCCTGACTACTTCCAGTTCTTTCGGGTCAAATGCCGGTACTGCCATATAGGTTTCCTCCAAAAAAATAGTATTATCCAAAAGGATGAACAAAAAAACGAAAAACAGCTACTTTGAGTTATCACTGTTTTTATACTAAGCAGCGAGCTAAAGATATGCTATATTAATTCATCAGACTCGCTTGCATATGTATACTACCACACTAGGTTAATCATGTCAAAAGATATTTCGATTGAAAACTGGGAGAATCGGATTTTTTTCCGAGTCTCCCAGTAATTCCATTACAAATGAAATATGTAGTGCTATGTTAAACTAATTCATATGCCTTTTACTTTGTTTAACTGAACATTTTTCTGCTTTCTTCATAGAGGGTTTGTGTATAGATTGGTAGGAAGCCACCGCTAGCATTAAAGCGTTTGGTTTCCATCAGAGGACCATATTTTGCAACGAATCTCTTAGCAGCGGCAACTGCATCTTCTTCAGATGTTTGAGCAGTAATTGGGATATCAGGAGATAAGGGGAAAATCAGCTTGTCGCCATATTGCTCAAATAGCATAAATGTGTCATTCATTGGCTGTGGACTCCATGATTGAACACCAGCTGCGATATACGCCGGCACGAGCATTTCGTTTTTACCACATGAGTGCATATCAAAGACCATACCCAAATCCTTAACAGCTTGGGTAATGCGGCTGAGGGATGGAACAATCATTTCCATAACTGTATCAAGGGAGAAGAAGGGAGCGCGTTGGCTGCCCCAGTCATCATGGAGGGTGAATATTGTGATATTGTATGCTCTCTTATAATGTCTCGCCATGTCTATGTACATATCAGCAAGACGGTCATACAAAGCAAGTACAGCATCTTTTTGATCATCATCGATCATAGCCATCGCTGCGCCCTCGAAATCCATCAGAGCGATGAGCCTCTCGAAAAGACCTGTTTGTATCCATGAGTTCAATGCCCTTGTTTCTGGCTCTACTATGGATTTGTTTTCTTCGATGGAGGTGTCCCAATCCCAGGAATCCACATCTGGGAACTGGACTACTTTTTCCCAATCATTGGCATCAAGCAAAGTGGGGTTACCTGGAACAACGATGGAGCCAGTTGCTTGGGGGATATACTTCCAAAGTATTCCATGTTTGTCAACGTGCCCATCTTTTGCCAAGCTGTCAATCTCTTCAGGGGTCAATGGAGTGGCATCATAAACAGCGGCTCTGGCGATGTTATCGGCATCCAAACGGGGAGCGAAAAGTCTTCTGTCTGCTCCAAGAGGCATCCACAAAGGCATATCGTTTTTGTCATAAAAGGCATAAACATTCTCCCTGGGAGTTACCGGTGTGTCGAATCTCCTAGTGGGTGGGGCTCCTTCTCTTGCAGGCGGATAAGTCAAATCGTTATTGACTTCTTTTGAATCATAAGGTACTCTTTCTAACATATTGCGTTTTCCTTTCTTTTTCAAATCTGAAATAAGTACCTCTAATATACTAAGCATAAGCCAAAATGTCAATATATTGTGCTACTCATTTAGATTATTAAGCTAGTATGGCTCATTATTGCTGCTGATACTTTGATGTAGTCGCATATTTGTTGCAATGATGTAAAAATAATACTGGTAATCCAAAAAAAGGTATGCTATAATAATAAATAAAGTACTATATATTTTAACAAAATGTACTATACGGGGTAACAAGGGGCAAGCCTCAAATGGAAAGGTAGGTTGGTTAATGGGCAAGTTGGAAAGAATAAGAGTTTTAAAACGAGACTTGGAAATCAAGGAGCTTCTCGAAGCAGCAAGTCAAATATTCAGAAATCCCATTGCAATGTTCGACACAAATTACACATTGATAACATATACCGAGGTTATAACCGATGACCCTATATGGAATGAACTCGTTACAAGAGGCTCCTTCAGCAACGAGATGCAGCAGCTTTTCGCCGATGTATATTTTACCTTTGATGTTGCAAACACTGAAAAAATAGTTGTACTTAAACACGAACAACTCAAGTACGACAGGGTAAACGCCAATATACATAATAAAAATCGGGTGAAAGTTGCAAACATCGTCATGGTAGCGTGTAACCATGATCTTGATGCAGATGATTTAGTCGCTTTCAGTGCCCTTGCTGATAAGCTAACGGCGAAAATAAAGGATGATGAGTACTATACTCAATATGCAAAGGATTATTTATCTGATTTGATTATAAGACTCATCGATGGCGAGCTTACCGACACAAAATTATATACACCCCATGTCAGGATTTTATACAATGGCTTTGAACCATGGCTCTATCTCGCAATTATACAAGCGGGAGTAAATGCCAACGAAAAGCCAGACATGGAGCAAATAATGGAGCTTCTTGCTTCAAAATACAAATCATACAAATATGCGATTTACAATGATTCCATTATTATAATCATGAGTTCAAAAAATGATACTTTTCGCAATAATAGGATGAGACGAGACACCAGCGAGCTTTTTGAACATCACGACCTATACATGGGTGTAAGCAGCAATTTTGAAAATCTATTCCAGTTGGAAAAACATTATAAAGAAGCTTTGGATACACTACAAAATGGTATAGCTTTAAACAATAACAAACGGATTTTTTACGATCTATAAGTTCAACTACATAAAAAACTCCCATTAACGACAATAAGGAAGTATCTTTATTTATCATCACACGTATGTTTTAAAGATACTTCCTTATATATTGTCTGTTTCATTACATATTGCAACAGATGCAGCACTACAAATACAGCAGGTTTATTGTTCCTTATTGTTACCTAAACTCTTAACCAAACTCTTTTTCCAACCTTTCCAGTGCCTCACGAAGGGTTGACATTGGGCAAGCTACATTCAAGCGAAAGAATCCTTTTCCTTCTTCACCAAACATTTCACCATTATTCATCCAAATTCTTGCTCCTTCTGTAAGTCGTTTTTCCAGCACTTCTTGCTCCTGCTCAACTCCACTAAAATCAAGCCACAACAAATACGTGCTTTCTGGCTCCACTAGTCGAATCATCGGTAGCTTGGACTTTAAGTATTCTCTGGTGAAACTAATGTTTTCTGCCAAGTATGTCTTCAACTGCTCTAGCCAGTCTAAGCCCTTGGTGTATGCGCTTTGTGCAGCGATTAGTCCAAGCATATTATACTGTGTGTATCCGCTCTTTTCAATTTCTGCCTTAAGGGTCTCACGATACTGTGCATTTTTAACAAAAATATTGGAAACCTGTAAGCCTGCCAAATTAAAAGTTTTACTGGGTGATGCAGTCACGATGGCATTTTCATTGAGTGTTGCAATACAATTATGCTCATGCCCTTCCCAGACAAAATCACAATGAATTTCATCAGATACAACGATAACACCATTGTTTTCACATATATCGCTCATTATCTCCAGCTCTTCCCAAGTCCACACCCTTCCTACAGGATTATGTGGGCTGCACAAAATAAACATCCGCACATCATTTTCAGAGATTTTTCTTTCAAAATCCAAAAAGTCGATGGAATATTTCCCTTTTTCATACACCAAGGGATTGCTTACAAGCTTTCGTCCGTTTCCGGTTATAATATTGTAAAATGGATAGTATACAGGTGTCTGCACCATTATTGCATCTTTTGAATTTGTTAAAGCTCGAATGGTTTGTGCCAATGAATACACCACTCCTGGTGCTATTATTGTCTCCAATTGGGTAACATGATAATGAAAACGCGAATTATACCAATTTGACACAGCTTGATAGTATTCGTCTTTAGGTTCTGTATATCCAAAAACACCATGGTATACAGCATTTTTAATGTCTTCCAGCACTTCTGGTGGAGCAGCAAAATCCATATCTGCCACCCACATGGGTATAGTATCTTCTGGCTTTCCCCTCTCCACCATAAAATCATATTTAAGCGAATTTGTACCACGTCTATCGATTACTTGATCAAAATTATATATCATGAAATCACCTCTCCAACTTGTCCGATAAAAGCTGCTTCATGGGACAACTCCCATCGGGAAAAGAGCATATGTATAATACCTTTGCTTTGTATTCATATGCATATTGTATATCCAACACATCATAATTGCAACTTTAATGATAAAATTCAACTTAATTAGTATAATTGTATACTATTAACCATAAAGTTACGATAAATTAAATGAGGAGGTGATAATATATGACAGATTGTTGTGCAGAGCCAATTGGAATCGATGCTGCCTTGCCCGCCAATTCATTTATATCAGCACAGTTTATGGAGCGTCAACGAATAGATTTATTACTGGAAAGAGCCACCAGCAGCAAACTTGTTTATTTAATAGCTGGTGCGGGTTATGGTAAAACCCTGGCTGTTCGCCATTATCTTGAAAAGCAAGAAGATGCAGTCATTAGATGGGTTCAGCTCACCGAAGCCGACAACATTGGCTCTCGCTATTGGGACAATCTCACTCACAACGTGGCATTCGACAACCCGGATTTAGCAGAAAGATTGCGAGAGTTCGGATTTCCAGAGACCCAATCACGCTTTAAGCAATTCGCCGAAATCCTCAAAGATGCAGAACATCGCGCAATTAGAACATTTCTTGTACTCGATGATTTCCATTTAATTCACACAGAGCAGGCTCTAAAATTTGCCGAGCGATGCGCTCATTTGCAAATTCCAGGAGCTTGCGTGATTATTATATCCAGAAAAGAACCAGAAATAAATGTAGTTTCGCTCTTTTCAAAGGGTCAAGTCAGTATTATCACCGAAGACGAGCTTCGTTTCACAGAATCTGAAATATTGGAATTTTTCAAACAACGAAGCATCGCCTTTTCTGCAAAAAACCTTCCCCAACTCCTTGAAACAACAAAGGGTTGGGCTCTAGCTATACAACTATTTTCCCTTGTATTGGGTAGAATACCCACAAATCTAGAACTTGCCTTTGACACAATGAAGCAAAACATTTTCAAGCTCATGGAAATAGAGGCTTATGATGATTTTCCAGATGCCACTAAGAAGCTTTTGGTGAAATTATCCCTGGTGTCGAATTTACCTTTTTCCATTTTAAAAGACTTATTTCTTGAGACATCAATCTTGCATAATGCTCCCGGGCTTGCAGCTTTCGTATGGTTCGACAGCTTTACAGGAGCAGATCGGGTACATCCCTTGTATTGGGAATTTCTACAAAGCAAGCAAGATATTTTATCTACTGATGAAAAGGGTGATGTATATAAGCAAGCTATAAGCTGGTGTGCTGAAAACAATTTTTGCCTGGACACGATGTATTATATGTCAAAAGCAGAAGATTACGATAGCATGGTGGAACTACTCTTTTCTTATCCCTTTAAGCTCCCCCATGACACCTGTGAGTATTTTGTAGAAATAATCGAAAACATTGAAATAAATGAAAAAAACAACTTAAATCCCAGTATTTTAATGCTAAAATACTTTTTTATCCCATTGCTTTTGGTTGGCATGGGTAAATACCAAGACGCACAGAGTCGAGCATTGGATACAATTTCCAAATGGGAAGGCAATGACTCTCAAATTGCCACTCGTATTTTATATGCAAGTTATAGTAATTTAGTATATATCGATATGTATATTTGCACTGCTAATCACATATATAATTCACCAAAATACATTGAAAAAGCAATGGAGTATTATAAAATCTCTTCACTGCCCTTCAGGGAAGCAAAAGGCGCATTTTTCGTACCTGATATTCGCTCATTGGCTTGTTCGGTGGGAGTTGGTGCGAATATGGCTGATTTTGATAGATACTTGGATGCCACTGAAAAAACAGCTGTTTTTGTAGAAAAAACCCACCATAGTATGTACTATGGCTTTGTTGATTTAGTTCAATGCGAGCTTGCTTTTTTCAGAAATGAGCCTGATGTGGCAAAAAGCTACGCAAATATAGCCATTTCCAAAGCACGGGAAAAAAATCAATATAGCGTCGAGTCTATGACCTTACACTATCTGCTCCGCATTGCCCTACACGAAGGAGACTACCCCCTGGCGAGAGAAGCCTTAAAGCAACTACGAGAGAGCCTAGACAACACGGATTTCTGGAATCGCCATCTTATGTACGACTTGTTTACCGGCTTTTTCCTTTGTCAAATCGGCTTGCCAAAAATGGTACCATCATGGCTAGTTATGGACGAGAAAGATGAAGCTTCCGAAGTCCGCAGTCCCAGCAGGGAGTTACTTGTTGGAGTTAAGGCACATATTACTTCTGGTAAATATAATCAAGCTCTTATAGTACTCAACAATTCGTCACCGAGAAGTCCATATGAGCAGTTTTTGCTCAGCGAGCTGGCGCTCCATTTATTGTCAGCAGTCGCACGCAGTCAAACCGGTGATGCCTCCGGTGCTGTACGAGAATTTGCCATGGCTTATTCTTTATCTCTAGATGGTGTGTTTGAAATGCCCTTTATCGAACTGGGTAAGCATATGCGCCCCCTCATTTCTGATATGGCAAAGGTTCCCAATCATGGCATACCAGACGGCTGGTTGAAATCCATTGAACGCAAGGCTTCTATCTACGCAAAAAAGGTCTCAGCTTTAGCTGCTTCATATAGAAAAGACCAAAACATGGAAGAGAGCATTTCATTGTCTCCCAGAGAACTGGAAGTCCTAGCCGACCTCTACCAAGGCTTATCCAGAGAAGAAATAGCCGACAATAGATATTTATCAGTAAACACAGTAAAAAAAATACTCCAATCAATATACCTAAAACTAGATGCCAACAACAACGTAGACGCCATCCGCATAGCCATGGAAAACAATTTAATAGAAGTATAAATCAGCATTGGGTGTGTATCCTAGTATGCGTTACATCGATATATATACTTTTTAAAATCAAGCATGATATTTTGCTTGATTTTATTTATCCAAATATGCTACAATGCAAAGCAAGGATGTTTTGGGATGTGAAAGGGGTTTGCATAAAATGCGATTCATTGGTGGCAAAACACAATTGCTAGGTAATATCGAGGCAGTAATAAACGAAAATGCATCTGGTCATGAACGCATTTTCTGCGATATATTCTCGGGTACAGGAAGTGTCGCTAAATATTTTAAGCCAAAATACGAGATTCATTCAAATGACTTTCTACATTTTTCATATGTGATACAAAAAGCAACGGTGGAAAATAACCATAAACCAGCATATCTTAAGTTATCCGAAATAGGTATAACAGACCCACTTAGATACTTAGAAGAAGCTGATGTGAGTGCAAATGAGTGTAGCAGTTTTTTTATAACTGACAACTATGCCCCAAACGAAAACAGTAATAGGATGTATATAACAAAATCCAATGCAATGAGAATAGATTATATACGCAGCACAATCGAAGCGTGGTACATTTCTGAGCTTATCAATGAAGTTGAGTATTATCATTTACTAGCTTCACTCATAGAAGGTGTTCCATATGTATCGAACATTGCAGGTACATATGGAGCATACTTAAAACAATGGGATAAGCGCGCATATAAAACTTTTGAAATGGCACGGCTTGAAGTTTTCGACAATGGACATAATAACAAAAGTTACAATAGCGATGCGAACAAACTAATTCGCGAAATCGAAGGAGACATACTTTATATTGACCCACCATACAATTCAAGACAATATGCACCGAATTATCATCTGCTGGAAACAATATCAAGATATGACAATCCAGAAATACGCGGTGTTACTGGTATGCGTCCCTATGATGATATTAAGTCAGCATATAGTGTTAAGTCAGAGGTGACGGAGGTGTATGAAGATCTCATCGCGAATGCGAATTTTTCAAATATCATCATGAGTTATAGCACTGAGGGAATAATGTCATCAGAACAAATCGAAACAATCCTTAAACGATATGGCGACGATGCTAGCTATAGACAGTACAATATACCCTATCGAAAATACAAAAGCAAAGTAACAAACGAGACTAAAACATTATATGAGTATATATTTTATATTAATAAAGACATACCAAAGACTCAAGTTTATCCGATATTGTCTGTTGCTGAAAAAAACATCAAATACCCTATCCAAAGGACAAAATATTTAAAAAGTCCACTTAATTACATAGGTGGGAAATATAAGATACTTCCACAAATACTCTCAATATTTCCAGACAAAATTGACACATTCGTTGATCTTTTCGCTGGCGGTTGCAATGTTGGTATAAATGTAAATGCAAAAAAAATAATTTGCAACGATTTAAATAGTAAAATAATCGAAATGTATAATGCTTTTCTCCAAATCGATACGGAAGAAATACTAAATCACATAGAAAACAGAATAGCTGAATACTCTTTGTCCAAAGATAACGAAGATGGCTTCAGGAAATTTCGCAATCATTATAATGATTCAAAAAATCCTCTCGACTTATATACACTTACATGCTTTTCATTTAATTATCAATTCCGTTTTAATAATAACTTAGAATATAACAATCCCTTTGGTCGAAATCGTAGCCAGTTTTCCGAAAACATGAAAAACAACCTGCTTACTTTCTTGGCGCGGATTAAAGAGATTGATATCGTTTTTTCGGCACTTGATTTTATTGAGATTGATTTGTCTGCTCTTGCTCAGGATGACTTGGTTTATTGTGACCCACCATATTTAATAACAACTGGAAGTTATAACGACGGTAACCGCGGGTTTAAAGACTGGAAAGAAACCCAGGAAATCGCTTTATATGAAATGCTGGAAAAACTAGATACACAGAGCGTTAAGTTTGCTTTATCAAATGTTTTAACACACAAAGGAAATGAAAATAAAATACTCAATGAATGGTGTAAAAAGTATACAGTCCACCATATCGAGAACAGCTACACAAATGCGAGCTATAACGCAAAAAGGGGGGAAAGCGAAGAGGTTCTCATAACGAACTTTTAAGCACTACAATGATAACAATCATCAAAACTGCAAACACAAAATCTCGCACATTTGGCTGGGTACAAAACCCAAGTAACTTTCGAAGTCTTTGCAATGTAGTTGCTGTGTTTGACCCCGATTCCCCAATACATCAAAAAATAAAGTACACAACTCTACCAACACTTATCGCAGCAGAAAACAGAAAAAAAGAATTAATTACAGCACTTAATAGTAATCCGCTTAAATTGAGTTATGACAATTTAGTTGGTACTGGAGAAACAATCCGAGCAACCGCAGCTTGTGATGCAATAATTCAAGCAATAGTACCTGCGCAAGGTAAGAAACTTTACACCGATAATTGGACAGCTGATGGTTTTCTTCGATGGGCGCACTGTCTAGGTTTCATTAAATATGAATATACTGATGATACTTTTTCAATAACTGAATCCGGATTAAGACTGTCAGCTTGTAGTGGTACTAATGAAACTCTAACATATGATGAACATATGATTATCGTTGAAGCAATGCTATCATATCCACCAGCAATACGCGTATTATCTTTACTTGCAGAAGAAAACGCACATTTAACGAAATTTGAAATTGGCAGACAGCTGGGCTTTACGAGTGAAGATGGATTTACCAGTATGCCACAAACGGTGTTTGTTCGCGCTCTTTCTCGCACATCAAATTCATCCGATAAAAACAAAATGCGAAATAATTGGGAAGGTTCATCGGATAAATATGCAAGGATGATTGCTCGTTGGCTTGAAAAGCTTGACCTTGTTGAAAAAATCCGCAAAAGCATAACTGTCACTATTGAAAATAGTACTCACATAGAAACTATAGGACAGGCATATGTTATAACAGCGCAGGGGTTGACAGCATTACATAGAGCACAAGGTGCAAGTCGCCATAAGCGTATCCCAAAAACAATTTGCTACGAAATGCTTGCCACAAAAGGAAATAGTAGAGAGTATCTTCGGACTCGTCGCAGTTTGATAATTAAATGGCTTAGCGAGAGCAGAGGAACATTATCAAGCGATCAAATCGTAGCTTTTTTTGAAGGTTATGGTATTATGACATCATCAAGTGTTGTTCACGATGATATCAAAGGTTTTCAAAATATCGGACTCGATATCGACATTGACGGAAATAATTATACATGGCGTGATGAAATAAACGATTTTGTGATTCCTGATCGAATCAATGAAAGTCAATCATCAAACGAGCAATTAAAAGATAAACTACGGGAAAAAATTACTCATCTTCCGCATGACTATCTCTCATTGATTGATTTAGCTTATGACAGCCAGCAAAATCGACTATTTGAAATGAAAACACTCCAATTGCTAACTGAAGAAGTTGGATATAAGGGTCTACATTTAGGTGGTAGTCGAAAACCAGATGGAATAATTTTCACCAGCGAGTTGAACGAAAATTATGGTGTTATTATTGATACTAAGGCATACTCCAAAGGTTATAGTCTCCCGATAAATCAAGCGGATGAAATGCAACGATATATCCAAGAAAACCAACGCCGTGATGAACAAGAAAATCCTAACAAATGGTGGGAAAACTTCGGTATAGAAGAAAAAGGTTATTATTTTATGTTCGTGTCAGGGCATTTTACGGGTAAATATCAAGATCAAATCGACCGTATCTCAAGGATTACCGAAACCTCTGGAGCTGCAGTGGCTATAGATGAGCTGCTACTAGCTGCGCAAGCAATTATGAGTGGTGACAAAACTATTTCTGATTTTGAAAGCTTTATTAACTTTACCTATTTTTATCATCATGAAAATTGAAAAAGCTCTTGCGAAAAATCTATAAATGTGCTAGACTACATTACAATTACATAATTGTTAAAGACAATGACGAAGGTAAGTATATATTGTTTGATTTACAGAGAGAAGATGGTTGCTGCGAATCTTCATGAGGCAATATGGAAGGCGCTTCCGAGTTTTGGGTTCAAAGGGTTTATCATCGATTAAACCTGAGTAGATACCAACGGCATTCCTCCGTTAAAGGGATTAGGCACAAGAGAAGCATGTGTCATTGAGAGCGAAAGTTACTTTCGAACTTGGGTGGAACCACGGATCAATACGATTCGCCCCAAGCCAACGGCTTGGGGCGTTTTTGATTGCTTGTTTAAAACAACATAAAAGGGGTAAAAACTATGTCAAATTCTACAAACTTATTATTAAATTATCTAGCAGCCACACCTCAGGATAAAATAGACGCAGGAGCAATATCTTTTCTTGCTAATATAGAAAAAGTCAAGGAAATATCTCCTGATATAGCCGAGAGCATAATCAACGAACTGAGAGATCAACGAACCCATTTGAAACTGATAGCCAGCGAAAACTTTTCATCCCTTTCCGTCCAAGCAGCAATGGGAAATTTGCTGACTGACAAATACGCCGAAGGTTACCCATACCATAGGTTTTATGCAGGCTGCGACAATGTGGACAAAATAGAAGCTGAAGCAGTTAAACTTGCCTGCGAGCTGTTTGGAGCCGATTATGCCTATGTTCAACCCCATTCAGGTGCCGATGCCAACATGGTCGCATTTTTATCCATACTCCTTGCTAAAGTACAAGATACAATGCTCAAAGATATGGGTGTTGAAGATATAGCTCAGATGAGCAGGGATGATTTTAACAAAATTAGGGATGCTTATGGAAAGCAAAAACTCCTAGCTCTTGATTATTATTCCGGCGGGCATCTCACCCATGGATATCGCCATAATTATTCTAGCATATTGTTTGATGTCTATAGCTATACTGTGGATAGGGAAACAAAGCTACTGGATCTGGATGCTTTGCGTGAGCAGCTTCATGAAGTGAAACCCCTTGTGTTTTTAGCTGGATACAGCGCATATCCAAGAAAGATTAACTTTGCGAAAATGAGAGAACTAGCAGACGAAGTGGGTGCAGTCTTTATGGTGGATATGGCTCACTTTGCAGGACTCGTTGCAGGCGGTGTTTTCGATGGAGATTATAATCCTGTTCCATATGCCCACATGGTCACATCAACAACCCATAAAACATTGAGAGGTCCTCGCGGTGGCTTCGTCCTTTGCCAAGAAGAATACAAGGATTATCTCGACAAAGGCTGCCCGCTGTTTTTGGGCGGTCCCCTTCCCCATGTTATGGCAGCTAAAGCTGTTGCGTTCAAAGAAGCGAATACTCCTGATTTTAAAGAATACGCAGCAAATATAACGAAAAACTCTGCCGCTTTAGCGCAGGCTCTTATCGACCGAGGAGTGAGCGTTATCACAGGTGGAACAGATAACCATCTAATGCTCCTTGATGTACAGGAGACATACGGACTCAGTGGCAGACAAGGCGAATCTGCGCTACGGGACAGCGGCTTTACATTAAATCGCAACGCTCTCCCCTTTGATGTGAACGGTCCATGGTACACCAGCGGTATCCGCATCGGTACTCCCGCAGTCACCACCCTGGGTATGGGAGAGAGTGAAATGGTAATCATAGCGGAGCTCATCGACAACTTACTCAGACACACCGAATCCACTTCAAGCAACAGAACAAGATACGAAACCGACCCCGCAGTAGCGAAATTAGCAAAAGAGCAAGTCCAAGAACTGCTCTCCCGCTTCCCGCTCTATCCAGAAATTGTGATATAACTATTATCATATTGCTAGATAGGATAGTGTTATATAAATATTTCACTTGCAAATCTATGTGGTTATGGTGTAATATCAATACAACAAACGAAATTTTATGTTAGGAGTGTATCGATATGGCAAGTACTTTATCAGAAAAAGAAAACTTTCTACGTATGCTAAGAGGCGAAGACTATGAGTATGTGCCCCACAGCCGTGCAATGATGGGTGGTTCTGTTGCAAACTCAGCCTTACCACACGCAACTGGCAAATTACAAGACGATGGCAAAATCTTTAATATCTTCGGTGTGGAGTTCATCAATGATGGGGGCAATATACCGAAACCAGGGCATTTCATGCTCGATGACATTAGAAAATGGCGCGATGTGGTAAAAAGACCTGCGCTCCTTGATGAAATCGATTGGGAAAGACAAGCAAAAATCGACCTCGAAGGACGGGATGACCCCAATGTAATCCGAGTCGTTGATAGTGCTGTTACTATGGGTTATTTCCAAGCTCTAGTGAGTTTCATGGGATTCACCGAAGGACTAATCGCCATTTTAGAAGAGCCTGATGAAGTCAAGGATCTCCTTAATTTCTTCCTGGAACTCAATATAGAAAATGGTAAAAAATACCTACATTACTACAAACCAGAAATGTACCACGGCTTGGATGACATCGCCCATCAAAGAGCCCCATTCGTATCCGAAGCAGTATTTCTCGATATATTCGAGCCCATGTGGCGAGCTGAGGTTTCACTATTTAAAGAAGCTGGTTGTTATGCACAACATCATAATTGTGGATATTTTGAACCATTCGCACAATTTATTGTGGACATGGGATACAATTATTGGGCTCCTCAAGATGTGAATGATATTTTAGGCTTGCTCACTCGTTTCAAAGGGAAGCTAGCGATTCCCCAAGGCATACCAGGAAGTTTCCTAGTGAACAACCCCAATCCCACTGAAGACGAAGTTCGCGGAGAAGTTAGCCGAGTGATGGATTTATATGCACCCGCAGGTTCCTTAGTGTTTTCAGGTGGCGGTTTCTTCCGTCCTGGTGACGAAGCGGGAGCCAAGCGTAGCGAATGGATCCTAGACGAATATGAGAAAAATAAGTTCAAATATTTCTAGAATTTAAGTAGGTTTACCCCTTTTTTGTTTTGTTAAGAGCCATGCTTTCGGGTGTGGTTCTTAACTTTTTATGTGGATTATTACCTTCTTTAGTCTTTTTTTCACCAGTTTAGCTGTCTAGAGTTTATTGCTTACCCTTGCAATTGCATGGTTTATATTACTTAAGAAAGTGTGCAAAAAATAAATAAAAAATAATGGCTTGCTGAGGTGTATTTTGTGCAAAGGATTTCACAGCTTTGGGGTATTTTTATTTCATATTGGAAATATTATAGTTTACTTACCGAAGAAGCCATAAGGAAGACACTAGCATGATTGTGAATATCGCCTATTTTTCTTTACTGATGACTGCAGCTATGCTAATGCTCCTGCCTTCCATCAAGAACAACGCAACAGCCTTTATAAAAAAAAGCATACCCTCCAACGGAAATATAGACACAGCAGGACTTTATGACATCACAGATTATGTTTGCACACAGCCTGTGAACATCACAGTAAATGGTGTTGGACTAACTGGAACCAACGACAACCTCGCCCTAGTGCTTCATAAAGATACAAGCTTGACATTGAGGGACGCAAGCATAAAGTGTTCAAAACTCTACACTGCTCCTATTCGAGTATCGGGACTAAATTGCAAACTGATACTCCTTGGTGAAAATAGTGTTATCTCAGAAAATAACTTTGCTGCCGGTATAAATGTCCCGCCAGATACCTCTCTTTTGATAGAAGGTAGTGGTAGCTTATATTGTGAAGGAAATAACAGCACTGCGGGCATTGGAGGCAACTGCGGGCAAAATACTGGTGAGATTATAATAATTCATGTGAAAGTTTATGCTAACAGTTGTGGCTATAATGACGATAATACTAAAGGGAGCAAAAATCTAGAAAACAATAATTTCGCATACACCAACAGCCGAAGCGGCTGATATTCTGGTCTACTACCTGAGACGCACAGCGTCCTAGTGGTTTTAGATATATGTTGACATAGTATTCTCCAAAAAGTATAGGACCATGTGATGTTGCTTCACAGGGTCCTGTGCTTTTTAAGGAGCAGTTCAAAGGGGAGCGAGAAACTCAATATAGTATATTAAAGCAAAAGAAAGGCAAAACATGAAAAAGGTAAAAATGTTCGTAATGGCAACCTGCCCATATTGCAAAGCCGCACGAGGCTGGATGGATGAGTTGTATGCTCAATATCCTGCATATAATAATATTGAGGTGGAGATAATAGACGAGAACCTCCATTCTGATATTGCAGACCAGCATGATTATTATTATGTACCCACTTATTATGTCGATGACGTGAAGGTCCACGAAGGTGCAGCGTCTTATGAAATAGTAAAGGGTGTGTTCGATGCAGCTTTAGCCCAGTGATTTATATCTACTGGTATAGTCTCTTATTTCATTAATATCACAAAATAAAATAATTCATGAAAAATAAGTCGCTTTGGCGTGTAGTCTGCGACTTATTTTTTTGTTTAATTGATATTAATGTGCAACACAGTGCTGTTACAATGAATTTTTCTACAATCATGTCAACAAAGCGTTTACTTTGTACCATTTGCACATATTATCGTGTGTTATGTATTCGTTTTTGTAATATTTTACTAGTTTTAGTGAATTGCTTTCGCTATCGCTCTTGGCATATTGCATATTAAATTGCTTTATGGCATTGTGAAATCATGAAGTACAAACTTATATAGATGAAAGGGGATCTATGAGCCAGATTTTTGCAACGAAGTTTGAGCAAGTGTGCGACATCCTGGATAAGTATGAATGCAATCCGAACCATTTGATTGCCATATTACAAGAAATCCAGCATGCATATTCTTATTTACCTGAGGATATCTTGACATATGTTGCCACTGCTCTGAGAATCACACCGGGAGCCGTATATGGCGTTGCCACCTTTTACGCCCATTTCACATTGGAACCAAAGGGTAAATACGTCATACGGGTCTGCGATGGTACTGCTTGCCATGTGAAAAAATCAGAAACCATAATAAATATGCTCAAAAGCGAGCTGGGTTTACCGGAAAATAAAAACACCACCGATGACCTACTTTTTACACTGGAAATAGTCGCTTGTCTCGGTGCTTGCGGAATTGCTCCGCTAATGATGGTAAACGATGAAGTTTACGGATCAATGACTAAAGAAAAGCTTACAGAGATACTGGAAAAAATACGCAAGGAGGAAGCGGCTAATGACTAGACAAGCAACTCTGGAACAACGTACAAAGCACTTCCAAGAAGCAATTGCAGAATGTAAAACACGGATAATCGTCTGCGCAGGAACCGGCTGCATCGCCGGTGGTTCATTAAAAACCTTTGACCGTTTCCAAGAAGTCATCGAAAGCCGTGGTTTATCAGTCAGCGTTTTCCTTGAAGAAGAAAAGGGTGATAACGCACTGGTTGTCAGTGGTTGCCAAGGATTTTGCCAAATGGGTCCATTGGTGACAATTGAACCCCATGGTATATTATATTCTAAGGTTTCCCCCGATGATGTGGAGGAAATAGTTGACATCACAATAGTAGGCGGCGGCGTGGTGGATCGACTATTGTACACCAGCCCCCATGATGGGAAAACTGTCCATGAAAGGGAAAAAATACCCTTTTATACAAAACAAAGCCGTCTCACCCTTGAGCTTTGCGGAAAGATTGATGTTCGTGATTTAGACGAATACATTGCCCATGGTGGCTATTTTCAAGCACGTAGAGCTTTAAATGAAATGACAGATAAGGAAATATGCGATGAGGTTCTTGCCTCTGGTTTGAGGGGCAGAGGCGGTGGAGGCTTTCCCACTGGTCGTAAATGGGATTTGACCCGTATTGAGAATTCCGAAATTAAATACATCATCTGTAATGGAGACGAAGGAGACCCTGGAGCTTTCATGGACCGTTGCATAATGGAAGGCAACCCCCATGTGGTCATCGAAGGTATGATCATCGCTGCAAAGGCAGTTGGAGCCAGCGAAGGTTATATCTATGTGCGAATGGAATACCCTCTGGCAGTTGACCGCCTAAAAAAAGCCATTGACATGGCAAGGGATGCTGGTTTCCTTGGAAAAGACATCTTCGGCTCTGGTAAGGACTTTGATATTTCCGTTAAAGAAGGCGCTGGAGCTTTCGTATGCGGCGAAGAAACCGCTCTCATCGCTTCACTGGAAGGTAAACGCGGAATGCCCACACTCAGACCACCCTATCCATCAGAGAGAGGTCTTCACGGAAAGCCGACTGTTATAAACAATGTGGAAACTCTGGCTACTGTTCCCATCGTCATGCGAATGGGTGCCGAAGAGTATGCAAAATTCGGCACGGAGTCTTCCAAAGGCACCAAAACCTTTGCCCTCACAGGTCATGTCGCCAACACAGGACTCATCGAGGTTCCCTTTGGGGCTACATTGCGGGAAATCATCGGCGAAATCGGCGGTGGTGTCATAGATGAAGATGGCAACATTGTCGGCTGCGATTTCAAAGCAGTCCAAATCGGAGGTCCTTCAGGAGGCTGCTTGACTCAAAAGCATTTAGATATGCCCATGGATTACGACACTCTAAAAGCAGCTGGAGCTATGGTTGGGTCTGGAGGGTTAGTGGTCATGAACCAGAGTACATGCATGGTTAAAATCGCTCGCTTCTTTATGCAATTTACCCAAAATGAATCCTGCGGAAAATGTGTGGTGTGCAGAGAAGGAACAAAGCAGATGCTAGCATTGCTAGATGATATCATCGAAGGACGCGCCACTATGGAAACCTTGGAGCTACTCGAAGAGCTTGCGACTGTTGTTCAAATCGGCTCCCTCTGCGCTCTTGGTAAAACCGCTCCAAACCCGATTATTTCAACCCTAGAGCATTTTCGCGAAGAATACATTGCACATATAGTCGACAAACGCTGTCCAACTGGAAATTGCGATGCTCTCGCAGGATATAAAATCGATGAAGAAAAATGCAAAAGTTGTTCCCTTTGCGCAAAAAATTGTCCCGTTGAAGCAATATCTGGAGCAAAGGGAGTGCCCTATGTTATAGACAGCAACAAGTGCATCAAGTGCGGCGTTTGTATCACAGAATGTAAATTCGACGCTGTTTTGAAAGGTTAGGTGAAAAAAATGGCTGAAAATATCATAGTCGATAACCTGGCGATAGAAGCCGAAGACGACGAAAATTTACTAGAACTCATTCGCAGAGCCGGGATTGATTTACCCACTTTTTGCTATCATTCCGAAATAAGCGTCTATGGAGCTTGTAGAATGTGTATGGTGGAAGTGGAGGGCAGAGGAATCGTCCCAGCTTGCTCCACCCGTCCAGAACCAGGAATGGTAATAAAGACCCACACATCCCAAATACGCGATTTGCGTAAAATGATTATAGAATTGATGCTGGCAAACCACGACCCGAAATGCACAACCTGTCCGGAGAGCGGAACTTGTCGCCTTCAATCTATAGCAACCCAGCTGGGTGTGCGGGATGTCCGTTTCAATCAAGTCAGCTCCCATCTTCCCATTGACAATACATCAGAAGCGATTGTACGAGACCCCAGTAAGTGCATCCTCTGCGGCGACTGCGTTAGAGTCTGTGGAGAAATTCAATCTGTTGGTGCCCTCGATTTTACTGGACGGGGAGCCGACGCTCAGGTTGTCACCTATTTTAACAAAGGTATGGGTGATGTCGAATGTGTAAATTGCGGACAATGCGTGAAAGTCTGCCCGGTTGGCGCTTTGACTGCGAAATACCATATTTCCCAAGTCTGGGATGCTGTTTATGACGAGTCAAAAACCGTTGTGGTGCAAATTGCACCAGCTGTAAGGGTTGCTTTGGGTGATTATTTCGGCGAAAAACCTGGTGCTCTCACTACGGGGAAAATCATCACTTCCCTTCGTAGAATGGGCTTTGACCGTATATATGATACCTGCTTTGCAGCAGATTTCACTGTTGTGGAAGAAGGCAGGGAGTTTCTATCCCGATATTCTAAAGGCGAAAACCTCCCACTATTCACCTCCTGTTGCCCAGCTTGGGTTAAGTTTGCAGAGCAGTACTATCCAGACCTTTTAGATAATCTATCCACCTGCCGTTCTCCCATGATGATGTTCGGCTCATTATGTAAAGACCAATTGTCCCAAGAGCTTGGTGTGGCTAGAGAAGACATTGTAATGGTGTCCATAATGCCATGCACAGCAAAAAAATTCGAGGCGAGTCGTCCAGAACTGAGCAAAGACGGCAATCCCGATGTGGATTTTGTATTGACCACTAAAGAGCTGGCAATCATGATGCAGGAAAACGGCATTGAATACGACAAAATGGAGCTGGGTTCCTTTGATATGCCCTATGGCTTTTATACAGGAGCAGCCGTAATATTCGGTGCTTCCGGAGGAGTCAGCGAAGCCGTCCTTAGATTCGCTGCAGAAGAGCTTAACAAAGGCTCTTCTCAGGAGTTCCATGAAGTTCGCAGCAGCTCAGGAGTCAAAGTTGCAACAATCCAAATAGGCGAAGTCGAACTCAAACTGGCTGTTGTAAGCGGCTTGGCTAATGCTAGAGCTTTAATAGATCGAATCCGTAACGGAGAAGAGCATTTCGACCTTGTTGAAGTTATGGCTTGTCCTGGTGGTTGCGTTAATGGCGGTGGTCAACCCGTTGCGGATGATTATGAAGCTATTGCTGCAAGGGCAAAGGGTCTTTATGACAGCGACAAAATGCTCCAGTTCCACAACTCATCCCAAAATCCATATTTAAAGCAAATATATCACGAAAAAATTGACGAAGAAAAAGCTCACGAATTGCTTCACACCCATTTTGAAAATAGAAAGAGAATCCACCACGATGATTTTGTCCTTGGGGAGCTTCCAGACGAGGTGGAGCTGAGTTTATCCATATGCTTTGGTACCAGCTGTTACCTTCGTGGCGCACAAGAACTGTATAACCGCATCACAGAATATATAAGGGAAAACGGCTTAGAAAAAAATACGGAATTCAAAGCCAATTTCTGCGGCGAGCTATGTAAAAAGGGTCCGACTCTTATAATCAATGGCAAAGTTATAGAGCATTGCACATACGAAATAGCCATAGAGGAAATACAAGCACAGATGGCAAAACGTAAATAGCATTTATAGCACTATAAAAGGGGGGAGCAAACCATGTCTGGCAACATAATTTTCACCGTTACAGCAAATTGCAGGGACTGCTATCGTTGCTTGCGCAATTGTCCAGTAAAAGCTATACGCGTCAGCGGCGGTCAAGCACAAATAGATGACACACTTTGTATCCATTGCGGTACCTGCGTTCGAGAATGCCCGCAAAACGCAAAAAAAATTCACTCTGACCTGGAAGCAGTAAAAGACTTAGTAAAATCAAGACCAGTCGTAGCCAGCATCGCTCCCTCCTTCGCCGCAGTCTATAGCGGAAAAATGACAAACAGGCTTCCCTCTGCCCTTAGACAATTGGGATTCAAGTATGTCACCGAAACCGCTGAAGGTGCAAAATACATCACTGAAAAATCCTTCGAACAAGGACAACGGGGCAACATATGCTCAGCCTGCCCTGCTGTTATAAACTACATAGAAAAATACCAACCAGAATTGATGGATTACCTCATCAGCGTATCGACACCCATGGTCGCCCATGGAAGACTTTTGAAATCACGTTATCCAGATTGCGCTGTGGTGTTCATCGGTCCATGTGCCGCAAAAATCGGCGAAGCTCAACGTCCTGACAACCTTGGTGCCGTTGATTATGTTTTGACCTTTGACGAGCTTGACCAATGGATGGGGGAGGATGGAATATCCCTCAACTATTGTCCCGAAAGCGGATTTGACAATTCCAGCTCCATTGGTGATGCCAGACTCTTCCCCCTTGACGGAGGAATGCTTGCAACTGGAGCTATAAACAGCGAATTGTCCAGTAAAGACACTCTTTTCATTCATGGAGCTAACGCTGTACTAGATTTGTTTCATGATAAAAAGACTTTGGGAGTACTAAAATATATCGAAGCGTTGTTTTGTACTGGGGGTTGCATTGGAGGTCCTGGAATCACCAATAATAAATCCATCTTTGAGCGTAAACGAGATGTCCTCAGTTATTGGGAAAACGCTGGTGATACCATCGTTGAAGATGCAGAAGATATTCCACACTTTGCCCAATACAGCACTAAAACCGCCAACTTCGATGATGTTACACAAAATCAAATCAACATGGTGCTTGCCCAGACAGGCAAATCCGACCCTGCTCTACAGCTCAATTGCAACGCTTGCGGCTACAAAACATGCATCGACTGTGCGGTGGCAATTGTTAGAGGCATAGCTGAGCCTGAAATGTGTATGCCTTACATGAAACGACTGGCGCAGCAACGCACAGATAGAATAATTGAAACAACACCCAGCGGTATAGTCGTCCTCAACAGCGATTTGTTTATGATTCATTTTAATCCAGCCTTTCAAAAAATGTTTAAACTAAGTACGGGGATGTTGGGTCGGCGCATTTCTGTTTTACTGGATGCAGAAGGATATGAACTGATGCAATCTGGTGTAATGGACGAGTTTCAGTCGATAAAAGGCACAAATGGCACTCGTTACCACGAAGTCTTATATGCACTTCGTGAAGAGAACCAATATGTGGGGATTTATTCTGACATATCAAAGCTAGAAATGACCGAAGAGCAATTGGGTATAGTCAAGGAACAAACAGTCTATCATGCCCGCGAGTTTTTAGAACATCAAATCAGGTTTTCCCAGGAAATGGCACATTTTCTAGGACAAAGCACAGCGAAAAGCGAAGAAATCGCCCGCCGACTCATTAGCTTATACGAGCAGGAAGGCAATGGTGGACACATATGAATTATGTGGCTGATTTGCTTATCCAAAAGAATAAGACAGGACACATGGTTTGCGGTGACTACAGCGTTTGCGAACGCACCCCCAACGGAACTTATTTTATAGTTTGCGATGGTGTGGGTTCTGGGATATATGCCAACATAGCTGCGATTACTTGCGCCCAGCGTATACTCGAGCATCTGCGTCTTGGTACATCCCTTCGAAAGTCCTGCGAAATGGTTGCCAGCTCCATGCACCGAGCTCGCATGGAGAAAGTTCCCTTTGCTGCCTTTTCGGCAGCAATGATAGGTCCCGATAATCATTTTACCGTATATACATATGAAGCACCTAACCCAGTCTATGTACAAAGCGGGAGAGCAACTGTGCTTGTTCCCAGAATGTACACAGCTGGCTATGAGGTCATTGGTGAACATATGGGTAAACTTCGGCTGGGTGATTATTTGCTACTGATGTCAGACGGTGTCACCCAAGCGGGAATGGGTAGAGGCTATTTGTCAGGCATTGGTTCAGAGGGCATTGCCGATTTTATAACTAGAGCTTTTAGGACAAACGATGATATCGAAACATTGATGGAAAAAATCATAGAAAACTGTGCAGAGATAAACGGCGGAAAATACGAAGATGACACTACACTGGCCATACTTCATGCTAGAGTACCTATTGAGCTGACAATGCTCACTGGTCCTCCATCAGACAAAAACATGGATTATGAATATGCTAATATCGTTTCTGAAGCTGTTGGGAGAATCATAGTATGCGGTTCCACTACAATGCATATTGTTGCCAGAGAACTAAACCTCGCTTTTGAGCCTTTACCAAACAAAAACAACCCCAGTGCTCCACCAGAGTTTTTCATAGAAGGTATTGATTTGGCAACCGAGGGAGCTATTACGCTAAACCAAGTTTATAATGTACTTGGCGATGAGCTTTTGGACTTGGAGAGAGATTCTTCGGTAAAACGAATGTGCATGATGCTCCAAGAAGCAGATATAGTCCATATGCACATAGGCAACGCTGTCAACGATGCCCACGAGAATCTTCTTTTCAAACAAGTGGGAGTCCGAGTCCGCAAAACCATAATCGGTTTAATAGCAGACAAACTCCGCCAAATGGGAAAGCTAGTAATAGAGACATACCACTAATGGTATGTCTCAAAATTTTTCATTTAGTCTAGGTAATACAAAACAATCATTTAAAGAGTCTAGGCAGTCTCGGAACTTGGTTTCTAGACCAAGCGATGCATTGATTAATGTTGATAGCTCCATTGATTGTAAATAACAAGCCGCAAAAAGGAAATAGCGGGGTAAGAACAGTCACCAAAGTTAGATTTATCGTCCAAAATCGCAATACAATAAACAATAGCAACTGCAACAATCCAATTCCAAGTTGAATCGAAGCTAAAATCGTAATAGTACCATAACTAGAAGCATCACCCTGCTTTTTTTTCATATAACGAGTTAATACATATGAATAAATGACAATAAATCCTAAAAACACATATTGTATAACATTGGAATCAAGACCAAACATAAACCATATCTCTCCTCATACTAGCCTAACAACAATCCATCAACGCTGAATAGATTATACCACAATTGCGCAAATACACAAACTATAATTTTAAATATCGCACTCTTGACACAGAATCGCTTTGTAGATACAATCGCATTACAAAAAATAACAACAGGAGGCTAAAGAGATGAAAGTATTAATAGCTTCGGTTACAGCTGGGCAGGGGCATCATTCGGCAGCAGCGGCTATTACGGATTTACTGACACAACGAGGCCATGAAGCAGTAACAGTTGACTTAATAAAGGAAATTGGAAAACCACTGTATGTTGCCATTGATAAAGGGTATAACTTGAGCATAAATCTCACACCTCGGCAATATGGGCGCTTTTATAATGCCCTTGAAGCTGATTCTGTATTGCGCCGTAGCGTTGTGAAGTTTTTTACAAATGATTTTATAGCGAACCGAGCAAACAACAAAATCCAAACCATCGAACCCGATGTGGTCATAAGCACCCATCCCTTGGCAGGACAAGTCATTGATGAGCTTATCATAAACGGTCACTTAGATGCTCTCCATGTAGGTATTATTACAGATTACACAGTGCTACCCACATGGGAAGATGCGAAAAATATCGATTACATAGTCACCTGCAGTCCTGCCATAGAAACAAAAGCTGTCGCAAGAGGTATCCCAGCAGCAAAACTACTACCTTTTGGTATCCCTATACACAAAAAGTTTTTAAGCTCCATGGATCCATTATCAGCGAAAAATACTATTGGACTCGATGTCGATAAACCAGCAGCTATGATAATGGGCGGCTCAATGGGTTATGGCAAAATCGAAGCGATTGTCATCGACACAGCAGCCAATGTTCCACAGCTTCAACTCGTTGTTGTATGCGGAAGAAGCGAGAAGCTCCAAAAAAACCTTACAGACTTAAGACTCCCCGACAATATCCATATAAAAGGTTTCGTTGACAATGTTGATGTGATTATGGATGCAAGCGACTTTATCATCACTAAACCAGGGGGGTTATCTGTCTCAGAATCCCTTCAAAAAATGAAACCCATGGTGCTTTTTGACCCAATCCCTGGTCAGGAAGAAGCGAATGCTGATTATTTAGTAAATTATGGCATGGCGATGCGTTCTTCGAAAAATGTCGCCGTCTGGGAGCTTGTTCAAATATTGGTTAATGACAAAAGACGTTTAGAAATGATGAAAGAGTCCATCTCAGCTTTCGCCGAAAGAGACTCCACTCCAAGGCTTGTTGATTTTTTAGAAGAGCATTCACATAGTATTTTGGTGTGAACTCTGCTGCTTCAACTAATACTACACATACACCCACCCTGCTTCGCTGGCTAGGTAATCTTCTTTAGTGCCATAAAACAATGCCATTTTATTAGCTATATGTAGGATATGTGTAGCATATTTCAAAGCAGCTCCAATGTCGTGAGATATCATTATTATCGTCAGTCCATCTTGATTAAGTTTGCTTATCAAACTGTACATATCAATTGAAGCAACCGGGTCTAGTCCAGCAGCGGGTTCGTCTAGGAGCAGGATTTTTTGCGCCGCACATAGGGCTCTAGCTAAAAGGGTTCGTTGTTGCTGCCCATCGGATAGCTCTCTATAACAGCGGCTAGCCAATGCTGAAATACCTAGCTTTTCCATATTTTCTTCAACCATTTGCTTTTCAACGCTGTTATAAAAGGGGCGCAAACCGACACGATTGAGGCAGCCCGAGCTGACAACCTCCCTTACGGTTGCCGGAAAATCCTTTTGCACCACTGTTTGTTGTGGCAAGTATCCTATTTCATTTGCCGCCAGACCTTCTCCAGTGATTATTTGCCCCGACATCGGTGATTTTAGTTTTAGTATAGCTTTCATCAATGTACTTTTACCAGAGCCATTGTCACCGATAATACATAAATAGTCGCCAGCATCAATAGAAAAAGAAAGCTCTGATATTACGATTTTTCCATCGTATCCAAGTGTTATGTTTTCACAATTTAGCTGTGGCATTTTATTACACCTTTATTCTTTTTCGCTACAAGCGGAGCATTGTCCATATAATACTGTTTTGAGAGCATTTATTTGAAATGAATGCTCTTTTAATATATGTCCTTCTAACCTGCCGAGCATATTGCATTCCATATGTATAAGCTCACCGCAATCCTCGCATTTTAGATGAAAATGTGTATAACATCCAACTTCATCGCCAATGTATTGATAACAGACTCCAGACACCCCATCGGTGGTATAACGACGCAATTTCCCAGTTTCCATTAATTTATCAAGATGACGATATATGGTGGTACGCCCTATGGGTATAGGCATATTCGAAAAATGCTTGACTATTTGCCCTGCGGTCACATGGGCACCATCCAGGGAAATTATATAGTCCAAAATGGCTTCCCTCTGTTTGGTATTATAATTAGCAGGTCGTCTCATAGGTATGTCCTCCAATATGAATATGAAACTGTGTATCATTTTAGCATGCCATTATTATGATGTCAACCATTGGGTAGCAGAGTTTGTTTCAGCTTTACTTTATCCAGTGCTGCTGAGACTAGCAGAAATGCGACAGCACTTACGATGGCTTGTATTGTATCTCCCAGCAAGCCGATTATCGCTCCTGTCCAATCATATATAAACAGGCAGGCTGCGAAATACCCAGCCACTGTGATGACTCCAGCTGGGATGACCATTATGGCATTTCTTTTAGTCAATATCTTCTCATTTTTTGATGAAAAGGGGATGGTAATCAAAGCTTTTATCAGCACAGTTGGCAAAATGAACACAGCAAAGCCTCCTAATGCATCAGACATGGCTCCACTAATTGCTGCGACAATGGCTGCATAGGGTAAGGGTAGCAGACAAGAGGCAAGATAGATTATGCTATCGCCCATGTGTATATAACCATTTCCTATTGGAATTTTTATAAAGGTGGTCAGCACAATAATCATTGCAGCTAATAGAGCTGACATTGATATGAGCTTTATACTCTTGTTCATGTTTACCTCGTTATTGTCTAATAAAGTCTACGAAAGTAGTAGGATGACATAGTATACCAAATATTTTACTTTTACGAAACTTTTACAGCAAAAAATACATGAAAGTCATAAATTTATGATAGAATATAATCATAATAACATCATTTCCACAAGCTTATTTCAATAAATATGCTATATCTGATACTAAATGATGAAAATTTACACAGGAGGTTAAAGCAAATGATTACAATAGGACAAAGTATGCATCCAAACTATGTGGGTGGTGATTTGGCGAAGTTAGATGAAGAGCTACGTTTATTTACTGAAGCTGGAGTGACTTCATGCGAGTTGGTGCTTCAAGGCTTGGACGTGATTGTCGCATCTAGGATAATTCAGTCCCGTCAAGCTGCAGTTATCGACATACTCAAAAGGCATGATTTGCAATATACTATGCATATGCCCCATGGAATGAATCTTATGGACAAGGATTTGCTTGAAGCATATTTGATTATTTTTCGAGCTTCCATCGAGTTTGCACAGGCTGCTGGTATCAAGTTAATCAACTACCATGCAGGTACACATAGAGTCAGAAAGCCAGAACCCGAAGGTTCACCATCAAGAAGACGAAGGGGTGGTTCGGACACGGATGCCGCTGTAGAAACTGCTGATGCAAAGACTGATGGAGCAGCTGATGGTGCTGCAGAAATCGAAAAGCAAAATAGCGAAACCACTCAAAACGAAGACACAACAGCAGCCAGTGCAGACACTGCAGAAGCAAGCAACAAGCAAGAAAACTCCGATACTCCTCCGCCACCAGACCCAAAAGAGCTAATGGCAAGGGAACTGGAAGAGATACGCATATTGGCGAAAAGTACTCCTGAGATACTTTTTTGCATGGAAAATGCTCTATTCACAGATGATAAGGAATTTGATGAGTTTTCACCAGCCATCAGCGTTGACAGCATGATAGAGTTTTACGAAGGTGTGAATTTAGATAACTTTAAACTAACTTTCGACATAAGCCATTGGTTTTTAGCCATTGACGGAGATAAAGAAGTGTTACTAAACGATATGAAGCGTCTTTTGCCATATATCGGACATATCCATCTCCACGATAATTGCGGAAAGAGAACCGGTCCGAGGGATGCCATGGGTGCTTCGCGACTTATCATCGGTGCTGGCGACATTCATCTCCCATTGGGTTGGGGTGATTTACCGGTCAAAGAATGCGTTGAGCTATTAAGGGATTATAACGGAATTATCAACCTAGAAATCGAGCAACGTTTCAATTACCACTACAGCGAAGCGGTCTCTATTGTCAAAGAATACTTGGGATAAACATATACTATATAATAATAACTAGGTTATCATTGACATTGTTGTCGGTTTTCATTACAATGAGGACAAGGATTTAGTTTAGGAGGTCCACATTATGAAACCGAAAATAAAAATATACCGCTCTGGCGATCTTATCTCTACCACAGAAGGTGAAATTGGAGAATCTCTCTTCACCCGAATTGGTATTGTAGGTCTGTTTCTTGACTCTCCTTGTGCTGGCATGGGGAAATGCGGGAAGTGTAAAGTAAAACTTCGCCCTGATGGAGAAGAAGTGCTTGCTTGCAGAACCTTTATTGAGGGTGATATGAATGTGTATCTCCCTGATGACATGGACATGAAAATAGCCGATGCTGGAACCGCAGCTGCCCAAGGCACAGGTGGCGATAAACCTGAAGTGGATCTTGACGGTAGATTCGGTGTTGCCATTGATATTGGAACCACTACAGTGGTCGCCCATTTAACCGATCTTGCCACAGGTACTAGGGTCGCTACTGCAAGCGGAGTCAATGCCCAACGCACATATGGATCCGATGTCATCAGCCGTATCCAATATAGTGCTGCAAACGGACACGAGACTCTCACCCGCGTAATTCGCGAACAGCTCTCCACCTTGATTATGGAGGCTTGCATCGCCTCAGGAGTCAACGGCGATAACATTGATTATATCGCCATTGCTGGAAACACAATTATGGAGCATTTTGCAGCAGGATATTCTCCCGTGGGAATGGGTGTCGTGCCATTCACACCCATCAGTTTATTCGGCGATGAGCTGGAAGCTGGCGAGGATCTTCCCGTTGCGAAAAACGCCAAAGTTTACTTTGCTCCCGCCATATCTTCATATGTGGGCGGCGATATAACCGCTGGTATGCTTGCTGCAAAACTGGAAGATACCAATGGTCCTGTTGTCTATCTTGATATTGGTACAAATGGTGAAATTTGCTTGAAATCTGGTGATAAATACTACACCTGCGCCACTGCTGCTGGTCCTGCTTTTGAAGGAGCGGAAATTTCCATGGGAATGGCTGCTGTCAGTGGTGCCATTAACCATTGCAGATGGGAAAATGGTCTCATCCTTTCTGTCATCGGCGATTCGACGCCTCGTGGTTTGTGCGGTTCCGGTCTATTGGATGCGCTTTCCATATTACTCAACGCTGGAGCTGTTGACGAATCAGGACGTATGCTTGACCCCGATGAAATTGACCATGATATAAAGGAATATATCGGTGAAATTGATGGAAAACCCACCTTTTATCTACATAAAGGTGACAATCCAGTATATCTAACCGCAGCTGATGTTAGAAAACTACAACTCGCAAAATCAGCCATTGCTGCTGGAATACAAACATTATTGCACCATGTGGGTGTCAAAGAAGAGGATGTCACCCAATTTGTATTGGCTGGTGGCTTCGGCAGTTATATGAACCAATATAGTGCCGCTAGAATCGGGCTCTTCCCTGCTTGCTTTTTACCAGTCTCCAGCACTTTAGGTAACACAGCGGGAGAGGGTGCTGCAATTATTGTTTATTCGGAGGAAGGTCGGGCTACCATCGCCGATATACGCCAGCGTTGCGAATATATTGAGCTTTCCACCAGTGCAGTATTCAACGAACAGTTCGTGGAACAGATGCTGTTTCCCGATGAATTTTAGCGTCATGTTACGATTAATCATCGTTTCATGGGCAATGTAGGAAGAAGCATATGGATCGATTCGCAGCTGCTGTGATTCGTAGAAAAAAACTTGTAATTTGCCTGTACATCATCATAACAGCAATATGCGTTGCTATGATATTTTCAGTACGGGTTAATTACAATATGATTGATTACTTACCCCCTAATGCTCAATCTACACAAGCCATAGAAATCATGCGAAGCGAGTTTTCCCAGGCAATGCCCAATGCCAATGTTTTGATCCGGGATGTCTCCCTTGTGGAAGCCCTTGAATACAAGCGAATATTGGGAGACATCCCAGGTGTGAAAGATGTCATGTGGCTAGACGATGTTGCCGATCTAAAAACACCCCTTGCCATGCAGGATGCCGGCATGGTCGAAGCTTATTACAAAGATGAGTGTGCGCTTTTCATGCTAGTCATCGAGGATGGCTGGGCTAGGCTGGCTTGTTCCGATATTAGAGATTTAATTGGACCTGATAACGAACTTAGTGGCGATGCCGTTGATGTTGACTTTATGCAGGAAACCTCCGTCACAGAGGTAGTCAATGCAGCACTCATATTAATCCCCCTTGCTGTTTTCATATTTATGGTTGCAACTGATTCTTGGCTCGAACCCATTTTGATTTTATGCACCATTGGCGTTGCTGTTCTCATTAACATGGGAACAAATGTTTTTTTCGGGAGCATTTCCTTTTTGACAAATTCGGTTAGTCCTTTGCTGCAGCTTGCAGTATCCATGGATTATGCCATATTTCTTATGCATAGCTTTGCAGACTATCGAGAAAAATACGATAAGGTTGAAGATGCGATGAAGGAAGCTGTGAAGTCATCCATCACCACCATATCAGCTAGCGCTCTTACAACACTCTTTGGCTTCCTTGCTTTGGTATTCATGCAATTTCGCATTGGTGCAGACTTGGGTCTTATCTTAGCAAAGGGTATCGCCATTAGTTATACAACAGTCGTAATATTCCAGCCAGCTCTAATGCTTGTCATGCTCAAAGCCATAGACAAAGCCCACCATCGACCTTTGATACCTGACACCCGCAATATTTATAATGGCTTTCGAAAAATTGCCACCCCAGCAGTTATCATCGTCATGATAATCATCGTACCCAGTTTCCTCGGTCAGCAAAGGACAAAATTTGAATATGGTGCCGGTTCCATTGGTCCTGAAGAAATACCAGACCAAGAAAAGAGTGCCACAGAGGAGCTGTTTGGCAGTTCCAATGTTGCTGTTGTATTAGTTCCTAAAGGAGATATTGTAAAAGAGCGAGATTTATCCTATGATTTAGAGCGTCTTGATTATGTCAGCTCTGTCATGTCATATGCAAAAACCGTTGGTACAGCAATACCAACAGCCTTTTTGAGCAGCGATATAATCGATCAGTTTTACTCTGAAAACTATGCGAGGATAATAATGTATACAGATACCCCTGGGGAAGGTGATGTCGCATTTGCTCTAATCGAGGAAATTAACGAGGCTTCTATCCAATATTATAACGAGCATCATATCGCTGGACAAAACGCAAGTATGTATGATATGAAAACAATTGTCGAAGTTGATAACTTTCGCGTGAATATGATTGCAATTGTTTCCATATTTCTAGTCATTATGGCTTCTTTTAAATCGTTAATGCTGCCTGTCATATTGGTCATTACCATTGAAGCAGGTATATGGGTAAATTTGTCGATTCCGTATTTCACTAACACTTCCATAAACTTCGTGGGATTTTTAGTCCTGAGTACAGTTCAGCTTGGAGCAACAGTGGATTACGCTATTTTATTGACAGACCATTATCGTAAAAATCGGACATTGCTATTGAAAAAAGAAGCACTCCATAAATCCCTTGGAGATGCCTTTAAATCAATATTAGTATCAGGTTTTACCCTGTCCATCGCAGGATTCACATTATATTTCACATCGACAAACTCCAGCGTCAGCGACATTGGGCTGCTCCTGGGTCGCGGTACTCTGCTTTCAATGTTTATGGTTTTATGCTTCCTGCCGCCAATGCTCGACATTTTCGACAGGTGGATTGGAAAAACCACTAGTAAGTCTAATTTTATGTACAGCACTCACTAATACTAAACTCCGGAGGCTTTCTTAATGAAAACTAAAAATAAAACTCTCATGCGTAATATTGTTTCCATCACATTGGTGATTACTTTAATTCTGGGGATCCTGCTGACACCGCTTCTTGCTTCTCATAAAGTCACTGCTGCCCAACTAAAGGAGGAAGTGATATATGTCCGCCTCAATAATGATGGCTCTATGAGAGATGTCTATGTGGTAAACAGCTTCACATTGGACGAAAACCGTCAAATCATCGATTACGGCAACTATTCCTATGTGCAAAACCTTTCCAACATGGATGTTTTGCGACTTCGAGATGGGATTGTCACCATCGACACTTCCGATAGTATTTTATTTTACGAAGGTTTTTTGATGGATGCCCAGCTTCCCTGGGACTTCTCTATTATATATACACTTGATGGCTTATCCATTGATGCTGACGAACTTGGTGGAAAAAGCGGTTATTTGGAAATGGAAATCAACACCAAATTCAACGAAGCAGGTAATTTGGAGTTTTTCGACAGGTATTGTTTACAAATCTCTGTTTCACTAGATACTTCCATTTGTAGAAACATTCAAGCTCCGTCAGGCACAATTGCAGCAGCAGGCGGAAACAGGCAGATTAATTTCATAATTTTTCCAGGGAAGGAAGCACAATTGCTCATCACCACTGATGTGGATAATTTTGAAATGCCTTCAATAACCATAGCCGGTGTTACCATGAACATGGGTTTTGATTTCGATGATGTGGATTTTTCTGATCTCCAAGAACTCATTGATGGATTGGTGGAATTAGATGATGGTGTTCAAGAACTCCTTGATGGAATCTTTGATTTAAATAAAGGTGTTTCTGAGCTTTATGACGGAAGCGTTGAATTTGCTGATGGAATGGAAGAGTTTTTAGACGGAACTGGAGAATTGGTCGATGGTGTTGGCGAATTGTTTGATGGCACAGAGGAGCTGAGAGATGGTGTTATAGAGCTGTCAGACGGCACGCTGGAACTAAGAGATGGTGTACGAGACCTCAAAGACGGCGTTATTGAAATGGCAGAGGGTATGGAAGATATGCTCGATGGCGTTGAGGAGCTTGTTGATGGTGTCCGAGAATTTGACGATGGCGTTTCTGAGCTTTATGATGGTGTTGATGAACTCTATGATGGAGTAAAAGAAATACTGGACGGTTCCGAAAAGCTGTATAAAGGTTTCTTGGAAATCCTTGATGGTGCCAAGGAGCTTTCGTCTGGAATGTCCGATTTTGCAACTGGAGCTGGTATGGCTTCCGCTGGTGGGAGACCATTATATGACGGATTTTCAGCTTATTTCGATGTCTTATTACAGATGGCAAATGCCCAACTTGCTACTTACGCCACAGCCACATCATTTCCACCACTCACCCCCGATAATTATGCCACTGTACTAACAGGTATGGTAACTGGACCTGCTATAACAGCTGCTCGCGCTCAATTTGAACTATCTGTGGAAGCCGGAACACGCAATGAAATATTAAATGCTATACTAGAAGCATATGGGCTGACAATGGCTGCGTATAATGCTTTGGCTGCGCCATTTAAGGCAATGATTGATGGAGCCGTTGATGCCCAGTTGGCTGACCCTCTGGTGCAATTATCGATGCAGCAAGCTGTGGACGATTTGATGGCTGCGTATATGGATACCATAATAGATCAAGCATTACAAAATCCTGCTGCCGCTCCTTTAATGGAACTATATACAATGCTGGCAAGTTATGAAGCATTGCTGGGTGGTCTCTCTAGTTATAATACAGGAATATATCAAATCAGCGTTGGAGCTGCTTCCCTTTCCAGAGGTGTGACCAAGTTTACCGATGGTTTAGCTGAGTATAGGGATGGGTTAAAAGAGTATACAGAAGGCATGGAAGAGTTTTATGAAGGCACAGGAGAGCTAGTGGATGGCGTAAAAAAACTCGCCGAAGGCTCCCGGGAGTTACTAGATGGGGTTATTGAGTTACGAGATGGGGTTATAGAATTTCGCGATGGTGTCATAGAATTGCGAGATGGTGTTGTGGATCTCTTCGATGGAATCGTTGAGCTGCATAATGGTGTAATCGAGCTGCGAGACGGAGTGATTGAGCTTCACGATGGAGTGATTAAACTCAACGATGGTGTTTCGGAGCTTCATGATGGAGCAAGAGAGATTCGCGATGGTGCTGTTGAGTTTCGCAATGGTATCAGGGAGTTGTATGACGGAACCAGAGAGCTATACGATGGTGTTGAAACCCTAAAAGATGGAACTGGAGAAATCCGCGAAAACACCTCAACTTTGGATACAGACATTGTTGATGGAATTAAAGATACGGTGGACGAAATGCTAGGTAGCGAGGGTCCTGTTGTGTCCTTTGTTTCTGAAATGAACGGTGAAATCAGCGCAGTGCAGTTTCTAATGCAAACAGAAGGAATAAAACGCCCAGCGCCACCAAGCATAACTCCCCCCGAAACAGAAGAAACAACCTTCTTCCAACGCTTCCGAGAACTCTTTCGTTAATTAAAAATGAATAATGAATGATGAATAATTGTTCATTGTTAATTGAATTAATTATTCATTATTCATTATTAATCATTCATTACTCGTTATTAATTGTCGTCTGAGTCAGACTCTAAACCTGTATCCTGCACCCCATACTGTTTCTATATATTGAGGGTTTTGGGGGTCGGGTTCGATTTTTTCTCTGATGCGTCGAATGTGGACAACTACCGTGTCGCCATCTCCTAGAGCTTCTAAACCCCAGATGCGCTCGAATAGATGGTCTTTTGAAAATACTCTGTTTGGGTTTTGTAAAAGAAATAATAAAATATCGAATTCCTTTGGAGTGAGGCTACATTCATTGCCATGGACAAGGACTCGCCTATCATCTGGGTCAAGTTCTAAGCCTCTCACTGAGAGTTTTCTTTTTCCTTCACCATTGCCCGCTACTGAGGTCAATCGCTCATAGCGGGTTAAGTGCGCTTTCACCCTTGCCACCAACTCCCCAGGAGAAAAAGGCTTTTGAATATAATCATCAGCACCCAGCCCTAATGCACGTATTTTGTCAATATCTTCGCTACGGGCTGAGAGCATGAGTACTGGAATGTCCATTGTTTCCCTTAAGGTTTTCAAAATCTCAAAACCGTCCATTCCAGGTAACATGATGTCAAGGATTACTAAATCGGCTTCCTTTGCCGCTTCCAATCCTTCGATGCCATTGTCAACGATTAGAGTTTCAAAGCCTGCCATCAATAAATAATCTCGCTGGAGCGCAGCAATTTCAGCATCATCTTCCACGATTAGAATATTCGGCATTAGATATTAGCTCCTTTTTTTCGTTTGTACTATCGAGTGGTAGCAACTTTGGGTGAAGTGAGATTCAGTATGTTACTGGGGGTGCATACAATAGCGGCAAAGTTATGTTGACTGAAATTCCTCGGTCGGGGTTGTTGATAATCCATATCTTTCCATTGTGAAGCGTCACCAAATGCCTGGCGATTGATAAGCCTAAACCGCTTCCGCTCTGTCCTGTTCTCGATGCATCGGCTCTATAAAAATCGTCAAAAACATAGGGAAGATCCGAATGTGATATGCCAATCCCATTATCAGATATTTTTATTAATACATCACCATTTTGTCTACTAAGGCTTATTTCAACTTTTGGATCTGACTGCTCCGGACTTGTGTATTTTACACTATTTTCTAGAATATTAATAAATACCCTTGCAAGTTTCTCTCTGTCAATACTCGATATAAAACCTGATTTTATTTGAGTTTCCAGCACCATATTCGGCTCGTTATATTTAAACTCCGATATAAGCTCAATTAAAAACTCACCAATATCAGTTTCCATCTTTTCCAGGGGTAAGCTCGCATTTTCCAGTTTGCTTAATAATGACAAATCCTCGGCGAGAAGCTTTAAGCTTTTCGCCTTTTTTATTATCACATTGACATATTCATAAACTCTATCCGGGGTCGATGCCACTCCATCAAGTATGCCCTCTGAGTATCCAATGATTGATGTGATTGGCGTTTGCAAGTCATGGGTTATGGAAGCCATCATCAGCCTCCGCTCTGTTTCTGCTCTTTCTTGAAGACCAATGGTGTTTTTTAGTCGTATTCGCATTTGCTCAAAGCCAGTGCCAAGCTCTGTAAACTCATCGTTGCCAGTAATAACCAATTCAAAATCCAGGTTGCCTTCACGAATTTCTGACACAGCCTGCTTTAGTCGCTCCAGCGGACTTGTAACTCTTTTGATATTGACAGCAATTATCCATAATGCTCCAACTCCACTAATGAGCAGCATTACAAGGCCACCCATGGTAAAGTATCGAGCAGTTATATAGCCAATATTTTCCCTGAGTCTCTGACCAGAATAAGGATTAGCAATAAAATAAAACAACAAAAACCCCGCAGCCATGGAAACCGCATTTATCACAAGTATAGCAGTAATGCTACTCAGAAAAATTCGTATACGAACAGACAATATAGCACCTCCGGTTTCAATTAATTGAATCAGTATTCTTTTCTATCAAATAACAGGCTGCCGGCGGTGAAGAATGTTGTGGCGTAGCCGGTTACTATTAGTAACATGTGGAGCATTTTTCCGGGGTTGGGGAGGGCTCCTATCCATAGTCTGTACCATCTTAGGTAGGAGGTGAAAAGTATCTCACTTAGAACTGGGAAGAAAAAAGGTAGTGCATTTAATAGCATATATGATAGTAATAAAAGAAACATTGTCAGAGTGCCGCTGCGTCCCATCAGGGCGACTAAAGCGGCATAAGCAGACAATATTGCCAAAGGGATAAGGGTCAGCGCATAGGAAACAAGTGCCATAAATAACTCATTTGCACTGAGCTGTTTTCCAAACACCTGATTTAACACTGCTGTCATAACAAAGACACAAGCCAAATAAAGTGCAGCGTATGTGAGTACAGCCATGAGTTTTGATGCGTACAGCTTCCACCGCTCCACGGGGCGACATAACATGGCTTTCAGGTTATTATCAGCACCTTCGACTGTTATTAAGTCAGTTACTCCCATAAATATCAAAAATGGTATAAGTATTTGCAAAAACAAGGGAAGAGCAGTCATGGGAGTAGGTGTTAAGTTAATGTTAAATCCTCCCTGGGTTCTGGCAAAACCAGAAATGATTTGGCTTAAGCCCGACCAAAGCAGGCAAATAAGCAAACCAATTATTATAAAGACCAGATATTTTTTTCGGGCAATTAATTTTGCCCATTCATTGCGAAATGATGCCATCAAGGATGCCATCTTAACACCTCCAACTATTCCATTCTTTCAATTCTAGTTTTTGATACTTGCGCTAAGAAAAAGTCTTCCAGACTGGGAGATTGGGATAAAATCCCTTCCATGCTCTCCACACATAACAGTTTTCCGCTATATATAATCGCTGCCTTAGTGGCGCATTGTTCAATTTCGTGTGCCAAGTGGGAAGAAATCAACACAGCTGCCCCTTTGCTTGCTGCATTTGTAACCACTTCTCTCACATATATCATGCCCTCTATATCTAAACCATTTGCTGGTTCATCGAGTATGAGAAGCTCCGGTTCCGATAATAGTGCAAGTGCTAAGCCAAGTCTTTGGCGCATACCCAAACTAAAGGTGGAAACTTTGTCTTTTCTATATTTTTCCATATCCACAAGATGCAAAACCTCGTCAATGCGCCCATTATCAACGCCTTTATAAAAACGCGCTGCCATTTTGAGGTTTTGTAGTGCTGTCATATGGTCATAAAGAGCTGGTGCTTCAATAAGGCAGCCGGTGTGCTTCATTGCCGCTTCATGGTTTTTCACAGCATCAATCCCGCAAATACGAACTGTTCCCCTTGTGGGTTGGACTAGCCCTGCTATTGCTTTCATTGTGGTGGTTTTTCCTGAGCCGTTGGGACCTAGCAAGCCCAGCACCTCACCTGGGGCGAGCGCGAAGGAAATGTCCTCCGCGCCGCGTCCATTCTTATATACTTTACTAAGATTATCCAGTTCCAGTATCATAATTTTATCCTTCTACAATACTATCATCATTTTCATTTGCAATGTCATCGGCTGCATCGTCATCACTTATATTATCCATGGCATCATAACTATTCTCATTGTCGATACCTGCTTCGAGCTCATCATCTGCTTCGTTGTAGTCTTGCATATCATCAGGAGAAACAGCTTCGTCAAAATTATCATCTTCGCTTTCTTCAACGGAAGCATCATTATCTATTTGCTTCTCCTTGCTGGCTTCCATTAATTCCAAGTCAAAGTCATCTACTATAACATATTCTGTGACGGGAAAAGGATTTCCATAACTGGATCTTCCTACTGGTTGATCGTACGATATTGGATACGTTGTTGTTAGACTGTCGAGGTTAATGCTTCCATCATCGTTTAGGTTAAAGTACACATAATAATTGTATTGTTCATCGCCAAACAAGGATTTTAGATACTCATATGTGAGTACTGTCTGAGCTCCGGGTATCGGAAATTCTGGGTTGCTTGTACCAATATCAGTAAAAGCTACACTAACATCAATTTCCATTGTATAGCTGTCGTCAAAAATATTGACGATGGTAATCGTGGCGTTTCCTCCAAGGCTAAGCAAGTTACCTTTTGAATCTATCGTTGCTTCACCATGAACATAATCTATCACCAAGCTGCTCAGTGGCATATTATATGGAGTATAATTATTAAAATCGGAACGCTCTGCTGGTCCTTTATACTGTGCAATTTGCTCCCGTGAACCTTCGTTGATATAAAAAACACCGTCGTAGTATGTTTCTCCCCAATAGGCTTCGCTTGAGTTATGTCTATAAAATGAATATGAGCCATCATCCCAAGCTTCCTGCTCTTCATCTGTCATAGCTCTAACAGTTTGCCTATAGGTTGTAACAGTTTTTTCTCCACTTTCGATACGGATTTCTTCAGTGATATAATCTACACCATCGAAGCTGACTTCTTGCCAATCATAGAACCATCTTCCTTGCTGTTCGATGGCAACATCAATTCCAGCTTTAACAAGCTCTGGGATTTGGCTATCTGTAAGGGTACCTTGGATTATGCGGACACCATCCCTTGATGACATGGTAATGTTATTTTTAAGGTCTCCCACCAACACATCAATTAAAAGCTCGATAAAGCGCATTTCTGCGGAATTTAACTCTTCTATGCTCATCATGGAATAACTGCGGTTTCGAGTTGAATATGATGGTCCATAAACACTGGCACTATACCAGTTTACTCCAGCTGAATCTTCAGAAGCAAAGCCATACATACTCATGGTGTCAGAGTTGTAATAAAAATTGTATACTTCACCATTTTCTGTGTAATAGTAGGTAAGCGAGCTACTCTCTCCAATAACATTGAACATTTTTTCGCTTTGGAATACCTCGCCGTTGATGGATAATTTTGCCTCTCCCACAATTGTGACATTGGTATAGCTGAGTGCATCCAGTAAAGCTTTTTTCACTGTGTCATATGGCGAGCCCATCATGGCTGCATATCCCACCGCACCGCCTAGTACCACTAAAGCGATAATTAAGCTAAGTAGCCTGATTGATATTTTCCTTTTCATCATGTTTTCCTCCAAAACGTGTAAAGTTTTTGCAATTGCTCCCATATTAAAACACTAGAGGCTTACGCTAGTCTTACGGAATTATTACGTTTTTCTTAAGAAATGCAATTAATCGATAATAATCCAATGTCATTCTGAGCTTGCCTGCGAATTGTAATCTATTTTACACCAAAAGTCGGTGCAATTAGATTCTTCGCTTCGCTCAGAATGACACGGTTAGGTTATCTAATTTTTACTATGTGGTAAGTTTACTCTGTTTCGATTTGAATCTCGCCGTCTTGGGCAGTTAGTCCTACTTTTTCAATCGGTTGTGCATAGTTGGAAATCATTTCAGCAGCTATTCTGTCCTCAATCTCCTTTTGAATGAGCCGACGCAAATTGCGCGCACCATATATTTGGGAGAATGATTTTTCGGTGAGATATTCAATAAGCTTATCATCAAAGCGAAGCTCTATGGGTTTTTCTGCCATGGAATCGGCAAGCTCCTTGAGCATCAGCCTGGCAATAGCCTTAAAGTTGTCCTCATCAAGTAGGTTGAAGTATATGATTTCGTCTACGCGGTTTATAAACTCCGGACGCAAGAAATCTTTTAGAGCTTTTTCTTGTTTTTCCTGTCCATGCTCATCTTCCGTGCGATTAAAGCCGAGTGCGCTGTCTTTTCTATCGCTGCCAGCGTTGGTCGTCATGATGATGATTGTATTTTCAAAATTGATTGTGCGTCCATGGGCATCTGTGATTCTACCGTCATCTAGTATCTGAAGCAAAATGTTCATAACATCAGGATGGGCCTTCTCAATTTCGTCAAAAAGGACAACACTATATGGTCTGCGACGGATTTTTTCTGTCAGCTGTCCAGCTTCATCATAACCGATATATCCAGGGGGAGAACCGATTATGCGAGATACTGTATGCCTTTCCATAAACTCGGACATATCAAGCCTGACCAGTGAGTCCGGAGAATCGAACATATCAGCAGCAAGCCTTCTCACTAGCTCCGTTTTTCCAACGCCGGTGGAGCCAATGAATATAAAGGAAACTGGTTTCCGTTTTGCGGCAATGCCAACACGATTACGCTTAATTGCTGCACAGACGGCTTCCACTGCATCGTCCTGACCGATTATATGCTCTTTGAGACGCTGATCAAGTTCGGAAAGTCGTTTAAATTCGTCTTCCCTAATACTGGAAGCTGGAATTTTTGTCCAAAGCTCAATCACTCTGGCTAAATTGTCCATGGTCATGGAGGGGACGCCTTGCTTTTCCAATTCCTCAAACTCTTCCGAGAGTCTCAAATCCAAGCTGCGAAGCTCTGCAAGACGCTCATAATCGCTGGAGTTGGGGGTAGAACCAAGTTTATCCCTCTCTTTTTGCAAATCTGCTCTTTCCTTAATAATCGCATCTTTGCGGGCGATTAATTCACTTTTAAGATTCATATCGGAACAAGCTTCATCTATAAGGTCTATTGCTTTATCCGGTAAGAACCTGTCTGTAATATATCTCTCTGACAGTATCACCGCTTGTCTTGCCATTTCATCTGGAATCACGACACCATGGTATGATTCGTAGTAATGCTTTATACCCATGATAATATCAATTGAGTCAGCAATCGATGGTTCTTCCACGATGACAGGTTGGAATCTACGTTCCAGAGCTGCGTCTTTTTCGATGTGCTTTCTGTACTCGTTAAGGGTTGTGGCACCGATGACTTGAATCTCTCCACGAGACAATGCTGGTTTTAGAATATTGGCTGCATTCATAGAGCCTTCAGCATCTCCAGCACCCACGAGGCTATGGACTTCATCAATGACCAAAATGACATTCCCATGGCTTCGGATTTCTTCCACCAAGCCTTTCATTCGGCTCTCGAACTGTCCTCTAAATTGGGTGCCTGCAACAAGAGCAGTCAAATCCAACAAAAAGACTTCTTTATCCCTCAGCTTATTGGGAACAACCCCATCATATATGCGCTGAGCTAAACCCTCGGCAATCGCTGTCTTGCCGACACCTGGTTCGCCAATGAGGCAAGGATTGTTCTTTTGTCTTCTATTGAGGATTTGGACAACCCGCTCAGTTTCCAGTTCTCTACCGACAATCCTGTCTAGTTTCCCCTCTGCAGCCCTTGTTGTCAGAGAAATGCAGTAGCTTTCCAGATACCTACGCCTATTGTTGCCACCTTGTCCTTGCTGTTGCCTATCAGTATTCTCTCGCTCCGCATCTCGATTTGGTCTGGTGAAATCCCGAGGCGGTGTATCATCAGGTCCCCCAAACAGCCTGTTGAGAAACGGAAATGTTGCAGTTCTGCCCTCGTCAGTATTGTTTTCCTGGTCGGACATACTCTCTAAGCCACCCATTGCTTCCATCATTTCGTCTGTGAGGCTATCGAGATCATCATCCGTCAACCCCATCCGTCGTATGATATCTTCAACAGGTTTGATATTCATTTCCCGGGCGCATTTTAGGCAAATCCCCTCATTTGAAGATTGTCCGTTTTCGATTTTTGTAATGAATATCACTGCTGCGTTTTTGTTGCACCTAGCGCAAATAGTTGGTCGCATCATTTGTAATTACCTACCTTCTTTGAGGCGATGTGATTTCAGAACTGCTCACGATTACAGCGTCATGGCGGACAGTTCTCATGCCCCGATTTATCGTTATTTCTATTTTTCATTAATATAGTATATTCTTGGATATAACTTCCCAAGGATAGAATAGTTAGTAGTATGGCGAAGGATATCATCCCCGTTGCTATTATCTTGGGTATTTGGCGAAAAAGCATAAGTGTGGTACAAACGAGGAAAAACACGAATGTTGCCATTTTTCCCATCATATTCGCTGGCATCATTTCCGCATGGGCTACCCTATGGATAACAACACCACCTATTGCCATTAGTATTTCCTTGATTATTGCCACCAGCACCGCCCAGAAAGGAATAATCCCATCGATGGCAATGCAGACCATTACAGTTGTAGTCATCAATTTATCAGCAAAGGGATCGAGGAATTTTCCAAGTTTTGAAGATGCTTCAAATTTCCGTGCTAAATACCCATCCACAACATCGCTGAAGGCAGCGATTGCAAATATCAAAGTCGGGAGAGCTTTGATGTCGCTTTTGTCGGAAAAGTATACAAATATAAAAATTGGTACCAGACACATCCTAAAAATGGAAATTATATTCGGGACAGTCTTCACACATGTCACCTCATCATTTTCGTAAAGGAGCTGTTGCTATTGTATCATGTTTTATAGTTATAGGAAAGAGTGCGAACCGATGATTGCGAATTAATCACTATATACCGATTACATTCGCTATTGGATTGTTATTTACTATATACTTTAAAATTTTTGTACTCTCAATCACATTTGGCGCTATTAAACCCACATACCTGACCACTGTGGCTAGCACAAACACGATGAGAAGTCCTTTTGCAGTGCCAAACGCAGCTCCAGCAATGGAATCTACTAGAGCTAAACCAGGGAGGGAAAATACGAAGTTAATGAGATTACCGATTACAGCAAATATTATTCCCATTAACACAAATGCTATGCCGAAAACAGCCACAAATGCCAAAACCGAAGACAGTCTATCTGCTAGGTAATCAGATAGCAATGTTTCCGGGATTCCCTCATTTGACCTCCCGCTAGTCGCAAGCTCAGCAACGCGCATTGCTGGTGATTGGGGTAAACCTATGCGCCGCAATGCTTTATATGCTGTAGAATAGTTTTCGGACTTACCTTCAAAGATACTTGGGTCATGTTCCATATCGTTATCTAATATGTCAACAAGAGCTGTATCAATTACACCGCTGACAAAGGGATTAATCAGGTCAGAAAAAGCGTCCGAATATGCCGAAGCTGCTACACTTGCTGCAAATAATGACAATACGAGGGTGACAACACCAAAAACACCTCTAATGAGTCCATTGCTGTATCCGCGCCACCCGCAAAATGCAACTGTTCCGATAATCGCCAAGTCAATGCCGAGTACCAACATATTATACACACACGCCTTACAATGTACTATGTCTCTTTAATATCAGCCATCGAGCAAAACAGTGTAAGCGAAATAATCGCTAGCTACGAGGGCATGATTTTTGTTAAGAGATATTGCCGCTGTTGCTCCAGCAAAAGAACCGTATTGGCTAGATATGGTGATTTCATCCAACGAAGTGGTATAAAACACCACACCGTCATTTTGGGTTATTGCTATAAAGCCGTTACCCGATGCCATTGTAATGGGTTCTTTGTTTGTTTCGATTTCACCAAGGATTCGTCCAGTTTTATCAAGTGTTACCAGCAGTCCTTGATAGCCATAATAATTAGCATTTGATGAACTGGTAAGACTCAATGTAATTAAATCAGCATTAAGGACATAACCAGATAAGCGATTTTCATCAAATGAATATAAAAGCTCTGATTCATTGCTTTTTTTAATAAGCAAAAGCTCAGTGGGTGTAATAGCTAAAATATCGTTTCCGTTTAAATAGCACAAGTCCAATATGAGCGTCCCTGGCATATCGAAAACCCTTTGAGTTTCTTCGCTATCGAGATTGTAGAAGATAATCCTACTGCCTTCTTGGCTAATACTCAGCACCGCAATGCTTTTATTATCCGCTGTTATCGCTGATGCCAACACATATCCACTTGCCATATTGACTTTATAAACAGGGGAACCGTTATTGTTGTAAACTGTAACGATGCCCTTATATGCATTGTTTTCCTGGGTGCAAACGCTTATCCAAGCATTAGGATTAATTGAAACACTGCAAATCTCACCCTCGACATCCATGCTGGTGATAATCTCGTTTTTCTTAAAGAGTCGCAGGGATGAACCGCCTATATCATATGCTATCGCATATCCATTGATTGTTTTTATAGAAGGGCTCGTCATCTTGAATGAATCCCTGAAAATTTCATTACCATCAGCCCCCAATATTTGCATGCCAAGAGTCCCAACAGCAACGATGGAATTATCCAAACTGGCATAGACCCTGTTATGACCAACTTGGAACAAATACTCCTCTGCCATATCTGAAGATTTGCTGCTGTTGAATATATCTGATAAATTTGGTATGGATAATCTTTTCCCAGAGGCAAAATATATAACAGCATACAAAAGTGCAGATAAAGATAAGACAATCAAAAGCGTTCTAATTGGTCTTCGCTTTTTGGATTTATTTTTGGTATTGCTGGTCATAATGCCACCCAGTAATTATTTATACCCCTTGCGCAACTAGCATTATATCATGTTTTCTAAAAAAAAGATATAGATTTTACGTAAACATTTTACCAGCTTCTCCCTCGTACCACAATTTCGTTAAATAGAGTCCATGGGGTGGTACTGTGGGACCAGCGGCTCGACGGTCCCTAGCTTCAAGTAAACTTGATATTGCTTCTGGGGCTATCTTTTTTTCCGACACATATAATAAAGTTCCAACAATTGCCCTTGCCATATTGTATAAAAATCCATCGGCGCAAATACGAATCTCGATAAAGGGTTCCGATACATCGATTTCGCACCAGTACACAGTCCTTATTGTTGTTTTTGTGACAGTTCCCACTGAACGCATCGCTGAAAAATCGTGAGTTCCCACAAAACTCAAAGCTGCTTTATCCATGGCATCAATATCGATGCTCAGCGGATAAAAAAGAGCTCTGGTCACATAAAAGGGGTCGCGGATTCTCGAATTATATATCAAATAAGTATATTCCTTTTTTAAACAAGATAAATTGGCATTAAAATCATCGGGAACATAAATCGCCCTTTGCAAAGCTATATCAGAGGGCAATAGAGCATTAACGGCATATGGCAGCCTTTCAATGGGTATACTAGGCTTGGCTTTATAGCTAAAGCAGTATTGTTTTCCATGCACACCAGCATCAGTTCGCCCGCAGCCTATTATCCTTATTTCTTCGCCATATAAACGAGACAGAGCTTCTTCGATGGTTCCAGAAATTGTACTGACGCTTTTTTGAACTTGCCATCCGTGGTATTTCGTACCATCATACATGAGCCGTACCGCAATATTTTTCATATCATCCATAAGCCTGTCCGCCTGAGCAATATAATCGATGCGACGATTATCCCAGCAAAAGCATATGCTGCATAGTCTATCCCGCTTGTCTTAATTTCCTTCATCCTCGTTCTGCCTTCGCCACCATGATAACAGCGACTCTCCATTGCTATTGCCAGCTCATCTGCTCGACGGAACGCAGAGATAAAAAGTGGAATAATAATGGGTAATATTGCCTTTGCTCTTTTAACTAATCCTCCAGATTCAAAATCCGCTCCTCGGGATTTTTGCGCACTCATTATTTTATCGGTTTCTTCGATTAGTGTTGGTATGAAACGCAATGCGATGCTCATCATCATAGCAAGTTCATGGACTGGAGCTTTAAGCTTTTTTAATGGGTTGAGTAGCTTTTCAATGCCGTCTGTGAGGGCAATGGGAGAGGTTGTATAGGTAAGAAGAAATGAGCCAACAATCAGCATAATAAGTCGCACTGCCATATACACCGCTCTCAATATTCCTTCTTTTGTTATAACGATAACATAAAACTGTATAAGAATGGTATCTCCACCGTAAAAAAATATATTTAGTAACGTCATAAATACCAATATAAAAACCACGGGTTTTATACCCTTTAGGGCAGTTTTTGCTTTTATTTTCGACAAAGCCAGGCAGGTCATCAAGACAATAATCATTAAAAGAAATGCAGGTAGTACATTTGCCATAAAAAGCGCAGTAATATACACCATTGTAAGGATCAGCTTTGTGCGAGGGTCTAATCGGTGAACAATGGTATCTCCTGGAAAATATTGTCCAAGGGTGATGTCTTTAAGCAATGATATGGCACCTCAATATTATTAATGCGAATTTTCTGCGACTATAATCGTGTAATTTCGCAACGATTGTCATATTTAAATCTGGATAGTATCAAAGCAACGCTCATCGCAAGGACGTTATAGTGCGGTTACTGCTACTTTGTCACATTTAATTATTCTTATGGCTCTGCAATTTATTTAGAGCAAACCTAAGCTGGGATAATGTATATATGTCTTTATCAATTTTCAATCCCAGTTTTATTAATTGCTGGGCAATCAGTGTTGCTTGGGGTGGAGAAAGATCCATTTCCAAAAGCCGCTCACTTTGGGAAAAAACCTCCCCAGGTGAGCCATCCATAACAATCCCACCATTTTCAAAAATGACTATTCTATTTACATTTTTCGCCACTTCTTCCATATTATGAGTGACCATTATAATTGTTGCATCATGGGCGCGCTTATATTCATTAATGTTTGAAATAATTTCTTCTCTACCTTGAGGGTCAAGCCCGGCTGTGGGTTCATCAAGCACCAATACTTGCGGTTGCATGGCAATCACACCCGCTATTGCAGCACGCCTTTTTAAGCCTCCTGACAATTCAAAGGGTGATTTATCCATTAAAGATATGTCAATGGAGGCAAAACCAGCGGCTTCCATGACACGCAGATGCACTTCATTTTCAGACAACCCCATGTTTCGAGGTCCAAAGGCAATATCATCATATAATGTGGATTCAAAAAGCTGGTATTCGGGATATTGAAAGACAATTCCCACCATAAAACGAACTTGACGAGTCCAATCCTTTGAATCGTGTATATCACGCTCTTCAAAAAAGACTCGACCCGAATTTGGCTTTAGAAGTCCGTTCAAATGTTGTATAAAAGTTGACTTTCCTGACCCTGTATGTCCTATTATGGCTAAATATTCGCCTTTTTCCATTTCAAAATCCACATCAAGAACAGCAACACGCTCAAAGGGCGTGCCGATGCTATATGTATGCGTCAGTTTTTCTGTCCTAATCAGCGGCAAGGAGAGGGCTCCTTTCATTTAAACCTTCTAGCAAATATGTTTTGGCAATAGACTATGTAAATATTGTCAATTATGATTATATGATATTTTATTTTAATGCTTCGAATATAGCTTTTGCACACTCTTCTATGGTCAGAGCCTTCGTGTCAATGGAAAAACCGTCATCTTGAAGCTCGTGAATTATTTGAACCGTCTCTGGAACGCTCAATCCAGCATTTTTTAGTACAGTGACATTGTAAAAAACATCTCTAGGTGCAGCATCTATTACTATCTTACCTTCGGACATAACTATAACCCTGTCTGCATCAATAGCTTCTTCCATGTGGTGGGTAATTAAAACAATGGTAACGCCGTGCTTATCCCTCAACTCACGAATCGTTTTTATGGTACTCTCTCTACCTTGTGGGTCAAGCATGGCTGTGGGCTCGTCAAAGACAATGCACTGCGGGTTCATGGCTAAAACTCCAGCAATTGCCACACGCTGCTTTTGTCCTCCAGATAACAAGTGGGGTGCGTGCTGTCGATATTCATACATATTAACCATTTTCAAAGCTTCATCCACCCTCTCCCGAATCTCATGGGAGGGATAGCCAAGATTCTCTGGAGCAAAGGCAACATCTTCTTCGACCACGGTTGCCACTATTTGATTATCTGGATTCTGAAAAACCATTCCAACTCTTCTACGAATTTCCAGCAATAGCTCTTCGTTGGCAGTATCTATTCCCCCAACATAAACATGCCCCCCCTGGGGAAGAAGAAGCGCATTAAAATGCTTAGCAAGGGTAGATTTCCCCGACCCATTATGCCCCAAAACCGCAACAAAAGTCCCCTTCTCGATCTCCAAATCAATCCCATTAAGAACCACGGATGCGACATCAGCATCATAAGAGAAATATAGTTTTTCAGTCCGAATAATAGAGTCCATAGTAAAAAACCTTGTTTTTAAATTAATAATTATGCGCTCCATCTGCAGGCTGCTCCGCAGGGGAGGGTTAGTCCGCTGGATGTTACTGGGATGCCTAGTTCTTGGCTTTCGGCTTTGCCGCCTAGGACTGATTGGGTGATGTAGCTTAGAGTAGATGGAGATAAGCCTGTTGTGTAGGAGTTAATGAGTACAAACAGAGGCTTGTCTGAAAGTACCTCGCCACATAGCTTGAGAAATTCATACAAATCATCTTCCAGCTTCCATACTTCGCCAGAGGGACCTCTTCCATATGAGGGTGGATCCATTATAATTGCATCGTATCTTCTTCCACGGTTGATTTCCCGCTTTACAAACTTGCTGCAATCATCCACAATCCAACGTGTTGGCTTCTCTTCAAGACCGGATAATTTCGCATTGTCCCTTGCTCGAGAAACCATATTACGAGCAGCGTCCACATGACAAACCTGGGCTCCAGCTGACGATGCAGCTAAGGTCGCTCCGCCTGTATATGCAAAAAGATTCAAGACATTGATGTTTCTATTTGCATTTTTTATCTTATCAATTATATAGTCCCAATTTACTGCTTGTTCTGGAAATAAGCCAGTATGCTTAAAATTCATTAAATTAACATAAAAACTTAAATCCTTATATGCAATTTCCCATTTATCAGGAATCTCTTTTTTGCTCCATTGCCCTCCGCCTGTTGATGAGCGGTGATAATGGGCATTTGCTTTATTCCAGTATGGATTTTCCTTTGTTGTTTCCCAAACAACCTGTGGGTCTGGTCGAATTAAGATATGCTTCCCCCAGCGTTCTAAACGCTCGCCAGAGGAGCAGTCCAAAAGCTCATATTCTGACCACTTATCGGAAATCCACATCAGCTAAATCTCCCAACAAAAATAAACTTGATTATTATATCAAGATGCACCAATCAAGTCAAATATGCAAACAGCAAAAAAGCACCAGACTTTCATTTTTGTAGAATGGCGCTTTTCGATGGTACTAAAATTCCATTTTATCAATTAACTGCATCAAAGACTTGATTGCAAAGTTCTAAAGCTTCCACCAGGGCCGCTGATGTGCGGGACGCTCCTGTTAGAGCATCAATAGAGTTTGGATCTCTGTGACCGTAGTATTGTTCCAGATACTCTGGATTTTTTACATTGCCGCCCACATTGGCGGTTTCTTTGTTTGCTCCCATGGTTATACTGGTATATTTTCCAGAGGAATCCAGCTCCACTATGAACTCCACATCTCCGCTGAAGCCCTGTCCTATTGCGATTATGACCATTGAACCATCGTTATTTAAATATGCTTCTACAACACCTTCCGGTAGCAGCTCCCCCGATATTTGCACAGATGAATCGCCACTGGGAACCGATGAGCCATAATAAAAGCTAGGAGCTATTTTCCCATGGGCATATATCATCGAAAAGGTGACCACCAGATAAGCAGCAAGCATTGCCACCGTAAATCCAAAATTGTTGTCCGCTGTTTTTGCCATTAAATAAAACCTCCAATTAAATATCTAAAGCACGAAATTATTCGCACATTATTGACTACTAATATATATATCGAAAAAACACGGTGCAAACTACAGCGCAATTCATAATACCACACAAGGTGGCAATGAAACAACAATGAAGTGTTTTTATATAAAATAACCTTTAGTGATGTTTTATAATAATTATAAATTTTTATCTATATGAATGTAGTCCAGGTAATAGCACATTCACTCCGATGAAAGTAAATAGCACAACTCCCACGTTTACAATCGAAAATATAGCCATACGTTTGCCTTGCCAATTTTTACGTAAACGCTGATGCAAATATATCGCATAAATTATCCAAGTAATCAAAGACCATAGCTCCTTGGGGTCCCATGACCAAAATGAAGACCAGGCTTCTTCTGCCCAAACAGCACCAGACAATATGACGACGGTAAGCATTAAAATCCCCAATGCCACGAGTCTATAGGAAAAAAAGTCTATCTGCCTTAAATGAACGCCATCCTCGGGCTCTCCTTTTTTTAAGTCCAACAAATATTTCACTCCTGCACAGCCCGATAGGACAAAGGAAGAATATGATATGACAGCTGCTCCAATATGCAAGGCAAACCATTGGGAGCGAAGTGCAGGCATCAATTCTCTGATTTCCTTGGGTAAAGAAGCAGCGTAGCACAGCATGAGAAACGCAGCAAGGGTTGCGTATGGTGCTATCCAGTTTGCCTTGAATTTTAGAATTAGCACGATATATATAAGCGATATACCCAAGGAAAAAGACATGGCAAACTCGAATTGATTGGATAATGGAAGCCGTCCTGATATCATCGCTCTGCTGATGAAATATGCCAAATGGATGGCAGTTGCCAATAAATAAACGCCCCATGAAATCTGAGATATGCCATCTTTTTTCGTCATCGAACTAACAAGACGTAAAAGAATGGCAACACCATAAACAATAAGTCCAGCGTTAAAAATTATATCTAAAATATTCAGCATTGAGTACTAGTCTCCTTGTTCGCTTTTAGAAATGCTTCTATTTCCAACTGCACTCCATCATTTGAACCTGCTGTTTTGTATTTGTCTTTTCCGATTCCAACCAAGGTAGGTAAATGGAAAAAACAAAGCCAAAAGCCAATAATGATCAAAATAAATGATGCAAAAAGCAGTTCCAAAAATGGGTGTGGAACTTCCTTGACCCTAATTCCCGAAAAATAAGCCGGTGCATTAAACGTAAACTCAACATCGCCGATTTGAACACTATCGCCAGGGAGCATGAATCTTGCTGTTCTTCCACCACCATCGGCAACAAGGACATAATAAACAGGGTCTGGGTAGATAAATGTCTGCATCACCAGGGGTGTGATATGTCCGTCATCATCTATCACATAAGCAGGAAACAACGCTTCATACCATATTCCCCTTCCACCTTCACCAGAAAGGAAGCTTCGCTCAGTGAGGTAAAAAGTATCCCAACCGCCGGTTTTAATATTTGTTGCTGTAATTGACCCGCTAATACCATATGAGTGTTGATAATACTTATGGCTACGATGAGTAAAAGGATGATTTACTTTAATTTCCCGCTGGATACTCGACTGGGCAGACGGAGTACTCACATTAATAATGCTGGCATACTCGGTTCTTCCTGTTTCATCTTCAATGCGAAAGCTTTCCAATGTCAGCAGTGTTCCATCTTCGAGTGTTATTGTTTCACTGGGGTTTACATTATAATCTATTACTGTGGACATTTTCAACACCAGTCCACCAAAAACTAAAATCAGCAAAAGTCCCAAATGTACCACAAAGGAGCCATAAAAACCCAAGGAATTTTTGCTGTACACAATCACATCGTTGGCTTCGCTACTTTTATATTTTTTTTCAGCAAACATATTTTTTAGCTCAATAGCTTCTTCATTGCTGATATTCTTACCATTTGTCATGTTTTTCATGGACGAAATAAGGCTATCCCTCGTTTTTGCTATACGTCCGAAACGTATAATAGTACAAAAGAGTAAATTAATGCTTAATAATCCAATCAAAGTGACAAAATACCAAGTGCTAAACAGCCTATTGATACCCAGTCCCACTACAAGATTTCCCATATTATTGGGATAGTTCTCCATATACCAAGAGTCGGCTCTGTCTTGGGGTACTAGAGAACCCGCCAAAGAGCAAGCCATAACCAATATTAATAAGATGATACCAAACTTCATGGAGCGCAAAAATGCGACAAACTTCATTTGAGTCGGCCTCCAAATAAAAGACCTTGGAAAGGTTATGCTTTTCCAAGGTCTTTTCCACTTTAAGAAAAATGCTTATCCAACCAATGCCTCAAACAAATCTAGGGCATCTTCATAGAGGAACTCTGCTTTTTCAAGACAATAGCGAGTTAGGTTGGAATTATGTACGCCATTGCTGTTTTCCACAAAGACGAAATCCCAATAGAATTGAGCATTGCGAAATGCCAAACGAATGGGGTCGAGCTCTTCATCTGTATACTCTTCGCTTTCAACTGCTAAGACCAACTCTTCCATTAGCTCTGCTAGAGCTTCGCCAATGGCATCTGCGCGTTCATGGGTTACGGCTTGCGCTGCTCTTACTTCTGCCACTAGGTCATTATGACACTCCGAACAAGTCTCCGCAATTAGATTCGGGTGACTCAGTGGACTCATCCATTCATGGCTGACATATCTCTCGTCATCTTCGTTGTCCACATAGCCCATATGACAATCTGCACAAGCGAAATCTCCTCTATGGTTACTTCCAGAACCGTAGAAAGTCTCATATTCAGGATGCTGTATCTTGATTTGACGAACGCCGCTGCGGGGGTTCACATAGTCTGCATAAATTTGTCCATCTGGCATAGTCGTGTTGTTATAGTATGTGAGAATGCTATCTGGATTCATGGTCCTCACATTTGAGTAAGGTAGAACAACCTCTCTGGTAACAGGGTCGAAATAATATTCCACATGGCATTGGGCGCAAGCCAAGCTTTCAGGAACAGCATCATCGAAATCGTCTCCGAGACCAGCTGCAAGGTATTGGTGGATAACTGTCAGCTCACCTGGCTCGTTGGCATGACAAGAGAAGCAGCTAACAGGCTCGGTGATTTGCTCCAATAAATCCCCATATGGAATGGCATAAACTTCAGGACCATTTTCGGCAATGAGTGCGTGGAGATCCGGTGTTTTACACGCAAAGCAATTGGCGAAAGGATGGGGGCGACCGGAGGCATCTAAATCTTGGAGGGAATACACATGGCCTCGAGCACTCTGATAATCAAAGGCAAAAGCCATGCCCTCATATAGGACTTTTATATATGGATATGCTTCGGGATATTGATAATGCTCGTCATTATCGAAATTTCGCAAGTAGGATGCATAAATGTCGGGGTGATCTTTTTCCCAATCATCAGCCTTGATAACAGAAATTCCAGAACCTGTGGGAAGCAATTGGGGCGTACGATCTGGACGCACTGGGTTTTCAGGTTTCAAATCATCAGGGGGTGAATCTGATTGAGATGCGGATGGGCTGCTGGTGTTTGCTGGTGTGTTGTTGTTGCAAGCAACGAGGGTAAATGTCAGTAGCAACAGCAATGCAACTATTATTACGCGAGACAAACTGTTTTTCAAAATATTTTACCTCCTTGGTTATAAAAACGCTGTAAAATTCATGTAAAATTAATCAAATGATGATTAGTCGAATCATATCAGAAATTCCCATCAAGGTCAAGCAATATTTCCAGATAAAACACATTTTTGAAGATTGCAAGTTTCTACAAGAGGGTAGCGTAGAGTGTCTGTTTTTAATTCCGTCAAGCGAAACCAAGGACGGTGGAGCGCGCGAATTGACGCATGGATGCGTCACTGAGCGACAGGAACTAAAAAACAGACACTCTACGCTACCCTCTTTATTCGTTTTGTTACTTACTATAGCTGCTTATCATGCAAGAAAACCATAACTGCATTCTTGTGCTTTCGGGTAGAAGAGCAATATCTGTGTCGATGATTTCTGCGATTCTTGCCAGCTTGTATGATAGTGTGTTACGATGCATATAAAGGTCCTTGGCAGTTTGTGAAATATTGCAACCATTGAAAATAAAACTACGTAAACAATGGACAAAATCCGTATTATTCTCATCATCATATTTTATTAAAGCAACAACACTGGGATGGCAAAGATATGTCCAAGTCCCAGCTCGTTCGAGAATACTGCTTACATGGGAAAAATACATACTACCAAAGTACCACATAATTTGATTAGCTTTTCGTCTCTTCCCTTCATCCAACGCTGCCAGAGCCTGCAGATAGTAGCATTGCAGATCAATGAAAGACTCGAATCGTTGGCTGCAACCTGAGTGCATATTAAGCATCCCTAAAAGATTACTCAAATGCATCGATAGCTCGCTGTTTTCGATATTGTCTTGATTTCGAACTATTACAACTAAAGTATTACCATGTTCCTCTATCAACAAATCGTTATCAATATTCTTTAAATGCTCTTTTAGTATGCCGAATCGATTGTCGCTATGTTCATATTCCACTGCAGCTGTGATGGCGAAAACATGGAAATTTCCATTGATTTCCCAACCATGCTGTAATAAATAATAACTTAGGACTTTCATGTCAACGAGTTTGCCGTCTAGTAATAGAATCAAGTAGTAACTCAATGTCATTTTAGATACGCTGGCATCCAATTTCGAAAAGAATTCCAATTCAAAGACATCGCGAATATGCGCAGCTAATGATATTTGCCCTTTTGTCAAAGGTGCATATATTTCTTTGATGCCAATATAAAAGAATAACTCATCGAATATGTAACCATTCATTAAAATAAATCCATCATCAGATTTATTTACACCATTATAAGCATAAGGCTTCCTGCCTTGTTGCTGATGATTAAAAAAATTCTCTATTTGTAATTCACCATTTTGCTGAGTTTGTGTCGTTTTTTCCTTTATAATTTCACTCCATATTGATTCTATGCTAGTAAAACTTTCTGTCTCCTTACTCCCCACCATCAAAATAGTCATAAAAGGGTCTAGTAGAACAAAGGGATTTGACAACATTTTAGATGCAATTTGGCCAAATACGCTAGAGGGTTCTTTTCGCGATATACTGTACACCATATCTAAGTTCCATAGTGCATATTTACCGAAAATCCCTTGAACAAAAGTAAATAAAAAAATCAGGTCGTTTTCCCTTGGTATTACCATCATGGATTGGTTCTGATATGCGCTATGCTCAATATCGCCGATTATGATGACATCAACATCCTTGAAGATTTCAGAGCTGTTTATGAAATCGTCCGCCATCATAACAAATACTGATTCCCGACTAATATCATCACCGCTCATTGTTGGAGATAATAAGGGTAGCCTCGCTTGAAGAAGATAAAGTTCTGTGTCATTTTTCGAGTATAGGCGCGGATTAAATCTACTGAGCTCATCGAATAATATATGCATATTTAGTTTCATAATATGACCTTCGCTGCTTTATCGGCAATCGCCTTTAGCTTTCCTTTCTTAAAATTTATATATTTGTGAGTGAAATATTTACAATTAATTGCAAATATTTTTTATCCGTAAGATACTCACAGCAATATTGCACTACTTATTATAGCACCATATTTCATTATCGCCAATAGCAAATCAAAAAATAAAACGCATAGACTGGCTGGAACTACTATCCGCCAGTCTATGCTTGTGTTATATCGAGTGAGATTATTAGGCAGTTGCTGCATACCTTCATCATCCGAAAGAAACTCTTCTGGGTTGCTGTCCAAATATCCATGTATAAAGGAAAACACCCCAGCCCGCAAAGAGTTCCCTATTACTTTAGCATCATATGAGAAATCTGTATACGTTATTTCTTCACTCCTCTAGTAATTTTAATTCAGCAACTATGCACAATGGTAACTACTTGCAAAGTCAATCAGCGGCATTTATATAAATCATTTTTAATATTATAAAAAAGCCCATTTTATAGCAATACTAAGTTACATGACATGGGGTAACAATCCAGTGTCATTGCGAGCAGCGTTGCGACGTGGCAATCTTAATAGACAACAATTTTTTTGTAGTAAGATTCTTCGCTGGCGCTCTTAAATGACACGGTTTATGCTTACGAAATACCTCATGACCAGTAACAATACTCAAAAAATGAGATTCTTCATGACATAAAATACTTGTAATTGTAATGGAAATCTTGTATAAATATTAGCAGAATAATTCCAGTGCATCGAAACCCAAATTTTTTATGTTAGAAGGTATGATTCAAAATGGCACAAAAGAAAGTAATTATCATTGGCGCCGCTGGCAGGGACTTCCATAATTTCAACACAGCTTATCGTGATAATCCTGCATATAATGTGGTGGCTTTCACCGCAGCACAAATTCCTGACATAGCAGACCGCAAGTACCCTGCAGCTCTAGCAGGAGAGCTCTATCCCGATGGAATCCCAATATATCCCCAAGATGACTTGGAAAAACTCATAAAAGAACTGGAAGCTGACGAATGTGTTTTTGCATACAGCGATGTATCATATAGCACAGTCATGAGTATCGGTTCCAAAGTCAATGCAGCCGGAGCTGACTTCACCCTACTGGGACACAAACAAACAATGATTAAAAGCACAAAACCCGTCATTGCAGTAGGTGCTGTACGCACTGGGAGTGGAAAAAGCCAAACTTCTCGCCGCATTATTGAAGTATTGATGGAGCGGGGATTGAAAGTAATCGCAATCCGCCACCCCATGCCATATGGCGATTTGGAAGCTCAAAAAGTGCAACGCTTTGCCACAATAGAGGATATGGAAAAGCATAAATGCACCATTGAGGAAATGGAAGAGTATGAGCCCCACATAGTACGCGGTAATATTATATATGCTGGTGTAGATTATGAGGCGATTCTCCGGGCAGCTGAAAATGATCCCAATGGTTGCGATGTCATCCTTTGGGACGGCGGAAACAACGATTTTCCATTCTATCGCCCTGATTTGATGGTCACCGTTGCCGACCCCCACAGACCGGGACACGAGCTAGCATATTATCCCGGCGAAACCACCCTTCGCATAGCCGATGTGGTAGTCATTAATAAAATCGACAGTGCCGATTTCAACAATATCCAAATAGTCAGAGATAACATAGCTGCTGTAAACCCCAATGCCATCGTAGTGGATGCCGCTTCCACAATTAGCGTTGATAATCCGGAACTCATTAGGGGCAAGCGTGTTCTTGTTATTGAAGACGGTCCTACCCTCACCCATGGTGAAATGAAAATCGGTGCCGGTGTAGTCGCTGCTCGCCGTTTCGGTGCTGCGGAGATTGTTGACCCCAGACCATATGCTGTGGGTAGGTTATTGGAGACTTATCAAACATATCCCGATATTGGCACAGTGCTTCCTGCAATGGGATACGGTGCGCAGCAAATTAGCGACCTTTCAGAAACCATCGAGAGAACCGATTGCGATACTGTTGTCATTGCCACCCCCATCGATTTAGGAAGAATAATCAATATCAACAAACCCAACACCAGAGTAGAGTATAGCCTCCAAGAAATTGGTCGCCCCTCCCTGGAAGATGTGCTTGCTGACTTTAAGGTCTAAAATTATTTAAATTCGTCACTATACAGCCCTAAGTTTTAACTTATAAAACATAATCTCCCTGTATACCTTTTAGGAATGTGGAAAACTTTGATGAAATCGCAAAATACACCCCATTTGCGATTTCATCATTTTTTTCTACATTTTTTTCACTACCCCCATTGACAACTAATCGTTTGTTTGGTAAAGTATCCTCAATCAATCGTTTGTTTGTTTGTTTTCGCAGATTGCGATGTATATATAGACGAAAAATATTTACCGGCACTGCAGAAAAAGAAGAAGAGTGATAAATAAGTCAGGTATGACGCTTTTGCCCAAGCATACCATTAAAGAGACAGCTACGAATGGGGGGAGTACTCATGTCCACAATAAACTTTTTTAGCAGCAATATTAACAGTATTCAACAAGGCAGTTCATTTTTGGATCGTCCACGTTTACATAAACTTTTAGAAGAAGCTGTTAATTATCCGATAGTAGCGATATATGCTGGAGCAGGTTATGGCAAAACCCGCACCTTGTCGAATTTTCTACTTGAATACGATGCATATACAACATGGATTCAACTTTCCGAACGTGACAATGTACTCACACGTTTCTGGGAGAGATATACTCATGTTATTTCGCTCAACTGGCCCGACGTGGCAAACAGTTTACAAGAGGTCGGGTTTCCCGAAACAGAAGAAGCCTTTGCAAAATATGTCGAACTTCGTGATAAAACACTGGACTATCCAAGCAAATTCTTATTGGTATATGATGATTTTCATTTGATACACAATGCGGATTTGCTGAAATTTTTTGAAAAATCGGCGAACACTCTCCCAGACAATGGGACAGTTATTTTACTCTCACGGACAATTCCTGAGATTAATCTAACTGGTATGTTGCTCCGAGAAAGGGTATTCACAATTCGTGAAGATGCTTTATGCTTCACTGAAGATGAGATTTCCCATTACTTTAACCAGCTTGGTCTATACCTTAGCAAACAAGACATTAGATGCATATACGAAGATACTCGAGGCTGGGCATTTGCCATCAATCTCATAGGTAGGTCTTTGATGAAAGACATCCGATATGAGAGAAATGCGCTGGATGCGATGAAAACAAATATTTTCAAATTAATCGAGACAGAGATAACCCAATACATATCAGAACCCTTATGGCGATTTCTACTGCGTATCTCATTAGTTGAAAATCATACATCCTCTCTAATTAAATCATTAACTGACGACGAGGCTCTGATTGATGAAATGGAACACTTGAACGCATATATACGATATGATCATTTTCTTGGCACATATATGATTCATCACCTATTTCTGGAATATCTACGTCAATTTCAATGTAGTTTAACTCTGGAGGAAAAAAGGGAAACATATCAAAAAACCGGTCAATGGTGTGAAAAAAACGATTACTTGGTAGATGCCATGTCATACTACGAAAAATCCGGCGATTGGGATGCTGTTTTGAATATAGTATTCGATTGGGATTTTCCATTACCAATGGATTTAGCAAAGTATGCTCTGGAAATTTTACAAAATACAACCGATGAAATTTGCTCAAGTAATGAGCTATATCCTGCGATTATCTTAAAGTTGAAAATGAGTCTTGGCTTATTGGAAGAAGCAAGCGAAGTTGCTGTAAAATTTGTAGAAAAATACGAAACCTTACCAGAATCCACTGAAAAGCATAATGCCCTATCAAACATTTTCGGTACATGGGCAGTTTTACAAATGATGAAATGCAGTCAAACCGATGTCTACGATTTTGACATCTATTTCGAAAAGCAAAGGGAATATTTTGAAAAAGATCACAGCGATACTTTGGGTTTTGCAACTAATTTTATGGTTGGTTCTTACGCTCTAATGATTGGTTCCAATCGATATGGAGCTCCTGAAGAGTTTATATCAGCTCTGACTCGCGCAGTCCCCAACGCTTCCTTTGTGCAAGATGGAAATCTATATGGTCTTGATGATTTGGCTCGCGGTGAACTGCTATATTTCCAACGAGACCTCAGCGCGGCAGAACAATATTTGAAACAATCCTTGGACAAGGCGCGGATTAAACAACAATTTGACATTCAAAATCGTTCACTATTATATCTCATGTGCATAGCCTTTGCTCGAGCAGATATGAAAGCAGCTGATAGCTTACTTTCTCAATTGGAAGCTCTCCTTGACGAAAAGGATTATCGTAGCAGGTATGAAGCCTATGACATTGCAAAAGCTTTTTACCACATGGCACTGGGACAAGCTGAAGAAATCGCAGATTGGCTCAAAGGTGACTTTTCCCATAGCGCACATCCTGTTTTCCTTGAAAACCATGCAAACCGTTTAAAAGCACAATATCATTATATGACGATGCGCTACAATGAAGTGCTTGCTTTCGTGGAAAACACCCGTGGCTCTCAAACCTTGTTGTTGGAAAGAATCCTGTTTAAGGTTCTTGAAGCATTATCGCTATATCAACTAAAACGTAAGGAAGAGGCAATAGCTGCTCTCACCGAGGCGTACCATTGCGCAGCACCTAACAATATCATAGTACCCTTTACCCAATTTGCTAAAGATATGCGTACTTTAACAGCTGCTGCCATAAAATACCCGAATTGCTCCATACCTGTGGAATGGCTTGAAAACATAAATCGCAAATCCTCTGCATTCGCCAGGAGAAAAGCCCACTTCGTCTCGGAAAACAAAGCCAACAACGGAAACGGTAATAATATAACACTTACAAAGCGTGAAGCTGAAATTTTAAAGGATCTTGCTCAAGGTTTATCAAGAACTGAAATTGCAGCAAGTCAAAACATTTCCATTAATACAGTAAAGATGAATATTAATATTATTTACGAAAAACTACACGCAAATAATCTTGTAAACGCTGTTAGAATAGCCTCGGAACGGAAAATCATCTAATACTCCGTATTTCCTCATTGCGAGCTGCAGCGAAGCAAGCCAGATAGCATCATTTCACCTACCAATTCTTCTCAAATACTCCTCACATCTGGATTGCTTTGCTGGTTCTCGCACTGACGGAACCAATATCTCCCAGAAAAATAGGCTAAATAAACAAAGAACAAGCTAAGTAACGTGAATCCAAAATTTCTAAAGTCTTAATAAAGCAAAAATAAAAACCCCAGGGAACATATCAATAGATATACTCCCTGGGGCTAATATATTTTATTACTTTTCTTCGATGAGAGAAAATAGCCAATTCATTGTTGCAATATATTCTTCGAAGTTATGCCTCATTGTTGTATTGACCAAAACTCCTGCACTGAAATTATAGTATGAAAAGACGTTTATAAAAGTATCGATGTCAAGTGCTTCGATTTTATCCTGCTCAATGAAGTATTCCAGCAATGGTCTAAGCAATCCATGGATTGTGCCAAAGACATAGGTTTCGATGAAATGCTCGCTCTCAGTATCGCCGCCTAGCCTTCGAACTGCAGTAATCCTTATTTGGTCAAGAATTTCTTGTTTGTCTTTATCGAAACTGTATGTTGCTCTATAGAGAACTTCGTGAGGTGGCAGTGTTTTAGCAAGTTCAAGTAGCTCATTGACATCGGGGGTGACACGTTCAAGCTCCCTGGCATAATATTCATAAAGCTCCTGAAGGATTGCTTCCTTTGAAGGAAAATGATAATAAAGAGATGCGGGATTAATTCCGACATCCTTGGCGATTTCTCTTATTGTGACTTTATCATAACCCCTTTCGGAAAAGAACCTTGCTGAAGTTTTTAAGATATTGTCTTTTGTTTTGGAATTGTCTTTCTCAATCACGTTAACACCCCTTGGAGCTACATTGATTGCTGATATGAAAACGCCTTGAAGCAAAATCAAATTTTCCTTCGCATTTTACATATCAGCAACGCAATCATTTTCGCCCGCTTACAGAACATAGTTTAACAGGTTTTTAACATAATGTACAGTTTTTTATTCTCCCCCTCTCTATTCACCCGCTCTCAGTATACCCACTAGAAAGTATCTTGCATCGTTGAATTCATAGGAGCAAGTGGATAAGATAATAATCCTATCACCCTTTTCGTATGAAGCATCGCTGCTAAATGTTGATTGTGCAGCTGAGAATGATAAAAGATCCTCAATATTCGAAGCGTGCATAAAGCCATGTTCAATCCATTCCGAAGCACTGACAAGTCTACCGTAGAGCAAATCTATCCTATAGCTCTCATTTTGTGTATAGAGATACATAAACGGATGCTTATCGAAATAAGCTTGCTCTTTGTATCCCACTATGCTGCCGAACATACTCCCTGACTTCATGTGATGCCCATATATGACAGTCAATTCTTCACTAAAATCATGGGCATTGTTATAGTCTATGAATAGGGAGCCATTGGCATTGACCGTACCATCGGCTAGATGGTTAAGATAGTATTCGTAATCATCAGCCCTCATGACAGGATAGTCAATCACAGTGTCGGGACTATATAACCATGCCACAGCATCTTCGTTTATGCTTACGAGCATTTCAAAATCCAGCTCAAAAGTGGGGATGTGGATTATGGCTTCGTTTAAGTTATTTACTGTGAATCCATCATCCCCTGTATTATTCACCATTGAAGCTCTTGCACCAGTTTCTGTATTCTTCCTCACCATGCTGCTCAGGTCATCATAGGTGGAATCCGCCTGAACATACACTTGCTTTAGCTCCCAGATTCGATAAGCAGCCAGTCCCATCACCAAGATGCCAACCACTATGATAATGATAGCAAAAATCGTAGACTTTTTCATCTGCTTACTCGCTCTTTCTGACTTTGCGCCTTCTGATGATTACCAAATAGGCAACTGCGCCAATGACCATCATGCCACCTAGGGCAAATAGTATATTCAATAGTTGAGTATCGCTATCATCACCCGTTTTCGGTATATTCACTACAATGATGGGCTTTTCTTTTTCCGGTTCGGGGTCTGGCTCTGGGCTCTCGAAAAGCTCCCTTTCATCGCCTGGAATTGGGTCATCCACTATATCTTTTTCGTCGGGTGGAGAAGGACTTGGCAACTCAGGAGGTTCAGTTATGACCACCGGAGTCGGACTGGGAGGTGGATTTGTGGGAGGAGGGTCTGTGGGTTTTGGCGGTGTTACGGGTCCGCCTCCACCTCGATATGAGTTGATAAACTCGATTGCATCAGCTTTTTTCCCATCATCGAATTTTACAATGAGATAGGAGTTCAAGCTGGAATCCACATGGATTTCTAAGTGATAGACTCGCTTGTCATAGGTGAAACCCAAGCGTTCTCTTTCAATCACTTGATACAAGGTATATGTGAACATCCCCTCAGTATTGATGCTGCCTAGTACTATATCCACACTCTTGTTTCCAGTTATGCTGAATGTATAGCCTTCCTCTGTGCTGCCTGTTGGCATGGGGTTGTTGGATTTGCTTGCTTTCAACCTATATGTGAAGGTTTCTTCGCTTGAGCCTGAATTGGTAGAGAAAACCTGTACAACCTCTATGCTGATTGTTCTGCTTGCTGCACTTGCTGCAATGGGCATCGCCACCAGCAGCAGCAGCATCAGCATCATAGCAACCAAGCGCAACACTCCTTTAGTTTTCGTTATTTTTAGTCTTTTCATTATTTCTACCATCTTTCCGTTTATTATAAACAACTCGGCTTATTACTGCGAGAACTACCATTAAGACTGCTGTAAATATGATTGGAAACAGTTGAATTCCTAAACTGCTTTGTGGGTTGTCACTTGCTATGTAAGCTTGGGAATCCTCGCTATCCTCGTTGTTGATTTCTGTATTATCGTTTTCGCTATCGTTGTCGTCCTTGGTATCTATTATCGTTTCATCGATTACTTTTTCCCTGAGCCTGCCTACCAGAATATCACGTCCGTTTGTTGAATTATCCGAACAGGTACTCAGTAATATGATTCTATCGTCAATGGTGACCCCAATGTCTCTGATGTACATTGCTTTTTCCAATAAGTTTTCCAGATAAGCTTCCCGATCTTCATCCCTCACATTGGCATAGAACACTGTGCTGTCATATGCGTTTACATGGAGAAAGGCGAAGAATTCGATTTCATAGTCTTTTTCGTTCACATAAAGGTTCCCGTATTCATGGGAATCAAACATATCTTTATCTGCAAACTCTCCTATTTCACCGAACATCACTTTTTTTGCCATATGATGTCCATATATAATGCTATTGAAATCGCTGAAGTCTTTATTGTTGTTATAGTCTAGAAATATCGCTCCTGATAATGAGTAGTAGCCTTCTGCACTGGTATTCACATACTTCATATTATCCGGTCCCTGTGTCATGGGGTAGTCTATATTCGTTCCATACACTGTGAGCCATGCGATTACTTCTGAGTTTATTTCTTGTAATTCCTTGAAGGACTTTCCTTCATCTTCCTCTGTAGGTCTATATGCTGCGTAATTTGATTTATCTGCTGTTTGGTGAAGTTGCTTGGAATCCCACAGGGCATAAGTGGCAAATGCTACAAGGACTACTATGGCTATGAGCACCGTATTATTTATTATCATGTTTGCTATGCTTATTGTTTTTTTGCCAATCCTTTTTGCTCTCATGCCCTGTTGACCTTCCTTTCTATTTATTCTCACTCCCTCTTAGGGAGCAAGGGCGGGTTTGAATCCGCCCTTAGCTTTCCTGTTTTATCTATACGTCGTATTGGACTCTCCTGCGTCCTTTGATTATTGCGAATCCAAGGAAGCCTGCCAGACCTAAGGCGATTAGCGTCACATAGGGGAGGTCGTCCACATCAAGTCCCGTGGGAGTTGCGTTTGTTCTTGTATTGAGATACTTGACATAGTTTTTGTCTACACCCATTGGGAGCCTATGAGGACCGATGTCCGGTTGAGGTTCGTTTCGTGGGAATCCCCAAGTTGCATATGAAGCCAGACCTGTGAATGTGTCAGTACCAGCAAAGGTGCGTACATATTCAGGTATAAAGTCTGTGGTTGGTAAGAGCTCCTCGATTTGTACTATCGCACCGACATGGACATCAATAAACTTTAGTTTTTGATCATTCCAGAGTTTCACGTTTACATTGCTTCCTGCAGGGAAGTTGATGTAGCCGGTGATTGGGTCTGTACCGCTGTGGTTTAATGTGCCTTTAACAATGTTGCCGGCAGCGTCTACCACATAACCTCTATAAACTGGTGTTCCAGGTACTAGAGATGGTTTTATGAAGTTAATTTTAAATTCAAATGCTACAGTGTTTATCCAGTTGGGATCCGGGTCGTAACCGGCAGTGTTCTTCCAGAGTTCCAGCACTATGTCGGTTTCCTTACCATCGCTCATCCAGAACTTGTTGGTGAAGATAAGTTGTGAGAAACCATCTTCGAGTTTTTCGTAAGGTTTTGGTCTCTTTCCACCAGGAGTTGGGTCGACTTTCGTTCCACCTGGGTCGCCGTCATAGTACTCGTCTATGTAACCAGCAATGGTAATTGCATTGACATATTGCACATAGAGCTCTCCATGCTCGTCCTTGGCTATCCAGAACTCAACGGTATATCGTGCAGGTGAAGTCTCATATCCTGTATTCGATGTGAAGTTATTGAGGTTGATACTATTATATCCATCGGGATTTACTTGGGCTTCTCTCACAGTATACTTGTACACACCAGTTCCGGGCCATACGATCTTTGGGTCTAGTGCTAAGTCGCTGGATTCTTTGACAACCCATTTTTCTTCGCCATCTGGTTCGCCTTTCGGTCCCATATTGAAGAAGATTCCAAGACCACTTCCGTTTCCGTTATTTGCATGGTTGGTATCGTCTGCCGGTGAGAAATTGATATACTTGGGTCCGATTTCCGGCATTTTTGCTATTGTCGCGGGGTCTACTGCTGCGTCAATTCCTACTTTACTAAAGATAAACTTGAAACTGGCTTCTGGGGTTGTGGTGCCCATCGGCATTTTCAGCCTTTTAGTTATAACTGATTTGGCTTGGTCTAAGGGTCCTGTACCCACTGAGTGTTTCGGAGGTCCACCTGCAAAGGCAGGAATCGCTGTACTGAATGCCATTAGCATTACAAGGGCTATACTAGTTATCAGCCTAAATTTTCTTGAACGTTTTCTAATCATTTCTTTTTTCTCCTTTGAAAAGTTAAATAATAATTTTAATATTGTATTTAGTGTATATTCAATTGTTATATATCCGCAGGAGTTTCTTTCGTATCGGACTTCCAACTCTTCGGAAACTCCTGTTAATACCCATTATTTGTATTGCATTGCGTTGTGTTATTGTGTATTGCTTATGTTTGTATTTTAACCGTTTATCATTTTTGCAACTACACCCTTTAGGGTATAAATTCATATGCTTCTTCTACGTATTAATGCCATTACTTTGCCTAAAGTGTTGGATATATCTACAGTACCGTATATACGGCTATCTTCAGCACCAGATCGACTGTCAGCCAGTACGAAGACATGACCTTCTGGTACAACCAAGGGGAAATCTATTCCTTCCTCGTATTTTTCTGTACGCTGATATATGTTGGCTTCTTGCTGGGTAGAGCCATTGATGGTAAGCCCATACTCGGTGATGTCAACTATATCTCCAGCAATTGCCACAACCCGCCTCACTTGCATTTTTCCTCTGTATTCAAAGACTATCGTATCTTGAGGTAAATAACCGCTTTTAGTGTATCTATGGAATATGACCAGATCACCGTCTTTTATCGATGGGTTCATCGATGGTTCACCATATCTTGCAAAGCCAAATACGAAGGTGAACATCGCCGCGAAACACAATAGGATTACTGCAACCTTCATTATAAGAAGGACTAGGTCTTTCCATAGAGGGGTGTTTTGTTGTGCTTTTTTAGCTGCTGCTTTTGCAGCCGCTTTTGCTTTTTTCTTTTGCTCTTTTTTGCTTATTATGGGCTCATCGGGCCTTTTGATATTTGGGTCGAGGGCTTCTTGGTTCTTTTCACGTGTTGTTGCCTGAGTTTGTAGCTCCAAAACCAGCACATCAGCCTCTTCTTGGGAAAGCACACGATGCTTCTCCTGGGCTTCTTTTTCCTCTTGCAAAGCCTCCACCAGCTCATTGGCTTGCTTTTGGGTTAGGTTTCGATCTGATTTAGATTTAGCCTCTTGGGCAGCTTGCATCTCAAGCTGGGCTTGGGCTTGCTGTGCCGCTTCCGCTTGCCGTGCTGCTTCGGCTTGCTGTGCCGCCTCTGCTTGTCGCTCTATCTCTGCAACACGCAAAGCTTCCGCCAACCGAGCCGCTTCTGCTTCTGCTTGCTTCTGCGCGTCTTCAGCTTGTCGCGCTGCTTCTGCTCGACGCTGGGCTTCTGCTTGCCTTGCTGATTCCGCTTGACGCTGGGCTTCTGCTTGTCGCGCTATTTCTGCTTGCCGTGCCGCCTCCGCTTCCGCTTGCTGTATTGCCTCCGCTTGCCGTACCGCCTCTGCTTGTCGCTCTAACTCTGCAACACGCAAGGCTTCTGCTAACCGCTGGGCTTCTGCCTCCGCTATACGTAGAGCTTCCTCTTGGCGCGCTGCTTCTGCTCGCTGCTGGGCTTCTGCTAGTCGCTGTGCCTCCGCTGCTTTTCTGGCTGCTTCCTTTTGAGCCTCTTCGTTTTTCTTAGCTTCTTGGGCTTCATCTAGTTTTGCTTCATGAAGGCTCTGAGCAGCTCCATATTTGGGCACATCGAACTTTTTCAGCAAATCATCGAATATTTCCTTGTTTAATTGCTCTGAGCTTTTCAACATTTTCTCTTTCACCTCCATTAGCTACAATTTTTTAATTGGAGGGGTGGACAGCAAGTAGAATCATTTGTCCACCCCTTAAAAGTTTTTATGAACTCACTCTTCTTTTTAAATATGTAAGTCCGGTTTTTCCTGATATATAGAGGGCAATCGCAATCAATGCAAATGCCATGAACATCAGTGCGTCGTCATTAATTCCCGTGGGAACAACATCATCTTGTGCGTTATAGAAATCGAATGTACGATTCACCTGTCCCACTGTGCTCAGCACCATATCTGTGGTAAAAGTAACCCCTTGGTACATGCTATCTAAGTAGCTCATTCGATATCCGAGGATCCGTGTTTCCACAATCCTAATCTTCACATTGGCTGGTACATTCTGGATGGTTATTTTCTGCCCATGTTTCAACTCAAACTGTGCCCTGCCGCCTGATGCAAGCCATAATGTTCCATTGTTTGGTGCTGTAGCACCGGAACCTGCAACAGTGCTTCCAACAAAGCTAAATGCTTTATTTGTCGGCAAGGGATTGTTATTGCTATCTGTAAAGTATATGTTAAAGGTGAAAGCTGGCCGTTTGTCTGCGTAGTCCCCCGTCACCATTTTACTTATCGTTACATTGACTTCTTTGTAATCATCATAGACAAAGTAAATTGTTCTGTCTGATGAGACTGGCACATTGTAAGGTACTCCTCCCTGATAGTTGCTTCCGCTGGGAGGATTGTCCCAGATGTAACCTTTGTATTCATGGTTTGCCACATTCGGCAAGTCATTCATTGCTTTGCTATAACCTGGGCTTGCACTGATAAAGGCAAAGCTGTCTGGAATACCTACGGAAGCTCCCTTGGTATTCACATACTTCTCTGTAATCAAGTGAAAACTAGCTGAACCTGGATCGTACTTCACAGGCAAATTCCTGTAATAACTGTCATGGACATGTCCATTGTTGTAGTACTTATAGGTTTCATTCACAGAGTAGATATTTGGATTGTCAAATTTTAGTGGAGTATTCGTATTCGTCAAGCGTGAAAGCTGCCTGTAACCACTGGCTGTCTGCACATACAAGTGGTAGTTTTGCGATGAGGATGACCAAGCGGTGAAGGAAAGCATACCAAGATCGAATGGTGCGGTCAGCACCCGTATGGGGTTTGATATATCACCGCCAAGGGTCACTATTATTTTCGTACCGGAATTGAGCAATGTGCCTGTGTTCGGTGTAAGCCCCTCGGTGAAGCTGATGTTCACATAGTAGGCATTTCCCTGGTTCATACCATTCTTGTGAGCGGATGTATCATCACCAGCATATATCCCTGCGAAGGCATGGCGTTGTTTTCCATATCCTACGATGTCTGCTGTTGAACTGATGAACAAGTTCGGTAAAACCTTGTTATCCCAACCAGTTCCTACAGCTGTTCCATAGTTGAATTCTGCGACAATTTTTCCACCTGTGATAGTGACATTACCACTTACACCTGGAACATTACCTGGTACGCTGGCACCTTGGTATCCACCATGACCTATTCCCGCTCCATTATTGGACTTGGCAAGAATGTCACCGCCGATGATTTCTATGTTTAGGTTTCCACCAATCAGTCCTGCTTCAGTTCCCGTAGCTCCACCACCGCCACCAATTGCTGCACCAGTGTAACTTGTTATTGTCGTAGCAGTTATATTTCCACCTGTTATTTTTATATCAGAATGGGAAGAACGCTGACCGCCACCAATGGCTGCTCCATTTTTAGCATGGGCATCTATGATCCCACTGTGAATTTCTATTTTGTCTTTTCGTGCTTCTGTCATGGTCAGATTGTTTCCACTGCTGGAGCCTCCTCCAATGCCAGCACCTCTGCCATTGTTTATTGCTTCAATAGTTCCTCCATTGATTGTGACCACACCATATCCACCTCTGCCTCCGCCGATGGCAGCACCATATGAGTTGAGGACTGCCTCTGCTTTCACTTTTCCACCATTAATGACAACAAAACCTTCACCATTGTATGTGCCACCGATAACAGCAGAATCGGCGGTAGAACCTCCTGCACCACCATTTTGTTTTATATCAAGGGTACCACCATTGATGGTGATAAGACCGCTGCTACCACTCTCAGCTCCAGTACCTGAGCTGTACATTCCGCCAATGGCGGCATAAACATTGCTGTTAGCACCTGTCATTGTCAAGCTGCCCAAAGGACTCCCTGAAAACGGTGACGCTGCACTGTCTATCGTCAGTTGGGCTTGGCTTCGTACTGTGATGCGCCCTGTTGGAAAGTTGCTATTATCATAGAGGTATAGATTTAGTTTTGCATTCCCAAGTATATTCATATAAAAATCTGTACTGAGCTTGTTGAATATTATGCTCGTATTGACTCCTGCTGGTAGATCGACTGTCCAAAATCCTGCAGTGTTACCTGTTTGTCTGATTTCATATATATGTGACTGTGCCGCACTGTTGAATGTGATTTTTCTATAAGCATCTACAGTAAATCCAACATAGGTCCCCGGACTTATAGCAGGTCCATTTTGTCCGATATTAATGATGATATCTGCCTGTATCGCAGCTGGTGCCCTTTGTGGTCCGCCCATCATATTGAAGGGGTCACCTACGGTGATGACAGCTGTGGGTAAAACACCGCTGTAGTTGTAGCCTTGAGGTTTGGCAGTTAGGTAATATACACCGTCCATATCGCCATCATAAAAGCCTTCCCAACTCACAGGGACACTGGCTGTATAAGCAATAGTCTTGCCGTTTTCTTCTGTCTCGCTGCTTCCTGACCCGCCGCCACCTGAGCCGCCAGTTGAGCTTTCTTTTTCTTCTAGCTCGTTTTCTTCTAACTCGATTTCTTCTAATTCGCTTTCTTCTGATTCGATTTCTTCTGCTTCGATTTCTTCTAGCTCAGTCTCTTTCGACTCACCTTCTCCATTATTGACTTCTCCATTACTGTCTTTGTTTTCATCTTCGTCTTCGTTATCGTCTTCGTTATCGTCTTTATTTTCGCCATCGGGATTTCCATTCTCCTGCTCGCCGCTGTTTTCCGATTCTTTATCCTCTAGCTCAGTATTTTCGGATTCCTTGTTTTCTGATTTCTCATCTTCTGGCTCACCACTCTCTGAACCGCCGCTCTCCGAACCGCCGCTCTCTGAACCACTACTTTCGGAACCACCATTTTCAGATTGGCTCCCTGCTGGCTCACTTCCAACAGATTCGTTTCCGTTATTAGATGAACCACCGTTTGAGTTCTCTCCGCTTTCCGAACCACTGTTTCCAGCACCATTGCTCTCGGAACCACTACCTTCGGGTTCATTGTTTATGGATTCATTGTTTGCGGACTCATTGCTAACGGATTCTTGTGTATTTACTTCACCACCGCTAGACATCTCATCCCGCTGGATGCTATTTTCGTTGCCAGAAACTTCGTCCCTTTGTATCTCGCTAACGTTTCCCTCAGATTCATTGCTCGTTATAACAATTCCCTCGGACTCACTGCCGTTTTCTACAATTGCTTCTTGTGAATTAGCAGATTCCCTTTCCTCGTTTTCGTTGCTAAGGCGAACAAAACCATTTTGATTTTCATCCCCCCATAATCTAGGCAATTCCAATGAACTGCTATTATGTACTAATGTACCAATAGAAAGTGAAATGGGTCTTGACACACTAATTTCTTCCATTGATATTTCATCTGAATGACTATGCTCGATTTCACTAGGTACTTCTACAATATCTTCCACAATTACACTGGTTTCTTCGATAATATCAACCTGTGATTGCTCTGAAGATTCTGACAATTCTCCTTGAGAACTCTGAGCATTGTCAATTAATACCGCTCGCAATTGATTCGGTAGTTTTAGCTCATCTAATGATGTGCCCACATCCACCCAAATTTCATGGTGGATTTCGCTTGGCTCAAAGTATAATATCGTGGCATTATTAACCATATTACCTGGGTTTATCGTAGTGCTTCCCATGCTGGGCAATGCCAAAAAAAGCATCATGGCGACAACAAGCGCAACTGATGTCGCCTTGTGCGCAGTATCTTTCTTTATCAATCTAGTTTTCACGACTATCTACCTCCATTTGTTTTGTGCTATATTTTTACTCAAAATCTGCATATCGTGAGTGTTGCTAATAATGATTACGTTCGTATTCTACAATTTTCAGGAAAATGCAACTACACCCAAAAGGGTATATATTAGAGGTAGAAAAAGGTATTTATATGAACTTAAAAATAAATATCTTGAAAAATATTGCTTTTACAATTAATATGTTAATATGAATAAAAGTTTATATTGGATGGAGGGGATTAAATGATTAAGTCCTATAGCGCATTTACCAGCGAAGTCGACGATGTACAGCTGGCGGTATCAGAAATAATTACCCAGCTCGAACCTGAAAAAAACTGCCTTGATAGCACAGTGGGCATAGTCACCTGTTATCACGAATTTGCAACGGAAAAAATCGTTGCTGAGCTATATAAAAAACTTGGTTTTCCCATTATCGGAACAACGACTACTGCCATATCAACAAACAGCGGTTTCGGGCAGCTGGACTTGTCAATACTTATGATTACCTCCGATGATGTTGTATTTACTGCAGTTTGTTCAGATTCCCTCGACGATGGTTTGGATAAACCATTTGAAATAATGTACAAAAAAGCTGTCCAAGGACATAATGAAACTCCCAAACTCATCATTAGTGCTGCACCTTTGATGTTGAAATTCGCAGGAGACCAATATGTGGAAGCTTTGAATAAAATTTCGGGCGGTGTTCCCAACTTTGGAACCCTTGCCATCGACAATACTTCAGATTATCGACATAGTTATGTGATGTTTAACGATAAAATCGAACGAAATATCTATGCAATCATCCTAGCAAGCGGAAATATCCAGCCAAAGTTTCTTTACGCTTCTTTTTCACCGGAATATATCCACACACAAAGCTCAGTAATAACAAAATCAGAGGGGAATCTCCTTCAGGAAGTGGATGGTTTTCCACTAATCAACTACATGGAAAACATTGGTTTGGCTGAAAACGGAAAAGTCAGCGATGTACTTCATTCCATACCCTTTATCCTTGACTATACAGGAGAAGGTATTCCTGTATCTAGGGTACTTTTGTCTTGGAGTAAAGAAGGCTATGGTGTCTGTGGCGGCTTAATGCCCATGGGTACAAAGTTTAGTCTGGGTACTTGGGATAAGGACGATGTATTGGGAACCACAATCCGCACCTTGGAAAGCATCATGGAAAACGAATCTCTATCAACATTGATTCTCCATTCCTGTGTGGCTAGGAGTTATTCTCTGGGAACAGAGCTATTGGCAGAGACGGAAAAAGTCAACGAGCTCCTTGTGGATCTTCCTTACATATTTTCCTACGCAGGAGGCGAAATTTGTCCCATTAACGACTCTGAAAACACAAACAGCTTCCACAACAACACAATAATAGCCTGCGCATTTTAAAATCAGGTGTAAGCCATTACCATAAAAGCCATTGCGTTCAGTTTCGCATTTACACATATCACCAAGCACGAAACACGAATTCCTAATTCCTAACTCAAAAGCGGGGTGCATCATGGGCGAAAACAATAACAATACCGAACATAATCAACTCCTAGAAGAAAACGAGCGACTCCGGTTGGAAATCAAGAAATTGACAAGACAACTGGGTTTAGCAAATGACAATATGATTAAGTACCGGAATGTGACCAGCGCAAAGGAAAACCTGAGCGCAGTTATTGCTGCGGAAAAATCCATGCAGGAAAAACAGCTCCAAGTCATAATGGAAAACTCCATGGACATTATTATTCTCTTGGACCGCTCCCTTTGTTTTCTCTTATCCACTTTGAGTTTTATGTGGTTGGCAAATGCTCCCTCCCTTGGCTTTTTGCACAAAAAAACCTTTAGAGAGATATTTTCCACCTTTGCCGACGATGAATGCATCTCCCATATGGAAAGCATCATGTTGCGAGCAATTGAGACAAATAATATTCAATCCTTTGAAGAGCGACTGTTTAGTGCCTTTACCCAAGACAACCATGATTTTTCCATTAGCGTTATACCATACGATTTCAGCGGTGAAAAAAACGATGGTTTACTCATAATTTTCCACGAAATTACCGAGCGCATCAAAATGGAAAACCAAATAAAAAAAGCCCTGGATGAGGCTATGAGCGCCAGCAAGGCAAAGGGTGATTTTTTATCTAATATGAGCCACGAAATGCGCACTCCCATGAACGCCATAATCGGCATGACCACAATAGGAAAAAGAGCCGACAACATTTCTGACAAAAACTTGGCTCTGAGCAAAATTGGAGATGCATCGTCCCATCTCCTTGGTATAATCAATGATGTTCTTGATATGGCAAAAATCGAAGCGGATAAATTGGAACTCATTCCCGTGGAATATAGCTTTGAAAGAATGTTGCAAAAAGCAGCTACTGTTATCAACTACAGAGTTGAAGAAAAGCAGCAAAGTTTTACAATTAACGTGGACAATTCTGTACCTCGTTTCATAATCGGTGACGACCAGCGTCTAGCCCAGGTTATCACGAACTTACTGAGCAACGCAGTGAAGTTTACCCATGATGGTGGGAGTATTAACCTTAATATAACTCTGATTGATGAGGTGGATGGCGAATGCTTGCTCCAAATTGAAGTGATTGACACTGGAATCGGTATTTCTCCTGAGAACCAAAGCAAGCTCTTTCGAGCTTTTGAACAAGCGGATACTGGAACAAGTCGTGAATACGGTGGCACAGGTTTGGGTTTGGTGATTTCCAAGCGCATAGTCGAGCTCATGGGTGGCGAAATATGGGTGGAGTCGGAATTAGGCAAAGGCTCCCGCTTTGTCTTCACAGCGAAGGCAGGGCGTGGTGTCAGAAGCAGCCAATCTCTATTATTGCCTGGTGTCAATTGGGGTAATGTTCGAATTATTGCCATTGATGACCAATTGGAAATTCGCAATCAATACATCGATTTATTTAATCAACTGGAAATAAAATGCGATGTTGCTTCCAGCGGTTTCGAAGCACTTCAAATAATTGATGAATACGGTGAATATGACATATATTTCATAGATTGGCAAATGCCTGAAATGGACGGAATCGAACTGACAAGACTTATAAAAACCAAAAGTATGAAAAAGCAGCCTGTGGTCATCATGATAACTGCGCTAGATTGGGACCGCATCAGAGACGAAGCAACTCGTGCAGGTGTTGACAAACATTTGCTCAAGCCTCTCTTTTCTTCCAGCATCGTCGATTGTGTCAATGAATATTTGGGTGTTGATAGCATTCGCGAAGATGCCACCCATGCCCAAGATGCCAGCAAATTTGTTGGCAAAAGCATCCTCCTTGCAGAAGATATCGAGATAAACAGGGAGATTCTCATTGCTCTGTTGGATGGCACCGAGATAGTCATAGACTGTGCAGAGAACGGTGAAGAAGCACTTGAAATGGTAGAAGCCGACCCTTTAAAATACGATATCATCTTCATGGATATGCAAATGCCAAAGATGGATGGTCTGGAAGCCACCCGCCGAATCCGCGCTCTCCCAGCCTTAGAAGATCACCGAATCCCCATCATCGCCATGACCGCCAATGTCTTCAAAGACGACATAGAAGCCTGTCTAGAAGCCGGCATGGACGACCACCTGGGCAAACCCCTTGATATAGTAAGGGTCATTGATATACTCCACCAATACCTGGGATGAGAAATGAACGCAGGTAAATGAACGCGGGGACGCTTGAACGCGGGGACGGTTCTTTTGTTCATTTTTGAACAGAAGAGCCGTCCCCGCGTTCAAACGTGCGTTATTTATGTTCCGCTGCGTAGTATTTCCAGATAGGCTTCATATGAGAAAGTCCGGTTTCTTCGAGCGTTGGAGGTCTGGAAAAGTATGTCTGATTGGCACAGACGTTCGACTGCGGCTGATACTGTGTTGTAAGTTAGCGATAATACTACTGCTGTTTTCTGCACATCGATAATCGGACTCGTTTCAAGATACTCGAATACTTTCATCGCATTTATTCTGGCTCGACCCATTTTACTTATAATTGCTATATTTTTTTCATGCAGCTCAATAAGTTTGTCAATTGTATATATAGCATCTTTTGCTGATTCATTAATTGCATGCAAAAAGAAACGAACCCATTGTTCATAATCTCCATCAGTTCGTACATGAGTCATTCTGTCATAATATTCAACGCGGTTTTGTTTTAGAAACAGTGATAAATAGAGTGTAGGTGCGTTAACAACACCTCGATCCATTAGATATAATGTGACTAGCAACCTGCCAATCCTACCGTTTCCGTCAAGAAAAGGATGTATGGTTTCAAACTGATAATGGATTAGCGCAGCACGAATCAGTGAATCCAAATTATCATTGGCAGTGTTGTTATCGTTGTTTATGTAAAGCTCCAGTTGTGCTACTGCGTCCAGCATATTTTCGACTGTTGGTGGGACATAACTTGCTGTGTTGAGATTGCTACCATATCCACCAATCCAATTCTGAGATCGCCTGAATTCCCCTGGTGTTTTTTCATGACCACGAGTTCCTTCCATCAGTACGGCATGCGCTTCTTTAATCAAACGATTGCATAATGGTAGTTCAGTAAGCCTATCTATTGAGTATTCTATGGCTTTTATATAATTGATGATTTCAGCAACATTTTGATTTTTGTTCGTATCTATATTTGGATCCAAAATATCATCGAGCGTCGCCTGAGTGCCTTCGATTTGAGATGAAAGCAATGCTTCTTTTCTGACATACATTGATATAAATAAACTGACATTTGGTATCCGCGTTGACAAGCCGTTGAGTAAAGCTAAGTTTTTATTTGCTTCAACAAGAAGCCCTAGAATTTCTGAATTGATATCAATCGGAGGATTCGGCGGCAAAGGGACGGGAACAAATGATTCGTATGATGCTGCACCTAAATTTGTTTTTACCCATTGCCCAGATATTCTTTTCATTTAATACGAATCGTCCTTTCTAAAATGAAATAACAAATTAATTATACGGACATTATTTCAATATGTCAACATAAAATGAAATAAGACATAGAGAGACTGGGTACATAGCGTAAAATCGGTTTTGGTTGAAATTCAAAAGTATTAGCTAGAGTATATAGCAGGAACAGCTCCATACAAAGATGAATAACTATAACTTTTACAAACATATTACCATATATTTACTCTGCTTATGTTGATTTATGTTATTGTCAAGTTTGAACGCGGGGACGGTTCTTTTGTTTATTTTTTGAACAGAAGAGCCGTCCCCACGTACATGATGTAGTTATCGGAGTCCAGGTTCACCTATACAGGTGGATTCCAGTCGTCAATATATGCGAACTTTTGAATTGTTCGGAAATCCTTCCCCGTACGCCGTGCTATTTCACGCAAAGATAATCCTTTATTTTCCCAGAGGTCTTTGATATATTCTACTTGGGCCGTTTTCAGCACCTTCTTTTTGCCTCCTTTTAGTGATTTTGTTAACAACAAAATGATAGCATGTTTTTTGGTTCGGTGCTGATATGCCCTTTTTATTTCTTTGCATGTGCTGTATTTTTAGTTTACCATATACAAGTTACTGCTTGTAGCAAATGTGTATAAATGGAGAATATCAGATTATGAATAAACGATATATAAAGTCATTGCTGCTTGTTGTTTGTATTATTACTGTTCTTTCAGCATGCAGCAGTATAAACAAAATCGATGATGATTCTACTACAGACTTACCTGAAAACGGCTCAGCATGGGAAGATGATGGCGAAACAACAAGAGAGGACTCTGATTCAGATGCTAGTGAACCAGAGTCTGCAATAGTTTCCAATGAAATGCATGAACCAGATAATCATATTGATGAAACTGGAATTAATGATGATATTGCAACTAGTGATAAAACTGCAACTAGTGGTGAAACTGTAACTAACGAAGAACAGATACCATCTACTCCCGTTGATACGCCCGCACAAATATATACTTTTTACGATGAAGCTATCCAAAATGCCATCGAGATGTTTCTGGATAAAAACGCAGAGGATTTCACTGCTGCAGATTTGGAGTACTTGTCAGGGCTTGATGAATTTTCTTTCGATTTATATTATATGCATATGAGCATCACATCTCTTCGCGATTTACCCGAACTTTTTGTGAATCTCCGAAAAGTCAAGTTATCATACTCATGGTTTAATGCGGTTGAATTATCAGAATCAGACATTGCGATTCTTGATGGTATGCCACAATTGCAATCGGTGGATATATTTGCTAATGGTTTACCTTCACTCGACTTTATACAAAAAATACCCTATGCAGCTATTCGTTATACGACTGATGCCTATTCGTCTAGCGATAATAATCTTGCGACAGCTTCAGTTTTGGGTAAGGAGGTCGTTGAGAGCAACTTTGATGGGAGTATAAGGGAGTATGTAAAAGTTACAGATGGTGACCTGGTTTATGAATTGCTTGTTTCGGACGAACATATACAAGAAGAAGGTGAGTTAATAAACAATTTCTTGGTAGCAAAGGTATTTATATCAGAAAAAAGAGATGGAGTTTACCATATTATTGAAAGCTATCCTGTATATGGACGCAATGTTACTGCTTCAGCTGGGTTGATACTTGTTGATGTGGATTTTGACGGTAACAATGACATTTTAGTGATGCAAGGTCATTTCGGTAATCAAGGATTAGTTACATATGATTGCTATTTGAATAGAGGAGATACATATGTTCGTAATGAGAGCTTCTCTCATATCAGTAATCCATCTCACGATGTTCTCAATAGCAAAATATTGAGTGTATGGCGTAATTGGGCAGCATCCCATAGCTGGGCGATGTATTCATATATAAACGGGGAATTCGTAGAAACCGACCGCTTGACAACCGAACCAGAGATATATGGTGAAATGCGCGATGATGGACTAGGTGTCGAAGTTGAAGTCTGGAAAATCACCATCGAACGCTTCTATGATGGGATGATCGAATCTGATTCGTATTTTTCAAATGAATACACTGACGAAGAATGGAACGCTATGTTTTATCAAGAGGATAGCTATTGGGGATTGCTCTCTAATAGGTGGAATACTCTGCACAATCAAGGGACAATGTTCAATGGTAGAATGTATGGCTAGCGAAGACAGGCGCATTAAGTGATAGCGAAATCGCACAGACCACTAGCCCTATCAGCTTGCTTTGCAAAAATAATTCATACTCTTGGCTTTATTCCAATTTAAGTTACGTTATTGAAATGGGATAACCATGCCAAGAAATTATGTGCAGGTCTACTCTATGTGGCTTAACACACCTAACAAGGGATTGAATATCATCTTCAATACATACAATTCACCATCAAAGGAGTCATTATGCGTGAAATCAACTATGAAGGCTATTTTTGGCAAAGCAGTAAGATAAGACTGCGTGGCGTTGCGGAGGATGATTGGGAATTGCATTATGTAAACCGCTTTGAGACTCCTGCAAGACTATTGTTAAATTATGAGGTTGAGCTTCCGCCAACAATAAAAGAAGCGCAGCAAGCCAATGGTGAATACCACGATGAAATCCTATATGGACTAACAAAAGATGAATTTATGTCTATCACCGATAATCTTGATTGTATTGACACAAAGACACATATGGAACAACGCCGTGAAGCTATCACGGCATTATAAAGATTCAATATATTTCAGAAAATCCAGTAATAGCTGCAATGTATACGCTGGGGACGGTTCTCCTATGCGATTTTCTCAATTGTATGAAATCGCATAGAAGAACCGTCCCTCTGGATTGTTGCTATACAAATAAGATGGATAGATAAAAAATATCTATTATGATTCATCTATAGTGTCAAATATATCGGGTGAACAAGGCAAATCGTAATTCTCTTTGATATATAATAGCAACTCCTTTGCTTCACTTGTTGACATCAACTCAACCAAGGCTTGAATAATATCCTTAGTATCGTCAATGGTATCATGAGGGCTGTAATGTATTGTAATAGAATAGCCTTCTGTTTTCATTTTGGCTGCATGTGGGTTCTTTTTCCCAGCCGAAAAATCATAGTATTCTTTCATAACTCTCCTTCATAAAGTTCCATTTCCTCAGTAACAGCTTTCCTTGCAGAGATTATACGGATAACTGTATCATCTTCACGGTAGCAATGGCACACAACCATCAAGCGCAGCTTTTTACTTTCCCCAATGATGATGAATCTGTCTTCATAATGTGAATGTTCATCATCATCTATGATTATGGCATTGTCATCGAAAAATACTGTTGCTGCTTCTTTGAAAGAAACGCCGTGTTTATTGATATTTGCTAGGTTTTTATCACTGTCCCACTCAAAATGCTTCCCATTTAATTCAACCAAGCAACTGCTCCTATCATTTTATTGATTTTCACGTTGAAACTTTTTTATTTCGTACCCTATTATACTTTAATATAATGCATAAGGCAAGTATCACTGAAGATTATTAATGAAGCTCTAGAAACAGTGGAGACGGTTCAGCGACACCAAACAGTAGAAAACTCTTTACCAAATCATTACAAAATACCATATTCTGATTTTACTTCTGTGCCCATATAATGGGTTAGGGAGTTTTTTATTACGATTCAGCATTGAATTTGTTAATGAATTAAGTCATTGCTGACCTATCAAACAAAATGAACAGCGGGTGAACACCGGGGACGGTTCTTTTGTTCAGGGTGCTGCGAAAGACTCCATATATTGCTAAATCTTCCGCTTAACAGGATTGTGTATTTGGAAATAATACGACATAAAATCTGGACTGATTGAAATAATCTCCCCGTATCCACGCTGGGAGAGGATGAAAAACCTTAATACTGCACGTATGATATAAATCGCTAATTAGGCAAGAACAATTCATCTCTGGAGGATTTAATGAAGTATTACAAGAAAATTGTTGGGGAACGCATGTATCTATCGCCTGTAAGTGCTGATGATGCAGATATTTATATTAAATGGATGAACGAAACTGTAGCTCAAAATTTTGGTCAGTATCCTTTGGTGGTCTCATCCAAAAATGACTTGAAATGGCTTTACGAACCACCTAGCGACATGCAGTGTTATGCTATTGTGCTCTTTGATGGTGATGTAATGATTGGTAGCATTAGCATACACAATATTGATCATCTCAATCGCAATGCGTTTATCGGTATTTTTATTGGAGAAGAAGAGCTTCGGAACAAGGGTTATGGAGCCGAAGCAATTCAATTGATACTTGCCTATGGATTCAAAACGTTAAATCTACACAATGTTATGTTATCAGTTCATGAGGACAATGTTGAAGGCATTGAACAGTAGGGACGGTTCTTTTGTTAATTTTTGAAATGAACAAAAGAACCGTCCCCATTGTTCAGATTAATAGTACCGGGATTCATTCGTACATAGTGTAGTATTTCTGCAATTTGAATTGGCTTATAAAGATGCACCCTTGCATTTGCTATTATTTTATCTAGTGCTGCTTTCGCCATTTCCCTATTTGCCATCGTAATTACCTCGTCTTTCGATTCTTTTCAATGCGTTAATCATTTCTTTTGCGACTGCTTTTATTACCAGCACAGCAACACTATTACCTGTTTGTTTTTTTATACTACTGTAGGGAACAACAATTTTATATGTGTCAGGAAACCCTTGTAACCTTAGCAACTCCCGTGCAGAAGGGCGTCGTTCGTTATTTATTAGAATATAATTTGCTGAAGCTCCTGCTCGCAGAGCGCACGAAATATGATGCGGTGTAACTGACCCAGCCACATTTTCATGAGTAATATACGGACGTTCAAGCTCGATTTTCATTCGTTCGATTCTACTATTCTTTATATTTTCTTTTACCCATAATGTATCATCAACTTCATCATCCGGTTCAAGAACATCAAGTAATGTCTGCTTTTTATACTCCGGTATCGGTAATGGAAAGTGAAAATCTACATTATCAAGAAATCCACATATGATTATACGTTCTCGTTTTTGTGGGACACCAAAATCAAGAGCGTTTAAGACTTTTGAATAGACATTATAGCCTAGTTGCTCCAGATGCTTGATAATAACTTTGAAAGTGTTTCCGTTATCGTGAGCAATTAAGTTGCGTACATTCTCAAGCAAAAAAAGCAGAAGGTTTCTTTTCCATTAAAATACGTTCTATGTCAAAAAAAAGAGTACCCTGTGTCTCATGATTAAATCCTTCTTTATCACCGATTATACTGAATGGTTGGCAAGGAAATCCTGCGAGCAATACATCAAAATCGGGAATACTACTTGCTTCAATTTTCGTTATATCTCCTGCTGGAATTTCTCCAAAATTCGCTTCATATGTTTTGCACGCCTGTTTATCCCATTCAGACGAAAACACGCATTTACCACCTACACTCTCAAAACCCAGCCTAATTCCGCCAATTCCTGCAAATAAATCAATAAAGCGGAATGAATCCCATCGTTCTGAGGGGATTATTGAGTCAGGTAAGGATTCATCAATAAAATCATAAAGGGAAATTTGGTTAATGTTCACCACTCTTGTTTTGCTATCCCTAGTCACTTTTATAACCTCCATCAGCATTGTCCGCAACTTTTAGTTGATTCACTTTGTCTAAATAAGGGTGTTCAAAAAAGCTCATCTGGTCAGATTCCTCAATTCCCTCTCGTCATTTATTGCATAGGTTTATTGATTTTCTCCCCGCTGTTCAATCTAGATATTGATCGGCGCGAAGCTCAGAAGTTATGTTTCAACTCGAGCGAAAAAGAAGGAAAAAACGTCGTTCGAACGCAGCAAAGCCACTAAATAGCACAACAAAGTAAATGTGTAAATACAATTTATAAAAGAAACACTTTTGAAGCATTATAAATATATGATGGATAGGGATTGAAAGCGAGAGTGAGCAAATAACAAGCAATATCCGCTACAACAATGGATATGGAAAGTGGTATTACGAATACAGAAGCGGCGAATTTGTGATGGTCAAGTCGGAAATAGCACGTATTGATGATATCGAGTGGGCTAATGACAAAGTAATTTGGCACACGATTATTGAAGAACTGATAGATGATGTGATGGTAGTTACTATGGATCATCGCGAAGATATAACGGAACATAGGGGCAATAAATAGCAGGTGAACAGTCTCCGTGTTCATGCTGCTCAGACTTGACAGTTTTTGCGATATAAGGTAGAATTTGTAAACACGAGTATAATAATCATGTTTACAAGAGGTGTGTTATGTTCATTGGAAGAGAAGCAGAATTAAGAACACTTGAGAAGCTATATTTAGAAGGATCTTTTCAGATGGTGGTGCTGTATGGACGCAGGCGGGTTGGAAAAACAACATTAATTTCTCAGTTTCTCTCAGATAAACCTTCGATATTTTTTACTGCACAGGAAGTTAATGACAGCCTGAATCTGAGACAGCTCTCAAGGCGAGTATATGAATTTTTTGGTATACCAGAATCTGCCGGAGCTTTCGATAGCTGGATAAGTGCGTTTGAGTTCCTCTCGGAAAAAGCAAAAGAACACCAATTCGTTTTGGCTTTCGACGAATTTCCATATGCTGTAAATGCAAATAGAGCACTCAAATCTATTCTCCAGACGGCGATAGACCATAGTCTGAAAGAGACTTCCTTATTTTTGATTCTCTGTGGTAGTCAAATAGGTTTTATGGAGAATGAAGTACTTGGATACAAAAGCCCATTGTATGGCAGACGGACAGCTCAAATAAAGCTAGAGGGTTTTGACTATTATGATTCCGCAAAAATGCTAACAGGTTTCAGCGATGAAGATAAAATAAAATTATACTCCTGTGTCGGCGGGACACCTCACTACTTGGCTCAAATCAAAGCAGGAGAAACATTCGAGGATAACATCAAGCGTCTGTTTTTTGACACTTCAGGCTATTTGTTCAACGAGCCCCTTATGCTGCTGCATCAGGAGCTTCGCGAGCCTGCAATGTATAATTCCATCATATCTGCTATTGCTGGGGGAGCCTCAAAGCTAAATGAAATTGCCACCAAGATAAACGAAAACAGTCCAAAGGTGAGCAAGTATCTGCAAACTCTTGTGGATTTACATATAGTGCAAAAGATATATCCCTTTGGAGAAAACCAGCAAAACAGTCGCAAAGGCATCTATCGTATAGCGGATTTTTGTTACGATTTTTGGTACCGTTTCGTGTTTCCCTATAAGCAGGAAATCGAAAGCGGGAGTGGTGATCTCATTGCTGATACATTAGCATTTGGCGAGGGATTGTCTACCTACATTGGTAAGCCACCCTTTGAGAATATTTGTTTACAATATATGCGTCGCGCAAACAGGAAAGGAAAACTACCATTTACAGCAACTGCCTTCGGCTCGTGGTGGGGAACTGACCCTATATCAAAGTCGCAAGCTGATTTTGATGTTGTGGTTGCGAATCGAAACGAAAAACAAATCATTCTCGGTGAGTGCAAATGGACTGGAAGCATTAATATTTCAGCGGAAACAGAAAAGCTCCATGACAAAAAGCATTTACTTTCTGAATACAATGAACGATTCTTTTATTTATTCACAAGAACTCCACCTAGAAGCGAGCTAAACCAACAAACAAAGGTAGTCACACAAGAAATGCTTTTTGACAACGATTTATGATTGTCCATAAACCGTTTGACAGCATGATTTACGGGTACAACCGTTGATAAGGAGATGTCAAATATAATCAAAATAGGATTATCTGTCTAGGTGCTTCCCATGAACAGTGGGGACGGTACTTTTGTTCAAATTTGAACAAAAATCTCGTCCCCACTGTTTACAACATTATCTGTACTTGCAATATCAGTTTGCCTTAATCCACTCTACTATGTCTTGTAGTACCTGTGTTTCAACGCGGCTTTCGATAAGGTATTCATCTTGAAATTCCATTATGCTTGCTCCTATGGATGGCATGAACAAATGGTTTAATCCTTCATATAGTTTATATGTAACATTATCACGTCCGGCAAGCAATTCTTGCCATAAGACGTAGTCAATGTCCGCGAATATTTGAAAATCATCTGCACCTTGTAAAATAAGGAAAGGCACATGAATATTCTCAATGTAATCAGATACGGGATGTTCTTCCATTTCTCGGAAATAATATAAGGACGCATTTCCGAGAATTGCTGTGGTTTTAGCTTCTTCCTCCGACAAATCCATTAAAGCTGCGATTTGTTCATCATAAGGTACAAACTCAGCTAAAGCTGTGGTTTTTTCTTCTCCTTCCGGCATGGCTTCGAGCATAAGCAGCTGCTGGTCATAAGCGATTTCTAATAAAGAGCGGGGAGAACCTGCCAGGGAAATTATTCCCGCGAAACTACCTCCTTGGGCGTGGATGCGAGGTGCAAGCATACCACCCAGGCTATGTCCAAGTATAAAAACTCTGTCTGGGTCTATACGATAATCGGCTTTGAGCAGTTCGGCAGCTAAAATCGCATCTTCTATAGTTTCCTCATAGATTGTCATATCGTTACCAAACAGTTCGAGCATTTTCAATCCATGTGTGAAAGCTCGCTTGTCATATCGGATTGCAGCAATCCCGTTTGCTGCCAAATATTCAGCAATATCGCGAAAGGGCTTATTTAGAAAAACCGTCTCATCCATGTCATGGGAACCAGAACCATGCACCAAAACAACAGCAGGAATCTTTTCCACAATGTCATCGGGCATTGACAAGAGCCCATAAATAGGAAATTCCGTGCCATCACCAAGTAAAATAGGGTAATCCGTAAATCCATCATGGCTGATGAGTTCTCTATCTTCAATCGTGATATACTCGTTAACAAACAAACCAGCAACAAACCCTTTTTCGGAAAACACTATTTGCAAAATGACACCGCTGTCCTCATGTCTCGAGATGGTAAAGCAAATGTAATACCCATCGTAGGGTACATTTCTTATACTGAGAATCTCTTCGAAAGCACCAGCTTCTTCGATTATAGGTGTCCAAATCTCAGTTTCCAAGGCGGAGACCGATACTAACAGCTTCATTGTATCATCGAACATTTCATATGCTTGGTCAAAATCAGAGTTAGCCATCGCCGTGACATATGTTTCCGCAAGCTCATTGTAGAAAGCCCAGTCAATGTCGCCACTTTGCTCTGAAGCCTCAGGAGCCGTCGTTTTTGAGCAAGCTCCCAAAAGGCATAGCAAACAAAGTAACAATAAAAAAGGAAAAATTCTAATCTTTTGTTTCATCAATTATTTACTCCTAAAACCTATCGAATTTCACTTTGTCACCTTTTCTTCTATTTGTTTTTTCACGGTTTCGCACCTCCAACGCAATTCACAGTTTTAAACCATTAATTGCAACACCACTGACGATTGATGGCGTGTTTGGCATTAGCTATTTCCACATTTTGATTATAGCACGCTACATGGGAAAAAACCATATGTTTGTTGACTCTAGTGTTTATTGACTCTTGTTCAATCCCATTGTTCATGCAAAAACCGCGGAAGCTACCTAATTGGTAGACCGCGGGTTTTCTTTTTACTAAATCATTACCAATTGATGATTACGAATTTTACTTCATTGTTATTATAATACACTAAAGTTTACAAAAGCATAACTCGCCAAACTAATGCCTATAAAACGCTAACAATCTTAGTGGCGCATAGCTTGGTGGCAAAAAAAAGAAACAATCTCGAAAGGAATTGTTACAAAATGAAAAAGACAAGAAAGATACGCTATAAAGCATTGGCGACTGCAGTGATTGTATTAATGGCAACAACATTATCTGCTTGCTCGTCTTCAAAGGCATCAGATAATAAATGGGGGCTCGAAAAATTCGTTATTGTATTGCTACCTGGAGAAGACAACCCAGAAACCGCATATTCCCGTAATATTTTTGACGAAGCATTAAGTGAGATCCTTGGGATTCCTGTGGAAGAATATCATGCAGACAACTACTCAGCACTCACAGAAGCCATGAGAACAGGTCATGCTCAGGTTGGATCATTCGGACCATTCGCCTATGTACACGCAGCTGACCGAGCAGGAGCCGAGTGCTTTGCGCTTCCTTCAGTTGACGGCACTCATGGTTATTATTCGGTAATCATCGTACGAGCTGATTCGGACATCTATACTTTAGAAGACCTGAGGGGACGCACATTCGGTTTTGTTGACCCTCAATCCACTTCAGGCAATATCGTACCATCTAACGAACTGCTCAACCATTTTACCGATACTGACCCCGACTTAACATTCGAAGATTTGCACATCAACGGCAGGTTCTTTACCTCTGTCATGTTCACCGGCACCCATGCAAATAGCGCTCAAGGCGTATTTCACGGCGATGTGGATGCAGCTGCAGTAACTGGCACAACAGTTCAAGCGCAAATCAACGCTGGTCACATTGATGAAGATGCAATCCGCGTAATCCATCAATCTCCCCTCATCCCATCTAGCCCACTTGCTATAAAAGGCGACTTACCTGAAGATCTTAAAGAGTTGGTAATAAACTTCTTCTTAGATTTCGATGATCAAGAGTTTTGGGATATTAGGTCATCCACCGGTGAAAGCAGATACTGGCCCGTTGAGGATAGCGAGTACGACTATATCAGGGAGCTTCGAGACAAATACGATATAAGCGACTGATTTAATGAATAATTAACAATGAATAATGAATAATTAGTAACGATTTACTAAAATCAGCAATATAACATTAGATGCGTGAATTCAGGAATCGGATGTGAATAAAAGCATAGGAGATAAATAACAACTAACTAATAACTCCTAACTCATAGTTCCTATTTCCTAATTCTAAAATTAAAGGAGAACAAAGCAATGACAAATACAAATTCACTTTTGGAAATTACCAATTTAAAGAAGTACTATGGTCTTACTAAGGCTGTGGATGATGTTAGTTTTAATATTGAAAACGAAGAAATAGTTACCATCATAGGACGCAGCGGAGCAGGTAAGTCGACCATTATGCGATGCATCAACAGATTAGTCATGAACAATGGCGGTAGCATCAAGGTTGATGGCATCGAAATCGGTAACGATATCAGCAAGAAGCAGCTACTGGAAGCTAGATGCAAGATTGGTTTCATCTTCCAACACTTTAACCTTGTTTATAGGCTTACAGTCTTCCAAAATGTCATGCATGGTGTGCTAGGTCGCATTTCGACCTTTGACGGAATCATTGGCCGTTATCCCGAAGATGATAAAGAAAAAGCATACGAAATACTAAAAAGCATCGGGCTGGAAGATCAAATATACAAACGAGCAGGTGAACTCTCAGGAGGTCAGAAGCAGCGCGTTGCAATCGCAAGAGCATTAATGCAAGAACCAAAGCTACTCCTATGCGACGAGCCAATAGCCTCCCTAGACCCCATCACCAGCAGAACAATAATGGATCTCATCGTAGACCAAGCGAAGCAAAGGGGTATTGCTTGCCTCATTAACCTCCATCAAGTGGAATTTGCAAAAGAGTACTCCACCAGAATCATTGGCATGAGAGAGGGAAAGCTTGTTTTTGATGATACTCCTATTAACTTGACAAACGATAAAATTAATGAAATCTACGGCAGCACCGATGATATCGATGAGCTTAATCCTGAGTATGAGCTTGCTGCTGTTTCTGGAGGTGCTGTCGCAGTTGGCTACTGATAACAAAGTATCCCAAGGTACTGGTATCGATGAGCCTTCAAATCACGAAAGGCATACCACGAACCTACTGGATAGAATAAAAAATAAGCATCGCTCAACTATGAACAGTCAGCATAACAACATACTGGTTCCAGAGGAAGTTAAAAAACTAAAAAAACTCTACAACATAATTATAGTTATAGTATTACTAGCTTTTATTCTGGCTACTATTCAGACAAATTTCAATCCAGTGATAATATTTGCCAAAGGCGGCAATTTCATTGATTTCGTTGTCAATGATCTAACCCCACCCAACTTCAAAGGTGTTTTAGGTCTTGGAGATGCTTTGCTCCAGACAATAGCCATGTCCATGATTTCAACATTTTTCGGTGGAATAATCGCCTTTTGCCTCTGTTTTTTCGCATCATACCAAACAGCTCCCCATCCTTCAACTGTAAAAATTGTCCGTGGATTTGCCTCGATGCAAAGAAATATCCCCAACACAATTTGGCTCTTTATCTTCCGAATGACCTTCGGAATAGGTACTACAATCGGTATGGTTGCACTTCTCTTCAACACAACCGGACGTTTAACAAGAATGTTCGCCGAAGTGGTCGATGAAGTTGGTAAAGAAAGCATGGAAGCATTAGACAGCGTTGGAGCAGGGTATCTTAAAAAGCTCTTTCAATGCGTTATCCCTGCATCAATCCCCGGTTTTGTATCTTGGCTTCTTTATTCAGCTGAAATCAATATAAGAGCAGCGGGCGTTGTTGGAGCTCTTGGCGGAGGCGGTATAGGCTTAATCCTCAGCTCATATCTCTCTGTCTTTAGATACAAAACTGCTTTCGGTATTATATTGATAATGGCTGCCACAACTATCTTGGTGAGTTTGGTAACCGACTATTTGAGAAAGAAGGTGCTGGTATGAGTGCAGTCGTTGACGAACGTCCAAGCCTAGTTATAAACTCAAAAGGTAAAATTAGAATCGGCAACCCAAAGCACACGAGACCTTTTAGCCTGTTTTTGATTTTTTTCACCTTGTTATGCATTGCATTGCTAATCGCAATGCCCTTTGACTGGCTGAAACTTCTGTCGCGTATTGGCAACATGGGTAGATCATTGTCCTTTATTATGACTTTAGATTTAAGCGAAGTGGACTTGGTGCTACCTTATTTTTACGAAACTCTCTGCGTAGCTATTCTCAGCACCATTTATAGTGCGATACTTGGCATATTCCTTGCTGTCTTCATGGCAAAAAACATCACCCCATACAAATTTCTTCCTCCTATTTTAGCGGCTATGTTCACTTTTATCCGTGCTGTGCCTAACTTCATTTGGGTACTACTAATATTGGTATGCTTAGGTATAGGTCCGATACCCGCCATATATGGTATATGCATACATTCTATGGCTTTTTTCGCCAGGTCATTTGCCCATTCCTTCGAGGAAGTGGACGATGGAACATTGGAAGCACTTGCATCAACAGGCTCAAATAGGATAAAAGTGTTCTTTTCAGCCGTACTTCCATCTGCTCTGACTATGCTAATCGCTTGGCTGACTGTGAACTTCGAAACTAATTTCCAAGGTGCCTCTATCCTTGGCATGGTAGGTGCCGGAGGTATAGGCTTCATAATATCGTCTTCCTTTGGCAGCTATAAATATGGAAGAGCCTGGGCAGCTATTATTCTTGTTGTTGCATTCACGTATTTTTTTGAAATATCATTTAACGCATTAAAGAAAAGACTAAGTGTGTGAGGTATGATAATGCATTATAGTATAGTAAACGCGAATATAGTTTTACCAAATGAAATCATCAAAGATGCTTCTTTGACAATAGAAAATGGTTGCATAACCGACATATGTGGCAGTGCCCGGGGAGATACCTTTATAGATGCCGAGGGTATGTATCTCCTCCCTGGTATTATCGACATACATTCCGACCACATTGAACAGGTCATAGAACCTCGTACTGGCGCAGTAATGGATGTATCATTGGCTCTCCACGAGCAAGAAAAGCAGCTTGTAAACAATGGCATAACTTCAATGTACCATTCTCTTTCCTTGTGGCGTGGGGGAACGAAAGCCGCGCGCGGCGAGGTTTTTCCTGAGCTTATCGAGAGTATAACAAATCTAAATAACTCAGAATGCCTTATTTCTCATTTTCTCCATATACGTTTCGATATAACCAATTTCGACGCTATACCAGGCTTGATGGAAATCCTTGAAGACACCCATGTTTCCCTGCTTTCTTTCATGGACCACACCCCTGGGCAAGGTCAATACAGGGACTTAGATAGGCAAAAAGCTAATTTGCTAAGGAACAATCCTACTATGAGCGATGAAGAAATCGAAGAACGTTTAAGACAGCGTATGGAAACCCCAAAGATACCAAAGGAAGAGCTGGAAAAAATCGCAGATTTCGCAAAAAGTAAGGGGATATCAATAGCTTCCCATGATGACGATAGTGTAGATAAAATCGACTTTGTGAAGGACTCTCTCCATGCCACCATTAGTGAATTCCCTGTTGAACTCGAAGTCGCTCGCTATGCGAAAGAAGCGGGACTTGCAACCCTCGGAGGAGCTCCCAATGTTATGCTCGGTAAATCCACATCTGGGAATTTATCTGCTTCTGAAGGAGTGGTGGATGGCAGTATCACTACGCTTTGTTCAGATTATTATCCTCCGGCAATGCTTCAAGCTGTATTCAAACTCCATATGCAATTTGGACTCCCTCTACATGATTGCGTGAATCTTGTCACCTTGGCACCAGCGAAGGCTGTGGGAATCGATACGAGAACTGGCTCTATTGAAATTGGTAAAGCAGCAGACTTGATACTAGTCGATGAAAATTGCAAACCGCCTAGACTGGTTACAGCTATAACAAATGGAAACATCGTTTCTACTTTGAAATATTCACAAATATCCTTACCAAGAATAGCAAGGAGTATGTAATGAAAAAACAAAAATTATTTCGTGCCATGAATCTCACAGATAGAGATGAGATTATTGAGTTGGGAAGACAGCTGGGTGATACCCATGCTGTCCAAACCTTGAAAAAGCCCCAAAAAATGCTTGTCATGATGAAATTTAGGGAAAGTGCCCAAAACAGCTTGTTTTATGCAGGAGAAGCCCTTGCTTGCGAATGTATGGTAAGCATCGGCGGTGTTAAAGGCTTTGCCGCTTGTCTGGGAGACGATACGGAAAAGGCATATGCCATGGCAGTCATCGATGCTGTTATGAACGCTGATTTACCCGAAAAAAGCCTTATAATGGAATCCATTGAAAAATGGGAAAAAGCCATTGAATACAAGCAAGCCCTCGAGGCTGGCTTAACCATGTCCACGAAGGTGAATTTCACAATAATGGAGGAGGAAGAATAATATGAGCAATTGTGAAAACAGCACCGCAATGATAGATGACAGTCCAATGGAGTACGACAGCAGCTTGTCTGCCCAAAGCATCTTTCGGGAAACTATGAATGCCTTTGCCCATCCATTACGCATATATAATATTAAAGAAGCTGCATCAAAAAACCCGCTGACCCAAGGACAAAATGCGATATTAATGGAGCTTAGTGGAATTTTCCTCGACAATTGCGTCGGATTTTATGTACACGACAATGTGCAGCTTTCCGCTCAGCTCAAGGAACTAACATATGCAATCCCTTGTGCAATTGAGATTGCAGATTTCGTTATCATGGAAAATCCCAATGAATTTGACCGATGGGAAGAAATATCCCAAGGCACCTTGGTGGATCCACATTTGGGTGCCACTGTCATTATTCGGATTCCGCAAATCGTTGGCGATGTAGCCATCACTGCACAAGGACCTGGTATCAATGGTCAAGAATCATTTCTGATTAGCCACGATGTAGCAAAATGCATATTTTCTGTTCGTCAATTGGAGATTGAGTACCCTAAGGGTATTGATTTATTATTTGCCAGCCAACAAGGAGACATTTGTGCCCTGGGCCGCCATGTTGCTGTAATAACTAATGCATAAGGAGTGTCATAAATGGCATATGTAGCAGTCAAAGGCGGCGAAGCCGCAATTGAAAAATCCATTGAGCTTCTGAAACTCTCCAGAAGCGAAGGCAAAAACAGCCTCGAAACCGAGGTCATCACTTCTAGAATGAAGCAATTGGTCGATAGAGTTATGTGTGAAGCGGGCTTCTACGCTCCCCTTTATGCAGCCATTTCATTGAAACAGAACGAAGGCAGCTTGGAAGAAGCGGTTTTCCTAATGCGAGCATACCGCTCGACTCTCACCCGCTCTCACACTTCCCTGGAACTGGACTGTAGAGAAATGCGTCTGACTCGTAGAATATCATCTGCCTTCAAAGACATCCCCCTGGGTCAGATTCTCGGTCCAACTTACGACTACACACACAGACTTATTAATTTCGATTTACTCAGCGAAAATGAAGAAGAGCTTGAAGCCTTCAAAGACGAGTTTCTCGGTAATATTGAAAGGCTTTCCACTCCCATGAAAGCAGCTCGAGTATCCGATTTACTCAGGGAAGAAAACTTGATAGCCGATTATGAAAAAGACAATACCGAGCCGGAAGACATCACCCAAGAAAAATTTATGTTCCCAGCATCAAGAAGCGTCAAGCTCCAGACGCTGTTTCGAGCTGATACAGGATTTATAAGCGGTGTTGCCTACTCAGGGATGAGAGGATATGGAGCATCTGCCCATCCAACAATTGGCGAGCTTCGTTGCGGTTACATGGAAATTGAAATAGCGTACCCCCTTGATACAGATGAGAGCATGGTGCTGGGGGAGATCCTTTTTACCGAGGTGGAAGCATATATAGGCAGCCACATAAGCACCAGTGGGGCCCATGATGGCTTGGGTATAGCCATTGGCTACGGGTTGGTTTTTGGTCGCGCCGAGACTAGAGCAATAGCCATGTCAATACTGGATTGTGCATTAAACAACCCCGACCCCAGCAATCCTCCCAATGATGAGGAATTCGTTCTTCTTCATGGCGAGCCCTTGGAAATGTCCGGCTTTATCTCCCACCTCAAGCTCCCCCATTATGTAACATATCAATCCAGGCTTGATAATATTAGAAAAATCCGCCGCGAGAATCAAATTAACGGTTCAAATGCAACAAGCGAATATGGAGAGGAGCTGTGCATATCAGATGAATGAAAATGATTACAACTTCGCTTTCCTTGATGAAGGCTCAAAGCGAGAAATTAGAAGGGCAATTATAAAAGCAATCACTATTCCCGGCTGCCAGATACCCTTTGGCTCAAGGGAGCTACCCATTGGAAGGGGTTGGGGAACAGGCGGATTACAGATTACTTTATCCATAATAGGTCCCGATGATATCCTCAAAGTCATAGACCAAGGTAACGATGATAGCGTTAATGCCATCAGCATAAAGAAATTCGTTTCCAGATGCACCGGAGTGGAGCAGACTACGGATACGCAAAAAGCAACGATTATCCAATCCAGGCACAGGATTCCTGAAGAAAAGCTGGGAGAAAATCATGTTCTAGTGCTCCAGGTTCCGAATCCCGAACCCCTCCGCTCTGTTGAAAGAAGCGTATTAAAAGCAAGGCAGATGCATGGTGATACCGAGTACAGCGCAGCTTGGCTTTTGCTATATGAGCAAATCGTAAGATACGGCAAAATCACGATGGGTGCTGGCTATCCAGTTTTGGTAGATGGCAGGTATGTCATGGCACCAAGCCCCATACCCAGATATGATACCCTTGGTCTTGACGATGCCGATTGTTTATATCTATTCGGTGCTGGACGGGAAAAGATGATATATGCCGTTCCTCCTCATACCAGCGTAGTGCCTTTAGATTTCGACGATTTCCCCTTTGAACTGGAAAACGTAGAGGAACGCGTATGCAGAATATGCGGAGCTGAAAATGTATATTTCGATGAAATATTCGACTCGGAAACCGGCGAAAGACATTACCAGTGTTCAGATTCCGGCTTCTGCGCCAAAAACGCCGCGGCGAAACAGATTTAAAGGAGTGACTTCGATGGATCAAATAATGAAAGTCAATGAGCTGTCTGTAGTATATGGGAAAGGCTGCGATTATTGTAGAGACTCAAACAATCCACTGGAAAAGAATCGTTGCCCCCATTGCATGGCAGTATGTGCAGTCAGAGATATATCTCTAGAGCTATATGATTCAGAAATCCTTGGTGTTGTCGGTGAATCCGGCTCTGGGAAAACAACTTTGATGAAAGCTCTTTACTTCGATATCATACCAACAAAAGGTAGTGCCTATTTGGCTGCATATAATAATGGCGAAACTGATATTTTTTCCGTTTCCAGCCAGCAGCAAAGGGCTATTAGAAACAATTTATTGGGAATGGTTTACCAAAATCCAGTGATGGGTTTGCTAATGAACTATTCCAGCGGTGGCAATGTTGCTCAAAAACTCATTGCAGCGGGGCATAGGAATGTTGCAGCAATGCAGGAGCGCACCGCCCAGCTGCTAGATCACATGGAGATTCCCTTAAACAGAGTAAAAGAGCCACCGAGAAACTTTTCCGGTGGCATGCAGCAAAGGGTGCAGATTTCAAAAGCTATTGCAAACAACCCGCCTGTTTTATTACTTGACGAAGTTACTACGGGTCTCGACCTTTCCGTGCAAGCGAAAGTTTTGGACTTGATTCGGATGGTGCAAAAGCAATTGAACATATCCGTCATAGTGGTGAGCCACGATTTGGCGGTAATTAGGATGCTCTCCGACAGAACCGTAGTCATGCTTGATGGGCAAATAGTGGAGCACGGTTTCACCGACCAGATATTAGAAGACCCCCAACATTGGTTCACACAAACACTTGTTCATTCATTGATATAATGTGATGTAACAACTCAGTAGTGCAGCACAGAGCGTCTGCGCTACACTACTGAGAAGCATCTTACAAAGGAGTTATATAATATGCTAATTGTCAACAATCTATCAAAAACATTTAATATGCACGTTGGTGCTGAGAAGACTATTACATGCTTAGATTCTGTTAATCTATCTGTGGAACCCGGTCAAGTGGTGGCCCTCATCGGACCCAGTGGTTCTGGCAAGTCCTCTTTGCTAAAATGCATTTATGGCACTTACTTGACAACGGTCGGAAACATTTATTATACTGACGCAAATGGAAGCGAACACGACCTTGCTAATATAGACTTGCAAACCATGCGCCATCTTCGGACAAGGGAATTTGGCTATGTTTCTCAGTTTTTCCATGTTATCCCACGAATCGCTGCTGTTGATGTATTATCGCAACCACTAATAAACAGAGGATGGAGCAGCAATGATTCTGCAAAGCGAGCAAAAGAGCTATTGAGCAAAGTGGGTATACCGGAGAGCCTTTGGAATATGTACCCTTCCACTTTCAGCGGTGGAGAAAAGCAAAGACTAAATATAATATATGGAATAATAACAATGCCGCGCCTTGTCCTACTGGACGAACCCACGGCTTCTTTGGATCCTGTCTCAAAGAGAAATGTTTTAGACCTTATAATTGAACTTAAAGAACAGGGTTCAATGATACTGGGTGCCTTTCACGATTATGAAGCTATGCGTGTCATCGCAGATAAGAGCTATCATGTCGTGACGAAAAATCTGGAGTTGGTAGCATGAAAGCTGATCTACACATACATTCAAGCATGTCTGACAGCACACTATCTGTGGAGGACATAATTATTCAAGCAAATCGTGGCAGCGTGGAGCTTTTCAGCATCACAGACCACGATACCGTCAGATGCCAAAATGAGTTTAAGGAAAAAGCGTCTCAGGAAGGTATCTCCTATGTCAAGGGTATTGAAATAACTGCCTTTGATAAAAAAGAAAACGTATCCGTCCACATTTTAGGATATGGATACGATAAAGACGATCTCCTCGAGGATTTTTGTGCTGCAACCAACGAAAGCAGAGCAAAGGCTGGAATCAATATGACGGAAAAAGTCATAGAAATGGGCTATGCTATCACTGTTGATGAAGTGCTACGCTACAGCAAGGGTTGCATTATTTATCGTCCACATATAATGCACGCACTTTTTGAGAGAGGGTATTTAAAAGGTGTATTAAACGAGCAATACACCGAGTGGTTCAGCAAAGATGGTCCCGCTTATTTCCCCTTCGAATACCCTGACCCAATCGATGCCATCTCTGCTGTCAAAGAAGCAGGCGGGCTTGCTGTATTGGCACATCCCGCATATTATAAAAACTGGGCATGTATCCCATCATTGGCTGCTGCAGGTCTCGATGGAATTGAGGTCTATCACCCTGGTCACAGCGATATAGATAAATCTGCTTTACTGGCAATCGCCGATGGATACAAGCTATTTATCACAAGCGGCAGCGATTTCCACGGAATGTACGCCCAAGACCCCGTCCCCATAGGCAACGGCTGCGTCGAAGCAAGCGATGAGATATTGAAACTGACATAAATGAATAAATCATGGTAATACCATGCGAATGAACGGTAGGGACGGTACTTTTGTTCAAATTTGAACAAAAGTACCGTCCCCACCGTTCATTTGTGTCTAGGCGATATATAAATCGCGTTTTTTGAAATAGGCTAAGCCGATTCCTATTAATGCAGAGGCGATTATTGTCAATATAATCAAAGGAGTGAACTCAAAGGTATCCATTGGTAGCTTTGGGATGTATTGCATTGGTGAAATGTTTTGGAACCATTTAGGTAATAAATCAGGCATACCACCTAGAAAAGCTACGACAAATATCACTCCATAAAAACCCCAGACAGCTCCTGTTGCTTTAGGAAACGCACCCGTCATAAAAACCACGAAGCCAATCATTACCCATATTGCAGGTAAATATACAAGAAATGATTTAATTAATCCGTCTAATGTAAAAAGTCCGCTTCCTGTCATCGAAGTGGAGATATATAGTCCATAAGCCGTTGACAGCTGCGCTAAAATGCTGATTATAAATGCTAGAATTATATAACTAACAAAGTATCTCGTCTTTGGCACAGCCATTGCTATAAGCTGCTCCTGACGACCTTCCCGTTCTTCAGAGCGGAGTTTCAAAGAAGCGTTCATAACGGGAACAAAAGCAAGCAGCGTCATCATCATTACGACAAATACCCCAAAATAATCAATGATAATCTGCGCTTTTTGACTATCGGACATTGTGTTTAGCAGCATTTCAGGAACACCTATCACTTGCAAGTACTCTGGGCTGTCACCAACGAAGGTAGGTATATCAGAAATGACAGAACCGTAAGAAGCACCAAGAACGAACATTAAGACAATCCATATGATTAATGATTTATACATCAGTCGTAATGAAAAGCCAAAGGGTGAGAGCATACTCTTCGCTGCTGTTTCACGTCCTTGGCGAGGAGCGATGAATCCTTGACCCATATCACGCAACGAATTGAGCATATATGCAGCAATAGTGATTATGATTGCTTCTGCTTCCAAAATGATGATGGGTATGATGTTGTTTTCCACAAACACTTGTGAACGCTGTGCCAAACCCAAAGAGCTTATACACGAAAGCAATTCTGAGCCTTGCACATCACCAGCAGCTCTAATCAAATAAAATACACCCACAGCGAGAAAAGATAAACCGCTCGCTGTGCTTTTGTTTGATGATAATTGGGAAAATATTGCAGCTATGGAAGCAAAGACAAGCCCAGTAGCTCCAACAACCGCTCCATACAATATGCAATCTGCTAACTTCATGCCTTCTATACCCAGTACAGCTAGAGCAAATCCAAGCAATACCGCAAGTATAGTGTTAATAATCCCCGATGATATCATCGTAGCATGAAGTATAGCAATGCGTCCAGTTGGCAACGATCGAATGACTTCCACTCTACCGCTCTCTTCATCTGCTCTTGTATGTCGAACCACAAAAAATATATTCATAATTGCAACGGCAATCAGTATCCAAAGAAGCATAGTTCCAGCATACATTACTCCGGTGGTGTAATTGTCAAGACCATATACCGGTCCCATCATAGCAACCATTACCGGATTGTTAAAGGATTGTCCAAATTGTGTACGTGCTTCCGGCTGAGAAAACATACTATCCAAAGTTGGTGCGACAGCCATGGAAAAAAGCACAAGAGCAACAATCCAAACTGTAGTAATAATCCTATCTCGCTTCAATATAAATTTCACTAGTTTGCCAGTGTTAGTAAAACTTTTATTCATACCTACACTTCCTCTCTTTTTCTATAATGTCGCATGAATAATTCTTCCAAAGTGGGAGGTATACTTTCGATTTTCACAACATCATATTTCGCAATATGGGAAACAATACTGCCAACTTCATCGGAATCGACTTGGAAGGATACTCCTCCTTGTCTCAACCGAATATCATGTACCCCATGCAAGTCTTCCAGACCTTCCAATGGTTTTAGTGTTTCAATATTCATTGTTATCCTTGTAAGATGGCGAAGCTCGGACAGTGTACCTATTTCGACTATTTGACCCTCCGCAATAATGCCTACCCTGTCGCACAAACGCTCGACTTCCGAGAGTATGTGACTCGATAAAAACACACCTTTTCCCATATTCTTTTGCTCTAAAATACAATCTTGAAATACCTGTTCCATCAAAGGGTCTAAGCCGCTTGTTGGTTCATCGAGTATAAAGAGGTCTGCATCTGAAGTAAATGCGGCGACCAGAGCGACTTTTTGCCTATTCCCTTTTGAATAAGTGCGACATTTTTTTGTTGGGTCAAGCTCGAACATATCCAGTAGTTTTCTACGACGGGCTTTGTCATGTTTTCCGCGTAGATTGACAAACAAATCGATTACTTCACCGCCTGTTAGATTGGGCCATAGATTCACATCTCCTGGTACATATGCTATTCTTTTATGGATTTCCACTGCGTCTTTCCATGCATCTTTGCCAAACACCTTCACTGCACCTTCTGTTGCTTGGAGTATGCCCAGTAGTATTCTTATTGTTGTCGTCTTTCCTGCTCCGTTGGGACCGATATAACCAAATACTTCACCTTCTTTGACTTCAAGGTTTACATTGCGTAGTGCGGTAAACTTACCGAAGTTTTTTGTCAATCCTTCTGTTTGAAGACTTAATGCTGCCATTGTATATTCCTCCTTTGTAACTTTTCAGTTTGGCTGTCTTAGAGCATTGTTGTCCTTTTGATGTATCACAAAATACTCAAAGGGTGGAAAAATCGGAGTATTTCCGACTTTCCCACCCTTAAAGCCAAGACTCGACACGGCATTTGCCGCCGACCGGGATTTGTGTTCAATTAATGCTGTGATTTTTGTCAATTTGTTGTCATATTACACTATATCTTTCAGCACAGCTCGTCTAATGAAGTCAATGAGTTCCATTATAACTGTATCCCTTTGCTGTTTCGTCATAGAATTGCTAATTATATTCAATGTGACTGAATTTACCAATGAGCTAATAAAAGAAGCAGTCATAGTAAGATTAATCCCTTCATATAATTCTCCATCTTTTTGAGCCTGTTCTAATAATTGCATATAGATATCAACAGCCATTGGATTATATTTAGTTACGAATTCTTCAATGAAATATGATTGCTTTTTAGCAAAATCCTCGCCAATCATGTAATACTTTGGATTTGAATCTGCAAAGTCCAAACCTGCTTTCATTATATCTCGAAAGTTGTCTGTAAAACTCTTTTCGTGTATCGATATAAAAAAAGGTTCGAGGATTTTTACTTTTTGGCTAACCAAAGTGTCAATCAAATGGAAAAATACATCCTTTTTGTCATCAAAATACTGATAAAAACTACCTTTGGCTATTTTAGCTCCACTGACAATTCTATTCATGTTAGAGCCATCGAAGCCATATTTTGCAAATTCATCCAGAGCTGCCTGTTCAATAATCTGGCGTTTTTCATATGGCAAGTTGTAAAAAGTCTGCTTTGGCAAATACACCACCCCAACAGCAATAATGACCTCAAAGTCATATGACTTTAAGGTCATTATAATCATGATTATATCATTTGTCAATAGTTATTTCTTATTAATCACGCAGCTTGATAGAGGTCGCTTCATGAAATGTGATAATAATGCAATTTATCCATCAAGCCATTCTATCTGTCTCTCCACTTCCCAAAACTTTTTTCCATCAAAAATAGGTGCATCGAGAAATGCTTCGGCACACTCATACATTGAATCAGCCGACACCTCCCAAATATAACCCTCAAAGGGAATAATTGAAGACTCCCATTGATCTAGAACCATAAAGTGTTTTCCATTCTCGTACCAACCTTGTAGAAATAATTTACGATTTTTATAAGCGAATACAAGCTCTTGCCCAGTTGATAGAGTATCGAGAAACTCATTGACATTACCATTTATCATGTTGTCACAACCCCTTTGAAATATTTTTGTACTCGTAATTAAACTAATATTGGCCCAATTCTTATATCGATGAGACTTTCTTGTTACTTTAAATTGGGAAAATTCCATTTCCCATCTGTATGATATGCGTTTCGTATTAACATAGAAGCGGTACAATAATTTTATTTCCCAATTTGTCTCGCTTCCTTTCTGCTCTTTTAAGCATTTTATAATTACCGTGTGTTGACAATACTGACCTTAGTGCATACAATAAACAAAACAATCATGGAAGTGGATTCTCTCCACCTAGAAGGAGACTAAACGGAATATGAATAAAACGTTAATACGATATAAGCTTTTCTCTTTGATTTTTAAAGACGATATTAAACGAAATCGCGAAGAATCAGCAGCCGCAAGAAGTAAACAAATAGAATATGAAAAACTCATAAAACAGTACGATTTTTTTAGTAATCTTTTTGATGATACTAGTAATCATAGCATTATTGGCATCGAAAAAAACGAGCTTGACGATATTATGTACGTTGCAGAAAGAATAACATCAAATGATATGTCTATCGAATTATATAGTACTAACTACCAACGCAATCGACCAAAGCTTGAAGGATATATAGGTAATAATTATACTGAAACTTATGAAATCGAGTCTCATTATATATGGATTAGTGATATGTTCGCAATTCGTGAGAATAATGGGAACGGAAAGATATTATTACAGAATTTGATTAAAATAGCAAAAAAGTTAAATACTGTCTATGATATGAATATAATTCACATAAGTGGAGAGCTATCTTGGGTGGACGAACATATATTTGCGAAATTGAAGCACTTTTACGAAAAGAATGGATTTGAAGTAATGTTTAACGATGACAATAAAAAAGGACGAATACGATATAATTTATTACCTGAATAGCCAATACAAAATTCAAACTAAGACAAACAACTAACCTTACAATAATAAAAGACGAATAAATAAAAAAGAAGCATATCTTATTACAACAAGAACACATTCATATTGTTATTCACATGGAGCATACAATGACCGAACACGTACTCGAATATTATAAATCCGTCTGTGAAGCATATCGGCTTGGGAACATCGAAACCTCATATAATGCGCCGATTATAGTTTTGCTGACGCATTTTGGCTGCTCGGCACGGGATATGTCCGGTGAGCGTAGCGGTCAGGTGGGGGAGAACATCGATATAAAGCTCTGGCACAGCGATACCGATGTGACTGAGACCGAGCCCTTTGCAGGAATTGAAATCAAGAAAGCAAACGGCATTGATGCCAGAGCACGAAAGCAGATAAAGACGGAAGCTGATCGCTACGGCAATGCAATTTTGACAGATAATTTAATCTGGCAGTTCTGGCGCTCTGGTGAAGAAAAAATGTATTCTGGCGTGGAGCTAATGGTGAAAAACGGAGATGAGCTAGAACTCCGCAATGAAAACATTGAGCTATTTATCACCCTAATCGAAGACTTTATTCTAAGAGACCCAGCACAAATCAAATCCTCCAACAAACTTGCTGAGTATATGGCAATGCATGCAAGAACCATCCGAGGTGTTATAACAGGTATACTTAAAGACGACGGTAATGGGAATCCTCTAGTGGACGAAAGGCAAACATCCTTGCCAATGTTTCCAGAGTTATATGGTTTGTATAGTAGAATCAGGGACGATTTGCGTCCTGCGATGACAAGCCGCGACTTTGCTGATATGTATGCCCAGACGATTGTCTATGGACTGTTCATCGCCCGCTATAACGATAAAAAGCCGGAAACCTTCGACAGATACGAGGCAATCGGCTATTTACAAGAGGAATCTCCCCTCTTAAAGCAATTTTTCATGCACATAGCCAGTTCGGGTAAAAAGCACCCCACCCTGGAAGCTGTTATCGATAAGCTCTGCGATTTATATAGAATTTGCATAATATCGGATTTACTGGAACAAGATGAGCATGAAGACACTATTATACATTTTTACGAAGAATTTCTCACATATTATGACCCTGCGTTGCGAAAATCCCTTGGGGTGTTCTACACACCGACCCCTGTGGTGAGATATTTAGTTTCAACGGTAGACCGTATTCTGATAGAGGATTTTGGCATTGAGGGAGGTTTGTCCAACAACGAGCAATTGAATATTACAGTTCCTTCCGAGCAATATAGGATAGGTAACAACAGATATGCAGATACAAAGGAAGTAAGCGTTCCCCGTGTTGCTATCCTTGACCCAGCCTGTGGAACAGGCTCATTCGGAGCGGAAATCATAAAATATATAAAGGAAACGTATTTCTCAGGATCGAGGGAAGCATTTTATAAAAGTTATATACAAAGCGAAAACGGCTTATTGTCACGCTTGATTGGCTTTGAAATTATGATGACTAGCTATGTGGTGGCTCACTTGAAAATCCGTCGCACAATCGATGAAACCCTCGGCGAAGCATCGGAAACCCAGCTGCCGACAAATATATTCCTCACCAACACCCTGGCACCACCCCACTCAAGCCTTGAGAGAAATGAGCAAATGACATTGTTCGACTTTTCGGCTGCAATAAGCGATGAAGCTTATTACGCAGACACTTGGAAAACCCGCAGACCTATAAAGGTGATAATAGGAAACCCACCGTATTTAAGAGACTCAAAAAATCCAAGCGATATTTCTATTTATAAAACAGAAACTGATGGCATAGCAAGTTTCGGCGAACGCAAACATGGCTTGAATAATGATTATGTTTACTTTTTTCGGTTCGCAGAACAAATTGTCGAAAGTAACAACGATGGAATAGTTGCGTTTGTATCAGACAACAGTTATTTGCAAAGTCCAACTTTTCGTGGAATGAGGGCCAGTTTGCTTCGGACTTTCAACAAAATCTATATAATTGATTTGCACGGTAATTCAAATAAAAAAGAAACAAGCCCTGATGGCTCAAAAGATGAAAATATATTCGATATAATGCAAGGTGTCTCCCTCTTTATCGGTGTCAAAACTACCACTAGCAAAGAATGGGCGAAAGTTTTTCATTGTGATTTATGGGGTACAAGAGAACATAAATTCCAGCAATTGAAAGATACCGATTTGAATTTTATCGAATTAATTCCAGATTCAAAAATGGCTTATTTAATACCAACTAACAATAAAGATAACGAAATATATGAAAACGGTATTAGTATGGTTGATCTTTTTACCACATATGTATCTGGAATACAGACAAACAACGATACCGCTGCCGTTACAGGAACAAAAGATGAACTAATAAAACGAATTGAGATAGTAAAAAACGCGACAACTGATAAACCAATAGATGATCTTTGGAAAAAATATAGTACTGGACAATCAGCTCAGTCTATTCAAAATGATATCCTTTCTTCAGGTGGTCAAATTACCCAATTATTATATAGGCCTTTTGATAAGCGTTGGACATACTATTCAGGCATATCCTGTGGTTGGGTTTTTCGTCCCCGTGAAAAGAAAACAATCGGACACTTCATACAAACACCAACAAGCCCAATTGGCCAAAATATAGGATTGGTGTTTGCACGTACATCTCCGATTGCCTTAGATTACGCAATGATATTTATTACTGATGCAATTATCGACCAAAGTGCGTTATCAACTTTGTCATCAACATACAGCTATGTTGCTCCCCTTTATCTTCACAACGAAACAGACGATACATGGACAGCAAACTTCGACCCCAATGTGCTGACGCAACTCACAGAGTATTTAAACGAAAAGCCCAAACCCAATGATGTATTCGACTACATATACGGCATACTGTATGACCCCGTGTACCGTAAACGCTTCAATGAATTTCTCAAACGAGACTTCCCAAGAGTGCCGATAATTAACCGCCAAGCAGACAAAGACAATCCCGATGACTTTTTTGTAAGCGAAGAAATGTTCCATGCATATGTAGCAGCAGGGGAGCGACTGCGAAAGCTGCACCTGATGCAAATCAAAATCCCTTCGGAGCTGACAATAGAGCCGAACACTCCGGAAAACATGGAAATCGGTGTCATAAAATATAAAGACGGAGTGCTAAACATCAACCCAAAAAAGAAAATCCTCGGCATAAGCGAGGATGTCTGGAACTACCGAATCGGCGGATACCAAGTCCTAGATAAATGGCTAAAATCTCACAAAGGCGAGGAGTTGACAATCGACAGTTACCAGCACATATCAAACATAGCAGGTTTGCTAGCGGAAACCATCATAGTACAAGAGCAGCTGAGAGCGTTACATAGGCAATAAAATAATCACTAAGCCTAACAATTATATGCTCCCCTTGAAGTATATTGTGGGAAAAAAACCACTCAAACCAAAACACATACGAATGGTATACCAATCACTGCTCATAAATGGAACAATAGCTTACACTTTATTTCAATCCATGATAGATTTATTACGATACATATAAAATTTTGGACTATTAATATGAAGGTATATGAGTATGGATGCTAAAAATGCAAAAGGCAACTTCATTTTTTATCTTGTACTTACATTATTTTGTATAGGATTTCTAGCATATTTCACCATACGCGATGATATTCGTAGCTTCACCTTTTTAGTGCTTGCAGTAGGTAACACTGCTCATTGCATCAAGTATTTAATCCGATATAAAAAGGCAACAAAAAAGCAAGACTAATGCTTCGTCTCTGCGCTACTCTCCACGTAGTTGCTGTTTTCCAAGATTAACGGGTGACTGCAATATATTCATGCTACCTCCATCGCGACTTCGCAGGTTTTCTTGTGAAAAGCGATGGAGTATTTATATATGCGAGTGTAGCTTTCCTGCGTCCGATTGTGGACATATCACCTTTACTCTACCAGCATTTCGATTTCGTCCCTTCCTAGAAATGCAAAAGCGGCTTTGTAAATCTCTTTCCCGCTGCTTTGAAATTTGTCAGCGTAACCCTTGTTATTAATCTGTTCCATTGCTTCCATAAGAGCCTTGTCAAATAACCCTCGTTTTGTCTCGTTGCTAGCGTCTCTTGGACAGTCTTCGTATTTAAGCTCTATTACATAAACTTTATCATCAAGCTCCAGTACAGCATCGATTCTTCCCCTGGATGTGGAAACTTCAACATCCATATCAAAGCCAAGGAGAGTCATCACCACATAGAAAATTGAATGATAATATGCTTCTGCTTTTACATGGAGTTCATATGGAATCGATGCGAAAAGGCTACGCAACAATTCCAGCATTTTCGTCAATTCACCTAGCTGTAATGCATCTTTCATTCCTCTGTATGAAATATCTGCCAAGGTTTCTCCGCTTTCGGTTAATTCGGATAATAGTTGCATGGTGAACGCTTCCCTGACTTCCAGATTTGGAATATCTAGACGGTACACCGAGGGACCATCTTGGAATATTACTTCCTTAACAGTAAGATACCCTGTTTGGAACAAGAGAGGTTCAAGCTCCATTTTGTTTATGTCAAAGGTTTCCAGCACCCGACTGCTGATTTCCATGTTTTTTAGTTTCATGAACGATTCTGGTTTATTTTTAATGATCTCAATGAAAAATTTCGGTGATCCGCTCGTATACCAAAAACTCTCGATTTGTTTGAGTTCAAATAGACACAGGAGGGAAAACGGGTTGAGCATTTTTCTTTTTCCATCCCATGAATAACCATCGTACCAACGTAAAATAACATCGGATATACTGTCGTAATGCCTAAAATTATCCAGCGTTGAAAGATGCTTAATATGCTCGCTGAAATGCTGTTCGAGGCTCTCCACGGGTATACCGCATATATCGGCGTATTTATCAGCCAATGTGATGTCTGTCAGATTATTTAACTCAGAAAAAATCGAAGTTTTCGTAAAGCGTGACACTCCAGTGATAAACACAAACCTCAAGTATGGATCCATTGGTTTTAGTACTCCGTAAAACCTTCTTAGTACTTCTCGGTTAGCTTCCGCCACTTCGACATCATTCATGTTGTCTAATATTGGTTTGTCATACTCATCGATGAGGACAACAACACGTTCATTGTATTTTTTATAAAGCTCATTTATTAACGTGATAAAAGCGTCAGATGGAGTTTTATCTTTTATTTCAATACTTTCTTGTAGATAGAGTCTTATTATATCCGATAAAAGCGATTCCTTGAATATCTCTGGAGTTTCAGTAGCAATTCTACTCAGATCAATCTTTATAACCGGATGCTTTTTGAAATCGAAATCCGAATCATATATCCACAAGCCTTTGAAGAGTTCTTTGTCTCCACTGAATGCTTCGCCGATTGTATCTAACAAAAGGGATTTTCCGAATCTTCGCGGTCGTGAGAGGAAATAATTGCTTGCACCATGTATTAAATTGTATATATGCTGAGTTTTATCAATGTATATACAATCGTCCTCGAGTATTTTGCGAAAACTCTGTATACCAACCGGCATTTTTTTCATACTGCACCTCCCAATGGAATAGTATTATTCAAACGGCTTTATGTTATGGTTTTATGTAGTGGCAAATATCAAGTGTTACATTGCCTTTTTCGTCTGGTTCTGTGAAACGAGGGCAGCCGTATCGTTCAAAGAACCAAATTGCTCCTTGCTCATCGGCTATTAATTCATAACCTTCTTCTTCAAGTTTTTTCGCGCATCTAGCCTCTTGCATATACACTTCTCCTTCATTTCCATATACCCAGCAAACGCCCAGTGAGCTTTCTGGAAAATCCGAAAATTCGAATCCTTCTGGTACAGCAGTATTTGGTGGCATAAACATACCAATCCAATATTCAAAGGCTTCTCCCTCTTTATGCCTCATTAGTCCAATGTATGCATCGTTATCTGCGTAATCCTCAATTAGCTTTTCTCCAAGTATCTTTTCAAGCTCCTCAAACCAAGCATTCGCAAACCATTCTTCCCATTTATTTGAAAATGCCCCATCAACTCGGTCTACATCGCCATATTTTTTTCCAATAAATCGTAAAGGTCCTACATCCTGCCTATATACATTCGTTATTTCACTCATAATAAATTTTTCCTTTCTGTTACACATGCGGTATCTTTTTCAATTACACTAAATAAACTCACTATCAAAGATAATATCACACATTATGCTTATACACAATTATATAAAGTTTTCATCTATTAGCCATTTTATCGTCGATTCTGCGTCTATGGATTCTATGGTATAGGTTGCTTGGGGAGCTTTGTCTGTCAGCGTTTTTATAATAGGAGCGAGGTCGATTATTCCGTCATTTGCTGCACTGTGGCTGTCGTTTATTCCGTCGTTGTTGTGCAAATGGACATGGGAGACAAGATGCGCCACATCATTCGTCCATTGTAAAAGGGTAATATCTTCTCGGAAAATTTCAGCATGTCCCAAGTCCAGGCACAGGCGAAAGCGTTCGTCATTTACTGCATTTACTATGTCAACAATCGGGCTGGGTCCTGTTTCAAAAAGGTTTTCGATACATAGGCGCAAATCCTCTGGCTTGTCTGATAGAAACTCTTTCCAAAAGGGTATAGAGTGTTCAATGAACCAATTAATATTATATAAGATAGGTAAATTACCAGAGTGGACAATCATCGTGTTGATACCATATCCCCTCATAAGCTCATAGGCTTGATTAAATCGTTTCATGGCGACTTCCACAATCATAGGGTCTATGGCAGCTGGGCATAGTTCATTGAGCGGAGCATGAAATGTAAATCGATTAGTCTTTTTCATATGCTCTCGAACAAGTAAATCCCATGTCTCAAAGTCATTGTCCATATTATATGCCGTACAAAACTCTGCAATTTCCAATCCCAAGCCGTGTTTTTTCGCCAGCTCGGCTGCGTTTTCCGCTACTGTGGAAATATACAGCTTATCTATGAAGTTTGTCATATTGTCACTTCCTATGTTTAATATATTTACAATGCTCGATTTAATACTTTGCACTTATAACAAAGTAACACATTGGTCCATCGTCTGGATAGCTTCGTCGCAATGATTCTTGCGAAAACAGAACTATAATATAAATCTAGTTATGGTAAGTGTAAAGGTGTTTCGCTGTATTTTCGCACAAAAAAAGCACCGCAATTCTAGTGGTTGCAATGCTTTTCGTTATGGCAGGGGCAGAAGGACTTGAACCCTCGGCACCTGGTTTTGGAGACCAGTGCTCTACCAACTGAGCTATACCCCTAAGTAGCGCAACTAAGCATATGCAAATCAGCAAGCGCAAGTCACAGAAAACTACCAGGAGAAACTATAACATAAGTTTATTTGAAAAACAATACCCTCTTGATATGTTTATCAAAAATCCTCTGCTCGGCGACGTTTTATGAACTCTCTACGTTTTTCCCCTGCTTCCCATTCGATTCTTTGTTCTTCATTTTGAATAAGTAAACCAGGCACAGGCACAGGTTTTCCCTCTTCGTCGATTGCCACCAATACAACATATGCCCGATTAATCATGTTTCTCTCGCCACAAAGGTTTTCTGCATATGTATCGACTTTTACCTCTATGGAAGTATTTCCCACATAGGTAACATTCCCTATTAACACAACCGTATCATTGGCATATGCAGGGGCTTTGAAGTGCAAATTATCAATGGAGACCGTTGTCACTTCATTGCCGCTATGTCGCCTTGCAACAACGGAAGCCACGATGTCAATCCATTCAACCAAGCGACCTCCGAACAATCGCCCATATCCGTTTATATCTCCAGACATCACAATTTGTATCTGCTCTGTCTGCGAGTCCGATACTCTTCTTTTTATTTGATTCACCATTTGCTCTGTCATATTCGCCTTTCCTTCCAGGACCTGGAACATTAAATAATTGTAGTTACACTATAATTATTATCGGAGTATTTTTGATATTAAGTTAGTATATTGGTCAGTTCCCACTGTGTTTCTAGTGTTCCCCCTGTATTTCCATTGTCATTGGGGAACCGTAAGCTCTATTCCCAGCTCGCTTAGTTGGGAATCGCTCACCACATCGGGGGTGCTTGTCATTAGTTCTGATGCATTTTGGACTTTTGGAAATGCAATGACATCGCGAATGCTAGATAGTCCCGCCAGATGCATTACCAACCTATCCAATCCATATGCCAGTCCACCATGGGGTGGAGCTCCGTATTTAAAGGCTTCCAGTAAATGTCCAAATTGCTCCTGCGCTTGCTCATTGGTGAAGCCAAGGGCATTGAACATTCGCATTTGCATTTCGGGAGTGTTTATCCGTATTGAACCGCCTCCAAGCTCAGTACCATTCAAAACGATGTCATAGGCTTTGGCTCGGCAGGCTCCTTTATCATTTTCTATTAAGTCCATGTCTTCATCCATTGCAGAGGTGAATGGATGGTGTCTGGCAACATAACGATTTTCATCTTCGTCATATTCAAAAAGAGGAAATTCAGTAATCCAAAGAAAACGATATTCATCCTCTTTTATTAACCCAAGCTGTCTAGCACATTCGCAACGCAATGCTCCCAGAGCCGCAAATACTGTATCATCTTTAGCATCAGCTATTATACATAACAGACCTCCAGGCTCCGCTCCAGCTCGCTGGGATATGGCTTCGTTTTCCTCATCGGACAAAAATCTGCTAAAAGATGAAGTATTTTCACCATCTTCGCCGTATTTCGTCCAAGCCAGACCTTTAGCTCCATAAGTTTTTACAAACTCTCCCAAAGCATCGATTTGCTTTCTAGGCAAGTCTCCGCCATTGGGAATATATATCATCCTCACACTTCCCCCAGCAGAAATCGTATCAGAAAACACTCGGAACTCGCAATTTGCCACTATATCGCTTATATCGCAAAGCTCCAGCTCAAAACGCAAATCAGGTTTGTCGGAGCCATATCGATCCATGGCTTCTCGCCAGGTGAGCCTTTGCATCGGTGTTTGTACTTCCAAGCCTATAACTTCAAAGAATAATCGTTTGAGGAAACCTTCGTTGATTTCGATTATATCTTCCACATCCACAAAGGACATTTCCAAATCGATTTGGGTGAACTCCGGTTGACGGTCTGCTCTCAAATCCTCATCGCGAAAGCATCTTGCTATTTGCATATACCTGTCAAAACCCGCCAGCATGAGTAGCTGCTTGTATTGTTGAGGAGATTGGGGCAATGCATAAAATTTCCCCTGATGCACTCGGCTGGGAACCAAATAATCCCTGGCTCCTTCAGGAGTAGATTTTGTCAATATCGGTGTCTCGATTTCATAAAAACCATTCTCGTCAAAGTATTGCCTCACTACCCTTAGAGCCTTATGACGCAAAGCTATGTTATTTTGCATATCAGGGCGACGCAAATCCAAATATCTATACTTTAGACGCAAAGCATCGTTTACATCGGAGTTTTCCACTATCTCAAAGGGAGGTGTCTCCGATTTTGCAAATATTTTCAATTCACGAACTTCCAATTCCACATCCCCTGTGGGAATATCCGGATTTTTCGACGAACGCTCACGAAGCTTACCTTGCGCATATATAACATACTCCCCCCTAAGGGTCAGAGCAGATTCAAAAACATCCCTATCCGTATCATCATCAAAAGCAAGCTGAAGAATCCCGCTACGATCACGCAAATCCACAAAAATAAGATGCCCCAAATCACGTCTTCGCTGCACCCAACCACAAACTGAGATTTCCTTTCCCACATCGCTAGCACGCAAATCCCCGCAATAACAGTCTCGCTTTAAGTTGCTCATATTAATTACTCCTCACAAAAATGATTATAAGATATGTTTAGAAGATATGATTATTGGAAACATAGAGGTAGTGCAGGGCAGAGCGTCTGTTTTTTAGTTCCGTCAAGCGAAACCAAGGACGGTGAAGCGCGCGAATTGACGCAAGGATGCGTCACTGAGCGACAGGAACTAAAAAACAGACGCTCTGCCCTGCACTACCTCGGCTGTCTTAGTAGTCACTAAAACCTGACTCGAGTCATTTCTTTTTCTTTACGCCTATGCCTGCGTCCACCTTTTCCTTTACCCTCGCCTTTACCGCTCCCTTTACCTCTACCGCTAACATCGCCTTTACGCCTGTTGGATCGTTTATTTTTACCCTTACCTTCGCTATCATCATTTCCTGTATCTATTATATTCTCATCAATCTCTGCATAATCTAAACCACAGGCAAGTAAGTCGACTTCATCATCAAACCCATCGTAGATACGCTCAGCATTGGAAATCAACAATTTAATACGATTTTCTTGATTGATTTTCGTGGCGCCAGGGTCATAATCAATAGCAACAATGTTTGACTGAGGATAATCGTCTTTGATTTTCCTTATCATACCCTTACCAACAACATGATTGGGTAAGCAACCAAAGGGTTGAGTGCAAACTATATTGTTTATTCCCATATGAATCAGCTCTAGCATTTCAGCAGTTAGGAGCCAACCTTCGCCCATTTTATTTCCATAACCCAAGTAACCACGAATCAACCTTTGCAAGTCGGAAAAGGTACCCATGGGACGAAATATGGATTGAGTTTTCACAGCCTCTATCATTTCGCTCTGAAGCCCTTCAATATACCTCTGGAAAATACTGGCAAAAAACCTCTTTAGCTTACTCCCATTATAAAGATCCACATCCACCACGCGGTTGTTAATCTTGAAAATCATGAAGTCAGTAACTCCAGGAACAACAGGCTCACAACCCTCATCCAATAAAAATTGCTCCAACCCATTATTTCCCAAAGGTGCATATTTTACAAATATCTCTCCCACTATTCCCACTTTTGGTTTGTCCCTTTGGCTAGACATATCAATGGAAGCAAAATCCTTAGTTATTTCCTTCATTATACGGCGCATTTCCTTTTTCCGCAGACCTACGCCATTGCCAAAGGAGGTGACCAACTTATCGGTCCAGTAAGCTATTAATTCATCCGATGAACCAGCTATACGCTCATATGGCTTACATTGGTTGGAAAGCCAAACGATTAAGTCGCCGTATATCATTGCTGCTGCCATTTGCCGAATAAGGGTTAGTGAAATACCAAAACCAGGGTTTTTTTCCAAACCGGAAAGATTCACCGAGACAACAGGGATATGGGCGAGTCCAGCTTTTTCCAATGCTTTTCTAAGAAGGTGTATATAATTTGATGCACGACAGCCTCCTCCAGTTTGCGTTATCAAGAGACCGACTTTGTTAATGTCATATTCACCACTATTCACCGCTTCAAGTAGCTGTCCGATGACCAGTAACGCAGGGTAGCAAGTATCGTTATGTACATACTTCAGTCCAGTTTCAACAATGCCTCGATGGGTGGATGTGAGTAAGTCTATCTTATAACCATCCAGCTCAAAGACCCTTTTCATCATAGTGAACATGACGGGAAGCATCTGTGGCATTAAAAGTGTATACTCGCGCTTCATTTCTTTGGTGAATAAAAGCCGGCCAGATTTATCGTAAATGAGCTTTGCCATATTTCCTCTATCCAATAATTATGATTTTTCCACCAAGCTGTTTTCCATGGCGGCAATAAGACTGCGAAGGCGGATACGAACAGCGCCCAGATTGCTGATGTCGTCGATTTTTAATTGAGTATATAGCTTACCGTTTGTTTCCAGTATTTCTCGAAGCTCATCCGTTGTGATGGCATCTGTGCCGCAACCAAAGGATACAAGCTGAACTAGCTGCATATCATCGTTTTCTATCACATATCTAGCTGCGTTATACATCCTGGCTTGATATGTCCATTGGTTGAGAACCTTGCGAGATTCCTTTGTCATGCGGCGGGAAACCGCATCTTCCGTAATCAAGACTAAACCAAGTGAGCAAATGAGTTCATCAATACCATGACTCACCTCGGGGTCGATGTGATATGGTCTGCCTGCAACCACTATGATTTGCTTACCATTTTTCCTGGCATAATGAATATAGTCATCTGCTTCGTTTTCAATTTCCGTTATGAATGTTTTGTAAGCGCAATACGCTGCCTTCGCCGCCTTTTTCGTTTCGCATTCGGGTATGGAAAACTGCTCTTTAAAATATAGAGCAGATTTAGAAATAAATCCTTTTCTTTTATGTAAGCCGAAATAGGGAGTTAGAAAACGTATTGTTTTCAATCTTGGCATATTCGCAGCCAAAAGCTCCGGATAATAAGCCACAACAGGACAATTGTAATTGTTATCGCTGATTCCTTCATCAAAGTTGTAAGGTAAACAGGGCAAAAATATATTATCAACACCCATATCAAGCAAGGACTCCACTTGTCCATGCATCAGTTTGGCGGGATAGCATACTGTATCGGAAGGAATCGTTCGCTGCCCCAAAATATATAGCTCTCGGGACGATTTTTGAGATAGGACAATTTCAAAGTTCAACTTGGTAAAAAATTCAAACCAAAAGGGTAAGTTTTCAAACATATTCAATCCGACGGGAATCCCGATTTTTCCCCTCTCACCTGTACCAAGTCCCTTCCCCTGCATCAAACGGAGTTTTTCGTATTTATACTTCATAAGGTTCGGCTCGGTTATGTTACTTGTTCCAAGGGGAACGGAGCATCTATTACCAGAAATATAACGTCGTCCACCACTGAACATATTAATGGTCATAGAGCAATTGTTGGTGCAGGCACCGCATTTTACTGGTCTGACTTCATGGGTAAACCCACTTAAATCGGCTTCTCCCAGTATAGTGGATATTTCCATTTTGCTATATTCACCAATGTTCGCAAAAACAGTGGTTTCTTGATTGCCAAAGCTATGGGAATGGGATGCGTGAAGTCCGAATTCCCAATTGTCAAGGGCAGCAAGAGCAGCACCATATGCACCCATCAGCTCTGAAATTCCAGGGCGGGTTACTTGTGTGTCCATGATACGTTCAAAAGCTCTTAGTACGGCATCATTGAGAAAGGTTCCTCCTTGGACAACAATGTTTTTACCCAATTCCTCTGCACTGGTTGCTCTAATGACTTTATATATGGCATTTTTTACGATGGAAATCGACAAACCAGCAGATATAGCTTCGATTGACGCACCATCCTTTTGTGCTTGCTTCACGCTGGAGTTCATAAATACGGTACAACGCGACCCTAAATCCGCTGGTGCTAGAGCGAAAAGCCCCAATTTTGCAAAATCATCAATGCTATAACCAAGGGCAACGGCAAAGGTTTCGATGAAACTTCCACAGCCTGACGAACAGGCTTCGTTGAGCATGATGCTATCAACCGCTCCACTACGAATTTTAAAACATTTTACATCCTGCCCGCCAATGTCGATAATAAAGTCAACGTCTGGATTAAAGTATTTTGCAGCGCGTAAATGCGCCATTGTTTCCACCAGTCCCAAATCGAGATTAAAAGCATTTTTAATAAGCTCTTCGCCATATCCCGTCACAGCAGAACGAATTATCCTGATTCTGTCTCCATACCGCTGGTATATCTCTTTGAGCTGTTCTAATATAATTGTCACAGGGTTGCCTTTATTGCTGCTGTAATAGCTATGCAATATCCCGCCATTTGGTGCTATTAATACGAGCTTCGTTGTAGTACTACCCGCATCAATGCCAAGAAAAGCATCACCACTATACGATTCATTATCTATTTTTTCCGGTGTGGCTCCTGCATGACGAAGGGTAAACTCATCATATTCATCATGATTTTCAAACAATGGCATAATTGGACTTTCATCACTTGCTTCATCAGCTGCATTTTCCAACAAGCGCAATATATCATCATAATCCTGAGCATTTTGACTCTCTGCGCACATTGCCGCTCCAATGGCTGCATAACACTGAGCATCTTGGGGAAAAATAGCTGTATTATCATCAAGTTCCAAGGTTTCGATGAAACGCTTTCTCAGTCCATATAGGAAAGTGAGAGGACCTCCCAAGAATACCAATTTACCTTTTAGTTCCCGTCCTTGAGTTAATCCACCAACGGTTTGGTCAACCACCGCTTGGAATATGGACGCCGCAATGTCTTCTCTCCTGCCCCCTTGGTTTAATATGGGTTGTATGTCCGATTTGGCAAAAACCCCGCAGCGAGACGCTATGGGGTAGATTTTTTCATAATTAAGTGACAAATCATCCAATTGAGAAACAGATACATTCAGTAATGTTGCCATTTGGTCAATAAAAGCTCCTGTTCCGCCAGCGCAGGAACCGTTCATTCGTTCTTCCAAGCTATTTCCAAAAAAGATGATTTTCGCATCCTCGCCACCAAGCTCGATGACTGCATCAGCGTCTGGTATGCGTGCTTTAACGACAGCAGCTGTTGCATACACCTCTTGAACAAATGGTAGTCCTGAAGATTTCGCCACACCTAGGGCTGCTGATCCTGTGAGGGCAATGGTTGGCTTCTCGTCACCGATAACAACCGCTGCTTGTTTTAGTTGCTCCACAGCTTTTTCTCTCACTTGTGAATAGTGCCGCTCATAGGAACTATATAGGAGTTCTCCCCCATCCGACAACACAATAGTTTTCACCGTTGTGCTACCTATATCAATACCAATTCGCATATATCGCCCCTCGTGATAAGCATAGTCTTAAAAATTTTCTCAACGTATATTATATCTTCAAATTGTTAGTAATTCAACCATTATACTAACATTATACAAATTAGAAATAATAATTTTACATTTGCACCCAATATCTTCTAATGATATAATGATACAGTCTTGCTCCCAGCTTCGCTGAAATCGTAAGATATGATTTAACTTTCATCTGGGTGATATTTATTAAATAGCTATCGGAACACTGATATTTGGAGGGATATAATGCCGGATTTTACCGTGGTCAGCGAATTTGAGCCTGCTGGAGGACAGCCGGAAGCCATTGAAGCATTGGTTAATGGCATTTCCCTCGGCTTTAATGAGCAAACCCTTTTAGGGGTCACTGGTTCTGGTAAAACATATACAATGGCAAAGGTTATCGAGCGTATCCAGAGACCAACCCTGGTTCTTGCTCACAATAAAGCCCTTGCTGCTCAGCTTTGTAGCGAGTTCAAAGAATTTTTCCCCCATAATGCTGTGGAATTTTTCGTTTCATATTACGACTATTACCAACCCGAAGCCTATCTACCCAACACCGACACATATATCGAAAAAGATAGCTCCATAAATGATGAAATAGAGCGATTGCGCCACTCTGCCACATCCTCCCTTTTCGAGCGCAGGGATGTCATTGTCGTATCATCAGTTAGCTGCATATATGGCTTGGGAGACCCCATCGACTACTCCAGCATGGTCATTTCCTTGAGAGTTGATAGGAATATGAGTCGAGATGAGCTACTTAGCAAGCTTGTTTCCATTAGGTATGAGCGCAATGATGTTGCCTTTGAAAGAAATGCTTTTCGCGTCAGGGGCGATACCGTGGAAATTTACCCCGTTTATGCTCGCGACCATGCCATTCGAGTGGAGTTTTTCGGTGACGAAATAGAACGCATCAGCGAAATCAACGTACTTACTGGTGTGCCGGCGAGAACATTATCCCATGTGGCCATATATCCCGCTTCCCACTATGTTACAACGGATGAAAAGATTGAAAATGCAATTTTAGAAATAAAAGATGAAATGAAAAAGCGCATCGAGTATTTTGAAAGTGTAAACAAGCTTGTTGAAGCCCAACGAATCCATCAACGAACCATGTATGATATAGAAATGCTCACTGAACTCGGTTATTGCAACGGAATCGAAAACTACTCACGAATCATCACTGGGCGAACAGCTGGAAGCGCACCAATGACGCTCTTGGACTATTTTCCCGACGACTACATCCTCTTTGTTGATGAATGTCATGTTACTCTTCCCCAAGTGAGAGCTATGTACGCCGGAGATAGGTCACGAAAAGAAAACCTAGTAGAATATGGTTTTCGCTTGCCTTCGGCATATGATAACAGACCACTGACCTTCCAAGAGTTTAACGAGCGACTAAATCATGTTGTTTACGTTTCTGCCACACCCAGCGAATATGAGCGTTCTCGTTCCAGCCAGGTTGTGGAGCAAGTCATACGTCCCACAGGCTTACTTGACCCCGAAATCTCTGTGCGTCCAGTCGACGGACAAATAGACGATTTAATTCATGAAATCAACCTTCGCTGCGAAGTGGGTGAACGCGTGCTTGTGACGACTTTGACAAAAAAAATGGCAGAGGATCTAACCGCCTACCTAACTGGTGCTGGTATCCGTATCAGATATATGCACCATGACATATCCACCACCGAACGCATGGAAATCATACGCGATTTGCGCCTTGGTGAATTTGATGTTCTAGTGGGAATTAATCTTCTAAGGGAAGGACTAGACCTGCCCGAAGTTTCCCTTGTTGCGATTTTAGATGCTGACAAAGAAGGTTTCCTCCGTAGTTCCACGTCCCTTATTCAGACAATAGGTAGAGCTGCTAGGAACGCTTCCGGACTTGTGATAATGTATGCTGACAGACTCACGCCATCTATGAATGTGGCAATCACAGAAACCGAAAACCGCAGGATAAAACAAAAGGCTTTCAACGAAGCCCATGGAATTGTTCCCCAAACAGTCATAAAAAGTGTTCGTGGTTTATTGGAAATATCCACGAGGGATTCCGAGCATTTGAAAGCCAGAAGTGGTATAAAAATGACAAAACGCGAAATCGAAGAAGAAATCAGCAGGTTGGAAAAGGAAATGACAAATGCGGCAAAACTGCTGGAATTCGAATATGCCGCCGCGCTGAGAGACCAAATAATAGAACTGCGAAAATAATTACATATAATAAAATGTGAAATATTCACTAATAGAAAGGTGTGTTTATATTGATTGCACTAGCATGTGACCATGGTGGTTTTGAATTAATGCAGCAAGTTAAAGCCCATTTGGATGAAAATGGATTTGAGTACAAGGACTTTGGTACTTTCTCCGAGGAGAGCTGCGACTATCCCGAATATGCCATCGCCGCTTCCCAGTCCATTAAAAATGGCGAATGTGATTTAGGTATCCTCATTTGCGGAACTGGCATTGGCATGGCGATTACTGCAAATAAAGTCCCTGGTATTCGCGCAGCCACTTGCACCGATACATATAGTGCCCAAATGTCACGTCAACACAACAATGCCAATGTGCTGACCCTTGGAGCCCGTGTAACAGGTCTTGGTCTTGCGCTGATGATTGTTGACCGCTTCCTTGGCACCGAATTTGAAGGTGGCAGGCATGCTCGAAGGGTTGATATGATTATCGCTCTCGAGTCTGATTAAGCTAAAACAAAAAGGTTAATAATATGGCTAGATACGTACCAAAAACCTATAATAATAGGCGAATATTACGAATAATCATAGGCGCTGCCACTTCTGTTGTTTTGGCAATCACAATTTTATTCGTTGTGCTTTTCTTTTCTCTAAGACCTTACTTTGTCACATATGAAGATGGTACACAACGTTTGGAAATACCCTGGCTCATGGAAGAAAGATAATGGCCTATTCTTGCTCTTGAACCTGCTCCAGTAACACAAATCTCACCATTGTGCGCATACTGCGGTCTGTCATGCAAGTGAGAAGTGTTATATCCCACCCTGTGGCTTCAAGGACAAGTTCACCTCCGGACTTATGTACAGAGGAAATCTCAGTTGCGACATAATAATATGTTATGTCATCCTCCGTTGTAAATGCGATTTGGTCGCCGACTTCATATGTGTCCAGACCTTTGAATTGGCTAGCTATATTGTGTCCTGCGATTACGAGCCGAATGGGTTTCTCATCGATAATACCTGACAATCTACAACATGAAATTCCAAGTAGCGCATCTGTACATTCACCAATTACTGGAAGTCTTACGCCGAGCTTAGGTAAGCTTATAACTCCAATGGTCGTATATGATGGCATTGGATTATACCCACTAACTGCCACATCCAATCTGGGTTCTTCATCACGATTTTCCTCAGCGTTTGTATCAAATTCATCAGTTTCAACAAATGACCAAATCGATGGGGAGCTGCTTCGTGTTTTCTCCCTCCGCTCGAGGGAAGATTCAGAAATTATTAGATCAGGTATTTCAGAAAGTGGAGGTAGATTTAGTTTCAGCTCCATTATCATATCAGCTAGTACCGCTGAAGATTGTTCTTGTGCTTTTTTGTTAAATATATAGTTATGTATAAAAATCCCCAAGGCTGCCAATAACATGACAGTACCGATGAATATAAGAATTGTGGAATATTTGCGCTTCATTTGTGCCAAGTCCCTTTCTCGCTTTAAGTCCCTATCCCTTACAAGTTTTCTCGTTGTTTGCCGAAAAGATTGCCGCAGTGCACACTGCCTAATGTATGCACTGCGGCGGAGCTATTGTAAGGAGGATACAATTTGCATTTCGTCTAACTCCGCTTACATTCCTTAAAAAACGACTATTTTGTATACAAAGTTCAGACATTTTTAACGCTATATTCATTATATACACATTTCGTCACATGAATGTTACAGTTTTTGCATATTTTAAATTGTATTGTTTGTTTTGTGACTATATTAATATCATATTTCTTTAGATAAATCCCGATAATTTTTATAGGAAATTTGCACTTGTAAAATTGCTTGATATTTCAAGTATTTTTTAACACAATACTATATCGCTTACCGTTTAATATACTAATTTTTATTCAATAAAGACAAAAGCCATAGAAATCGCCGTCACAAACCATTGGCGCATTTTATCATTAATTTATATTTGTGACAAGAATTTGATTGCACTATGCAATTAAATCTGGTATCCTAGTGCCTATCGCAAAAACCCAAAATAACGCATCTTTGAAAGGTCTTTATATCTCATGGAATTTATGCACGAATTATTGGAACACATCATCGACTTGGCTGTAATAATCTTCGAGTTCACAGGTGTCATGGTCATATTTGTTACAGGACTCATTGGACTCGTGAATTACATCCGAAAAGATCCGCAAACTCGACTAAAAATCGCCAACGGTTTTGCCACTGGACTTGAATTTAAACTCGGTGGAGAGATACTTCGCACAGTCCTATTGCGAAGCATCAACGAAATAATCATTGTCGGCTCAATTATCGTCCTACGTGCAGCTTTGTCCCTTATGATTTTCTGGGAAATTAAACACGAAGAGACCCATATTAAGGAGCTCAAAGAAGAAGAAATTCATTTAGCGGAAATAGCACGAGAAGACACATTAAGAGAAGATTTAAATAGATGGGAACAAATGCTTCACAAAGCAACAGAACCTGTCGTTGTAAAAGACGACCAAAGCAAAACATAAAAAAGCTAAATGTTAAAGCTATATAAGTTATCAATTATATTTATATAGACATTACATTGGCAATGGCAGCTAGCTGGCTATTGTTAAAGGAAATAAATATGCTCGGACTGGAATTTACCAGTTCGGGCATATTTTAATCTAGCTTTAATCGTGAAATAACATTATTCCTTAACATAAGACTTCACTTTTCATGGGATTTCTGATATACTCAATCTGTATCTTTTTCTAAGATTCTGATACAAACGAGATACAAAAATATGTGATTTATATAATGGATAACTTGGTATAATGAGTAAAAACAGTAGCAATAATTCTAGTAATAATAGAAACGATGATACAGCAAATTGGGTCGGAATATTGATTATGATGATAATATTCTGGCCAATCGGGATTTTTTTGCTGCTTAAAAAGCTGAGGATTTTTTCCGACCCCGAAACAAGCTCTAATAGCCAGAGAAACAGGGCAAATAACAATAACGCCAGACGCAATAATACTGGAAATGCAAGAAACGCACAAGGAACAAACCAGAATTCACGTACACAAGGAAGTGAGTCTACTGCCGCCTCCGAAGCGGAAAACATCGCAAGGGAAGTCGCAGCGGAGCTTTCCCAAGCTGCTCGAGAAGCGGGAAACGCTGCGCGCCAAGTTTTTTCTGCATTAAAATCGGACTCTAAATCTCGCACTTGGGAATCTGCCACTGGACAATCACAGTCATGGCAATCCTTGGCTAGCACATTCACTCGCAGTAGCACAACTGAAACAGATAAAAAAGATGAGAACGATGACTTTGCAACCCCATCCCAAGCCCAAAGGGAAAAGGATAGCCAGGATGATTCCAAGCTAGCATCAGACACTAGAGGAGTCAGCCAAGAAAACAATTTTGTTGATACCTCTGAAAAAACAAAAAAATCCCAGTCTTCCAAAGATACTGCTATCGCAAAGGAAGAGCGAACAGCCCTTGACAAGAAATCAGGAAGATTTATATCATTTATATTATTACTCATATCCTTTGCATTATTTATCTTGGGTGCTAGAACCGTTTACACCGCAGCACAAGCAATATGGCAATATTCGCAAAATCGTTGGTTCGATTTTTATCTTGGAGTATTTTATTTAACTGGTGGATTTATTTCTTTTTTATCTCGTAATACTGTCGCAAAGCGTTTGGCAAGATATAGAAGATATAATGCTCTCTTGACAAAACGAGACATTGTTTCCATAGAAGAAATATCTCAAACCCTTGGTTTATCATCAAGAACTGTCAAGCGTGACCTTCAAGCAATGATAGATGCAGGATACATCAACCAAGATGCATATATAAATCACAACACCAGCCATTTAGTCCTTTCATATATCTCTGCCGAAGATGCTCTTACTTCAGCTAAAAATGCAGCTAATGCAGCCAATACGGCTATTGTGCCCGATGCAGCTCAAATGTCTTCCGATGAGCTCGTTGATATTCCCGAAAATCAATATATGGCAATTATTCAAGAATTGCGTGAGCTCAATATAACCATTCTTGATGATGACATCTCAGACAAAATCGATCGGATAGAGGATGTAACTGCAATGATTTTTCGTATTGTTGTGGAAAATCCTGAAAAACTACCCCAAATCCGTCGCTTCATGAATTATTACCTACCCACCACCATGAAGCTACTTCGTTCATATGCAACCCTGGAAAAGCAAGGTATTAATGGTGAAAATATCACCTCGGCAAAGGAAAACATCTCCCGAGTGCTGGAAATGCTCGCCTCTGGTTTTGAGCAGCAATTTGACCAGCTTTTCAGATCCGATGCCATTGATATAGCCGCTGATATTACTGTTTTGGAAAACCTTATGCAACAAGACGGCTTGACTGAGAGCGAACCAATACTCAAGACAATGGAAGGCGTATAGTGAGAATCGATGTTATTGGCGTTGGCTTTGACGATGTTACTGCAATGGAAGCAATTTCATTTGCATGCAATGCAATAGGCTACGTAAAAGAAGACCATATAAAAGAAGAAAAAGAGCATTCATTCGACACGAAATCGATGGATTCGCTCCCTCACTTTGAGCAATGCTACGTTGTAACCCCGAATCCTGAAATCGTTTGGTTGGCTAGGCAAAACGAAGAGCTTATGTCAGCAATCAGCAACGCTGGCTTAGTCCTCGCCGATGGCGTTGGAATTACAATTGCCGCTCGGATTTTGGGTACACCGATACATGGCGGTAGAGTCCCCGGAATTGACTTTGCACAATCACTCCTCTATGAAATGAGTCAATATGGCGGTAGCGTGTATCTGCTAGGGGCAAAACCCGGGGTGGCAATAAAAGCAGGAAAGCAATTGGAAGAAAAATTTCCAGGACTCGTAATTGCAGGAACTGCTGATGGATATTTTACCGATGACTTACCTATAATCGAAAATATCAACGAAGCAAATCCCGATGTGCTCTTTGTATGTCTTGGTTCTCCAAAGCAGGAACTGTGGATGGCAAATAATCTATCCCTTATCAACGCCAAATTATGCGCTGGGCTTGGCGGTTCGCTGGATGTGTTCGCTGGTAATGTAAAACGCGCTCCAGCAATATTCCGAAAGACTGGCTTTGAATGGTTTTATAGACTATTACAAGATCCTAAACGGATAAAAAGAATGGCAAAACTCCCACTGTTTCTACTGCGAGTAATATGGAAACGCATCACAGGAAAATAGTATAGATAAAAGCTAGTTTGGCAGTGGGAAGACAGACAATATCATTTAAAAGGAAACATATGGTAATTATATGGGAAAACTAATCGTTTTTGAAGGAATTGACGGAAGTGGAAAATCCACACAATTTGATATATTGGTAAAAAGATTCGAGGAAGAGCAACTGGATTTCAAGCGCATCAGCTTTCCTCGATACGATGAACCCTCCTCTGTACCTCTGAGAATGTACCTTGCTGGAGACTTCGGCGATGACCCAGACGATGTAAACCCTTACGCAGCATCATCGTTTTTCGCCATCGACAGATACGCTTCTTTTATGCAAGATTGGCGAAGTTACTACGAAAATGGAGGCATCATTCTCACAGATAGATACACCACTAGTAATGCAATACATCAAGGTGCAAAATTATTAATAAATGATAGAGAAACATACTTTAAATGGTTATATGACTACGAATTTAAATTGATGGGTCTACCATCCCCCGATTGCGTAATCTATTTTGACATAGATATTACCACAGCAGCAAAACGCTTAAATCAACGACAAATCGAAACTGACACCGCAGCTGACATCCACGAAAGAGATCTGGCATATCTTTCTCAATGCATATATTGCGGGCTTCATGCAGCCGATTTTTATAATTGGCGCATTGTACCCTGCGTTGCTCAAAACCGTGAGAGGACAATCGAGGAAATTCACGAAGATGTGTACAACATAATTGGTGAATATATCTCGTATCCATAAAAAACCTATTAAAGGACTGATGATCTGTGATCGGAGTATCAAAAGAGCAGCTACGTAAAATCATTCGAGAAGAAATATCAGCATTACCCGAGGAATACATCGCCGCTTCAAATCAAGGTATTTTCAAAAATGTAATGACCTTGGATGAGTTTATCTCAGCGCGCAGCATCTTTATCTATTACAGCATTGAAAAAGAACCAGCAACCTTGGAATTGGCACAACAAGCTTTGGAAATGGGAAAAACAGTTGCTTTTCCGCTATGTTATCGTGATGGTATAATGGACGCTCGAATTGTCAACAATTTTACCGATTTTAGCACATCTGTATCCATCATAGGAATCCCCTCACCCCCCATTACAGCACCAATAATTCAACCAGAAGAGCTGGATTTAATTTTGGTACCTGCACTGGCTTTTGATAGCAGGGGTTTTCGCTTGGGTCTTGGTGGTGGGTATTACGACAGGTATTTGAGCAATCTCCCCGCTTACACGGTGGGTCTTGCCCGAGGTCGCATTTTAAAGGATGAAATCCCAAGCGAACCCCATGATGTGCCTGTTAAATGCATAGTATCCGAGGAGCAAATATTGACCATCAAGTCATAAATCATCGTCTATCATATTGCATTGGCGCAGCAAGGGTTTCGCCATACCCATGAATACTGGTTCGCCGCTTTTGTAAAGGGGAGATAGTTTTGTCCTACACAACTGAAGAAATCAAGAAGCAACTTGATGATGCAGCTAGGAAATTGCAAATATCTTCCGAAAAAGCTGCACAGGAAAGACAGCAGCAGATAGACTCCATGGAATCTGCTGCCTTAGAAGATGACTCAAGTACTGGTCCCACGAATTTTAACGTGAGATTTGACTTTAACAGAGCATATAGGGATTTACCCGAAGCAAAACCTTTGAGATTCAGACGAGAAAAACGTTCTGGTCTTATTGGCGGATTGCTATATGCTGTTTTCGTTATATGCATCAGTCTTGTCCTGGCATCATTGGCATGGCTTGCAGCTACTGATGTTCTAGGATTCGGTGCGATGGATGAGGAAGTGAGCATAATAGTTCCAAGGGGCTTCACCCTAGATGAGATAATTGACTCCTTATATGACTCGGAAGTTATCAAGTATAAATTTCTTTTTAACCTATATGCTGGCTATTCCAATGCTGAAGGAAAAATATCACCTGGTTCCTACATATTGAACAAAAACTATGATTATCGAGCGATAGTATATGGGCTATCAGCCTCTTCTCGTGTCCTAGTGGAGACCACTGTTACTATACCGGAAGGCTACACCCTTGCTGAAATATTCCAAAGACTGGAAGATTATGGTGTATGCTACTGCGATGATTTATGGGAGGTTGCCACAAACAATGATTTCAACTTTAGCTTCCTTGACCCAGAAACAATTGGTCAGCGCAACAGATTGGAAGGTTATCTATTCCCCGAAACATACAACTTCTATCTTGACTCCAGCCCCACCCAAGTACTAAACAAGTTTTTAAACGAGTTTAATTATAGATATACAGAATTGTTCTACGAACGTGCAGCTAGTATGGGCTATACCACCCACGAAATTATAACGATTGCATCAATGATTGAGCGGGAAGCAGGCTCCGATGACGAGCGTTCCCGAATCGCTGCCGTTATTTACAATCGTCTTAATAACAGCAGTCAATTCCCAATGTTGCAAATAGACGCTACGATATATTATGCAATTGCTCAATTGGATATCGATTTCTCCACCGCATATGACAGCCCATACAATACATATATAAATTCGGGCTTGCCACCTGGTCCTATCTCCAACCCTGGCATCGAATCCATAACCGCTGCCTTATATCCCGACACGACCAATGAGTATTATTATGCACTGACACATCAGGGAACTCATAAGTTTTCCCGCACACTCGCCGAACATGACGCTTTCGTCGCCAGCCCTGAGTATGCGGGAAATTAATAAACTTATGTTAAATATGCGCTTTATGCTCTTTTCCAGGTGGAGGGCATCAAGGAAATGAGAATAGGATAAATCTCCAGCCTACCCACAAGCATAATAACTGAAAAAACCAATTTTGACAAATGGGAAAAATCTGCATAATTGGCAATCGGACCCACAGCACCAAAGCCAGGTCCCACATTCGAAATCATTGCAAGGACTCCAGAAAACGATGTTTCCATACTATGTTTATCCAAGGATACCAACATTGTTGCTCCAACAATAAATAATAGATAAATAACGAAATAATGCAAAGTGCCGAGCAAGTCTTTATCTTGTATCGGTTCTTTGTTTGAATGAACAACACTAACAGAACGGGGATGTACTATTCTTTTCACTTCACGAACCGCCGACTTGCAAAGGGTGCTTATACGGACTACCTTCAGACCGCTGGCGGTACTACCCGCGCAGCCACCAATTACCAATAGAATCATTAGTATGACTTTGGAAAATTCAGGCCATAAATTATAGTCCGTTAAATGAAACGCAGTTGAGGAACCCAAAGAAGCCGAATGGAAGAAGGACTGTCTTATTATTTCCTCTGCGCTGCCATATACCCCATTTGCCCATAAATTCAGCCCAATGAGTATAGTTGATATGAAAATCATAGATAAAAACACTCGCAGCTCGGTGTTATCCCTAAGCCTTTTGTAGCTTCGAGTAAACAGTGCATAATACAGCCCAAAATTTATGCTGAATAATATCATAAATATAGCAATCGTATATTCAACAAAGCTACTTTCAAAGGCAGCAAGTCCAATATCTCGACTTGAAAATCCTCCAGTACCTGCAGTTGTGAAGGCATGTATCAGCGCATCATATAAATTCATCTTCCCAATGAGTAAAAAAATGGTTTGTATAAGCGTTAATGCAATATATATGCCATATAACACAAGTGCAGATTGCCGTACCCTTGGTAACAATCGTTCTGACGAAGGTCCTGTGGATTCTGCTCGCATGAGACTGAAAACTCCACGTTCACCAGATGGCATGATAGCAAGGGTCAGGACTAGAACACCCATGCCCCCAATCCATTGGGTAAATGCTCGCCAAAAAACAATGCTCTTTGCCATGTTTTCCACAGAAGGTAAAATTGTAGCACCAGTAGTCGTAAAGCCTGCCGCCATTTCAAATATCGAATCGATATAGTCTGGTATTTGACCCGACAAATAAGGTGGAAGGGCACCGAAGATAACAATCGTAATCCAGCATAATGCTGCAATAACAAAGCCTTCACGAGGTCGCATTGAACGATGGTGTTTCTTTAGTAAAAATTCTAGAATTATTCCAAACACCAATAAAAGCGCCATTGGTACCATAAAATAAGTATGAACACCATCTTTATATACAAAGGAAACAAACAAAGAAGGCACCATTGCAGCTGCCGAAAGTATAAAAATCCGTCCTAAAATGAGGATGATTAATCGATAATTCATAAAACAACCTTTTTCACTCAATCGAATATATCATTTAATTCATTGAAACCTTTATGCAAAGTCATAATAACAACATTATCACCTGGGAAAAACACATCATTACCTTCTGGGATTATGATATCGTTACCTCTGGAAATAACTGCTATTAGGACACCACGGCGAATGGGTAAATCCCTTATTTTTTCACCTAAATATCGCATATCATTACCCACAATAAACTCCAATGCCTCGACTTTTCCTTCTCGCATACTATGCAAAGAAACAACAGCACCGCCGCGAGAGCTTCCTAAACCCCTTACAAAATGCAATATATGACTTGCGCTTATTTCGTTTGGAGACACAACGCTATCAACGCCGATACTACTCACAAGGGGTGCATATGTCAGCCGATTTGCCTTAGCCACAACCTTTCCCACTCCATTGCGGAATGCAAATAGGGAAAGCATGAGGTTTTCTTCATCGCTACCTGTCAATGCTACAAAGGCATCCATGGAACTGATGTTTTCCGATTCCAAAAGCTCAGGTTCCGTTCCATCTCCACATATGATTATGGCATGGGAAATATCTGCAGCAAGTTGCATGCATCGGCTTTCATCTTTCTCAATTATAATTGGTTTGATACCAACATTAATTGCCATATTTGCCAAGTAATAACCTGTTCTGCCGCCTCCAAGAATCATAACATTTTCTGCCATTGAAGCCGCTCTACCGATTGCCCGAAAGAATTTTGTTATATCTGTATACCTGCCTGCCACATATACTAAATCGGCTGGTTGAATCACAAAATCACCATGGGGTATATGGACTTCACCATCGCGTTCGACGATGCAAAAGAGTATTTGTGCTTTAATTTTCTTCCTTAAATCCACCAAAGGAATGCCTATGATTTCATCCTTATCAGAGGTGCGAAACCCAACAATTTCCACTCGTCCCTGATTAAATATTTCAAGTTCAACGGCAACTGGAAATCGGAGCAAGCGCAATATTTCACCTGCTGTATTCCGCTCCGGATTTATAACATAATCTATATCCAATAAATTTTTATAAAACTCTGTTTCGGTATCATACTCGGGGTCTCTTATTCTAGCAATCGTATATCTGGCACCCAATTTCTTTGCAGTTATACAGCAAAGCATATTAATTTCGTCGCTTTCTGTAACCGCAATAAGCACATCAATGTGCTGTGCTCCTGTTTTCCATAATGCGCCAATCGAAGAGCCTTGGCTAGATATACACATTATATCTGTGCTATCGAATATATCAAATTGCCCATCTTCATCAGCACCAATTATGGTTACATCGTGGTTTTCCAAAGATAGCTTCTGTGCCAAAGCAACACCAAATTTTCCATCGCTAATGACAAGTATTTTCATAGCGCAAATTCCTTTAGTAAGTAGTATTCCAAAAAAATAAACGAAAATTATTTGTCTGAGTATATTCCCATTATCTCATGTTTGTCAACCTTGACAAGCACAGCCCATAAATATATAATCGACAAACGACTACATAGAGAAACGAGTGATAATTAATGGAAGTAGCAGCCAATATAAATGGCAAAAAGCGCCAACCCCTTCTTGTATGGCTGGCAACTATAATAATAGTAATATCCCTTTTGTGCGGCATTTGGGTCAATTTTAGCATAAGGGCACCCGTTGAAGCAAATGACAAAACCGTCAGCCTATTGGTGGATTATGACGAGCTGCAGAGAATTGCTGTTGCCACCCCTGGTGTTGAATTATCTGATATGCTCAGAAAAGCATACCTCGCTGGAGCTACTGGGATTATTGTCAGAGAGAGGCTCCTTGGAGAGTGGGAAGCCGCTGGCGATGTGCTGGTTTATTCAGGTGGTCAGCTAAAATTTTTCGTTGAAAATGGTTTTGCTAGTCCAATATTTGATGAATCATTTGAGCAAGGAGAAAACCAAACATGGAGTTTCGAGTATCCATATGAAGATACATCGGCGGGAGATACCGCAGGCACGGTTCAGTATCCAGTTGGTGATTTAAACATAAATCCCAGTATGACATATATCCTAACAAAGGACCAATCTGTCTTTGAGCAGCTCTTTTCATTACTGGAAGCTAAATTACGCCATCCAGAAATTTTTGAAATTTTTGGATACAAAACCATCGCCGTTCAACTGCACTCAATAGAACGCTCCACCCTTGGTCTTGGCTTCCCACTTTCGAGTTTGGAAGAAGCCGCCACGGCAGGTTTTGAGATTGTCCTGCGACTTCGCAACTGGGAGCCGCTCACAACAGAAGGTCTGAATGTGGTGATGAATTGGCTATCTCTGACTCCGAATTTAGCCGCAGTCGGCTTTAACGACCAAACAGTACCCGGAGGTGGAGATAATCCAGATATACAAGACCGCTTGGCAGAAGCATTGGAAAACCTTAATGTACCACTTGTTTCATTTGAGTTTTATGATCAAACAGGACTATCTGGGCTAGCTGGGAGACTTGACAACAATCTGCTGCGCGCCCATGCCATAGCAGAAAACGAACTTAGAAGATATACCGATTTTAACACAGCTATGAATCGATACAGCCTGGCAGCCACAGAAAGAAATATGCGATACATATTTTTGCGCTTCCATGGTTTGAATAATCCCCAATCTGCCATGGAACCTGCTCTTGAATTAATAGCAGGTGTTCGTGAGGGATTGGAATCAGACGGATTAACAATCGGCAATCCAGTTCCCTTAGAATCGTATAAAATCCCCAGAATTCTTATCTTTTTCCTTGGTAACGGCGTTCTGGTAGCTGGAGCTTGGCTACTTGCCCTGGCAGCAAAACCCTTTGCTAAGAAAAAATGGCATCTTCCCTATGGGATACTCGTTGCCTTCGGTTTTGCTGCTTGGGCTGCTTTGATGATACTTGCTCCCACTCTATCTCGCAAACTCATGGCATTGGCTGGAGCCATTGTTTTTCCCAGCCTCAGCGTCACCCTTGCACTAATGTATAAACCAGAGGCGCAGCTTACCGCTTCCAAGGGAAAACGTCTGCTCCGTACCATCGCTGTTTTAACCATGGCATCAGCAATGACCTTTGTCGGTTCCATGATAATGTCAGGATTATTAGCCGAACCCACATTCATGCTAAAAATCGACAGCTTTTTCGGTGTCAAAGTTTCTCATTTAATCCCCCTAGTCCTAGTGCCTGGCTTATTATGGCTTCGAGAAGAAAACTGGTTTGGCATCATGTCTGGCACAGTAAGGAGCAATGTGAAAATCTGGCATTTAGCAGTGGGTGGAGTGCTATTGGTGGGTATGGTTATTTATATATTGCGGACAGGAAACGAAAGCCCTGAGCTAATTTCACAATTAGAAGTACAAATACGACAAGTTTTAGATAATCTTTTAGGTGTTCGTCCCCGAACCAAAGAGTTTTTGATAGGACACCCCATTATGATGGTATTAGTTTATTATGGATATAAGCTGGAAATGTTCCCCTTTGTAATGGTCGGACTCATCGGTCAAATCTCCATTATCAGTACATACGCCCATTTACACACGCCTCTTGCAATTTCATTACTTAGAACATTCAACGGTTTATGGATTGGAATAATTCTCGGTATCATTGCAATATTGTTTATCGAATGGATGCTGGGCAAGTTGCGAAAGCTTTACATCGAGCATGGACAGGGGTCACGGACATGAGTAAATCGCAAAAGCTTGTTATCAGCGGTTATTATGGATACGACAATTGTGGAGATGAAGCGGTACTCCTATCCATCGTTAGCTCATTGAAGGAGCTAATGCCGAATATTATAATTACTGTTCTTTCAGGAAACCCTACAAAAACCAAGGAGTTATATGGTGTTAAAGCTATAAACCGTTGGAATCCTTTTGCGATTTTTTTTGCACTAATGTCTTGCCGAATGCTCATTAGCGGCGGTGGATCCTTGCTACAAGACGAAACCAGCACAAAAAGCCTGCGTTATTATTTGGCTATTATAAATCTGGCCAGAATGCTGGGCAAAAAAGTCATGATTTACAGTCAAGGAATCGGTCCTCTAAATGCTGATGATAGTCGAAAGATGGTGCAAAAAACACTCAACCGTTGTCATGAAATCACCGTTAGAGACACAGCTTCAGCGAGTTTACTACGGGAAATAGGTATCACTAGGGAAATCAAGGTAGTATGCGACCCAGTGTTGCTATTAAGTAGCCTAGACTATGCTGACTTGGGAATAATCGATGAATTGGAGCAGTTGCGCTTAATCGGCGAAGATGGTGTAAAGAAAAATTTCGTTGCCCAAAAACCTATACTCCTTGCTGCTATCCGCTGCTGGAAAGATGATGGTCATATTATTGAAGTTGCGAAATTTTTAGATGAGCAAACAAAAAACGGTTACGATGTGTTGTTGGTGCCTGCTCATTATCCCGACGATTTGCTCGCTTGCGTTTCAATACGTGTAGCGATGAGTAGTGAAGTATATTGCATCAATAAAAGTCTGACTGCCAAGGAATTTAATGCTTTAACGTCCCATGCCGACTATGTATTTTCCATGCGTCTCCACGGTTTAATCTGCGCTTACGCAGCTGGCACCCCAATATTAGCATTGTCCTACGACCCCAAAGTCGATGCTTTCATGGAGCAAGTGAATCTCAAGGAATATTGTCTAGCCTACGACAACTTTGAATCAAATAAAGCTATGACATTATTTGAAAAGCTTTCCCACGCTCCAAAAGAAACCCAACTAGCTCACAAAGAAACAATGAACGAACTAGCATGGAGCACAAGCAAAAAAGCCATCGAATTATTAAAGCAATAGATGCCACAATACATAATTATTCGTCAAGCATATTGCATATTATAGTCCCATAAGTTATAATTGAACCACATGGAGGAATAGCGAAGAGGTCATAACGCGGCGGTCTTGAAAACTAGTGCAGTTGTTCCGTGGGGATTTCTTGAAACCATTGATATTACTCAACTTTTACGATACAATGTTCGTGCTTGATGCAATTCTTCTAACGCTTTTTCTAACGCCTATCCTCAAAGCGATAATACGGAGGGTTACCGAAGTGGTCATAACGGGGTGGTCTTGAAAACCATTTGAGATGAAATATGCTCACAAGAGTTCGAATCTCTTACCCTCCGCCATCATTTTCTAACGTGCTTGCTGCGCTTGTGGCAAGCACGTTATTTTGTGCTTAAACCAACGCTGCGCCAAGACTTTGTGTGTTATCAATGATTCCCACGCTCAGCTTTTCGGCGATAGCAGTAGCGGCGTTTTCCTTTGCCCGCTGCTCCAGATGCGAATACAGGTTTGCAGTCGTCTGGAACACGCTGTGACCAAGCCATTCTTGGATCATCTTCATTGGAATCCCTGCTGCAAGCAGAAGGCTGGCGCATGTGTGCCGGAGATCATGGAAGCGTATGCTTCGCAGTCCTTTCTTTCTCAGCAGCACAGGAAAGTGCCTTGAAACGTAGTCTGGGCTGATTAACTTCCCATCAGGCCAGACGCAGACGTATTCCGCATATGTCTTGTTGTATGAGCTTTTGAACAAGCGTTGATACTCGTCCTGTTTCTCTTTTTCCGCAAGCAACGCTTCTCGCACATATGGGATCAACGGGAACGATCTCAGGCTTGCCTTGGTTTTCATCTTATCAGACCCTTTGAGTATAGCCTGATTGTTCTCGTCTTTTAACCCGTAAACCTTGTGCCTAATTGTGATTGCGTCGTTTTCAAAATCAATTGCATTCCATTTGATCCCTAAAACTTCGCTGCGGCGCAATCCATAGTATGCTGTTATTGCGATAACGATATACAACGGATCGTCTTTGGCTGCTTCAAGCAGCTCCAAGACTTCCTGAGAGCTGTAGAAAGATGCCTGATATGAATCTCCACCAGGTCTATCTACGTCATCCATCGGATTATATGCCATGATCCTATTCTTCCTCTTGCGCGTCGCGGCTCGAAATGCCGTTTGCAACACCGCATAATAATGAAGAACCGTGTTCGGGGTTATGCCGCCTTCGTATAGGTGTTCAAAAAACTCCTCAACGTGATCAGCGGTAACCTCCTGAAGCGTCAACCCCAGAGGGGTGAAGTATCTGTTGATTTTTCCCTCGATTATCATCTGGTATGATGCAATCGTCGTGTCCTGCAAGCTGCTGCGCTTCTTATGTAACCACGAACGCAGGTATTCCATGAAATCGATTCCGGATCCCAATGCCTCAGATGCTTGTTCTTTTTGGATTTTTTCGCTATATTCCTTAATGAGCTGATTAAGAACCTCCTTCGCTTTTGTTTTGTTCCCTTTGACTGGTAAACCGGTTGAAATCCATTTCGGTTTCCGTCTGCCGTTTTCATCCTTTATATTCAAAACGGCATAAAATACGTTGTTTTTGGGTTGTATGCTGCCCGTTATTTTGTTGTTTGCCATGTGATTTTCCTCCTAACGGTACGGAGAACAACCCTCTACTGACCGTGACAGAATAACACAAGCCCAAGCCTGTTTCAACGGTTTATTTCTGTAGAAGGTATGCCTGTACATTTATTTTAGGGATTTTATA
>WRLE01000009.1 GCA_009777775.1 Oscillospiraceae bacterium
CATGGTATTGAAGGTGTGGTGCTAAGGAGGAGCAGCGGCGGCTCGAGGGCGGGTGGGGCGAAGGTAGCAACAAGTATACTGGTAATTTCAAGGGCGAGACGCCGCGTGAATGCTGGTTGTATTTCATCGATTTGAAATTAGTTTTGTGACATCCTGGCTCAGAATGACACGGCAGGTTCTGAGAAACGCTGCTTTTAATTCCTAATTCATCATTCCTAATTCTCAACGATTTTATCGATTACAATTTCTGCCAAGCGCCTGTCGGCACCCAGGGAATCTGTCATGGAAATCTCTATTTCCGGATAGTCTTTCACCAGCTCTGCCACCATCTCTGGTATATCCTCTTTCAGATGAATTCCCATGAACAAAAAGTAAGGGATAATCTTAATCTCCGAAACATTGTTTTCAGCTAGAGCAGCAACTGCTTTTTCCGCAGTTCTATCTGAGTTACCCATAAATGCACACTCAATCATCCTATCAGGCAAGTTTTCCCTCACCATCTCAACGATTGCATCCAACACCGCTTCAGTTTCCGTCGCCCGACTTCCATGGGCAATAACCAGCACACCTTTCATAATTAACAAACCTCATTTCTAATTCCTAAGTAACTTCTCGAAACCCCTTGCTATTTGATACATCGCAAATAATTTTATTGCATAGCATATCAGTAGTTCAACTAATTTAGATCCTTCGCTACGCTCAAGATGACAAACTTGGAAATTTTCTCAAAAGTACTGAATAATTACATTCCTACTTCCTAATTCCTAACTCCTAACTCCTAACTCCTAATCCCCACCAAGGCTTCTCTAGCTTTTTCCAAAGTCACATCTATATCTGTTTCGCTGTGAGCAAGGGAAATAAACATTGCTTCAAACTGGGATGGTGCAAGATACACACCGCTAGCCAGCATTTTTTGGAAATATTGAGCATAAAGAGCAGTATCAGCACCCCTGGCGGTTTCATAGTCTTTTACCGAATCGATGCCGAAAAACTGACATACAAGGGAACCCACCTGGGTCACACAAGCTATCATGCCAAGCTCCTTTGCTATATTGTCTAGTCCAGCTCCCAGTTTTTCTCCCATTTTACCGAGATGCGTATATAGCTCGTCACTATCCAACTGCTCCAATTGGGCAAAACCTGCCGCCATTGCTATGGGATTTCCCGAAAGGGTTCCAGCTTGGTAAACGGGTCCGCTGGGTGACACATAACTCATGATTTCCTTTCTGCCGCCATAAGCTCCCACAGGCATTCCGCCACCAATGATTTTGCCATATGTTACTATGTCCGCTTTCACATTAAAATACTCCTGCGCACCGCCTTTACCCAAACGAAAGCCTGTGATAATTTCATCGAAAATTAGCAATGCGCCATATTCATCGCAGAGTTTCCTAAGTCCGTTTAAATAACCTTCTTCGGGTAAAACAACACCCATATTCGCCGCAACAGGTTCTATAATCACACAGGCGACATCATTGTTTTTAAACAAATCTTCAACAAATTCCAAATTATTATAGGGTGCCACCAAGGTATCTGCCGCAACTGCATCCGGTACTCCAGGGCTATCTGGCTGCCCAAAGGTCATGGCTCCAGAACCGGCTTTCACCAGCATACTGTCGGTATGTCCGTGATAACAACCTTCAAATTTGATTATTTTATTGCGCTGGGTAAAAGCGCGAGCAAGCCTCAAGGCACTCATAACGGCTTCAGTACCCGAGTTCACCATTCTCACCATTTCGCAACCTGTAAGCTCCACCATTTTTTCTGCCAGCTTCACTTCATATTCGTTGGGCGCACCAAAACTGAGACCCCTTTGGGCTGCATCCAGCACAGCTTCTCGAACTGCCGGGTTATTGTGTCCCAAAATCATTGGTCCCCAAGATAGAACATAGTCAATATACTCGTTCCCATCCACATCATATACCCTCGAGCCGTTTGTCTTTTCAATGAACAGCGGGTTTCCCCCCACGGCTCGAAAAGCGCGAACTGGGCTATTGACACCTCCAGGCAAAACCGCTTGCGCCCTTAAAAAGAAGGCTTTGGATTTATCATTCACTATCCTATATCTCCCTTCCCAATCGCAGCAGCAAGTTCCTTCGCATAATATGTAATAAGTATATCCGCTCCAGCGCGGTATATGCTCACTGCACTTTCGCACATCACATTATATTCATCAATTAAGTCCGCCGCTCCAGCAGCTTTAATCATGGCATACTCCCCACTGACACTATATGCTGCAATTGGCAGATTAATCGCTTCCCTAGCTTTCGCTATAATATCCAGTGATGGCAGAGCCGGCTTGACTATAATGAGGTCTGCACTTTCATCAATGTCTATCATGATGCGTTTAATGGCTTCATTGCTGTTATGATAATCCATTTGATATGTCTTGCGGTCTCCGAACTGAGGAGCTGATCCAGCAGCATCTCTGAAAGGTCCATAAAAGGCTGAGGCATATTTGGCTGCGTAGCTCATAATGGGTATGTCTATAAAACCTTCGGAATCTAAACCTTGCCTCAGTGCTGCGATTGTTCCGTCCATCATTCCGGAAGGTGCCACCATGTCAGCACCTGCTTGAGCGTGGGACAGTGCGGTTTTCGCCAAAAGTGGTAAAGTGCTGTCGTTATCCACATAATCTTTGATAATCAGACCGCAATGGCCATGGGATGTGTATTCACACAAACACAGGTCAGTGATTAAATATACATCACTACCAAATTGTTTTTTAATATTTCTCAGAGCTTGCTGAACAACACCATTTTCATCATATGCTCCGCTGCCCACTTCGTCCTTTTCCTCTGGTAAACCGAAAAACAGGAAAGAGCGCACACCTGCTTTCAAAGCTATTTCGATGCCTTGCACAATGGTATCTGGGCTGTATCTCACCTGTCCTTCAAGGGATGGGATGTCCTCCACTATACCTGTCCCCTCTCGGATAAACATGGGATAAATGAGGGAGTTTACAGATAGCCTCGTTTCCCGAGTCATTTTTCGCAATAAATCGCTGCCCCTTAGTCTTCTTGTTCTGATGTCCATTATATTAGCAACTCCTTTATAGTAGTGACTAAACTATCAATACTCGCTTTTTCGGAAATGATTGTTTCCATGCCATATGACATTGCTTTTTCTGCGGTGCTTTTACCTATGCATATAGCCTTAATTTTACTCAAATCCACTTCTTTTATTGATGCCGAAAACCACTGGACAGCAGATGAACTGGTAAATGCTGCGTATTGGGTTTCTGGTATGACAACTTCCTTCAATTTCAGTTCTTTGTCATAAATGGCAACATCCTCAAACTGGATTTTCGCATCTGTCAAGAGCTTTGTTAAATCCTCTGCACCATCTTTCGCCCTGGTTATCAATAGCTTATCACCATCATTTACAAGTTCGCTTAAACCTTGCGCTAAAGCCACACCATTATATTCATCAGGATTATAATCAGAGTTTATGCCCCGCTTTTTCAGTTCTCTCGCTGTTTCTGCCCCAACGCAGGCAGTATTTAGATGATGTAACTCCCTGATGTCAAGACCCATTTCCGAGATGCAATCAAAGAATGTGTTGACTCCCACTGCGCTGGTGAACACAAGCCAAGAAAAGCTGTCTATCTCCTCAATTGCCATTCGAATATCGCTTCCCACTTCGGTGAGAGGAACTATTTTCGGGCTTGGCATCTCAAAGACTTGGGCACCCAGCTCCCTGAGATTGTCTGAGAGCCTTGATGTGCCCGGGCTTGCTCGAGCGACGATAATGCTTTTTCCATGGAGAGGACGCCCGCTAATCCAGTCGTAATCCATGGATAGCTCGCAGACTTTTCCAACGATAATCAAAGATGGCGAAACAACAGAGTTCTCTTCTGCAATGGAGGGCAGTGTGCTGACAGTACCCACGAATTTCCTTTGATTGTTGTATGTGGCGTTTTCCACCACCGCCGCTGGCATATCTTTGTCCATTCCAGCTGAAATACAACCTTCGCAGATGCTTTTCAAAGATGAAACTCCCATTAAAAAGACCAAAGTTCCACCTGTACGCACAAGGGCTTCAAAGTCAATATTCGTTGGTTCATTGTTTCTGGCATGTCCTGTAATAATATGAAAAGATGACGCATAATCCCTGTGGGTTACGGGGATTCCAGCATAGGCAGGTCCAGAGATTGCAGAGGTTACGCCAGGAACCACCTCAAAGGGGATGTTGTTTTCCACCAGGAGTTCCAGTTCCTCTCCGCCTCGTCCGAACACAAAGGGGTCGCCGCCCTTTAGTCTGACGACATTTTTCCCTTCTTTCGCTTTTTCCACCAACATTTTATTGATTTCTTCTTGGGGAACAGGATGGTTTCCAACATATTTACCCACATCAATAATCTCTGCACTTTCAGGTAGCATCGCCATTATTTCAGGTCCCACAAACCTATCATGGAGAATAACATCAGCCTCCAAAATCCGCTGTGCTCCCTTCAAAGTCAACAACCCTTTATCTCCAGGACCCGCTCCGACTAGTGTTACAAGCATAAATAAGCACCTCTTTAATAATTAACAATGAACAATTAATAATGAACAATTAATATCTAGTAATGGCCAATTTGAAAATTGTCGTTTTGTACCTCATTCGTCATTCCTAATTCCTAATTCCTAATTCCTAACTCCTAACTCCTAATTGCGACGCAAGTTGCTTGCCTAGGTACTCGGCTTCGGTTGCTGCTCCGGAAATGTTGCCTAGTTTTACATTGCCTGATTCATCAACATGCATTCCCATTATATTAAGCTCGCTGCCATTAAGCTTCGCATATACTGCCACTGGTGATGTGCAGCTGCTTCCTAAGGTCTTAAGGAATTGCCTTTCGGCTTTTGATACAATTTCCGATTCAGTATTATGGAAACTCTGAAGATATGAATAGTCTTCGCCCGCTCTCCCTTGAACCGCAAGGATTCCTTGAGAGCCCGAGGGAATCATTTCTTCAGGGGTGAAAACATGGTTTATCCTGCTTTGCAAAGACAGACGATTTAAACCTGCTTGTGCCAATATCAATGCCCCATATTCTCCACTATCGAGCTTAGCCAGTCTGGTCTGTACATTTCCCCTCACTGGCTGCACATCATAACCTTCGTACAATCTAGAAAACTGAATCGCTCGCCTTTGGCTGGAAGAACCCACCGGCTTCGATATGTCCATTTCGCTAACACCTTTTGGTAGCACCAAAGCATCAAAAGGAGCTTCGCGTTCGGAGATTGCAACAATGGGTAAATCATCGTTATCTTCGTATGGCATATCTTTGTAGCTGTGTACGGCTATGTCCACTTCACCATTTAAAAGAGCATATTCCAGTTCCTTAATGAATAGTCCTTTTCCGCCGATGTCATCAAGGCTTCTATCTTGGATAATATCTCCCGTTGTTTTAATAAGCACCAGTTCCAGCTCAATATCGGGATTGCTTTGTGAAATGGCATCCATTACGATTTTCGATTGGGTAACAGCAAGTTCACTCTCTCTGCTACCAATTCTAATAAGTTTAGCCATATAACTCCCACTCCTTAAAGAAACATATCTCTTATTTTCTGCGCCAGCTCTCTAACACCTGCATGATTGCCGTCTTTTGAAACTAGCCCCATGACATAGTTTTCGTTTTCCATAATGGCAGGGAAGTAGAATGTGCATTCATCTCTCTGGTCGGCGACTGAAATGAAAATATTCTGGCTAGATGCTTCAATCATGGCATCGTTGTTTGTTTGCCGATTATCCGTAGCCGTGAGGACGATAAATGGGTTAATTTCAGCAATATCACCCTTTTGATATTCTCTTTCAACAAGCAGCAGTTTATTGTCCTTAGCTTCTGATTTAATATATTCGCTGGCTTTCGGTGCGATGACTATTATCGACGCTCCGAAAGATTGAAGGGTTTTGACGCGCCGCTCCGCAATGTTTCCTGCACCGATTACCAGTACTTTTTTATTTTCCATATCTACAAATAGCGGAAAAAAGCTGTTTGCACCGGCTTCGCCTGCCTGACTTGCTTCGCTTTTTGCATCAGCTCCGCTAGCCTCGCTTACTCCGCTAACCTCGCCTGCTTCACCTGCATCATCAGCGATACCAAATAGATTCAACATTTCATCATAAGTATAACCTTTTTCAGATGGTGGTCTCGATATGAGGACTACCTTGCATTCAGCTGATTTTGCAGCAGCTATTTTTTCCACAACACCACCAACAACACCAGAGTCTTTTGTAACCAAATATTTCGCATTCGCCTTTTTCAAGGTGGCAATGTTCATTTCAATACTAAATGGACCTTGCATACAAATAATATTCGCTCCACGATACCCGAGCTGTATGGCGTGTTCCAAAGAATCTTCCATGGGAAGGATTCTAGGGTAAAAACGAGTGGAATAATCACGCCCTTTGGCGAATATCTCCAAATCCTTACTACCTGTGGTCAATAAAACATTTTCGTCATTATCATTGAGCAGCTTCACGGCGGCGGCGGTATCTTCGACAAATATCACATCCTCTGACACTTCGCTTTGGAGTCTTTCAAGTCGTAAATACCTTTGTCTCCCTTCATCCGCTGCCGCTTTGATGTTATCAGTTACCAAGGTTGCATATGGGTGAGTGGCATCTATGATGTAATCAAATGAGCCTCTACTAATAAGCTCCACCATTTCATCTTTACTAAGCCGACCAGAAAGAACCGTTGCCTTTTGCGCTATGTTTGCATCTCCATCTGCTATATCTGCTCCATATTCGGTGGCAACAGACAAAGTGACATCAAACCCAGCAACCGCAAGAGCAGCAGCCAGCTCCCGCCCCTCAGTAGTCCCCCCAAATATGAGAATCTTCACAACAAACACCCCGCTTTAATAATGAACAATGAGCAATGAATAATGAACAATTATAATTTTGATTATTTGTGGAATGATATTTATTTATCTATTCCTCGTTCTTGTTCGGGCGAATGCTATTCGCCCCTACATCTTATTCCTAACTCCTGATTCCTAACTCCTAATTCCAGCTCCTAAATCCTCATCCCTCATTCCTAACTCATACAGCGTATCCCCTGGTGGTTACCAGTTTATTGTCGATAATGACAGTTGTTGAGTTACCTATGATTACTGTGGTGAACATATCGACATTCCTGCTTTGAAGCTCATCTAGGGTGCATATCGCAACTTCTGTCGTATCTCCCCTGTATGCATTTTTCACATATCCACATTTCGTGTCGGGAGCCTTGTGCCGCAAGGATATTTGGCAGGCCCTTTGTAGATAATCGCTTCTTTGTGAGCTTTGGGGATTGTATATGCAAACAACCATATCGGCACTACTACAAGCATCTAATCTTTTCTCTATTATCTCCCAAGGAGTTAAATGATCTGAAAGGCTGATTACAGCAAAATCATTGGTCAAAGGCGACCCTAGAATGGCTGCTGCCGACACCGCTGCTGTAATGCCTGGAATCACCTCAATCTCCACCGAGGGGTGCTTTTCTGCCAGTTCATATAGTAGTGATGCCATTCCATATATCCCAGCATCTCCACTGGACACAACACTGACCGTCTTTCCTTTCAAGGCTTCTTCCACCGCCGCAGCACAGCGTTCAGTTTCTCCTGTCATCCCCGTGGAGATGAGTTCCTTACCCGCTGTGAGCTCAGTAATAAGTGCCATATATGTGGTATAACCCACAATGACATCACTTTGTAGCAATGCTTCCCGAGCACGAGGTGCCATATAATCCAAATCCCCAGGTCCCAATCCGATGGCGAATAATTTCATGTTTAAGTAACCACCTTTTTTAATTAATGATAAATGATGAATAATGAATAATTAACGATGAATGATTTATCAATGAACAATGAACGATGTACAATTAACAATGAATGATTGTCGGTTCTTGTGGATTCGGGCGAATTGCCATTCGCCCCTACATACCTAACTCCTCATTCCCAATGCTCCAACACTTGTCTTGTACTTGTGCCAGTCGTTGTATTTTTCTGTATGTTCTTTAATGATTTCATCGATTAGCTCTTGGCTTTCTTTTGGGAGTTCGCGGCTTTTGCTGGCTATGTTGTCTACTGTTAGCACTTTTGTTTCATCAAGATTATCTATGCTTGGCTCAATATCTCTTGGAACAGCTATGTCTATGAATATGGTTGGTAGCCTGTCGAGTTTGTCCAGTTCTTCTCGATAGATTGTGTAATGGGGACTAGAGGTTGCGCTGACTACGATGTCAGCCTTTTCGATTATTGGATACCGCTCGCTGTATAGGACAGTATCTGCTCCATCTGGTACTACTATTTCACCTTTTTTATACTGGCGTAAAGTCATAGTTACACTGGCTCCTTGAGCAACGAGTAGCTGTGCAACAAGCCTTCCCATTTGCCCATTACCAATCACTAAAGCTTTTTTACCTAGCAATGGCATCATAGATAATAGTGTATCCACAGCAGCAGCCGGCACCGAATCAACCCCAAGAGTCCTCAATATGACCTTTGTCTTAATGGCTTTTGCCGCTGCAATCGCTTGGTTGAACATTTTTTCAACATAACTGTCTGTACAGCCCAGTTCTCTGGACAGCTCGATGGCTTCCCTTGCTTGTGTTATTATTTGATCATCACCGATAATTTGTGAATCTAACCCCGATGCAACTCGACACAAATGCTCCAGTGCCTGGTCTTCTGATTTATCCATGAAATATCCTTCATATTCGGAATAATTTCGCTCTAGAGCTTCACACAAAATACGTGATAGAATTGGTTCGCTCTCCAAAGGTACAGAGGCATAAAGCTCTGTTCTGTTACATGTGGATATAATCACGCTAGCCGAAACAATTCCGCTATCCACAATAGTTTGAACTGTCTCCAATGTTTTTTCTTTGGAAACAGCAAAACGCTCTCGAATACTCAAATCAGCTCTTGTATGATCTAGTCCTGTCATCATAAGTTTCAAAAAGCTACCCTCCATGTTTCCCGCGCTATGGAAAGCGTCGCTCCGTTGCTGGCAGTTTTAGGTATGAGTATTTCACCTTTTTTCGATGAAATATACGCAGCAGCTTCACTGACATTTCCAGTTCCTGTTGTCCTTTTCACAAATTCCGATTGCTCAACTTTATCATCCACTTCATTTAGCTCATCGGCACTAAATGTGTTATATGGAATATGATATTTTTTCCCAATTGAGGTAATTGCCTTTTCCTCTTTTTTTATGTCAATTGATGATATTGTAGCCACCGCTTTCACTGGTATGGACAAACTCTCCAGGCTGCTTAAAAAGAACTCTTCCAATTGTTCCGCATCAGCATCTTTTCTTGAGCCCAAACCCACATGAATGCATTTCGGTACAAGATTCAATGTTTTTTCAAAGGGAGCTTGCATGGCATCCATGCTAATACTTATGCCCAGTTTGAATTCGGAATCATCACCCACTAATACCAATCCTTTTGGAAGTTCTCCATCTATTTCATATTCCGAGTACAAGCCCACATCCTTGCCTTCGAGCATGGCGGATGCTATGAGTTTAATCATTTCGGGATTTGTGATTGCATAACCTTTTTCAAAGGCGAAAGCATCAATAGAGAATACATCGTTTACATCAGTCGCGGTTGTCAATACCAGTGTTGCATCAATTAATTTGGAAACAATCTTTCCATAATAATTCGCTCCCCCCAGATGCCCTGAGAGTATAGGTATTACAAACTGCGCTGCTTCATCGATGACGATGACTGCTGGGTCTGTGGTTTTACTTTCCAAAAGAGGTGCAATAGCTCGAACAGCAATTCCTGCTGCGCCAACGAATACTAAAAGGTTTCCTGTTTGAAACACAGCTGCCATGGTTTCACTGAGCTTTGATACTCTAATCGATCTTGTGCTTCTAGTACTATCCCAGGTCAAAAGCTCGCTTGCTATCCTATCTGCCAGCTCTTTTCCTTTATTTGTAAATGATAAAATAATAGTTTCATCCATCGCACACGCTTCCTTAAGCTCATGGTTCTTTTTGCTTCGCAACTATTTTCTCTGGTTAATCATTTCCACCTGCGCTGTTACCCTGTCTGTAGCCATGGGTAAACTCGGGATGATATAACATTGACCGCTCATATTCTCCCCCGAGGAAATTACCCACTAAGATGAGCGCAGTCCTGCTGATGTCGCTTTGTTCTCCTGCTTCAGGTAACTCTTCAACTGTGGTAATTACAATTTTTTCATCTGGCCAAGTGGCTTTATACACGATTGCAGCAGGTGTTTCCTTTGGATAACCGCCTTCTATGAGCTGCTTTGACAACTCTGGTAGCATCCCGCTGGATAGAAAAATCGCCATGGATGCTTGGATTTTTGCAAGCTCTGTCATTTTTTCCTTTTCCGGCACAGGGGTTCTTCCCTCTAATCTGGTTAGAATCACAGTTTGACTCACACCAGGCAGAGTGTACTCTACTCCCATCGCCGCAGCCGCTCCCGAAAAGGAGCTAACCCCTGGAATAACTTTAAATTCGATTCCCTTTTCTTCTACTATATCGATTTGCTCTTTAATGGCACCATATATGGCTGGGTCACCTGTGTGCAACCTCGCCGTCATATGTCCATTTTTCTCATTTTCCACTATTATTTCAATGACTTCTTCCAATGTCATGCTTGCGCTGTCTTTGAGTATGCAGTCTGCTTTGGCGTATTCCAACAATTCTGGATTAACCAGAGAACCTGCATATATGATGCAGTCTGCTTCAGCAAGGATTTTTTGCCCTTTTATGGTGATTAACTCCTTGTCTCCTGGTCCCGCTCCCACAAAATAAACCATTTAGTCTTTCTCCTTTACAATAACTAAGGTAAAATATCCACCCTCAGGTGCTTTTTCATATTCATCAATGCTCATATAAAGCTGTTGATTTTCCATGGAGACTTCGCAAGCGACCTTTGTTTTATCTCCATAACCAAGTTCCTTTAGTTTCTCTAGCACTCCTGCCAAGTCTCTGCCCGATTTCATGATTACCTTGTTGCCAGGCTGTCTCAGCAGCTCCTCTATTCTTTCATTTTGGCTAGCGGGAATTATCATCAGAGTTTCATCCCCCTCGCAAAGTGATATCCCCAAGGCAGCAGCTGATGCGGCAAAGGATGTAATACCAGGTACAATTTCTGCTTCATATCCCTGTGAGACGACTATCTCATGCATATACATATATGTTGAATATGTAGTAGGGTCGCCCAATGTGACAAAAGCAACATCCTTCCCATCGTCAAGATGCTTTACTAAACCCTCCGCAGCTAGTAACCTTGCTTTTTTCCGCTCTTCCAAATCCCGAACCATTGGAAAATGGCATTCATGCAATTGTTTTCCTATGACATATTTTTCAACAATTGAATAAGCGACTCGTTCACCATCTCCCGATGATTTCGGTACAGCGATAACGCTGCATCTTTCTATGGTATTTATGGCTTTTAGCGTTAAAAGCTCAGGGTCACCAGGACCAGTGCCAATGCCATATAGTTTACCCTTCATTGTGTTTCACCCCTTATGAGTATTCCGTTTTCCTGTGTGAAAACTATGTATTCTATTATGTAACTTCCTTTTATTCGCTCCCTAAGGTAAAAGCCAATCTTTTCTCCCATGGTTTTCCAAACTGCTTCACCAATCCCCAATTCTTCGATTATTTCGATTGCACCTTGAGTGGAAACACAATCCATGATACGAGAAATAGTATCAGCATTGGCACCAGCTAGTGCGCTATGGCTTGCCAATATCTCCATACGGCAATCAGCTATCGCAGAATGGGTGTTCATTATTCCACCTGCAAGTTTTACAAGCTTTCCTGCATGACCAATGAACATTATTCTATCCACTGACTTAGTGGCTAAATAATCCAAGGTTTCACCCACATAGTTGGAACATTTCACAGCTTCTTCAATATCAAGCCCCAGTTCATTTTGGGCGAAATCCCGCCCATAATTTCCTGGGGTTACAATCAATTTTTCCACTCCAGATGCCAAATTGACATCAATATCCGCTTTAATTGTGTCGATTAGAGCCTTTTCGCTCATGGGTTCGACAATACCCGATGTACCCAATATGGACAAACCTCCGATAATTCCCAATCTTGCATTCATGGTTTTTTTCGCTATTTCTTCTCCTCCTGGGATGGAAATAACAGCTTTTATACCACCTTCGTATGAATACAGAGAGCAAACTTCTGAAATTGCTGTTTTTATCATTTCCATGGGCACTGGGTTAATCGCCGCATAACCCACCTGTACTTTTAAGCCAGGCTTCGTCACGCGACCAATACCCTCTCCACCATCTACTTCAATGCTTTTTTCATCAGTTTTCCATACTGTTGCAAAGACTTTTACACCATTTGTGACATCGGGGTCATCTCCTGCGTCTTTTATGACTGCACAAATCGATTCATTTTCTTTTTGTATGCTATCAATGACTTCCAACTTGATGCTTTCACCATTTTTCACAACAATTTCCACTATTTCTGGAAATTTCAACGATAAAAGCGCAACCGTTGCTGCTTTCGCAGCAGCAGCAGCACAGGTTCCTGTTGTCACGCCAGTTCTCAATGTAGCCATATCTTTCACCAGTTTTCTCGTTTTTCGATTTAAAAAAGGCTTTGATTACAGGAATCAAAGCCTTGAAACACAATAACGCATATGGGAAAAGATAGGGATGCCAAAGCGCTACCACATTACAAAGTCCCCAATTTCCTGTGAGGCTTTGTGCTAGAGCGAACCATAAAGACTCGCTTCGCTGGCAGGTCTTTCGACTTAGACATCAACGCTTTTTCCATACCTTCCCAGTTTATATAAAACCAGTGGTTGCTATTCGCATTTGGAAAAGCTCCGTCATCACGGCAGCAGGACTGTTCAGGATTCACACCTGATTCCCTATTAACCCAGACAACAACAAAGCATTGCCTGTGACCAGCTAATTGTATTTCACATTATACATAACATAATGAATATGTCAAACTATTTTTAATGAAAATGGTATCTTTTCGATGTTTTATCTTTATTAAACATATATTTTTTAATTAGTTTCACGACAATCATAATGTTAGCAAAATAGATGAATACATAAAAAATAATCTTAGCGATAAACAATACAAAAAATACGACACCCATTGATGAACAACCTCATGAACGGGCAATTATAACAATTTTTGCTCCGCTGCTATGCGGTAGATGTCCGCTCTGTTGCGAGCATTTAACTTCTCGTAGATGCTGCTAATATGCGCCTTAACTGTATTCACCGAAAGCCCATATTTATCAGCAATTTCCACCCTGGAAAGCCTATTGTACAAATCGCGCAAAACCTCAGTTTCCCTAGGAGTCAGTACGATTTTCGCATCAATCTCGTTTTGCATTTTATACTCATACATTATCTGCGCTTGCCTACGGGAGTATGCATTTATTTTTTGCTTCATACTGTTTAGCCACCCATGGGGAATTTCACATTTTTCATCAGTTCCAGCAAAGACAAGAAGCTTTCGCATATCCTTACCAAACTCAATGAAAGGCATGGTAATATCATTTGGTAAAGCAAGATTATATACCTCATTTAAAACAGTCACTGCAGCAGCCATATCATTTATTTTTTGGCGCGCACACGCTTCCATGACCAAAAGCTCGATTCTTTCCAAAAGAACAAGATCCGGCCTTTGCTTTTTATTTTCGATATACGCTATAAGATCATCTATATCATTTGTTAAATAGCGGTATTTTGCCTTAAGGTGGTTACCATAGTTTTCCAAAGTGTTGGAATAAAATACATTGAACGTAAAACGGTCTTTTAGCCAAATGGGGATACGTTCCAACTGACCAAGGGCATGATAATACCAACCAAGAATAAGCTCATAAATCAAATATCGAATTGGAGTATTATCAATTTCCAAATAGCGTTCCATATCGGAGAGGGTTTGGTTAATTTTCACCGGCTCACCCTTTGAAACACTAATCCTGAGCTGATAAAACATCGCACGCCATACTATTTCAAACTGAGCATGTTTTAGAGCAGTTTCTGCAGCGCTTTTAATGAGGGGTTCAGCTTCCTTAATATTATTTTGGTAGAAAAGCAGCTCACCTCTACATAAATCCTCGATACCATTACATTGGAAATCCGGAAGCATTTCCAAGCTCTCCATGGAGCTCGATAAGGTATTTAGAAACGCCTGTAAGGCTCCTTCTCTGCTATGTCCCGCCAAATTCGTCCACATCCCAGGAGGATGCTGATACCAATTTCCACTATTGATTACTGGGAGGTCTGTCAAGTACTCGGCAACTTTTTTTGTATATTTATCGAAATCATAATTATCATCAATTGTACATAAAAGCATCCGATATATCGCCCATTGATAATAAATATTTCCCAGCATCCTGTTTCTAAAAGAATTATTTTCAGGTAATGCCAAATATTTTTCCTCATATTGACGCAAAAGCGTAGTTGCCGCTATCAAGTCGCCAGTATTCATAACAAGCTGTACATGGACAGCAGCTGACACTTCAATGGTATCATACACCCACTGGGGAATACGGTTGAATATTGCCAATAAATCCTGAACATTCTCCATTAAAAATCGTGTTGATGAAGCATGTAATATTTTAACAATCGATTCATAATCTTCGATTTTTTCATAATTAAGCAATGCGTCAACTATGAAATCGTTGTTTAGACACCAACTGGCAATAATACTATATGTATCTTCCACATCTATTTGTCCATAATCCTTGCGCTTTGTTTCCAAAAAGTCTAAAAACAGACTGTGAACATAATAGTAATCTATATATTTGTCAAAGCGAACGAAAGCGTTTTGCTCTTTGAGTTCGCCTATTAACTCCATATCGTCACCGGCAATCATACCCACCAATTCAGCTGAACGATGGTCGGTCAAAGACAAACGTAGAAAAAGCTCCTTTAGCCCTGCAGATATGTTGCTCCATATTTCCGTTTCGATTAATTGAAATATATCTTGTTTAATTGCGCTCTGGACATAGCCCGCATAACCTGGCCTTTTTTCAAGCATCCGAGATACGAAATCTATGATGAAAGCCCAACCTTTTGTATCGCCATATATACGCTCTAAACTGTTGGTTTCTGCTCCCAAGCCCTTTTCCAATAAAAAGCGGTACAGTTCATTTTCTGTGAAATTCAGCTCATCCTCATTGATGATGGAAACATTATCTCTCACCATTTGGCTGGAAATGTTGATATTGGGAAACTCACGAGAAATTAGTACAATGGAACGGTTATCTGGAACATTGTTTACAGATCTCTCGAAAAATTCAAGCATAGTTTCGTTTTTTATATGGTGAAAATCATCAAAGACGAGAAGGTATTTTTTATCTGTTGGCACTAGCTGCCTCATGCTAAGAAACCTTAAAAACTTATCCTCTGTTCCTGGAAAACCCAGTTTACGGTATTCCTCTGCAAGTTTCTCGTCTGTCTTTGATATGGACTGGATTGAGTTTTCCCAATAATGGAAGCTAATGTTATCCGATTCGGACAACTGTACCCAAATTACCGGCATACCGCAGCTTTGGGAAAAATCATATACCGCCCTCGTCTTACCGCATCCCATAGCGGCGCAGACTATGGTTAGAGGTTTTTTTACTGCCTGTGCTAGAACTGCATTAAGTCGTGGTCTGACAAAACGGCTATCATCAGTAACTTGCTGTGTTCTGTTTTTTTCACTATCGTAATTATCCATGTTTCACCCGCATCATCTATATAAGTACATCATATATGCTTTCCAAGCTAAAGCTTGGCTTATAATCTGTCGATTCATTATATATGTCTATTTTTGCATTAACATATTTTATATGCTCTTTTAGCAAAATTTGATGATTTTTATGTGTATTGTACCTATTCTATCATCAATATTACCACAAATGCAAGTATTTTCTCTAACAAACGTGCGTTAGGTAGAAAACCAACCATATTCATAGGGTAAAAGCCTAACCCTCTAACCCTTTACCGTAATATTTACTATACTTTTAGATGGAGACAATAATCCCTTTTTTGGCAAATAGTTTGAAACGGGTGTTGTCTCACATTATACTATTCACTTATAATAAATGTGTAAAATTATGTAGAGTTTTTCTATTTTGTGTGTGTTTTTTACCATTTATTACGAAAGCGGGGTAATCGTGTCTATGAGCAATTCCTTTATTAGCAATATGGGAACCCTTACCCAAAGCAGTGCATTTTATAAACGTAATCGTATCAGCAAGCTTCTGGAAAATGCTGTTGAGTTTCCTTTAGTAGCAGTATATGCTGGTTCTGGCTATGGCAAGACACGTACTGTGTATTCTTTTTTACAAGAGTATAACGGGAATACAACATGGATGCAGCTGACAGAACGGGACAATGATACCAGCCGTTTCTGGGAAAAATACACCCATTTATTGTCACTTACATGGTTTGATATAGCCTCTCGCCTAGCTGATATTGGTTTTCCCGATACGAGGGAAGCCTTTATAAAGTATATCGAATTGAGAGATGAAGCATTTGCCTCCGACAAGAAAAATATATTGGTTTTTGATGACTTTCATATACTAGAAAACCCTGAAATATTGCGCTTTTTTGAATGGACGGTGAACTATCCTTCCCAAAACTTCACAATTATACTATTATCTCGAACCACTCCGGAAATCAATATGGTATCCATGATGATGCAGGAAAGGGTCTTCATAATTCGAGAAGAAATCCTCTGCTTCACCGAAGACGAGATTGCTGAATATTTCGACAATTTACTACTCCCTTATACAAGGCAGGATATTCGCGACATATACGATGACACTCGAGGTTGGGCTTTTGCCATAAACTTGATAGGGCGCTCATTGAGCAAAGATATGAAATATGAGCGCTACGCCTTGACTGCCATGAAGGAAAACGTCTTCAAACTCATTGAATCAGAAATATCAAGGATACGCGACACTCCTTTATGGAACCTCTTGCTTCGGATTTCGCTGATTGGACATTTATCATCCAATTTGATTAGCTTGCTGGTCGATGACAATTCACTCATCAAGGAACTTGATTCTCTCAACGCTTATGTGAGATACGAGCATCATCTTGGAGTATATAGAATACATGACATTTTCCTCGATTACTTGCGTACACATCAATATATGCTAAGCGAAGACGAAAAATGCGATACATTCAACAAAGCGGGTATCTGGTGCGAAAACAATAATTATTTTGCTGATGCCCTTGCATACTACGAAAAAGCAGGGAAGTACAGCTCGATAATCCGCCTTATTTGCTCCTTTGATTTACACATTGGGCAGGAAACAGCAAGATACGCCTTGGATCTACTGAACCGTTTACCCAAGGATGTTTCCCACGGCAATCCTCTTTATCCCGTTATCAGCCTTAGAATCAGGATAAGCCTCGGACTTTTCGATGAAGCCTTTGCGGCTGCTGTGGAATATGCCACCGAGCTTGAATCCCTTCCGGATTCAATTGAAAAGAACAGCGCGCAAATGCAGCTTTATAGAGACTGGGCTATATTGCGTTTATACATGGCAGTGAGTACAAACAAGTATGATTTCGATGTTTACTTTCAAAAAATGCGGGAATACTTTGACAAAGACCAATATATTCCGGAAACCTCCCCAACACCAGCTCAAATGGGAGTATATGCTCTGCTTTTTGGAGCGAACACCAAGGGCGCACCTGAAGAATATATAGATTCTTTACGAAGGGCTATTCCACATTTTTCCTATGTTCACAAAGGTATCATGTATGGTCTCGATGACCTAGCCCAAGGCGAGCTACTATATGTTCAAAGAGATTTAATCAATTCAGAGCAGTATCTATACATGGCGCTGGACAAAGCACGGCAAAAAAGCCAATATGATATACAAAGCCGAGCATTATTGTACCTCATGCTAATCGCCTTTTCCCAAGGGCGGCTCGATAACGCAGAAAATATACTGATGCAAGCCGAAGAGCTCTTGGATATTGCTGACTTTAAGACACGCTTTGAAACATATGACATTATTCGCAGCCATTATTATTTAGCCCTCGATCAGCCTGAAAAAATCCCATATTGGCTAAAAAGCGATTTTGAAAGATACGCCCATCCCGCATTTCTGGATAATTACGCAAACCGTGTTCGGATGCAATATCGCTATTGCACAAAACAATATAGCACATTGCTCGCATATCTCGAAACAATTCGGGAAAGCGATATGCCATTATTGGGTAAAATCGCATTTCATGCCCTTGAAGCTCTATGTCTATATAAATTAAAGCAACGGGACGAAGCAATCACAGCCTTGACAAAGGCATATCATTTAGCCGAACCCAATGGAATAGTTACACCATTTACCCATTATGCGAAGGATATGCGCACACTTACAGGAGCTGCTCTTAGGGTGAGTAGTTGCACCATCCCGAGAGCATGGCTACAAGATATAAATCGAAAGTCTTCAGCTTTTGCCAGACGGCAGACCCACATGATAATGGAAAGCAAAGCAAATGGCGATGATGACGAAAAGGTGAGCCTAACAGAGAGAGAAACAAAAGTTTTAAAGGATTTGACCCAAGGCTTATCTCGAACAGAAATCGCTGCCAGTCAAAATATCTCCATAAATACAGTAAAAATGGTGATAAATAGCATTTACGACAAACTATATGTAAACAACCTACACGATGCTTTGCGAATAGCGATTGTACAAAATATTATATAAATTTGATAGTATAACGAGTCACAGCAGCCTTGTCAGCACAAAAAGTGCCATTAACCAAGCTTGTAACAAATTGATACATTTTAGATACATATTCATGAGATATTGTAGCAACTTGATTTTCATTGAAGTTTATAAAAGCAAAAACAAAAGGAGCTACAATCGTGAAACGCAAATATCGAATACTCATGCATATGTCTATTTTTATTTTTACAACAGCAATACTTACACAAACAGCAAAAGGTGCAACGCTAACAAACTCGGAACAAGCCCAAGACCCACAAACAACTGAGACTCAAATTGATATGAGCAGCACCGTATCAACTGATACGGAATTATTTTTTATACCCGCTTTTAATGGCGATATGCTCATATTAAAACAGGACGAAACTGGTTTTTCCATCAAAAACCAAATTATCGCCTTTGGCTATGCCAAGTACGAGCAGTTCAATCAGCCACCCATATTGCAAAATACTACCTTACCTTTTCATCTCCCCGATGGAAAAATACCAATATCCATTGGTATTGGCAATGCTTTCCTGCCTACCACAGGATTCGATATACACGTTCCCCAAGGGTTTTTGGCTGGATTTGATGGATATAAGCTTTACAATATCGATGGTTATATATTCGTAGATTTGCATTCTGGAAAAGATGCTGATGATATAGATACATCCGAGAGTGATACAACAGCTGATACGGACAATTTCCTGGTGGAATTGCTGGAGTGGTCTGAAGTGAAAAACATGATAGAAATGGGCGAAACAATGGAAGTCATTGATGTGAGAACTACCCGTTCATATAATATCATTTGTTTTTCAGTATACGACCATGCCGATGTGGAGCCTGCTACCCAAGAAGATACAGACATCCTATATGAAACAAGAAATGGCATACGCAGCTGGGACGCTAGACCAGTATGGGTAAGCATCGGAGACAGAGTCATTGCAGCATCTTTGCATGGTATGCCCCACAGTAGCAGTTGGATAAGCGACAATGGTATGAACGGTCATTTATGTCTCCACTTCAAAGGCAGCACAACAAGCAGCCCCTCCGTCCAATATAAGACGGATCTCCAAAACGCTGTCACCGAAGCCTGGGACACATATCTATTAAACCAACGCACTGCAGAAATTGTGCAATTTTTAGATCTATAGACATTAATCCTGCAATCCTAAAGTAAATGCTCATAATACCGATAATAATTATGTCGAAGCAAACAAAGTCAGACATATGGAGGTATCCATGACCATAGAACCCATCGGAGCACAAGCAAGCGAGCAAAACACTGCAGCAACTGCACCCCAAGCAGCATCAGTTGAGCAATCCCAGTTTTCAAATGTCCTATCAAACACAACAACAAGTAGTGGCTATGTTGACTTAGATGCAATATTCGATGCAGCCGCCCAAAGATACAATCTCCCCGTGAACTTGCTCAAAGCAGTAGCACAAACCGAATCTAATTTCCAAATAAACGCCACATCCCCAGCTGGAGCCATGGGAATAATGCAGCTCATGCCCGCAACCGCAAGGGGTCTGGGAGTCACAGATGCATATGAACCGGAGCAAAACATCATGGGCGGAGCGAAGTTTCTGCGTCAAATGCTAGATACCTTCAATGGCGATGTGCAGCTGGCTCTCGCTGCATATAACGCAGGGCCCAACAATGTGCAAAAATACGGCGGAATACCTCCATTTAACGAAACCCAGAACTATGTAAGAAAAGTCCTGGAAACCCTTGGCGGAGGCAACATAACCGCAGGCATAGCCGCATATAATCGGTTCGACAATAAAAAAAGCGGAGGCTTCCCCTTCGGTGAAGCATTCACCCAAATGCTTTTGGTAAAAATTATAGAAATGCAGATGAACTCCAACAAAGACGATGATAAAAGGATATTCTAGGAACTAATATAATTAAACAAACACCTAGCGAGCATTGTGACAATGTTAGCTAGGTGTTTTTTGTATGTATTTTATTACTTCCAAAATCGCTTTCTGATTTATTAGCACAATCCTCTAGAACTCCACTCCGCGGCGTGCTTTTACTCCCTCGTCATAGGGGTGCTTATGCTTCACCATTTCAGTCACATAGTCAGCTTTTCCCAGAAGGTTTCGTGGTGGTCTGTGACCGGTGATAACAAGCTCCAGCTCACTTGGCTTGTTGTCAAGCAAGTTTTCAAAAAGCTCCTTATCAAGCACATCAAGCCTATATGCATCAATGGCTTCATCCAAGACAAGCATATCGCACTCGCCCTTTGCTTGAAGCTCCAAGGCATTTTTCAAATTGTCATCATGGATACTCTTCGTGTCAGCCAATTGCTCCTGGGTCATGTCCTTTAAAAAGGTACCACCTGAAGCTTTTCCCCTAAAAACCTGAATATTCGGTATAAGTTCCAAGGACTTTAGCTCGCTAACATTCCAATCCTTTAGAAATTGGATTATGACCACATTTTGTCCGCTACCAGCTGCTCGCAAAGCAAGTCCTAAAGCCGCTGTCGTTTTACCTTTTCCATTTCCATAATACATATGAGTAAGACCAGCCATAATTTCCTCCTTTTGTTTTATGAGCAGAATTTTATATGCCCATGTAAAATATAATTTACTATGATATTAATTTAAACTATGATAAAATATCTTGGAGCTACTATAACACGAAAACATATGGGAGTAAAGCATTGTGATATACGAATGTCACGGACATATAATATTAGATGGCGTTGCATACACAGGATCAATAGCTCGTCACAAAGGAAAAATAGACGAAGACTTCATTCGCCACAATCTTAAAACATACACTGATTTGGGTATTACATATTACCGCGATGGTGGCGACAAGCACGGAGTATCGGTGTATGCAAAAAAAATCGCTGGTGAATATGGCATAGATTATGTCACCGCTGCTTTTATTATACTAAAAAAGGGCCATTACGGAATTATGTTCGGACGCTCTTTTGAAAATTTGCATGAATACCGTGAGCTTGTACTCGAAGCCATCGATTTAGGAGCGGACTTTATAAAAACAACGGCATCGGGTTTATTAGACTTTGCCAATGGAGGTACTGTGACCCATCCATCAATATCATTGGAAGAACTAAAAGAAATTGTGAATATCGCCCATGGCGAGGGTATGTCTGTGATGATTCACGCCAATGGAGCTGATAATATAAAACGCGCAGCAGAAGCAGGGGTCGATAGCATCGAGCATGGTTATTACATGGATATAGCTGCTTTAAAAATCATGGCAGATAGGGATGTTATATGGGTACCAACCTGCGCCACTTCAGCGAATCTCATTGGTACCGGTTTGTATGATGATGATATGTTAGTGGAAATTGTAGAAAACCACAAAGCTGCTATGATTGAAGCTTCAAGAATAGGCGTATCAATTGCCTGTGGTAGCGATGCAGGGGCTGCTCATGTATTTCAAGGGAGCGGAACCCTTGACGAAATGACGATTCTTGAATCCATTGGCATTGACCCAATGGATGGTAATAAAAAAATATACGATAGATTTAGACGAAAATAGGAGAAAATACTATGCAAACAAAAATTTTAACACTTGAGGATGTTAAAAACAACGAGGCTGTAAATACATATATAACTTGCGCTGACGAGTCTTTATTTGTCCTCGGTTATACTGAACACAGCTTCCCCCATGTAACTAGAGTTTCCGAACAATCTGGATATATACTCAGAACAATGAATTATCCCCAACGTGATGTGGAGCTGGCGCAAATCGCTGGATATCTCCACGACATCGGTAATATTGTAAACAGAATAAACCATTCTCTCTCTGGAGCGGTGATGGCTTTTCGCATACTGGACAATATGGGTTTTCCCGCCGAAGATATAGCAACTATAACCACAGCCATCGGTAACCATGACGAAGGAACGGGGATGCCAGTAAACCATATTTGCGCTGCTTTGATTTTAGCAGACAAATCCGATGTACGCCGCAGCAGGGTGAGAAATCCGGAGATAGCCAATTTCGACATACACGATAGGGTTAATTATTCGGTGAAAAAATCTGATTTGAAAATCAACGAGGAACGGACACTGGTGAAATTGAAACTCAGTGTTGATACAAAGTACGGCTCAGTTATGGATTATTTTGAGATATTCCTCGGTCGAATGATCATGTGCCGTAAAGCAGCAGAGACTCTCGGCTTACAATTTAAACTAATTATAAATGAACAACAATTGATTTGAGCATTTGAGGTTTATGAAAACTATAGTTACAGCTATTTGAGATTCTTCGCTAGTGCTCAGAATGACACTTTGTGTGCATTGTAGTTGTTGTTTATTTTGCTATAATTCGATGGTTATATATATAAAGTAATACACATACATAAAGTAATACACATACATAAAGTAATATACATACATAAAGTAATATACATACATAAAGTAATATACATACATAAAGTAATACACATATATATGTTAAAACCCCCTTACCGTTTGGTAAGGGGGTTCACTATTTTTATTGTTTTAGTTTTGCTTTTGAGCGTTGATTCTTACACCGGGTCCCATGGTTGATGCGGTTGTGCAGCTTTTTATGTATTGACCTTTTGCTGCTGCTGGTTTTGCTCTATTTACAGCATCCAGTAGAGCCGCATAGTTATCCACCAATTTATCCACCCCGAAGGAAACCTTACCAATGGGGCAATGGATAATGTTTGTTCTATCTAGACGATACTCGACTTTACCAGCTTTAATCTCTTCGATTGCTTGTGCAACATTCGGAGTCACTGTTCCCGCTTTCGGGGTTGGCATGAGTCCCTTTGGACCCAGCACCCTACCCAGACGACCAACAACGCTCATCATGTCTGGTGTTGCCACTACGATGTCATAATCGAAAAAGTTTTCATTTTGTATACGATCTGCCAATTCCTGACCACCGGCAAAGTCCGCTCCAGCATCCAGGGCTTCTTGAACTTGCTCGTCTTTGCAAAAAACCAAAACCCTACTTGCCTTACCAGTACCATGGGGTAGCACCAAGGCGCCGCGAACCTGTTGGTCTGCATGGCGAGAATCGACACCCAGCTTAATATGAAGCTCAACGGTTTCATCAAACTTTGCTTTAGATGCTTTAATCACAAGATCAAAGGCATCAGCAGGGTCATACAGGGTTTGTTTTTCAACTAGTTTTGAACTCTCTTTATAATTTTTACTTCTTACCATCTTCTCAGCCTCCCGTAACCGTAATGCCCATTGAACGTGCAGTTCCCATGACCATTTTTGCCGCCGCTTCGATGCTACTTGCATTCAAATCAACCATTTTCATTTCTGCGATTTTTATCACTTCATCCATGGAAATGCTGGCGACCTTAACAATATTTGGCGTACCTGATGCCTTTTCGATATTGCAGGCTCGTTTGAGTAAATTCGGAACCGGTGGAGTCTTTGTGATAAAAGAAAAACTGCGATCGGCATAGACCGTTATAACAACGGGAATCATCATGCCTGTGTCGTTTTTCGTGCGTTCGTTAAATTCCTTGGTGAAAGCTCCAATGTTAACGCCGTGCTGACCTAAGGCGGGTCCCACGGGTGGTGCTGGCGATGCTTTACCAGCGGGGATTTGCAATTTGATTGTGCCTATTACCTTTGATGCCACTTGATTGTACCTCCTGAAAGATGTGGTAGTTGGATTTCGGAACTATTAGCTTATTATAGTTCCTCCCACTATAACAATTTGCCCACAATGGTGACAAACTGTATTAACGCAAAGCTGGTATACCAATTCGTTATTGAATAAATATCACTGCTTCGCTTTAATTCGCATTACGCATTAATTAAATAAATTCAAAGCTACACAGCTTCGATTTGGTCAAAGTCTAAATCAACAGGTGTCTCTCTGCCAAACATGGATACAATGACTCGCACCCTGCTTTTGTCCTGCTCGATTTCCTCCACTGTACCAAGGAAGCCTTCCAGTGGACCATCGATGACTTTTACCGTGCTGCCTTCCTCGAAAGCGACAATGATTTCATGTCTCTCAATGCCCAAAGACAGAATTTCATCATCGGTAAGGGGAATCGCTCTATTAGCCGAACCCACAAAGCCAGTCACACCTCGCACATTACGAACCAAGTGCCAGCTTGTGTCATTCATAATCATTTTGATTAAAACATAACCGGGAAAGACCTTGCGCTCCACTGTTTTACTTTGTGAATCATGAACTTCAGTGACAGTTTCGGTGGGTATCCTGATTTCATGAATCTGATCTAGCATCTTGCGATTCTCAGCAGCTTTTTCTATGGTTGCCGCAACAGCATTTTCATAACCGGAGTAAGTATGAACCACGTACCATCTGGCTTCTTCTTCTTCAGTCATATCCTATCTGCCTCCAAGGAGCCTGACGGCTTGGAATATCTGCGCTCCAGATTGGTCAATCGCCCAAATTAAAACGGCAGCAGCAGTCATGACTGCCAGCGAAACAAAGGTGTTGTTTGCTATTTGTTTGGGTGTGGGCCAGACGACCTTTTTCAGCTCACTTCGCATCTCACGAAACCATTTAGCAAAGCGATTGCTGCCTTTTGCTTTCGTTTTTTTCTTTTTTGCTTTCTCTGCCATATTCATTCCACCTACTTCGTCTCACTGTGTACAGTGTGTTTGCGGCAGAATCTGCAATATTTGTTCAAATCGAGCCGGTCTGGTGTGTTTTTCTTATTTTTTGTTGTATTATAGTTTCTTTGTTTGCAATCGTTGCATCTAAGTGTGATTTTTACTCGCATTTCGGCGCCTCCTTTATTTTGCCTCCCTGATATTTATTGACAGTTTCGGGTTTTTTAAGCGAAAAATGAACCCGTCTGCCGACAGGTATAGCCATTGTACCACAAGGAACTCCAATTGGTCAATGGTTTTAGGAAAAATTTTAATATGTAACTAGGTTGCTTATCGGGTTTTCGTTGTATGAATATAAAGAATATGGTATACTTTCACAGCTTAGGAGGTGAGATAACATGATAAAACTTGAAAATATCAACAAAACATTCCGTGTTGCCAAACGGCAAGGCGGTTTTGCACGCGCTGTTAAAGCACTCTTTTCCAGGGAATATGAAATTATCCATGCATTGAATAATGTGAGCTTCACCATCAATGACGGCGAAATGGTGGGATACATAGGTCCCAACGGAGCGGGAAAAAGCACAACGATTAAAATTATGTGCGGCATATTGACTCCCGATAATGGAATATGTGAAATAGATGGCAGAACACCCTGGCTTGAAAGGGTTGCCCATGTGCAGCATATCGGCGTTGTCTTTGGTCAACGAAGCCAGCTTTGGTGGGATGTTCCAGTTGTCGATAGTTTTGAACTTATTAAAGATATATATAAAGTGGACAGCTCCCTCTATCAAACCAATTTGGATGAATTAACGGAGCTTCTTGACCTAAGCGAGCTTCTGAAAACCCCGACCCGTAGCCTAAGCTTAGGACAACGGATGCGCTGCGAAATTGCAGCTTCTTTGCTCCACAGCCCAAAAATACTCTTCCTTGACGAGCCAACAATTGGTCTAGATGCAGTATCGAAAATCGCTGTACGCCAATTCATCAAAAAAATCAACGCAGAACGAAAAACCACAGTAATTCTCACCACCCATGATATGCAAGACATCGAAGCATTGACAGAGCGTATTTTACTAATAGGAAAAGGAAAGATATTGCTAGATGGGAATCTAGCCGAGCTAAAAAAACACTCCTCGGAACGCAAAACATTGATCGTCGAATACACGGGAAAAGCTCCAACGATAAGCGAAGGCATGACAGTCAGCGAAGCAAAAGATGGTCGACTTATCATCGTCCTCGACCCAACACAATTGTCTGTTTCCGAAGCAATATCTCAGCTTGCCGCACAAAGCGATTTAATTGATGTTTCGGTAACAGGTGTGAGCTCAGAGGAAATGGTGGCGGCATTATATGAGGAATATAGTATATGAAAAAGTATTTAGCTGTGTTTCGTATCCGATTCATCAATGCACTTCAATATCGAGCAGCTGCCGCAGCTGGTGTTGCAACGCAATTTGCCTGGGGCTTTCTTGAGATATTCGCCTTTTCAGCTTTTTATCGTGCAAATCCCAATGCCTTTCCCATGGAATTTAGCCATACAGTTTCGTACATATGGCTCCAGCAAGCCTTCCTTGCTCTCTTTATGATGTGGTTTTGGGAAAGCGACGTAACCGAAGCCATCGAGGGTGGTGCCATTGCATATGAGCTTATCCGCCCGATGGATCTATACAAGCGGTGGTTTGCCCAGTCATGCGCCAATAGAAGTGCGAGGGCTTTGCTCCGCTGTGCTCCTATTTTGCTAATCGCTTTTATCGTACCCAAACCATATCGGATGGGACTTCCTCCCAGCCTTCCTCAATTTACCATGTTTGTAATATCATCGGCCTTATCCCTTGGTGTGGTGGTAGCAACATCAATGCTTGCTTATGTTTCTATATTTTACACTCTTTCTTCCACTGGTATACGCTCCGTTTTCACCACAATTGTTGGATTTTTAGCAGGTGAATATATCCCTATACCATTTTTTCCACCTTCTATTCGTGCAATAGCCGAACTGCTCCCCTTTGCCGCAATGCAGAATATGCCCCTTAGGATATATAGCGGTAATATAGCAGGCAGAGATGCACTGTGGGGACTAGCATTTCAAGTTTTTTGGCTATCCTTGCTTATCGTCCTTGGACGACTGGCAATGAATCGTGCCCTAAAAAGAGTTGTTGTACAGGGAGGCTGAAAGGAGGCGATATAGATATGCGCCTATACATGAAGTTTTTCTCAATGCATATGAAAAGCCAAATGCAGTATAAGCTGTCTTTTTTCCTTACGATGATAGGTCAATTTCTCGTATCCTTTGCAATTTTACTAAGTCTATATTTTATGATGTCCCGATTTAATGTGGTAATGGGATTCACATATGAGCAAGTATTACTGTGCTTCGCTTCAGTCTTGATGGGGTATTCATTGGCTGAAATGCTTGGTCGAGGTTTCGACTTGTTTCCTAGAATGCTGGGTAATGGTGAATTCGATCGAGCTTTAGTTAGGCCCAGAAGTGTCATTACACAGGTTTTAGCTTCTAAAATGGACTTCACCAGGCTCGGTCGAATACTCCAAGCTGCCTTTGTGTTTATATATGCTGTGCCAAAAAGCGGAGTTATTTGGACACGGGATAAAATCCTGACGCTGTTTTTAATGGTCATATGTGGCAGCCTTGTGTTTTTCGGACTCTTTATTGTCTATGCAGCATTTTCATTTTTCACCGTTGAAGGCTTGGAATTTATGAACATTCTCACAGACGGAGGTCGCGAATTCGGACGTTATCCCTACGCAATATATGGCGAAGGAATTTTGAAATTCCTAACCTATTTCGTCCCCCTTGCCCTTTTTCAATATTATCCCCTGTTATATCTTCTTGACATTGAAAAAAGCAAACTATATATGTTCACCCCGCTACTATCATTAATATTCCTACTACCAGCATATGCATTCTTCCAATACGGGGTAAGAAAATATAAATCAACAGGCTCGTGATTACATAAACATTGTCCCCTATGTAACACAAATGGGCTTACTTGCTGTACTTATTCGCTGTATGAGAATAGTAATATAGCTATACAAATTACTAGACAGTAAATATATCAAATAAACCCCTCAAGCATTGCCGTACACTGCTTGAGGGGTTTTTTCTTTGCTAAAATATGTAGTAGAACACTTTTAAGTCCAAGTTCATTACAAATAGAGCTATGAAATTAGTTGACATAAATACTTAAATGAATTATTATGAACATATTGACCGTTTTAGTTATTATATTCATAATAGTTAGGAGGTGCTTATATGCCTCGTGCATTGACTGAGCAAGAAAAAAGACAACAGTATATACGATTCCTTAATAAAGGCAAAGAAATTGTATTCTCACTAGGCATTAAAAAAACAAGCATTGATGATATAACTAAATCTGTTGGTATAGCAAAAGGCTCATTTTATCAATATTTTGAGTCAAAGGAAGTGTTCATGCTTGCCATAATTATGGAAGTGCATCAGATAATCTTCAATCTAGCTGAGCAACAAATTAATGTAAATGGTGATTTGAAAAATAGTATACGCACTTTTCTATTAAATTTATATAAAACTCCTGAGTTGATGTTTTTATCTAAGTATAACGATGAAATTAATACGTTAATTAGCAACCTTGAAGACTCCCACATACTTAAAGCGAAACAATTTGAAGCAAGTTTGTTTAAAAAAATAGCTGAAACCTGCGAAATCGAGCTTACCAATATGGATATAAGTGTTGTTAGTAATCTAATTCATACATTGTATCTTATAAATAACAGTGAGCTTATAGAATTAGAAGCATTACAGCAAACCTGTGAGCTAATAATTGACGCTTTATTATCATATGTTTTCGGAGGATAAGAGGAAAAAATGAGTTTGTTTACAATCACAGGATTGACTAAAGAATATGGTGAAGGTGGCGCAAAAGTTACTGCATTAAACAACATTAATTTAGTTATTCAACAAGGAAAATTTATTGTCATCACGGGAGCAAGTGGTTCTGGAAAGTCAACACTTCTCAATATGCTAGGTTGTATGGACAGACCAACTTTCGGTAGTATATTATTTGAAGAAACAGACATCACTACCTTTAGCAGAAAGCAAATGACATCATTTCGTAGCGAAAACATTGGATTTGTATTCCAAAGTTATAATTTACTACCTGATTTAAATGCTCTAGAAAATGTAGAATTATCTACTGAACTCGCGAAATTATCTCGTAGTGAAGGGATTAGGGCATTGAGCGTTGTTGGTCTTGGGAATCGAATGTACCACTATCCTGCTGAACTCTCTGGCGGAGAACAACAGCGGGTTTCTATAGCTAGAGCAATAGCAAAGAACCCTAGAGTGCTACTTGCTGACGAACCTACAGGTGCTCTAGATTTCAATACTGGTATAATGGTGCTGGAAGTCCTAAAACAAATACACTTAGAGCAAAAGACTTCCATATTGCTTATAACACATAATCAAGAAATTGCTAAAATTGCTGATATTGTAATCAGTCTACGGAGTGGTGAAATAGTTGGTGTTTACGAAAACGACACCCCCCTACCACCATCGGAGGTAATATGGTGAAGAATACCACAATATGTTTACTCTTTGCTAAGGTAAAATCAAATATTCCACAAATTATTGGGCTTGTATTTCTTATACTAATCGGAGTATCGTTTTACATCACTCTTTTTTCGATTGTTGACAGATATGAGGAGACAGCAGAACAATATTTCAATGATCATTCATATGCAGACCTAACTCTGTACGGTTTATTTAACAAAGAAAGTATCGACCAATTGATGGAGTTAGATGGAATCAAATTGGCTCAAGGACGATTCGTATACGATTATCGTGAAAATGAGAGAGTTTACAGAGCTATTTCTTTAACAAATATTATTAACACTCCCTATATATATGAAGGTAGATTCCCAAGTAATGATACAGAAATTCTTATTTTAAAACGAAGTGCAACAGCAATGAGTCTAGCTTTGGATGATACGATTATCATTGATGGGAAGCAACTTACTATTACGGGACTTGTTGCGTCTCCCGAATACATTTATTTAGTTCAAAATGAACGTAATATGATGGCTAGTGCAAACACTTTCGCTGTTATATATGTTTATGAAACTTTTTTTCAATCAAATTATAATGAAATTGTCATTCTTACAGAACCGGATTATATAGAAATCACAAAAGAGATTGTTGAATTTCCTGGAGTTATTAGATCCATATCCCGTAACGAACAAATTAATCACGATTTATATCGTGATGATATGGGGCAGATACGAAGTTTCGCAGTTATTTTTCCATTAGTCTTCGCTATCTTAATTTCAATAGTTATATATGTCATGTTGTCTCGGATGATTCAAAAAGACAGGAAAGAAATTGGGATAATGAAAGCACTTGGTGTTTCTCATAGCAAAATTATTACTATATATTTAACTCAATTTACCATTGCAGCACTAGTGGGAGCTGTTTTAGGAGGCATTGGTTCTGTATTTTTATGCGATATTATTATAGATATATTATCATCTATGTTCGAAGTACCTACTTTAGGTTACGCTTTTTATCCAACCTATTGGTTTGTAGCAATTTGCATTTCATTAATAATATGTGTTACATCGGGATTAATAGCACTAGTATCGATTCTTCCACTTTTACCTGCTATCGCTTTACGACCAAAAGTACCAAAAAACAATGGGCGTATACTTTTAGAGCGTATAAGTTTTATTTGGCAACAGTTATCTTTTAACACAAGATACTCACTAAAAACCTCTCTCCGTAATAAAAGTCGCTTTTTTGCAATTGTATTGGGGATGTGCGGCTCATGTGCATTGCTTGTTTTTTCACTAGGGTTTAATGATTCTGTTTTCGACACACAAGATAAGTACTTCAAAAATTTTGCTAATTTTGATGTCGCAATAAGCTTTGACCCAATTGCTAGAACCATGTCTCATCCTGCATTGGATTATTTTGATGAATTTGATAAGGTATTAGCTACTCCTGTCGAAATGTTTGGTTCACGTTACATCCTTTTTGTCGTTGAGAGTGACTTTGATATGCTTTATATCCCTCACGAAGCTTTAGACAAAGGAATAGTAATACCAGAATACTTTGCATCAGAATGGCAAGTAGCTGTCGGAGATATAGTAAGAATTAATGACATCGATGTAGTAATATCCGCAATAATGCCGCAGTATCTTGGACTGCGGCTAATTACCGGTGTTGACTATATATATAACTATTCAGATGCATTTGCATTATTTTATAACACAATATATGGTAGGAGCAATGATTTAGTTTCATTAAGCAATCAATTAAGTAACAACAAAATTGAATTCTCAACAATTGATGATGACAGAACAAGCTTTGATTCAGTTTTAATGAGTACTTCGGTACTCATATGGTTTATGATTTTTTGTGCAGTCGTTTTAGGGTTTACTGTTTTATACTCAGTGGGCTTAATCAACTTGTCCGCAAGGGAGTACGAGTATATGTTTATGGGTGTAATGGGGTATCCACTCTCAAAGATATTGTTAGCACACATTAAAGAAACAATATTACAGCTTATAATTGCAATTCCTATTGGGTTCATATTAAGTAATATTCTATTAGAAAGTATTAAATACGAATTCTCAAGTGACAATTTTGTGATATCATCAGCCATATTTCCAAAGAGTTATATGCTATCGACAATAATCCTTATCACAGTAACAATATTTATGGTATTCGTCACCTCACAACATATCAAAAAATTAGATATTGTTGAATGCCTAAAAGGACAAGATGCATAAAGCTATATAGTTAGTCACAATACGATTTTTCAGTAAAAATACCTATCGCTCATTTGCGTCCTCTCTATTGAATTTCCATCCTTTTGTTATCAAAGAAGGGGGAGATAACGAGTCGGTCTTTTTTTGTTGCTTGCTATATCAATACTCAATGATGAAGTTTTTATCTAAAACTATGACAGTAACATCATTTATGATAATGTTTTTATACTTTTCGGGTATTGGTATAGCTCCATTTATAGGCTTTGCATTGAATTCATATGCTTGCATTTTCTAATTCCTTTAATACCGCTGGACATAAACTATATGGTTATTTTCATATAATAAACTGAACGTCTATCGACATCGGTAGCATATTCATTTTATAGTAATATATTAATCTCGTCAATACAAACTTCCGCCAATGTGATTAACTTGTGATAATGTCACCCCTATATAAATTTTTGAAAACAACAAAAAAAGCATCGCTAACTATCTGGTCCGCGTTGCTGTTTGTTTTTAATTTTGTTATTTGCACTGTTATTTCGCTGGCTAACCCATTAGGCTGCCATAGACAGATTTTGCAATAATTGCATTTGCATGGGGATGCTGCTTCCGTCTTCGATGGCTCTGTAGTAGTCCATTGCCATTTCGTATACATAAGCATTGCGATTTACGCTGTTGTCTTTAGCTAGCCTTTTCAGGTATGCGCCAATGCCGATGCCCATTTCTTGTGCTTCGCAGAGTCCCGTGATTTCTGCAGCATTCATTTCTCTGATTGCACTGATGCGCTCCTGTAGCCAATCGCTGATGCGTTCGATTAAGCTCCCGCTCTTTTTATTGTTTAGTGTCATTACATTGTATGTCATATTTTTCATCCTTTCGTTGTCATTTATTAATGTTAAAGTGTTGTAGTTGGTAATCGTTGCCATAGTATTCATCCTTTCGTTTTTTATATTATGTTTTAAAGTCTTGTTATTTTTAATTTTCGTATCCAAATTGTACATCCTTTCATTGTCAGTTGTTGTCTAACACGGCTAATTAGCTTCGCCGTTCTTATTGTGTATCGCTAGCATCTAGCGTCCTTTATTGCTAACTCTATTAGTAATATACCACCATCAATTATGTTTGTCAATAGTTTTTTTCAACTTTTTTAATTTTTTTTTGCAAACTTTTCAAAAAATAGCAATTGTAGAATAAAAAGTCAACTACTTAAATAGCAATTAAGAGAGCCATTAGATAATTCAAACTGTTTTAACAGTTATCCAATCTAATGGCATCTATATCGACCCAATGTGTTTATGTCAATGTGTATTGACAGCATACTTATCACACACTAAAATAAAAAGGCGTTGCCATAACGGTATGCGGTTAGCTGAATCCCTAGAGTGTAACTACGAAAGGGGGGATGCTGTTGTCACTGTACGAAATCCTGTCACTAATACTCGCAGCAATTGCGATTTATGTCACATGGAAGTCCAGCAAGGACAATAGAAAATAACCGCTCAAGCCACAAACTGTGCGGTTATTTTCGCATAAACTGTAGGCTGACCGCTTATCGGCAACGCCTTTATATTTTCATTGTACCGTAATTATCGAATCTCGTCAATACAAACTTCCGCCAATGTGATTAACTTGTGATAATGTCAGGATGTAGAATAACGTCAGAAAATGTCACCCCTATATAAATTTTTGAAAACAACAAAAAAAAGCATCGCTGACTATCTGGTCTGCGTTGCTGTTTGTTTTTATTTTGTTATTTGCACTGTTATTTCGCTGGCTTACCCATTAGGCTGCCATAGACAGATTTAGCATTAATTGCAATTGCATGGGGATGCTGCTTCCGTCTTCGATGGCTCTGTAGTAGTCCATTGCCATTTCGTATACATGAGCATTGCGATTTACGCTGTTGTCTTTAGCTAGCCTTTTCAGGTATGCGCCAATGCCGATGCCCATTTCTTGTGCTTCGCAGAGTCCCATCATTTCTGTGGTGTTCATTTCTCTGATTACACTGATGCGCTCCTGTAGCCAATCGCTGATGCGTTCGATTAAGCTCCCGCTCTTTTTATTGTTTAGTGTCATTACATTGTTTGTCATATTTTTCATCCTTTCGTTGTCATTTATTAATGTTAAAGTGTTGTAGTTGGTAATCGTTGCCATAGTATTCATCCTTTCGTTTTTTATATTATGTTTTAAAGTCTTGTTATTTTTAATTTTCGTATCCAAATTGTACATCCTTTCATTGTCAGTTGTTGTCTAACACGGCTAATTAGCTTCGCCGTTCTTATTGTGTATCGCTAGCATCTAGCGTCCTTTATTGCTAACTCTATTAGTAATATACCACCATCAATTATGTTTGTCAATAGTTTTTTTCAACTTTTTTAATTTTTTTTTGCAAACTTTTCAAAAAATAGCAATTGTAGAATAAAAAGTCAACTACTTAAATAGCAATTAAGAGAGCCATTAGATAATTCAAACTGTTTTAACAGTTATCCAATCTAATGGCATCTATATCGACCCAATGTGTTTATGTCAATGTGTATTGACAGCATACTTATCACACACTAAAATAAAAAGGCGTTGCCATAACGGTATGCGGTTAGCTGAATCCCTAGAGTGTAACTATGAAAGGGGGATGCTGTTGTCACTGTACGAAATCCTGTCACTATTACTCGCAGCAATTGCGATTTATGTCACATGGAAGTCCAGCAAGGACAATAGAAAATAACCGCCGGTCCAACTAACTGTGCGGTTATTTTCGTACATAAGTAGGCTGACCGCTTATCGGCAACGCCTTTATATTTTCATTGTAACGCAATTATCGAATCTCGTCAAGAACGAATTTAGTGTATTATTTTTGTTATGACTGCATCAGATAAAGTACCATGCTTATCTAATCATACAGCTTATATGTGGCGAACTCTTTGGGCCAATCATCGCTGAAACTAGTCCTTGGTATTATCATATCAAACTCATCTACTAAAATTTTATAAAGTTGGGGATAACTGGTGATTTCCTCCTCAATGGTTTCATCGCCAATCCTCTTGCGAAAAATCTTTCCATCCACAGCGACACTGCCTGTGTCAGTACGCTTGCGGCATACGCGCCTTGTTCTAAACGACACTTCAGTCATTTCATTGGCGGGGAGGAAATCCATGACCGTATGTGGAGTAAGATAGACTGTATACACAAGGGTTTGGGTCCCATCGTCATGATGCCTAATGAGGGTTATGTCACCGAACTGAGCACCTGGATGCTGCTCGATGGTAAACAGTTTTCCTTCAAGCTCCTGCTTTTCAGGAGTATCAATTTCCAGGGGACCATCGGCGGCTAACCCCGAGCCATAACCCACATCGCAAAGGTAGCGTTTTCCATCTATATGCACAACGGTTGTCCTGTGGCGCATTCCTGTAAACACTGGTTGATTAAATAGCAAGCGTCCTGCCAGGGGTATACAATCATATCCCAGGTCAGTTAGCACTGCATAGAAAAACCCATTAATTTCAAAGCAATATCCACCTCTCCTATTGAGCACGATTTTGTCGAAAAGATGAGCGGGAGACAAATCTAGCTTTCTTCTAAAATCACTGCAATCCAAGGCTTCAAAGGGTATATTGTTGAAACAGCCAAACATTAAGGTTTGCAAGTTTTCGCGGCTTGGTGAATAATCGCCTTTTGGGTCATGACCCATTCTTTCCAGAGCCATCCCCAGGTCTGGTAGCGGTGCAAAGTATTCCGGTGATGATGGTGTAAATTGGTCGGCAAATGACATGGCAGCAATCTCCTATAATTATATTTTTCGCTAATAATATTCCGACATCACGGGTGAAGTAATCAAATCTTACTTAGAACAGAAAGTTTTCAATGGGGAATCTATCATTATGACGGTCTGTTGGTGCTGCTGTTTCGGAAGGGTATCCCATGGGGAGATATGCAACGGGGACTATGTTTTCAGGCAGCTCAAATAGCTCAATGGTTTTCGCGGGATCAAAGTGCATGACCCAGCAGGTCCCCAATCCCAGCTCTGTTGCCATTAGCATCATATGGGTGGTGATTATACTGGCATCCACCTGTCCACTGAGTGCATCATCATATTGTCTCTGCCATGAAACGGTCTTGTCATAACACACTAGGAGTATTGTAGTAGATCCAAAGCGAGAGCGGGTGCATTCATCCATTTTTGCGATGTCTTCCTGGGATGTAATTATTTTGATTCGCTGAGGCTGTCCATTCCTAGCGGTGGGAGCAATGCGTCCCGCTTCAAGGATTTGATCAAGTTTTTCCTTTTCCACCACCTGCTCGCTAAAGCTGCGCATGGAATACCTCTCTTTTGCGAGTTCCATAAATGAATTCATAAATATGACTCCTTTCAAATATTATAGTTTCGTAGATAATATAATATTTTAAGCAAATGGGCAATAAAAATATATTAAAGCCTGTGATAAACATTTGAACAGCAGGGACGGTTCTTTTGTTCATTTTCCAGTAAATAAAAGAACTGTCCCTGCTGTTCATTACCATAGCTTATTGAGAAGCCAGTGTTCTATTGAGTTTAAATGAAATCATCATAATTACAAATCATGCTAATTTTACAGGATGTCGGATAATGGTTTTGAGTTTCTCCGTTGCAGTTTTTCGTGGGTCATTCAAATATATCTCATGATGGCGGCGTTTGCCACTAATATCACTGACATAGCCGTTATCAATTATAAATTGTTCGATTGCAACGATTGTACTTGGCTCATCGTCATATGATCCAAAGTGCATCGCTTGGACGCAAAGCCCCTCGGTGAACAGTTCAAGCCTCGCCCTTGATATATCAAGAAGCGGTTTTTTCTTTCTGAGTTCAATCATAACGTTTTCAAATACTATTACATCAACAAATTCAGGCTGGCGTATCATCGAAGTCCAGCAATATCGGTCTTTATCTACATACCAAGCCTCAGATCCATCACTAAGCCACCACAAACCTTCAAGCGGCGGTACAACAAAATCAAAATAGCCAACTGGCTGATTAACGTCCTTCTTGCTCATTTTGATTGCATAGGATAGCCCATAAAGGATTTCGACCGCCGATTGATATTCCTCGCTTGTGTTCGGGTTGCCCATACCATCCACCATGATGAAAACCATGTCTGGAACATCAATCACCCCCGGCGCAGCTTTAGGTTGATATAGGTCTTTGTACTCTTTCTTGAAATCAAATGGCATCTTATCCCCCGTGTTGCTTATCATCAGAATAGGTAAACCCATTACTACGGCGATCATCTTGCAGCTTTGCCCATGCTTCTATCCCTTGCTCCCAGAGTAAAGCGTTGTCTTCTTTGAGAGTTGGATAACCTACGCTCTGCTGGAAAAAAGCATCGAACTTCTCGCAGGGGTATGTTTCACAAAAAGCACATACCTCAACGTCCTTTTCCTTGGCGCAGATTCTGACCGCACAGCCTGGATTTCCGCCTCCGTCCTTGCATGAAACGCATAGACCTTCCTCTGCCATACTTTTTAAAAATGGCCAGAATCCATCACCACCGGGTATGTAGTTGATTACGTCCTCAAACCCAGCTTTCAGCAGCTCATCATACAGCATTTTTGCAGCAGGAGCGACCTTCGCCATTACTGCACAGTTTTCGCAATATAGACCACAGTAGCAAATATATTTTTTATCCATATGGAACAATCTCCTTCCATTTTTTGCATTGCTCGATGCGCTTGCCGTCATCGCCTTGCTCTTTGTCATAAGCAAACTGCTTAAGCAATTCACAAGGAAAATCGCTACATAATCCGCAATGCTCCAATGTTTTGTCCTCACAGCAGCTTTTCACAGGACATGAATCGCCCCAAAAGGGCTTTTTAATATGTATGCAGCCACCGCAGTTCATCTTTTCACGATATTCGCACTCGCCGCAAAGGATGCCACACCTTGATTCAATCATATTTCTCACGCTCCTTTTGCTTCATCCTACCACAGCCAACACGACAACAGTATGTCATGTTATAAATAACGGAATAAATATTTCTATCGCTGCTTGAATCTCTGTCAAATGTGTGAACGCGGAGACGGTTCTTTTGTTTGCTTATTGTCTTATGAAATGGTATACTGCAACAGATAATTAGGTACATAGTTCAATACTATGAACCCTTTTGTATTGTTATATCATTATGGTCAATAATAACGCTCATAAACTAAAAAGACTGGTACGAAATGGACATTTTTGGTAGAATTACTAGCATCACGTACAAATCATTACTAGCGCTGGACAACTTCAATGAGTACAAGTATTAAAAGCGTCCTACGTTATCCTGGGGGAAAAACTAGAGCTATAAAAATCATCAACCCTTTAATACCGCGCGATTTCATAGAATTTCGCGAACCTTTTGTCGGTGGCGGGTCTGTATTTATCGATGCTATCCAGACGATTAATCCTGATGGGAAGTATGTTATTAACGATTTAAACTTCGACCTCTATTGCTTTTGGAAATACCTCAAAGAAGATATAGATTCGCTTTATAAAGCAATTCTCATAATAAAAGAAAGCGGTGTCGAAGGTCGAAAACTATTTAACGAATATACAAATAACAACGATTTTACAGACTTTGAAAGAGCAGTACGTTTTTTCGTACTAAACAGGATAACGTTTTCGGGTACAGTAGATTCCGGCGGCTACTCAGAGGGAGCATTCAAAGGTCGATTTACCATGTCATCCCTTGAAAGACTGACTAAATTGGCACCGTTGCTATGTAATGTGGAAATATACAATAAAGACTACTCGGAGTTTCTTTTCGATGAAGCTGAAAACGTCTTTATTTTTCTCGATCCGCCTTACTTTTCGCAGGTAAAATCCAGGCTTTACGGCAAGCGAGGTAACCTGCATATAGGATTTGACCATCAACGATTTGCGGACAATATGAAATTATGCAAGCATAATAGGCTCATTACACTCGATGATTGCGAAGAAAACAGGAAACTTTTTAAATTTGCCAATATCTATCCCTGGGAGCTGCAATATGGCATGAATAACTATAAAAGTGAAACTGCTGCAAAGGGTAAAGAGTTGTTCATATCCAATTACGATCTAGATGATATGCTCGCCTCTATAGTACATTCTGCATCAGTCTCTGATGAACCGCAGCAGCTCTCCTTATTCACTGATTGAGCAGTTGCATAATTGATGAAAACCATGAACGCGAGGACGGTATTTTTGTTTGTTTTTGAACAAAAATATCGTCCCTGCGTTCACACTAGAAGCTTAAAGCTGTTTCGGTGATAGTCGATCAATCCATCCCGCTTCATATTTGACAATTCTCGCGATAGCGCGCTTCGCTCAATGTTGAGGTATTCAGACATGGCGTTTCTGTTGAGCGGGATTGAAAACGTCTGGCTTCGTTGTTCACGAGATACCCGAATTAGGTATGTCATTACCTTTTCCCGCAATGTAGGTTTGAGCAGACAGCTAATGCGCTCATGTAAAACAAGCCCCTTTTCTGCGACAATGCCAATATAATTCCGCAATAGCATTTCATGTTTCGGGCAAGTCTTATCACAGCGGGCAATCAGAGCATCATAAGGAATGAACAAAACGGAAACTTCGTCCTGCGCTTGCACCGATACAGGGCTTTCTTGCTCCGGGTTTGCCGCTAACAATACACCTATCTCGCTACCTTTTTCAAGCAGCGTGATGATTATCAGCTTGTCTGAGGCATCCCATTTTACAGAGCGCCCATGTCCGGACAGTATTATACCAAAATCAGATATATGACTGCCTTCCTGAATAATCATTTCTTCCTTTGAGTATTGGGCACTCCTTGCATGGACGCAAGTGAGAAGCCCAGCTATCTCATAAGGTTCAATACCAAAAAACAGTTTTGTCTGCGCTAAATCCTCAATATGTTCTTTCATGCCACACCCTCACTATTTGTTGCACACGCAACATAATATTTGAGCTTATTGTATTATACTGAAAACAGAAATACAAGGATGGTGCATGATTATGAATATAAAAAGCAAAGTTCTCTGGACAACACGCACAGCAGTTTTTATAGCTCTTCTGGTCATATTGCAAATGGCAACCGCATCTTTAGGAAATACCATTGTTACAGGGTCAATCGTCAATATGATGCTTATTGTTTCCCTTATGACTTGCGGGCTTTCATCGGGATTGTCCGTTGCGGTGGTTTCCCCCATCATGGCAAAAATTATTGGAATCGGGCCGTTTTGGAGTTTAATCCCATTTATCATCGCAGGGAACATAGCACTTATATCAGTGTGGCATTTTATTGGGAATCGGAAAATGGAGCGCAAACACACGGCGGCCATTGTGGCTTTGATTTGTGCAGCTATTGCTAAATTTTTGGTGTTGTATATCGGGATTGTACGAATAGCGATACCAATTTTGTTAGGTCTGCCTGAACAGCAAGCAGTAGTCATCTCCTATATGTTTTCCATGCCGCAACTAATAACCGCTTTAATCGGTGGGATAATTGCTTTCATCCTATTACCCACCTTGAAAAAAGCAATCGGCGGGAGATAATAGCAGAGATTCTATAAAAATGATTTATAAGAACGCAAGAACGGTTCTTCTTGTCAGCTAGTATAACATAAGGGTAGCAATAAATCTATTTTCATGGTATATAGGAGATATAAACGAATACTAATGAGGGAATACCGTAAAAATGGAGGTACTGCATTTGTCTTATGATTTTCAATATGAGCGAAACAAAATGATTGATGAGCAGCTAATTCCAAGGGGAATATCGTCCGCAACCGTTCTGAATGCAATACAAACAGTGCCAAGACATGCTTTTGTTCCGCAAGCAGCACAAATAGCAGCATATTTCGATGGGCCTATCCAGATAGGATTCGGTCAGACAATATCCCAGCCATACATCGTTGCATATATGACCGAGCAGATTGAACCAGCTCCAGGCAAAAAAATCCTTGAAATAGGTACGGGCTCTGGTTATCAAGCAGCGATTCTAAGCTTTCTTGGTTGCCAGGTTTATACTATTGAACTCATTGAAGAACATTCCGAAAACGCAAAACGCATATTCACCGCTCTTGGATATGACAATATTATCGCCAGGCAAGGTAATGGATATGCAGGATGGATAGAAAAAGCTCCTTTCGACGCCATAATCGTCACAGCTGCTCCTGAATTTATTCCTCCGGAGCTGATTAGTCAATTAGCAAATGGTGGTAAAATGATTGTTCCTGTGGGTAAAAACCATTCGGTACAGTCGCTCCTGCTATTGACAAAGACAGACGGCGAAATCAAAACAGAAGAGCTTCTCCCAGTAAGATTCGTACCAATGGTGGAATAAGCTTGCGCCAGTGATTTTGATAACAGACAGATAACGGCATACATATAAAACCCATGAAGCAATGCACATTAAAGCTTCATGGGTTTATTTATTAAAAATCAAAGACCGCTCTGTAGGTACTGGAAAAAAAACATTGATTTTGTCAATAATCCAAATCCTCGGATTGGCACTCAGTTTTTCGCTAATCATACGAACCACGTTTATAACACAAACCGTTAAACTACCACATCAAAGATCTTTTTACCGTCATGTTCCACCCATTTAACATATGGCTGTTTGTTTACGTTTTTACGAAAATCGAAAGTCAGCAGATAACCTTTGGAGACTCCTTTGCTGTCCATGTAACCAGCGAGCTGCTCATAGGCTTTCTCGTGTTCCGCTTCGCCGCGCCATAACTTTAGTTCAATGATGAACTGTTCCCGAGCAAAATCCACAACAATATCCATTCTACGAAAATCAGTGAACTGGCTTTCTATGTGATAGAAGCCTTGTCCGTTGATAAGTGGCTTGAGGAACGATATGAATATTAAACGACCTTCTCGTTCGAGAAACTCGGCATCTAGTTCATTGTATATCTGGGCGTAGTGTTCAGCGAACTTTCGCAGACAGAGCTCCATGTCGAAGCGGCTGCCCTGGACTACATCACGCTGAAGTATTCCTGTTATACGCCTTTTGGAGACTTCCTCATCCTTTGCTATGAAATGATTACAAATGATAAGCTCAAAAACTCGATTAGATATAGCTATACTCTGGTTCGCTTCTTTAATTATTCCGTATATTTTAGCAGTGTCGATTGTTGGGTTACCAACAGCGTATGTTCTCTTCCCTCCAACCATTAAAATATCATATATCAGGTCATATAATTTTTCATTGTTTTCCAAGTTTTTATACACATCATCAAACAAGGTATTGTTCTCATGAATTATGATATTAACCGCAGTCTGAAATCCATGGAGCGTCCAATCTCGGTCAAGTTCCTCATCAATGCATTTGCAAATTCTCGACACAAGGAATGGATACCCGCTCGTGTAACTGTAAATTTCCTTAGCAATTGCTGCGACATCCATGCCAGTATGGTGGTCTCCTTCATACTCAACTAGCATCGTGGTTATTTCTAAAGCGCTAAATGACATATCTACCCGAAAGTCTGTTGCAATATTCCAAGGGGAGTTATACAGCTTGTCTTCAGTTTCAGCGGGGGTATATGAACCCTCGCTTATCATTTTTAGTTTAATATTCTTTATATCATAGACACCTGTTAGTATAACACTGTGAAAAGTGAAATCCATGGACTGCTTTCTTGCCATAAACTTGTCTCTCAGCAAACCCAAAAAATGTAAAAATACTTCATTATTGCTAGCTTTGTCCACCTCGTCTATCATTAGAATAATTTCTTTGTCGTTTACTAATGTATTAGGTCTACACATAGCTGTGATATGATTGCTTAAATCAATAAACCCTTCGACATTTTCGTTGAGCCAACTATTTCTATATTCATCGGAGACATTAGTATACTCCAGAGAACTACAAATTAATTTTAAAAATGCACGGCAAAAGGCAGCAGATGTCATAAAAGCTTCATTGCCAATTCCTTCAAAACTAATTGAAATTACCAAATATTCTTCTTTCAAGGCACGTCTGAGCATTGCCAGGGTAGTTGTCTTCCCATATTGCCTCGCACGGTTTATAGTGAAGTACGAGCGGTCGTCAATCAATTTCTTTATCTCGGCGATTTTATCGCTTATGTCAACCATATAGTCTTCTTCTGGTAAGCATAATCCCGTCACATTGAATCTTTTCACACCACAACCTCCTGTGCCAGTTTTCCTTTTTATTTTAGCCTAGTTTTCCTCAAAAAACAACTACTATCATATGTTTAACACCCTGTATAATTTTTATGGTAATTAGCTAAGCTCGCTCTTGACGGTTTAATGGAACGAGATGTTTTTATAATCACAAGTATAATAATCATATTTACACATATTTGACTACAATCTATATATGAATAACGAAACGAAAATCACGAATAATTCTATACTAACGATAATAAATCTGCTACAGTGTGTATAAATCTACACTTTGTAGCAGAATATTTAAGGAGTGTTTATAATGTCAAAAGCTATATATTATGTTTCCTACAACCTGAAAAAGGATGCCTCTGTGGATGAATTTCTTGCAGCAACAGAGCTTCTGAACAATGAGTATATGTCAAAGCAGAAAGGCTACATTTCTTGGCAGCAGCTTCTGGAAGGTGATATGTGGGTCGATTTGTTGACTTTTGAGTCCATGGAGGATGCACAAAAAGTCTCGAATCCGACCGAATCCAACGAATTAGCTAACAAGTTCTATTCATTCATCAATCTTAATAGCTGCAAAGTGCATCTATTTACCGTTGAAAGAAGTTATTAAAGGAAAGCATATCAATCCTCACCCGTCTCCATGTACAAAAACAGGTTCTTGACAAGGAGTATAAAAAGGAGTATTATGAGTTTGTATTATATGTGAGGCGATATACATGAAATATTCAGAATTGAAGAAAAAGCTAAGCGATAACGGTTGCTACAAACAATCAGAAGAACAAGGCATGAAAACTGGTTCAGTCCGATAACAAACAAAACTTTCCAAGTCGGCAGACACAATAACGAAGACGTGAAGAAGGGAATCCTTCATCGGATACTAAAAGATGCAGGAATAAAATAAGGAGGATCTTAATGGCAAAGTATTCATATCCAGCGGTATTTGAAAAGGAAAAAGAGGGCGGTTACTCCATATACTTCCCAGACATAGACGGATGCTATACGCAAGCTGAAGATATCGCAAATGGCATTGAAAATGCTAGCGATGCCCTGTGTTTGATGTTGTATGAGCTTGAGAGGGAAGGAAAGCCAATTCCAAAAAGCAGCAGCATAAAAAGCATTATAGCAAATGATGAAGACATCATTACCTTAATCGCTTGCGACACAATGTTTTACAAAAACTACTTTGAGGGAAAGTCAGTGAAAATTAATGCAACAATACCATTGTGGCTGAAAGAAGCTGGTGAAAAGCATAATGTAAACTTTTCGCAGATATTACAAAACGGCGTAAGAGAGTATCTGAATCTGTGAGTATTGAATAATTTCCTATTGTGTTAGTAGGTTATATCTAGTATAATGTAAAAACTTAACCAATAGGGGGTAAAATCAATGAAGAAAACTTTAAAAATGCTTTTCGTTATACTGCTTGTAATTTGTATGTTCGGATTGGTCGCTTGTAGTGGTGGTAACGATACGAGTGGAAACACTATAAGCACACCTAGTTCCTCTGATGAGACACGAAGTGTAAGTACACCTGATGCTACCGAAGAGAATCAAAGCGAAAATACTTCTAGTGCTTCGGAAGAGACTCAAATTTTAAATACACCGAGTACTTCGGAAGAGGAGGCAATATCTGTTGTATATCTCGAATCAGATTCGCTTCCAGTATCATGGCATGGCGACTGGGTATGTGTATACTCTGAGGATTCATATTTTAATGTGAACGAAACCATACTCGTTAAAGACTTTAATAATGCCGTACGCTATGTCAATCTCGATAGCGGATACCCAACAGAAGTCAATCGATGGTTTTTCTACGATGAATCCGATAGTCGTATTGATGTCATCAACGAACAACCACCGTACATCGAAAGTGAGATTTTGATCCGCTCTTCATATAGAATTATCCGAGCAAACGATACTGAAATTGTTTTAACTAATACATCGAATGGAGACGAGGTACGCTTTCACCGACCTTCAGATGACACAATAGATAATGAGGACACAATAGACAATATTATCACTCCATCCGTACAACCACAACCACCTACAACCACCGTCGATTGGGTCGAGTTCCTTGAAGAATACGAAGCGTGGGTTGATCGATACATAGAGTTACAGATTAAATTCGATGATGACCCGAACGATTTTTCAATACTAACGGAGTATATGTCCATGCTAGATGAACTAATGGACTGGTATGACAAATCAATCGAAATCGAATTAGCAATTTCGGATAACCCCGCAGCACTTGCAGAATATCTCACTGCAATGACGAGGATTTTGGAAAAAATGAGTGAAATCGGGTAATTTACACACATTATTAACTACCTCGAAGCAAATTCTCTAAAAGGTATTTTTAGGGGTCAAACGAGTGTTATAGCAACAAAAAGAATCCTGTAACCATTGCAGTTACAGGATTCTATATTGGTGCGCGAGGGGGGACTCGAACCCTCTGGCGGTCGTTTTAATAAGGATTAATTAGTTTTAGCAAGTCACGAAAACCCTTGCAATTACTAGTGATTGCTTGTTAAGCTTCTTTTTGTGTGTTTCTGTTTATTTTTCTCTTAGGGGTCAAAATAGGGGTCAAAATTTATTTGAATCAGTCCGATATATTGGACACATGAAAGACAGCAAATAGACCATGGAAAAATTACATTAATTTAAAGGTCAATGAATTTGACATTGCTCAGGTTCGTGCGCTTCAGGCGATTGCGAGGACGCTATCCGATCTAAATAACGACTAAACAGTGCCACTTGCGATTCAGACATTTCCAGTATCATAATCAGCAGCTTGAAATATTCTGCGGCTCGTTTTTCAATGTTCATATCATACTCCCATTTATCAATTTAGTTCTCTATCGTATATTTCGGACTCTTCTGACATTTCGGAAACCTTAGCGGCTTGAGATTCTAGGAGAGAAAGAAACTCCATAATCTCATTTTGCGCTTCTTTAGGGAGCGAAAAATATTTTTCTACGACCGTTTTTAACATTTTATCTTCCATATGCGCTATTCTCCTTATGTTTTCCAAACGTTTGTTCTACGCTTGTTATCGGTCACTTTACAATATAACTTAACAGCATGTACATATTTGCAATCATTTTGCTATCAGGTGACACCAAAAGAATTAGCAAGGGCATTGAATATTCACAGGCGGCAAATCAACCAAGAAACCAAGCGTGAGATTATCAGGCAGCAGCTGATGGAAACACCTGAGAAATCGGATAACTCGATTGCAAAGCAGCTCGGAGTATGTCAGCCAACGGTTAGCGGCATTAGAAAAAGACTGGAAGAAAGTGGTGAGGTTGTAAATTTTATAACCTCAACGGGGGCAGACGGCAAGGAATACCCACGCACACCAAAAAAGAAACCGCTTGCATTCTATGACCCCCCATTTCCAGAGGTGATAGAAGCAAATGGCTGCGAAGAATACAGCACACTAATGAACAAACTGGCTTAACAGCCAGTTTGCTCAAAAAGGTGAAGATTTGCTAAATCTCTATGTAATACTATCTAGACACTAGAACAGATTGTACTACAAAATAAAAAGATACACATGACATTGTTTGCTTTCATTGCATCGGAAAAGACAAAAAACATTAGCCTTCTTCTTCATCGTTACTACTGCCACTCCAGTTACGCCGTTCCCTTACACGTTCTGCATATTTCTCTGGGTCGTATTCGAAGCGGCTTAATTCTTCTAAAATTGCATATACCTCGCCACGTATAAATGCAGATACTTCAGCGGGGTCAGTCATCGCCGCCGCATCAATCGCCAAGCGTCCAGGCAAAGCCAACATCATGCCTCGTATCGTGTACACCAAATCTTCTGTAAAAGCGGCAACGTCTTCGGAGCGGTGCATCTTGCCTTGAAGCTCCTGTGCTTCCAGCTCTGTTATCGTTGCACGTCCTTCTTTGTACCTCAAATCAGCGGTTAAGCGTTCTTTTTCCATGCGTTGTGTTTCAGCATCTTTCTGTCCCGCTGCGCCTTTATCGTGCAAATACGAGGTGTAGCGTTTGACGCTTTCATGCACTTCAAACTTCTGCGGTTTCCCTCTGGTTGCCGATTCTGGAATAAGGACATTCTCTTGAACCAACCGTTCTATTGTTCGTTGGGAAACATTGAATATTTCCGCTATTTCCTTTTTGGTAATCGTCATATTGTTACCGTCCCTTTCCGTTTCAAATCGCCACCGCCAATGTGATTTTGATTTTTCCCAAGGTGAGGGGGAATCGGGCTGGTACAGCCCGCGATAAGCCCCCACCCCCCTAGGAAGAACCTAATTTTTTTGTAATTGCATTTCTTTGTAGAGTCTAACAGCTTCTTCTACTTCAACAGCTGCTTTATTGCGTTGCTCCTTTTCATAATCTTTTCGTTGTTGCGTTGACACATGGATAATGCAACATGGATCTGTGCAATTATTAAGTGCTGCGTGTGCAGCTAGAATTTTCTTCAACGATGGAGGCAATAATTGTTCATTCATAATCTAACTCCCTTCTATGTAGTAAAGAACTTTTTATCGTTACCAATTTCCATAAATTGTGGATATGCCGTGCGAGGCGTATAGACACTCCTTGCGGATTCCGCAAGTGCAGTGGCTTCGTCAGCTGCTTTCGTTTCTGCTTGATTGTTTTTAAGAGCAGAAACGCTATCTGCAAAGTGATATGCCTTTAGCTTTTTTAAGTCCAGACCGTATCTTGCTTCATCACCTAACCAACTATACGTTGTTTCTTTGATTTTTTCAAATGATTCTTCAAACTCTGTAGCCAATTTATGCAGTGCTTCTTTCGCTTCAGTAAACGATTTCACACGTTCTATATATAGGTTATTTTTTTCAACGCAAGCGTCATATAGAGCATCAGCCCCTGTGACAGACGCACCTTTAAGCAAGGAAATTTCGTCATTAACTTGCAACAATTCTGATTCTAACGTTTTTTTAGAATTTTGGATATTTGCGATAGCTTCATTGTCGAGTTCTGCGTTTGCTTTCACAAACGGTACTGAGAGTTCTTTGATGCTCTTTTCAATTTTCTTGCTTTGGTTTTCGAGCTGTACAATCCTATCAGAAACATTATTTGCTGCCTCGTTGGCACTGTTATAATATGCGCGTTCCGCTTCCCTGGCTTCTTGAGCCGCTTCGAGTACAGATGACTTTAATTCGTTCAAAGCCTCAATTAACTCTTTCGGATCTGTCTCCCTTTGTTTATCAAGTTTTGCGTAAAATTCCATTTTTGTATACCTACTTTCTGTTTTTATTGACAACACTCTTTTTATATGAGCATTGTATATGCTTGGTTCATTTGATTTTTTCGATGATACCGGCTGCTTCTCGCAGTGCTTGAGCTGTTTCAATGTGGTCTTGACGAATAGCACCTTCAGAGACTTGCGCAAGCGCTTCATGGCGTCGAGCTTCGTAGTATAGAATTTCGGATATTTTCGCGTTATTCATACTTGCGCACCAAAGTTTCGTAGACGCGCAACGACTTCTCCAAGTCTCTCACCGTCATTGTCAGTACAATCTATCAGTTTCCGATATAACGCCCAGTCATTTTTATACCGTTCGACATCAAAGCCATATTTTTCATTCAATAAGCATTCCATCTGGTTGTATAATGCCTGCCCGCCCTATAGGAAACATAGAGCACGAAACGCCCACAGCAGCACCCACAATGCGCTATGACCTTTTACAATGCAATCAAGTAGGTCTTCACCAGCATCAAGTATAAACTGCTTCATAGCCGCATTTAGCACCCATTCCGGCGGTAGCAACAAATCGTCAGGTAGTGGGACAAACCTTCTTGCTAAAAGGTTGTCAAGCACAGCTTCTCTATCGTTTGCTAGCGTAGCAATCAGCGCATCAATTTCATCGTTCCTATCTCCACGATATTCGTAATCAACGGCTAATTGAAAAACCAAGCCCATTTCTTCAAGCTGTTCGATAGCATTATCAACAGTTCTCATGGTTATATCCTCCCTTTTTGCACTTGTGTAGACACCGCTTGATGCTCCAGAGGGTCACCATCTGAAACTTGGTGACCTTCTGTAAGAAACCCAGTAATTGCAGGCACTTCGCTCAGAAGGTCACCACTTGAAATATGGTGACCCTCTGGAAGACTCCAAAGCCACGCACTTTTTTTACTATGGTCTCTTGATGATATGATGCCAAGTGATTTTCTCGCGCGCTTAATGGTTGTTACGGAGTATCCCTGTGCCTGCGCTGCTTCAGTCGCCATTGTAGCTGGCACTGAACCACTTGATAATAATGTCATTAAAAACTCCTCACATCCGCTGCGTGCTGGAGCGTTTGCAAAATTATTTTTCCGCTTAGGTGGGGTTAGCAAATTTTCTGCGGTAATTTCTGTGTCAATTCCAGCCCAAAGGAATCCTCGATCTGACAGTTCGAAACAAATGTTCGCGCTTTGTTCGTCGCTTTTAGCACTTGTTTTAACAGGTGCAAGCACCCTCAATGGTGTAGCCTTACCAGATTCATCGTAAATACGACCTAATGTGTGTAAAGTTCTAGCGACTCCGGAAATTCCTGTTGAGCCAATCGCTGCATGGACGGCAAAACCACCGTTATTTGATGCCGAATGTTTCGAAACATGCATAACAGTCAACGCCGCCGCATTGTATTCCTCAGCAAGTAACCTCAGTGGTTTAAACAAAGTGGTTGCTTCTGTGTAATTGTTTAGGTCAACTCTCGTTGACAAATAGTGCGCTAATGTATCTATGATGATTAAATCAGGTTTTGTGCTGTGTACCAAGTATTCAAACTCAGGCGATCCGATAGGTGTTGGGTGTTCCTCGAATGGAACAATGTGAATGTTTTTAGGTTCGTGATCAAACATATCAAGCCTATCAGCTATTTCATCAAGATCATCATCGCCTTCAAATAGAAGCACCTTGCCTTGTTTTAACTTCTCCATCGAACCATTTATCCCCTGTACTAGTCCACCGCACGAAACCGCCGATGCCAAAGCACATAGCAAGAATGTTTTACCAACATGCGGAATGCCTTGGATGAAATTTAACTTTCTCTTTTGAATAATCCCCTCCCAGAGCCACTCTTTGGGCTTGCGTTCGATAGAGTCAGGGGTTATCGTTCTTAATTGTAATAACTCATGATTTAATGCGTCAGAGCCGTTTAAATTTAGTTCAGCAGTGGAGTAGTCTTGATAATGTCCTAAATTAGCATTCATTTCAGGAAGCGACCACCCATACAACTCAATAAAATTTGTCAATCGTGCTGCAGTCCATCCCCGATCCATCAACTCTCTCAAGTGGTCTGGTTCGATTGCATCGGCATCAATTACATTGTTTTCTACACTAATGAGCATCATTACACCGCTCTTTCTCGATTTGTGAATCAAGCCAACTCTCTAATGCACTAATTGGCACAACTACCCTGCGAGGTGACACCCATATTGCAGGAAAATCAGGACGTTTAAGTAATTCATACGTTCTATTACGACCAAGAGAAAGCAGCTGCGAAACTTCTGCCATTGTATATGTAAGCTTTTCCTTATTCATCAGTCGCTTCCTCCCTTAATATTTTGATTGCATCGAAAATTTTTTGTTTCTCTGATACGCTCAGCTCAAAGCGTAGCTTCCTTGAAAAAACGCTATCGCTAGCATACCCCGCTGCAACTCCGACCTCCCAGAGCTTTAACCCAGCTGTTTTTACCGCTTCTCGAACATCAGCATTTCTGGACTGCATATTAACATCTCCTTGCAAAATATGTAAATTTGTTGTTGACGCTATTTTTATGCTGTGATAGTATAATGGTAACAACAACATAAATTTTTGTCAACTAATTTGTTGCTCTTTATACTAATAGCAACATTTTGATAACATCAAGGAGATGATTAACATGACAAGCAACACTATCGGGTCACGCATCAAAGGACTTAGAGAGTTGAGAAATTTAACACAAAGCGAATTGGCGGCTGCATTGCACGTGCAAAGGCAAACAGTAAACCAATGGGAAAATGGGACTCGTGACCTAAAAACAGACTACACGGTTAAACTTGCTGTTTTTTTCGGCACAACCTGCGATTATATATTGCGTGGAATAGATGCACTAAACGTAACCGCATATGATGAATTTGGGTTGTCCGATGATGCGCTTGATGCATTGCGCTACCTAAATGAAACAAAGCTAAATCAGCCCGATTCTGTTCACAGTACTCTTAATTTCTTGCTCGAGAACATGAGCGTTTTATCACATAATGTAATTGGTTGTATAAGAAACTATTTATCGAGTGGTTTTGAAACTGTTTGGACAAACGAATTGCTTGATATGATTGAACACTCTATGCTATCGCTACCATTTGGTATGTCTGCAGCTCTTGATAGTATAATTGTACGCGAAAAAAGCACCGGAAACTTAACATCATTTCCAGCTGAAATGCTTAATGCTATATATATTATCCAAATACAAAACACACTCCTCCTGCTAAAAGAAAAATGGAGTTCTACAAGATAAACAATATAGGCTTTCGCATAGTCGTTATTATCTATAATGATGCAGAGAATAAGAATCAGGTGGACAGATTGACCACGCCGAAAAGGAGAAGACACATGGCAAATAAAAAGAACACCCGCGCACCTTTTGGCAGCGGGACGATAAGACAGAGATCAGATGGGCGTTGGGAAGCTCGAGTAACAACACATTATGACTCAGGAACGGGTAAGCAGATGCGTCGCAGCGTATATGGGGACACTCAAGCAGATGTCCGGCAAAAACTAACAGCTTTGACAAAAGACGTTGACGATGGCACTTATATAGAGCCGTCGAAGCTAACGGTTGAACAATGGCTAGATATTTGGGTTGCAACATATTTAGGGGCTATAAAACCTAACACAGCAGACAAATACGCTTCTATATGTAAAACTCACCTCAAACCTAGTCTTGGTTCATCGCCGCTCAAATCGTTGTCAGCGCATACAATACAGTCGTTATACAACGAACTTCAAAAGGGAGACGGTATTAAAAAAGGTTTATCTCCAAAAACTGTAAAAAACATCCACGGTGTTTTACACAAGTCATTTCAACAAGCAGTTAAGCTTGACTATATCAGAGTAAACCCCTGTGCAGCTGTTGAATTACCCCGAATCGTTAGAAAAGAGATTGCCCCATTAAATGAAGATCAGATGGCTGCCTTCCTCGATGCTATACAAGGCCACCGGTGGGAAATGCTATATACCGTTGCATTGTTTACAGGGCTGCGACAAGGCGAGCTGTTAGGACTTGACTGGCAGAGCGTGGATTTCGAACGTGGAACTATTCACGTATCAAAACAATTGCAACGCAATCGATCGACAGGTATTTATGAACTCGTAGCGACAAAAAACAACAAAGGGCGTATTATAACACCCGCTCCTTCAATACTGCAAATCCTTAAGGATCAAAGACGAAATCAACTGCAATGGAAATTCAGGGCAGGGGAAGCATGGAACGACACGCAACTTGTTTTTACAGATGAATTGGGTAACCATTTGTCTGCTCAAACCGTATACCTACATTGCAAAAAAATTGCTGCTGGAATTGGCTTGCCAAATTTTCGATTTCATGACCTTAGACACTCGTATGCCGTTGCAGCACTTTCTTCAGGTGACGATATTAAGACGCTTCAGGAAACCCTTGGGCATCACACAATTTCATTTACTTTGGACACATATGCTCATGTCACAGAAAAGATGAAAAAGGAATCGGCCGCACGTATGGAATCATTTTACAGAAGCATAAAAAATGCAGTTTAGCAAACTTAAGAAAACGATTAAAATGCATCAACAAAAATCTCTTAGGGGTATTTTTAGGGGTCAAACGTATATTTTAGCAGCAAAAAGAATCCTGTAACCATTGCAGTTACAGGATTCTATATTGGTGCGCGAGGGGGGACTCGAACCCCCACCCACGTATTGTGGACTAGAACCTGAATCTAGCGAGTCTACCAGTTCCACCACTCGCGCATATGATGTTTATCGCCTGTTGGTCCAGGGTAAATGGCATTTCCATCAGGCAAATGTTAGTATAACAAGGTAGCAGATATGTGTCAAGCACAAAGTCAACTGCTGAAACTTAGTTGAAGATTGCAAGTTTAATTGCCCAAGTTTAATTGCCCAAGTTTTATTGCCAGTTAAATCAAGCTGCGATTTCGTTTGCAGTTCTGTTTCATTTTCTTGCATTTCCTTATTTACATAGTATAATCTAGTAGTAAATAATGAATATGAGAGGAATAGAAAATATGTCAAAAACAATTGTATGTTTCGGAGACTCTAATACCTTTGGTGCTGATTTTTCCAGCCCTGGTGGAAGGCTTGAGAGAAGATGGCCAGTGGTCATGGCTGAATTGTTAGGGAGCGAATATGATGTCAAAGAAGAAGGGCTCAGCGGGCGGACCATTGCCACTGATGACACCATGTGGAACAACAACCTCAACGGCATGAAAGCATTCACAGATCAAGTTATGCCCCATGCTCCAGTGCATCTACTTATTATAATGCTTGGTACCAATGATGTTAAAGAAAGCTACGGTTTAGCAGCACAGCAAATAACAGAGCATATGGGACAGCTAATCGAATATGCAAAAAGCTCCAATATTTGGCAAGATGAAAAAAGGCTGCTACTCATTGCGCCGACTCCAATTGGAGATGAAGTGGTGGGAACGAGTCGACTGGGTCAGTCATTTGGTGGTCAATCAGTGGAAAAGTCAAAGCAACTTGGAGCTCTATATATGGAACTTGCTAAATCTCAAGAATGCTTATTTATAGATGCAGCAGATCATATTTCCGTTGGAACAAACGACTATGTGCATCTTTCCGCAGAAGGACACAGCACTTTAGGCATTGCAATTTCACAGTTTATTCAATCAAATTCGATATAAACCCACCAAATTTGTGTAATTAATTTTGCTAATAATAACTTGCTATGTTACTTGACATTTCCATACCGATTCCTATAAAATGCCTAAGTAAATAACAAAGTGCGCAAATACAATGTGCATAGTCTGAATATAGGAGTTTTACCGTGTATACTGTTGGGTTCGATTACGATAAATATATAAAACTGCAATCGGAAAAGATATTGGAAAGAATCGCCATGTTTGGCAACAAATTGTATCTGGAATTTGGGGGGAAACTCTTCGATGACCAGCACGCATCTCGTGTGTTGCCGGGATACTTGCCTGACACTAAGGTTCACTTATTAAAGACCCTTGCAGACAAAGCCGAAATCGTGATTGTTATAAATGCCTCCAGCATTGATTCCAGCAAATCTGTTGGCGATACTGGTGTTTCATATGATGATGATGTTTTACGACTCATTGATGAGTTTACAAATAGCGATTTATACGTTGGCAGCGTTGTAATAAGCCAATACATGGGGCAACAATCTGCGGACAGATTCAAAGCCTATCTTGAAAATCTAGGAATAACTGTCTTCATAATGCATTATATTCCAGAAACCCATTATCCATCCAACATTTCACTAATTTTAAGCGAAAAAGGATATGGCAATAACGACTATATTAGAACAACCCGCCCCTTAGTTGTTGTAACTGCTCCAGGTCCTGGCAGCGGTAAAATGGCTGCCTGCTTATCCCAGTTATATCAAGAGCATATGCGAGGGGTAAGGGCTGGTTATGCCAAATTCGAGACCTTTCCAGTATGGAACAGGCCCTTAAAAGACATGATTAACTTAGCTTATGAAGCAGCTACAGCCGACCTTGACGATGTGAATATGATTGACCCATTTCATCTTGAAGCTTATGAGCTTTCCGCTGTAAATTATAATCGTGACATTGAGGTATTCCCAATTTTAAATGCAATGTTCAAGAGAATATGGGGAGCTAGTCCATATAAATCACCAACAGACATGGGTGTAAACATGGTTGGATATTGCATCACCAACGAGGATGTCTGTGAGAGAGCATCTCAGCAAGAAATAATCAGGCGTTATTTCCATACCCAACTGGATTATGCAAAAGGCGTTTTAGCCAAAACAGCTGCAACAAAGCTGGAAATATTAATGAGCAATGCTGGCTTGTCCCAAAACGACAGACCTTCTGTTGCACCTGCTTTGAATAAAGCAACACTAACCGACAGTCCTTGCGTAGCCATTGAACTTCCCGATGGTACCCTTATCACTGGAAAAACTTCAGAGCTACTTGGTGCATCATCTGCTGCACTGCTCAATGCTTTGAAGTATCTCGCCAATATTGATGATAGAGTTCCATTAATATCTCCTGCTTTAATAGAACCAATCCAAAAACTAAAAGTCGGCTATCTGCGAAACGAAAACCCACGTCTGCATCTAGATGAAGTCTTGATAGCCCTTGCCATCAGTACAGCCACAAACCCCACTGCCGAACTGGTACTGGAGCAACTTCCAAAACTGGCTTACTCAGAAGCCCATTCAAGTGTCATACTATCCCAGGTCGATATCAACGTATTCCGCCAGCTTGGTGTGAACATAACATGCGAGCCAGTATACCAAAATAAAAATTTATTCCATAAAAACGAAACAGCAGGAGCCTGTTCGTTTTAAATGATATACTCCCAATGCTTATAATAAATCAAAAAGGGCGAGTGCTATATTAGTAGCATTCGCCAATTTGTTTTCAGTTATAAATTGCAATTATGCCATTTGGCAGCTTTGATAAGCCCTTACCAGATTCACTGCTTCGTCTATAATGGCTGAATCCACAAGTTTGAGCGCTATTGCAGGATCAGTACCTGCTATAACTTTTATTCTACCAGTGTATTCCTCAAGCCCATATAGCCTTGAAATATTATCCATTTCAAAATCCGAAAGCTTTAGCTGGAGCCATCCATCTTTTTGCGTAATTTCTGTAATTCCTGCAATTGCCGCTTCGCTTCGCATTAGAGCAATTGATGTGAGAGCCAATACTTCCTTGGGTGGGTCTCCATATCGGTCTATGAGTTCATCAATCATATCGTCGCAATCTTCCTTAGTGCGAATAAGGGCAATGCGCCGATATATATCCATCCTCTGGCCACCTGAGGGAACATATTTTTCCGGTATACTGGCTTCCACATTTAAGTCTGCTGGACATTCTGCTTTTGTCTGCTGTTTTTCACCCTTTTCTTCCAGGACGGCTTCTTCCAATAGTTTCAGATACATATCATATCCAACGCTTAACATATGTCCCGATTGTTCCGCTCCCAGCAAGCTTCCCGCTCCCCTGATTTCCAAGTCACGCATAGCAATCTTGAATCCTGAATTAAATTCTGCGAATTCTCGAATTGCACTAAGCCGCTTTTGAGCCACTTCAGACAAGACCTTCCCCCTTCGAAATGTCAAATAAGCATAAGCGCGACGAGGTGAACGACCGACTCTCCCCCTTATTTGGTGCAGCTGTGCCAAACCAAGCCTATCTGCATCTTCCACAATCAGTGTATTCACATTGGGTATGTCGATACCTGATTCAATAATAGTAGTGCATACCAATACTTGGATTTCTCCAGCCGTCATTCTTTCCATCACTTCGCTCAGGCTATCCTCATCCATTCTACCATGGGCAACAGCTAGGCTTACTCCTTCTAGCATTTCAGAAAGAGATGCAGTGACACGTTCGATGTTTTCGATTCTATTGTGTAAATAATATACCTGCCCTCCGCGGGAAACCTCCCTTCTGATGGCATCGCATAAAATACTCCATTCATGTTCAAGTACATAGGTCTGAACAGGATGTCTGCTTTGTGGCGGTTCTTCAATGGTGGACATATCACGAACACCGCTCAGTGCCATATTAAGTGTTCGAGGTATGGGTGTTGCAGATAACGTAAGCACATCCACTTGTTTTGATAATTCCTTTAGTCGTTCTTTGTGGGAGACACCAAAACGTTGCTCCTCATCCACCACCAATAAGCCCAGCTTTGCAAAGTGGACATCCTTCTGAAGCAATCTATGGGTACCTATGACTAAATCGACACTCCCGTTCTCTAGTCCCTTCAAAGCAGCTTTCACTTCCGCTTTGCTCCTAAAACGGCTAAGCACCTCTATATTGACAGGGTATCCGGCAAATCGTCGCATGGATGTAACAAAATGCTGCTGTGCTAAAACTGTCGTTGGAACTAGTATCGCTGCTTGAAATCCTCCCAAAACGCATTTCATCACTGCTCGCAAGGCAATTTCTGTTTTCCCATAACCCACATCACCACATAATAGTCGATCCATTGGTATTGGCTTTTCCATATCAGCTTTGATTTCATCAGCGCATTTTAATTGATCATCTGTTTCTTGGTATCCAAATTTTTCTTCAAACTCCGTCTGCCAAATCGAATCTTCGGGAAAGGCATTACCTTTGATTCGCTGTCGCTCTGCGTATAGTTTTATAAGCTCTGCTGCCATTTCTTTAGCTGCTGATTTTGCACGAGACTTAACCCGTGACCAATCTGTGCCACCTAATTTGGATAACTTGACGGAACGCCTAGTGCTTCCCTCGGTATTTCCATCTGTTCCTCCGCCAATGTATTTTGCAATCGTATCCAATTGTGTTGCAGGAACATATAAACTATCTGTGCCAGCATATGCAATTTTCACATAATCTTTGCGTACTCCATCCACAGGAATTTTGAAAAGTCCCACAAATCTACCAATACCATGATGGTCATGGACAACCAAATCCCCTGGTGACAAATCGGAAAAACTCTGTATCCGTTCTCTATTTGCTTTAGCCTTGCTTCTCCTTCTTCGGCTAAAAATGGGTCCTAAGGATATTTGACCTTCAGTTATCACAGCAAGCTTAATCCCTGGATATTCCATGCCCGCTGAAAGATATCCTTCTGATATTATACATTCGCCTGCTTTGGGTAGCTCTTGTAATGAATAATCCAAACCTGATGGTATGCCACGTTCGTCCAAGTGTTCCTTTAATAGTCTTCCGCTCCGTTGATCTCGGCACATGATTATCGTTCGAAAACCTGATTCTCTGTAATGGGCTATATCCGAAGCTGCTGTATCAAGACTTCCTCCATATGATGGAAGGCGTTTCGTACTCATATTGAGCATCATGCGTGGTCCCAGCGGATATGAGCTGGCAGAGAAGCTATCTGTCATTATAGTTGCGAATTTACTGATTATATTTAAAAAGCCTCCCCAATCCTCTGAAAAACGGATAAAACTGCTTTCTAAAATCCCAGCTTCAAGTAATGTAACACTATCTTCGCCAAGGAGTTTGAGATAATTATCTGCTCTTTCTTTAATACGAAGAGGTTCGCACATAATCACAATTGTATCTGAGGCTATATAATCTAGAGCCGTTGCCATGGGATAAATTAGCTCGATGTACCTGTCTGCTGCAGAAAAGTTGCTACTATGTAAAATTCGCTCCATGTCCAATGATAAGTTTTCCAAAAGGGTTTGGCTAGTTGCTTTTCGTTTATCAAGCCTATTGATTTGCTCCTCAATTTCAGCAGCTAAGCCTTGAGCCCCCACCATTCCGTCTTTCTCGTAATGGGATATTAGTGTTTCAGCAACTGGTACAATCTGAACCATGCTGATTTGATCAGTCCTTCGTTGGGATTCTATATCGAAAAACCCCATGGAATCTATTTCATTTCCAAAAAATTCGCAACGGATTGGTTCTTCATACATAGGAGAAAAGAAGTCAATTATACCTCCGCGAACTGCGAATTGTCCAGTACCCTCCACTTGATCACTTCTACTGTAACCACATAAAATTAACGTTTCTATGACCACATTCATATCATATGAGCTATTAATTTTTAAAATGTGCAAGGATTTGGCGAGTTTCATAGGATGCATTGTCCTCTGAAGAACACCGCCTATAGTCATAACCACAATGGGTGCATTGCCTTCCATCATTGCCGTAAGCGTTGCTATTCTTTGTTGTTCATTTTGTCGGGAAACAACCTCAGCATTATAGAATGTAAACTCTCTGGCAGCTAAAGTGTGAGTGTTTTCAAAACTAAGTGAAGCCACATCACCGGCTAGTCTATTCATTTCATCATCGTCAGCGCATATTACAACAATGGGTTGCATAACTTCCGACCTGATTGCTGCGACTACATGGGCGCAGTGAATCTCGGAAAGTCCTGACAACACAAGAGGGCAAGCTCCGCCTTCGATTCCTGCAAGCAATTGTCTAAATTCTGAAACTTCCTGTAATGCCTTAGCAAGCGTCTGCATAATAGGGTCTCCTCTATCTTAATAAATGATTTTTACTATTCGCTCAGTGTCCGTTTGTGACACATCAATATGTTTGTAGTTTAGCTGTAGAGGCTTGTTTTGCATCGGTTCCTTGATAATACATCTTTGGGAACATATCTTCGGCAACGCAGTTTTGCCCCGGTTTTATAAACCGGGGAATATCTATTGTGTTTCACGTGAAACATTGTATGTTCTTCATATCGTCAAGGTCTATTATTTGCTAAGTTATAGTGGTGACTTGCTAATTCTGGCGAATCGGCGAGGGTATGCGTCTGGTGTAGACGCAGTTTTTTTGATACCGATTATCCTATGGTGTATATCAGTTTCGGGTATTGCATAATCTACAATGCTTTCAATTTTTCCTCCAAGAGCCACTATTGCATTTTGCGCTTCTTCGATTTCGTCATTGGAATCAATACCTTTCATCCCATAAAACATTCCGCCTATGCATACAAACGGTAGGCACAATTCACATAGTACATTCAATCGAGCAACCGCTCTTGATATTGCAATATCAAATTTCCCTCGAAACTGCTCTTTTTGCGAGGCTTCTTCGGCACGTTCATGTATGCAATTCGTTTCCAGACCTAATTCCGAACTCAATGCACGTAAGAAATCAACTTTTTTAGCTGTCGCATCCAAAAGAGTTAGCTCCATTGTTGGTATCACGATTTTTATAGGTAATCCTGGAAATCCCGCTCCGCTACCTACATCGATAACTCTTTTGCCATCAAAGCTATCCACCATGAGCATGGCTAGTGAATCTAGAAAATGCAGCTGTGCAACATCCTCAACACCCGTTATGCTAGTAAGATTAATCTCCTTGCTCTTTTCTTCAAGAAATGCAAAATATACGCCAAATGCTTCGATGGCATTGGTCGGCATTTCAATATTCAGTTTTGCTGTGCCGTCTTCGATAATTTTTCCAAGGGTTACCGAGGATTCCATGATTTAATCAGCTCCAGCATACAAGTGGGGATCTAGATTTTCTATACTGACCGCCTTGAAATAGTCTCCACCCAAAATAAGTTGAAGAGTAAGTGCCACTCGGCTGCATTTAGCGGACTTTTTCCTTCGCTAAACACAGCGAACGAAACCTTTTTAATATAATGCTTATTTTTGCTGTTCTTTTAGTATGTCTCTGATTTCTTCAAGGAGCAGCTCTTCCTTAGATGGTTTTGGCGGTGCTGGTTCTGCTGCTTCGTTTTTTTTGCGAAATGTGTTTATTGCTTTAACGATGATAAACATTGTTACCGAAACAACAAACAGATTTATTAAGCTGTCTAAAAACATACCAATATTCAAGACGCTTGGTTCTGCGTTGCCATATAGTCTTGGAAGTACTACCTTCCAGTCTTTTAAGTTTACTCCGACAAGTATTCCAATTAGTGGTGTTATAATGTTTGTAACAATCGAATTAACGACGGCACTGAAAGCTCCACCAACTATGATACCCACTGCCATGTCGAACATATTGCCTTTAATGGCGAAGCTTTTAAATTCAGCTAGTATTTTTTTCATGTATTTAATCTCGTCAAATGGTATGGTAGTTATTAAAGCAGCCACACCATTAAAAATAATCTATGGGGCAATTATTTCAATGCCACCAAGATATGGTCTAAGCACTTCGGGGATAATGACACTACCATCCTTTTGCTGGTTTTGCTCCACGAGTGCAGGTAAAATCCTACTTGTTGCCAGTCCAGAACCATTGAGGGTGTGCATGAATTCTGTCCTGCCTGTGTCGGCTCGCTTATAGCGCATGGCTCCTCGCCGCGCTTGATAGCATCTGGCATTGGAAACAGAAGAAACTTCCTTATAACCATTCATTGATGGTATTTGGATTTCTATATCGTAAGTCCTTGCCATCGCTGCACTAACATCTCCTGCTGCAAGTTTGACAGTCCTGAAATGAAAGCCTAAAGCTGAAACAAGGGCTTCTGCTTTGCCCACCAATTCTTCAAAGGCTTCTTCAGAGCCCTCTGGAGTGGTGAATTGCACCATTTCCACTTTGTTAAATTGATGCCCACGAATCATTCCACGCTCATCTGAACCATAGGTACCGGCTTCGCGGCGAAAACAAGGAGTATATGATATATATTTTTTTGGTAATTCCTCTTCCGATAATATTTCGTCCCGATGTAGAGCCACAAGAGCCGCTTCTGCCGTGGGTAGCATATAGCGCATTCTGTCATCTGTGGGGTTTTCAATCTTAAAAACTTCATCTTCGAACTTGGGAAACTGCCCTGCGGTGACCCCACATTGGTACTCAAGCATATGTGGAACGAGCATAAGCTCATATCCATCAGCAATGTGGGTATCGATGAAAAAGTTCAAAAGCGCCCACTCTAGCCTTGCACCCATGCCTTTATAGACCCAAAACCCACTTCCCGCAAGTTTTGCGCCCCTTGGATAATCGATAAGTCCTAAGTCTGTGCATAAGTCAACGTGGTTTTTCGCTTCATAGTCAAAGGTATGAAGTTCGCCAAAGTACTTCAAAGGCTCGTTGTTTTCTTTGCCTCCCCCGACCAAATCATCGTCTGGTACATTTGGAAGCCTGAGCATAAGATCATCCAGTTCGTCTTCAACAGTTTTTAACTCCGCTTCACCAAGACGAATCTTTTCCTTTAGCTCGTTCATTTGAGCGACTATTTCTTCTGTGTCTCCGCCTTCGTTTCTAATTCTTGGGATTTCTCTGGAAACTCTATTTTGCTCCGCTTTGTCTGATTCAACTGTTGCAATTACAGCCCTACGCTGAGCATCCAATTGGGTGATTTTAGCTATTTCAGCTGAATGATCGACCCCTCTTTTCAATAGTTTCCCAATTATAATATCGGGTTCTTCTCTAATTAACTTAATATCTATCATAATCTATACCGCCTTTATTAAATGTAGCATATTATAAAATTCTTGCCAAATTTTTAATACAAAATGTAATTTGTAATTGGTTTTGTGCCTAAAGTATAGTATTTACAAGCTGCTGCTATTTCGCTTTGTTATTTATTCGTTTTACAAGGGAATCAAAAAGCTCATTAAAATCATCTAGGTCATAATATTCCAATTCTATCTTGCCTTTGAGCTTACCCTGCTTGATTGTGACTTTTCGCCCCAAGGCTTCAGAGAGTTGATTTTGAGCATGGGCAACATAATCTACTTCTGAGCTTGCGATAGGTTTAGCTTCTGCTTTGCCTTTGTTGATCCTCTTTGCGAGATTTTCGACCTCGCGAACATTCATCCCCTTTTCCACGACCTGCTTTGCTGCCAGAAGCATTTCATCAATGTTTTTTATTGCTAGCAGAGCCCTTGCGCTACCCACCGAAAGAAAACCATTGCCAACAAAATCGATGAGTTCCTGTGGCAGTGTTAGTAGTCTTAATGCATTTGCAACTGCAGGACGTGATTTTCCCACCCTTGAAGCAACCAGTTCTTGGGTCATACCAAATTCATCCATCAATGCTTTATAACCGCGGGCTTCTTCAATAGGGCTTAAATCCTCCCTTTGTAGGTTTTCCACCAGTGCGATTTCAAGAGCTGTTTTATCGTCCGCTTCGATGATTCTAACCGGAATTTCAGCTAAACCCACTTCGCGAGCAGCGCGCCATCTTCGTTCTCCGGCGATAATTTGGTAATAACCCTCTCCTATACGGCGTACCGTGAGTGGCGAGAGTATTCCATGTTCCCGAATTGATTCTGCCAGTTCTTGAATTTTATCATCTTCAAATACAAGGCGCGGCTGAGTTTCTCTTGGCTCCACCAATTGTATTGGGACATATTCAAAATCACCTGAGACACCTGTGATTGCTGCATCTCCAAACAAAGCTCCCAAACCTGTTCCTAATCCTTTTGCTTTCACTCTACCTTCCCCCTTTTTTATATGCGTTTTGCTATTACTCATTTGTCAAACAATATTATTGCTATTCGTTTCGCTTAATTAGTTCCTTTGCAAGTTCGATATATGCCACCGAACCCCTAGAGCTTCTATCATAGGCAGTCACGGGCATACCGTGACTGGGTGCTTCTGCCAATCGAATATTGCGTGGAATCGATATGGTATATACTTTTCGACCAAAAAACTTCTTTATTTCCGCAGCCACCTGGGAAGAAAAATTCGTCCTGGAGTCGTACATTGTTAGTAAAACTCCTTCTATGTCTATGGAAGGATTAAGTGAACGCTTTATCATCCTGATGCTTGTCATTAAATCAGACAGTCCTTCCAATGCAAAGTATTCGCATTGAACGGGTATCAGCACTGTATCCGCTGCGCATAAAGAGTTCAGGGTGAGCATTTCCAGAGAAGGCGGACAGTCTATCAATATGAAATCATACTGTTCTTTTATACTTGATAAAACATTTTTTAAGACAAATTCTCTATCATTTGTTGTAACAAGCTCGATGCCGGCGCCAGAGAGAATTTTATTTGAGGGTAGGACATCACCATAGGGTGTTGTTACAATTACTTCACTGGCTTTGATGCCATCAATTAATACATTGTAAATATTGGGGTCAACTTTGTTTTTATCGATTCCCAATCCTGATGTTGCGTTCCCTTGGGGGTCCATATCACAGAGCAACACTCGTTTTTTTTGCTCCAAAAGGGCTGCACAAAGGTTTACACAAGTGGTTGTTTTCCCAACGCCACCCTTTTGGTTCGCTATTGCAATTACCTTCGCCATTAATATGCCTCCGTGATATATCACTGATATATGGACACGATACACCCTGCTCATTCGTGTCCTTGTGGTATTATAGCACATTTCACCCGCTTTACAAGAAATTTTCAGGTAAAATCGATGTTTCACGTGAAACAATGGTTGCTGGTCATTGGGGGCATAAATCAAGAATATTGCTAGTAATTGCACACATTGAACGAACTAACAGTGTCATCTAAGAGCAATAGCGAAGGATCTTACTAGGCTGTAATTGCTGTTTATTAAGATTGCCACGTCGCTTCGCTCCTCGCAATGACACTGGATTGTTACCCATGACCAGTAACGAAACACTAGTTGTTGATTCTTTATGGAACTCAATTAGACTTTTTTCGTCTTATATGATAAACTGCGCTGAAACTCTATCACTATATGGAGGAGATATGTATGGAGGAACTTACTTCTGAATCAATTTTTGAGACGCATTGTGTTCATACTAAGGAATTTATTGCTGAATTATTCATATGGACGCATTTTAAAGGTCCTTCGTCTGTTTATACTCATCTTTTGTGGTTAATATTTTTATCGTTCGGTCTGTATATTAACATATACAGAGATAATGTAAAACAATATCAAAAGGTGATGCTCATTATGCTTCCTTTTTTATTTCTTTTATTTGTATTCTTACGAATAACTAGATTCACAAAGTCAAACTACAACCATTCTTTAAAGATAAATCAAGGTGTTCCCATTGAAGTTAGGCTTATAATCACTGAAGAAATAATTTTCAATGCTGAGTATTTAAACACCGAAAGAAAAATCGAATTACCTATTTCGCGCATAATGAGGATAAGAAAGAGCAAAAATCTCATTATATTAGGGACAAAAACAGAACAAATAATTATCCTAACAAAAGACGGATTCACAAAGGGTACACTAGATGAGTTTCTTGATTTCATTACAGCGAAAATAGCAATTAATAAACAACGCCACAAAGTAGTTGCGAGGTAAACAATTTACATTCGTTGATTTATTTACTAAGACATATTACCGTAACAGGTGTAGGGCGCGGCATCCTTGATGCGCCGCCTGTGTTGCTTTGGATACCTCGCGGCATCCTTGACGCGCTATTGTTGTTGCTGTGGATACCTTGCAGAATCCTTGACGCGCCATTGTTGTTGCTGTGGATACCTTGCTGAATTTTTGACGCGCTATTGTTGTTGCTGTGGATACCTTGCGGCGCGTCTGGGAAGCCGCGCCCTACAGAAGCCGCGCCCTACAGAAGCCACGCCCTACATTAGCCGCGCTCTACAGCAGCCACGCCCTACATTAGACGCGACCTACATTAGACGCGCACAACAGAAGACATACACGCTACTCAATCGTGTTCTAGTGAGATTAAACACATTTCACCCGCTTTACAAGAAATTTTCAGGTAAAATCGATGTTTCACGTGAAACAATGGTTGCTGGTCATTGGGGGCATAAATCAAAAATATTGCTAGTAATTGCACACATTGAACGAACTAACAGTGTCATCTAAGAGCAATAGCGAAGGATCTTACTAGGCTGTAATTGCTGTTTATTAAGATTGCCACGTCGCTTCGCTCATCGCAATGACACTGGATTGTTACCCATGACCAGTAACGAAACACTAATTTCTGGGTCTTTATGGAACTCAATTAGACTTTTTTCGTCTTATATGATAAACTGCGCTGAAACTCTATCACTATATGGAGGAGATATGTATGGAAGAGCATGCTTTAGAATCAATTTTTGAGAATCAGTATATACGAACAAAAGAGTTTTTTGCTGAATTTTACAGATGGGCATATATCAAAAATCCTTCATATGTTGTAGTCCATTCAATATGGTTTGCTTATTTCTTATTTGGCATTTTTACATACATATACTTTGATAGTGTAAAGCTATCTCAAAGGGTGATGATCCCTATTCTTCCATTTATTTTTTGGTTTTTCTTAATTTTACGTATAATTAGACACACGAAAATACAATATAAACGAGATTTGGAGGTAAATCAAGGCTCTCCCATTGAATTTATGTATATTATCAATGAAGAAGCAATTTTAATGCTGTCTATATGAATACCGATGTAAAATACAATATCCCTATTTCACAAATAAAGAGTATTAAAAAAAGCAAGAATTTCATCTTGTTAAGGACAAAAGCAAAGCAAATAGTTGTCCTAGCAAAAGATGGATTCACAAAGGGTACATTGGATGAGTTTCTTGATTTCATAACAGCGAAGATAGCAATTAATAAGTATAACCGCTAAGTATAAACAAACAATAAGGTAATGTGTTGATGGAATATTCGAGTTTAGAGCAGAGAATGGCGCAGGGTTATATAGATATGTTTCCCGACTTTGTTCCTGACGAAAGAGCACCAGTTAGCGTATCGGAGCAAGAGAGCTTTTATGATATAGTCAAAGGTATATATCAGCTAGCCTTTGATGAGCCACTGCTTTTTGTTCCATCGCTCCACGAAGATGATGTCTATCCTACTCGCACTAAGAATACATACGGAAAACCAAAGCTGATAAATGATATGCGAAAATTTACCAAATCTGTTGGCGGGCTAATGCAAGCTATGTTTCTTCTTGGGCAGGGTGATGATGTAGTTTTGAACAATAGACAAGCAGCAATTCTCTCGCAGCTTGGTATAAATAATTTGTCAAGTTTACCCCCTGCTTGGAAGTGGATGTCCACAAAAGAAGGAGCAAACATTACTACTTTCTCCCATTGTTTATTTGATGATAACTATCCCTATACTACTAAAATATATGGAAAGTTGCTGGGTGAATCCGCATTTAACAAAATAGTGAATTGGATGATTGAACATGGATATAAGAGGTATAATATATATAAAATTATAGCAAGCGATTGCAATTTGACTTTAACTATTGCCAATCCCATTTGGCATAAAGACCCGCCAAGGGGAGGCTTTGAATATAAAATCAAACATACGGGAATATCTGCTCAATACGATTTTTATACTGCAAAGCCAGCAATATTTGGTCTTTGCATACCAAATGGAATGAAAACATATTTGGAAGCATTTGAATCTATGGACGAGGATTTGCATGCATTTGTTGTTAAGCAAACTAAAGAATGCAATTTATGTAAGTATTGCATTCAAACTGATAAAACAGGCAAACGACCTTTAGCAAACACAAGTGTAAAGTATCAAGGGCAGGAATACCAATTGTGCAACTACTATCCTGGTTACTACTACAGCTGGTCTACCATCGATAACGATTTGGCTGATATGATTATAAAAATGCTTACTTTTATGGATGAATTTGCTCCCATAGTTTGAGCAGAATTGTCACGGCTTGCATAATAGTTATTAGTCACGAGCTAATAACCCAGTGTCATTGCGAGCAGCGTTGCTTTGTTGCTATCTTAATAAACAGCAATTTAATATTTCCCCTTGACATTAAAAATATCGTATAGTATTATTATGCTATACGATATATCGTTATGCATAGTATCGCGTAGCATAATAGAAAGAAGGTTACCCCATGCCGTATTCTGGAGGTCCTATGACGGAGGCTATGTATTATGTGCTTTTGGCACTGATGAATCCGTCTCATGGTTACAAAATGATGCAGGAAATAAAAACAGCCTCCCAGGGGAGGCTTATCATGGGTCCTGGAACACTATATGGGGTACTCACACGTATGAAAAAGGATGGTCTTATCTCTTTGGAAGAAGATGACGGGCGTAGGAAGGTTTATCGAATAACTCCAGAAGGAAGAGTCGCATTTCGCATTGAATACCAGCGCCTTAAAGATATGCTGCGCGATGGCGAGGGAGAAGGGGAGGGTTAATAATGTCGGAAGCCAAAACAAAACGCAAGCGCAGACCAGAAGCATGGCAGCTTGGCGAACATGAGAGCTGGTTTACCCATATGTCTGCAGAGGGTTGGCACCTGGATGACATAGTGGGCGATAAAGCCTATTTTACCCAAGGGGAGCCCATGCAATATACTTATAGAGTGGATTTTGGAAATTTTACCGAAGCACGCATAGATATTTATGCTCAAAGCGGTTGGGAATATGTTTGCGACAACTGGGATATGGGCGTTTTACGCTCGCCAGCAGACGCAAATACCCCAGAGATATATTCTGACCCAGCTGAGCTTGCATATGCAATGCGTAAAATAAGAAACCGAACGATTAGATCTACTCTATTTCTCATGATAATTATATATTTTTTGATTCGGTATATTATTAAAAATCCTGGTAACAGATTTACACTATTCAATTTTATAACTTTCGATTTAGATATACTTTTCATTCAATTCATTAGTATTATATCTGGGATGTATCTCATGATAAAAGAATCTATGTCCACTGCTAGGTTAGTCTCCCAATTACGAAAAGGTCGCTCATATAATCATGAAGCTGACTGGCGAAAACCACTTCGCAAAAGAAACCGATATTATATAATACTTGGTTCTATCATAACAATATACATATGGATGATTATACAAGTTAACTATATCTATAAGGAAGTAAACCTTCTCCCAACTACGAAATCCATTGATATTTCTGGGAGTAGTATGAGCATTATCCGTCTTGCAGATATAGAAAATGATACTTCGCTCATTAAAAAGCCAGGACATGAATCAAGAGGGATTGACCACGGTAACAGCATCGAATATAGATGGTCTCCTGCCATGTATTCATATATAGTAATAACAGAAAATGGTACAGTTCCAGAACGTCCCTGGAAATACGACTCATTTAACCGATATTTATTTAAGGATTATTCACCACATTTATCGGTAAATATATACCATTTGCGATTTTCCTGGATGACTCCCATTATTTTTCAGGATTTATTCAGAAAAGATGAAGATTCCGTGTACCATTATAGATTCGAACCATATGATGATATAGCTTTTGACGATTTGCGCGTACATGATGGCCGAGAATACGATACAACAGGACTTGTCATATATGCAAAGCTAAATGACTACATATTCAAGCTTCAATATACAGGCGAGGAGAGCATTGAAACGGTATTGGAGTTATTGCGAGACATGGTGGAATCCATATAAATTAGCGATGCGGCGCGTCAGAGATGCTGTGTCATACATAAAAGCATAGACGAAGGGAGTGTTAGATTTATGTCTGTCGCAGAAAAAAAAACAACATGGATACCTGAAAAATGGCAAATTGGCGAACAGGAGAGTATGTATGCTCAAATGTCAGCCGAAGGCTGGCATCTAGAAGCATTATTAGGCGAAAAAGCAAGCTTTGTTAAAGGGGAGCCCATGCAATATAAATACCGAGTCGATTTCGGACAGTTCGTAGATATCATTGAATTGCAGATAGAATCACGCAAGGCACTATATGCACAGAGCGGTTGGGAATTCGTATGCAGTGTATGGAATATGGGAGTGTTTCGCTCAAATGAAGCTGAGAATGCTCCAGAGATTCATACAGACCTAACAGAACTAGCTATTGTAGTCCGAAAAATGAAAAACAGGCTTATTGCTTTCACATTAGCTCTAGTTGCAATAATATTGGGTCCTAGAATAATAGCTATAAAAAATGGAATAATGCCGTTGATACATTGGACAGCATTATTTATGCATATAGTATTGATTCATAGATTCATTAGAGAGTCTGTAGCTACCAGTAAGCTTGCTGCTTTTTTACGAATGGGTGGTTCATATAATCATGATGGCAATTGGCAATTGGCAACACAGAAAAAGAAACGTTATTACCAACTCTGTACCACCATAATTATATTGCTATGTATACCAATGATATATGACAGTATTATAACCATAGTGAATTTAACAAAAAGGTAAACAAATCGGCGATGCGGCCTGGGATGCTGCGCCAGGCGAATGTGGCGAGACATGGTGGAATTCATATGAGTTGTCGAAGCGGCGCGTCAGGGATGCCGCGCCCTACGAATGTGGCACGATGTGGTGGAATCCATATGAATTGGCGAAGCGGCGCGTCAGGGATGCCGCGCCCTACGAATGTGGTGAGATACGGTGGAATCCATATGAATTGGCGATGCGGCGCGTCAGGGATGCCGCGCCCTACGAATGTGGCACGATGTGGTGGAATCCATATGAATTGGCGAAGCGGCGCGTCAGGGATGCCGCGCCCTACGAATGTGGCACGATGTGGTGGAATCCATATGAGTTGTCGATGCGGCGCGTCAGGGATGCCGCGCCCTACGAAATGTTATGAGATTCGGTGGAATTTATGTGAATCGGCGAAGCGGCGCGTCAGGGATGCCGCGCCCTACGAATGTGGTGAGATGTGGTGGAATCCATATGAATTGGCGAAGCGGCGCGTCAGGGATGCCGCGCCCTACGAAATGTTATGAGATTCGGTGGAATTTATGTGAATCGGCGAAGCGGCGCGTCAGGGATGCCGCGCCCTACGAAATGTTATGAGATTCGGTGGAATTTATGTGAATCGGCGAAGCGGCGCGTCAGGGATGCCGCGCCCTACGAATGTGGCACGATGTGGTGGAATCCACACACATCATTCCTCACTCCTAACTCCTCATTCCTCACTCTTCACTCCTCACTCCTCACTCCTAACTCCTCATTCCTCACTCCTCATTCCTAATTCCTAATTCATCTGGCTTGTCCTGCTGATAGGTCTTCGTCTAGGGTTATGCTTAGTTCTATGTACTCGCCGTCTCGCCATATTATTAGATTTGTTGTGTCGCCGGCTTTGTATTTTCGCAGGTTGAAGGTCAGTTCATCATGAGTTTCAATATCTACTTCACCCAAGCTGGTTATAATATCGCCCACTAAGATGCCGGCCCTTTCTGCTGCCGAATTATCTAGTACAGACATGACCCAGACACCTATGACCCAATCATAGAAAGCAGCATTTGCGCTTGTCACGTTTTGGACTGTTATGCCCATCAAAGGTCTGCCCGTTATGTATCCAAATTCGATGAGCTCCATGGCAATTTCTATTGCATCATTAATGGGTATGGCAAATCCAATACCTTCCACCGATGCCGTTCTGGGCTTTGCTGTAACTATTCCTATTACCTCGCCAAGACTATTATACAAAGGACCACCGGAATTACCAGAATTTACAGCAGCACTAAATTGGAATGTGTTAATTGTCTTACCATCAACGGAAACTTCCCTGTCACGCGCAGAGACTATCCCATCGGTCATCGTATATACCAGCTCTCCTAGAGGATTTCCCACGGCATATACGGTTTGACCGACTTTTATATTGTCGCTATTTGCTATAATCACCGGACTCAGTCCCGTTGCCTCAATCTTTATCAAAGCCACATCATTATTAATATCATAACCCATAACCGTTGCTTCGTATTCTGCCCAATCGTTGAGCATCACAATGAGAGGCAGGTTATTTTTATATGAAGTCTCCACCACATGGTAATTGGTTAAAATATATCCATCGCTGGAAATGATAAAACCAGAGCCCGATTCAGTGTTAGAAGAGCTGGGGTTCATCCCTGAATAAAAACCACCGGGATATTCATATTTCGTCGATATGCTAACAACTTGGTTACAAGCCATATCATAAATATCTTCTGCTGTTATATTTCCATTGCTAGCAAATAGAGGATCTGATATGCCAGCATTTTGTTGCCCATTATAGCTCCCTCCTAAAACAACGTGGTTCACAACTGTGAAATCGCCACGATTGAAGCGAAACTCCATTACGCCATATGCAGATAAGGCACTAGCTATCGCACATATAAGCACTAGGAACAACGCTCGCACAGATCTATTGCTCCGAGTGCTGTTTTCTCTATTGGGGCGAGGATTTCCCGGATCTATATTACTGCGCCTGCGCGAGGCACTTTGCTCAACACTGATGCCTGGAGTATACATTCCAGATGTTGTTTCAGGCTTTTCTTTGACTATGGGTTCGCTCCACTCATCAGGGCGGGGAGCGAAGTTTCGGTCGAGATTTCCCATATTTAAAAGCTTCGCAACTGTAACGGTTTCAGTACCTTTTCCGTTGTTATTTCCATTATTCTCACTTGATGATAGCTCTTTTTCCTCAATTTGAGCATCATCTCTTGTAAGCGCCGCATCCGTAAAAACAACACCTTCCCCCTGAGCTTGTTCATGCTCTTCTCCCTGCGATTCCCCCTGGGTTTGCTCCCGAGCTTCCCCCTGCACTTGCTCCTGCTCGTTGTTTTCGGATTCCATTTTAGCATCATTATTACTAGAATCATCATTTTTATCTAGCTCATTGTTGCCTTCATTGATATTTCGTTCCATTTAATAGCATCCTCCATGTTTTATATTGCAAACTAGTACTCCGTATTTTAAATAACTGGTTTTATATACTGAGGATTTTTGTCGTCAGGTGGTGCGGGAAATCCGCAGGAATGCTATCGCCTTTCAAGGATTTACCGTGCCGCATGGCGGCAAAAAGACCGGTAGATAGGAGTAGTTATTTAAAATACGGAGTACTAGTGCGTATAATAAAGCCTGATTATGTACATTACATGAATAATAAACTAATATTCTTTTAAGCTTGACGCACTCTTGTTATATAAAGTATAATTATTCATCTTTATAAGAGCATCTAAAGGCTTGATAAGCGAAGATATATTATACCCAATCACAGCCTCAAGACTTACTATATATAGAAAGGACTGGTCCATATGGCCTATTATTTCACCGAACCATCCCGCACTTTCAGCGAATATCTCCTTGTACCCGGATATTCCGGAGTAGACTGTACGCCAGAAAATGTCAACCTTCGAACTCCCCTTGTAAAATTCCGCCGAGGGGAAAGCCCCGAAATGGAAATTAATATTCCCCTAACTTCCGCCATCATGCAAGCTGTGTCCGACGATACAATGGCCGTCGCACTGGCAAAAGAAGGCGGTATTTCATTTATTTACGGCTCTCAATCCATAGAAGACCAAGCTGCAATGGTAGGGCGGGTGAAATCCCACAAAGCGGGTTTTGTGGTAAGCGATTCCAATGTCACCCCAGAAATGACCTTAAATGACGTACTGGAGCTTAAAGAAAAAACAGGTCACTCGACGATTCCTGTAACATCAAATGGCGAAGCCGATGGCAAGCTCCTTGGGCTTATAACCAGTCGTGATTATCGCATAAGCCGTATGGATGGTAGCGAGAAGGTCAGTAGCTTCATGACTCCCATTGAAAAGCTCGTCACAGCACCCACAGGCACCTCTCTTAGCGAAGCAAATGATATTATATGGGATCATAAGCTCAATTGTCTCCCCATCATTGATGGTAACGGAGGTTTAGCCCATTTAGTATTCCGTAAGGATTACGATTCCCATAAGGCAAACCCGCTGGAATTATTAGATAACGAAAAAAAATATGTTGTTGGAGCTGGTATTAATACTCGTGACTATGAAGAGCGCATACCTGCTCTACTTGAAGCTGGTGCTGATATTTTATGTATCGACTCCTCGGAAGGATATACCGAGTGGCAAAAAATAACCCTAGAGTGGGTGAGAGAAAACTACGGTGACACCGTTAAAATAGGTGCTGGCAATGTGGTGGATGCAGAAGGTTTTCGCTTTCTTGCCGATTGTGGAGCTGATTTCGTCAAGGTTGGAATCGGTGGTGGTTCCATATGCATAACAAGGGAGCAAAAGGGTATCGGTCGGGGTCAAGCTACTGCTGTCATTGATGTTTGCAAGGCGAGAAATGAATATTACGAAGAAACAGGTATTTATGTCCCCCTCTGCTCCGATGGAGGCATTGTTCTCGATTATCATTGCACACTTGCCCTTGCCATGGGTGCAGACTTTCTCATGTTGGGTAGGTATTTTGCCAGATTTGATGAAAGTCCTTCAAATCGTGTCAGCATTGGTGGAAGTTATATGAAAGAGTATTGGGGTGAGGGCTCTGCTCGCGCTCGCAATTGGCAGCGTTATGATACTGGTGGAGCACCATCTCTCTCCTTTGAAGAAGGTGTCGATTCATATGTGCCATATGCAGGTAGCCTGAAAGAGAATCTCGGCTTAACATTGGGAAAAGTCAAATCTGCAATGTGCAATTGCGGAGCACTTTCCATCCCAGAGCTTCAAGACAAAGCAAAACTCACCTTGGTTTCTGCAACCTCCATTGTGGAAGGCGGCACACATGATGTATTATTAAAGGAAAATGTCACCCAGTCCTAACACAAACAGCTCTAGTGGCTCATTCTCGAAATACCTGCACAAAGCTTGCAATGCATTTATGCATTTTCCTTATATGCTCTACTTTCAGCGACAGCCAACTCATCGCAACGAATGTTGTATTCGTTCACATCGTGGCCCTTTATCCAAATAATCGTTGTTTCATGTTTTTTTAGCAGGGGAAGCAGTCGAAGCCACAAATCGATATTTTTCACAGCTCCGCCTTTGCGTGTCCAATTGCTTTTTTCCCAAGATTCCAGCCAGCCTAAATTAATGGCATTTGCAACATATTGAGAATCCGTAAACAATTCAACTTCGCATTTTTCCAAAAGGGCTTCCAGGGCTGATATGACAGAAATAAGCTCCATGCGGTTGTTTGTTGTCATTGCTTCGCCGCCGGAGATAACCTTTTCTGTAGTGCCATATATTAGTATAGAAGCCCAACCCCCAGGACCTGGATTTCCGCTACAGGCACCATCGGTATAAATGCTAACTTTTTTCATTGTATAAAGCGAGAGTATAGTCGATAACTAATGTCACTCGACTATACTCTCGGTGCCTTCCTCATCCTCTTCTTCTTTTTCCGTCAGCGCAATAGATATAACTCGAGATTCGCCATTGGTTCGCATTAAGCGGACACCTTGGGTGGCTCGGCTATATGTACTAATATCGGAAGCAGACATTCTAATGATGGTTCCATCATTTGAAATTATCAAGACATCATCATTATCATCCACAACCTTAATATCAGCAACCTTTCCTGTTTTGCTTGTTATTGAGTAATTTTTTCTACCAACGCCTCCGCGGCTTTGGACATCCCCTTCTTCGCCTCGTAAATATTCGCTGATTGCTGTACGTTTTCCATATCCGTTTTCAGTGACTGTAAGCAAGGAACCATCCAAGCGCGCCCTTGCGGCTCCAACACAATAATCTCCCTTTCGCAAACGAATTCCCCGAACACCTCCAGCAACTCTGCTGGTGGGTCTTATATCGGTTTCTTTGAAACAGATTGCCATACCATCATGGGTTGCGATCAGCATCATTTGTTGCCCATCGGTATCCCTGACGGCGATTAGTTCATCGTCCTCTCCCAGTTTTAAAGCACGTATACCAACATTTTTAATATTTCGAAGCTCCATCATCCTCATGCGCTTAACAGAGCCGCTGCGGGTTATCATCATGAGATAAACTTCATCTTCAAACTCCCGCATTCTTATCATTGCCGATACCTTTTCACCTGGGTTTATAGGCAATATATTCACTATGTTCGTGCCCTTGGCTTGTCTACCCGCTTCCGGAATCATATATCCTTTTTTTCTATATACTCTGCCTTGATTGGTGAAAAATAATATGTAGTCGTGGCTGGAGGCTGTCATTATGGTTTCCACATAGTCTTCTTCTCGCGTTGTCATACCGGTAATCCCGCGACCACCACGGCGTTGTGCTTTATATGTGTTTGCTGGCATACGTTTGATATATCCAGCATTGGTAAGGGTAAACACACATTCTTCTTCATCAATGAGGTCTTCTATATCGATTTCGTCTTCGATAATCGCAATTTCCGTTCTTCGCTCATCGCCATATTTATCTCTAATTTCCGTTAGTTCAGAAATTAAGACTTCATCCAAGAGTTTTTCATCGCCCAACAAAGTAATATATTTTTCAATCATTTCAATAAGCTGAGCATATTCTCTTTCGATTCTATCTCTTTCTAGGCCTTGCAATTGCCTGATTCTCATATCCAGGATGGCTTGGGCTTGAATCTCAGATAATGAAAAACGCTCCATCAACCGCTCCCTGGCATCATCATAACTTGAGCGGACTATTTGAATAATAATATCAATATTGTCGCCTTCGCAGGCAATACGGAGTCCTTCTAAGATATGGGCTCGTTCCTGAGCTCTTTTTAAGTCGTATTGTGTGCGCTTACGCACCACATCCCTTTGAAAGGCGATATACTCATCAAGCATTTGCTTCAGTGATAGCACCCTAGGTTGAGATTGATCATCCACCAAGGCAAGCATTACTATGGCAAATGTTGTTTGCATTTGTGTTTGAGTATAAAGATGATTGAGGACTATCTGGGGATTGGCATCACGCTTTAGTTCAACGACGATACGCATTCCATCCCTGTCGGATTCATCTCTAATAACGGAAATACCATCTATCCTTTTACTTTTGACATTTGCATCCATGTTTTCCAAAAGCCTGGATTTATTCACCTGATAGGGTAGTTCGGTGACGATGATTCTCGTGCGACCTTGGGAAAACTCTTCCAGTTCTGTTCTGGCTCGAAGCCTGACCCTGCCTCGCCCTGTGGCATAGGCAGCTCGTATACCTGCTCTGCCCATTATGATGCCACTGGTTGGAAAATCCGGACCTGTGATGTGCTCCATCAAATCATCCAGCTCTGCTTGAGGATTATTCATGACGCAAATAACAGCATTTATAACTTCCGTCAGATTATGGGGAGGTATATTTGTTGTCATACCGACGGCAATGCCGCTGGATCCATTTACTAGCAAATTGGGGAAACGGCTGGGTAGCACCCTGGGTTGTTGCCTTGTTTCATCATAGTTGGGATACCAATCCACCGTGTCTTTATCGATATCCCTTAGCATTTCATCGGATATTTGCGACAATCTCGCCTCTGTGTATCGCATTGCAGCAGGAGGGTCTCCATCGATGGAACCGAAATTACCATGACCTGATACCAGCATATAGCGCATGGAAAAATCCTGTGCCATACGAACAAGGGCATCATAAATAGAGGCGTCACCGTGGGGATGGTAGCGCCCCATTATATCACCCACTGCAGTGGCTGCTTTACGAAAAGGCCTATCGCTGGTGAGATTGCTCTCGTGCATGGTATATAGTATTCGCCTATGAATCGGTTTGAGTCCGTCTCGCACATCAGGTAAGGCTCTATCGATGATGACAGACATTGCATAGGTAAGAAAAGATTTTTCCATCTCTTCTTCCAGGGGAGACTTGATTATTTTTTGATCAGGATAGCTGATGTCCCCAGTTTTTTCTTTTTTCGCCATGAAAATTACCCCTTTGCGCTATGTGTCCAAGTCAACAGCATATTTAGCGTTTTTCTCAATGTATTCTTTGCGAGGCTCGACTTTTTCACCCATTAAGACTGTGAATACTTCATCTGCTTGTATGGCATCAGTTAGTTCGATGCGCTTTAGCACCCGGGTTTCCGGATTCATCGTTGTATCCCATAATTCGTGTGCATCCATTTCACCAAGACCTTTGTTTCTGCTAAGCTCCACCTTGGCTCTGCTATCTTCTCCCCGCATTTGTGCAATCGCAGTATCCAGCTCTTCTGGGTCGATAACATAGCGGACATTTTTACCCCTGGTGAGTTTATACAAAGGTGGTTGTGCTGCATATACATAGCCACCTTCAATCAAAGGACGCATGAAACGAAAGAAGAAGGTCAACAGCAAAGTTCTAATATGACTACCATCCACATCGGCATCAGCCATAATAATGACCTTATGGTATCGCAGCTTAGACTCATCAAATTCTTCACCAATTCCAGCACCAAGGGCTGTTATAACTGGTGTGAGCTTTTCGTTTCCATAAACCTTGTCCACTCTAGCTTTTTCAACATTGAGCATTTTACCCCATAGGGGTAATATTGCTTGGAAACGACTGTCACGCCCACCCTTTGCGCTCCCGCCGGCTGAGTCTCCCTCGACAATGTATATTTCAGTGAGCTCAGGATTCGTCTCGTTGCAATCGGCGAGCTTTCCTGGCAGAGTCATACCCTCCAAGGAGTTCTTTTTACGGATATTTTCCCTTGCTTTCCTGGCAGCTTCTCTGGCTTTTGAAGCGGTGATGGCTTTTTCCATTATTACACGGGCAACGGCTGGGTTTTCTTCAAGGAATATGGACAGTTTTTCGGAAACAATATTATCGACCAGGGTTCTGATTTCGCTATTACCTAGCTTTGATTTCGTTTGCCCTTCAAATTGAGCATCCATTAATCTAACGGAAATAATGGCTGTGATACCCTCTCGGCAGTCCTCGCCAGTGAGTTTTTCGTCGCCTTTGAGCATATTCGTCTTTTTCCCATAATCATTGAGGACTCTGGTCATCGCTGATTTGAAGCCAGTTTCGTGCATTCCGCCATCTGCAGTATTGATATTGTTTGCAAAACTCAGTAAAAACTCATTGTACACATCGCCGCAATATTGCAAGGCGATTTCTCCCATTGATTCGCCGCTTTTCCCAGTAAGGTATATGACATTTTCATGGAGCGGCGTTTTGTTTCTGTTTAAATATTCAACAAACTCAATAATTCCGCCTTCATACATCATTGTGTCTTCTGTTTCTCTTCCAACCCGCTCATCCCTTGTGGTGATGCGTAAACCAGCATTGAGGAAGGCTTGTTCGCGCATTCTGGCATGGAGCGTGTCATAGCAAAACTCGCAATCTTCGAATATATCGCTATCGGGCATAAATATGACTTCCGTGCCGATTTTATCAGTTTCGCCCACTATGGTCATTTCTTGGGTAATATCGCCCCTGGCAAACTTCATTTCATAGATGTTTCCATTTCTATGGACACGGGCAATGAGAAAGGACGATAATGCATTGACAACAGAAGCACCCACACCGTGAAGTCCACCAGCAACTTTGTATCCGCCACCGCCGAACTTTCCGCCAGCATGGAGCACCGTATAGACAACCTCCAGGGCTGGCTTGCCTGTTTGTTCTTGAATATCCACAGGAATACCCCGCCCATTATCAATAACGGTAATCGTGCCATCCTTCCCGATGGTCACGTTTATTTCATCGCAATGGCCACCCAATGCTTCATCTATGGCATTGTCCACAATTTCATAAACAATATGATGAAGCCCCGTCAAGGAAGTAGATCCTATGTACATTCCGGGTCTTTTCCGCACGGCTTCAAGCCCTTCGAGCACTTGAATCGAAGATGCGCCGTACTCCTCTTCTGCTATGTTACCGTCATAAGAATCTGCCATATTAAAGCCCCTTTTCAAATTTGTACAATCCCAGCTCTATTATTTGTGATTAATTAATTAGCTATAACCAACTGGACATTTCCGTTCGTTTTAACAATGTTTGGGAGGATAATTGGGATAAATACACACAGTTTTCGCCATTTTCACTACATAAAACAAAGGATTTCGGCAGCTCGTCGGAAACGCTTATTAAATTACCAGCTTTTTCTGCTTGACTGAGAAATCTTTTTGTTATATGCGAGCTTGTTGTGTTATCCAAATCAAAAATCCCGATTACGGAAGACTCGGATACAACAACATTTTGACCTATATGTAAATACATATTGTATACACCTTAAACACAATAATCATGTACTGTTGGAACATCATAATCCCTTAAAGATGTCATTGTTGCCACAGGTTTTTCCAATTTTAGCTTGCCATTATCCACTTTAATTAAATAGCAGCCCTGGGAAAGAGAAATGGAGTTTTCATCGCAACAGGTGATAAAAACTTGCCCTTTGGCGATTTTTTCCAATATATAGCTTTGTCTTTCATTGTCGAGTTCAGAAAGCACATCATCTAGTAAAAGTATGGGATAGTCACCCTTATCATCATAATGGAGCTCGCGTTCTGCAAGTTTTATTGAAACTGCAGCAGTGCGCATTTGTCCTTGGGAACCGAATTTGCGCGCTGAGATACCATTTATATCGATTTCTAAATCGTCTTTTTGAACACCCATAAGGCATTGCCCAGCTCGCAGCTCAGCTTGATAGTACTCCCTTTGGCTCTCAATAATCTCTGGAAGTATTTCATCGGGCTTCTTTCCGCTGGCATCCATATTTCCAATTGTTTTATATTTAATTGTGAGAGACTCGGTACCGCCTGAAAACTCTTCGTGGACAAGAGCTGCTCTCCGTGACAAAGCCGCCGCAAAAGCTGTCCTATAATAAATCAGCCGTGCGCTCTGTTGGGCAATTCGATAATTAAAATCATTTAAAAGCTCGAGTAGAGAAGGTTTTTCGTGGAAGTTTTTTAGAATTTTGACTTTATTGTCATAAAGCTTATTAAATTCAGAAAGAGCCGCTGTATAAATTGGTCTCATTTGTGACAAACAAGTGTCCATGAGCTTTCGTCTGACTGCTGCACCGTCTTTTATCATGTCAAGGTCATCTGGACCAAATTGAACAACAGTTAAGCGTCCTGTGAGATCAGAGACTTTTTTAAGCTTCACTCCATTTGCAAAAAGCTCGCGCCTTCGTTCGCGAAACAACCTGGCTTCAAGGCTTTGCTCCCTATTGCTTGATTGTATATTTGCTTTGATATATGCGCTGTCACTTTGAAATGATATTAAATCCTTATCGCTAGCTTGTCTGAAAGAGCGCCCAGCAGCGAGGATATATATAGCTTCGATTAGGTTGGTTTTTCCTTGTGCATTGCCACCGGTTATTATATTAGCTCCGCTGCTAAACTCAACAGCTTCGCTTATGTAATTGCGGAAATGTTCCAAGTATAGTTCATTTACTAGCATTTAAATTATTTTGTACGGACAATCAGTATTTGATTTCCATAGCGCACAATATCGCCTGCCTTAATTTTCTTTCCACGTATTGTGCATATTTCTCCATTTAGCAGTATTTCTTCATTTTGTATGAGCATTTTTGCTTCGCCACCTGTGGACACAATGGATGCGTATTTTAATAGGGCATCGAGTTTAATGTATTCATCCCTTATTGAGATTTGGCTGACTCCAGGTAGCTTGATTTTTTGTCTAGCTTCTTGTTCCATATATTACTCCAAGGTAATTTTTTCAAATATAGGCTAACACTAATGAGTTTGCTACCTTTATGGCACACTTGTAATTGTCTATCAAGTTAATGAAGGGGTTCTTAGACCTCGTTTGGGCGAAGCCTGACAGGTAGAATCATATAGGTGAAGTTGTTTGAATCATCAGCAGGTGAGATTACGCATGGCGTTATTCCAGAAGATAAGCCGATTTTTATTTCATCTGCTGGAGCCGCCTTTAGAGCATCTATGAGGTATTGGTCATTGAAACCTATTTCAAGTTCCTCGCCATTACCAGACATGATGCATTCATCGCTGGCTTTTCCCAGTGCCGATGCTGAAGAAAGCTTGATGATCTTGTCTCCGAAAAAGCACCTCACAGGACCTTTGTTTTTGTCACTGAGAATTAAGGAAACACGTTCCACAGCATTGATAATTTCGCTTCTTTCCACAACAAATTGATATTTGGAAGACTGGGGTATGGAAGTTCTGTAATTTAGAAACTCCCCTTCCAATCGGCGAGATATTAGCATTGTTTCGCCTATCAGAAATTGAATATGCTTTGAACCTAAAGTAATATTTACCCGATTTTCACTGTCCGATGACACCTTCTCGACTTCGCTGAGAGCAGTACCTGGCACCACAAAACTCAATGTTTGATCTTCGCTGTCTTCCAAGCTTTCGCGACAGAGTGCAAGCCTATATCCATCAACAGCCACTATGGTAAGCTCTCCTCCATCTGCTTCAAAGAGAGCACCCATATGAACTGGTCTTGTTTCATTGTCGCTTACAGCGAAATTTGTTTGCGCTATCATTTTTTTAAGCTTTCCTTCGGCGATGGCTATACTGTCTTCTCCATCAATGGCAGGAAGCTCGGGAAAGTCCGTTATAGGTGAGCCAAGAATCTCAAATTCGCTCATTTCGCTGGTTATGGTGACCACATATCTAGGATTTGACTCAATGGTTATATATTGACCAGGAGCTTTTCGGATAATATCGCCAAATAAACGAGCGTTTAGAACAATTCCGCCTGGTTCATCAATTTGAGCATCTAAATTGACAACAATTCCTGTTTTTAAGTCATATCCTGTTATAGTGACGCTATTGTCAATTGTTTCGATGAGCAAACCCTCCAGGGAGGGAACTGGGCTTTTTGAAACAGTGGCTCGGGTCGCTGTTTGTATAGCAGAGAGTAGCAAAACCTTTTCACAAGTGAATTTCATGATATTTCCTTTCTTTCGCTCGCTGGTGTTTTGTATATTTTGGTATGGATTGCGTTTTATTTTTATATATAGAATATATCTATATTTATAGTAACAGGAGTAGTAGAGAAAACTTATGTGGAAAACTCAAAAATGTCCTTATTTTGCAAGGCTTTGGAGAAATCTTCCCTGTGGAAAACTAATGTGTATAAAGTGGAAAACAAGTGGAGTAATGGTTTTCCACAATTTGTCCACAGTTGGATTATGTGGAAATGTGGACTAATTTTTTGAGTTAATGTTTGAGGTGATGTCCCTGATGATTTTTGAAAAATCTGGTGAATCTTCAATGTTTGCTTCGATTTTGCGTATTGAGGACAAAACCGTTGTATGATCTCTACCGCCAAATAAAGCACCGATTTCCTTTAGGGATAAATTGGTCAGTTTGCGTATAAGAAACATGGAAACTTGCCTAGCATGGGCGGTGTCCCGGGTTTTCCGTTGGCTTTTCAGCTCTTCTGGGGATTGGGTGTAGTATTTTGCAGTTTCTTCAATGATGGTATCCACAGTGGGGAGCAGGTCTTCTGATGCCTTGTATATCTCTTTGAGCCTTGCGGCAACAGAAGCAACGGTAATATCTTCGTCCATGATGTCTCGCAGGGCGATAATCATCTTAACAGCACCTTCTAGCTGGCGTACATTGGAGGTCATTGTGTCTGCAATATAGTCGATGACATCATCAGGGAGTATGACTCCAAGCTGGGAAGCTTTATTGCGAATAATCGCTATGCGAAGCTCAGGATCGGGTGTTTGAATGTCGGCGATGAGGCTAGATTCCAATCTGCCACGCAACCTGTCTTCAAGCCTATAAATGTCGCTTGGTGGTCTATCGGAGGTGAATACAATTTGCTTGCCGATTTCATAGAGCGTGTTAAATGTGTTAAAAAACTCTTCTTGTGTAGATATTCTACCAGCGATGAACTGTATATCATCCATCAAAAAGATGTCAGCGCCTCGGTATTTCTCACGAAACTCGAAGTTTTTTCCCAATTGTATGGCTTCTATGAGCTCATTGGTAAAAACCTCGCCTTTTACGAAAACAATGTTGTAATGGGGATATTTTTTTGAAACAGAGTGGCGTATAGCGTGGAGCAAATGTGTTTTACCCAAGCCGGATTCGCCATATATGAAGAGGGGATTATAGTTTTTGCGCACGACTCCATCAGAAACTGCAAGGGCAGCTGCATGGGCGAATTTGTTGGAATTGCCAACTACGAATTTTTCAAAGGTATAGTCGTCTGTATATAGGTGGTCAGGCTCCTTTGATGCTTCCTTTAAGGCTTCAAGCCCCTCATCGTCAAGGACGACTATATCAACATTTCCGGAAAATAGCTCGCTAAGAGCCTCTTTAATCGTTTTTGTGAAACGCTCATCAATGACACTTTTGCGAAATTCCGAAGGCGTATGGAGATAAAGTCTGTTGCTGGCAAAGTCAACAGCTGTGCAATCGCTGAACCAAGTTGATATTGCGGTTGAAGTTAAATCTGTACTTAGGATTTTAAGTACGCGATTCCATACATCGACAGCGGAATTCATAAAGTTTTTCCCCTTTTTTGTTAGCTGTTTTTCCTAGATACATGATACCAAAAAAATACCAAAAAAGCAAGGTTTTTTGGTATTTTCCAATGACAAAAACTCGCCAAAAGGCGAGTTTTTGGAGTAGCTTCAGTTATGATTAATCCTGGCTTATGTTATTGAGCCTTTTTGCCATTGCGCTTTTACGTCTTGATGCTTTGTTTTTATGTATCAGACCTTTAGTTGCAGCGCGATCAATGGTTTTGACGGCTGTTTTGTGAGCGTTATCGATTAGTTCTCGATCGCCGGCAGCAACCGCAGCGTCAAACTTTTTCAGATTAGTTTTCATCAGCGATTTTGCAGCTTTGTTTTTAGCAGCTGCTTTCTGCGATGTAAGCACTCTCTTGGCTGAGGATTTGATATTCGGCACTGGTTTTGCCACCTCCTTTCGTAATGAAAGTAAAACAGCTCATTTCTACTTGAAATAATTGTTTATATTCACAGGGAAAGCCATAATATCACCATCTGGTGTGAAATGCAAGTTTTTTTAACAAAAATAGCACCAAAGGGTGTTATATAACCTTAGTCTATACCAAGCAGGTATTTAGCAAAGGGGCTGTCTAGGGGTACTACCAAAGTGGAGCTGCTGCCTATTGTGAGGCGGTATGTATCGAGCAAATTGTAAAACTCGAAAAACTCTGGGTCACGGCTGTATGCTTCATTGTATATACGAGCAGCCTCGCTGTCTCCTTCGCCTCGGATTTCCTCTGCTCTGCGCTCTGCTTCCGATGTTATAGATATAACCCTGCGATCTGTTTCTGAGCGAATTTCCAATAAATCTCGGTCACCTTGGGAGCGATTTTCGGCTGCTACCCTTTGGCGCTCGGTATTCATACGGTTATATATGCTTGCATATGTTTCACTGGGAAGGTCGGTGCGCTTTATGCGAATATCTATAACGATGATACCTTGTTCAGCAAAGTTTCTACTAACGGCTTCTGCCATATCAAGTAGCATCTTACCAGATGTTTCCCGATCGCTTATCAAAACATAGGAGTTTAGGCGACCCACGCTGATGCGCATTTCTGAATAAAGCACGTCATCGATGCGCTCCTTGGCACCATCGATATTATTATATGCCTCGTAAAAAAGCAATGGATTTTCAATCCGCCATTGGGCAGTGTTGTCAAAGTAGAGCCTATGTCTATCCAGGGTGAGGACTTCCCTGGGTGGTGAATCATATAAAATCAACTTTGACGAATATTTTATCACATTGTCTATGAATGGAACTTTGAATTTTAGTCCCGTTCCCAAGTATAGATCAACTTCCGGACGGTCTCTTAAATATTCAATAACAGTTGGGGATGCATCGCGCATATAAACAGATTCGATTCTACCAAAACGTTGAACCAGAGCGGATTCGTCTTCATTGAGAAAAAAGAAGGAGTTATATGCAAGTATTGCTAATGCAACAATAATGAATAATATTAGATATGGTCTAATGCTGCGTTTGGGAGTTGGAGCAGCATTATCGTTCACAAAGGAATATGTATTGCCTTGACTCATATTGATAACCTCCCTATGGTGTCAGATTTAGGATTTCTATGAGGTTACCTGAGGTAGGATCGACAAAATAGACGTTTTCTATCCTTGGCATAACCTCGCGTATCATTTCCAGATATAGCCTGGTGCGCATAATATCGGGCTGATTGCGATATTCTTCTTCTATGGCGGTATACCTTGCCACGGCTCCAAGTGCCTCGTTGATTCGACGTTCTTTATATGATTCTGCTTCGTTTATAGCAGCTACAGCGCGTCCTTGGGCTCGTGGAAGCTCTTCGTTTCTATACCGCTCTGCTTCGTTTGTCTTAGCGATTCTATCTTCCAGAGACCTTGTGACATCGAGAAAGGCTTCCCGTACTTCATTGGGAGGGGAAGCATCTTGAAGCTGAACCGCAGTGATTTCGATTCCCATTTCGTATTTATTGCAGATTTCTTGTAAATCCCGCAGTATTTCCCGCTGTATATCATCTTTGCGGTCTGTCAATATATCGTCAAGGGGATAGGCAGCAGCTACGCGTCTATATGCTGCTTGTGTGATGGAATGGAGGGTGGACTCGGGATCGTCTACTTTGAACAAATAGTTGTAGCTGTTGGATATGCGGTATTGGATAACCCAATCGGCATTGACCAGTCCATTTACTCGGCTCAATTCGCCTGTGAGCATGAGGGCTTCTTCAGGTATATCAACATAGACTCCATTTACAAGGGTTGAACCAAACTCCATACGTCGCACGCCTTGGACATTGACGATATGAGCTGTTTCAACAAATGGCAACCTGAATTTCAAACCAGCATCGGTTTCCGTCCTTACCCATTTACCGAAACGAGTAACAACAGCCTCCTCACCGCTGTTTAAGCTGTAAAAGCAGTTTGTTGCCAAAAAACCAATAATCACAAGAATTATGACAATGGGAATGAAGCGCCGTCCTTTATTGAAAAAGTCTTTCATATTGGGTGTTCGGACATTGCTCCGAAACGGGGATTGATTAAACATGGCTAATCCTCCTTAATAAAACCATTGTAGCATTAATCCTTTGCCACTGCAAGGATATTATCGAAGCTCCAAGCTTCTTGTGTAAAAATAAATGTATTGCTGGGCAATTCCAGCATATAGACCGAAAGCCGTATAGTCAAAGTCATCACCATAATTTTGCGAAATTGCACGTTTCATCCAAACATCAACTGGAAATGCGTTTTTCATATGCAGTCCATATAACATGACGCATTGGGCAATCTTTTCACCGACACCTTTAATTTTGATAAGCTCCCTACGAGCATCGTCTATGCTTTGAGTCATTAGTTTATCCAGGTCAATTTCTCCACTATCAACTGCCTTTGCAGCAGCTATGACATATTTCGCCCTAAATCCGCTGCGGATGGGAGCTAAATCATCTTCATTAAGCTTTGCCAGTGTAGATGCCGCTGGAAAACTGTAATTATTCTTTCCTAAATAATCAATGTTATTACCAAATTCCTGACATAAAGTTGCTATGATTTTTTTGATTCTAGGGATATTGTTTTGAGACGATAATATAAAAGAACAAAGGGCTTCCCAACCATCTTGTCGCAATATCCTTATACCTTTTCCAAATTCAATAGCTGTGCCAATGAAATCATCAATGGCAAGGTCGTTACGGATAAGGCTATAGTCGCTATCCAAATCAAAATAATCATACCAAATCGATTCAAATTCCTCCATGGAAGCTGCAAGAAATATGCTATCGCCACTACTGCGCAGTCGAAGTGCCTTGCCCTTGGCAACACCCCAATAATAGCCGTTTTCGTCAGCGTCCCACCTGAAGCATTGTCCACATTCAAATGTTTTTACTAAATCGAAATCGTCACAAGCCATTATTTCGATTTCGTCGCCTCTATCATAATAAAGCAAAATATCACACCCCAATTGTCCATTTTGTGGAAATAATTGACAAAAAAGACTTGAAAATATCGTTGGCATATGGTAATATGTCCTACACGAAAGGCAGAAGGTTCGATGAAAATAGGAATAGATATAGATGGCGTGCTCACCGACATCCATGGCTTCCACCGCAGACACGCCCCTGAATATTTCATGCGAAAATATCAACGCATGACCATTGATGACAGCTTATATGATGTGCAAGAAATGTTTGGTTGCCCACCAAAGGAATTTAGATCATATTGGAAAAGGCATTGGATTCGATATGTAATAAATGAACCTGCCCGCAAAGATGCAGGTCAAATAGTCCGTAAATTTCTCGATGATGGGCATACAATATACATAATCTCCAAACGCGCTTACGCCTACCAAAAAAGCATTAAAGGAAGGCTTATGCGCGCATTTGTGCGAAATTGGCTATACAGAAACGACATAAACTATGAAGAAGTGATTTTTTGCGACCACAACGCACCGGAAAGTAAAAGGGCTGTTTGCTTGGAAAAAGACCTGGATGTTATGATTGATGACGACCCGGAAAACATCAGTGTCATAGCTCCTGTGGCAAAAGTCATCTGTTACGATGCACCATACAACAGGGATTGCAGAGGAGAAAATATCCTACGTGCAATCGATTGGAATACTGTTTATATGCTAGTATCCAATATGGACAACAATAACGAAAGCGACTGTTTTCCAAATAATTAGCAAATAATCAGCGCATCTCTTTGAAAAAGCTAGCCAGCAGAGCAGATGATTCATCTGCTAAAATACCACCCACAATTTGTGTGTTATGTCTGAATGGCTCCATGAATAAGTTTACCACACTTCCGCAGGAGCCTGTGTTTTCCTCTCGAGAGCCGTAGTAAACCTTGCTGATGCGCGACATTAGCATTGCCCCGGCGCACATTGGACAAGGCTCCAGGGTTACATAGAGGGAACAGCCCAGAAGGCGCCAATCGCCCAGTGTTTTACAAGCGTTCTCTATAGCCTCTATTTCCGCATGAGCTATTGCACTAGATAGCTTTTCACGTCGGTTGCGTCCTTTGCCGATGACAATGCCATCAGGATTTACAATTATGGAGCCAACCGGCGTTTCTTTATCTCTTGCAGCTTCTTTTGCAAGGTTCAGAGCCAAGCGCATATAGTCATCGTGGTTCATAATCATTCCCTTATTGTCTACAAACTGCTGCATCATCTCCAAAGGTTGATTGCAGCAGTTATTTTTTTCCCTCGAGTTTTCCCAATAAATCAAGGAAATAATCGGGAAGTTTCGAGATTAGCTCCATTGGCTTATTTGTCTTTGGATGAATAAATACAAGCTTTGTGGCATGGAGACATTGGGTAGACATTCCAAGCTCTGGTTTTTTTTGTCCATAAATGCTGTCACCCACAATGGGATGCCCAATGTATGCCATATGCACTCGTATCTGGTGGGTTCGACCTGTTTCCAAACGACAGCGAAGCCAAGAATGCTTTTCATAGTAAGAGACGACTTCCCAGTGGGTAATGGCGAAGCGGGAATTGCGCTCTGTAACTGCTTGGCGTTGTCTGTTAGTGGGATGGCGACCAATGGGAGCATCCACTGTACCCTGGTCGTTTTTCATGACACCACGCACTATTGCATCATATTCTCGTTTTAGAGTCCTTGCTGATAATTGTCTGGATAATGATAAATGGGCATGGTTACTTTTTGCAGCGATTACCAGACCCGATGTGTCTTTATCGATGCGATGGACTATACCAGGGCGTATAACACCTCCAATGCCAGATAGACTTCCTTTACAATGGCTTAAAAGGGCATTAACTAGTGTCCCATCGGGATGTCCTGGAGCGGGATGCACAACCATCCCTTTAGGTTTGTTGACAACTATGATATCATCATCTTCAAAAATGATATCTAAAGGAATATCTTGGGCAATTGCAACAGAAGCCACCGGTTCGTCTTCTGTCACTACAAAAGACTCACCAAATGACGTTCTGTGGTTTTTTTTCACAATAGCTCCATCCAAGGTCACGCGACCAGCTTCCAACAGCTTTTGGATGGAGCTTCTTGTATGATTTATCATATTTTCTGCAAGGAACACGTCAAGGCGTGTTCCTTCGTTAAAACTCTGTATCGTCGTCTTCAAAACCATATTCACGAAGCAGATCGTCGATGTCTTTGTCTATCTCCATATCTGCAAGTTCCTTTTCCAATTCGGAGAGAACATCCAGGGCATTGGCAATATCGGAGGGAAACTCATCATCGGCACTGTCCGAACTAGAATCGGCGGAAGTCAAATAAGCCGATTTGGAATAGCGCGACTCACTAATACCACCTGAATTTTGCTCATCTTGGGTTAAGTTGTCTTCTTGTCTGGATTTTTCTCCATACTCAAAATCATAAAGTCCTATTTCGTCTTTAACTTGGGGTGGCGGCTCTGCAATAACCCTTTCGCTGCTACGTTCTTCAACTGGAGCGGCGACACTCACAGGCTGCTTTGCCGGTGGTGAAAATGTAGAAATTATTATGTAAATTATAACTGTTAGACAACCCAGGACAATAAAGACATCGGCTATGTTAAAGATGGCAAAATTTGCAAATTGAAAATCAAAAATGTCAATGACATGACCATATGCCAAGCGGTCCACGAGATTCCCAATAGCACCGCCAAGAACGCTAGATAGTCCAAGCATCCCCCAAAAACCTTCGTCATATCGGAGCAATAAGGCAATGAGCATTAATGCGCATAAAAATGCAATTGCTGTGAGCAGCCACCGCTGGTTCGGCAATATGCCAAAGGCGGCACCTGGATTTTGCACATGGGTGAGTCCTATGATTCCAGGAATCAGGGGAGCGCTTTCGTGAAGAGGCAGAGTTAAAAGCACCCATCGCTTTATAAATTGGTCCAGGAGCACAACCAGTGCTGCAAAAACAAAACAAAGCATGACAAGCAATCCTCTCTATTAGTGGCCCATTTTAAAATACACTACAATATTTGTACAGTTATTTCGGTAATAGACCGCTGATGGTCAATTCATTGCGGTAACTACAGTGTTGCACCTGGGACACAATTCTGGATGCTCTGGGTTTATGCCCACATCCTTATCATGTGTCCAGCATCGGGCGCACTTTGGCTCTTGGCATTCCTCGACTAAAATAGTCACGCCAGAAAAGGCGGTACCTGCATAACCTTCGCCGCTTCCTGTTATCTTTTCAAGGGAGGAAACGATAAAGAGAGCCTTCAAATCGAATCCTTCCAATTCGGCAAAGGAAGAAGCCGTACTATCGTCAATATATAGAGTCACCGCGGCATCCAAGGGTTTGCCGATTATTTTATTTGCCCTAGCTAGCTCCAGAGCTTTGTTCACATCGGAACGCAATCCTAATAGCTTATCCCAAAGAGCTTGGTTTTGAGCGGATATGGAATACTCTTCAGCTGCGCTGGGCATGGGGTTAAACAATACGCTATCGCTCTTAGCGTTTTGACCATGGGGCATGATTGCCCAAATTTCCTCTGATGTGAAAGCTAGGATGGGTGCCAACATTCGCACCAGGGCATCGAGGATAATATAAATGGCAGTTTGCGCGCTACGGCGGGGTAAACCATCTTTTTCGTCACAGTAAAGCCTATCCTTTATCACATCAAGATAAAAGTTTGACATATCAACAGTACAGAAATTGTGAATGGCGTGGTAAATGGTATGGTATTCATATCTTTCGTATGCTGCAGTCACTCGGGCTATAAGCTCATTTAGCTTTGACAAAGCCCAACGGTCAAGATCCGGCATATCGGTGATAGCCACTGGCGAATCTGGGTCAAAACCCTCTAGATTACCCAATATATATCGAGCAGTATTGCGGATTTTTAAGTAAATGTCCGAGAGCTGTTTTAGTATGTCCCCGGAAATGCGACTGTCTACTTTATAATCGGAGGAAGCGACCCAAAGCCTTAATATATCGGCACCATAATCCTTTATTACTTCCTCTGGTGCCACTGCATTGCCAAGGGATTTATGCATGGCTTTGCCCTCTCCGTCAACTGTCCAGCCGTGGGTTATAATGGTCTTATATGGTGCTATGCCATTGACTGCGATGCTGGTGAGCATGGAGGATTGGAACCAGCCTCGATATTGGTCTCCGCCTTCAAGATAAACATCTGCAGGATAGCTCAAAGAGGGGAACTCATCTGAGCTAAGTACACCAGCGTGGGTAGAACCAGAGTCAAACCAACAGTCGAGGGAGTCTGTTCCCTTGGTCAATTTGCTGCTGCCGCAATGGGGGCAAGAAAAGTCATTTGGCAATATTTCATTGGTTTCCATATCATGCCAAGCATTTGAACCCTTTTCACCAAAGAGATTTGCGACTATCTCAATTGTCTCAGGAGTACAAACAGGCTGGCCGCAATCATCACAATAGAAAACGGGTATTGGTAAACCCCAATGTCGCTGCCTGGAAATGCACCAATCAGAACGCTCGATTATCATTGCAATCATGCGCTCCTTGCCCCATTGGGGAATCCAGGTGATGTCATCGCAGGCTTTTACAGCTGCATCTTTCATGGCATCCACAGAAGCAAACCACTGTTCGGTGGCTCTGTATATGACAGGATCCTTGCAACGCCAGCAATGGGGATATGAGTGAACAAGCTCCTCGGCTGCAAAAAGCGCACCGCTTGTTTTTAAGTCTTCGATTATGGCATCATTGGCTTTTGTGTAGTAAAGTCCTTCGTATTGGACTGCTTCTGCGGTCATCATTCCATATGCATCCACAGGGGTGATAACTGGTAATTGGGGATAATTATGGCAGACATTGAAGTCGTCAGCACCATGCCCTGGTGCTGTATGGACGCAGCCGGTACCAGTGTCAGTTTTTACATGCTCGCCAAGGATTATCAATGACTCTCGATCATAAAATGGATGCTTCGCTGTCATTAGTTCAAATGCCGAACCGGGTAATGTCTTTAAAACATCGTATTTTTCAATACCTGCTTTACCGAACACTTCCTTGGCAAGATCAGTTGCAATGATATACGCTTCGCCGTTTACAGAGCATATAGAGTATTCTATATCGGCACCAAGGCATATTGCCAGGTTACCTGGTAGAGTCCATGCTGTGGTGGTCCATATTAGAAAGCTGATGCTGTCTCCATAGTTTATATCATCGAACAGACCCTTTGAGTCTAAAACAGGAAATTTAACAAAAGCAGCAACACAAGGAACATCCTCATACTCGATTTCCGCTTCAGCAAGGGCGGTTTCGTCTGTGGGACACCAATAAACAGGCTTTACCCCTTTATAAATATATCCCTTTTCATACATACTTCCGAAAACACGGACTTCATGAGCCTCAAAAGCCTTGTCCATGGTGAGGTAGGGATTGTCCCAATCGCCAATGACACCAAGACGCTTGAATTGCTCACGCTGACGATTTACATAATTAGCTGCAAAATCCCGACAAGCATCGCGAAACTCAGGGATTGTCATTTGTTTTCTATCTATATTATTACTTTTGATTATTGCACTCTCAATGGGCATACCATGATTATCCCAACCTGGGGTGTAGGGAGCATAATACCCTGACATATTTTTATATTTGACAATAATGTCTTTGAGTATTTTATTCATCGCTGTGCCAATGTGAATGTCTCCATTGGAAAAGGGAGGACCATCATGGAGAATGAATTCTGGTTTACCTGCATTTGCTTCCATTAATGTCTCGTATACTTTTTTATCATATAATGCTTGGAGCATCTCGGGCTCCCGTGCTGGCAATCCGGCACGCATGGGAAACTCCGTTTTTGGCAGATTTATGGTTTCATTATAATCTTGGGACATATCATACTCCTTTTCCAGTAGATATAATAGGGTAGCGCAGAGTGTCTGTTTTTTAGTTCCGTCAAGCGAAACCAAGGACGGTGTAGCGCGCGAATTGACGCATGGATGCGTCACTGAGCGATAGGAACTAAAAAACAGACACTCTGTGCTACCCTCCTGAAAAGACACGACTGTAGATATAATAGGGTATCGGGAGTCGATCCCAGTTTGGCGACTCCCGACAGCCTATGTGTTGCAGGTTCGCTGGTGAAATTAATCATCATCGTCTTCGCTATTGACATTTGAGCCGAATCTCAAATCATCAAAATCGAATCTGGGCCGAGGGGTCATGGTATCTTGCTCTTCTTCCCCATCTGAGGCATATACACCCACTAGGGCATCATCGTCATTGTCATCGGTATCATTTCTTGCAATTGCTATGTCAATGGTATCTTCAGAATACTCCGAAAGAGACGAAGTTGATGAGCCATTGCCGGTAATTTTATCCATCACATCGCCGATTTCATCCGCTGTTTCAGCAATTTGATCTTCGTGGGAGGGTCTAATAATTTCTTCGCTGGAAACCACCTGTTGGGAAGCTGAATCGGGGAGAACAGCTCTTGTTGCAGTTTCGAGCCTGGATAGAAACTCAGTATGCTTGCGCATAATCGCTTGGGACAACTCAATAAACCGCCCAGTTTCTTTTGCAGCAACGCTCAGGCGCAGCTGCTCGTCTGAAATCCTCTTTGCGGTTTCGTCTAGTTTCGCTTTGATTTCCAAATCGGTTTTGCGAAGAGTTTCTTCTTTGATTTTATTTGCTTCTGTTGTTATTTCCTCACCCATGCGTTGAGCAGTCAAAAGAGCCATTCGCATGGAATCTTCGGTGGAACGATATTCTTCCACCTTTTCTACAAGAACCTTAAGCTTTCCCTTTAGGATGGCGTTTTCCTTATAAAGGGCAGCATAATCTGCGTTGATGGACTCTAAAAAGTCATCGACTTCTGTCATATCATAGCCACCAACAAAAGCTTTGGTAAATGCTTTTTCTGTTATTTCCTGTGGAGTCAGCATAAATCCTTCCTTTCGATTATCGGTATTTCCTTTTTCGATTCCGACTCACTTGAAACGAGGTATCTTCAAATACCCTTTGGGACACATCCTTGCTTCCCAATTTTGCCTAGTGAAATCACAAATTCGATGTTTTACCCTGTAATTCTAGCGAGCGCATACAAAATAGTAGCTTTCACCCCATACCAGTACTAGAAGTAAAGCCCGTTGTTTTCCAGCTCATCGATTAAATCGCCCAGCAAATCGACATTATAGGGCGTAATGAGATAAGTGTTTACTGCGACTTTCTTTATTTTTCCATCTTGAGCATATGCGACACCGCTGAGAAAATCAACGAGCCTCCGAGCTATATCTTTGTTTGTTTGCTCAAGATTTAGAACAACAGTACGCCTTTCGCGCAAATGATCCGCAATTTCTGCAGCGGCTTCAAATCGTTCCGGCTTCACGAGCACGACTTGAAGCTGGGCTGTCGCATGGATGCTAACAACCTTATTGCTATCGCGAGTCTCCTCAAAGCCTCCATATGAACTGCGCGCTTGCGTAGTCGTTCTGGGAGCGGGAGGCAAATCCTCCGTACGCTTTGGTTGAAAATCGTCAAAATCATCCTCATCGTCATATGGTTTTGTCAATTTTTTTAAATCGCTAAAAAAGCCCAAGTCATGACACCTCCTTTTTCAGGTCCTATCGCCAAAGATAGCTGTGCCTATCCGAACCATGTTGGAACCTGCTTGGATGGCATCAACATAGCTATCGCTCATACCCATCGATAAAAAATCCATAGAGACATTATCGTATTTTTTCTTCCCCATGTCAATAAAAAGCTGAAACATTATGTCAAAATAGTAACAATTTCTCTCAATATCATCGGAAAAAGGCGGTATTGCCATTAATCCGAGGACTTTAATCCCCTGTGTCTGGGAAGCCAAATATAATAGATTTTCCAGCTCCTCGGGGTTAATTCCGCTTTTTGATGCTTCTTTTCCGATATTTACTTCGATGAGCATATTTTGCACAATATCCATGGACTGCGCTCTTTTTCCGATGGCTGTGAGCAAAGCTTCAGAGCTAACAGATTCGATTAAATCACATATACCCACCACTTGCCTGACCTTGTTGGACTGTAAATGTCCGATAAAATGTAGCGGGGCTCCCTCATAGGCATCGCGACTCCGTTTATCCAGCATTTCCTGAACTCGGTTTTCGCCAATGGCATCAATACCAGCTGCAATTGCCTGCTTTACCATATCAGCGGATTTCGTCTTTGCTGCGGCAACTAGGCTAATATCACGAGGTTCTCTTCCTGATTTCAATGCTGCTTCGTTAATATTGTCTCGTATTCTCTTTATATTATCGTCAATACTTGTCATCTTACCACTTTCCCGTCGTATAAATCATTGGCTTTGACTATAATCGTGGAGCCAACCCGCAAGGGAGAACCTGTTCGGGCACCATCTGGCACAATATAACTATCGCCAGTTTCCATTAATATCTCAACATCCACCCGCTCTGCCAAGACACCTGTTTGAAGATAAATGAATGTGGTTCTTCCATCATCGTCCAGATGTATGGCTTCCTTTGGTATGCGAATACCCGATATGACATCGAAAAGAATATCAGCTCGCAGTTCCCTTAGAGGAGCGACATTGTGTATGCTTTGGGAGCTGGAAAAAAGAACAACACAAATATCTTCTTCTCGTCTACCAATTTGCTCCACATTCATGCTTATGGAATCGTTAAAAGCTCCCGAAAGTAAAACTGTCGCTCTGCGCCCTTCTGTTAAATGCCTGGCATCGTCGGCATTCATAATGGCAGCATAGTACCATTTAAACTCGCTTATCAGTTTACCATAACCAGATACTGTCGAAGGAGTACTAAACAAATTATTAAGAGCGGTGGGTAGTATGTCAAAGACCACATCAGGAGTCAAGTGTTCATAACCATCCACAGTCTGGGTAAAAGTGCCACTAAAAGGAGCATAGACCATGGAAACACCTGTTGCCCGTGTCTCCAAAGATTCCAAGCGTGTTTTCATTGCCGGTAAATCATCGTGGGAAGTCGCATAACTGGCGAAAATGCTGGTTTCCACATTGAGAATCAATTCATCAAGGCGACGGAAATCACCCAATCCCAGTGCCTTTGAGAGTTCCATCACACTTTGCAATCTAATGGCTTCAGCAGCATCGGCGTTTCCTGATGTCTCAATCTGGGAAATCATTAATCGAAGAGCGCGAATCTCAGAAGCTGTTTCCAGAGCTTCTCTACCTGTATATTCCACTGCAATCGCTTGACCTGAAGCAACCTTTTCACCATCGGAAACAATCGGCAATACTACATTATCTGATTGTTGGAGCACTGTTTCAGTCCTGAGAATAAAACCCTGCGAACGAAATGTCCTCTCAATGGTAAAATGAATAGCCTCCGTTGTCTCGTACGACTTCATCGCCGCATTGTAAACATATATACCGATATAACAAACAACGGCTAAAAATAACACTGCAGTGATTAATTTGATATAGAAATCGTTACGCCTCATTTCACCTTCTCCATCACGGGGTATTTTCGAAGCATTGGCTGGGTTTAAGTACAGAGTCAAGGGCAGATAAAAGCTGTAGACGCACATCACCCTTGCCGTCATCATCTTTATAGAGCCATTTTATATCCTTGTCGCGCCTGAGCCAAGTGAGCTGACGCTTGGCATATCGCCTTGTTTCCATTTTGATTTTATCCACAGCAATAGATAATTCACATTCGCCATTTATAACAGCAAACATTTCTTTGTATCCAATGGCTTGCATTGCGGTGCTACTGGAGGGAACACCCATTTCAATCAGTTTTAAAACTTCGCCATATAGTCCCATTTCCAACATAATATCAACGCGTTTGTTGATAATTTCATACAAAATTTCTCTGTTAGCATAGGTCAGAGCGAATTTAACAACATCATATCTTGGCGGTATGGATTTTGTCTCCATATCATGCACAGAAATTGTTTTGCCAGAGAGCATATAGACTTCCATGGCGCGAACTATACGTTTTTTATCGTTTTCATGTAGAGTGTTTGCGCTAGCTTCGTCGAATCTTTTAAGTTTGTCCAGCATTGCTTTACCGCTTGTTTGCTCATATTCCATCTCTAGGGATTTTCGCAATGCGTCATCGGAAACAGGGGAAAAACTCCTGGCAGATATCAATGAATCTATGTATAAACCTGTGCCACCTACGATAATGGGGAGCTTTCCTCGCTCGTGAATACCATCAATGCAACTCACAGCATCTTTGACATAAAGAGCAGCCGAGTAGCTATCAAAGGGTGATATTATATCTATCATATGATGGGGGACTGACAATTGCTCTTTTAAACTGGGCTTTGCTGTGCCTATATTCATATATCGGTAAATTTGCATGGAATCGGCGGAAACTATTTCGCCGCCGACTTCCTTTGCCACATAAAGTCCTAACTCGCTTTTCCCAGAAGCGGTGGGACCAGTAATAACGATAACTTTGCCTTTATTCATAGCCGTAAAAATCCACGGTCGAGAGTGGCCTTTGAAATTTCCATCATTACAGGCCTCCCATGGGGACATTTCGTTACCTCGCCAGACATAACTCTGGCAGCCAATTGGGAGAGCTCTTCCATATGGGAAGACTTTCCAGCTTTGATGGCAGCTTTACATGCTATTGCCTTATACACCTCATCCAGTTGGACAAGGGTAGGAGTTTCACCGAGAGTAAGCCTGGTACATATATCTGACAAGACAGCTTCGGCATCGGTGTATTCGATTTGTGTAGGTATTTGCCTGACTGCGATGGCATCTTCGCCAAAGCTTTCCACAAAGAAACCAAGTTTTTCCAATAAATCAACGTTTTCCATTAATATTGAAGCTTCTTCGTGTCCCTGCCTACAAATGATAGGTGTTATCAAGCTTTGGGGCATCGGTTCATATGCTGTATTTCGTAGTGCGTCAAAGTGGATTCGCTCGTGAGCCGCATGTTTATCAATGAGCCGAATACCATCGAAACACTCCAGGATGATATATGTGTTTAATGCTTCGCCAATTACTCGATATGCTGGAGCATTTTGATTTAATTCGAAGTTTTGGATATGGATTTCGTCATCCTTGGTGATGTCTTCATAGGTTATAGGTTTTATGAATGCTTCGTAAGTATTAGTGTCAACCGGGAAAGTATTGCTGCTTTGCTTGAATAGGCTTGATTCCTGCACAGAAAGCTGCTCATTTTCGCCAGCAACTGTTTGAGTGCTATATGTTTTACGATATGCATCGGCATCCATGGAGCGGAAACCTCCGCTCCGTCCAAGGCTTGTCGTTGTATCTCTTTTTTCGCCCTCAGAAAAGCCCATTTGATTGTTTCCTGTTGATTTATAATTGCTAATGGCAGAAAGAGCAGCATAATAAACCCCATCAAAGACCTGTTTATCAGAAGCAAACTTCACCTCTGTTTTTGCAGGATGAACGTTCACATCCACCTGATGAAAAGCGATGTTAATATAAAGTACGCATGAGGGAAAACGTCCAGAGGGAAGATTGTTGGCAAAAGCCTGCTCTAGGGCAGCTTGTAGAGTTCTAGATGAAATTGGTCTTCCATTTACAATGAAGAATTGATAACTCCGATTTCCCCTGGGGAAAGTTGGAGCGGAGACATAACCAGTGACAGCTATTGTCTCGTCATTGGAGGAAGCCTCAATGAGCCCCTGCATGAACTCTCGACCAAGCAGACTATAAATGGTGGAATCCACACGTCCATCGCCGGGAGTGTGGTATTCGCTTTTTCCATCCTTTATAAAACGAATCGAAACATGAGGGCTTGATAAAGCGCAGCGCAAAACAACAGTAGCCACCGCAGCGCTTTCGGAGCGGTCTGTTTTCATGAATTTTTGGCGAGCTGGGGTGTTGAAAAAAAGGTCTCGTACAATGATGGTTGTGCCTTCGGGGCAGCCTGCGGGAGAACTCTCAATAATATTTCCAGCTTCAAGGGACAAAGAGACTCCTTCGTTTGAAGCTTGTTCCCTGGTGAGTAGCTCGATGCGAGACACAGCAGCAATTGCCGCCAGTGCCTCTCCCCTAAAACCTAGGGTACCAATTGCTTCCAGCTCATTAGCAGCTCGCAACTTGCTGGTGGCATGGCGCAAAAAAGCTGTTGCAGCATCCTCTGGTGACATTCCCGAGCCATTATCTGTGACCCTGATAAAGGACATCCCTCCAGCTTGAATCTCAACAGTAATGGCAGTGGCACCAGCATCAATGGAGTTTTCCACAAGTTCCTTCACCACAGAAGCAGGACGCTCCACCACTTCACCTGCGGCGATTAGATTTGCTATATGCTGATCTAGCTCAAAAATCTTTTTCATATATATACTACCGGCAAACCTTTGACGTTCACAGGGTCAACGTCCAACACGGCGATGTCTCCCACGGTGCAATCGATATTAGTGACATCCACCATTGTGTGTAATAAACCGACACTACCTAAAACTCGAGCGCGCTCGCCGTTTATTCTAACATATGCCTTGCGGCGACGGAATCTGACTATATCAAAAAGGCTTCTTTCGACAATATTGCGGTCAACGCCGAAACCATGGAAATAACCAACGGACAATATGGCGATTTTCGTGGGAGCCCTCGTTTTGAAGCTGCGTTCTGTGCCGATGATATGCCCCTTGGGATACCAGCCCACTTCCTCGAGACCGGCTTCTATATAACCGACCTTTGTTAAGCCAGCTACAGCTTTGCCTGGAATCCTGCCTGTGAGAGCGGTATCTACTCTCACTGCATCCATCAATTCTATCTCGTAGCGAAACAAAGCAGCGGAATCGCAAGCATGGGCAACACCAGGTTCCAGTCCCATTTCGATGAGTTTGTCGAGAACGCTGTTGAAAGTATCAAGCTGCAGCAAGGTCAGTTTTTTGCTGCGCCAAGATGCGGAAAATGTGGTAAAAGTCCCAACAACAGTAAGGCTGGACATATATCTGTGTATTGCCGCAACCTTATCTAGCTCCGATGGTTTAAAGCCATATCGACCTAGCCCAGTATCAATCTTTACTTGAATCTGCGCCTGAACACCTTCGGATTCGGCAATGCCATTTATCGCCACAGCAGCATCATAGGAACCTGCTGTGCAAATGACGTTTTGGGATAGCAATTGGATTATTTCGTTGGGGTCAGCGGTACTGCGAAGCATCATAATACGCTCTGTGGCAAAGCCGTTTTCCCTCAGAATCTTCGCATCAGCGGGATCGGATACTGCAAAGTTTCGCAATCCTTCATCTCGCAAAAACTGAGCGACGGGCAAAAGCCCCATTCCACTGGCGTTGGCGCTTAAATCAGCAAATACATGAACACCTTGTGCTCGATCTTTGATTGCCCTAAGGTTGTTTCTCACCACTCGCAGGTCAATAACAAGATTCTTCATCAATCTACACCTTTATATCAATAAAATGCATCGAAATAGCATATTTTAATCAAGAGAACGATATACACATAGATTATACGTTATTTATGAAAAGAATACCAGTTAAAATTTATGTATTATGTATCTGGTATAGTATTGGGATAGTAAGCTGAATATTCGAATTGATTGTGTATAAAACAAAACAAAGGACTTACAAAGAAAAGCAAGTCCTCCATTCCACAATAATGCGTGTATGCATACTCGCACTATAAGCTTATATTATTTCGTGATAATGACCGTTCGGGTAATGGGGTTCCATTCGACCATACAGCCAAAGGTTTCAGCGATGAATCGTAGCGGAACTAGTGGTACTCCATTAACTAAAATACAAGGTTGATCTATCATGGTAATTTCACCGTTGATAGTTGGTGTATAATTGCTGATGGACATAATGAGGGTTGTCTCCCCATTTTCCACTTTGATAGTTCCATGCTCTATATTATATTCATATAAATAGCCAAACTCATCTAATAATGTCATCATTGGCACCATTGTGCGACCGTTTCTTATTAGTGGGGGAGATTCAAATGTCATCAACTTATAGTCTACTAAGACTTTGATATAATTTGATGAATTTGCAGGTAACTGTACGTTCTCCATGATTTTAATTGGAGTATGTCGTTCTATACCTGTTCCGTCTCCGAGAATGCCATTATCGTTGGAACCCCAAGCCCAGAGGCTTCCATCTGTCTTGACTGCCAAAGCATGGCTTCCACCACAAGATACTGAAGCTACGCTATTCATAATCCAAACAGGTGAAAGTCTGTTTGTCGTGGTTCCGTCACCTAACTGTCCTTGGTTATTGTTGCCCCAAGCCCAAAGGCTCCCATCGGTCTTAACAGCCATCGTGAATGCAGCTCCCGATGATACGGTTGAAACATTGTCCATGATTTTTATAGGGCTGTTACTGCTCGTTGTAGTGCCGTCGCCAAGCTGCCCGAAATCGTTGTTGCCCCAAGCCCAGAGGCTGCCGTCAGTTTTAATAGCATATATCGAGTATTCAAGCCCTGCATGGACTGAAACTACATTGTCCATTATCTTTATGGGTACCGAACGAACAGGTTCGAAACGATCGTATGCGGTGCCGTCACCGAGCATACCTTCGTTTCTGCGCCCCCAAGACCACAGGCTTCCATCGGTTTTGATGACAAAGCTACAGCTACCACCAGCAACTGCTGATGCGACATCATCCATAATCATAGTAGGTACAAAACTGTTTGTATATGCTTCGACTTCAGATAGTATTGGTACGTAGCTACCCCAAGCCCAGAGGCTACCATCTGTTTTCACAGCTAAACTGTGGATGGGACCTGCTGATACAGAAGTGACATCATCCATAATCCATACTGGCGAAAAACGGCTAATATCAGTTCCATCGCCCAAAAGATTTGAGATGTTCAATCCCCAAGCCCAAAGACTACCGTCTTCTGCTATTGCGTGACTGTGAACTACACCGGCAGAGACAAAGCGTACACTATCCATTATCTTCGTTGGTATAAAAGGGATTTCGTAAGATTCATCCTTATTCAGCTGGTTAACACGCACACCCCAAGCCCAGAGGCTTCCATCAGTAGTTATTGCGGTACTGCTATAAACACCTGCGGAAAACGTGCTATTAACATCACCTGCTGCATATGTTGGTAGTACTGCTGCAAATGACATTACAATTACTAGTGAAATCACTGCTAGTCTTAATATCTTCTTTTTTATTAGTATCATTCCTTTCGATGTTTATATGACTGTCACTTTAATTAACTTATTACAGTCATGCCAATTAAGTCAATCGGTATTATTTAAAGGTTATCATTTGGTTCGAGAAATACCTGTAAATGACCACAGGCAATCAATAATGATGTTCTTTAAGCTGTCTTTTTGGGCTTGTGACATATCATTGAAGTCGTGCCAGTTGCCGACAGCTGCGATTTGGATTACATTCAATGGAGTGGATGTTATATAGTTACAACATAAAGGACTTGCACCGAAAAGCAAGTCCTTAGGTATTTTCATCAACAGACCATTAAAATCTGAAATATAGAAATGGGTTGTATGTTTGTCCGACTAGCATTGTGAAAACTGCTAGCATGAGAGCCACGTTCAGGATTGGCTCCAGTATGGGTAGTTTTTCCCTTGCTAAGGTAGCTATGCGTTTTGGTAGCGGACTGGCTGCGATTGTTAATATAATAAGTAAAAATATATTGGAATAAAAAACCGAATACACGCGAAAATCGTATAAGGGAGCAGAACCGAAAGCTGCTTTGAACCATGCAAATAATTCAGTTGCATCTGTAAAGTAGAAAAGAGCCCAACCAATGAGAACAGCAGGGAGTGTGTAGATACGGCATATCGATTCTCGCTTGACAAAACGTAAAATGATGAACTTTTCAATTATGAGCAGAGCGGCATAATATAAGCCCCATAAAATGAAATTCCAACTTGCTCCGTGCCACAAGCCAGTGAGAAACCAGACTATGATAAGGTTGCGAGTTTGCAATCTCCTGTTTCCGCCAAGGGGGATATATACATAGTCTCGGAAAAATGTCGAAAGGGAAATATGCCAACGACGCCAAAAATCCGTAATCGTTGGAGCTATGTAAGGGTAGTTGAAGTTTTCTTTATAAGTAAATCCAATCATGCGACCAAGACCAATCGCCATATCGGAGTAACCAGAAAAATCGAAATATATTTGAAATGCATAAAAAATAATCCCCAACCAGCTACCTAGCACTGTATGTCGAATGTTGCCATAAAACATGGTTTCCACTGCTCGTCCAGCGGCATTGGCAAGAAGGACTTTCTTTCCTAAGCCAGTGGCAAAGCGAGTGATACCATCGGAGAAACCTGCAAGGGTTGTTTTCCTATGATTGAGCTCGTCTTCAATGTCAGCATAACGCACAATGGGACCAGCGACAAGCTGGGGGAACATAGCCACATAAGCCAAAAATGCTGTGAGCGAGTGCTGGCATTTTATCTCGCCTCGGTACATATCGATGGAGTAAGAAAGGGTCTGGAAAGTATAAAATGATATTCCTAAAGGGAGCGTCAGAGTGGGAATAGGAAGCGTTAGCCTAAAGATAGCATTGATGTTTTCCACAATGAAGCCAGAATATTTAAATATGCACAAAAGCCCAAGATTAAGAATCAACGATGATAATAACGCCGCTTTTGCTTGCCATTTGCCGAAATGCTTTTCGATTATTATCCCATGTACATAGTCGATACCCCCAGAAAAGAGTAGCGCGACAATCCAGATAGGTTCCCCAAAAGCATAGAAAACCAGCGAAAAGATAACAAGGGTGACATTTCTCATTCGAGGCAGTGTATAGTATATCAATAAAAAAGCTGGGAGAAAGAGGCACAAAAAAGTCAATGACGAGAATACCAATATTAGCAACTCCATTTCTTGTTTGTATAAATGCTCTTTGATTGCAGTTAATTATACACTTTTAATCCTTTTTTATCAAAACAACTCCGATGCCCAGATACCCAGCTCGATTGCTTTTTCGCATTCCAAGGGGAAAATTTCGTTTCTAATGCGGCGGCGTTCTTGCTCATCAAACCTAGACATATGGTATTTACTATAATCATCTGTTTGCAATGTTTCACCAACAGCCAGAGTTCTACACTCGCCAAAAATTCTAGCGAGCATATTTTCATAACGCTGGAACATTGCCGTGTAGCCAGTCTGCTCATATGCGGAAGCGGAAGCATTCGTTGTAAAAATAAAAGCTGTTTTAATTTTCATATTAAAAAGAGGCGGGCTATCATTATCATATGAAATATATTGAAAAATGAGCCGCTCATAGAAAGCTCGCATCATTCCCGATACTTCCCCAATATATATGGGTGAACCAAGTATAAAAGCATCACATTCCTCTATTTTATCTAAAACAAGGCGAGCATCGTCATTGACGACGCATCGACCATTTAACCCATCTTGACGTTTACAACCAAAGCAACTGTAACAGCCTTTGTAGTCGAGCTCATAAAGATTGATAATTTCGGTCTCTGCTCCGTTTGAGGCAGCACCTTCAAGGGTCTTTTCCAAAAGCATATGGGTATTCCAGCTCTTCCTCGGGCTTCCGTTTATGGCTAATACCATGATAGCATCTCCTTTTATATTGTTGTTTATAACTGCAACAAATGACATTATCTCTTGTTGAGTAATGTTATATTTTCAATTAAACTTATATACGTTACTACGTTCTTTTCCACTTTATGCCTTGGGGCGTGTCTTCTAGGACTATGCCCATATCACTTAATTGATCGCGAATTTTATCCGCCTGCGCCCAGTCCTTGTTTTCCCTTGCTGTCTGACGAGCTGCAATCAGGTTTTCTATATCCTCATCAAGGTCGCCAGCTTCCTTGTCGTTATAAAATAAGCCAAGTACATTAGCCAGTTCATTGAGGACAGCCAAAGAACCTTCCGCAAAAGCAATCGATGGCTCTGTCCCTGCTGCCAGGCTGTTGCTTTCCCTGACCAGCTCAAATATGACCGATATGGCATCTGCTGTATTAAAATCATCATCCAGGCAATCAACAAAGCGTTCCCTATATCGGGAAAGAGATTCGAGAAAGGCGGACTCGTTTTCCTTTAATGTTTCCGAACCGCTTTTAGCGATGAACTCCAGTGTGCCTTTAGCTGTCTTTAACCGTTCCAATGCATTTTTTGCTTGAACGAGAATATCTCCGGAATAATTTAGCGGACTTCTATAGTGGCTCATGAGCATGAACATTCTAATATTTTCGTAACCGTGAGCCTCCGCCGCTTCTCGCACTGTGAAGAAATTGCCCAATGATTTCGACATTTTTTCATTATCCACGCTGATAAAGCCATTGTGCAGCCAATATCTGACAAACTGTACTCCATGATGGGCTTCCGATTGGGCTATTTCGTTTTCATGATGGGGGAATGTCAGATCCTGACCACCGCAATGAATGTCGATGGACTGCCCGAGAAGCTTCCCAACCATGGCAGAGCATTCTATATGCCATCCTGGGCGACCTTGTCCCCAAGGTGAATCCCAATATGGCTCTCCTGGTTTCGCCGCTTTCCACAGTGCGAAATCCGCAGGACTCTCTTTTTCGTCATCCACATCAACTCTGGAACCAGCCATTAAATCATTGATACGTTGATTGGAAAGCTTACCATATGTTGGAAAGCTCGCAGTCCTGAAATAGACATCGCCCCCCAATTGATACGCACTGCCCTTTTCGATAAGCCCTGAGACCATTTCGATTATTTCATCAATGGTTTCAGTTGCCTTTGGGTGATGGGTTGCATCATGTACTCCGAGACCTCGAGCATCGATTAGATATTCTTCTATATATTTAAGCGCAATTTCTTCGCTTGTCGTGTTTTCTTCTTCTGCACGGTTGATTATTTTGTCGTCCACATCAGTAAAATTTTGCACAAAGGTGACATCAAAACCTTTGTATTCGAAAAATCGCCTTAGAGCATCAAAAACAATAACCGGTCTCGCATTACCCACATGGATAAAGTTGTAAACAGTGGGACCGCAAGCATACATTTTAACCTTACCCTGTTCTAATGGTATAAATTCCTCTTTTTTCTTCGTCATTGTATTATATAGCTTCATAAATTCCACTCCAAAAGTTTATAGGGTAATTATAGGTTAAGTATACCCGCAAAGTCAAGATGCACATAAATATTCATTTAACATAACTCCCCACTTCTCCAAAGAGTGCCCAGGATGTGCTGTGGGTTATTTTTGCTGCCACATAGCTACCTAGTATATCAGTATCACCATGAAGGTGTACTAGTCGCCCGCCGTTTGTTCTAGCTTTTAAGGGATACCTCTCATCGTGTGACTCTTCATCTACTAAAACTTTGAGGGTTTTCCCAATATACGCAGAGTGTTTCGTTTCTGATATGGTATTTTGAAGCTCTATAAGGCGGTCGAATCTTATCTGCTTTTCTTCACGAGTAACTGAATCAGGCATTGATGCCGCAGGTGTTCCTGGTCTCTTGGAATATATAAATGTGAACATGGCATCAAATTGAGCTTGCTCAATAAGTCTCAAAGTGTCTTCGAACTCTTCATCGGTTTCACCAGGAAATCCCACAATTACATCACTGGTGATGACAATATCTGGCATGAGTTTCCGAGCCAATGATATCTTGTCCATATACTCTTCATGTGAATATCCCCTATTCATGAGTTCGAGTACCCTGTTGTTGCCAGACTGGAAGGGAAGATGGATATGCTTGGCAGCTTTTTCGCTCTCTGCCATTGCTTGAAATAACTCCTCCGATGCATCCTTTGGATGGCTCGTCATAAATCGTATAAAAAAATCACCTTCTATATCGTTGATTTGTCTGATTATATCAGCAAAATTTATATCTTCATCTAAGCCCACTCCATAAGAATTTACATTTTGCCCCAGCAAGGTGATGTCTTTATATCCATTTGCCACTAGCTCCTTGGCTTCAGCTAATATATCCTCAGACCTTCTGCTCCGCTCTCTACCCCTTACATATGGCACGATGCAATAGGAGCAAAAATTGTTGCAGCCATACATGATGGGAAGCCAAGCTTTAATTGGTCTATCTCGATGTATTGGAAATCCTTCGACAATATAACCTTCGCCTACTTCGTTCGGAGTTGATTCATATGAGACTGAGCACTCTGTATCAGATTCACCAACTAGCAAAGCATCGTCAATTATAGCATCATTACTCATAGCTAATGGTGATATATTATCCATGTTCCCAATTGCGCCCGAAGATAATAAGACATCATAGAGCAATTGGGGAAATAACCATAAATTGTTTGGCGAAAACATCACATCCACATGCTTGTATGACTGCTTGATTTTTTCAGCAACTTCAGCAATGGGAGCCATGCAGCCACAAAAAAAGATAAGCTGCGATGGCTTTGCCTTTTTCGTGTGTACCAAAGCACCCACATTGCCAAAAACTCGATTCTCTGCATTTTCCCTTATGGCACAGGTGTTGATAATAATGACATCAGCTGCAAATTCATCGCTGGTGAAACCATAACCCATTTCTTCCAACATCCCCCGCAGTCTTTCGCTGTCGGATTCATTTTGCTGGCAGCCATAGGTGTCAATATAAGCAAGGGGCGATGATGTCCGTTGCAATACAGCATCACGCACCTTCGCCATATATGCTTTTTGCCTGTTTGCTTGCTCTATAGGTAATTGCATTTTTCTGCTCCTGGGTACAATTTTAGATACGGTATACTATATCAATAGATTCATGAATTACATATTGTATGCATTTTAGCCAAAACTACGAAATATTCCATTTTCCATTTATTGATTCAATTCCATTGCCACTTCACATGATTTTTTATAGAAAGCAATTCCATATCTATATATTTTTGTATAACCTTCATTGGTCAGATTATGGACATAAGCTTTTTCCTTTATCTGCTCTAAGCCTTTTTCCGCTTCTTCACGCAGGTTTTCTGTCTCACTTTTCAAGTGCTTGAACTCCACTACCACAGCTGCGATGCTTTTATCTTTGGGCTTTATAACACAATCAGCTCTTCCCATACCCGATTCCTGATTTGAAAAGACACTGTAGTTACTCGAAGCAGCTAGTATCCCATATATGAACATATGATAGCTGTTCTCGCTGGTTAAATCGAAATTGCTAGGATTATTTAACAAATCCTCATTTAGGATGTCAGCAACACCTTTAGCATCACCAGAAAACAAATATTTTAAAAATGCTTGTATTGCAACAGAAAGCCCTACTCGCTCTTCCCGCAGCCATTCAATTGCATAGCGAGTAAATGTATCTTTTACCTCCATATTCACTAGCTCGGCTTTGAACTCTCCCCCCTTTGTTTCATCGCAAGGCTTGAGATAGCCGGCATGGAGGAGAAGCGTCCAAAAGGTATTCGAGCTGGCATATTTAATGGGATAAGTGATCTGGTCAGCAAGTGACATAGAAATGGGTGAATTTGTAAGAAGACCTGCAAGGTCGTCTCTTAATTTATCGTCACCTTTGTGAAACACATCTTGGAGTACTTGCATTGAACCAGTATTCACCCAGTAGTTTAAAAACTTTTGTCTGTCAAGGTACATCGTGATGCTCCAGGGGTTATACATATCATGCCCGCCCATCCTGTAGCCATCGTACCAACTCTTGATGTCTAAGTATTTATCGCTTATATCGTACATTTCGCAAGCAGCTATAACCTCATCTTCGGTAAATCCAAAGCTGGTGGCATACTCTTCATCTAAAACGCCACATACTTTCGGGTTGTTGAAACTGCTGAAAAGACCTTCCTTGGATATCCTCTGAACACCTGTTATCACACCGAATTCTAGGTGATCGTTCGTCTTAAAAACGCTCCCGAGAAAACCTTGCATGAAACCTATCATTTTATTATAATAGCCATATATTTCAGCATTGTCCAATGGAGCATCATATTCATCCAAGAGCACAATCGTCCGTTTCTGATAATATGTATATAAACAAGAGGTCAAAAATTTCAGTGAAGAACGTAGACCTACTTCGCTTGCTTCCATAGAACAATATTTATGAAAGATTTCCTTTTCGTATGTGCTGAGTTTTTCGCTTTCGCATATGTATAGATACTCGAGATAAACAGTAGAAACCAGTTCTGCTATGCTTTCAATAGCTTCTTCGTAAGTTGACATTTCTACATTTTTTAAAGTCATTGAAATAACAGGATACTGGTTCATGTGCTTTTCACAGATTTCGTGATGTTGTGTGATTGCTAAATCATCAAAGAAGCTTATGCTATTGCGATTGACATCGAAGAAGCTCCGCAGCATACTCATATTCAGCGTTTTCCCAAAACGTCTAGGCCTCGTTATGAGTGTAACTGCATCTTTATTATCAAGAAGCTCCTTGATAAACAATGTCTTGTCTATATAAAAGCAGTTGTCTTCCATTATTCTTTCAAAAGACTCAGCACCAATGAATATCTGTTTTTTCAAAGCAATGACCTCCAAAATAGTCTCCGTTTCGATTATATCACTTCAAAGAGACAAATACCACTATATAATATTATATGCTGCGGCCTTGTCAGTTAATCACATGAAAAAAAGAGAAAAGCCTTGACGAGGCTTGAACTGTTTGGTAGAATGGCGATAACGAATTTCGATTCTTCTATTGTATTTAAATAAGTACTAGAATCTGAGCAGGCGATGACTCCGAGATTGGGGTTGTGGGGCTGGGCCAATACGGCAGCAAGAGCAAAAACGCACTTGTGGGACAGTATATGTTCCATATGTGCGTTTATATTTTTATCTATTTGCGGAGGCATAAAATGGGAAGGACTAACGAAAAACTCGCAATGACGGTGACAAGCATCAACATCATTGAAAATACTGTACTGACAGCATTCAAAATGTTTGCTGGTATCTTTGGGAAATCAGCAGCAATGGTTTCTGATGCGCTACATTCCCTGTCTGATGTGGTAAGCACTTTGATTGTCAAAATAGGCGTTACTATGGCAAATCAAGCACCTGATGAGGAACATCCCTATGGACACGAACGCTTTGAATGTGTTGCAGCGGTCATTTTATCAGCGATTCTCTTTATAACAGGAGCTGGAATTGGCATAAATGGTATCCGCAATATCATTTCTGGAAACTATGGAGAGCTGGCAGTTCCGGGAATGCTCGCCCTGGTTGCTGCCATTGTCTCAATAACAGTTAAAGAAGGAATGTTTTGGTTCACCCGCTGGGCAGCGAAAAAAACGGATTCCAGCGCATTGATGGCTTCTGCTTGGCATAGCCGCTCAGATGCCTTTTCCTCCGTTGGTAGTTTCATTGGCATCTTCGGTGCTCGAATGGGATACCCGATACTTGATTCAGTGGCTTGCATAATCATATGCTTACTCATAATCAAGGTATCTGTAGATATATTCAAAGAAGCCGTTGGGAAAATGACGGATAAAGCAGTAGAAACCGATATTGTAGACGATATGCGCAAGACGATTTTAGCAGTGGATCAAGTAATTGGAATCGATTTGCTGAGAACCCGTTTATTTGGCAATCGAATTTATGTGGATGTGGACATTGCTGTAGATGGCAGTAAAACATTAACAGAAGCCCACAAGGTAGCAGAGAGTGTCCATGAGTGTATTGAAAGGGAGTTTCAAAAAGTAAAACACTGCACGGTACATGTTAATCCCATGGAAATGGTTTGACCAGATTTAATAAAAAATTAAGGGAATAATGCTTCTTTCAATCCTTCAAAATCCAAATAATCCTCGATGAATTGTTTTCTAAGTAGGTTTTTTGGTACAAATTCGTTGTATTTTCCGCGTACTTGGATGTTGTCGGGGAGCGGCAGGTCGTATAGGTTTAAGTCAGATTGCATAATGTCATATATTAGTGCTTCCAATTCCTTGGCAGTACCATCAAATATCACTTCAAGGAAAACCGCACTTATCCAAGGCAGCTTGCTTTTGATGCCCCTGTGGAGTAACGAATAATGTAGAGTAAAAAGCTGTCTTGTGCCCACCCAGGGGAAGATGGCGAATTTTTTATCTGAAAGCTGGGTCACCAAATTATCCAGAATGCCGCTACCTGCGGCGATGTAGCGTATTTCCAAAAGTCTATCTTGGCAACGCTCACTAATATAGGGATATTCATCCTCAGACTCTAAAACACTTCGTATTTTCCTCACTAGAATCGTGTGAAGCTCCACGTCAAAATCAACATCCCAATCAACCAGGGAGATGCCGGGAACGTGCTTGACGAAAATCACTTTTGCCTTTTCGTTCACATCAATAGTTTCCCAAGCCATACCAGCAAGGGCAAAGCGATACCCAACAGGATATATTTTATCAACCGTACCAATGGTGCGGTTTTCGTCTTTTACGAGAAGATAATCTGTAGCGATGAATACTGTGAGAAACTTATGGCTATTTACCACCTTTTCTCCAGCTTTTCCTATAATGAGTCCTCCCCGTTCTGTACGCTCCAGTTGTTCTGTAAATATGAGATAGCTTAGTAGCTCCCTATAATCATCTTGAGATATTTTTTTAAAGCTGCCAAGAGTCAGAATGGACGATGCCAGCGCAGCAGCGGAAGTTTCTCCATTGCTTTTTAAGTGGCTCATGGTCTGGTGATAAAGCAGGTTATATGGGTGGTGATGGGGGTAGAGTGGCTCTATCCAATTATCCTTGGTATATAACTCGATTATGGCTATTATTCTGATGAATTCCCAATTGATTGGACCAAGAATATCAGAAGCATCGACCCGCAGGTTTTCCACGAAAGTGAATAGCAGCTGGGGTATTTGACCTCTTCGCCCACAGCGACCAAGTCTCTGGGCAAAGCTTGATACTGTAAGGGGTGCGCCCACTTGGACGGCTTGGTCTAAGGAACCGATGTCAATACCCAGTTCCAAGGTGACAGTTGCTCCCGTGACTATCTTTTCGTCCTCGGACTTCATTTCATCTTCCGTTGTCTCTCTGAGAAGAGCGGATACATTTCCATGATGAACCCTGTAAACATCGGGGGATTTATTTTTTAAGGCAATTTCCCGCAGGTTTGCCATGATAAATTCGGTTTCTTCCCGGCTGTTGGTGAAAATAATGGTCTTTTTGTCCAGAGTCATTTTATATAAATACTCAAAATGCTCTCGATGACCAATATCACCCTCTCCTATGACATTTATCACATTTCCGCTACCATCTCGCTCAACAAAGTCTCGTTTATCTGCGAAATTCACAAAACGCTCCACATGGAGGCGAACACGCTTTTTACCCTCATCTGATATGGGAGCGGCACAGTTACGTCCTGTACCTGTGTTTAACCAATTTTGCGCCATGGTAACATCACCAAGGGTGGCGGAAAGCCCGATTCTCCTTGGGATAACACCTGTCAAATTCTGTAGTCTTTCAAGGACGCATAAAAGCTGTACACCCCTGGAGTCTCGCATGAAATGATGCACCTCGTCGATAATCACATATCGCAAGTCTGAAAACATTTGAAGGCTGGCTCCCCGCTTGTTGGTGAGTAGACTTTCCAAAGACTCTGGAGTAATTTGTATCAAGCCCTGGGGTTTTTTGATAAGCTGCTCTTTCTTTGTTTGAGAGGCGTCGCCATGCCATTTTGTTACTGGAATATTGGAGTCCAGGAGTAACAGCTCCAGCCGCTTAAACTGGTCGTTTATTAATGCCTTAAGGGGAGAAATATACATTACACCCACAGTTTTCGATGGATTATTATACATATCTGTGAGTATGGGGAGAAAAGCCGCTTCGGTTTTCCCAGAAGCAGTTCCGCTGGAGAGAAGGAGGTTATCGTCGCTATCGAATATAATATCGCAAGCAGCAACCTGAATCCCACGCAATTCTTCCCATTTGTTTAAATATATGAAATCCTGAATAAAAGGAGCAAGCCTATTAAATACTTCCATTTTCTATTCATCACATCCTGTCGCTTAATATATTGGATTAATTGTACACCAAATATATATAAAGGTCAAAAGAATAAGAAAGAGAGCTACAATAATTGGTAAATTGTTTTGATGTCTTTGCATTATCAGCCACATCTGATGTGGCTTTTATATTGCAAAACTTGTAAGAAAATTCATATAATGCTGAATTGTTATTCAAAATTTCCCATTAAAATTAATCGTTTTACAAGCAAAATGTTGAAATCATCATTACTAATGTGTAATTAAGGGTTTTCCATAGTTGCTACGAATTAAGCTATAGCAATTAAGAATTGTACACTAGCTAATAAAACTGGAGGTAGATTGTCTTGAAAACCAGATATGGATTATTAAGAGTTACCTCCATTAGTTTTGTGATTATATTAGTCATATCAATGATAATGCCATATATGGCTTTTGCCCATGCTACAGAAAGCAGCTTGATGGGAACGGAATCATCTGGAAATAGCACATCATCTGTGGCATCCGAAACATCTCTAACAGCAGCTTCCGCGACTTCGCTACCGAGAAGCCGTGGAGTTGGTGCTGATTTTGTAATTGATATAGGCATAGGACCACCGACTATTCCTGGGGTCGTTCCCCATCCCACTGGAGCGGGTACGGGATATAGCGTAACAGCAGGACCGAATAGGACTATTGATTTTAATACAGTTGCAAATACCTACACCTATGAAATTACCCAAACAGGAGGCAGCTCTGGTTTTTGGACAATTAACCTTCCCACAGGAGTAAATACCACAATAATACTGCGTGACATCAATGCAAGTGTCTATATTCATATGAATGGAAATGCACATCTAAACCTACTACTTGCTGGCGATAATATCATTACTGCGGGATACATTACTGTGAGAGAGTTTGCCAGCATTACAATAGATAGCGCAGATGTAGCAGGGTCTGAACTTGGCTCTCTCAACATAACTAGCGCACATGGAGGATATGCAGCAATTGGTGGATATTATAATACCAGCTCCACACCCAATTCTTCCCATAGTGGGAATATCACGATAAATGGTGGCACAATCATAGCAACCCACAATAGCGGACAAACCCCATCGGCAGCAGTCATTGGAGGCGCATATGGAACCCAAGGCACCATAAATATAAACGGAGGGTACGTTAGCGCAACGGCATTAAATTCCAGCTCAGCAGCTGCAATTGGAGGTGGGCAAGGAGCAAAGGGAACGGTAAGCATCACAGGAGGAACAGTGGTGGCTACCATAAGCACTGGTGGTAGCAGTGCCCTTCCTGCGTATCGTGGCGGTGCTGCCATTGGCGGAGGTGCTGGAGGAGGTACACCCACCAGTGGAAATGCCTATGTCTCCATCAGTGGTGGGAAAGTAATTGCATCCGCATATAATGGAGCCGCCATTGGTGGTGGTATGCTTAGCGCAAATGCTGTTGTGGAAATATTAGCAGGTGAAATAATTGCTTCCACATCGGGTTTGGGAGCGGCAATCGGTGGCGGTGGCGGAACAACAGGAGGAAGCAATATTATTGTAGGTGCCGTGGATGTGAGCATCAGCGGAGGACATCTGGAGCTGAAAGCATCAAATGGCGCAGCCGTTGGAAATGGAGGATATCAATCTGGTGCTGTGCCAGTCCACAGTGATGCCTTATCGGGGATTGTTTCCATTACCGGAGGTGAAATAATCGCCGATGTAAACCAAGGCAATGGTATTGGTACTGGGTGGAACAACAAAGTAATACCGCAATTTCAAATTGATACAGGAGCGGATATTATTGTTTTCGGACGAACACGAACATCCTTTGCAGGTATTTATGCTGGAGATAATACCTCAAGTTATGGATATGGCATGAATACTGGAGATGCATACTATATAAATCTCGGTTTTCCAGACTCAGGAGCGCAGATGAAAGAAGGAACGACACTACTTGTTTTTCCTTATGGAGGGACAGAAAATCCTATTAGGAACATAACTGTACCCTATGATATAGGAATGCTCTCTTTTACCATGGGAGACGGAGCATATGCACAATATAGTATATTTGCGCAAACTACATCGGGATATATCCAGCTTGCCCATGCCAGCGCTCCACTTCCAAGCCCGCTACCATTGGCGAGTAACATTGTGTATAACGATGGCAATATATACACAGTGAATCAAACTTTCAGTTATTACAACAATGGTCATGTCCATGATACATATTTTCGATCTCTACCTGTGAAAGCTGGTAGTGGATTTGGCTATTATCATTTGGTTACCGAGAGATACATAAATATGTCTGGGAATCCAATTTCTTCTCAAACCATGAAGCTCGTACCTGTGGGTGGCGCTTATACTAAAAGCATCCTATCCATCCCTGGTTATACATATAAAGGTTATAAATGGGACGGCCTACCCATAGGTGGCGATTATATAGCAGCCAATCCCACAGGCGAGCTTATATACACAAACAGGCTAATTTATTTTGTTTACGACACTTACCAAGCAGTTCCCACAGGAATAAAGAACAGCGATGGGGAGCTTGGGTTGTTTACCTTGGCAACCGTATCTCTAACAACAATTGGTCTGCTAGTTTTTAGGTATATAAAAAGGAAAGTGGGTGTATAGGGATGCCGCTTACTTAATGATTGTATAAGTATTTTGCGAAGCCTTAGTGTTGGTATTTTAAATAACTGTGCAAGTGCCAATACAAATATTTCAAGCAAGACATCTATAATGCAAAGGAGCGTTCTAATGAAAAAGAAAAGGGACAATAATCACAAAAAAATCAGCTGTATAGCACTTGCTCTAATAATAGCCATCGGCTTGTTATCACCTGTGCTGAAGCAATCGGCGAGTGCGTCAAGCTATTCGGTGGGAACAGATGCATTAAACCCAGCACCATCGGCAATCACTAAAATTTTTAAAATGCCAACGGGAACAACAACGCCCACCGCAAGCTTTCGATTTATATTTCAGCCAATTGGAATTAATGAACTCACTGACCCTGCGACAATTGCAACGATGCCACCAATTAGTGACAAGCTTATAAATTTTTCTGCCGCTGACGATATTTCCGGCTCAGGCGTGTCGATTTTTACCAGTGGCGATGTGAAATCTGTGGTGAAGGAATCGTCTGATTTAAGCAGCGACCCCTTGATTGTTTGGCCTGGAGTGGGCGTATACAAGTATTATGTCAGCGAAACACAAGTTAGCCATACCAGCATACCTGGTCTAAGCACGATGGAAAATGCTGATGCCGTATACTCCCAGGCAAGATATATTGTGGAATTTTGGGTGGACTTAGACTCCAGTAGTCAGCTTTTTGTGAAGTATGTCAATGCCATTACAGTGGCGGGCTTCATTGATGAATACTACCCTGGCGACCCTGGGGGCTCAAAGGTTGACCCAACTCCTGGCGAAGATAGGACAAATCCCTATGTCACCATTGAAGATGGATTTTCACAGCTAATATTTACAAATAGGTTTTGGAAAAGCGATGGAACAGGACCTGATACTCCCGATGTAAACGCTCTGGAAATTACAAAGAGCATAGATGGCATGGACGATGACCCGCTGAGATTCGACAGATATTTCACCTTTACCATTAAAGTCACTCAACCCAGCCTCATATCAGCAACACAAAGCTACAAAGCCTATGTTCTCAATGCCAGCGGAGTGAAAGTCATAAGTAATGATAATTATCCTGGGATTCCAGTGGATGGCTTAATCGAATTTGTATCGGGAACTGAAGAGGTGGTAAAGCTAAAGCATGGGGAAAGGCTTGCCTTTGTGGACTTGCATATTGGGTCACGAGTGGAAGTTATGGAAGCTGCCGATGCTTTGTATAGACCAAGTTATCAGCGGACCTTTGCAGGTACAAGCGTATTTGTCGGTACTGCAGGAGCTTCATGGGGTTTCCCAAGGGCTGCAACTCCAGTGGATGCAGCACCCCATTATCTCCCTGAAGGTAATGGAAACAAAGCGAACTTTATAAATACCAGAGTCAATGCAACTCCCACCGGTGTAAAAGTCGATGACCTGCCATATGTACTCTTGCTCGGACTTGCACCCACTAGCCTTGCTGGATATATTATCGTGAAAGCACGTAAAAAAACAAGGGACTAGACAAGCGAATATTATATAGCAGGCTCATGAAATATCCACACTGAGGTTTATTAGCATTAAGGAATGAAGACGAATGTGTAAAAAGCTCGTTATTATTATCATAATAATGTCGCTGATGGCAATGTTGCCCGTTTCTACAAACGGTGCAAGCAATAGTGTCAGTATTACAGTTGAACAGAGCTACCATGCAATATCGGGTTCATTTCAGGGAGATTTTACTTACAGGTTCTATCCTCTTGATTCTGACGCTCCGATGCCATCAGGGAGTACAGCCTCTGCCTACACATTCGTCATATCAGGCAATAAAAGTGTGATTATTGGTCCTCTCAATTTTGAGAGGGAGGGTATATTTCATTATATTCTTTTTCAATTAATAGAAAACGAAGTCTCGGGGTTAACATATGATCGACAGGTATATACCATCGAAATTCATGTGGACGCTTCATACAATGCATATATGATTGTCAAGTATAGCACTGGCGAAAAAGCGGATAGAATACTATTTGTCAACAGCTATAGCGGAGGTGGTGAAACAAATCCACCACCTCCGCAAAGCAGCAGCAATCCGAATACGCCCACAATACCCAGTGTTTCGCCAATTCCGAACCCCTCACCTATCCCATCATACATACCGGAGCATCCAGAAACAACAAACCCCTCCCCAGGGGGAGAGGTTTTTGAAGCATCAATAATTAACGACTATGATTTAGATGAATCCGATTTACCCAACATAGGAGCCAGTCCAGATAGACAAGCATCCCAACTACCTCAAACAGGAGATAGCAGCAACTTATTAGCCTATTGGCTACTGTTTTGCCTAGGATTTATCCTCGTAGTAGGTGCTTTGGTACTATTAATATGTAAAGCTGACAATCGGTGAAAAAGACGGGATTTTTTCACCATGACTTGTAACTATTAATCGAGTTCTACTAAGTAGAGTTCATCCAAGTCGCATTTACCCATAGTTACCATGAGCAAAGCAAATTCATCGTATTCGCTCAAGCCATTGTCTCGCAGGATTTCTCGTATATTATGTCGCCCTGGTGGACAGATACGCCCTTTTGTCCAGCGCAATACATCCTCGTGAAATAATTCGTATTTTCCCCGTTTAGCGAAACCTTCAATGGATAATGGTAATTTCTCTGGATTTATATCTTTAAATATCGTCATTGAGAGCTGTGTAGTTTCGCTATCATATGATAAAGTACCCACTTGGGTATCTTCCAAGTTACCGTCAATCAATGCGAAATTTCTCAACATTATCCCAACGCCTCCATATTATTTCCCATATCATAATAAAATAACTCTCAGGCAAGACTCCTTTTAGACCATAAAAGAGTTTTTCCTTATCTGTTTCTTGTAATATTTCAAAAGGTAGTTTCATATTAATTAGTTGCAAATTTTCTTCTAAACGCTTTGAACCAATGAAATTATTAACTGGTCGGTCTTCCATAATATTAAATGATTGCAAATCTCTTTCTTCAAAACAGGAACAAAGCAATGACAATCCGTTGTCAAACAGAGGGGAGAGCTTTTTTATGTCATTTTTTAAAACTTCAAGATTAGCACCATGCCTATCACGGTTTATGATTAAATAGTCAAAGACAAACATCATATAAATTTCGCTTGCCCAATTGAATCTAATACAAAGCTCGAATGGCGATTCTGCATCAGAGAGCCTATTATCAAGATAAAAATCCTCAAATGATATTCGGCTTTCGGTGGTCTTGAAAGACTTTGCCATAAAGACATAAGCCTCATGCTCCTTTTCATCGATTCTCACTAAGCTTCTTCTAAGCTCTCCTGAAGGCACATTGAAACCTAGTAATTCGCCAAGCCGTATAGCAATCAGTTCGTTGACGGCTTCATGACCATAAATACCACGATAACTATCATAATTAGATAGCTTCAAATAATGCTTTTCGCCATCGAGCATTAAGTCTGTCTTCATAAAAACACCATCGGTGGCAATGCTTCCAGAAGACCTGCTCCAAACAAGCTCACGTATATCCCAAAGGGGCTCATCTGCAATATTCAATGAAGCATTCCTTTCTCTTTCATTTTCATCAAACATTATACTGACTAAACTTCAAATTCGGCGAATTCGGCGTGGATGTCTTCGTCGCTTAGGCCGCCTTTTGCTAGCTCGAAGCTGTTTGAACCTAGGATGTCTTCTACTGTGGTGTGGGGGTTTTGGTGGAGGATTCCCACCAGCTCGATGAAATCGCGGATTATTTCCCTGGGGGTGATGTGGGACTCGGCACCCACTCGATTGTACTCAACTGTTAAAAAATATAGTAAATCCTCGTGCTTCATCAAAGGGGAATAATCATAAAGCTGAGCATGGATGTCTCGGAGTTTTTCCACTAGGACATACATTTCCTCTTGGGTGAGCATCTGAAGGCGTATAATGGGTGCGGATAAATCCTTTAAATCCTCGGTGGCGAAATGTCCCTCTGCCAAGCGGGAGCGTAGAGCTTCATAACTGAATACACCTTTGTATTTATCTTCGATGCATTGGGGAGTCCCACCCATGAGAAAACCGATATGGCGGGCTTTTCCCTGAAGTACATCGTTGTAAATTGTCAGGATTTTTTCGTAGTTATTGTTTCGACTGATGGAGTTTGGAATTTTGAATATATTTACAAGTTCGTCAACGAGTACCAATAAGCCATTGTAACCAGCACTCACCAGGAATACAGCTAGGATTTTTAAGAAATCATACCAGTTTTCATCGGAAATGATGAAATTTATGTCTAAATCCGCTTTCGCATCCCTGCGGGTGGTGTATTCGCCACAAAACCAGCGAAGTACATTGCTTTTTGTTGCAGCATCGTCCTGACGGTAAGCACGCCAATAGGTGATTATGGCTTTGGCAAAATCAAAGCCATTTACCATGCCTTCAAGGGAATCGGTGACGGCGTATATTTGCTTTTCAACTTCCATTTCAAACTCGTGACCCTCCAGATTGCTGGAAGTTTTCACCGAGGATTGTATACCAGATATCCATTTTTCCAAAACCAGGGGGAGAGCACCGCCATCGGGCTTTGATTTCGTGGAGAGGTTGCGGAGCAGTTCTTTGTAAGTTGCTAGACCTTGACCCTTGGTTCCAGCAAAACGCCGCTCGGGAGAAAGGTCTGCATCAACAACGGCAAAACCCTTTGCTGTGGCATAATTGCGGATAGTTTGAAGCAAGAAGCTTTTCCCGCTACCGTATTTGCCCACGATGAAGCGGAAGGTCGCTCCACCATCGGACACCATTTCTATATCATGTAATATTGCTGATATTTCCTGTGTACGTCCCACGGTGATGTATTCTAAGCCCACCCTGGGGACGACACCGCCCTTTAAGGCATTCATGAGGATGTTTGCGATTCTTGCTGGTACTTGCATACTCATGTTAAATCTCCTAATAAATTACCGCGAGACGAGGTCTATCGTTTCGCTTAATTCTATGCCCCTATGATTTTCTTTATGAATGATATGCCTAGGAAGCTATTAAATGGCATTTGGAAAAAGCTTTATTATACTTTCTACATATTCGTCAAAAATACTCATGCCATCATCTGTTTCCAATATGCTGTCACCAATGTGGTCAAAGGCTTTTTCGTTGATACTATCGGCTAGGACTTCCAGCATAATATCGTTTTCCTTGGCATATGTTTTTATATCCGTATCGCCTTTTATTAGTATTGACAAGGTTTCCCGCTCGAGACCTGTGAGTGCTTTTTCAAAGGAAGTCCAGCCATTTTCTGGGAAGGTTTCCAGCATATCTGCGTCCATTAGCTTGCTATCATCAGATATGTTGGTTTCCATTTCATTAATTTCAACAGCGGCTGGAAGATTTAGCTCTTGTCCCTTAACAACTAAAGCTATATTATCGTCTTCTGGAACAATGAGTTTTTCCTGTGTTCCCAAGGCTTCTTGGCGTATGCGATCCAGATTCGATAGGTCAACGTTGACAACTGTGAGATTTTGCATTTTGTGGAAATCCTCCACAGCCTTATCGATGGTATAAGACAAGCCGATACCCTGCTTATCCAGCTCTTTGAGTTTGTTAAATCCTTCGTAGAAGTATTGCCTATAAACTGCGGTGAGCTTGTTTTTATGTCCTGTCTGCTTTCTGAGGCAGGCTTCGGTTTTTTTTATGATATATGCAACTAAATCCTTTTGGTGGGAATAATAAATGGGAACACTGGCAGCAAAACGATTGTTTTTGCGGATATATTCCCCTTGCCCGGGGATAGATATGGAATAATCCTCGTTCCTTTTAAAGTCATAAAAAAGAGCCTGCTTGAAAGGCTGCCATATTGTGCGACGGCTGGTGGTATATACGAAAAATTCGTCATGATTGAGATTGTTGTTTGCGCAAAGTTTTTTAAGGCTCTTTATAACAGCGTCAAAACAGTCTTTCATTAGCGTTTCATTGCCTTGGTTATAAAAAAGGGATTTGGTGATGTCGTATCCTGATATGCTGTTCCATAAGTCTAGGCTGTTTTCAATGCTCTCGTCAAATAGATAGGGGATGGGGAAATATTCGTATAAATCGTGTTCTTTAATGAAATCAGAAAAATTTTGAGACAAATTATAATAAATATGGTAATCTTTGAACCAATTTGGTATATAGCTCTTTAGCATTGGAGCAAAATCCATGCAGTTGTACCACACTTTCAGGAGCAGATCCAGACCCTCTTCTGGACCGCTCACACCGATGTTGTGTAGTAGCTCGTAAGCATATACGAACATATATGAGACTGATGTGGGGAGGATTTTACCATTTCGAAAATTGCTACGCCATGTGAAGTAAGTGCGTAATTGCTCATAGCTCATATGTTGATAATAAGGATAGTACATATGAAAAGTTTCATTTTCGGAATAGTTATCTGTAAAATCTGCCATGAATTTCGCTTGTTTATAAAATAACTCCGCATCACTTTTGGCAAATGGTCTATTCGATGACAAGCTTCGCATTTCGTAAAATTTCAAACGAATTGGGTCTTGGTTTCTAGAGATTTTTTCCTCTGGAGGGGTGAGGGAGGTGAAGTATCGAAGGGCAGTATCGTATGTGGATGTTGCTTTTTTACTATTGTCGATTTCCACTTCTGCAAAAATACCATCGGAAAATAAGCTGATATCATTATTGCTATCATCATCGTCTTTGCTGTGTATCGTTTCGTCTTTAGTCACAGTATTAGAGGATAAAGGCTTAGTAGTAGCAGCTTTATCAACAGAAGGTTCTCTTTTTTTTATTAATTGTGAGAGGTATTTCCTTTGTTCATCCATAACTTTCACCATTGTGTTTGATTTTACTATGTATGGTAATCACATCATTTTACTGTATATCACAAAAGAAAACAAGCCAATAATTGTGAATTATTAGCTTGTTTCAATTGTAACGGGCATGTATCTTGTAGTTTTACTGTAGTAGATGTATTTTTAGTAGCAGCATATTTTCTAGAAAGAATGCATAAAACGAATTAACCTCACCGACAAAGAAGCCAACTGCTTTTCCATCGACATATTTATTGATAATTGTATTTGCTTCTAATAGTAATTTTGAAATTGTACCATTTTCATAACTTATTATATAATTAGCAAACCTGTTTGTAGTTGTAATGATGGTATTCGCACTAAAGGTTTGCATCCTGTAGTACGCTGTATCCCAGGCACTCCTTTCTTCTGCAATGTCATTATTGTCGAAATCTCTATATACAAGCTTGCGGTGCCACTCGCTTGTTCCTTCATCGACAGATAGACATAGAAATAATGCATCTGGTAAAATACTATAGTCATCGATTTTTTCTCCTTCATTCAATGGTAGATATGTAATAATGTCATTCTCATTTCCTACAATGATTGTTCCAACATCATTCAGTTTGCAAAAAAAAGCAAATTTGTCACCATAACATGAAAAGACTGTTCTTAGCAATTCATTTTTGTCTGTATTTTTTTCGTGAAGAATTTCATTGTTCGAGATACCATCAAATGTATTAATTCCGTAATAAACATCATTATTTTCCATTATACTTTGATAGCTGTATATGTAATTCCCATTGCTAAAGATTTTAATGAAAGGAGTGAGAAACGCATTAGCATTACAATAACTGCTAAACACAATTTTTTCTAGTGAGTCATTCTCATATACAATCTCAATATATGTAATTTCGTTATATACTTCTGGTTCAAACTTATAATAACTGTACAAGAGTGTTTTACCATCTGTCGAACCCGAAACACATTTTATAATGCTGTCAAATGTCTTAGTAAAAATGATATCATTAAGTATAGTGTCAATTATACCGATTTCAATCGTCACATAATAAGGAATAATAAATGAAGAACCATTATTAATATCTGTTAATTGTTGTTCGATGAATCTAGTTTCTATAATTTCATAAAACAGATACTCCTTATGTGCATCATGTACTTGAATCATTTGGTCTGTAGTTAAAGATATTAGGTCTTGCATATCAAATTCTTCGATAGAATATGCTATGGTTTGGTAGTTAGTTTCATTTTCATTTAATTTGGTTGTCGGTATGGCTTGTTCATTATTAAGAGAATTCCCAATATCGCAACTAACTAAATACATAGATGCAATTAGGAGAAATAAAGAAACCTTATTTTTCATTTAATACAACCCCTCTTTTTTAATGGATACAAAATGGTTATGAAACTAAAATGTGCTGAATATTTTTAAATTAATTTAGTTAGTTATCGTGAAAGGAAAAATCAATAAAAACTTATTCACACTTAAAAAACATTTTCAGCTATTGGTTGAAAAACCATTTGGCGAAAAATCAAAGATCTAGATACTCCCATCCGGTATCTCACCCCTCTACACATCGCAAATCAAATAGTCGTCGCTCCTCACTCACCCCGCGATGCACCGTACCATGTCTACTGCAGATGAAAGCGGCTGTTCTTTAGTATAATAAAATAAGTTCATCAGAAATGTTATAATTTGGGTGTACAAAACTAATAAACAAAATTAAGGAGAAGCTCTTATGTGTAGTTTAGACGATAACACCCTAGATAGCAACAAAAAATTAGGTGTAACTTCGATGGTGGCGTACTCTCGAAAACCGTATATAATTTAAATTCATCTGTACATTGATAAGTGTGAAATGAGTGATAAGATATGATATTGAGACTTCTTAGTGTTTATTAGTTGCATAAACTGAGATTATGTTAACATATTTTTGTGATGTGAGCATAGCTTTATGGGTGTGATGACATTTAGTTTTAGAGATTAATTACCAAGTAAAAATAATAAGAGGTGCAAGTAAGAAGCGGATTTACCTGCACCTTTATTATTATTGTATAAAGTGTTCTCGTGTTCCAAATGTTATAAAATTTGTGTTCTGTGATATTTTGTATTAGTTAATCTATATGGCAATACTAGTTGATATTCAATCGGAAATGCGTAATAGCTTAGATATTTATGAAGCTCTGATATAATGATCGTTATTCATTGAAATAGCAGTAACCATGGCAGGAATTTCAATAACAAATTGTCCATAATAACTGTTGTTGTAGTTTGAATCGTTATAATAACAATCCTGGATATAATTCTGGCCTGAAAAACCAGCCTTATATCCTCTGGCTAAAACATAGTGTGCACTACTAGAATTCGATGGATATTGTGTTAAATAAGCTGTATTAATACAACATAACACTGGTCTATTTTTATCTATGCTATAAATAAGGCTACTTGAAAAACTACTCGTAGTTGTAGTTGTATATTGATATTGTGTTTCATTCGAGTTCAAGTAGCTATTTATAACATTAGTTGCCTTATATACAATAGTACCATTGTCATTAACAGTATCACATTCAGCAGTTAATGTTGCCATAGTTGGGTAGTTATTAGGCTTTATATATCTGAGAGCCATATAAATGCATGCTGGCCCACAGTTAATAGTACTTGTTTGTTGAGCCAATGTGATAGCAAGTATGTTCGTAGCGACCGATCTAGTAGCTAACGATTGTGTGTGGAATATATCCATGTAGTCATCTATCTTTTTGTTAGTTTCAGCAATTTCATTTAAATACTGCGTTATGTTGAGATTTGGGTCTAATCCAGGAGCGACTCCACTAATAAATCCCGAACTAATATTATCAGAAGAAATATCGTTTGTTGCAAGGGTTGTCATTAAGGATAGGGGTAAAACCAATCCGACAAGTATTACCATAAACATAATGATACATATAAATTTTTTCATAACACACCTCTTTATTATATATAGTGAATGATTGTTGAGTATATACAAAACAAAAAATTAGTAGGTCTGTAGTTTCCTCATTAATTATTGTCGTAATATCTTCGTTGTTGCTTTAACTGCTATTTTATGGAGTCTTTATTATTTCAAGTAGGTAAAAATCCTATGGATTACGAAATTATCTAAAACTGGATAAAGTTAGCATACTAGAAACATGATTTATTATCCTGAATTATTCACGGTTTTCAAAAATACGCTAATCACACCCACGAAGTACGTGGTTGCGGACGAAAACCATGACTTGCCTGTTTAAAACTAGAGACAAAACGCCGATTAACGGATTTTTGGAACAGCAAACTAAACATCCCCTGTGGAGAGTGTTGACAAGCAGCGTTTTCAGTTACTGTCCACCGCAGCCTATGCAAGCTGCGGGCGTAGACATCGGATATTTTCAAGAGTTTTGCAGAACTCTCGCTTGTAAGCGAAGCTACTGCATAGCTTGAAAATGAAGTACCTACCCGACCGCATCAGTTTCGCTGCTATCTTCATCAGCTTAAGCCAGATGGTGTCCACCATATGATTTTTCATCGACTCCGGCAGCGCAAACCGTCTGAAATAGTTGAAAATGTTGTATGCTAAAGCGTGTGTTTGAAACCTGTTCGCATTCACGATTTCAGAGCTACTGCTGACGGCAGCGAAGTCGAAGCCGCCTTTGCCCTCTTTTATGAAATTCTCCATACAACCCCTATTGCGGTAGTACATGACCACATCCTCTGGACTCATCTCCATGTTGGTGACGATGTAGGAAGTCACAGGAAACATATGGTCTTGCTGCTTCTCCACTTTGCATACCACGCGGCGTGGATATTCCCAAGTGCCAGCTTGGTAGAGGAACTCACCATAGACGACAGCGTAGGACACAATGTTTTCCTTAGTCAAGTCGCCCAGCTCGCCAAGCAATCCCGAAGCCAAGTTCTGAAGCGTCTTGTTGGATTTCAACTTAATGGCGTATGCGACCCCATTGGTCTCGCACAGCGAATAAAGCTCAGGAGTTGCGAAACCGCTGTCACCGCGAAGGAACATGTCTATGTCCGGATAATCTTTTTGATACTCGTCAAGCAAAGGCTTCACGAATTCGGCGATGCCATTAGAGCAATGGTCAGACCCTTTTCTAAGTTCCACCTTCAGCAAGTCCCTCGTCAGACCATCGTAGCACAAAAGCGGGTGATAGCCGCGCGCCTGGTAGTGGAAGTTAAAAGCCTCGCCCTCCTGTTTCCCATAGGTTTCGAGCAGCGTGCTGTCCAAGTCGAACAGAACCATTTTGGGCGGTGCGATGGAATACGCAGTTCGGCGCAGTGCTCGGCAGATTTCCTCCAACTGGTTAAGGGTGTCCATGTCCAGCCTGTTGTAAAATCGGGACAGCGTCGGCTGCGAAGCAAGCGCGGGCTTGTCGAGGATAGTCGTGAACACCGGATCGCTAGTCAGCTCGTCGGCGCAGTCGTCGGTAAAATATGCGGACAATATCTGGTAGAGCACTTGTTGCAAATTGTCGCCATCTTCGTGAATTCTGAACTTAGCTGAGTCGTTTGTCTTGAACGCCTTGTCAATCAGCTTGTCTAGGCCCATCTTAGCGATAAATTCCTTAATGAGGAGCAGACCTGCATCTGAGGACAAATCGCCACCATCAAAGTTGAACTTGATTTTTTTGTTGCTTTCTAGGGTAAAATCATCTAAACTGTACATAAGGGCTTCTCCTTTGTTATGTTTATTGGATTTGTACACCCAAACAATATAACACTTCTGAGGCCCTTATTCTATTGTTTTTTTAAGAATAGCATCTATCGTATTGCACACGGTAGGCGGCTCGCTGGGCGGGTGGGGAGCGGAGGTTGCAAGTTTGGCGAATTGTGGAAGGGCGAGACGCCGGATGGGAGTGTCTATTCCTTGGTTTTTCGCATAATCAGTTTTCACCTAATTGATGAAAATGCTTTTTGGGTGAAGTAACGTGTTTTCAATACTTTTTAGAGTTTTACCGTTTTACGGTGAATAATTCAGGTTTATTATTTGCAATGAAGTAAAGAAATGCATGACACTAAAAACTGAGATTACACCTGTAAAGTGCTATCTTTTGTTTTGGTTGCTTTATATCACTTTAAAATCGTTAGAATCATATCTTTCTATAATAGTAATTTATTGATATCTATCTCTGCGAATGTCAAACATTCGTTTGTAGATATTTCGAGTTATAATTTTACACATTGAACTATGAAATTGTAGCAATGTTATTTTTGCAGATACGCTCAAGGTAGCGGAAATAATTGAGTAATAAATTAATTTCAGCTCCCTAAATAAATTTTCCTTATTTAATCACAAAGGTACTTTAACTAGGTTATGATTTTTAAGATTACTAAATTGTAAGCAGTTTCCTGCTTATATATTTGCTTCCATTGCTGCGTTATATACCGTGATGAAGGGGACTCCGTGGAGTGTTGCGGCTGCTAGGACATCGTCGTATTCGGGTTTACATTTATTGATGCCGTAACCATCGGCTAGCTTTATTCGTATATCGCCATATCTAGTGGTGACGGTTTCGATGACACGGGATAAAATCATTCTTGAATATACAGTGATTCTCACACCTAAGGTGGAAGTATGCTGTAGCATAAGCAACGATAATGTATTCATTTGTTCCAATGAACATAGGCAAGAGAGCATTGTTGCAGGGCGGTTTTTCTTCATGGTGATTGGCGAGGCGTAAACATCGAGAGCACCATTTTCCAAGAGAATGTTAAAGGCAGCACCAATTGCCTCGGGGGTCATATCGTCTAAGTTGCAACTTATTTCATAAACGGTATCGGTATTGTCGTTTTCTGCTTCATCATATTCTTCTAAAAAAACCCGAATGCAATTTGCAGCCTCGAAATCTTTGGTTCCCATTCCATATCCGATTTTCGAGTATGAAATTAGCTCCATTGTCCCAAAGCGATTGACAAAATGCCTGAGCAATGCGGCACCTGTGGGTGTACATAGTTCACCCCAGATTTGTCCACCGTAAATGGGAACGCCTCTCAGTATTTCCGCTGTCGCAGGAGCAGGAACAGGAAGAAGTCCATGGTCGCATCTGACTAAACCAGAACCCACATGAATAGCAGAAGCTGTGATTTCTGTGGGTCTGAGCATATCAATTAGTAAACACACACCGATTATATCAACAATTGCATCAAGGGAGCCGACTTCGTGGAGATGGACGCTTGCCATGGTGCCTCCATGCACTCTGGTTTCCGCTTGGGCAATGATGTTAAAAACAGCCAGAGCATCGTCTATGACTTTATCGGGGAGATCTAATCCGCTGATGATATCAAGGATTTCCTCGAACTCAAATCCGTGGTCGTGGTCGTGGTCGTGGTCGTGGTCGTGGTCGTGGTCATGCTCATGGTCGTGGTCATGGTCATGGTCATGGTCATGTTCATGGTCATGTTCATGGTCGTGGTCATGGTTATCATCATGGTTATGTTCATGGTCATGGTCATGATAGTGGTCATGATCATGATCATCGTCATCATGGTTATGGCTGTGGGGTATCGCATCTTCGCTGGTTTCTGCTTTGTCACCCACTTTCACGCGTATATGTGTTCCCACTATTCCCATCTTTTCAGAAGCATTATACTCAATTGTCACCCTTGGCAAGCCAAGGCTTTCCATTTTTTCACGAAACTCATCCTTATTATCAAGTAGTTCATATAATGCCGCCATCAGCATATCGCCGGCAGCACCCATCGAACATTCAAAATAAAGCTTCATATTACTTCCATCTCCTTATGCGCTTTCTATGCGGTTAATGAGGCTTGCGATATATCCTGCGCCGAAACCGTTATCAATATTGACGACAGTGACGTTACCTGAGCAGGAGTTTAGCATTGACAATAATGCAGATAGTCCAAAAAAGTTTGCGCCATATCCAACACTGGTTGGTACAGCGATAACAGGGCAAGATACCAAGCCTCCCACCACAGAAGCTAAAGCACCTTCCATCCCAGCAACTGCTATGATAACCCTTGCGCTCATGAGCACATCCAGATTGCCGAGCAAACGGTGTAAACCCGCTACACCCACATCATATAGTCGCTCCACATTGTTACCGAGAGTTTCTGCTGTAATGGCGGCTTCTTCAGACACTGGCATGTCGCTGGTGCCTGCTGCTGCCACTATGATATGTCCATGGGGATTGGGTTCTGGTTCCTTTTGTGCTATTGCGATTCGAGAAATAGGGTCATACTCGAAATCAATTTCATTTTTAAGTTTATCAGCTTTCTTCTGTGATAGGCGTGTCACCATGATGTTTTTTTGTTCTCGCTCTATCATAAGGGAGACTATCCCGGCGATTTGCTCCACGGTTTTGCTTTCGCCATAAATAACCTCGCTAATTCCGTGCCTGACTCCTCGATGGTGATCGATTTTTGCATAACCCAAGTCTTCAAAGGGCTGTAGTTTCAGGCTCAATAATGCCTCTTCAGGTGTAGTTTCACCGTTTTTTACACTATTTAATAAATCAAGTACCTTGTCTTGTTCCATATATACCTCCAATCTATTGTAGGGCGTGGCATCTTTAACGCGCCGCCCACGGTGCGTTAGATACCTTGCGGCGCGTCAAGGATGCCGCGCCCTACGAAGGGGACTAAAGTTTGTAGCACAACATTGATGCATTGCAATGATGCTGATTATGCGGCATCGCCGCTTTTGTTATTAAAACACCGCAATGAAAACCCATACATAGGGCGCGGCTTCTGTAGGGCGCGGCATCCCTGACGCGCCGCAAGTTTGAATAAGCTCCCAATCGGCGCATTCGCATTTAAATGCATTGCATACAAGCTTTATCTTGGCAATAAATCCAATAATATATTATCATAATATTTTTTCAAAGCTGAATATATTTCTTCACGCATTTGGGCGGCGCGAGACCATTGGGTTTCGTGAATTTGAAGTTTGGCATCATTGGGAAGATTTAACCTGATACGGAAATCGGAAAAGCCCATATTGTGGAGCAGTTCCTCGGCTCTTTCGGTTTTTTCCAGTAGTTCATTCGTGATGGTAGTCCCAGTGGGTATGCGTGTGGCAAGACAGGCATATGAAGGCTTGTCATGGGTAAACAAGCCTGCTTCCTTGGATAGGCGGCGTATATCAGATTTTGTGAGCCCACATTCCCGAAGGGGCGAGAGTACTTTAAGCTCTCTAAGTGCTACCATTCCAGCTCTGTCGGACTCGTCGTCGTCTGCATTTGTACCATCAAATAGCACCACATGACCGTCTGCTCTAGCAAGCTCCCATATTGTAGAAAATACAGCATTTTTACAATAGTAGCAACGGTCAGCGGGATTAGCAGATATATTCGAGTCTGCCAAAGAATCAAGCGTGCCAATGGTCAGTGGCACTCCCACAAACTGGGCAAGGGATATAGCATCATCAAGCTCAAATTGCGGTTGAAATTGTGACTTAATAAAATATGCATTCACATCGCAGCCCACAGTTTTTGCAGCATAGAGCAGGTATGATGAATCAACACCCCCGGAGAACGCAATTGCCACCCGGGGGTATTTTTTTAGAAACTCTTCCAGTTTGATTTCAACTGAGTTCATATATTTTTATTTCCATTTATGATTTTCTATTTATTACCCTGACCGTTGCGTCCACGATTGCATCGGCTGTTAGGTTGTATTCTTCTCGGAGAAATTCCTCGGTGCCCACTTGACCGAACCTATCGTTGACACCAACCATTTCGATGGGAACTGGATGTGTTGCGCAAACAGCCTCGGCGACTGCAGAGCCAAGACCTCCGACTATGTTATGGTTTTCGGCGGTGACAATGGCTCCTGTTTTACGGGCGCAGTCTGCGATTAGCGCACGATCGATGGGCTTCCATGTGAACATATCCACCACTTTTGCGTTGATTCCGTCTCCCTTTAAAATGGCAGCTGCTTTCAAAGCTTCCGCTACCATTATACCGCTGGAAATAATAGTCACATCGTCACCCTCGAAAATGACATTGCCCCTTCCAATTTCAAAGGTGGAGCCTTCTTCGTATATCGCTTCTGTGTTCTTTCTTGCCATACGGACATAAAATACACCATTTAATAAGACAAGCTGTCTTAATAAATCGTCAAGCATGACAGGATCAGTTGGCTCTATAAGAGTGATTTCCGGTATTGACCTCATGACACCCATGTCTTCAAAGGGCATATGGGTTCCACCATTGTATGCTGCTGTGATTCCTGGGTCAGTTCCTATGATTCTCACATTCTGCTTTGCATATGCGGCGGATATCATAATTTGGTCGCAGGCTCGCCTAGTTGCAAAACTACCAAATGAATGGGCGAATGGTATTTTTCCCACAGCGGATAGTCCTGCGGCAATGCCTATCATATTTGCCTCTGCAATGCCGCATTGGATTGCTCTATCAGGGAATCTGGAGAAAAAAGGTTTCATCCCCGAAGAGCTAATTAAGTCGGCATCAAGGGCAACAATATTTTCGTTTTCTATAGCCAGTTCAATAAGGGTTCCACAATAAACATCCCGCATCAAAACAGGGCTTGGATTAATCCATTGGTGAACTGTAAACATGCTTATGCCCTCCCTGTATTTCCTGCCGCGGCGCGTGAAGCTTCCAGCTTTTTAGCAGCTGTTTCAATCGCTTGTTCCATTTGCTCGGCAGTGAAGTTCATATGGTGGTTGCCAGCAAGACCCTCAGCAAAATCGCAACCGTAACCTTTAATGGTATCGAGTACGATGACACTGGGTTTGTTTGTTTCTTCCTTTGCGCTTGCTATTGCAGCTTTAATTACTCCTGGGTCATGTCCATCCACCGTTTGGGTGTGCCAGCCAAAGGATTCAAATTTGGCAGCGAAGTCGCCCATATCGATGACTTCGGTGATGAAACCATCCAGTTGTTGTTTGTTCCAGTCAACGAAAGCGATTAAGTTACTGAGTTTGTAGTGGGCGGCGAACATAGCACCTTCCCAAACCTGTCCTTCGTTGCACTCGCCATCGCCCAAGATAAGGTAAGTATATGAGCCAGAGTTGTTCATGCGAAGACCTAATGCCAAGCCTATTGCGGTTGACATGCCTTGACCCAGAGAGCCAGTTGTCATGTCAACACCAGGTGTTTTATGCATATCGCAATGGCTGGGTAAACTCCCCCCACCCTGATTGAGCTCCAGCAAAACTTCCTTTGGAAAAAAGCCACGTAGGCACAAAGTCGCATAAAGGGCAGGTCCTGCGTGGCCCTTTGACATAACCAATCTGTCGCGATTTTCCCATTTTGGCTTTTGCGGGTCGCAACGAAGCTCACCGCTGTAAAGTACAGCTAAGGTCTCAACAATCGACATGGCACCGCCGATATGACCAAAGCCAAGATTTGAAAACGTTTGAAGTGTAACCAAACGGATACCATCGGCTACAACCCTTAAATCATTGTCCATAATACACCTTTCAAAATATGAGTTTATTGGATATATATGCAGCCAAATCGCTAATTGCGATTCGTTCTTGCTCCATTGAATCTCTGTCTCTTACTGTGACGCAATTGTCATTTTCCGATTCAAAATCAAAGGTAATACAGAAGGGAGTTCCCACCTCATCTTGTCGCCTATAACGCTTTCCAATGGAACCGCTGTCATCGAAATCCACCATGAAATGCTTGCTAAGAGAGTGATATATTTCTTCAGCAGCTGGAGATAGCTTCTTTGACAATGGCAATACAGCGCATTTTATCGGAGCCAGTGCTGGATGCAAATGTAAAACTGTGCGAATGTCGTTTTTTTCTGCATCAACCACTTCTTCATCGTATGCGTCGATGAGAAAAGCCAACATCATCCGATCAACCCCCAGGGCAGGTTCGATGACATAGGGGATATATTTAGCTCCAGTATCCTGGTCAAAGTATTCCAAGTTCTCTCCCGAATGCTCTTGATGGGCTTTGAGATCAAAATCTGTGCGGTCTGCAACACCCCAAAGCTCGCCCCAACCAAAGGGGAAAAGGAACTCAAAGTCGGTGGTTGCATTGGAATAGTGGGACAATTCCTCTTTTTCATGGTCTCGCATACGCATATTCTCTTCTCGCAGTCCGAGGGAGAGGAGCCAATCGCGGCAGTACGCTCGCCAATACTCGAACCATTCCAAATCCGTTCCCGGCTCGCAAAAGAATTCCAGCTCCAATTGCTCGAACTCTCGAGTGCGGAAAATGAAGTTACCAGGAGTGATTTCGTTACGGAAGGATTTTCCCACCTGACCTACGCCAAAGGGGATTTTCCTGCGTGTGGTTCTCTGGATATTTTTGAAATTCACAAAAATCCCTTGGGCTGTTTCAGGACGCAAATAAACCTGCGCCGCAGTATCTTCGGTAACGCCTTGGTATGTTTTGAACATGAGATTGAATTTTCTAATATCGGTGAAGTCCGACTTCCCACAATGGGTGCAGGTGACAGCTTTATCTCTAATATAGTCCATGAGGGCATCTTCGTCCATGGACTCTATTATTATATCAGTGATACCGTTTTCTCTATTCCACTGCTCTGCAAGCTTATCTGCACGATGGCGCATTTTACAACCCTTGCAATCGATGAGGGGGTCGTTGAATGTGGCAACATGTCCAGATGCTTCCCAAATGCGAGGGTTCATTATGATAGAAGAGTCAAGGCCGACATTGTATGGGTTCTCCTGGATGAATTTTTGCCACCAGGCTCGCTTAACATTGTTCTTCATTTCCACACCCAAGGGACCATAATCCCAAGAGTTTGCAAGCCCCCCATATATTTCACTGCCTGAATAGACAAAACCCCGCCCCTTACAAAGGGCTGTGATTTTGTCCATGGTTTTTTCTAAATTGCTTAACATAGTTGATATTCACCTCTCGCATTTTTCCATGTACTCACGGAACATAAAGTATTATATAATTGAGATGCATATGTTGTCAATGATTCCAAGCGAGATTTCCACTTCCCTCCTGAACAGACACAAATCATATGCTACAGGTTTCCAGCATCAAAGTATATGTATGCCTTAAAAGCTCCGCCATTCCCATTCCTTCAAAATCAGCTGAACTATCTCCGATTCCCAGCATCATGCGGGTGGCAAAAGACTGGGAAAGGCATGATGTTACTTTCATCCAATAATCGGCATCGGTATCTGGACGGATAACACCTAGCTCTTTTAAAACAGATATAATAATCGAAACCTTATATTCAGCGCGCTTAACTATGTTTATGCACATATATTCCTTTGCGATGGGGTTGCGAAGCTGCTCTTGAAGTATCACGCAAAGAACGCTGAAATAGTACTCTGCATGCTCTGGGGGAAAGGCAGTTTGCATACAAGCCAATATACCATCAATATTGGGAGATTCCCTTAAAATCCTACGGATTGTATTTTCTTCATAAAGACTAATGTTTCCTTCGGAATAATCATCCAGCATTTGCTCCAAGATGGCATTTTTCGATGGGAAATGATGATATAAGGAAGCTGGATTCTTCAAACCGATTGCTTCTGTAAGCTCGCGGATGGTAGTCTCTGTGTAACCCTTTTCCGCAAAAAGCGCTGCAGCGGTTACTAATATTTTTTGTTTAGTTATTGCTCCTTTTGTGTTACTGCTCATATAGCCTCCTAAGCTATAGTTAATGTGAAAACGAACCTGGTAACACCATCGTTGCTGGTTACATAAACGTCTTCGTTATGATTGTCCAGTATCGTTTTAACGATATACAGACCCAAGCCGACGCCGTCGGGATCTGCGCTTCGAGATTTGTCTGCTTTGTGGAATCGCTCGAAAATATGCGGAATTTCTTCAGCTGGTATTGTTTCGCCGCTATTTTCAAAGGATATATATGCTCTATCTCCTTGCTTCCAGAGCTCAATCTTAAACTTCCCAGCAGTATCTGAAAATTTTACTGCATTATCTATTAGGTTGAAAACAACCTGGGTGATTGCATCTTTGTCACCTCGGGTCATAACAGGCTCCTCGGGCAGCTCTGCTTCCACTTGGAGCTTTTTATCTTCTATTTTACTTTCAAAACTCAATAAGGCAATCCGCACCAGCTCCGATATGTCAAAACTGTATCGAAGAACAGTGGAAACATCGGCAGACTGGAGCATAGATATATCGAGCATACTGCCCACTAGGCGAGAAAGGCGACGGGTTTCCGATGATATGATGCTCAGGTATCTGTCTGCATTTTCATAGGGAATGGTGCCGTCTAAAAGCCCCTCGGCAAATCCGGAAATTACAGTCATCGGCGTTTTTAGCTCGTGGGATAGATTTGCTATAAAGCCTCGCCTGAGAGCTTCGGCACTTTCCAATGAATCTGCCATTGCATTAAAAGCTTGGGCAAGCTGTCCGATTTCATCGGTTCTGTCGTAATCGTCCACCCTGGCGGAAAACTCTCCATGGGCAAATCGACGCGCAGCACTCGCCATTTCATCGAGGGGTTCTGCTTGTTTTTTTGTGGTTATAAAGGATATGACAAAGGCAAGTATCATAACATTGAGAGCAATAATCACAAAAACGCTAGTGAATTGCTGCCATGCCAATCTAAATGATGCCAAATCGCTAGTGACGAATAAATAGCCAAAAATATGGATTTCATTATTTATAGATACAGAAAGAGGAATCCCCGTTACTTGTCTGCGTTCTGAGTAAATTTCCCCAAGGGTAGACAAAGTCATGGTGACATTGCCTGCTATGGAGGAGGTGAGGGATGACTCTGGCACGGATTTTCCCAAATGACGAAAATCGCTGTCGGAGCAAGCTGTGACAACACCATCCAAGTCGGTGAGAAGCAAGTCGAAACCTGAGATATTGGAAATAATAGCAAGCCACATACTCAGATTCAAATCATCGAGTTTGGTTCCGTAGAACAAATGCTCTGTTGCCACATATCTGGCTGTTTCGTGAATGGTGGAGACCATGGAAGCTCGCCTATCGTTTAGTGACCGTCTGTAATTCCATGCAGTGGATATACCACCCAGTAAGGAAAAACTGATGAGAACGATGAGCGCAGTGGCAAGAAAATTCCGGATATATATACTGTGTTTCATACACCTTGTCGTCCATCCAAAAGTTCAAACTTATAGCCAACGCCCCAAACTGTTTTCAAAGACCAGGTTTCGCTTACATTTTCCAATTTTTCGCGTAAACGCTTTATGTGAACATCCACAGTACGAGAATCGCCGAAATAATCAAAACCCCATACTTCGTCTAGGAGGATGTTCCGGGTGTATACCCTATTGGGAGAAGAAGCCAAGTGGAATAATAGCTCCATTTCCTTTGGAGGAGCTTCGACTCGCTTTCCGTGGACAAGCAATTCAAAGGAATCCATGTCGATTATCAGGTTCTCAAAAACCAGGCGTTTGCTATTTTCTTCCTCGCTGGGGTCGTATCTTCGCATTACGGCATGAACGCGAGCGATGAGTTCGCCCACTTCAAAAGGCTTGACCAAATAATCATCGGCACCCATTTCCAATCCGGAAACCTTGTCGATGGTTTCACCCTTTGCGGTGAGAATGATGATGGGAACACTTGAAACTGTTCGGATTTCCTTGCATACACCCCAGCCATCGAGTATGGGAAGCATAATATCAAGTAAAACTATATCAGGGTCAAAGCTCTCAAATGCAGCAACACCAGCTGCACCATTGTCTGCTATTGATACTGTAAAACCATCTTTTTCAAGATATAGCCGAAGTAGCTCAGCTATATTGCTGTCATCTTCTACTACAAGTGCCTTTTTTGTCATAAAATCACCTCAATACTCTTATCATTCAACGTTTTCTTTAAATCTTTAATGGAGACTTCACCATAATGGAAAACTGAAGCTGCAAGACCAGCATCGATGCTTGGTATTGTTTCAAATAGAGTGATAAAATCATCGATGCTCCCTGCTCCACCAGATGCGATTATCGGGAGGGAAACGACAGCGGAAACAGCTTGGAGCAAGGGCAAGTCGAAACCACCCTTTACACCATCTGTGTCAATGCTATTTAGTACAAGCTCGCCAGCACCAGTTGCTTCGCCGCGCTTAATCCAATCAATGGCATCAAGTCCGGTATCCACCAAACCAGCACCTGTGAAAATCCGAAATGCACCATCCACGCGTTTAACATCCACCGCCATGACGATTCGCTCGCTACCATATTTTTGTGCTGCATCGGCGATGAAATCGGGGTTTTTTATAGCTCCGGAATTTATGCTAACTTTATCAGCTCCACATTCCAATATGGTGGCGATGTCGTCAAGGGTGCTTATCCCCCCTCCCACAGTCAGGGGAATGGTAACATATTGCACCACTTCTTTTAGGACATCCAAGAAAAGTAGCCGACCTTCAGTTGAAGCTGTAATATCATAAAAACAAAGCTCGTCCGCTCCGTCATCACAATATAATTTCGCCAAATCTATTGGGGATGCAACGTCAGTTAAGCCTTCAAAATTAATGCCTTTTACGACACGACCGTCTTTCACATCAAGGCAAGGAATAATTCTTTTCACACTCATTTATTTATATCCTTTCTCACTCACGGAATAGTATGTTATCACGGAATCATATGCTATTTTGCAAGGGTTTCTATCGCCTCGTCCAGTTTGATGCTGCCTGTATAGATTGCTCTACCCAATATAGCACCATCAATATTAAGCTCCGACAAAACTCGAATTTCATCAATATCAGTGATACCACCGGAAGCGATGATGCCTATGGACAAGCTCTCCCTGAGGGTCTTATAAAGTTCAATATTAGTTCCACTGAGCAAGCCGTCTTTTGAAATGTCGGTGCAAATGAGAGTCTGCACTCCCACAGACTCTATTTCTTTGCAAAAATCCAGTATGGTTTTGTCGGATAACTCCAACCAACCGTTTATGGCAACATAGCCGTCTTTGATATCGGCAGATACCGCAATTGCGCTGCCGTGAAAATTAATCATTTCCGCCATGAATCCTGGAGTCGAAACCGCAGCTGTGCCAAGGATTACACGATTTACTCCTATGTTTAGATAAGCCTCAACGATTTCCTTGCTACGTATCCCGCCACCAACCTGAGCGCGAAGACCAGATTCGGAAATTATACTCTTTATCACATCGAAATTGGCTGGCTTCCCATCTCGAGCACCCTCCAGGTCAACAATATGGATATGGGTTGCTCCAGCTTTTTTAAACTCCAAAGCCATTGCCGACGGGTCTTCGCTGTAGATGGTCATTTCGTTGTAATCGCCCCGAGACAAGCGAACGACCTTGCCTTCATATAAATCGATAGCAGGGTAAATAATCATAACTACACTCTACTCCATTAAACTACCTTTTGTGGAAGGTATTTCATCTTTTGTTTCTTCATCGATTTTTACAGCCGACCTAAGGGAGCGGGCGAGGGCTTTGAAACAAGCCTCTATAATGTGATGTGTGTTGGTACCGTCCAGCATTTTCATATGCATGGTTATTCCGGCGTTTCTGGTAAAGGCCACTAGAAATTCCTTTAAAAGCTCGGTATCCATTGCCCCGATATTATTGTCGGGGAGTGTAACATCAAAGCTTAAATGGGCTCGCCCTGAAATGTCAATTGCACACAAAACCAGAGCTTCATCCATTGGTAGGGTAATATCGCTATATCTAAATATACCCCGAGCATCACCCAATGCCTGGGAAAAAGCATTCCCAAGGCATATGCCTATATCTTCTATTGTATGGTGACCGTCCACTTGGGTATCGCCCTTGCATTTTACTTCCAAGTCGAATCTCCCGTGGCGGGAAAAAAGCTCTAGCATATGATCGAAAAACCCGACTCCGCTGTCGATTTTATATTGCCCAGTTCCATCAAGGTTTAAGGACAATTGAATATCGGTTTCGGCTGTTTTTCGTGAAATATTTGCAGTTCTCATTATTATGCACCTTTCCAATGTATCCTACTTATGTGTTTGGCTTAAAATATCAGACATTGCAGCTATTAGCAAATCCATTTGTTCCTTTGTGCCAACGGTGATGCGGAGGTAGTCGGAAATCCGAGCTTTGTTCCAATGACGCACTAAAATACCACGAGATCTTAGTGCTGCATACAAGTCCGCACCGCTCACATCGGGGTGCATTGTGAACAAAAAGTTTGCCATGGAATCTGTCATTATAAAACCCAAATCTCTAAGGCGGGATTTTGCATCTTCACGAGTTTCGATTATTTCCCTTTGCTTTTCTTTATAATAATCATCATTATCCAAAGCGGCGATTCCAGCCACTTGCGTTAGGCGATTTACATTATATGGATTAAATGAGTATTTCATTCTATTTAAGTCTTCAATGAGGGCTGCAGATGCTATGGCATATGCAAGACGAGCACCAGCCATGGAGCGGGCTTTGGAATAGGTGTGCATAACGATGAGATTGTCATATTTTTTGATGAGGGGTATCGCAGAATCTGCACCAAAGTCCACATAGGCTTCATCGATTAAGACAACATGGTCTGGATTTGTTTTTAATATGGATTCTATTTCGATGAGCTTTAGTGCTATCCCTGTGGGAGCGTTTGGGTTTGCAATAATGATATTTTTCCCAACACCGAAATAATCGGAAACCCCAATGGTGAAATCCTCTTTTAGTGGGATTTGCTCATAGGGCAGGTCATAAAGCTCTGCATAAACAGGATAGAAACCATATGTTATATCAGGGAAGCAAATATGACGAGTTTTATCGCAAAAAGCAAGGAAAGCAAATGCAAGCAGTTCGTCAGAACCATTGCCAATAATTATATTATCGGTATTTACTCCATAAAACTTCGCCAGTTTATCAATCAATATATTCCCATCGGGACTGGGATATAGGCGAAGCTTTTCAATTTCTTCCGCATTTATTGCAGAAACAACCCCTGGGGGCGGTGGATAAGGGGATTCATTTGTGTTTAATTTTATAAATTCCATATCGGTCGGCTGCTCACCAGGCACATAGGCATCTAGAGATAAAAGCCGCTGGGACAAAAATCTGCTCATAATTTCACCTTATTTATATTATCTTCGTAGCAATGTCGCCATGGAAAAAAGTCATAAATCAATGCGGCATAATCATTCTACCATATTTGTCAATAGACCAAAATGATTATACCACATCAAAGCGGTTGGTTATACATTTATTTCAACATTATTTTCAAGCCGGCTCAAAGAGGTCGTCAAGTAATAGTGTATACGAACTTCAACCCAGCGGTATCTATACAAAAATACATAGATACCGCTGGGTTGAAAATAATAATCTTTATGCATTTGATATGAAAAATATCACTTAAATTCTATTTTATCAAGAAAAAAGCCAGTAATACTAAGGCGTAGCGGCGTTAATGCTTTGTTGGTGTAATTGTGAATGAATGAAAGACTAAAAACTTCAACCCAGCGGTATCTATACAAAAATACATAGATACCGCTGGGTTGAAAATATCTAATCTTCGCTTCGATGCCGTATTGCTACTGAATTTGCGTGGGCTTCGAAGCTTTCGTTTTGGGCGAAAGCTATAATATCACTGCTGGCTTTTTCCAAAGCCTCTTTTGTGTAATATGTGAAGGAGGATTTTTTTATAAAATCATCTACTGATAAGGGGCTGGAAAACCAAGCGGTGCCATAAGTGGGGATGGTGTGGTTGGGACCGGCGTAGTAATCGCCAACGGCTTCAGGAGTGTTTCTGCCAAGGAAAACAGAACCAGCATTTGTAACTTTGTCTAGATAAGAAAAAGGCTCATCAAGGAAAATTTCAAGATGCTCCGGTGCCAGCTCGTTTGATATTTCAAAAGCTTTATCAATGGAATCGACAATTATGATTTTGCCTTGCTCGTCAATGGAGGCTCTTGCTATTTCCTCTCTGGGAAGAAACATGAGCTGCTTTTCTATTTCGGCAGATACGCTTGATGCCAAATCTACGCTGTCAGTAATCAAAATAGCAGAGGAATCCTCACCATGCTCGCATTGGGATAGCATATCTGCTGCCACATGGGAAGGGTCTGCTTTGTCATCGGCGATGACTAGTATATCGCTGGGTCCCGCTATCATGTCGATGCCCACCACTCCGAAAACTTGCCGCTTTGCCTCGGCAACATATGCGTTGCCAGGTCCCGTTATCTTGTCTACTCGTGGAACGCTTGCAGTGCCATATGCCATGGCAGCAATAGCTTGTGCTCCACCCATTTTATATATCTTATCAGCTCCGGCGATTTTCGCTGCGACGAGAATTCCTGCATCAATGCTGCCATCTGCCTTTGGAGGCGTGGCTAATATTATTTGTCCGACTCCAGCTAGCTTTGCCGGTATACAATTCATCAATACGGTGGAGGGGTATGCCGCCGTTCCACCCGGAATGTATAACCCTGCGCAGCTGATGGGGAGTATACGCTGCCCCATTACAATTCCATCACCAGGAGTTATAGTATAACCTTGGCGGATTTGTGAGCGATGAAATTCCTCGATGTTTTCCGCCGCCCTCTCCATGACTGCCAAGAACACCGGTTCTACCATGTCCATGGCAGCGTCTATTTCTGCTCCGCTGACCTCAAATGATTCCAAGCGGCAACCATCGAATCTCTCCGTGTATTCACATACAGCAGCATCGCCACGTTCGATGATATCTTTAATAATATTTCTAACAGATTCGACGACCTCAACAGGAGTTTCACCCCTTACAGGACGAATTGCGTCGAAATCTGATGCTTTGATTATTTTAATCATATTATATCTATCCCCTTTGAATTTTATCACACATTGTGCTGATTGCTTCGTGTTTGAATTTGTAGCTGGCTTTGTTTGAGATAAGCCTTGCGCTTATATCTGTTATGGTAACCATTGCCTCAAGGTTGTTTTCCCTAAGGGTTGTGCCTGTTTCCACGATGTCAACGATTACATCGGAAAGACCCAAGAGGGGAGCCAGCTCTATGGAGCCGTTTAGTGTTATTATATCTATATCTCTTCCCAGACTTTCGTAATAGTTTCTTGATATGTTGGGGAATTTCGTTGCTACTTTTAATGTGCGGTCTTGCTTATCGATATAACCCTTTTCAGCTGCGACGCATATGCGGCATTTCCCCATGTCTAAATCCAAAAGTTCGTACACATCAGAGGCCAGCTCTAATAAAATATCCTTTCCCACAACACCGATGTCTGCTACACCACGCTCCACATATATAGATACATCGGAGGGCTTCACCCAAAAGAAGCGTACTCCATTTTCCGGGTTTTCAAATACCAGGCGACGGCTCTCTTCGCTCATGCCAGGGCAGCCATAACCAGAGGATTCAAAAACAGCGTATGCGTCTTCTCCGAGTCTTCCCTTTGGTAAAGCGATGTTTATCATGTCATTTGAAACAGTCGGCATATCAGCATCGGCTTTGCCATATTGGATATATTGTTGCTCCAGTAGGTCTAGATAAACTGCAAAACCAACTGCTCCAGCTTGTTTGCCGAATCTACGGAGAAGCTCGTCATAACGCCCACCAGACAAAACCTTTTTTGGTATACCCTCAATGAAACCTTGAAAAATGATTCCGCTGTAATAATTCAAATCGTTGACAATGGTGAAATCAAGGTTCACATTTTCGTGTGCATCTAAACCCTTTAAAACTTCATAAACTTCTTCAAGTTCAAGCAGAGCAGACTCGGTTTCCTCATTTATACTAATTTCTCGCAGGGTATCGATGGTTTCGTCAAATGAACCATAAAGCATGACCAATGTGGCAAGCTTTTCACGGCATTCGTTATCGATGTCATATTCATCGAACAGAGCATTTATTTCAGGTATATTCTTTTCGCTGACGCTTTGCAGAAGTCTGCTACTTTGCTGGGAATTAAGATTCGCATTTTGCAATAGCCCGCTCAAAAATCCCATATGGGATATTTCCAACCTGCTTTGATTACTTAGTTCCTTTAAGCTCTGCCTTGCCAGCATCAGTACTTCGCCCATTGCTGATACATCGATGTCACCAATGAATTCTAAGCCTACTTGCATCTGCTCTTTAAACTCACCGCCTTCGGGTCTGTATATGGTTTCGTCATAATAAAGCTTTTTAGTGGTACCATCATCAATTGTTTGTTTGACAATGGATAATGTAACATCTGGACGAAGAGCCATCAGTTTCCCGCTGGTTCCTGTGAAAGTAATTACATCACCCGAGGATAAAAAAGCTTTGTTATCAGCATATAATCCGTATTCTTCGAATCTGCTCATCCTATAGGGTTCGTATCCATATCGGCTATATAGTGAACGCAGACAAAGTATAGCCTGTTCATCATATCTTATTACATCATCTGAATAATTCATAAATTTCTCCTTTATATGAGTATGGTTAATCGTTCTTTTAAATTAATAATATATTGTATGCTAAATAAAAAGAAGCCCTTTCGGGCTTCTTTCTTTATTGGGGATAGCCTCAAGCCCCGAAAAACTGGGCATGGATGGCGGACACAGCGCGCTCTGCATCCTTTTTTTCCACGAGGACAGAGATTTTGATTTCGCTGGTGGAAATCATGTCGATATTAATTTTAGCCCCATATAGAGCTTCAAACATTTGAGCAGCAACACCTGGTGCTGTCATCATTCCCGCTCCCACGATGCTAACTTTTGCAATATTATCATCGACGCTGAGATCAGTAAATCCGAGGGACTCTTTATTTTCTTCAAGAACCGACTGAGCAGCAGCCATATCGCCAAGGGCAACAGTGAAGCTTATATCTTTGGTATCGTCTCGACCTATTGATTGAAGGATTATATCAACGTTGATGCTTGCATTTGCCAATGTACGAAAGACTTTAAAAGCAATACCAGGTTCATCCTTTAATCCCATGAGTGCAATTCGAGCGATATTGGTATCCCTGGCTACGCCGCTGATTTTTGAATGTTCCACTTTTGTTACCTCCTTGACAATTGTTCCGGGCTTTCTCTCGAAGCTCGAAAGGACTTCTAAATTAACGCCATAGCGTTTTGCGATTTCAACCGAGCGATTGTGCAATACCTGAGCACCTAAGGAGGCAAGCTCAAGCATTTCATCATATGTTATCTCATCAAGCTTAAATGCTGTGGGAACTTTGCGGGGGTCGCTGGTGAATATGCCTTCCACATCGGTGTATATCTGACATAAGTCTGCATTGAGGGTAACCGCAACGGAAACTGCCGTTGTATCGGAACCGCCTCTACCCAGTGTGGTTATATCATCGTATCTATTTATGCCTTGGAATCCTGCGATGAGTACGATTCTCCGACGATCCAGTTCGGTTTTGATACGTTCGGTGGCGATTCGCTCGACTCTGGCACTGCCGTAATCGGTGGTGGTTTGCAAGCCAATCTGCCAACCGGTCAACGAGACAACTGGGAGTCCGATTTTTTCCAAAGTCATTGCCATCAGAGCAATTGAAACCTGCTCACCAGTTGACAACAGGACATCCATTTCTCTCTTGGAAGGGTTCGGGTTGATTTCATTAGCTTTTTCAATGAGGATGTCCGTTGTATCTCCTTGTGCTGAAAGCACTACAACCACATCGTTGCCCTCGGTGAACTTTTCTGCGATTATCCATGCCACCCGTTCCATACGCTCTGAGTCTGCTACGGATGAACCGCCGAATTTCATTACTATTAAAGCCATATTTGCTATCCTCCTGGGGTTAGAATGCTATATATTTTGTGTTGTTAGTGCATTTTAAGTGTATATATTGACGGAGTGTTAATAATCTCCCAAGACTCTAAAGAGAGATAAGGCTGGGATACCGCGTCCTAAGATGTCGCGAACCTTTCTCCCGCTCATATTCACAGTTTTAAAAGCTGTTTGGGAGCCAAGCTCTTGAGCGAATATCACTTCACCAAATTCATTGGCGATTGTTCTACGGTCGGCATCTGTTCTAATGTACCAAGCAGATTCCAATTGGGTGGAATCTGTCATGTTGCCTGTGTCGCCTTTTTCCCATTTATGCTGCTTGGGTGAGTTTTCGTGTTTTGCCACATCGATTATATCGGCAACGATGGCACTAGCTGTGGGCATTTTTCCAGCACCAGCTCCATAAAACAATAAATCGCCAACCATATTTCCTCTGATTACGACACCGTTCATAACCCCATCGATTCCAGACAAGAGGTTTTCGTGGCTCACAAGATGGGGTGCCACATAAACTGATATTTTGTCGCCGACTATCCGAGCTCGAACCAAAAGTTTAATTTTGCAACCTAAATCATCGGCGAATCGCAAATCGTTGATGGTGACAGTGCTGATTCCCTCTGTGGGAACGCTTTCCCAATTGACTTGCCTTCCAAAAGCGAGTGATGAAAGAATGCAAATTTTTCTACAGGCATCATGACCATCTATATCTGCTGTGGGGTCGGCTTCTGCATAGCCTTTCTTTTGAGCATCTTCAAGGGCAAGGGAAAAATCGACTCCATTTTTTCCCATTTCAGTCAATATATAATTGGTGGTTCCGTTGAGGATACCATATATCTCTGTTATTTGATTGGCAGCGACGCATTGGGTCATCGGTCTAATAATGGGAATACCGCCACCAACACTGGCTTCAAAGAGATAACTGACCCCTTTTTCTTCGGCAAGCTTCAAGAGCTCGTATCCATGGGTAGCCACCAGCTCTTTGTTTGATGTCACTACACTTTTGCCAGATTCCAAGCAGCGTCTAGTATATTCATAGGCGATGCCAATTCCACCAATGGTTTCGACAACCAATGATATTTCATTGTCGTTTATAATTTCTTCGAAATCCTTTGCAAAGAGGTCTTTATATATGCTGTTTGGAAACTCCCTAATATCTAATATACGCTTTACTTGAATGTCTTGTCCAGCGTTATTTGATATTTTGTCTGAGTTCTTATCCAGCACTTCCACTGTTCCAGATCCGACAACCCCAAAGCCAAGCACAGCAACTTTCATATGATTCATCTCTTTTCCTGTCGATTAAGTCTGTATACTACCATAATATGCCAGTCTGTGCAACTTTTTATTTTAATATTTGTTGTTGACTTGCCTTGTTAGTAACGATTTGTTCAAACTACTTTATACATAAACATTGTTGTTTATTATACGATTCGTATATATCCTCTGATTTCAATTGCATCAAACACTTCTTCAGCTGTACGGTGTTTCCCATTTTCCATAGCAGTGAAGCCTTCTTCCAATAGATTTCGTAGCTCATTTTTGCCTAATAATCGTTCATATTGCGCATTTGACAAAACTACTAAATCACCGATTCCATTTTTAGTGATAAAGACTGGTTCATCGTATTTTTTTACAAATTCCGATATTTCATTATATTTGTTACGAAGATCCGAACTTGGTCTAATAGTTGCCATGAGAACACCTCCAAAATTATATATCAGTATATTATCATAATATTGATATATCGTCAACCTCAGTTTCTTTCTGTTTCTACTTTACTCATCCCAATAAGTGAGGTATAATGACCTTTGTTATAAACACTACCAAAATGGAGGCTGTTATGACTGACAGGAAACTTATTGAACTTGCGGCGGAGGCTATGGAGAATTCATATTCGCCATATTCCAGAGTAAAAGTGGGAGCGGCGGTTGAATGTACCGATGGCACTGTCTACCAAGGATGCAATATTGAAAATACGACAATTGGTGCTACAATTTGTGCTGAAACAGCGGCAATAGCTGGAGCTGTTTCCGCAGGAAGACGAGACTTTTTGAGAATCGCCATAGTTGCTGAAAATAGCAATACATATAGATTCCCATGTGGAGCCTGCCGACAAATGCTCATGGAATTTTCTCCTGATATGGAAGTCCTCAGTGCCAGGGGAGACGGTCGATATGTGAGTTATTCTTTGGCAGCATTATTACCAATGCCATTTGGTAAAGAATAGATGGGAGGAATTTAATGATAGATAATATACAATTAATCGAACTGGCAAAAGAGGCGCGGGAGTTTGCCTTTCCTGAAATATCAGGATTCAAAGTGGGTGCGGCTCTATTGACAAAAAGCGGGGATGTCTATTTAGGCTGTAATATAGAAGACCCCTCAGGGATAGGGGTCACTAACATATGCGCCGAAAGATGCGCCATTATAAAAGCAGTATCGGAAGGACATAGAGAATTTGACAAAATCGCCGTTGTCGGAGGCGTAGATGAGCTGGTTACTTGCACGCCCTGCGGAGTATGTAGGCAATATATGAACAGCTTTGCTCCTCAAATAATAGTTTACGGACTAGAAGATGGAATTATCACAGAACATAAACTCAAAGAGCTACTGCCATACTCCTTCAATGAGTCTTTTTAACAGAACTTAAAGTAATAGCTACGCTATCAATATAAAAGAAGAGAGATAAGGTAACGACCCCTTATCTCTCTTTCGTGTTGGTAATTATTATGTTATTGTATTAAAGTAAATCAACTCCAGTTTCTGATACAACAGCTTGAAT
>WRLE01000010.1:0-71076 GCA_009777775.1 Oscillospiraceae bacterium
CCCCGTACGCCTTAAGCAGACTGCGTCGCTCAACGCTCATGGGTTCGGGCATGGTCAGGATAAGGCGGTATTTTTTTGAAGCAGCTATCGCTGCAAGCCCAATTCCCGTATTCCCGCTGGTCGGTTCGATTATGACTGTGTCTTGTTTTAGCAAACCCTTTTCCTCGGCATCCTCAATCATCGCTTTGGCAATCCTGTCTTTAATGCTTCCAGCAGGGTTGAAGTATTCCAGCTTGGCTATAAGCTTTGAGGAAAGATTATACGAAGTAGCTATATTAGATAGTTCCAGCAAAGGCGTGTTCCCAATCAAACCGACTAGATTTTTATGTATGCTCATAATTACTTTCTCTTTTCAATTAAAAATAATGTCGATTCATTCGCCACTACTGCTACATCGAAAATCGCATCCGATGATTGGCAATGGGTCAATCCCTTTCTTATCAAAGTAATCCTGTATCGCTGCTTTAATGCCCTGTTCAGCAAGCACGGAACAGTGCAGTTTTTCTGCTGGTAAACCATCCAAGGCATCCGCAACAGCCTTATTAGTAATGCTCAACGCTTCCTGAATGGATTTGCCCTTGACTAGCTCTGTAGCCATTGAGGAAGTTGCCACGGCAGCGCCGCAACCAAAGGTTTTGAACCGAATATCGCTTATGAAATCATCTTCGATTTTCACATATATTCTCATGATGTCGCCGCATTTAGAGTTTCCGACTTCACCAATGCCGTTGGCGTCACCAAGCTCGCCAACATTGCGGGGGTTGGTAAAATGCTCCATGACTTTTTCTGAATACATAAACATACTCCTTTGTTATATTAGTGAGCGGATGTATTTGCATAATTAGTGTGCAGGATTTATTGCCACAGCGGAGACATATCCCGTAGCTTTTCGATAATTCCCGGCAGTTTTTCAAGTACATAATCTATCTCATCATTCGTGTTGTCCTCTCCGAGAGACAGCCTTAGTGAGCCATGAGCAATTTCATGGGGCAAACCTATAGCCATCAAAACATGGGAAGGTTCTAGCGATCCAGAGGAACAAGCCGAACCCGATGAAGCGCAGATGCCGCATTGGTCGAGCAATAGCAGTATGGATTCCCCTTCAATTCCTTCAAAAACAAAAGAAGCAATTCCCGGCAACCTGTTTACCGGATCTCCTGTTAATTTTGTACGAGGAATTGTGAGCAACTCCTTTATCAGCCTATCTCTCATTTGCTCAACTGAGCGCAAAGGCAGCCGCAAAAGCTTGTCATCAAGGGCGGCGGCAACGGATACGATGCCAGCGACGTTCTCTGTTCCGCTTCTGCCACCTCGCTCTTGACCTCCTCCATGCAATAGCGGGGGCATATGCAAATCCTTTTTCGCATATAATACTCCAACACCCTTAGCTCCTCCCAACTTATGGCCGGAAAAAGATAACAAGTCAATGCTCATTTCCCTTACATTGATTGGGATTTGCCCGACAGCTTGCACTGCATCGCTGTGGAACAATACACCATTTTCTCGGGCAATTTTGCCTATTTCCGATATTGGAAGAATTGTCCCAATCTCGTTGTTAGCAGCCATGACTGTGATAAGTATTGTATCGTTGCGGATTGAGCTTCGCAGTTCGTCCAATGATATCTGCCCATGCTCATCTACACTGAGATGCGTAAGCTCATAACCTTCCGTTTCGAGATACTTTAAAGTGTTCAGCACTGCAGGATGTTCTATCGCCGATGTGATGATGTGCCTGCCTTTGCTTTTTTTCATTTCAGCCACAGACTTAATCGCCCAATTATCTGATTCTGTGCCTCCACCGACAAAATATATTTCCTCCGGCATAGCGCCGATTGCATCCGCTATTCTACTTCGTGCATTTTCTATTGCATTTTTTGCATCCCTGCCAATTGAATAAATGGATGATGGGTTGCCATATCCATCCCCCAGAAAGGGGAGCATTGCATCAAATGCCGGTTTTGATAGCTTCGTTGTTGCAGCATTATCGAAATAAATCAGTTTGTTCATTCTCTACCTCTTATTCCTATATGAAAAGTATGATTTAATATAAACCAATACAATATGAATGTCAATAAGTTTTTTACTAATATATTTCTGCTAATTATTCACGATTGTTCTAAAAAATCACTCAGTGTCACAGAATCAACGTAATTATCTATGACTTCATAAAGACCTGTCCAAAAATCAAGAGTCTTGCATTGCTCGCTACGCTGACAATAATTCTTCTCACTATCCAAACAGGCAACAGGAGCGAGATTTCCTTCAATCGCTCGTAGGATTCCGCCAATTGTATACTGGTCGGGGGTTTTTGTCAGCATATATCCACCGCCATAACCACGCTCACCACGTAACATTCCTGCTCTAGTGAGGCTTTGCACTATTTGTTCCAAATATTTAATAGATATTCCTTGCCGCTCAGATATTTCTTTTATTGTCACTCGTTCTTTTGTGTCATTTTCGGCAATATCAATCATCATCCGCAGTGCGTATCTCCCTTTGGTTGATATTTTCACAATGCACCTCCCTAATTCTTTTATCAGTTCCTCGTGAATACTCATTTCTATTTCTGGTTACTCAAACGCTATGTAAAGTCTTTATTATCGTCCACACATATAATTCATATCTGATTAGTATGGAATAATACCATCTGTTTCTATCTTTGTCAAGCATTTTTGGCAAAATTAGTATAGATTAGTGGATTTATTCATCTTTTTATGCTATTATATCAATGTTGCATTTTTTTAGAATGCGGGGACGGTACTTTTGTTCATTTTTGAACAAAAGAACTGTCCCCGCGATCATCCCCGCGTTCATTCCAGCAAAAATAATAACTCCCATGTAAAAACCAATGGTTTTTTTACTTTTTCCATGATATAATTTATCTACACGATATGAGCAAAAAGCTCTAATACTAGTGGAGGGTGAGCCGTGAAAAAGCAGATATTTATCGGTTCGGAGTCCTTTGAGGAATTAATCGAGGGCGATTATTTCTATATCGACAAGACGCTTTTTATTAAGGAATTATTCGATAATAAGGGTAAAGTCACCCTTATTACAAGACCTAGGCGCTTTGGGAAAACATTGAATATGAGTATGCTGAGGAGTTTTTTTGACATCCATAAAGACAGCTATACCCTGTTCGATGGACTAGCGATATCACAATACACCAATATTATCGAAAATCATCAGAATAAGTATCCTGTGATTTCGCTGACTTTAAAGAATGTGGAACTGGGTACATATGATACTGCGATTGAGAGAATGAAAACTCTTGTTTCCGCAGCTTATCAAGAACTCCTTTATTTACATGAAAGCGAAAAGTTAAACGAACGCCAAAAGGAGCTATTTTACTCCTACTATATGAGAAGATCCACAGCAGAAGAGTTGCAGTCTTCATTATTTTTTTTAACCGAATGTCTATCTAAGCACCATGATAAACGCGTAATTATTCTCCTAGACGAATATGATACGCCTATAGACAGCGCAGAGCGTCATGGATATTACCAGCAAATGATTGAATTCATGAGGGGTTTTTTGGGTAGTGTGTTCAAGACCAACGATTATTTGGAATTCGGTGTGCTAACAGGAGTTCAACGGATTTCCAAAGAGGGCTTGTTCAGCAGCTTTAATAACCCAATGGTTTCTGGCGTACTTGACAAAGAATTTGCAACAAGCTTCGGATTTACAGACGATGAAGTAAAAGCCGCTTTTGATATATTTGGTGTTAGCGACAGATACAGCGAAGTAAAAAACTGGTATGATGGATACAGAATCGGCGGACATGATATGTATAACCCCTGGAGTATAACAAGGTTCCTCCAAAGACAAGAAATTGAAAACTACTGGGTTAATACTGGATCTGTCCAAGTATTAAAGGATGTATTCCACATGGGAGACGACAGGTTGAGAAACGACTTGGCGGGTCTGCTCACTGGTACTCCAATTACCATGTCCCTTGCTGATCAGATAACATACCCCATTAAGTACGCCAGTACAAACACTTTCTGGACACTCCTACTCCATGCTGGATATCTAAAACCGTGCAACGGTGCCAAAGGGAGCTGGTTCGCAGCGGAACTGGTGAATATGGAGGTCAAGGACACCTTTACCCGATATGCTGCCGAGTGGTTGATGGAGGAACGTGTTACCGTATATGACTCCATTCGGGAGTTTGTGGCGTATCTTTTAAACGGTAATCTGGAAGGGATAGAAAGCGCGTTAAATGATGATATACTAAACAACCCCAGCAGCTTCGATCTTATACAAGAAAATAGTTACCATATGTTCATTTATGGTATGCTCCTATCTCTTTCGGGCAACTACACCGTACATTCCAACCATGAATCAGGTAAAGGCAGGTCAGATTGTATGATTAAACCTACTGATAAAAATGCAGCTGCCGTGGTGTTGGAATTTAAACATATAAAGGAAGACTCGCTTGACCTAAAGGCTGAAGCGCAAAAGGGTATGGAGCAAATAAACGAAATGGAATATATCAGCAGCCTACAGCAAGATGGGTATACCCGAATCTTTAAGTATGCCATCGCCTTTCGCAAGAAAACCTGCGAAGTAGTCATGGAACACGAGAGTTAATGAAGGAGTAATTAAGTATTATTAATGTAGATTAGTGGATTTATTCATCTTTTTATGCTATTATATCAATGTTGCACTTTGTTATGGATTTATGCAACTAGTTTTATGTGTAAATAGCATTGTATTTCAAATACCCAATTGCAAAAGAATATAAATGGAGTGTTTTCGATGAAAAAACTGCTTGCATTTTTGCTAGCTATTGTATTAACCCTAGCTATTGGTGGTTGCATACCTACTGGTAATGCTGATGTTTCAGATGAACCCTCACCAGAGTCAATTGACTGGGAGTTTTATACACAAAGAGCCGAAACATTCATCACTGCCATAGCAAGTGATGATATTGAAACGGCTTTTAACCTACTCGAAGCCATAATGAAGCAGCATTTTCCCAGTTCATCATTGAAAACTGACCTTTGGGATTTGATAATCGGACAAGTTGGAGACTTTATAGCAATTTATGATATAAGCACAGAGTATAGTGCCGGATACTATATGTGTAGAGTAACTACCTATCATGAAAATATCGGTGTGATTTTCCGCCTAGTTTTCACCGAAGATGGTTTAATTACTGGACTATTTATAGATGATTATCCTATACTATCCGATGCTCCTCCTTTAAGCGAAAAGCCAACAGATTTTTCATTACAAAATAACGAACTAAAGGAAATTACCCAAAGGGAAGGCTTCACCGATTACCCTGTCGTAATTGGTGAGGAAAGCGATTATCCCCTCCATGGAATTTTATCAATTCCTGATGGATATGATGAAATGTTACCAGCTGTTGTCTTGGTTCACGGTTCCGGCGCCCACGATATGGACTCTACTATATATGAAAATAAACCTTTTAAAGATATTGCCGACTATTTGGCAGCCAATGGCATAGCAGTAATACGTTATAATAAAAGAAACTATGCTTACGAAGACCAAATGGCCGAGGTTATCAGCGGCGAATATACTGTATATCATGAAACCGTAGAAGATGCCATTTTAGCCAGCAATTTGTTGAAAGCTCACCCTTTAATCGATGAAAACCGAGTCTATATCATAGGTTTGAGCATGGGCGCCTACCTTGCTCCAAGGATTCATTCAGATGGCGGTGATTTCGCTGGTTTGATACTCCTTGCAGGATCGCCCTATTCAATCCATGATGCAATGCGAAATCAACAAATTTTACTTTTTGAAACAATTATGGAAGATGGCGAAGAAAAAGATGCTATTCTTGCACAATTGACAAAGGAAGCCTATGATGCTGCAGTCGCAGAACTATATGAACTCCCTGATGAAATAGCAAAACAAACATCAATCGATGGGGGAGCTTGGACGGTTTATTTCTTTAAAGAATGGGATGCGATACCCACCTCAGAGTATGTTGAAAACATCACCGTTCCTTTCCTCATTATGCAAGGCTCAGAGGATTTCCAAGTACTTGCCGATATTAACTATGTGGCATGGCAGGAGCTACTGGCTGGGCGAGACAATGTTACTTTTAAACTCTACGAAGGTTTAAACCATCTGTTCATGCAATCCCAGGGGAAAAACATCACGGAAATCGAAGAAGAATACTCTGTACCAGCCAATGTGAACACCCAGGTTTTGGAAGATATTACCCAGTGGATTTATTCTAATTAAATGCTGTAAATAATATGGAGTCTATATATTGAAAAAGAAATTTCAATGGGACATAACTTATCTGCAATGGGGTATAACAGCCCTTGGAGTCATTACCTGCGCCGTTGTGGTGTATTTCGTTTTTGATAGATGGTCCTCGACAGCACAAACTTTCTATAAAATAGCAGATGCCTTTTCTCCAGTGATATATGGGCTTCTCTTTGCGTATCTTCTTGGTAAAATCAAAGTTTTTTTGGAAGTAAAATTCGTTTACCCCATGGTCAACCGCATATTCAAAAAAGCGCAAATTATGAGAAAAAGGCATATCGCTCGCTATATAAGTATAATAATAACTATAACCCTGACATTTTTTTGTGTAATCGGCGGAATCCTTCTCGTGTTGCCACAACTGGTCAATAGCCTTCAGCTTCTCGTGGATTCCATGCCCGAGTACTCGAAAATGATAGCTGATTGGATTTCGAGTATGTTTACCGATAACGTCGTTATGCACGATACAATGGTAATAATCGCCGACAATATCATTGGGCGATTCACCAATTGGATTGAAGTTTCTTTGTTGTCGCCTGCAGAAAGTATTGCAGCAAATATAATCGACGGTGCTGTCGCCCTTATGAGGTTGGCAACAAACATAGCCGTCGGTTTCGTCATATCCCTTTATACAATGTATAACAACGAAAGATTCACAGCTCAGGTTAAAAAGACGATATACGGCTTATTTGACACCGACCCAGCAAATAGAATCATCAGAAACATAACCCGCCTAGACGAAAAATTCGGTAGTTTCATTACCGCTCGTCTCATTGATGCAGTGGTAATTGGAGTATTGGCTTATATATTCAACATTGTCGCCGGTATGCCCTATCCCCTGCTTATTGCAGTTATCATTGGAATCACAAATATAATTCCTTTCTTTGGTCCTTTCATTGGAGGAGTTCCCAGCGCAGCACTCATTTTACTAATAGACCCGGTGAAAGCAATAATTTTCGGTCTTTTCATCGTAATACTTCAAATGCTGGACGGCAATGTTATATATCCGAAAATCCAAGGCAGCTCATTTGGTCTATCTGGTTTTTGGATAGTCTCCGCTCTCATGGTGGGTGGTGGATTGTTTGGCTTCCCTGGCATATTGCTTTCTGTTCCTGTTGTTGCCTTTGTATATACTGTTTTCAAGGAAATGGTTCAAAATCGTCTTCGTGACCGAAGCCTTCCCACCGAAACAGAGGACTATATGATATACAGAACAACGGAAAGCACGATAAACAACAGCCATTTGTACTGAGCTCCGATTATTTAAAGCTGTAACAATAAAACACCTTCCGTTTCGATGGAAGGTGTTTTTTGTTTATTGACCTGATAAAGATACCAGTTTCCGCAATCTATGATTCACAGCGGATTTTGATAAAGGTGGGTTAAAGAGTTCTGCCAGTTCCTTTATACTCAACTCAGGATTTTCCAGTCGTAATTGCGCTGTTTCTTTTAGCTTGTCGTTGAGTTGGTCATAATTCCCTGAGTTTTCGATTTTCATTATTGCATCTATTTGCGCAGCTGCAGCATCGACGATTTTCGTAACATTCGCTGTGTCGCAATTGACCTTTCTTTGCACCGCATTACGCATATCTTTTTCGATTTTCGTTGACATAAGCTTCATGGCATGGATTGGTGCTCCAATGAGAGTTAAAAAGTCTTCGATGACTGAACTTTGTTTAAAATATAGTATATGATTCCCACTTCTGGCGGTTTCTTTGGGATAAAAACCCATTTCCAATAGCAAAGAATAAACTCCGCGACTGACACTGGAGTGACTGGTTGCCAGCTCCAGATGATAACTTTTTGTCGGGTCTGTAATGGCTCCACCTGCGAAAAATACACCTCTTAAGAAGCTCTTTTTGCAGCATTCTTCCTCAAGTACGCTCAGATTCACATGATGAGCAAGGAGGTTTTCCGGAGAATAGCCATATGTCTCGTATATCCTCTTTAGTTTCGCTTGATCGCTGACAATAAAGGTTCTCTTCCCTGTTTTGTCGGAATCGGGTAATATATCAAAATTAATGGAAAAAGCCTTATAAAACTGTTTCTCAAGTCGTAAAGCTAGCATTTGATTTCCCGTGATAATTCTAATTTCACGAGATGAAAAAGTATTGCAATAGAGCAACACCCCATAACACTCAGAAATGGCGCAACACTTACCCTCATCTTCAATTTTACACAACTCAACCTTAGAATCATACGAAAAAGACATCCTAGCTTCTCACTCCAAATTCCTAATTCCTAGTTGCTCATTCTTTCTCAATATCCCTATGGATACAGTCCACCTGGTATCCTTTGTCGGTTAGGAATCCAGCTAGTTCCTGGGCTATGGCTGGGGATCTATGTCTTCCTCCTGTACAGCCTATGCATATCACTAGATAGCGTTTACCTTCTTCGATATAGTTGGGTAATAGAAACTCAATCATATCGCAGAGCATCACAAAAAAGCCTTGGCTAGATTCCAAGCTAAATACATAGTCCCTCACTGGATCATCCAAGCCCGATTTATCTCGCAATTCCAAGTCATAATATGGGTTTGGCATAAATCTAACATCGAATAGCATATCTGCTTCAATTGGCAGTCCATGTTTAAATCCAAAGGATTTAATGGTTACGCTGAGTGCTTTTTGCTCGTTGCCTTCCATGAATTGTTTTATAAGCCGCAGTTGTAGATTGTTGCGGGTTAGCGTTGTTGTATCGATTATTTCATGGGCTTGCTCCCTTAAGGGCATGAGCATTTCGATTTCTGATTTTACTGTTTCTTCAAGACTTCGCCCTGCCAGATTGATGGGATGTCTTCTGCGGGTTTCCTTGTATCTTCTTACTATGGTTTCCACTTCAGCTTCGATGAACAATATTTGATATGCACAACCCAAATCACGAATTTCAGACAGTACTCCAAAAAGCTCATTTACACTTTCCAAAGCTCTAACATCGGTTACCAGAGCTACTCGTTCATATTTTCCATGTGCCGCCATGCAAAGCTCAACCAACTTAGGCATCATCGAAACTGGCATATTGTCGACGCAATAAAAATCCAAATCCTCCAAGATACCAGCAACGCTGCTTTTTCCAGCACCAGACAAACCTGTTATGACTATTAGTTCCATTTTGTACCTCCACTATTTCATCACACTATATTCCTTCGATAATTTTGTACTCCAAATCAAGCTCTACGCCAAACTTTGAAAATACAACTTCCTTTACATGGGAGATTATACCCAACACATCTGAAAACGTGCCTCCATTGTGATTGACAATAAAACCCGAATGTTTTAATGATACCTGAGCTCCGCCGATTGTAAATCCTTTTAATCCTGCTTTATCAATCATTTGGGCTGCATATCCGTCCTTTGGGCGTTTGAAAGTACTTCCAGCACTGGGCATATCAAGGGGTTGGCTCTCACTGCGTAGAGCTTGAAGCTCGTCCATTTTCGCTTTTATATCGGCTTTATCACCAAGTTCCAAACCTATGACAGACGATATGATAATATCATCGTTATCGGAAAATCGACTGTGCCTATATGAAAACTGGTGTTCATTTCCAACTATGTCGATTAATTTTAGAGATGGGGTATGTGTTAAGGCTTTTGTCGATAACACAACATCCTTCATTTCCATGCCATATGCTCCTGCATTCATGACAATAGCTCCTCCGAGGGAACCGGGTATGCCATGGGCAAATTCAAAACCGCTTAAATTGTTTTCCAATGCAAATACAGCGAGTTTAGCAAGGGATATCCCAGCTTGTGCAGATATTTTTCCATCTTCAATTAGCTGGAGTTTATTCATTTTTGTTGTTTTTACAACAATTATATCAAGAGCTTTTCTATCATCAACAAGTAGGTTGGTTCCGTTTCCAATTATCATGATTGGACTATCGTGATTGGCAAGAGCTTCACAGAGAAGGGAAAGCTCCTCGATGCTCGCGGGTAAAAACATTGCTGCCACAGCACCGCCGATTCTCAATGAAGTATGATTTCTCATCAATTCGCCGATTCTGCATTCAATATGCGGATATTCATTTTTAATAGCTTCTATAGCCGTTTGAACACTTACCATCACAATTCATTCCGTGTCAAATTCAAAATTGTTATTAATTTGCTTTGTCAGTTCCATTGCAGAATTATATCCCATGAGCTTTTGCCTTTGGTTCATTGCAGCTACTTCCAATATGACAGCTAGATTTCGCCCTGGTTTTACCGGAATAGTCACAATGGGAACATCCACACCTAATATGTTGGTGGTCTCTTCATCCAAGCCCAAACGGTCATATACTGCTCCATCTTCCCAAGGTACTATGTCTACTACCAGATGAATATTTTGTGCTGCTTTGATAGCTCCCACACCAAAGATTTGGCTCACATCCACAACTCCTATTCCCCGTAGTTCCACATAATGGCGAATAAGCTCTGGAGCTGTTCCCTCTATCACATTTTTGTCAATTGCTTTTATTTCTACAGCATCATCAGCAATGAGACGATGTCCACGTTTTAGTAGCTCGATTGCTGCTTCGCTTTTACCAATCCCACTTTCGCCGGTGAGAAGCAAGCCGATTCCATATACCTCCACCAACACTCCATGCATAGTGATGCTTGGTGCCACTGCTCTTTTTACGATGCGTATAACATCCCACATAATGTCCGTTGTATGCACATTTTTTTGAAGTATTGTCACATCATGCACCTTTGCGACAGATATTAAATCTTCTTTCGCTTCCGCACCATGACACATGATGAGAGCAGGGGATTTATATTTAAGCAGCGCATCCCATTTCTCGCTTCGTTCCTCTTGGGTCAGTTTTTCCATATAGGCAGCTTCCATTCGCCCAATGAGCTGGACTCGCCTTGGCTCAAAATGCTCATAAAACCCAGCCAGTTGCAAGCCTGGCCGATGCACATCCCCAGTTAGTATTGTGACCTCTTCAAAGTCCTTAGACTTATACACAATTTCAGCTTCCAATTCCTCCGCCAAGCGAGAAAGCTTATAACTCCGCTCCATAGGAAAGATCCTTTCAATTAATCGTTCATTGGAACAAGTTTATACAAAACCTACGCTATTTGCAAGCTATTTATGTAATGTTCTCGTTTCGTTTGTGTAAACTATCGAGACTTTTGACTGGTATGTGCTTGTCTTTTGTGATATTATGGCAAGTGAGGTGATGTATGTGCTTCGCTTTCAATATTTATATAAAGATGAAGTAACCGCTGATGTGGAAATCGATTATAGTAATCGTAAAATAATATATCAGCCATATTCAGACAATATTTATATCTTACCATTTGGTACTAAAAGGCAACCCAATATGCTGGATTTGAATCGATTTTTTGAATCTCGTTGCTTTCCAAAGGAACGTAGCAATTCTAAGCAGCTATTGCAGGACTTAGGGGTTGATACCTATGACCCTCTGGTAATCGTAAAAATAACCCATGGAAGACAGCTTGAAGATTATTGCTGGATACGTTTTGAAGGCGAGGACCTGGAATATGAAAGAGATATTAAACTCCGAGATTAGTATATCTCGTGACGACCGCATCACCACTTCTCCAGCCAGTAAAGGCAATCAAATTAAGTGGAGAACAAAGGATGGATTGTGGCTAAAAGCAGACGATATGGGATATGAAGGTCTAGCTGAGGCTGTCGCAGCAAGGCTTTTGGAATTGTCCAATATTGAGAGCTTTGCTATGTACGATACATGCATAATTAATGAAGATGATGTGGAGTATAGAGGCTGTGTGTCTAAGGATTTTTTAGCAAAAGGTGAGCAGCTTCTAACAATTTACCGTTTATATGAAACCCGTGGCTTTGACCCCAATGCCGAATTCGTAGGAAAAAGTGCAGTACAAAGGCTGGAAAGTTTAATTGATTCTGTTATCGAATGGACTTCTTTGCAAGATTTTGGAACTTGGCTCGGTAGGCTGTTGGAATTTGATGCTTTTATATTAAATGAAGATAGACATCTGCAAAATATCGCAGTTATCCTCACCGAAGATTGGAGTTTTAAACTAATGCCTGTTTTCGACAATGGTGCTGCTTTTCTTTCGGATACAAAAAGAGACTATCCCTTTAATTCATCTGTTTCTAGGCTCATCACCAAAGTAAGGAGTAAGCCCATAGTAGTTCATTTCGACAAGCAACTGGATGCAGTACGAGATGTGGTGGGTTTAAGTTTGAAATTTAATGGAAGTATTGAAGAAAACATGCTCCAAAGCGAGCTTTATACCAGCGAAGAAAATAACCGTATTTCTCGCATAATCAATACACAAAAAAGACGCTATCCCCATATGTTTTAATGAGCTAAGTTTTCATGCAATATAGCGAGTTAATATCATGTGTGGTTCGTAAAAAATAACATTAGATAAAAAATATATCTTGCATATTGCTTTTGCTTCTGTTATGATTAGGAGCAATGTTTTCGCAACTAACCCAGACAAGGAGGTGCGGTAAATGGCTAAGTGTTCAATATGCGACAAGGGTGTATCTTTTGGCATAAAAGTCAGCCACTCCCACAGGCGTAGTAATCGTATGTGGAAACCGAATATAAGGCGTGTTCGGGCAGTGGTAAACGGCGCGACGAAGCGAATCTATGTTTGCACTCGCTGCCTACGCAGCGGAAAAGTTACCAGAGCGGTAAAAACACCCACTGCCCAAAGTACCGAATAACTGTGAATACCGCAGGAAAATACTAAAAATATGTCGGTCGTCGGAATCTATTTCCGCCGACCGTCGTTGCTATATTATCATTTTGGAGGCTAATCATATGAAATTCGGAATTATTGGATTCGGTAACCTTGGTCATGCATTGGCAGCAGGTTTAATGAAATCAAGCAGCGCAGGAGCAGGTGATATATATGTTTGCGACAACTCAGAGCAAGCACGAGATGATTCAAAGGGAGAACCATATTTTGCGCTCCCATCCGATGACCAAAACTTCGTTGTAGCAAATGCTGATTACATTTTTCTCACTATAAAATCAAATGTATTTGAGCAAATAGCACCCACCATTGATAAGGGTTTACTAAAGGACAAAACAATCATAAGCTTCATGGCTGGTGTAGATTTCGACAAACTCCACTCATTTCTAGGCGATTGCTCCATTGTGAGAGCCATGCCATCATTGGCAATCGCCGCCTGCGAAGGGGTAATTGGTTATACAGCATGTTCCGATGATTTGGCTACTGTATTTCATAAGCTTGGATATGCTTTTGAAACAGCTCCAGAGAACATAGAAAAAGTAATGGCATTCGCATCTTGCGGATTGGGCTTTGCAGCTTATCTAATCGATGCCTTCGCTTCTGCTGGTATCGAAATGGGTTTTTCAACTGAAGTATCAACACAAATTGCAACATTGACATTTAAAAACGCCGTTGATAGGGGCCATTTCGCCGAAACTGTAAAAGCAGTAGCAACACCAGGTGGAGCCACCGAGCAGGGTGTTTTGCACCTTAGCGGAAACGGTGTTCCCGAAATGATAAAACAAGCTGTACAAAAAGCATATGAAAGAATGGCTTAGAAAGCAAGTCGCAGCGAGACGTGGGAATCGTCTCTGCATCTTAAAAGACCTTCCAGCTTTTTAAATGACTACCCCCGCATCTTGAAAAAACAACGTAACAGGGAGACAAGCAGATGGAATTTGGCAAAGTACCAAAGTTGGAATTAGACCAGCGTATGGAGCAGTTTTTAGCGGAAATGTGCATTTCCCACGATAATTGGGAAGTTGCTGCCATAACTGGAGCTGCTGGAATGTTCTATTTAACAGGCACAATTTGTGATGGTGTACTCCTGATTCGCCGAGGAATAGAAGCTACACTTTGGGTTCGCCGCAGTTATGAGCGTTCCATCATGGAATCTGAGTTTTCCGACATCAGGCAAATGAACAGCTTTCGAAATGTGGCAGAGGCTGTTGGAGCATTGGACTCTGATGTATATCTCGACACAGCTCACGCAAGTCTAGAGTGGTATTCCATGCTCACGAAATATCTACCCTTTAAGCAAGCTCATTCCCTTGACAAAACACTACTAAATGTGCGAGCTGTCAAAAGCGAATATGAACTTGAACGCATGAGACTTGCTGGAGATAAAATTAACCAAATGCTTACACAGGAGCTTCCGTCATTAATAAGCGATAATATTTCTGAAGCAGTCCTTGGTGCTCACTTATTGGCAAAATTCATCGAAAACGATCATCATGGTATTAGCCGCTCAAATATGCGAAATGCTTCCGAGCTACTGGGACATATCGCTTTTGGAGATGGTGTATTATACCCTGGTGTTTTCAACGGTGCTTCCGGTATTGCTGGTCTTTATCCCGCCGCTCCAGCCTTGGGTCGCCGAGATAGATTTTTGTGCTCGGGTGATTTAATATACATTGATGTTTGCTTTGGCATCGATGGATATCATGTGGATAAGACGATGGTTTATAGCTATCTCTTAAGCCAAACAGATGAAATCCGATCTGCTCACAAGCTCTGCCTGGATTTGGAACTTCATGCAGCATCATTGCTACGACCTGGTGCTTTGCCATCGATGATATATGAGGAAATTTATGGTATGGTGTCAGCCGAACACATAAAAGGGTTCATGGGAACTCCTGGTAGAACCGTTCCCTTTTTAGGTCACAGCATAGGTCTAAGCATCGATGAAACCCCTGTATTAGCAATGGGTTTCGACTCACCATTGGAAAAAAACATGACCATCGCCATTGAGCCAAAAATAGGCATCGAGGGTATTGGCATGGTTGGCAGTGAAAACACATATTTAGTGACAGAAAACGGCGGAGTAAGCCTAACAGGAACTCCAAAAGAGATTCTTGTATTAGCATGATAGCAGGACAATTTCAATGCTTAATTACTCAGAAAGGATATTTCAATGAATAATGAATATACTTCTTTAAAAGAATATATCGATAACGCTAACAACATTGTATTTTTCGGTGGAGCTGGTGTCTCAACCGAAAGCGGAATTCCTGATTTTCGCAGTACTGACGGACTATATTCCATGAAGTTTAAATACCCTCCTGAAACAATGGTTTCCCACAGCTTTTTTATAACACATCCACAGGAGTTTTATGAATTTTACAAAGAAAAGCTTATCTACCCCGATGCTCTACCCAACAAAGCGCATATTGCCCTAGCAGAGCTGGAAAAGCAAGGCAAACTTCGTGCCATCATCACCCAGAATGTGGACAATCTTCATCAAATGGCAGGAAGCATCAATGTGCTTGAACTCCACGGTTCTGGGATGCGATACTATTGCATGGAATGTGGCGAAAATTACGGTTTAGATGCGATAATGGAAGCACAAGACATCCCCTATTGCACCTGTGGAGGCATTATCAGACCTGATGTTGTATTATATGAAGAGTCCTTAGACCAAAGCATTCTCGAAAAATCCGTCTCCGCAATAGCGGAAGCTGATGTGCTCATAGTTGGCGGAACATCACTGAACGTCTATCCTGCTGCTGGTTTACTTCGTTATTATAATGGCGATAAGCTTGTGCTGATAAATAAAACAGAAACATCCTACGACAACCACGCCAGCATCATAATCCGCAACCCCATCGGCGAAGCACTAGGAACAATCGTATTAGGAGAATAGCACGTCGTAATACAGTATAATAATCAAAGCTGCCGCAGCTTCCATACTGCGACAGCTTTATTTTATTCATCAGCTTTGCAAAGTTTGCTTTCCATTTGAAATGAACGTCTAATGTTAATTGCACAAAGAATAACAATTCCATCTAATATGCTTTTTTTGAAATATGAAAAGGTACTATTTAAGTTCCAGACGTTCTTTCAGTCGTTCTTGAAGTTCGTAGGAAAAATTTATACCAGCTGCTTCAGCTTTTCGTTTTAAATATCGAGGAAGCGTAACATTGGTACGTTCAGCGGTCATATCAACGGATTGGCGATAATTCTCAAAATCAATATCAACATATGTGATAATATCTCCATCACTTGGATTTATTTCTACAGATGAAGGTTCAGGTACATATCGACCCGCATCTTGTTCGCAAACTACCCACGCCCCTAGAGCTTCGCGAGCCATATATATAGATTCTGCAATATCGCTCCCTTGAGTATTACGATCGATGTCTGGTATAGTTACAAAATAGCCATATTCATCAGGTGTCAATATAATTGGATAAGCTTTTATTATCTTGATTCCTCCGTATTGATGCAAACTACAGATTATTTACTTGAGATTATTTCTAGAAATTATTGCTTTCGCTACTTCCATATTGCAACAGCTTATTTGCTTCTATTCATTAATATATCGGACTCGTATTTCATCAGGCAAATAATTAGCTAGTTCCTCGACTAGCTCGTGTACTTTCGTTGCTGGAACTGATAATGAATCTGTATAACCTATACAAAGATTGATTCTTTCCTTCGCCCAATTGATTGCTTGTTTTGGATTTCCTTGAAAAGTTAATATTTTAAATAGTTCTGCATTGTTTTTTTCATATTTTTGCCAACCGAGTTTCTTAAACTGTTTATGTAAAAACGCTCGGTAATACTTCCTATCATTATCTGAATCATAGTAATCAAAATGTAGCATAAACCAGTATTCTATGCATTGGTTTGACCACGCAACTCTATATTCAACACTTGACTGATGATGATTAAGATTAGCTACTCTTTCAGAAACTCTATTAAATCTGTCTGATGGGAAACTATCTTTATCATAAACACACCATACTTGAGCGTTTTCAATCTTTAGTTCCCTTACTTTGTCCTCAGCTGCTTCGAGAACTTTTAGGGTTTCTGCTCCAACACCTTCTACTTGAATTATAATTGTGTTTTTATATATTGGATTTTCCTCAATTGCTTCTTTTAGTCCATGGAAATATAATGGTTCAGTTTGTTCACCTTCACAAAAAATGTAATATCGATGCTCAATTAGCGGAAGATGCTCGATTTTTCTAATCTTCTTCCTATTATTTCTTTTTTGAGGACTCATCCCGCAACCTCCCAATTTATAATGCGTTTGAGGTAGGGGCAAGCACCATATTTGCCTTCGATATATTGCTTATCGTACTTTGCATCTTTTCTGGCAAATTCTACTAAAGAGTATAATTTTGCTGCTCCTTGATTGTTCTTTGCTACATACCAAACTTCGTCTCTGCGAAAACAATCGCTGTTCATTGTTGTCAGGTCATGGGAGGTAAATATCAATTGCGCTCCATTTTTGTTTATCGACGGATTGTTGTAAAGGCTAATAATATACTCCAACAAAAAAGGATGAAGTTTCGCATCTAATTCATCGATTAGTAGTGTAGTTCCATTTAATATGCTTCTTGCCAAATATGGTAAAAGTCCGAAAATCTTTATTGTTCCATTAGATTCTTCTAACAGAGATAATTCAGTTCGATTACCATCAACGATATGGCTAGTATACACTTCTATACTTCCATCATCTTCATTATCACCAGATACGATACGATAATCATCAATATCTATATCCATTTCTTTGAGCATATTGAGTACCAGGGGTTTCGCATTATCATCGAGAGCGACTTCGGCTTCTGTACGTGGTACTCCGTAATTTCTAAAATCGATTTTGCTTTCTAACCATTTGAATATGTCTTTAATTGTCGCATTGCGTGAATGAGTGATTATAAGATATGACAACAAAGGTAGATTGTCAGATAATGCTGATGTATCATAATTTTTTAGACTACCTCGTAGTTCAATATTTTTGCCTTCTCGAACAAAAACATTGGTATATCTGCTTGAAAGTTTCTTTTTGTGATATAGAGCCTCATTGACAATTTTGCTCTTCTTAATACTGATTTGGTATTGGTACTCTTTTAAGTCTGTCCTAAAGAATAGTTCGTATTCGGTTGGCAAATTTTTGGATACTTTATCAAAGGCAAATGGTTCAATGGGTATGTTAATCGATTGATTACTACAAAATGATTTATCAGAGCATTCAAAGTTATCACAGGTTAGAGCGCATACAGGTCTCATTATTTTTATTAACAAACTATACAATGCTGAAAGCACAGTAGATTTTCCAGCACCATTTGGTCCATATATTACCGCTAGCGGCAAATATTTTTCTCCATCAATATCAGTAATAAGGGTGTTTTCATTTTCCGTTATTGATGTTGCTTGCATATCAAGAGTTGCTTCATCTCTGAAGCAACGAAAGTTTTTCACTGTAAATTGGCACAGCATTATATATTCCTCCCTTGAATATAGCATTATATTCATATGTTGCGGCGTAATTATAATAATATGAGATTAAATCACAATTTCATTATATTACACCGCAACATAATTTGCAACATCAATTTAAAGCACTTCATAAAATTAGCATTGCGTCGCCGAAGGAATAGAATCTGTATTCTTGGGTGATGGCTTCTTTGTATGCCTTTAGTACATTTTCTCTGCCAGCGAGTGCTGACACTAGCATTATGAGGCTGCTTTCGGGTAGATGAAAGTTTGTTATGAGTCCATCGATGCACTTAAAATCATAGCCTGGATATATGAAAATATCTGTTGATGCGCTATGGGGTGATATTGGATAATAAGCACTCGCATCATCACATGCGTTCTTCTTATTCGTACTTTTTGCTAATGCTGCAGCAGCTTCGAGTGTGCGGCAGGATGTGGTACCTACGGCAATAACCCTGCCTCCTGCTGCTTTTGTTTTATTGATTTGTGCTGCTGCCTCAGGTGTTATTTCGTAATACTCCGAATGAAGTTCATGGTCTAGGATATTTTCCTCTCTCACTGGGCGAAAGGTACCTAAGCCCACATGAAGTGTTATATAGCACAGTTCAACGCCTTCGTTTTTCAGCTGTTCTAAAAGCTCATAGGTAAAGTGCAATCCTGCTGTGGGTGCTGCAGCTGAGCCGTTGACTTTGGAATATACTGTTTGATACCGCTCTGCATCTTCAAGTTCTTCTTTAATATATGGCGGGAGCGGCATTCTCCCCAATCGTTCCAAGACTTCTAAAAATATTCCATCATAATGGAATTTCACCAGTCTATTACCACCCGCAACTACATCCAGCACCTCAGCTGTTAGCTCAGCTTCTGTGGATTGCTTATGCACAGCAGCTTGCTCTCGTTTATCGGATTGTTCAGGAACGACTGTTTCGCCATATACCCTAAGCTCTCCGTTTACCCCGCTCTCATCTGCTTTCTCGTGTTCAAAAGCCTCGCTTGTAATCCCAAGCTCGCTAGCTTGTTCCTTGCCCCCAAATACCAACTTGGCTCCAGGTCGCGTGCTTCTCCCGGGGCGGCTCAAGCATTCCCATACTCCATCGCCCATGTCCCGCAGCAGAACAAGCTCCACGGCACCACCGGTATCTCTTTTACCCAATAGCCTAGCAGGTAACACTCGAGAATCGTTCATAACAAGACAATCGCCCTCGCGCAATAGCTCGGGCAACTGGTAAAAATGATTGTGTGATGTTTCTCCAGAGTTCTTGTCAAGCCGTAACAGCCTAGATTGCTCGCGCTTTTCTATTGGTGTCTGGGCAATGAGCTGCTCTGGGAGATCAAACCAATAATCCTGTTTTTTCATCCCACTTCCACTCCGGTATAATAAAACTTTATAATTTCATCAAAACTCATATTGTGGTACTCTGCCATGGAGTATGCTCCCCATTGGCTCATTCCCACATTATGTCCTCGTCCAGAGCCTCGAATGGTGAAAACTCCGTTAATCATGCCGTTATCATTCACTGTGTTTTCGTTGTCACCTGTGACGATTTCAACACTCCCTGATTCCATCACAGCATAGATATCACCCTGAGGTACCGATGCAACGCTCCCCATTCCATCCAAGGCATAAAAAGCAGCATCACCACTAACGGATTGGAATGAATCATTCACAAAATAAGTCCCCACATCATAACTTGAATTTCCGATGTTAAAACGCTGAGTGGGTACCCCCAATGCCCCATACAATGATTCTCTTTTTGAAAAAGTATACGAAGCACCATTGGCATCCTTTAAAATAACGCTGATGACATTCCCTGTGGGCGAATACTCCCTCACTTCCATGCTTACGATGGTGGCGCAATTAGTACCTCTACTTCGCAAACGCTCCGTAATCTGCTCTTGTGTATATGTAATAGTCCAAAAATAGTTGGAAACTGTGGATTCAATATCTTTTTCATATGGGTCTATCACTCCCCTGAGATATGGCAGCTCCTCCGACCAGACGTTTTCACTGTTTTCAGATGCTCCTCCGTTTGTAGATGCGTAAAAGGTTCTACACAATTCGCCATTATATGTGATGTATATACCCGTTGTTTCATCCACAGCCTGATCTGTTCTTCCATTTGCTGCTCCCCTACCCCTATATACTTGACAATGCTCAGTCACACATAGGTCGAAACCAAGAGAACTATGGGAACCCAATGATGTTAGTGCATAATTTCTCGCAGTACAAGCTTGTGCTTTCAACGCTTCAAGGGGCCATGCATTATTCATTTCATATGGGAGTATCCCTTTCACATAGTCTTCAATATCTATAAAATGAATTACAGATAATAGCTCACCGCCGAATCTTGCATATTGAAATCCCCCGTTATACCTATATCCTCGAAACCAGGTTTCAGGTTTTTCATTATCAATGGGACGCGGTATAACTGCTAGGTAATAGCTTGTTCCATAATCATATTCGAACACCATTTTATTGGTGCCTGTCCGAACCACCGCGATGGTGTTTGATGTTCCCGCATCAACGACACAAGTTGATAAACCCCTTGCATTCATGGCTTCTTCCGCAGCTGCTCTTGTGGTGTATTGACCCATCATTGCATAGAATCTTCCGTTATAAAACTTCACATAGGAATCTCCATATGAACCCGCATAGTTTAGTGCGACTTCCTTTGCTTCTTCAAAGCTGTCATAGCTTGCATTCACCATTATATGAAAACAACCCAACACAGTTCCACCTTCTAAGCCCTCGCGAAATTCCCCGCTTCCTCCTCCTTCGCCAGGATACCAAAGCATATTGCGGTCTATAACCATAGTTATTGCCGTTTCATCTGTCCATGCTCCGATACTGACAAAATTTCGATTTTGGTCATAGTAACCGAAATAAAAGCCCCTGCCATATCCGCTGACATTTTGCAAATTCGCAGAAGGTAGCGCGGAAGTATCGAAGAACAAGCCAATTTTCAAGGTCTCCACTGTTGGTTGATATGCTTCGACAGGCAATGGAGGCAAGGAGACAGTAAGGACAAGCATTGCAATTAAAACAAATTTAAGTAGCTTTGATATATATAATTTATATTTGATATTATTTAGTAATATATTTATGTTACTCATAAAATTTCCTCATTTTTATATTGACAGCGGTATATCCATGTGTTATTGTGTGCTATATCAATAATTATATAGATAATTCTTTAGCACAGAGGTGCGACCATAATCAGTAGCTGCGGAGAGGATCCCGAAAATCCTGTGACCCGTTGGTGAAAGGGCAGGTCGCCGAAGAATAGGCACTTCTCGGGCGTGTTTATTCTGGGTGCCGGGTGAATAACTCGGTGACTGTCACCCAAGATGGGTGGAGCGCTGTCTGCTTTTGAATGCTTGTTTGTTACTTTTTTAGTAACATACTGTGGCATTATATTACAAAAACAGCCGGTTGACTACCCCTACCGGCTATTTTTTATTGGTAAATCACACGAGACTTGGAGGTTAAACATATGAATCAGTACAAAGTCGGAGTAGTAGGCGCGACAGGAATGGTGGGTCAGAGATTCGTTTCCCTCATCGAAAACCATCCTTGGTTCTCCTTGGAAGTAGTCGCAGCCAGCAGCAGATCTGCTGGGAAAACCTATGAAGAATCCGTCGAAGGACGCTGGATGCTCCCTACGGCGATTCCCGAAGAAGCGAAAAACATGGTTGTTCTCTCAGCCGAAGATGACGTGGAAAGCATTGCCAGTCAAGTGGATTTCATTTTCTCTGCAGTAGACATGGAAAAAGATGCCATTGCTGCACTGGAAGAGGCTTACGCCAAAGCGGAATGTCCTGTGGTTTCCAATAACAGTGCCCATCGCTGGACTGCGGATGTGCCCATGATCATCCCCGAGGTGAATCCAGAGCATTGCGATATTCTCGAGTTTCAACGAAAACGGTTGGGGACAAAGCGGGGCTTCATCACTGTCAAATCCAATTGCTCTATCCAGAGTTATGTTCCCGCTTTGCACCCCTTAATGGAATTTGGTGTAAATCGTGTCCTTGTATGTACCTACCAGGCTATATCAGGTGCTGGTAAATCCTTTGAAACTTGGCCCGAAATGCTTGATAATGTCATTCCCTATATCGGTGGCGAAGAAGAAAAATCAGAGGAAGAACCGATGAAAATTTGGGGAAAGATAAGCGGCAGCGAAATTATTCCAGCCCAATCTCCCAGCATTACTTCCCAATGCATTCGGGTACCAGCCACTGACGGACATATGGCGGCAACATTTGTTGCTTTCGATAATAAGCCAGATATGGATACGGTCATTAGACTATGGCGGGAGTTCAAAGGACGACCTCAAGAATTGGACCTCCCATCAGCACCAAAACAGTTCCTCCACTACTTTGAGGAGGAGAACCGTCCACAAACTGGTCTTGATAGAATGTTGGAAAATGGTATGGCAATTTCCTTAGGTCGCCTTCGCCCAGACTCCCAATATGATTACAGATTTATCGGCTTAAGCCACAACACTTTGCGCGGAGCAGCCGGCGGAGCAGTATTGCTAGCAGAGCTTCTTTGCGCAGACGGATATATTTAGCATTTAATAATAAATCGTATTTCGTCAAATTGCTTTATAGCAGTGTGTACCAGGCAGCGGCGCGTCAAGGATACCGCGCCCTACAGAAGCCGTGCTCTACAAAGGACATTGCATGTTGTATAATACTTGTGCATTGTGCTCAGCACGATACATAAAATAAATAATTATGATAAAGCTATATAATATAGCTATGAAAGGACTAAATTATGAACACTCCAGTATTTGTTGGTTCCGGAACTGCCATCGTCACTCCCTTCAGCGAAGGGAAGGTCGATTACAAAAAATTAGCGGAGCTTATTGATTTTCAAATTGCCGGCGGAACAGATGCTATAATCATCTGCGGCACCACTGGCGAGTCTTCCACCATGTCGCTGGAAGAGCACACTGCCACAGTCGATTTTTGCATTAAGCATGTTAATAGTCGGGTGAAGGTTGTTGCCGGAACAGGTAGCAATGACACACTTTGCGCACTTTTCCTCTCCCAGGAGGCGGAAAAATCTGGTGCTGATGCTCTCATGCTTGTAACTCCATATTACAACAAAGCTACCCAGCGTGGACTCATTAAGCATTATGAATATGTCGCAGATAGAGTAAACCTACCCATTATCATGTACAATGTCCCATCACGCACAGGTATGACTTTCACCTTTGATACATACAAAGAGCTTTCCAAGCATCCCAATATCCATGGTGTCAAGGAAGCTTCCAGCAATTACAAAATGATTGCCATGACCATCGATGCATGCGGCGATGATTTATATATCTGGAGCGGCAACGATGAAGATACCGTTCCATTAATGGCAATTGGCGCAAAGGGAGTCATTTCCGTTATGTCAAACGTCATTCCCGCTGAAGTCGCAGCCATGACCAAAGCTTGCCTTGACGGTGATTTCAAGCTCGGTGCTGAGCTTTATTTGAAATATATCGATTTCAATGACAAGCTATTTATTGAAGTGAACCCAATGCCCGTGAAAGCGGCTCTCAACCTGATGGGTATGGATGTGGGAGAACCCAGAATGCCCCTGTGCGATTTGGAACCAGGTAATCTAGAGAAGCTGAGAAAGTCCATGGAAGCAATTGGACTCCTTTAACAATTAGGAATTAGGAATGAGGAATTAGGAATTATTCGCTTCTAACTCTTAACTCCTAACTCCTAACTCCTCATTTCTCTATGAAGAAAGGTATCATTATGATTAATATACTTCTGTCGGGATGCAACGGTCATATGGGTAAAACCGTGGCTTCCATTATCGATAATAATCCGGATATGCGTATTGTTGCTGGGATTGACATCACCCATGCAGAAAACGAAAGCTTTCCAGTATTCTCAGCACCTTCCGCATTTACGGCAACTGCTGATGTTGTTGTGGATTTTTCCGTATCAGAGGCATTGGATGGACTCCTTGAATACTGCTTATCAAGCAACACTCCACTTCTTCTGTGTACCACGGGATATACTCCAGAACAAATTGAGCAAATCGAAAAAGCTTCTGAAACAATCCCTGTATTTCGCAGTGCCAATATGTCTTTGGGAATCAATCTTTTAGCAGAGCTTATAAAGCAAGCTTGCGCCATTTTGGGTAGCGATTTCGATGTGGAAATCGTGGAAAGACATCACAGAAGAAAAGTCGATGCTCCCAGTGGCACTGCATTAATGCTTGCTGATGCTGCTGCTTCTGCTCTCCCCAATGATGCTCAATATGTATATGAGCGTCAAAGCATCCGCCAAGCCAGAAACAACAATGAAATAGGCATTTCTGCCGTTCGTGGCGGTACCATTGTTGGCGAGCATGATGTGATATTTGCTGGTCTCGATGAAGTCATCGAGCTTCGGCACGCTGCCAATTCCCGTGATGTTTTCGCCGTTGGTGCAGTAAGGGCTGCAGCATATCTCGCGAGTGTTGGAAAACCCGGTCTTTACACCATGAGCGACCTCATGAGAGGCTAAGTTATCCAGCAACCTATCATGTGTAAATAATCGGTTAATAGTTGAGTTTTTGTTGATTTTTTCACCTCTATATGCTAAAATTAGTGTATAGAGGTGATAACTCATGGAAACTAACATAAACAATAATGAAAACATAAATATCGCTGATGCGCTGGCGCGAATTGGTGGTAATGAAAAATTGTATAAAACCCTTCTGGGACGCTTTCTGGAAGGCAATCATTTAGAGGTTCTCAACGATGCCATCAATAGCGGAGACAGGGAAGAAGCAACTCGCCAAGCCCATACTCTCAAAGGTGTCAGTGCGAACCTTTCCCTTGTGAAAATTAATACTCTCACAGCAGAGATTGAACGCCTGCTTCACGGTGGAGAAGATTATGAAGAATGCTTAAACGAACTGAAACAAGCATTTGACTCCACGGTGGCAGAGATTAACGAAATCATAGCGACGTAGACGGTGGGTAAAGTGCTACATAACCTGCACTATTTGTGTAAAGTAATTTGTACCTCGTACTCACCCATAAAACCACTGAAAACCCAAAGTGATAATACTACAAGCTATTGAGGGATCTGATATATGCAGATAGAAAAAGACCTGATATTGATAGTTGATGATATTGACATCAACAGAATGATTTTAAGAGATATTCTGGAAAACGATTATAACGTCGTCGAAGCCGCCAATGGTGCGGAGGCTTTTGACGTACTCTATGGTGGAACAGTCTGTCCCACCATTGTTTTACTCGATATTATGATGCCTGACATCGATGGTTTCCAGGTGCTGGAAAGGATGAAGGGTGATGTTAATACAAAAAATATCCCTGTTTTGTTTATTACAGCAGCTGATTCAGACGAAACCGAGTCACGGGGATTGAATGCTGGAGCCGCTGATTATATAACTAAACCCTTTAACCACGATATTGTTAAAGCTAGGGTTGATATACACGTAAATCTCGCCAGATACCAGCACGGTCTCGAGGAACTTGTGGAAGTAAAAGCAGCGGAAGTGACTAGAACTTATGAGCAAACTTTGGAAGTTTTAGCCACCATCATCGAATACCGCAACTTGGAATCCGGTGCCCATATCAAAAGAACGACATTACTCACAGAAGCCCTTGTTTCAAAACTTCTCACTGTGGAAATGTTCAGACCTGTATTGATGGCGGAAAACCTCCACGCTCTAATCAAGGCTTCCGCCCTCCACGACATTGGAAAAATCGGCATTTCCGATAGCATTCTACTCAAACCAGGAAAACTCACTCCTGAAGAGTTTGATGTTATAAAAACACATACCACCATCGGCAGCGATATTATTGACAGCATTTCCGCATCTTTGCCAGATAGCAATATGTATTTAAAATATGCCAAAGACATCTGCCACAACCACCACGAACGCTGGGATGGCAGTGGTTACCCCCGAGGTGTAAGCCTAGAAGATATTCCCATAGCTGCGAGAATCGTATCAGTCGTTGATGTATACGATGCCCTTGTGAGCCAACGTTGCTATAAGGATGCCTATTCCCATCAAGAATCCCTAGATATAATCAACGAAGGCAAAGGCACCCAATTCGACCCCTATATCCTAGACATACTCCCCGAAGTAGCTGGACTTTTCAACTCAATCGAAGAAAACTATAAGGATTGAATTGTATACCTGCGAAATAAAAAAACATAGTAAAACACAAGCTGCCCCACCAAACCGGTGTGGCAGCTTTATTATTTATATCTTTTTTTTGATTTGATTAATGAATACTTAACAATGATTCCACCTCATCAATAGCTTCATGATCATTTATAGAGATAACACTAAGTTTAGATGATTGCGAGTAAATAACACTATTTTTTCCAACTAAATTGACCATAACTACATACGACTCATTAACATTTACACATTCTTTAAGTAGTGTAATAAGTATTACATTACTATTATCAATTGTAACTAGTCCATCCCCCTTTAATTGATTAGTAACTTTGCAATAGTATGTGTTAGAATTCGCTATTGTGCCTTCAACATATAATCCAATTACATCGATATGAAGAACAAAATCTGCATCTTTTACAATTGTTGCAATTTCAGTAGAAGTTGAGTATTTTTGGTATAAATCGAAAGCAGGTGTTTCTGTATTTCTAATAAAAGTAATTAATTCATCAACATCGTTGAAGTGTGTATCTTTTTCAAGGGGCTCGCCATACATGCTACTTTTTTCAATGTCATTGATGGGTATAAATAATCTTGAAATTAGTGAAAATTGCGGTACCTCATGAAACAAAGAATCGTATTTTGTCATAATTAAGATGTAATGCTCTTTTAATTCGTAAGGTATATTCGCAAAATCTTGTTCTATAAGATATATAGTATCATCTGACACTAACCCTCGTAATACTTCTTTTACTGCAAAAGTATACTCAAGATAACCATTTCTATTTATTTCATATGATAATAGTTCTGCAACAATAGCACAGCTACTTAAATCAACAGCCTCTTGAAACGTGACAAATTCTTCTGTTTTTTGTGGTATAGTATAAATAAGTTCCTGGTCAGTTTTATTTGGTATCGAACAACCTGTGACAATAGTTACTAACACCAGTACAACAATAGCATTGATACGAATCTTATTCATATGAGTTAAATTATTTTATGGACTATCACGTCTACCACATCTACTAGGCTGCCTATTTCTGGTTTCGACAACTGGGCATCTGCACCTACTTCTAAGCCTTTCTTTTCCATGTTTTCATCGATAAGGGAGGAAAATATAATCACAGGAATATCTTTAAGCACGGGGTCTGTTTTTACAAGCTTGGTCAACCTATGTCCATCCATTTTTGGCATTTCGATGTCTGTAATCAAGCAGGCGGCTTTTGATATAATGGAGGATGGGTTTTCGTCTTTGAGCCTATTGAGATAATCCCAAGCTTCTTCGCCATTGTTTAGTATTGTCAGGTTCATGTAGCCGGAAGTGTGTAGTGCCTCGGATAGCATTTTACGTAAAAGAGCAGAATCCTCAGCAACAACCAAGGGGGTATTTTCCCTATCTACGCCTTCATAGGTCTTCACTTCGCTCAAATCGATTCCAGTCTCAGGGCTTATGTCAAAGGTAATCTTTTCAAAATCCAAAATCGATATAATACGGTCATCAACTTTGGCTATCCCTGTAACCACGCCTTCTTGCCCGCCATATATTATGCTGTCGGGTTTTTCTATGTCTTGCCATGATATGCGGTATATACTCTCCACAGCATGGACATGAAAGGCGATGTTCATTTGATTAAAGTTGGAAATGATGAATATATCCTTGTCGGGGTTTTCAGAGATACCCAAGCCCAGATACCTTGCCAAATCAATGATAGTATAAACCTCATCCCTAGGCTGGAACACTCCCTCCACAAAGGGATGCGCCAGGGGCATTTCCTGGACTTCCTGGACTTGCATCAGTTCGGTAATTTTAGCAACATTTATGCCATAACTATTTCCCGAAATGATAAATTCCAGTATTTCCAGTTCATTGGTCCCTGTTTCCAGTAATATGTTAGTTTCTGTAGATCCCATTTGACTCTCCTCCACAGTATTCGTAAAAGTGTTGTTATATAATTATTCGTTTGTCAGTGTAGTTCGTTTATACACTAGCTAAGAACTCTTTAATAAACTATATTTGCTCTGTAATAAGATCCTTCGCTAGTGCTCAGGATGACACGGTTAGTGCATACTAAAGGACATTAATTCATTTAATAAATACCTAGCCGTTAATGATGTCTGTTATCCTTACACCATAATTTTCATCTATTACCACGACTTCGCCACGGGCTATGAGCTTTCCGTTTACCACTATTTCCACTGGGTCACCTGCTATTTTGTCCAAAACAACAATTGTACCAGTTCCGAATTCCAATATTTCGCTGATTTCTTTTCGTGTCTTACCCAGCTCCACCGTTACTTGAAGGGGTATATTATATACTAGCTCCATTCCACTCACTGCGCTTGCCATTCCACCAGAATCAAAGGATTGGAACTGCACAGGATGGACATCCACCAATCTGCCTTGCGCTGGATATGCGCTGGGTGCATAGGGGGCTGCTGGATAGGGTGCTTGCCCTGGATATGGTTGCTGCTGTTCGGGTGGCGGTGCATATGCTGCCGCTGGCATTTGCTCCGCTTGCCCTGCGGGAACTGCTGCTGGTGCTGGAGCTGCAAAAGCTTCTGGCATTTGCACTTGCTGCGGTGCTGACACTTCTGGAGCTCCAGCGGTTGCACTCGCATTGCTAGCACTCGCCGCTGCATTTGCTGCACCTTCGCTTGATGGGATATTAATGCCCACATCCATGAATAATTTTGCAAAATCTCGGCTGACATCATAGGGCATAAGCTGAATAAGCTCGCTTTTCAAAAGCCCTTCGATTTCCATATCAAAGCTGATTTTTGTCACCATTTCTATATCACCCAAAACCGTGGTGACATCAAAACCAACATCCACCTGGGAGCTTTTTGGTGGAGATATATTCACAGGTTTTCCCAGTAGCTTCGATAATGAAGTTGATGAAGCTCCCATCATCTGATTCATTATTTCGCTCATGGCACTCAGGTGCATTTCATTGAGCTCTACAACACCATCGATTTCACCTGTTCCACCCATTAGCAAATCTGTAATAAGCGCAGCATCTTCCACTTTCAGCACCAATAGGTTGTTTCCTGTGATGCCTTCCACATATTCGATGGTTGCCACGACAAAGGGTATTTTATATACAGTAAGTACTTCTTTTGCATCAAAAACTGAAACTTGGGGAGTGGTTATGCTCACGCGTCTATCAAGCAGCGAATACATGGTTGTCGCCACCGCTCCCATGCTAATATTACCGACCTCTCCCAGGATGTCGATTTCCACATGGTTGAGCAGACCTTCTTTTGCAGCATATTGCGTGCCGTCTCTGTCCACTCCATATGACAGGGGAGCATCTTCTTCCAATCGGTCAAATAGCTCGTCTAAGTCAAGATCATCGCTCTCTTCCTCAACTTCGCCATCTCCCGATACCTCCAGCATTGCAGCCACTTCCTCTTCGGATAGGGTTTGCGCTGCTGTTGTATCAAAGTCGTCATCGGACTCATCAGCCATTGCCGATGAATCAAGCATTGCTTCTATATCCTCAGGTGACATTATTTCCACTGCCTCTGATTCATCTGAATCATCTCCTGAAAGCAGAGCGTTGACTTCATCTTGCGAAAGACTCATCTTGATTTTCCTCCTTGATAATATCGACGATCTGCAAAGCATACCTGGAACCCAATGTTCCCATCGTCGCCCTGAATTTGGGTATGTGCTGGATTCTAATGGTAAGCGGTTGATCCACTGCGTGATCAAGCTTAATTACATCGCCGGTTTGTAAATTTACAATATCTGACACAGTTGCCAAGGTCTGGTCAAAAAAGGCAGTAAGGGGAATGGGGGTCTCCACTAACTTACTGGTGAGCATTGCGGTTCTTTCCTCGCCTCGTCCATCGTCCCTAATGGCTCCCGAATACCACATTCTGGTATTGAGCTGTTGTGCTATCGGTTCAATTGCTGTATGGGGAATGCATATGCTCATCAAGCCACTTTCGTCGCCCATCACAATATTCACAATCACGACCGCAACTGGGTCATTGGGTGCAGTAATTTGAGCAAATTGTGAGCTTGTTTCAATCCTGTCGATTTGTGTTGTCAGCTCTATGACTTTGTCCCAAGCTTCATCAAAAACACCCACTGCTTGCCGTAGTACCCGTTCCACCAAAGCAAGTTCTATTTCTGTAAATTGCTTCATGTTGTCCCCTGACGATACTCCGCCGAAGAGTCTGCTTATGAGCATATATGCAAATTCTGGCGACATTTGCACTATGAGAGACCCGTACATTGGCGGAGCTTCCATGATTGCCAGAACAACCGGAGCCGGCAAGGAGTTATTAAATTCGCTATATGAACACTCCTCTATGGACAAAACATCACATTCGCAGGAAACTCGCAGCACGCTGGATAGCCTATTGGCGAATAGCTGGCTGAAAGTCTCAAATACAACATGAAAGGTTCGCATTTGCTCTTTCGGGAATCGATTGGCAGTGCGAAAGTCGTATTCTTTTACTCGAAGTGCTAAGGAGCCTTCGGATTCTTCTGCATCAGCAGCCGCATCGCCTGCCATCAGCGTGTTTAATAGCTCATCTATTTCAGACTGAGATAATATATCCGACAAACTATACACACCCCCTATTTTAATTAGGAATTAGGAATTAGAAGTTAGGAATTAAATAACTGTGCTAAAATCACCGAATTAGGAAATAAAACCAGCATATTAATTAGTGTAGAGTTAACACAACAAATAAAGAGGTTCGGTGGAGCATTGAGCCATGTAATTCCTAACTCCCAACTCCTAATTCCACGTTGTTGTTACGCCATTACGAAGTCGTTGAATAGGACTTCAATGAATACACCTGTTTCCAAGCGTTCGTTGAGAGCTGTCAAGATTCTTTCCCGCAGCATATCCTGAGTCCCCAAATCCAATATTTCTGGTTCTGTGAGGTCTCTTAGGATAAATATTATGGTATCCCTGATGCGTGCGTTTTCAGCTGTCAGCATGTCATCTAGTCCTTCTTTATTGACAATGAGAACAACAGCAGTTTTCAGCAGTCTAGGTGCTCCATTCACATTCGTCGTGAAGAACTCACCAGGAGAATATACTACCCGTACATCAGGTTTTTCGCCGGGATCCCTAAAGACAAAAAAGTACAGTGAGCCACCAATCACGACTATGGCGACAAGTATCATGGGAAGAAGCTTTTTCATATTTTCATTAATTCCTTTCGCGAAACTTCTTGCAACAGTATTGCGCTTTTATCATTGGTAGTCTTGCCGATTGCGCTGACCTCTGTTACCGGCTTCTACTATGAATTCAACGCGTCGATTCTTTGCCATGTTTTCCGGGGAGTCATTGGGCACAACGGGATGCTTGTCTCCATAACCGACAGCTGCCAGCCGACTTTCGTCCAGTTCACCGACTCCATATATGTAACCAAGCACATTGACAGCACGGTAAGCCGATATATGCCAATTGCTCGGGTATTGCGCTGTTCGTATAGGTCTGCTATCTGCATGCCCTTCGACGATAACATATGAATATAGATGCTCCACAGTTTTGAGCATTTCGATTACTGCATCAAGAGTTACATAAGATGCTGGGCGAACCGTTGCATCGGCAGTATCGAAAAACACCTGTTCCTCGAAAATAACCCTTACCAAATATTGGTCTTCTTCTAGGATTATTTCTGCATCAAGGCCGCCATCTTCGATGAAAAGAGCCATTAAAGCGTGCATTTCCCGAAGCTCTTCAAGATTTGCAGTACCTTGGTTTTCTGATGATCCATCTTTGTTATCTGTTCTGACCCCTACCCGAGGAACTGGGTTCTCGATGGCGACTTCAACGCTTATTGGGTCTACGCCAATGGGGCTAATCCCGGTGAAGGAACCCACCAAGGCTTTCCATTTCGCAGCATCAATATTTGACATGGAGAACAACAGGACAAAAAACGTGAGCAAAAGCGTCACCAAGTCTCCATATGTATCCATCCAGTAAGCACCGCTACTCTCTTCTCCACTCCCCGAACTCTTCCTTCTATCAGAAGCACTAGACATAAAAAACCATCCTATAAGTTGAACATATTAGTTATAATATTTATAACATTCATTTTTCAGCAAACAACAATTGCACGGCAATGAGATTCTTCGCTCCGCTCTTAAATGACACTGGTTGAAATTTGTTAAGCGTTCATTGTTCATTGTTCATTGTTCATTGAAATCATTAATTATTCCGCAACTGGCTCTCGACCAGTGTCTCTGCCTTCACCTTGAATCTCCCTGGTTCCATTGGTCATAGAATGAGGTAGGAATGCATTAAGTTTCTCTCTGATGATTCTTGGATTTTCTCCATCTTGTATGGACAAAATACCTTCCAAAATCATTTCTTTCCTTAGACATTCATCCGCACTTTGCGCTGCAAGCTTTTTTGCAAAAGGCGTGAAAACCAGATTTGCCAGGACAACACCATAAAATGTTGTAATGAGAGCAACTGCCATACTAGGACCCAGTGTGCTAGGGTCATTGAGTCTCCTAAGCATATTGATTAGTCCAACAAGGGTGCCAATCATTCCATAAGCTGGAGAAAATGCAGACATTTGTAGCAATATCGCCTGACCCGAACCGTGGCGTTCTCTGACAAAAACCAACTCGGTCTCAAGAACGCTTTTTACCAGCTCAGGGTCTGAACCATCTATGATTAGCATAATCCCCTTTTGCATAAATGGGTCGTTCATATCATTGACAGTTTCTTCAAGGGCAAGTATACCTTCTCGACGAGCAATATTTGCGATTCTCACTATATTTTCAATGTCTGCTTGAAAATCTACATTCTTCGCTTTAAATGCATTTCCAATCAGCTTTCCAAGATTCTTCAGTTGATCCATAGGGTAAGATACTATAGTTGATGCAATGACTCCACCAAACACTATGAAAATCGAAGGCCAGTTAATATATTCACCAAGTACGCCGTCAAGTGCAATACATATGATGATGGCTGCAAATCCTAATACAAGACCTAAAACAGTCGTTATTTCCAGTTCAATTCACCTCTTTCCGATATTAGGAAGGCATATTTTAAAGAAAAATGCCTTCCGACAGTTGAGCTTTTGCTCAAAACTCGGTTGCTAATTTAATCCGGATTTTTTCCTCGCGGATTTTTTCGATTATTTCAATCGCCGTTTCCATAACTGCGATTTTTTTACCCGTATTGAGGGTGAGTATCGTATCCGGTGTTTCTTCTATGATCTCTATCATGTCTTCATTCACGAAAAAGTGATCAACCTTATTAATTCGCGTAACTAGGATAATAACGACCACATCCTTTGCTATAAAAGTAAAAGCGAGGCTTCTTAGTGCTTGCTCATGTTGTACAGTTCTTAAAGCCTCGCTTTAGCTTGGGATTATCTCTTCAGATTAACCAGCTCTTCGAGCATGGTATCTGATACTGTGATTATTCTAGAGTTTGCTTGAAATCCCCTTTGGGTTACTATCATGTCTGTAAACTCAGTTGCCAAGTCCACATTTGACATTTCCAGACCGCCGCCTTCCACCGTGCCAGCTCCATTCATATAAGCTTCGCCGATTTCCACCTTACCAGATGCGCTGGTCTCCCTATAAAGGCTATTTCCTGCTTTTTCCAGTCCGCCTGGGTTGGAGAACATGGCAACGGAGAGTTTTGCAATGGTGTGTTTCGCGTTATTTGCGATTACTGTCACTTCACCATTTTTACCCACAGTAAAGCCCACTAGGGAGTTGTATTCCGTTATATCCACTTCCGTTGCTGTGGGGTCTGTTGGGTCCATTGCTGGGTCGAAGTCTTGGTTGTATGCTCTCAACTGGATTCTTTGGGGAGTGGTACTGACATATTCATCATCACCAGTTTTGCCATTGGGAGGGGTAAGACCAAGGTCATCATATGTGGCATTTCTTACTTGCCAGAACCAGATGTCTTCTCCATCTTCGTCCAAAATTGGTGTAAGACCATCATCTTCAAAGGCTTGCTTATATTCGTACCATGGTACTGAGGCAAAGCCCAGCACATAATATCCATCCGTTGTCGTCAGATAGCCCAAGTCGTCCAGCTTGAAGTTACCTGCTCTGGTGTAATAATAGCCTTCTTGTCCAGGCTGTGCTCCACCAGGAGCTTCAATGATAAAGAAGCCGTCTCCACCAATCATCATATCAAAGGGGTTGTCTGTACGTTGGAAGGGAGCAGGAGTATGCATCACATCGATAGATGAGAGCTTGATTCCCAAACCGATTTGCATGGGATTTGTTCCACCCACGCCCAATTGGGGAGCACCAGCTGTGCCACCTGCCGCCGTTTGGCTGAATATATCTTGGAATATAACGCGGCTGGTTTTGTATCCTGCTGTATTCACGTTGGCAATATTATTGCCTATAACGTCCATTCTTGTTTGGTGATTTCTCAATCCGGAGATTCCGGAATAGAGTGATCGCATCATAATGCGGTTCCTCCTGTATTTGAATACTTAAAATGTATAACTATTATTCGTTTTATGCTACCAAATAACTCTATGTCTGTAAGCTGCTTGCTCTTTGTGGCTGCGTGGTAAACAATGTGATTTATCCTTCTTCATCAGAGCCTATACCAGCAACCGGGTCGGAATTGGTATTGCTTTCCCCACCAGAGTCTGTTACTGGGTCGGTATCCGTGACTCCATCGCCACCTAAGCCTGCTGTTGGGTCGGTATCATCACCGTCATCCCCATCTAAGCCAACTACTAGGTCGGTATCGTTGTCTCCATCCCCACCCACGCCAGTCACTGGGTCGGTATCGTTGTCTCCATCTCCACCTAAACCTGTCACAGGGTCGGTATCATTGTCTCCGTCCCCACCTAAGCCTGTTACTGGGTCGGTATCGTTGTCGTCGTCTCCACCTAAGCCTGTTACCGGGTCGGTATCGTCATCGCCATCTCCACCTAAGCCTTCTACTAGATCTAAATCATCATCGTCATCTCCATCAATGGGAGCTGGAGTTTCTTCTGTGGAAGCTGCTGTTGGAGCCATGCGGATGTCATATATGCTACCGACTGGAACTAATCTCAATTCTTCATTCCCCTCATCGATATATGCATACATTTGACCATTATTCACCACAACTCCTGTGACGATTCCTTGCACCGTGTTGGTTCCCACCTGGGCTACCACACTGCGCCCTATGAGGCTATTGGATGTTTGTATCAGCATATCAGGCGTTGTTAATCCATCTGTATCGAAGACTTCCAAAATAACCGATATTGGAACACCAAAGTCATAACCTTCTATCATGGCATATGTGAGTCCATCCCTTGTGTAGATGCTCTCAACAATTCCATAATACTCTATAAGGTTGTCTCCGCTATATTGCTCGCCGTAAACCAGCTTTCCAATCAAGCTATAGGATTGTGTCAGGAGCATAGCAGATAGTGTTGTGTTGGTGTTTTGCATTTGTTCCAGAGAAGCAAACTGTGCTAATTGGGATGCAAATTCTGTCTCCGAAGCTGGATCCAGTGGGTTTTGATAACGTAGCTGAGTTGCCAGCAATAGGAGAAATTCGTGTTTACCCATTGTGCCGCCAACATTTCGGGTTTGTCCATTAACAGCATTGCTGGGATAACTCGCTTCCCTTGCCAGCTGCGCTTCAAGGGATTGTTGTCTCCCTGTCTCTATTGACTTTTCTACTGCGCTGGGTATTGACATCTTTTGTCTCCTTCAAAGCTTAGGCTCTATATTCCACAGAACTGATGTCTTCATCTAGGTAATATTCAAGAGAATCATCAGATAGAGCGGTAGCAAATGATATTTTATCTTCGACTGAGTCCACAGAATATGTTCTTCGTGGATTTGTATCTGGCTGTGCTTGGTTGTTGTTTTGAGGATTTTGGTAATCGCCATTATCGATGCCGGTATATGCTACTTCTACTTCTACAATTTCGAAGCCTTTTGTTTGGAGAGATTCGATTAGAGCATTTATTTGCCCATTAATCATGTTTCTCACATCTCCATCTGCTGCACTGATTTTCAAATGCAATCCACTAGCATCCATTGCGATTTCCAACGCCACTTTTCCCAAAAATTCAGGTTTTAGTTGTATTGTCATTGCGTTTTGGTTCTCTGTGTGCATTTCCTCTACACGGTAAACCATCTCATCGATAAGGTTTTCCCTTTCGATTGGAACATCAGCAGCTCTAATCATTTGCTGATTGCCTTGGTAAGTTTCGATTCCGATATTTCCTGTGATGGATACCGGGTTACTGCCAGCTAGTTCCGATGTGTTATCCGCAATATTGTTGGATGAATCTTTTTTGTCATCCTTGGAATCGTTTTCCGACTCCTTTGTCTCTTTTGCATCGCTTATTGCGATTGCATCATTTCCATTCTCCAAAGGGCCCAGATCCTCGGTTGCTGAGGTTTCGGATATGTTATTCTCATATTCCCGTATCTCTGATGTCCTTATTTCCGGCATCCGTGCCGTTACTACCCCTGCCATGCTATCAGTTAGATCAATGTCATAATCGGCATTAGTTTCATCTTGCAACAAAGCCTCCACCACTGATGATAGATTCTTCGTTTCCAAACTACCTGCCAAGTCTTCGTTTTCGTTAATAATCCCAGCTGATGCATGAATATTGTTGTCCATATTTTGTGTTGGCATTTGAGTAAGTATGTCAGTTATTTCGATTTCCATACTCGTTTCAATGCTGGTTTCGAGGGTAGTAGCAGATTCCATTTCTCTTTCGAGAATAAAAATGAGATTGTTTTGATATCCCAAAACTCCGCCGAGTGGGTCATCCTCTTTCTTAATGTCTTCTTTTTCCCGTAGAGCTATTGGATTGTCCTGCTCATATGGGGGTGGCTTACCGATGCCATAAAAACCGCCCATGCCGCTATTTGGCAAAGCAGTTCTCGCTGCATCAAAAACCCTGCTGAAAACTGAAGAGTCCCTATCATACCCCACCCTTGGCTGGGGTGTTCCCACTTGTAGACTGGTTCTGGGTACCGTCAATTGGGATAGAATCTCCATGGGTATCTGCATCTTTTCACCTCCTGTATCTTTTATCGACATCTTTGCGTCTAATATTAGTAAATCAGATGAAAAAATAGAATTTAAAAAGCAATATTAATACAAGTCAACGCAGGTCGCAGCATCATTACGATACACTAATATTATGCTGATAACTTGATACCCCTTCGTAGGGCGCGGCATCCTTGACGCGCCCTACAAATAGGTTTTCATTGCGGTGTTATAAAATAAAAGCGGCGATGTTTTATCGACATCACCGCGGATTTGCTTTGTACTTTTTATTTCAGTTATATAAGAGTATGCTGGTTATATGCGCTGCAAATTCTGGCTCCATTACAGCTAGAATCGCAGCAGCGTTGCGCTCTGACATATAAAACAAAATTGCCGCCACATCCTCTGCTTTATCGAGTTCCACCAGTATTGCAGCCGCTGACTCTGGAGTCATTTGCGAATATGACCTGCTCAGAGAAACCATATCAGAAAGATCCTGTTCACTCATTCGTCTGCGATATAGGGGTGTGGCTCGTTCTTCCCGCTCCGCCAAGTCTGCTTGCCTACGATCTAGCTCGGTGGCTCGTCTATCAGCCTGTAATTCTCTATTTGAAATAATCCTTTCCTTTTCAGCAAAGGCCTCTTCTTTTTCCTTCAGCTCAGCTTCCCTTGCATCTAAACGATAACCCCTTGTCCTCACATTGGGATCTAGCAAAAGCACCGCATCAATGAGCATATCCCTCGTACCCAACCAATTGAAATATACTTCTTCTGCAACAAAGCCACCAACAAGAAGAACAAGCAAAATTATTAAAATAACTTTGAGTTTTCCGCCTCTTTTCTTTATACCCAAAGCCTTTCGCTCTTTCCTGGACATCTTCACTTTCGGTTCTCTTTGAGTTCTCTCCGCTCTGCTTGCCCGAGGTGCTCTTTGCGACCTTTGTCTAGGAGTACTTTCTTGTGAATTTTGCTCAGCTTCTTCCTCCGAAGTCAAGTCCTCAAAATCTTCCTTAGTTCTCTCCGCCATATATATCACCAAACCTTTCGGTTAATTAATCATTCATTACTAATTGTATTATATGATACCAAATCGCCCATTTCTTTTTCTTCTTCTAGTTGGACTTCCTTTAGGTATTCGTAGTATTGCTCTGCTCTTAGCTTTTCGTAGGTTTTTATTTCTTTCATGGTGCCAATGAGTCTTTCTTGGCATTGGGCGACATATTCTTCTGCGGCGATAATGCGCTCCCTTAGTTCCAGTAGAGCATCCCGCAAATATCGAAAATACGCATCATGTTCCTCCAAGGCTTTGGGTATGTTTTTGTTTTCCCTCAGCGCACGCTCCAAAGACCTCTCATTTTCAGCATATGCCTCCAGAAGCCGCTGTTCCTCGTCTAAAAGCTCAGAAAGAGCGTTTTGAGCAATCTTTAATTCTGCTTTTTGGGTTTTTTCAACCGTCAGTTTGTAGTTGTATAAAGCCTGTAGTGTAAAAACAAATTTTTTCATTATTGTTTTCCTGTTAGGGCGAATTGCCAATCACCCTTACCCGGTGTCCTTGATGCTTCGCCTGTGGTGCGGTGGATGCCTTGCGGCGCGTCAGGGATGCCGCGCCCTACGAATGTGTTGGGATATTTACGAATGCCCCAACCAGGTGTCCTTGATGCTTCGCCTGTGGTGCGGTGGATGCCTTGCGGCGCGTCAGGGATGCCGCGCCCTACGAATGTGTTGGGATATTTACGAAATACAGGTTATAGCCGAATTTTATTCCTAATTCCTAATTCCTAACTCCTAACTCCTAATTCCTAACTCCTAATTCCTAACTCCTAACTATTAACGATGTCCATTAGCATTTGGATTATTTCATCGAAGGTGTAGCTTTCTGCTACGGCTTGTTTTAGGAAACTTTGAATAATTGGATGAAGCTGGACTGCTCTGTCGATTTCTGGGTTGGCTCCTTGTTTGTATGCACCAATATTTATTAAATCCTCGGCTTCTCTATATACAGCGACTAAATTTTTAATAGCTCCAAAAGCAGCATGGTGCTCTGGAGTAACGATGTCTGGCATTAGTCGGCTTACACTGGCTAATATATCAATTGGAGGATAATGATTACTATTTGCTATGGATCGTGACAAGACAATATGACCGTCCAGTATTCCCCTCACGGTATCAGATATGGGTTCGTTCAGGTCATCGCCTTCCACAAGAACTGTGTAAAGCCCTGTAATCGAACCTTTATCAGACATTCCTGAGCGTTCCAAAAGCTTGGGTAATAACGAATACACAGATGGTGGATATCCTCTGGAAACAGGCGGCTCACCTGCAGCCATTCCAATTTCCCTTTGTGCCATGGCAAAACGAGTTAGAGAATCCATAAGCAACAATACCTTGAATCCGCAATCTCTAAAGTATTCCGCAATTGCCGTCCCAGTCATGGCGCATTTCAAACGTAAAAGAGCAGGCTGATCTGATGTGGCAATAACCAATACGGACTTTTTCAAACCATCTTCGCCCAAATCTCTTTCGACGAAATCCTTCACTTCACGTCCACGTTCACCCACCAGAACTATGACATTCACATCTGCAACGGCGTATCTGGCAATCATTCCCAAGAGAGTACTTTTGCCAACGCCAGATCCGGAGAATATACCTAAACGCTGCCCTCTCCCAACAGTGAGCATACTGTCGATGGATTTTATCCCCAAGGGAAGAACTTCGCTGATTCTCTCCCTTGTCAAAGGATTTGGTGGAGCGCTCTCCGCAGGATACCAGGCTTCAGGTTCTGGCATGGGCAAGTCATCAAAGGGATAGCCCAATGCATCCAGTATCCTACCTGTGAGTTTCCTGCTGACAGGCACCCTCAATGCTCTACCCGTATAAACCACATAACTGCCCAAGCCCACGCCTTCCAGGTTGCCAAAGGGCATGAGCAATGTTCTTCCTTCACGAAAACCCACAATTTCCGAACGGACATATCTTTCACCATCCAAGGTGAACAAGTTGCAAATATCGCCAATCCTAGACGGAGGTCCCGAAGCCTCCACCGCCAAACCAACAATCTTAGTAACCCGCCCAGCACGTTCAAGGGATTCCACCTGCTTTAAGGCAATATGGTATTTTTTAAACTCTATATTAGACATGAAAATCCTCTACTGAATTAATAATTAATTCATTCGTCCGCCCTGTTGAAGGCTATTCTTATGTATTTCAGTTGGGTTTCTATACTGGCGTTTACTGTTTCGTCTTCGGTGTCTATGACCACATCGTATTCGCTGAGAGATGCATCTCTCAAAATGGATGCAGTGACGCTGACTCCTTTGTCAAGCTCAAAATAAGCAGTTCCAGATGAGAAAAACCGCTCAAACTCACTGGGACTGACCCTGATTATGATTTTTCCTTCAGGAGCCATTTGACGAAGTGCATTGCGAATAAGACCCTCAAAAACACCACCCACCGATTCCTCAGCCGGATTAAATATTTTTCGCACTATCTCCAATGTTAAAGAGACAACTTCCTCTTCTAAACCATCGTAAGTTGCCTTTCTTTCAGCATATAGCTCTTCTATAACTCGCTTTACCATTTCATCGCCTTGCTGGATTTTTTCTTCATACATGGAAGCATACTTTTCTTCAGCAACCCGCTTCCCCTCGCTGGCACCTTCAGCATAGCTTTCTTCCCACGCATTGCGGCGTTCGTCTTCAAGCCGCTCCTTTGCAGACAATATTATGGCAGCAGCTTCATTGCGAGCATTTTCCAAAATCGTATCCGCTTCTTCTTGGGCTTTGGCAAGCACCGCCTCTTCCATTTCCTTGAAGTTTGGAGCAGCCGTCGCAATAGGGGTTTGTCCCTGGGCGCCGGCTGTTGTTTCCTCTCCGTCAACTTGAATGGAACGCGCGCTGGCAAGGTTGACTAGATTCCTGTCGATTCTAAACAATCAAATCATCTCCTTCGCCGCGGGCAATAATAATTTCGCCATCATCTTCCAGTTTCCGTATAACATTGACAATGCGTTGTTGGGCTTCTTCCACATCGCGCACCCGCACGGGTCCCATGACTTCCATATCGTCCTTTATCATATCTTGCAGACGTTTGGATATATTGTTGAAAATTGTCTTTGTAACATCATCAGTTGCCATTTTAAGTGCAACGGCAAGGTCGGTATTGTTGATTTCTCGAAGTACACGCTGGACTGTGACATTGTTGAGTTTTGCAATGTCTTCGAAAACAAAGAGGCGTTTTCTGATTTCATCTGCAAGCTCGCTATCGCTCACATCGAGACTCTCTAGTATGTTTTTCTCCGAAGACCTATCAAGGGCATTAATAATTTCCACAATTGCATCAATACCACCAACGATAATATTATCTGTGTATCCCATGGATGTAACTTTTCGTTCTAGTATCCTTTCAGCTTCTTTAACATACTCCGCTGAGGAACTACCCATCTTCGATATGCGGCTGATAATTTCCGTCTGCCTATCTGTGGGTAGGGAGGCAATTATTTGAGCCGATTGTCTGGGTTCGATATATGATAGGACTAGGGCGATGATTTGCGGATGCTCATTATGTATGACATTCAATATCTGGTTTGAATCAACCCGTCTTATGAAATCAAAGGGGCGTACTTGGAGGGAAGATGATAGTTTCCTTATCATTTCCTCAGCTCGCTCGGGACCTATCGCCTTTTCCAATATCTCCCGTGCAAAGTCGATGCCACCTTCTGTGATAAACTTCTGGGCAAGGCACATTTCATAAAACTCATCGATGATGCCCTCCCTGATTTCAGGGTCAACCCTCCTGGTGGTGGTGATGCTGAGGGTCATATCACTGATTTCTTCTTCGGACAAATATTGGTAGAGTGCAGCGGAATACTCTTTGCCAAGGCTTATGAGTAAAATCGCCGCTTTCTCCCTTGCAGATATCATATCGATGGACATAGTCATATATTTTCACCCTTACTCTATGCATTTGTTTATAACATTATACTTCGTTTATATTATTCATCTGTCAACCAATTGCGCAACAGCTGGGCAACTGCACTTGGATCTTTATCGATGAAGCGTTCAATTTGCTCCAAAGCAGAGGATTTCGTGTTGAGTTCCATATCGACAAAATACGGGTCTTCATCATCTGCCAAATAATCAACGCCTCCTGCGCCCTCCAATAAGGGATCGACAAATTCCGGTTCTGGTCTGAGCGTTTTGAGAATCATTCTAGCCAAGAGCAATATTGAAAGAATGAGAATAGCAATGAGAGAATATTTCAGTATCATTTCCAATGTCTCCCTGCGCCTTAGCCTTGCTTCTTCCTCTTCTTGTTCTCTCATTATATCTTCGATGGTCATACCCTGGTATTTAAACTCGATTTGCTCCACGGCAATATTGTCTGGAGCTATTCCAAGACCGCTAGCCACCAAGTTTCTAACTTGGGTGGCATAGTTGTCTTCCACAGCCAAATCGTTAATAGATATGGCTATGCTTAATTTTTCAATCGTACCCTGCTCATGTTCGATTATACTACGGGTTTCGTTAATTTCGTAATTATACTCCCTTACGGCTCTTCTATATTCGTCGCCATCTTCCAAGGAAGCATATGGATACTCCACTGTTCCCATACCATTGGTATCCGTTCCAGGTATACCCCCTGCAGCACCTGCATTCCTTTGATTTTCATATATTTCTGATGAGCTGCGAACAATGCCATCCATTTCACCTGGAATGGGCGGGGAAAACTCCACTGACTCGCTCACTTGCTTGTCGAAGTTTAAGGTTACACTGGCGGAAATCCGCAGGTTATCCATACCGAAAATCGGAGCTAGCAGCTGTTCGCACTGAATTTGTAATTGCTGTTGCAAAAGGTTTCTCAAAGAAATCCTCGTATACATTTCTGTGCCAATATCAACGCTACTATCTCCAACGGGATAGCGAGTCCAACGCTGGTCTGTAATAGTAATATTTTCATACTTCAGCCCTGGAATATTGGACCTTACCAAATCCGCAATGCCTTGGGCTTCAGCCTGTGTTAGAGTAGCTCCACCCTTGATTGTAAGCATCACCGCAGCAGTGGCATCCCTAACACCATCTGAAAATACAAATGGCGAATACTCACCCATATTCACAGTTACGAAAGCATTTTGTATCTTGTCAGACATGAGTATCTGCGTTCTGATTTCCTGCGCCTTTTGACGAGCATATATTTCCCTTGCATGACTATCTGTGATATTAAAGCCCGAAGCACTATCAAGCAAGGTTGTATCCAATTGCCCAGAGCCAAGGGTCCCCATGGATGCTAGTATAGCTCTTAAATTGCTGACCCTTCCTTCCGGAACCAGTATCCTCGTTCCGTCTGTGGTGGCGTCTTCACCCATTTCACGCAAGGTTGAAAGAATCATCCCTGCTTCAGCCTCATCGGAAGCGATGTGCAAGGTGACATAATTGGTGCGACCCAGCACGATAACAATGATAATTGCCAATGTCGCTACAATCCCAGTCAGAATTCCCAGTCGGATTTTATCTTTTTTTTCCATCCGAGCAAAAAACTCTCGAATTTGATTGAGCATATTCTCAATGGATGCCCTCATGTAAGACCTCCCAAGACGAGTCCTCTTTTAACATATCAATACTCGTCTCCCTTTATTTCATCAACTTTTTCACACTTTCGTAGCAGCTATAATGGATATGTTATTTGACCAATTATCCCACATTCTTCGTTGATAATTGGAAACAAACTGCATTAATATTATCGGATTAATTGCTTTTTAGTTTACCCTATTTTTGCTGTTTTGATAAAATATGCTCCCATTTACATATTTATCAGCAAAACTAAAACGCGGAGACTGTTCCTGTCTTGTTTCTAAGACAATAAAACCGTCCCCGCGTCTTGCCATGTCAAGAAAGTCGAGTAGCCCGGCTAAAAACCGGGCTCGGGCGCTGCTTAATAATCATTTTGCCAATTTACTGCTTTTTACTTTCCTCGGTGGCTGCTGTTTTCTTGATTTTTGCCAAATCGAATGAAACGACAGGTGCAGACAGTGCCTGCTGATTGGTGCTTTTTGTTGCTTCCAAAAGCTCCTCGCGTATCACCCTTATATCTCTGGGTGCATCGATTCCAATCTTGATTTTGTCACCGTCGATTCCAAGAAGCGTCACTCTGATATTATCACCTATTACAATCGTTTCGTTCAGTTTCCGCGACAGAACCAGCATCAGTGGCGACCTCCTCCCTCGCGATAACTTTATAGATATCGGAAAATACAGGTGCTCTGACATTATAATCTGTTCCGCTGAGTAGTATTTGCTTTGCCTTGCCCGTCACCGTGTTTATAATAATCGGTGCTGCAAGATTAACTGTCATTCTTTGAATTTCTTCAGGAATAACCAAAACGCTGACCACATGTAAATCATCTGGACCGTTTAACTCCAGTATTTTCACATCTTCATCGTCAATATCGAAAACATATCCGGTGAGCACTGCAAAGGTATCCAAAACAGGCAAGCAAACGCGCCCTTCGTCCACAGATTGAAGCCAAATTATGGGATAACTCTCTTCAAATTGAAGCAAAGCGTATTTCTTCAGCATATCAAGGCCAGGAATGCCTTCGTCAAATGTGATTAGCTTATCTTCGTCAATATCCACCAGCCCGAACCGTATTGTTTCTAACTGCATTGATTACTCCTTTGATTTAGTCGAAGCCGCAAGCAAAATAAGCCATCGGCTGAAACGTAAATACATTATATCTCTTTATCGACCAAGCTTCCAGGCAATCCGAAACTATCCCCTTCGCTGACAAGGATGCGAAAATAAGGTGCTGTACGCAAGTATACCTCAATGGAGTGCTTGGGGTCAAGGGTAACAGTTGGCATATAGTCTCCAACCCAGTCTATTACTATGCTGTGCTTTGTCCAACTGATATTAAGATAACCTTTTTCCCACTCGATTTCCGGTATGCTCTTGGGCATTAATCCGATATTACCCTCTTTTTTCCTCATAATCGCGCTCATTGTCTTATTGCGGGCAAGTTGACCCACCCTGTCGCCAGGATTTGTCAGGTCGCCGAGGAAGTTTCCGTCCTCTTTAGCTATTCTAGCTCCTCGAAGAGCACCAAGCCTCCCTTGGTCTCGAAAATTTCGAGAAAGTTCCGTTGGACCTTTAAGACCCATTTCCGAATTTATCTTTTTCCTGTTGACTTTGAAGGTGGGTGCCTTACGGTCTATTTCCATTTTTGGCTGCTCGGTTTCGATTCTCATCTCCAACCGTTGCTGCTCTATATGCATTTGCGCCGGTATTCTATTGATACCGATTTCCGCAAGTTGCTGTTCTATAATGATTTGCGATAGTTTGGGCATTCTAACACCGCCTTCTTAGATAGGTGTTAATACTTTATTATTATCATATTTTTCTCAAAAATGCAAAACTTTTTCATTTACACTTTTATTTCTCCAGTATAATACCTATTTACAAGAATTTGTCACTATACTTTCAGCGGAAATATTTTTAAATTTAGCATTAGCTTTTGCTATTTCCTGCTTTAGTATAATTATCTCAGAAAATCCATTAGCGTCGGTTGGATTATTCTGGCTCCTGCTGACAGCGCAGCTTGATAGACTGCCTCTGCCATTTTTTGCATCAAGATGACTTCCGCCGCATCCACATCCTCGGCATCTGACATCATCCTGGCATAGTTTATTTCGTCTTGTTCATATCTCGCTTCCAACAAATCAAGCCTTCTTACTCTACCGCCGATTTCGGCTGTTCTTGTTAGTAAGTGGTTCTGTCCATCTTGAAGGGGCTTAATGGAAGCGCCTATATCATTTACCGGTGCACCTGTTTCAACATTTTGATACAATTCTTCCAAAACATTGAATGCGTTTCTGATTACGGTATCTCCATTGGCATTTGTCGTGATGAAGAACACAAGCTCAGTGCCATTCATTGTGACAGGCATGGTAATTCCAGGTCCCACGTCAAATGAAAGTACATCGCTTTGCAAAGTATTGAACTCGGCAAGCTCAGCTGCTGTGAGAGTAGAGCCATCTGGCAGTATTGTTGCCGTTGTTAAGCTGAAAAAGTCAGTGGCATCCATACCATCGAAGCGAGACATATTGAAGCCATTATAAAATAGCTCGCCGCTACGCACCACAAAGGGTTTAACGCCATCACCCACAAAGCCAGCCGCTGGGTCACCAGGGGTATTGTAACCGCCAAAGACATACTTGTCTCCGAAGGTGGTGTTTAGCGTATCCACAAAGTGGTCTCTATATTGAGCGATGGTTTTCGCGATGTTTTTCCTATCATCATCGGTCTTTGTATCATTTGCCGCATCCATGGCAGCATCATAGGCGTTGACCAGCGTGGATTGTAGCTCCATTATACCTACTTCCGCTTGGTTCAGCCAATCTTGCGCGCTGCCCACAGACCTTTGATAATGGGAAAGCCGCGCTATTTTATTTCTTGCTGCTTGACTATATACCAGGGCAACGGGGTCATCGCTGATATGTGCATATTTTCTCCCGGTAGCCATTTGGTTGTTAAGTGCGTCCAATCTTGATAAGTTAGTATTCAAGTTTCTCATCAAGTTGCCCACAAGCATTGAATTTGTAATTCTCATGGTTAATGCTTACTCCTAATTCCTAATTCCTAATTCCTAATTCCTCAAAGCCCAACTCGTCCTGTACCATTGATCAGTCTATCCAAGACTTCGTCCATTGCAGTAATGACCCTTGCTGCACCGGAATAAGCGTGCTGGTACTTGACCAAATTCGTCATTTCTTCATCCAGTGATACACCGGCAACCGAAACCCTCTGGTTTTCAGCTGCAAGCTGCAATGTTCCGCTTGTTTTAGCTGTTTTATGGGCGAAATCCAATGTATTAGCCACATCGAACCTAACACTGGTGGCAAATCCATCGAAGCTTCCTATGGCGACGCTTCCCGATGATATGGTCACCTCTATATCTTTCAAAAGAAATAGCGCATACATTGCATTCAAGTTTTCGTTGTTGCCTCGCTGCAACTCATTGGGAGCTCCTTGTTTTACTATTTCAACAGAGGATGCTGCAATGTTAAATTCGCTCTGGGCAACTTCATCGCTCAGTCGAATGTTTTTCGCTGTGATTTGCTCTATTCCCAAGGGGTCTGTTGCATCATAATAAAAGAAGTTGATACCAGTAACAGAGGCTCCTGTGGGTGGGTCTGTCCAACCACTACTATGAACTCTGTTCACTTCCTGAACAAGGGCTCTTGCCAAATTATTGAGCATTTCAATATATCGGGGGATACCAGCCAAGTCAACGCCGGAATTGTCACGAATATCCATGAAAGCTTTAAGTTCCCCACCTTTGACCACCTTCATATTCAATTCGTTTAGATTCGCTAAATCTGTAGTTAATATATAGCGAGTTTCACCATTTGGATAATTAATTTCAGTATAATCACTGGGTACATTGGGAGGTTTCGCTTCCTTCACAACGGAGGCATAATTTCTGCCCAGGTCGCTTATCCATACTGGAGTCCACACTTCAGCTTCGCCGTCTATCATATTATCCGTTTTTAGTAAGCCAAGCTGCGAAACCCTATCATGACTCACGAGCTTAGTACCACCAACATAAACCTCCAGCATGACATGCCCTGTTCCATCGGCTATTTCCTCATATTCCACATCGATTAATGAAGAAAGTTCATCCAAGAGCAAATTCCGCTTGTCTCGTAGGTCGTTGGCAATATGACCGGTGATTTCAAATCCATATATGGATTTATTAAGTTCCTGGATTTCCTTTGCGATGCGGTTAATGTCACCCACTGTGATTTCAACAGATTTATTTTGGGATTCCTGTAATTCTATCAAACCATCGTAAATCATGGAAAGCTGCTTCGTCAAGTCTTCTCCCGAAGTTTGCAAGAGTTTCCTTGGAGCCCCTTCCACTGTGTCTTCCGAAAGCACCTTCATGGCTTCGAAGAGTCTAGCGATGGAGAAGTTGATGCTAGTTTCCTCGTTTACATTGTCGAAAAAGGATTCCACATAACTGAGGCTTTCCGCTCTCTTATTCCAGTAGGAAAAAGTAGTATTCTCAACCCTGAATCGTTTATCTAAGTAGGCTGAACGAATCTGGTCGAGGATTTTCACCCTGACACCACCGCCCACCCTTGCTTGATCTCGTGGCAATGCTCTACCAATAGTGGCAAAAGGATCGTATGCCGTTGAAACAATCCGTTGGCGGGTATAACCTTTCGTTTCCACATTTGCCATATTATGGCCTGTAACATCAAGTCCCAATTGGCTCACTTGAATGCCGGTTTTACCTATTTCGATACCAAAAAACGTTGCTCTCATTTGTTGTTTCTCCTACTGCTGCTTTGCAGCTGTGGTTTCCATTTTGTTAGTAGATAATCAAGCTCGACTGTCGAAAAATCCTGTGGTTTTTTTCCTGTCCGGACTTGCATTACCATCGCCATCATAAAAATTATTGAGTGGGTCTTCCGAATCAACCATAAGGTTAATCATGATTTCTGAATACTCTATATGGGTGTCTATTAATTCTCTGTTTTCCGCATTGACCTCCATATGGGCAGATATCAGCATCGTCAATTCTGATTGCAATTCTCTAATCGCAGCTCCTTCTTGGGGCGTTGCCAGCTTCGCTATTGCGCTGACATTTACTTCCTCTATGGGCAAACGAAACTGGGTTGCGAGCTCCCCATGGAGTGCCAGTCGTTTCTTTTCTATCGCTCCGAGCTTGTTGAGTTCTTGTAGTCCACTGCGTACGATTTCTTCCAAGCTCTCTGCTTCTCCGCTGATGATGATTCGTCGCTCTTCCAAAGAAAGCTCCAGAATCCTCTCCAGCACAGCTTTTTGCTGGGATAAAAGTTTGCACAATTCAATTAAGACAGGTCTCATATTCCCTCCAAAGGTATGATGTTTCTTCCTTGCCCTTTTGCTTTGCCAATCCTTTGACATTCACTTGCGAAAATAATATCCCAATTCTCAGTAAAATCAGTTGCTAAACAGCCGCTCCAAGATTTTATCGGCTATTTTATCGCTATCGATTCTATATTGTCCTTGCCTGACGGCGTTTGTGATTCTTGCTATGTGTGCTTGTTCTTCCGGGCTACGTGTTTGAACCTTTGCCATCACCCTGGAAAACTTGTATGCCTCAGCAGAAACTATAACCTCATCCCGAACGTTAGGCTCACTCGGAATTGTACGTGGTTTTTGGATCAATTTATAGTTTCTCATGAGACTGGGGCTTACTTGAAGATTAACCCTCATATTGTCCACTATCTCCTTAATCTCTTTTTAATTGTATCCTATCAAAATATCGCGATTGTCTTACTTTCTTTTTGTGCTCATTTTCTACGTTCTGTTATGTCCGTATGCATTTTTGCATTATGTTTACTTGCTTTTAATTCTTTTTTTGCTGCTTCGGGTTCTTTGTTCCCTCCAGCGGATTTTAACATTTCAGAAGCTGCTTTGTTTTTACATTCTGTGCACATACGACCAGAAGTTATAGGCTTCCTGCATATGTCACAAAGGAGCATACCTTCAGAATCCGGATTGTCCAATTTCAGTCTTCCTTCTTTGAGAAGCCTGAGAATGACTGCCTTTTCTACACCCGTTTCCTCGATAATTTCATCCATTTTAGCATCGCGGTTTTCGTAGATATAATCTCTAACCGTTATGAAATCCTTATCAATTTTATCCAGACATTCGTGGCAGGTATCTCCTCCCAAGCTCTGGAAAGGTTTTCGGCATATTTTGCATTGCAAGATTGTCATATGAACACCCCCAAATCGTAAAAAATGGTCTATGGCTTAATAATACCATATGTGCAAGTATCATGAAAAGAAGAAATGCATCTTCCATTCATGTTCACCCACCTAATCTCCCCAATTATATATATGCTTTATCTCTTAATATTATTAGCTATGCCTTCCATTTCGTCTGCTGTAATTAAGGCTCTGGAAGCTAATGAAAAAGCCCTTTGCGTCCGTATCATTCTCGTCATTTCCGTTGCCAAATCCACATTGGAGGCTTCCAAGTATCCGTTTACCACCTTGGCATCTGCTGCGATAAACCTCTCGCCAGAAGCTATTGTTTCGGAATAATTACCTTCGCCCACCGACTCCAGTCCCATGAGGTTTCTGAAAGAAAACACTCCCAATTGAACCATAAATTCTTCATCATTGGCATTGAACAAAATCATATTATTTTCATCAAGTCCAATGGCTGTGGTATGTGGCGGTACTTCGATTCTATCCCCATTTGCATCCAACAAATAAAGTCCATCGCTGTTTACAATATACACTCCATTATCTTCAACGCTTAAATTAAAACTGCCGTTTCTTGTGTAAAGGGTTTCACCATCCGCTCCTTGGACAGCGAAAAAGCCCTCATTGGTGATTGCCATGTCCAGCTGTCTCTCTGTTCGTATCACATTACCTGCGGTGAAGTCCCTAGTGATTCCAGCCACCATCAAGCCATGCCCCTTTTGTTGGTTGCCTTCGGGAGTGCGTGGCAAAGCCGGCACATAGCCCGCTGTATAGAGAGCATCCTTAAAATCTAACCTGGAATTTTTATACCCCACGGTGTTAATATTTGCAACATTGTTCGCTATGGTGTCCAAGCGTCGCTGCTGGTTTTGCAGTCCAGATGCAGCAATCATCATTGCTTCGTACATTATCTCAATCTCCCAATCTCGTTGACGGCTTTGCCAACGGTTTCATCTATCATTTGCATCATCCGCTGATTGGTTTCGTATGTCCTAAACACGGTGAGCATATCCACCATTTCCCTGGCGATGTCCACATTGGAATTTTCAAGGAATCCTTGCCTGATGCCATATGGCTCTGCTTCCCCTAGGGGTGCTGCCAAAGAGGTATACAAATTGCTGCCTTCTTTTCGCAATTGTCCATTATCTGCAAAGGAAGCCACGCGGATTCTATCGGTAAATGTCTCATTTACCCAAACCCCGCCGGCAGCGTCAACGGAAAAATTCAATCCAGCCACATATAATGGGCCATTTTCTCCCAGAAGGTAGTTGCCTTCACCATCAACAAGATAGCCCCCTTCATCCACATAAAAGGCACCGTTTCTCGTATATCGCTCGCCCCCTTGGGTCTGCATCACGAAAAAGGCATCTCCGATAATGGCTAGGTCTGTGCTACGTCCTGTTTCTTCCATCCCGCCTTGTTCGAAATTCACATAAAGCTGGTCTATTTGCGTTCCCATGTTCAATGGTCCCACGTTTCTTGTGTAGCCCACCACATGGGTGTCCTTTATGCGCTCGATCATCACCGCATCGAATGAATGGGATACCAAGTTGTCCTTCTTATAACCGGTGGTATCTGCATTGGCGATGTTGTTGGTAATATTCTCCATCCGTCTGCGCTGGAGCATCATACCTGTGCCCGCTGTGTATAAGCCTCTTACCATTTTCCTTGCTCCTTTGAGGTTATATGCTGCGATTATATTAATTATATATACGCCGTGACATATTGCAATTGCTACCTTTTTGTCAGTATTGACATATTCCCTATAAGAATAATACGCAATAGTACAGCAATACCTTTTCTTATAGAAGGTATCGTACTTTTGCGCATTATACTTAACAGTTTTCTATTATTTTTATGGAAGATGGAAATATAACCTACTAAATATAGTATTTATTCTTTGTTTAATTGTACAATCAATTCATCGTGTTCAATACCTAAATTATTGTTTTTATGGAAAAATCACAACCATTTTTGCTTCATGATACCAAAATATTTCATCAACAAAGCTTTCAAATGCTCTCAGCGGTAACATGGTGAAATTGTCAACGATTACTGGAGCTTGATCTAATATAAATTCTTCATCATTTATATAATAAGATAGCTCGTCAATTTTCATCTTAATGGTTGATTCATTGATAGTTGCAGTAATCGACCTATCAGCCTCATGCCAGATTACATTACCACCCAAGATATTTTCAACCAGATATCGAAACGGCAACATAGTGCGACCATTGATTAGCATGGGAGCTTTTGGAAGTTCATCGACAACTGTATCGCCATGTGTGACAAAATCTTGGTTTATTATCATCACCCAAGATATTTTCAACCAGATATCGAAACGGCAACATAGTGCGACCATTGATTAGCATGGGAGCTTTTGGAAGTTCATCGACAACTGTATCGCCATGTGTGACAAAATCTTGGTTTATTATCATTGTAACTGGGTCAAGCTTGTACTCATCTATAACGAAAAATGGTAAGCCGTTTTCGTTGGCGAATGCTTCTGCTGTTGATGATTCATACCCAAATACTATGAAATAGTATGGGTACAATGGATTTAATACAAATGCTCTTTCGCCTATTGTGGTTTGCGGATTGTAAAAAACCACACTTCGTAGATAAGATGATGCAAAAAAGGCTATCGGTTGTATAGTTTCTACACTTTCAGGGATTGTAATGCTTAAAAAGGCAGATTGTTGGAAAGCATTTGCTTCAATAGTTTTTAGTTTGTTAGGTAGAACAATAGATTTTAAGCTACGGCAGTTAGAAATAGCACAAAAACTTATCGTTGTAAGATTCTCCGATAGTTTAATATCTGTAAGTGAACGACAATCTGAGAACGCAGCTCGTTCGATTTCTATTACATTGTCAGACATAATAACAGTAAGCAAATTCCAATTATCCATAAATGCTTCTTCACCTATGCTGACAACAGAATCAGGTATAGAGAGCGTAGTCAAACCACAATTCATAAATGAGTAGCTTTCGATTCTAGAAAGGTTCTCCGGTAAAGAGACGCTCCAAAGATTCATGCAATATGCAAACGCATATTCCTCTATGGTTACTATACTATTTGGCAGCGTTAAATAATTCAGGCTCACACAGCGCATAAAAGCAGATGGTCCGATATATTCCAACCCCTCTGACAAGACGAGTGCTTTTAAGCCACGGCAAAATGCAAAAGCCGATTCGCCTATGTAAGATACACTTTCAGGGATTACAATACTTTCGATACTTTCTTTTTCATAAAACGCCCTTGGTGCAATTCTCGTAACCCGATGACCGTTAATTTCGCTTGGTATCTGAAGCACTGCATCTGTTCCAGAATAGCCAACAATAGACGCTTCATTATCAATTATTATGTACTCGTAATCGATATGTTCATAAATGATAGATTCATCAATGGTGTTTGCACCTGTCATTAATGATAAATAAAATGCTAAAATTACGATTTTTAAAAAAATGATTAATTGTTTGCCTTTTTTTAACATAAAAAACCTCTTTAAATGCGATGTTTATACTACATTAATTGTTTTCCATGTAAACAATCAATTCATCGTGTTCAAGACCCCAGTATACTGTATTACCTACTTTTTTTGCACCTACTTCAATCCCAAATATTAGTTCGTTTATTTGTTCGTTATTGTTTATAGGTATTATAATTTCAATGTATATGATACCCTCTCCACCGCTACTCTCACCATATCTATTTCTAGCAATTTCTATAACTGTGGAATATTTTAAATCATTTTCACTTCCAGTATATAGTAGATTTATCATTTCATTTCCAGCAACTAATTCCTCTGGAAGAGTACACAAGACATCCTTCACATAGCAACCATCTGGCAAAAAAAATGCAACACCACCCCAGTCACCAATTGGAATACTAACTTGCGCAACTATCTTGATATTATACACATCTATAGCAGACTGAGATACTAGTATGGTGCCTTGTACATATGATGATTCTTCAGATAAACCTATTTCAAAACTGCTAGAGCCTACCAAGCGAGAATAGTCTGTCGCATGGTCATAATCTGTTGTATAGTTATTGTTACTAGATCTACAACCAATAAATATAATGACAACAGAAAATGCTATAGTAATTATTGTTACCCATCTATGTACTGCACTTCTATATATCACAAAACGCATACACATCCCTCCAGTACATAAAACCTAATGGCACCATTAAGTAAGATAAAAATAAGCAGAGCGGTTAGTATAACGCAATTATCGTAACATTCATATATGTGAATGTCAAATAATTATAATACAAAATCTCATCACCCCGACTTTGCGGACTAATGAGATTTTTCGGTCACTGGCTCACTCTTAAATGACAATTTTTATATTGCTTATATCAAGGTCTACCAGTATTTATATTCTTTTATACTATCTATCCCATCAACCGCTTGCCATGTGGGCTACTAGGTCTATTACTAGTTTTACTTCGTTTTGGGTTATGCCTAGCTCTTGGGCTATTTGGGCTTGGGTTTTTCCTTCTTCGGCTAGGGTTAGTATGGCATCTTTGTTGCTTTTTCCTTGAATGTTGCCTTGAATGGTTGATGGTGGTGATTGGGGTTCATTGTCTGGGTCATCGTCCAATAATCGTTGAACAACCTCGCCATTGTCACCATCGCCAACGATATAATCTGCGCTTCTACCAACCGGACTTCTCACCATTCTCTCTGCTCGCTCCAGCACCTCGCTGGCAGCTCTAATCCGTGTAGCATCCACTGTCATTGGCATTGCTGGAGCTCTTGCTGTTTCTAGTATGGGTACGAAAGCAGGCTCTTCCTCGATGCGCTCTATTATCGCTTCTTCCATTCGTAGTTCTTGCAAACGTGCTTGGGAAGCGGTAAATGTAGCAGCTGCTCGGCTCTCGTATTCTTTTATATCATCCATGGCTGCGGCAATTTGTTCGGTAAATTCATCCATTATACTCTCAATAGTCTGATACAGCTGGAGGATATTCGATTCTTTTTCTTCCAAAAGCTTTCGTTGCCGCTTCACATTCCCAAAAAGCAGCTTATACAATATCCCAATCAAGCATACCAACGCCGCAATAAACAAAGCAAAGGCATAGTAAGTTATTCCCATTATAAATCATCCTCAATTTATTTAAGTTACTGTAATGATGTTTGCAGAGCATATCTTGTTCCAGTTAAGTATTTTTATTTTTTTATGCGGCTTTGCTCGTAACTTTTAGCACACAAAAATAAAAATACTTAACTGGAACACATGAGTCTTTATTATATAGTGATGTCGATTATATTTTTGCTGGGTGGTACTAGAAAGTCCAAATCTGGGTTGCTATCTTCAGAGTCCTCGTAACCGCTCCCATCATCATATGCAGCACCGCCACCGCCATCGCCATCGGGCAGCATTTCCACCTGCTCGGTATCGATGGTACCAGCGACCTTTGATTGGTTTTCGGCATCATTGATGATTTCCCGCTGTGCCAAGGCATCCTGCGCCACTTCGGGCTTTTTCTGCAAAGCACTACTATCTCTAGCAAAATCAGCAGTTCTTGCCACCATTATTTGATTATCAATGCTTTTTATGGACACATTATCACCAACCCTTCAGGTTAATTAATGATTAATAATGAACGATGAACAATGAACGATGAACGATTCCTGCGGTTTCGGGCGAATTGCCATTCGCCCCTACGTTCCTAATTCCTAATTCCTAATTCCTAATTCATACATCCCTACGTTTCTAATTCCGTTTTATTTCACAGGGGGTGTATGATACTTGGCCTTCTTTGAATTTGAATGTGGCGTATTGGATGTCGTCGTGTACTTTTAGCGTGTCGGTGCCGATTATTATTCTGGCTCCGGCGTATACTGTATCAAATACATGGATTCTGCCGCTGATGGCGTGTTCCAATTCATCTTTCAAATCGTTGATTTCCCTTGTATAAACAGCCATTTGCTCCGTGTTGTTTTTTCTGTTTTCTTTACCGGAACGATAAAGCTTGTCATAGGTTTCCTCATCGAGTTTTTCTTTTGCTCGTGATAAATATGTATCAAGCTGGTCCAGCTTCGTCATTTCTCCTGCCAGCTTCTCCATTTCCTTTTCCAGTTCCGAAAGCTTCGCTCGCTTGTATGGCATAACGCCCACTTCCACTTCCGTTTGCGCCTGGGAAACCGAACCTATGGAATTGGCGACTATTTCATCGGCGGCAATTGCTCGCCCACCTATGATACTGCCCCGCTTTCCCTTTGCGTGGAGAGACTCGCCTGCCTCAATAAGGCTGTGAATGCTTGCATCCACTGTGATTGTCCCACCTGCTATCGCTGTACCCCTTTCGATATAAAGCATGGAAATTGACCCTGCTGCTTCTATCCTACCCCTGTCCATGCCCTGCATACCGCGCTTGACTTCCACATTGCCGCCTGAAATGATTTCTGAAGCCTCCACCACTCCACCTATGACAACACCCCCGGAAGCCTTTATTACATGCCCTGACAGCACGTTTCCGCTCACTTGTACACTACCGTCAAAATCAATATTACCGACACCCACGTCCACATCGCCGTCAATCATATATATATTTGTCACATTGACCGAGCCATGTATATATTCCACCATTCCCGATGTTTCTGCGAACATTTCCGTCTTGTCTGCATTTATTATAACATTTTTACCCTTTGGCAGGGTTACATTTTTTCCAGGACGCTGCTTGATGACTTTACCCTTCACCGTTGAGCCAGCAGTCCCCTCGGTTGCCACTGTTCTTGACACAAGAAGCTGACCTTCGTTGCAGGGTACAAAAAGGCTTAAATCTTTATAATCGACTTTTCCATCTTCCAACTCCCTGGGTCTCCCCGTTGCCGGGTCTGTCTGGAAATTAAAAACAAGCTTTCCGTTTTCCCCGTCCACAGCTTGAGTAGCTGTAGCAACCACAATGCTTTGCCCATATTTTTTCCCTTGCAATACTTCCGAAAGTGCTTGCTCATCCAAGCCATGGGTCACACCGGCTTGCAAAATCTTTTCCTTTGCCGCTTCCAGACCTATTTCCGCGCCCCCTGGTTCTGGAGCTAAAAGTGTCACCCTTGCTTCCATTTCATACTGGGGTATTTCCACAGTGATGTCTTCACCGAAAAAAAACTCTTCTTGATCCGGTGCTATCCTTGCTCTTCCAACCCGCTCAATTAGAAGCAGCTGCACGCTTGCCTCGTCCAGTCGGGTCAAGTTTTTCCGTACGATATATTGGGATATGGCAAGTCTGTCCAATTCTTTTCCCAGCCCTCGCTCCCGATATAGTTCCAGATATACCCCATCAGATTCATAATAAAGCCCAAAGCTGGCATCCAAATCCGCCAACTGCCCCTTTGTTCCATTAAAGGCAAACACGCGAAACTCCGAGTTTTCATCGTCTTCGCTGATTGTTTCAAAGACAATATCGTTTTTATTAGAATCAAAATAGTCCGCCGCCATTGCTTCTGCAGCCTCGCGACTATTGGCTGTAAAAATCCTAGTTTTAGATTTACCCATGTAAATATCCTCTACGGGGGACTTTCTGACATGAGCACATACTTACAAAAGCCCCTCAGAAATCCCTAACTTTTATTCTTGCCACCACCAGTTACTAGCTTATATGAGTTTTTCCAACTTTGTGCGCATTTTTGACAACACCTTTGAGTGTATCTGAGAAACTCGCGATTCTGTCACTTGTAAAATATCAGCAATTTCCTTTAGGAGTAAACCTTCGTAATAGTAAAGTGTTATCACCAACCGCTCTTTTTCGGGCAGAGTGTCTATAACATCCCTCAAAAGCTCTTTTCTCTCATTATTGAGTAGCTCATCTTCGGGAGTATTCAAATCCGGACTTTTAATTTCCACTTCCGAATTACCCGAACTGAGAGCATCTTCGAAATTCACCAGGTTGAACATATGGGATTGGGTGAGAATCTTTTGCACCTGCTCAACTTGCATTCCAAGGGATGCAGCCACCTCTTTATCGGCAGGGCGACCTGGGTTCATATTTTCAAAGGTCTCATATGCGCTGGTTATTGCGCTGATTTTTTTCCGAAGGCTGGGAGAAGCCCAGTCTTGGGAACGCATATAGTCTAGTATTTCGCCGCGTATCCTGGTAACGGCATAGGTCTCGAATTTTACTTCGTGTTTCAGCTCGAATTTTTCCACAGCATCAATCAAGCCAAGCATTCCGCAGCTCACTAGATCGTCATATTCATTGTAGTTATTATACTTGGGCATCATGCGTCTGACGATCCATTTCACAAGATATCCGTAGCTTAAAAGCAATTCGTTTTTTGCATCAATACAGCCGGAATTCTTGTAGACCACCCATAAACTCGATAGTTCATCAGGAGTCAATCTTGGTTTCGTTTCATTCATTTCTACCATATCTAATCACCATCCCGGGTTATAGGTGCGAAGCACCTGTATTTTTGTATTATTTATCATTTATTTACTAGCTAAGGTCGCTACTCCTCGCCAACAATCAATTTTTCCTGAACAATCCTCTTTTGCTGTTCTGTTAAAATGTACTTTGTTAAAAAATCGTTTTTTGATTTAGTAAGCCCGAAAAGTTGCATTCCAACATTGTATATGCCGGATTCCGGAGTAAGAACAGATCGGACCACCCTTCCGCATACCAGAAACGGTGCGGAATCACCTTTGAAGCCATCGAAATATAGCTTCAGCATATATCTCTCATCGCGTTTACACTCCCATTTTGTTGTCAGTAGCCCGATGCCTGCAACGCTTATGTCTTTTGCCCTGGCATCTGCCAATCTTGCCGCTTCCTCAATGTCCTCCCGCAAGGCAAGAGTCAGTTCGGCACCTTCGGTATATTCAAAAAGCACAGTATCGATGCTGTTTACGGGTAAGCGGTAATACTCGCGCCTTTGATCCTTTTCCGGGTCTGTCAATATCTCTATAACCGGATACTGGGTCTCATTTTTTGTAACAATATCAACAACCCTCGCTAGAACAATATATCTACCTGATATTCTATAAAAAACTACATATACTTCGTCATACAGCCTCAGATGCATTTGCGTCTGTCTATATATCGGTGCGGAAATCATAACTAAGCCATTTCTATCTATATCATCTACCCTTGCCAGGTAGAACTGTTTTCCATCCACCGTTAAATCGATTTTGTCGCCAACTACAATGGTAGTATCATTTTGCATACTATTTTTTCCTCGTTTGATATGTTTATTTCGTTAATTGCTCTCGTTTTTCACCCATGATTTTATTAAAAACTCTAGACAGTAGCCCACTTGATGCATTTTCGCTGGGTATTTCCAGTATCGATTTCGCAATTCGCTCAATTTCCCTTGATGTTTCTGAAAGAGGAGCACTTACTGAAATTGGTATCTGCCTCTTAATCGATTGGGGTATGCTCTGGTCATACATTATTTGCCCCATGGGGGAGATATTTTTTCCCAAATGCCTTCCCACCACTTCTATGAAACCATCTTGGACTCGCAAGGCTTCTTTTTTTGATTCGCATTTATTCATGAGAATATGTATCTGATGGGAACGATTGGATTTCACAATGGTTTTCACCAGAGCATATGCGTCTAATATGGAAGTTGGTTCAGGCGTTGTCACCACAAGTGTTTCCGATGAAGCCAACACCAGCTTTACTATGTTGTCATTGATTCCAGCTCCAGTATCGATGATTATCACATCAACAGCGGTTTCTATTTGGACGAGTCCTTCGATTAAGCCACCAAGTTGGGCTTCATCAATATTTAGCAAGTCGTTTACACCAGAACCACCGGATATGAACCTCACTCCCTCGTAACCATACTGGATAATTTCATGGAGTGCTCTCTCACCTCGCAGGAAGTGGCTCACATCATATTTCGTCGCCACACCCAGCATTACATCCACATTTGCTAGACCAAAATCCGCATCAACTATGAGTACGCGCATCCCAAGCCGGCTCATGGCTACTGCTAGGTTTACGGATATTGTCGATTTTCCAACCCCGCCTTTGCCGCTAGCCACTGAGATAACCCTGATGTCATTGGATTTTCCAACAAGCTCTCTTAAGTTTTGCGCTTGATCAGCCATACGCTATTCCTTAATTATCTGTTTTGTTACTGCTTCCACATCCACGACTTCGATATCATCGGGTACGTTTTGCCCTGTGGTGACGTATGCAATCGGCTTTTGGGTATACCAGCTGAGGTTTAATAGGATTCCACGATACTTTGTTTCGTCCAGCTTTGTGATAAGCAGCCTATAATCTTCCACAAAGCCATAGGTATCCACCATTTCCTTTAGCGCAGAAAAACCGGTTGTAGCTGCGAGGCATAATAGAATGTCCTCTGGTTTCAAAATCCTCACTATGTCTAGTATATCTTCTTTGTGTTGTTCGTCTCCAGGGCGTTTCCCAGCGGTATCCACAAAGACAACATCCCTGTCTGACATTGCTTCCATGGCACCTTCCAGCTCATCGGATTGATATACCACCTGGAGGGGGATTCCCATTATATCGGCGTATGTTTGCAATTGCTCTTGGGCACCAATGCGAAATGTGTCAGTATTGATTATCCCAATCTTTTTCTTTTGCTTTACTGCAAAATCCGCCGCAAGCTTAACAATTGTTGTTGTTTTTCCCACACCTGTGGGTCCCATTACCAATATGACCTTTTGGGTAAATTTTTTATGGAGTATTGGAGCTGGCTTTCCGAAACGCTCCAGAATCAAATGCTCTAATATTTCACTAGCGCTGCTGTCCGGCTGGTTGCGCAGCATATTTTCCGTTTCCTTTGCCAGTGAATGTGCCAATTCTTCTCTCACTTGGTTTTCAATCATTCTTTGGAGCAGCTCTTGCACTTCTTCTACATAGTCATATGTGATGTCTCGCTTGACAAAGGAAAATTTTTCGATGAACTCATTTAGCATGGAGTCTATGGAATCTATGCGTCCATCCAAGCGTTCCAATTGTTCTGAGCTGACCGTGGACGATGCCAAGGGCGGCGTAAGCACTGCTATGCTCTCTTGTTCCTTTGGAGGCTGCATCCCATAATACTGTGCCGATTGTGAAAGGTTAAGTTTCTTCACGGCAGGCACATTAGCTGGGTCATAAGCCACCATGACTTCCAATATGGGTTTTCTAAACAGATTTTTGAATCCTTTTTTCCTCATCTTGCGACTGTTGAGAATTACAGCATCCGATCCCAGTTCTTTTATGACCGTATCCATCGCCTGCTGCATATCGTTGGCATGGTATCTCTTAACCAGCATATTAAACCTTCCTTTATATGAAATCCTACACCCTGATTTGATTTAATTAATTACAATCGTACTATTCCTTCTGCAAAGACTTCCACATTGCTGTCTATTTCGTTGTATGATAGTACTGCTAGTTCTGGGGAGACTTGTTCGGATATTTTTCTAAATTGTCTTCTCACTAAAGGAGAAGTGAGTATTATCGGCATACGACCTTTGTTTTTCATGTTTTCGATTATGCCTTTGAGCTTATCGAATATGGAATGTACCTGCATCGGCTCTATTGCTAAATAAGCACCATGTTCTGATTGTTTTGTGCTGTCGATGATAAGTTGTTCCAAGGAGGGGTCTAGGGTAATGGCATATGCCACATCGTCTGGAATGAAGCGTTTGGAAATGGAGCGGCGCAAAGCTTGCCTGACATATTCTGTGAGCATATCCACATCCCTTGTCATTACTCCATAATCGCCCAAGGTTTCGATGATTGTCGCCATATCTCGAATGGGTACATTCTCCGATAAAAGATTCGCCAATATCTTTTGCACCTCGCCCAAGGAAAAAAGCTTTGGTACCACCTCATCCACAAGGGCAGGTTGGGTTTTTTTCAAGTTGTCCATGAGAGTCTGAACTTGCTGCCGATTGAGTAGCTCATATCCGAAACGCTTTATCACCTCTGTCAGATGAGTCGCAATAACCGAAGGTGGGTCAACTGTGGAATATCCCAGTATTTCCGCTTCTTCCCTATTGTTTTTCGGTATCCACAAGGCTGGCAATCCAAAGGTCGGTTCAATGGTGGGAATCCCATAGATTTCCTCCTCCACTTCTCCGGAACTCAATGCGAGCAAATGCTCTGCCATTACTTCGCCTCTGGCTATTTCCACGCCTTTAAGCTTAATAATATATGAATTTGAACCAAGCTGGATATTATCCCTAAGACGAATGGCTGGTACTATAATACCCATGTCCAGAGCGCATTGTCTTCTAATCATCACCACACGGTCAAGTAAATCTCCCCCTTGGGAAATATCCACCATGGGTACAATCCCATAGCCAAATTCCAATTCGATGGGGTCCACTTGGAGCAAAGTGGTAACACTCTCGGGTCTTCGTTTTTCTTCTGCGCTGACTTCCTCGACTTCATGTTCGTCCATGATTGCCGCCCTTTGCTGTTTGTTGTTGACGAAATAACCAACGAGCATTAAGAGAGCTGCCACAAACCACATGAGAAAAGTTGGAAGCCCAGGAACCAAACTGACGATGACTATCAAAACACCTGCCATAATGAGAGCATGGGGTTGGGCTAGAATCTGGTCGGCAACCTCTCCACCAAAGGTGGAATCTCTGCCTGACCTGGTCACTATGATACCCGAAGCCGTTGACACAAGCAGTGCGGGAATCTGGGTCACGAGACCATCGCCGATTGCTGCAAGAACGAATATGTTTACAACTTCATTTAAACTTCTGTCCATGGTTATCACGCCGATTATCAGACCACCGACTATATTAACGAAGGTGATGAGCAAACCAGCAACTGCATCTCCTTTGATGAACTTACTTGCTCCGTCCATGGCTCCATGGAAATCAGCTTCCAGTTGAATCTTATCTCGCCTGATTCTCGCCATATCTTCATCAATAAATCCGCTATTGAGGTCCGCATCGATTGCCATTTGCTTACCTGGCATGGCATCCAAGGTGAATCTGGCGGAAACCTCGGCTATGCGCTCAGCACCCTTTGTAATTACGATGAATTGAACAATCAATATGATGATAAATGTGATGAGTCCCACCACCAGGTCGCTGCCGATTACCACGCTGCCGAAAGCCTTTACGATATTTCCTGCATTTCCTTGGTTACCCAGTATGAGCTTCGTTGTACCCACATTGAGCGCAAGACGAAACAATGTGATAAACAAAAGTAAGGTGGGAAATACCGAAAAATCGATGGGGTCTCTCACATAGAGGGAGAAGAGCAAGACAATAATGCATACAGCAATATTGACAATGAGTAAAAAGTCCATCACTTTAGTTGGAAGGGGAAATACTATTATGAATATTACAGCCAAAAGTACGAGGGCTATGGCTATATCGGAAAATTTCATGTGCTAACTCCTGATTTTTCCTTTTTGTTTGTATACGAAGACCAATATGTCTGCAACTGCTTGATAGAAATCAGCTGGGATTTCATCGTTTATTTCACACATGGCATAAAGGGCTTGAGCAAGGGGTGGGTTCTCCACGATTTCTATGTTAAATTCCTGTGCTTTTTCCCGAATTTTTTTTGCAACATAGTCCTGTCCTTTTGCTATGACCATGGGAGCTCCACTAATGTTTTCATCATATTTCAAAGCAATTGCATAATGTGTGGGGTTTGTAATGACCACATCGGCTTCGGGAACCCTGCTCATCATGCGCATCATGCTCATTTGCCGCTGCTTTTGTCTAATTTTGCTTCTAATTTTCGGGTCACCTTCTGTGAGTTTATACTCATCCCTGACTTCCTGTTTCGTCATTCTCAAGTCTTTCTCATATTTCCACCATTGATAGATGAAATCCGCTGTTGCTATAAACACCATAGCTATGCACATTTTCAATGCCATGAGAAATGCGGACCTCATTATGTGAATGAAAGATAGATATACATCCCTTCCCACCATGTTGGGAAACTCATCTAGCATTATCATGTACTGTTTATATGCTATATATCCTAGGACGATTACTTTCAGCAGTGATTTCAACAAATCAACCAGGGTTTTCACTGAGAACATCCGCTTGAATCCACTAATGGGGTTGATTCTGTCAAATTTCATACCCAAAGGTTTCGTTGTGAACATAAAGCCAACTTGGAGTACATTGATTGCGGTGCCAGCTATCATTGCAGCTGCTAATATGGGGAAAAGCGTGTAGAGTGCATTTAGTAAAATCCGTGGGTAAATGAGCATCACATCGCTCTGGGAAAATCCATCTTGTGTAATTATTATTGAATTATAGCTGAGCATTTCGGTGATGAGTGCCATGTTTCTTTCGACAAACCAGGGCCAAATGAGAAAAAGCAATCCAAACATTATTACGCAGCAAAAGGCTGTATTCACCTCGGTACTTTGCCGAACTTGACCCTTTTCTCTAGCGTCCCTTCGCTTTTTAGGTGTCGCTTTTTCTGTCTTTTCTCCACTCATTATCCACCTGTAAACACTGCAAAAATTCTCTCTATGCCGTTGTACATTTCTTCAAAGACTCGACTGGTGAAATTCGTATATATCGGCAGGGTGGCTGCAAAAACAAGCATCCCCACAAACATTTTCAGCGGTATACCCACAACGAACATATGTATCTGGGGTACAGCTCGCATCATTAAGCCAAAAGCTATTTCCAGAGTCAATCCTGAAGCCAGGAGTGGTAGTGCCATCATGACTCCCAAGAGAAAGGCTCTTTTGAAAACATCCAAGGCAACAAGTCCCAATCTTGGTGAAATAACCGGTGTTCCTATGGGCAGAGCCCTTATGGTTAAGTAAACCATTTCAATTAGCTTATGATGTCCGTCGATGGCGAAAAACACAATCAGCAGTAACATATTGAGCACATTTCCCATCACCGGTGCTTGCATATTATTTTGAATATCATAAACGTTGACTATTCCGAAACCAATTTGCATATCGATAAGCTGCCCCGCCGTGAAGGCAGTTAATGCAAAGAATATGTTCGTAACATAGGACAGAGCCATTCCCAGCACAAGCTCGCCAGCGCATATGAGAAGAAATCCAAGAAGCGATGTGTAAACAATGGGTTCGGTTTGTGGAAAAACTGTCAAAAACAGATATGTAAGCGATACTGTGAAGCATATTTTGGCAGTTCGTGGAATGTTGACTCGTCCAAAAATCGGCGAAGTTACAACCAAACCCCCCACTCGAAATAGGAGCAGGATAATGTAATCCGCATTTTTTAGCAGCTCATCCAAACCCAATGTCATGGCAGCTACCCAGTTATCCTATTAATTGAATCGAACAACCTTTCAACAAATCCGCCGATTCGTCCGAATATATATCCACCGAAAAGCAACATGGTCAGCAATACACAGACTATCTTTGGTACAAAGGCTAAAGTCTGTTCATTTATCTGTGTTGTTGCTTGAAATATAGATACCAGCAAGCCTACTCCCATGGCGACTATCAACATGGGTGCCGCTGTGAACACCACTGTTGTGATGGCATCTGTTAACAATGAAATTACTTCACCTTGAGAAATCATCGGGTTTACCTCTTATTTGATATACGGAGCTCTAGTAATTAAAAGTTCACTAATATGCTCGAAATGATTGCATCATTGATCCTATCACCAATTGCCATCCATCCACCATAACAAACATGAGCACTTTAAAGGGGAGCGATATCATGGCTGGTGGTAGCATCATCATCCCCATTGCCATTAGGGTGCTTGCCACTATCATGTCAATAACAACGAAAGGCAGGTATATCATAAAACCGATGAAGAAGGCGTGTTTGATTTCGCTTGTCAGAAACGCTGGGATCAAAACGGAGTTGGGAACAGACTCAGGGTCCTGTACCTCTGAGCGAGAAAGACTTACAAAGAAATTCAAGTCTGTTTCCATCACCTGGGCGAGCATGAAGTCTCGAGTTGGAGCCATTGCGTTTTCTATGAATTCTTCTTGTGTTATCTGTTGGTTTGTATATGGTACATATGCTTCGTTATATACTCTAGTCAAAACTGGATTCATAACAAAAATTGTCAAGAACAAAGCTAATCCGATTATGACTTGGTTCGGTGGCGTTTGCTGCATTCCCAGTGAGTTTCGCAAAAAGGAAAGGACAATGAGAATGCGGGTAAAACCGGTCAGCATCAATATGATTGATGGCAATAAAGTGAGTATCGTAAGCAGTATTATGATGTCAACCGTTTGTGTATTCTCTCCGAATAGAGTCGTTACAATATCTCCGAGAGTATTCATTCTTCCCCCTCCGAGTTTCCGCTTTGCTCCGATTCGCGAGCATCGCGTTTCTCGGATGTTTCGTATTCATTAGCAGATTTCATGCTGTCGGCAAAGGCGGCTTGCTTGTCGATGTTTTGAGCCGCTGTGCCGCTAGCTTGGGAATTGTTTCCCGAAATAAACGAGGATAGTTTATTCAATATTTTGCTATTGCTCCCTCCAGTTGCCATTTCGCCTTGTGTCATGGCTTCTTCCATTTTGGCTGTGGAGAGGTCAAATTGAGCAACATCCAATGTATCCAGAAGTGTCATTGATTGATTTGTTGCCCCTATGATGTAGATTTTCCCTGCAATTTCCACTATGTAAAATATTTTGTCTCTGGAAATTGCGAATTGCTCCACCAGTCTGATGCTTGAGAGTCTTCGAGCGTTTCTATTAAACCATTTATTGCTGCTTCGTCCGGAAGCTTTTTTTCCTATATATGCCGTGGCATAATACGCGCCGAACATAATGATGATAATACCGATTACCTGCAGCGTTAGACGTGTTGTTTCCGGCATTTATAAAACCGCTCCCTGTCTGCCTTTTATTTATTACTTAATCCTGGGTGTTATACTTGCATTCTCATGATTTCGTTATATGCATCTATAACCTTGTTTCTTATTTGCAAAGCAAGGTTCAGGGAAAGCTCTGCCTTTTGCGCATCTATGAGCAAACCAGATAAATCGTCGCTTTGCCCGGCGAGCAGCTGTAGTCCTGAAACCTTGTCCGCTGTATCAGCCTCGGCAGCTGTTTTCATGCTATCTGTTAAAATGCTAGCAAAATTATTTGCTGTTTCGTTTCCATCTTCAAGCATATAAAGCTTTGATAAGTCTGTCGTTAGTTTGCTTACCCCATTTGCCGAAAGGGGATAAATACTGTTAATGTTGTTTATGCTCATGCTTGTCTCCTTATTTGAGAGCTATTTATTTAAGCGAAATTAACGCAACATTAGGGGCAAAGGATATACTCCTCGCCCCTTACATATCGTTATTTGCCAATTTCCAAAGTTTTAATTGCCATGTCTTTAAATGTGTTCAGTGCAGTTATATTGGCTTCATATGCCCGAAAGGCTGACATCATATCAGTCATTTCCTGTACTACTTCCACATTTGGGTATCTTACATATCCATTTTCATCTGCATCTGGATGAGTTGGATTGTAGTCGAATTTGAATTCCGACTGGTCTTCGCCTATCTGAAGCACCCGAACGCCCCCCGATACGGATTGCGCTCTATTGAAAAATGCTGCAAAATCCCTATCGTTCGTCTTTTCTCCAAAGACAACATACTTCCTTCTGTATGGTTCGCCGTTTGCTGTTCTTGTCGTATTACTGTTTGCTATGTTATCAGTGATGACATCCATGCGTAGCCTGGTTGCCGTAAGTGCCGATGCGCTAATATTCATAGAGCTGAGAAATGACATTGTCTCGTCCTAACCTTTCTTGCGTAGCGATTTAGCTATCGCCAAGTAATATAAACATGAGTAATGTTGCTTGTTTAAACCAAAAAACTATCCAGTTTTTATGCATATCGCGCTTCATCCCGCATGTTTTACCCCAAACACCAATCCACGCAATAATACTTTTGTCGCATTAAACGATTTGTAATCGATTTTTCATTCCTAATTCCTAATTTTTAATTCCTAATTGTAAATCCTAATTCCAAACTAAGTTCATCTGCCTTCAGATATCGCCATTCTTAAACGCCTAAATTCGCTATTTAGCTTTTCCAGCACGGTGTTATAGTAGAGACTATTCTGTGCTAATTTAACGTTTTCATCTTCAATATCAACGTTGTTACCGTCCATTCTCATGGATAAGCCCTGACGCTCCGTTATTCTTGGCGCTACAGTATCAATATTGCCAGTTCCAATATCTATGTGCCGCTCATGGGTTTTTGTTCCAGTAAATCCGCTTCCGCTTATTGCCCTAGCCATGTGTTCTTCGAACTGGAGATCAGACGCTTTGAAATTGGGTGTTTCCACATTGGCTATATTGTTTCTGATTACAGCATTTCGCGTCCATGCAGCAGATAGTCCTTGATGGAGCATATCAACCGGCTTGAACATATTGTCCCACATATAATCACCTCTTTCAGTATTATTAAAATTAGTTATTTTGAGTATAACCGTCCAATTTGGTATTTAATCGCTCTTTTTGCTAATATTCATTTTACTTTCTCTTTACCTTGACCATTTTGGTGTAAATTCCCTAACCACAATGATTATCAGCCATGTATACTGTATGGGCGATGCTCAATGAGTATAACACGGCTGATTTTAATTGTCTATTATTTTTGCTATTAAAATTCTATTTTTCATACTTCAAATTTACGCTTTTCGCATTTCTTCTGATTTTTCAATGGTTTTTCGGCTTCTAAATTTTTCTATTTTTCGGTAATGTAATTCTGCCTATGGCATAATTTAGTAATGTTAAAATTATATTACAAATCATGAAGATTCATGGGTAGCTCTACTTCACCCTTCTATATATCGATGGAGCTACCTGTTGGAAATCTCCAGCTATTCCGCTCAGGGTTTCGCTGAGACCAACGAAGAGATAACCTCCCATTTCCAAGGCATTGTGGAACTTTTTGGCAAGGCTTGCCTTTGTGGGAGTATCGAAATAAATCATTACATTACGGCAGAATATTATATGGAATTTCCTCCTAAAACGAGTAAACTCATCCATAAGATTGAACTGGTTAAAGACTACTTCCCTTGCTAATGTATCCTTTACTTGATAGTCTTCATCACCAACTTTAGTAAAATACCTAGATTTCCACGCAGCAGGTAAGTTGGTAAAATGCTCCTCGGGATATAAACCCCTCTTTGCCATATCAAGAACCTTCACTGATATATCTGTCGCCAGTATGGTTGTATCCCATTGACTTTTATTATTGCCAAACCATTCGCTGATGACCATGGCGGCTGTATAAGCCTCTTCTCCAGAAGCACAGCCAGCACTCCAAGTTCGTAAATCCTTATCGGAAAGGCTTGATGTCCAATATGGCAGCGCAACATCCTCCATGAACTTATAATGGGTCTCTTCTCTCATGAAGTAAGTATAATTTGTTGTAAGCTTGGTCATCAAGGTATCCATTTTACTGCCGCTTTTGTCCGAGTATATATCCTCGAGATAGTCATGAAAACCATTGAAGCCCTCCTGTGCGATCGAATTTGTCAGGCGGCCTTCAATAAGTGTTCTTTTCTTTTCGAGGTTTACACCGAAATTCTTCTTGATATAATCGCGGAGCTTAAAAAAGTCTTGATCTTCAATTTGCATTGTCATGCTCCTATGCAATTTGCTATTACTGGTAAAACTAGCAAGCAATCGGTGAAATCCACATATTTATTAATGCTAAATGCCCGCAGCCCTACAGCAGCCTGCATTTGCAAGTATTTATAAAAGCTTAAATATGCCTCTCTCACCCCGCAACCTGTAGTTTATTTTGTAAGTTTACCTAATCTTAGTTTACGTTTATTACATACTCAAAATGAGTTCATCATCATTGTTTACTTCAAAGACTTTATACACGTCAATGAGCTGCTTCACCTCGCCATCGGCAACCCCAACGGCTTTAATGAAGTAGTTTTTCATATAATTCCCAGTAATTTTAGGAGGGTCTTGGACATTTTCATCGTCTATGGATGTAACATCCTGTACACCATCCACCAAGATTCCCACACTCATATCATCCATGCTCAAAACAATGATGCATGTTTTGTCGCTGTACTCCACTTCACCTTGACCAAAACGCATTGCCATATCAATCACAGGTATAACAGTACCTCGCAAATTGATGATGCCTTTCACATATGGATGGGTATGTGGTACCAATGTGATTTCCTGTACGCTGATAATTTCGACGACATAGCTGATTTCTATACCATATCCACCATCCCCCACAAGGAATGTCAGATACTTCCCCAGCATTACATCTTCAAATTCCAGGTCAAGATCCTCAATATCCACTATATCTTGCATTATTTTCACCGTCCAGACATTATTATATAGTATATATCATTCCCAAATATTTTAGGAAAGTTTACCTTAGTATTTAAACAAGCAAATCCAACAATAGTCCTCGGATTTCATCCACTCTTCCAAGTATTTCTATTTTGTCCGCTTGCTCGCTCATGACAGCCTTACCCAATTCATCGAGCTTTTCATCAACTATTTTTACAGTGGCAATATATCGATGTCTTCCACCACGGGCGGCATAGCTGTCTTCTTTGGAGAAAGCATAACCATTGCTGACAACCTCGTCGAGAAACTCCCTGATGAGCCTTCTATACCTGTCATATTCTCTGACATCCACCATTTCGGAAAGATTTTCGCCCTGTTTATCAATCTTATCCTTGAGCTCGTTAAGCCGCTCCACATACATTTCTTGGCTTAAATCGGTCAAAGTCCTACGAAAGAGAAGCTGGTCGCTCTCCCCCACATCCCGAATCTTTGAGCCGCTTGCAGAGTAGCGACCTATATCCGAGCTTTTGATATTTGATACTTTCAGGCTCATAACATCACCGCTTTAACCCTTCTATT
>WRLE01000010.1:71176-133338 GCA_009777775.1 Oscillospiraceae bacterium
ATAATTCCCAGTAATTTTAGGAGGGTCTTGGACATTTTCATCGTCTATGGATGTAACATCCTGTACACCATCCACCAAGATTCCCACACTCATATCATCCATGCTCAAAACAATGATGCAGGTTTTGTCGCTGTACTCCACTTCACCTTGACCAAAACGCATTGCCATATCAATCACAGGTATAACAGTTCCTCGTAAATTGATTATGCCTTTCACATATGGATGGGTATGTGGTACCAATGTGATTTCCTGTACGCTGATAATCTCGACGACATAGCTGATTTCTATACCATATCCGCCATCCCCCACAAGGAATGTCAGATACTTCCCCAGCATTACATCCTCAAATTCCAGGTCAAGATCCTCAATATCCACTATATCTTGCATTATTTTCACCGTCCAGACATTATTATATTATATAGTATATATCATTCCCAAATATTTTAGGAAAGTTTACCTTAGTATTTATACAAGCAAATCCAACAATAATCCACGGATTTCATCCACCCTACCCAGGATTTCTATTTTATCCGCTTGCTCGCTCATGACAGCTTTACCCAATTCATCGAGCTTTTCATCAACTATTTTAACAGTGGCAATATAGCGATGTCTTCCACCACGGGCGGCATAGCTATCTTCTTTGGAGAAAGCATAACCATTGCTGACAACTTCGTCGAGAAACTCCCTGATGAGCCTTCTATACCTGTCATATTCTCTGACATCCACCATTTCGGAAAGATTCTCGCCCTGTTTATCAATCTTATCCTTGAGCTCGTTTAGCCGCTCCACATACATTTCCTGGCTCAAATCGGTCAAAGTCCTACGGAAGAGAAGCTGGTCGCTCTCCCCCACATCCCGAATCTTTGAGCCGCTTGCAGAGTAGCGACCTATATCCGAGCTTTTGATATTTGATACTTTCAGGCTCATAACATCACCGCTTTAACCCTTCTATTGCCATCTTAGCTCATTTTATCGATGAAATCTGAATTACTTTCAACGTTTTGTATATATGAGCCTATGCCTTTTCGTTTTTGGTTCATATCGCTGATTTTTGCCGAGTATGCTTCGCTTTTTTCCTTTGCCAGAGCTTCATTGCTACCATTTTCTACAAAGCATTTTTCCAGAAGCTCCATGAGCTGCTCTCTGGCTTTCTCTATTTGAGCAATCCTTTTGCCATCGTTGGCTTTGCTAAAGTCAGTATAAGTAACCATCAGATCGCCCACTTGCTGCTGTTGACCATCGTACTGGTCCATCAGCTCCTGCCTTGCATCCAATGATTTGTTAAAGGCTTCCATGTCATCTGCTTCTATCAATTTTTTCTGGGCAGTGGTGAGGGAAAGCAATTGTTTGCATATACCCTGTTGCTGCCTAAGTAGCTCCAGCAGCTTCGCTCCATCATCCTTTGTCAGAATTATCACCCTTGCCCTTCATTTATATAAAGATTACCCTTATTGGATTGGCTAATTTCGTACCAGGCAGACCTGAGGTCATCGACGATTTCCACCACTGGGTCAAGAATTTCCACATTTTTTTGGAAATTCGCATCTTCCAGGCAGGCGAGGATAAACTCATATATCGCAAGAAGCTCCTCGGATATTTCATAATTCATATCAAGGCTGTTCACAAGTTCCGTTACAATTTCTTGAGCTTTGATAAGATGCTTGTGAGCAGTTTCGACCTTTTTCTTTTCTATCCCTCTGCGTCCTAGAACTATGTTTTTTTTCAGCGCATCGTAAAGCATAACAATGAGATCTGTGGGCGTAGCTGTTAATACGTCTTGGCGCTTGTAAGCGTCCTGGGGACTCTGGTTTATTGGAATAGGTTGCATCTGAGTTTATCCTCCATTTCAAGTTAAATGAATATCATTTAATTAAGCTATTTATTACCGCCCAGCATAGCGGAGAACCAGTCGCTTTGCTGGTTAAGCTTTGATAGAGCCGTTTCCATGGCTGCAAATTGCTTATACAGCCTATCTTCTTCCGCATACATCCTTTGGGTGAGTTTTTCCATTTGGAGGTTCGTTTGTCTGATGGAGTTTTCCAGATTCTTCAGAGACTGGGTCTGTCCTTCGTTGATGTAATTGCCCATCATATCGTTGAGACGGTGGAACATACCAGTTCCCGTAAGTTTTCCGTCTACGGTTTCGATACCCGAGAAGAAATCTGCGACTTTTTCATAGTCATCTTCTAAAGCAGCCCTGAGCCTGTCTTCATTGATGGTGATTTGTCCATGGGAAAAACCGAGGAAATAGTATCCTGTTTCTTTTTCCACCCTACCGACTTGAGCATATATTTCGTTGCGGAGCCTGTTGACGAAGCTTGAAAGTCCAGGGTCGTTTCTCATGATGCCCTTTTTGGCAATGGCTTCCCATTCCTCCACTTGCTTTTCGGTCATCATGGACTTTTCTTCATCGGTGAGCGGCGTATAGCCTTTCTCATTAATGCCTTTTTTGTCCTTGAGCATATCTTCCAGCCTCTTGAAGAGCGCATTAAAGCCCTCAATGAAGCTTTTTATTTGATTTATGGGTTCTGTGGCATCCCGCTTGATTTCGACAATGACATCTTCATCCACACCTAAGGCTATATCGCCATTAATGGTGAGTTTCACGCCGCCGCCCAAGGTTATATCATTGCTGGTTAAATCTGTATAATACTCCGTCATGCCATTGACAACAATTGTAGCGCGTCCCTCTGTGCCAGCAGTTTCGATTGTGTCTACACCATGCGTTCCACCAAGACCAATATTGGTAAGACCAGATACATTCATATTGAAATTTCCGATGGAACTAGATTCAATCTTGAATCTTTGAGCAAGCTCATCGAAGCTCAATGTGACACCCAGTAAGCTGTTATTGACTTTACTGATGAAGTCTCGAACGGTGGTATTGTCATCGACTCCCAAATCAGCAGCTGTCATGGAGTTTGAACCAGATGATCTTAAAGTAACGCTTGTGTCGGAGGGGTTGATGGTGATACCTGGAACAGAACCAATTTGTGTACGAAGTTCGTCCCCGATGTCTGCTGCCGTTAGGTTTATGTTGATGGTTGTACCACTCACTTGGTCTTTAAAAGAAGCAGCACCAGCAGAGGTAATATTACCACCCGCTTTTTTGATTTCATCAATGACATTCTTTAATGGACCGCCAAGGTTTATGTCATAGTCGTCTCCAGAATCGTTTCTTATAATGTGGATACTACCATTATTATAATCAATGTTACCGAAGGCTCCAAGGGAAGTATTGATTGCACTTATTGAGTCAGCAATATTAAATGTTGCATTGGAATTAGTAAAGGTAACAGCACCGAATTCATCGATTGTACCGCCGGCATTTATTACATTTCTGGCAGTCCCTCCAAGGTCGAAGTTTATCGTCCTAGCAGGTACATCATGAGCTGTGTAGCTAACCGCACCTGTACCATCGGCACCAAATATACTTGAAACCCTATCAAACAAATCTGAGTCATAGTCTGGGTTACCATTCACAATTTCACTAAGCTTAAATGTTAATGTACCAATAGAACCATTGGGATTCGGCATATTAAGGGTCACCATATCAGTTACGGAATTATAGTCAGCACTGGCTCCATACAGACTGTTGATGTCAGCAACTATAGTAGTTACATCAGCAGCAAAGGTGTTCATATCGAATGAAATGGGACCGCCTCTATCCATTTGTGGTAAACTAAAGGACAATACGCCATTGGAACCCACCGAAGCTGTAGCTCCAGTTATGCTTCCAATTTTAGAGGTAATTAAACTTAAGGTATCATAGGAATTTATATTAAGTTGAGAAATTCCATATCCCGTTGGTAAATCTACACTAACAGTAGTGCTTCCATCGGTTTCATCTGTGATGGTCACCTGGTCGCCATATGCGGCTTGTAGTTGTGAAGTGAGGCTTGCGAAATTGTCCTTCACCAGATTCCCTGTGGCACTGAGATTGAAAGTGCTTTCTTTTACAATATCATTTGATATGGATACCAAGGATGTGTCGATACCCAAGGAGGCAAGGGTGCTGTTCATGGTAGCACCTGTTATCCTATCCTTCGATGTATAACTAATACCTTGCGCTTTTAATGCTTCTAGCACTTTTATCGTGCCTGTGGGTGCTCCCGCTGGAGCAAAAATCGACACAGCATTTGACGCAAGACCAGTCTTTGCGTTTACTATGCTGGTAACTATTGAGTTGTATGTATTGCGGTTTAGGAGATTAGCCGTGGACGCTCCTGTCCGCAAAAAAGAGTTTCTGAGATTAACCAAGGAATCTCTTACACTATTGTGGTTTTGTTGCTTCCATTCGAGGATGGTTCTCGCTCTGAATCTGTTGTCGATTCTCATCTGATGGGCGCGCATCATTTGCCCGATGAGATAATCCGTATCAAAACCAGAAGCCAAACCCATAATCCTCATGGGTTGCGATCTTTGAATTGGGCTGAATGCCATTGTAATACACCTCAAATCCTTTTGACTATTTGTAATCTATTCATCGGTCATCCTTGATCGATTCCTCCCGCAAGATAGCGAGAATCGCAGTGCTGCTCTCCATTTTTGATAAATTCATAAATTTCGACTTATTTTATCAAATTTGGGAACACAGCTCCTACATTGATAATATCGGATTTTTCCCCCAAATCTTTATAGCTTTTTATGAAACTTCACACTTGTGTCATAGCAAAAAAGCATGGGTGATATAATGAGCAAGAATATGAAAAAAAATTCAACACCGCTTTATCACGGTGCCGAATTTATTATACTCTTATATTATTAACAAGCTTTATTTAATCGTTGGTCGTATGGTAAAGTGTTATCGTATTTAGTAGGTACAATTGATGGTATTAATTGTTCATATGACTCACATTGTCCAAATGGTATATATGCGGATAATAAACTGTAGTCGTTTTCACTTAATACTTCAAGGAGATTAGCAACATCAGTATTAGTAAATAAAGAATAGATTTCTACCTGCGTACATAACACGATTAATACAATAGATTCAATGCCACTAGCGTCATTTGAGACTATATCTGTACTATTTAAATATTTATATTTTTCAATTATTGCTTTTGGTAAATCATCACGAGTCGATAATATCGCAAGAGCTTCGAATGAATGGCAGAGTCCATAATACCCTAGTTGGTATGTATTACAAACAATCAAATCAATAGCAAACGGGTAATTTAGGAATGTCTGTAATAATGCATCTGTAGTCATCTCATTTACTATATCAGCGGGAACTTGAAAAAGCAGCTCTTGATCTACTCGCGACAATCCACGCCAGCCTTCGAATTTGAGTGATTCAAAGTCGTAAGGTTTTGTAATGGCATATCTTTCCTTCGGTGTAGATAGTATGCTTATGCTATAGATACCGCCAACAATAATAATTATGATAAGAAACACAAAAAGCTTCTTCATAATTACCTCCACTGACTTGATCCTGTATAATTATAAGGGGAGTGTGTATAAAAATAATCTGCTGGTAATTGTGAAGTAGTACCTAAATACAATCCAGCTTCACCCCATTTAGAAACAATATATACTGTACTATTGCTAATAGAAGACACTATTCCCGAGTGGGTCGGATTCATATAATGTTTATCTCCTATTGCAACTATCCCTGTTACTTTACTGTAACTGCCATCGCTCATATACGCCGAAGGGTTATCCATCCAATATAGATTGCCAGCGTTCGATAGGTACCATGCATATGAATGACAATTATAGTATTTTGTCGGTTGTCCAACAATAGTTACAGCATATGAACTAGTTATTTCATTATTAATACTTAATTGCTCGGAAGCACTCCAATTTGGTAAAAATGTCCGATCAATCACTGTTACATTTGTTCCTTTTGGTGTTTTGACTGTAGCTCTTGTTACGTTTTGAAATAGATTAATATCATCTTGACTACAAAATATAGTCATATGTGAAGCTAATATACTATAATCGTTATAAGAAATAATATTTAAAAAATTGTCAACATTATCATCGTTAAATAATGTATAAATTTCACGTTGTGTACATAAAACTATGAGAAAAATCATAGATGCTTGCTCGTGGCTAGATCTACCTCCACAATTTTATGTTATTGGATATAAAGCAATTATAGCAAAAAATTAAATGAAGTCAAATAATTTAACATTTCTGAGTCCCTTATTCTATTGTTTTTGATATACAGTAGATTTCATATGCACTCAGCAGGCGGCTCGAGTGGCGGGTGGAGCGATGGCAATTAGATTGGCGAATTGTGGAAGGGTGAGACACCAGAAGGGAGTGTCTATCCCTTAGTTATTCACATAATCAGTTTTCACCAATCATTCATATATAAATCATTATAGCTTTTTATGAAACTTCATACTTGTGTCATAGTAAAAAAGCATTGATTATATAATGAGCAGGAATATTGAAAAGAATTCAGCACCACTTTATCATGGTGCCGAATTTATCCACTGTTGAGGACATCTCGCAAATTCATTTCTCCGATATATTCAATTCTAATAATAATATTTTTTTCTCTAAAAACTACAATTTCGTTAATGATATGACCATCGTTATCAAGCTCACTATAATAAGCTACAGTATCGAAACCATCAATATATAGTCTAACGATTTCACTGTAGTTGTGCAGCATACTAGGTAATCCAGTTAAAGAGAGTAACTCGTTTTCATATTTGATTGCTAGCTTCTCAGACTTCATTTCATAATATTGTACACCATAACTATAAGGGTTGTTATCATCGTCTTCTCTTTGATAGTATTTTTGAGTGACTTTTATTACAACATGAGCAAGAAAGCTCTCGCTATATGTAACGATTTCGTAATTTGGTGTAGATCCGTTCTGAAATAATTGCGAGTATAAAGGGAACGGTGTGTCGAATTCATTCAATTGAAATGTATTGCTACTAATACCATCTGACATAAGCATTATGTTAAGTATCATTACGATTAACAAAGTGATTATTCTAAATGCATAATTTAAATATCCAATATAATCAGGACGCTCATAATTCTTTTTCGCCAAATAGCTATTTTTAATTAATTTGTGTTCAAATAAATGACGAAAGGGCTTTACAAAACACCAAAGTATAAAAAAAAGAGCCCAATACACCACAACCCCACTATAACGAATAATACTGCTGATAGTAAAATATAATGGGAATAGTAGTAATAGGGTTTTCCATGCAAACACAAATAATAATAATAACGATGTTAATACACTAAAACAAATACGTTGGGTTAATTCCTTTCTTTTTACTACATATGTAGATTCGTAATCAGTAATTTCTGAAAACTCGATATCATTTCTATGTTTCTCTGATATGTTAAAATTATTAATCATAGTAATAATCTCCAATGTAACACATTGTACAATATTTACCGGTTCTTTGCAAGTGTATCAGGGGTTCTTTGGAGCTTTTATCGAGCTTGTTGCCGATTAATATTATACTCTAAGGAATAGTTTGAAGATTGTAAGTTTAGGTGCGCAAATGTTATCCTAATTTCTATAAGTAGAATAATAATTATAACCAAGAAAGCAACAAAATTATTGTGCTTACTTGGTTATATATTATAAGTTTTTAATTTAACTATTACAAGCAGTACGGTTGTTATGGTGCGTCATTGTAACCTTCTGTTATTTCAGCCCGCAGCTTTTGTAGGTTGCGGGCTGAGACAATTAAAAACGATGTTTGTCCACACTTTCCACTGAAGATTTCAATTTGCTGCACCCAAGACCTAATACATGCGTTAATAAACTAGTTTTTTATACAGAGTGCGTTGTTCATCCGCAATATCATCAGTGGTTGGTGTATTTGGTGTTTCTTCGAAAAAATAGATAATTTAGGTTTTATGCTGAAATAATAGATGATATAACTGAATGTAGCGACATTCTATAGAATCATTTAAGATGGAGTGTCAATGTATATAGGTATAGTAATAGTAAAAAAATGTTAAACAGAAATAAAAAACTAACCGCAATAAATGAACAAGGCTTTTTCGTAGTAATAATCGCAAAAATTTCGTACTCTTTTTTAACTCATCATTATAAAATAAATAACTTTAAAAATCTGATAATATATTTAACAAGAACAATCCATATCATGAAAATCAAAGTAGCCGATATATACACAGGAGGGGTGTAGCTAAAATACTTCAAACATTGAAACAATAATATCAATAAAATTATTGCTCCTCCGAAAAGAAACTTTCCGATTGGTGATAGTATATTATGTTCCTTATTGTTCATGATAAATACACACACTAAAACATATAGACATGTTGAACACAATTCATTTCTATTAAGTAGATATTCTGTTTCGATAGATGATTTAATTTTATAGGTAGATTCATGTCAACAAACAACTTCATGTAGATACAATCACTGCCTCTCTGCCATCAACCATCCAAGCAGCATATGCTATCGCTTGCATTATATCTTCATTATTCAGGTACGGATAATCCTCCAGTAGCTCTTTAATTGTTTTACCTTCACTTAGAAGTGTCAGGATCATACCCACAGTAACACGAGTCCCCTTAATACAGGCTTTACCTCCCATCACATCGGGATTATGAGTAATTCTCGTAAGTTGCTCGTACATATCATCACATCCTAGCATAAACTATATTTAGTATTATATTAACGCCATTGACTCGATCCAATATAATAAAATGGGTTACTTAGCAACAAATCAATTATAGCATACACTAAAATGAAGTCAAACAATATATCATTAAATGTGATTAACTAGTGATAATGTCAGGATGTAGATTAAGTAAGATTAAATTGAGCAATGTGCTTGCTAGTCACTTTCTGATTGAGCAGTTGTGCTTCCTGGGAGTCCTGTTACATCGATTTGCAACTTATTGTTCACTTTAGCATCGTAGGTGTTGGCTCTCATTACTTCGGTAAGGTCGAAACCTAGAGTATCGTTTATAACTTCAGTGATTGCTTTTAACACACCGGCTGTATAACCAGCTACTTCACCAGCAACGCTGGAGCCACCTTCACCCACACCGCCGACATATGTGATTTTCCCGATATTCCTGAGAGGTTCTGCGGCTGCAGCAACTATTTCTGGATACTTCTCTATGACCATGCCAAGTTTACCAGCTTCGTTCATTTTTGCGAGTGCTTCTGCTCTTTTTTCAAGAGCCTCAGCTTCAGCAAGACCTCTCAGGCGTATAGCTTCAGCTTCGGCGACACCCATTGATTCGATGACCTTTGCCCTAGCTTCACCTTCTTGCATGATAAGCGCAGCCTGCACCTTGGCATTTGCCTCACCTTCTAGGCGGACTTTTTCAGCTTCGGCTTCCGCCCGTTGGATTTGTTCATATTTTTGCGCCTCAGCAGCGATACGGCGCATTTCAGCTTCGGCTTCTGCTGGACGAATGACTATTTCTTGAAGTTCTGCTTGTTTTCTTTCGGCTTTCCTTTGAGCAAGCTCGATATTCTTCAGCTCTGATTGGATTTCTACTTGTACTTGGGCTTCAGCAACCTCTTGTTGTCGTTTTGCTTCCAGGATGACAACATCTAAAGCGGTGTTTCGCACTTCCATGGAAGTAATATTTTCTTGAATTCGATACGCTGCGTCAGATCTAGCTCGGCGTGTTTCCTGTTCTTCTTGGAAAGCCAGTACTTGCAACTCTTTGTTCTTTTCTGCTTCGGCTATTTGTGCATCGGCTTCCAATTGAGCGCTAGTTCCCAACCTCATAGCTTCAGCTGTTTTGATTTGTCTGTTTTTTTCTGCTTCAGCTTCGGCGATGGCGGCTTCGGATTTCACCTTAGCGATTTGCTCTTTACCCAAGGCTTCGATATAGCCTTCTTCGTCTGTGATGTCGTTTATGGTGAAGGATTTTAGTTCCAGACCCATTTCTTCCAATTCTTTACCGGCGACTTCCTGAACCTTTGTGGCAAAGCTCTCCCTATCGTCGTATATGTCTTCGACACTGAGGGACGATACGATTTCTCTCAGCTTTCCTTTGCACACTTCGGATGCCTGTGTGCGGATCATTGTAACCGTTTCTGCATCATTGGTGCAATTAAATTGTTGGACGGCGGCAAGAATGGATTCTTCTGTATTTTTCACTTTTAAGACGACTATTCCATCTGCGTTGATGGGAACGCCCAGCTTGGTTTTTGTGGAACGTATTTCCACAGGAAACATGATGTTTTCCAATGTAATAATGTCAATGCGCTGGAACATGGGGATGACTATACTACCCCCACCAGTGATTACCTTTGGTTTGCCTACACCTACTACCACGCCAGCTTTGTCCGAGGGTACTTTTTTCCAAGTACCACTGATTACGATGAGAACGAGAATAAACGCTACTACTATGACTGATATTGCAATAATATAAGGCATTTTTACTTCCTCCTTAAAATGTGTTTCCGACTCGTCCATAATATGTAGTGACATAGCAGAGTTTGTTTGCTATGTCAACTTCGGTGATAAGTACTGATTCGCCCTTTTGAATTACAGCAGGCATTTGGTCTTTCAAATCGGGGTCTATTTTCGCTCGAAAGGAAATTGTGGCTCCGGTGCTGTCTCGTAACGAAATCGTTCCCATGTTGTCGGTAGATATCCTAAGGGTAACTTCTGCATTTTTCCCAGGTAGGTCTTTCAACGATATTGCAGTAGAATCGCTCTCTTTAAGGCGCTTGATTACTTGCTTATATAATAAAGAATATGCATAATAACTTATGGCTAAACAGATAATCAACAAGGCTATAGTAATAGGCAAAATAATCATAAAACGCCTGAAAGTATGTCCTACAACACCAAAGACAACGAGGGAGAAACAGAGGCACATAAGATTAAATGCAATGGCACCGCTATTGCTGCCAACTTCGCTGAGTCCATCTCCTGCAGCTCCCGTTGTACCGATTTCGCCGACATCACCCATGTCACCAATATCCAAATCGAAATCGAGATCAAGGTCTAGGTCCAAATCCAAGTCTATATCGACATCCAAGTCAACATCGACATCGGTGTCAACATCGACACTTCCGTTGAACAAACCACCAAGCCAACTCAGCAATATATTAAGCGAAGGTATGATGAATCCGATTAGGATGCTGAGGTTAAATATATAAATTAATATTGATTGGTTCATTATCTTTACCGTTTATAATTTGTCAGTGCATATTCATTTTTGCTTCTATCATGCTTTGTATGTGCATCGCTAGTGTAACACATAAATGCAACAACATCAATGGGTAATGCAAATGTAAAAATTCAAGCATATATAGGTATAATTATAACCAAGAAAGCGACAGTGTATTCTACGCTAACTTGGTTAAATTATTAGTCATATTAAAAAGCATTGATGATATTATGAATCATCTTCCTCAAGCGACATTTGAGAGTTTTGGATCACGCCAATTAATGATTCTGTTATTGAGCCTTTTAGCATATCATCGATGTTTTCAATGCTCAATAACGGCAGCTTTTTTTCATCTCTTACCAATGAAACCGTAACAATAACTCTTTTATTTTGGAATAGATCCGGCAATGATATTACCCCATCGAGTGTACTGCTGTTAATCACTTGTCTATATATTTCCATAGATAACAAACCTCCTGTCAACTTCTTCGACAACAATATCGTAATTGCTGTGCGAATTGATCAAAATAACGCACAGTAAATAGCTAATGAGTGTTGGGTAAAACTATATGTTATGTACGTTGCCTATTATACTCTTTACACCGCTACTTATTAAGCGAATAAAAATGAATTGTGTTTAACTTGTGACATTATCTGAAGTTAATTTACATCATGACATTGTCACTAGTTAATCACAATTCATATCTATTGAGTAGATATTTTATTTCGATAGATGGATTTATTTCATAACTGTACAGAAAGTATTGGTTTCTCACCCTTTTCGCAAATATATACACAAGTTATAGCTTTTTCAGAAACTTCAAGAGTACAGAGTCTAGTACATTCATATCTGCTACTTCATTGCCGGATACTGATTCGTAGACATACTCCACCATTGCTGTGCCATCGAAATGGACTCTTGCGTTTTCTCTTATGTTTCTTGCCAAACGGCTGATAATCTCCTGGGCATTTTTCTTTTTCAGTTCCACATACATGATGGCGAAAACTCCATCGCCCACATATGCCGGTACATCTGTTTCCCGCAGCATACTGGTCATCGTCTTTGCTGCTAACCGCTGAAGCTCCTCTTGACCTTCTGCTGAAGCTCCTGCTGCTTTTACGGAAATTGCCGCAAAGGTTAATGCTCCACCAAAACGCTTCTTTCTGTATATTTCCTTTGAAACTGCCCTGCGCAAGCCAACTAGGTTAAACATATTATATGGTGGATGCAAACCTGCCGTATACTCTTCAAATAGCTTCGCCACATCACGCCGTTGACCAGTCTCAAAACGCTCTTCAAAGCTGCGTGTCAACTCGCTCACATCCCTATAACCGAGATAGATTTTCCAAGTGGCATTTTCCAGCACCACAAGCTTCTCCACATCACCAGTATTCAAAGTATTGTCAATGAGATTTTCCTCGGTGACAGTCACTTTGAATTTTTTTGCAATCTGGTTGGTTGCGCCATTGGTCCCATTGAATGTAACAACAGCAGGAGTTGAACGAGTTTCAACTATGAACTCCCGCATGGGAAAAAGCCTAGCTACTGACTTTCGCCATTCAATAAAACCCTCCTTTGGTATATTTTGTTTATCATATGCGCTAAGACAATTATATGCACTGTTATAATCAAAGGAATTGATGGCTCTGAAATAGGAATACACAACCCCATGTGCAATTTCATCAGACTGGGCTTGTGTATTGGAAGATTCTGTATTGTTGTGCCGTGACTCGCTGGCGGTGTATTTCCTAGTGGTACGCGAAAATGCAGCACGTTCGCGAAAAGCAGCTTCGCGCCTGAGTTTATCCCTCAACACAGCATATGCTATGTTGATTTTTTTCATCAATTCTTCTGCTTGGGGGTCTGCGTTCACATCAGGATGGTATATACGGCAGAGTCTTTTGTATGAAATCGTAATCTCTGCCAAATCGGCACCGATACCGACCCCAAGAATCTTGTAATGATCCAATATGGATGCCATAATTCCTAATTCCTAAATTCTAATTCCTAATTCAATCATGTACCCAATAGCTCACATGATTATTAAGCGCATTTGAACTATATATGTCGCTTATATGGGTATAGCTAGTGACTCTGCTCCCCGCTTGGGCAACGGTAACTCCCCTTATTGGGTCATAGCTGCCATCCCTAGAAGGGCAAACAATTTGCACATGGTCAATGGTCCCAGCTGTAGTGATGGCAGGTTTTCCCTCGTTGGCATATCTCTGGGCAGTCTCGCCATCAACTTGATGCCAACCATATTGAGAACCATATTTTTTGAGCCAAGCATCCATTTTTACAGCAGTCATTGATGTAGCACCTTGGGTATCTGGGTATATGCGCATTTCGCCGGTTGTTGCATCGGTATATAGGGGAACCTCAGCACCCATGGCTCTAGTAACATCCCAAACATAGATATTACAATAGGTATTTCCATCTCGATATGGTCTATACCGCTCTGCTGTTTCCACACGAAATTGTCTTATAACAGAGTTGTACCGTTCAGGGCTTCTGTTATCTTCGTTGCTGGTAACTATCGCCGTAGTGGGACGCCAAAATTCCAAAGGCAAGTATGCTCCGCTTGTACCGGCATTACCATAGAGTCTATTTCCGAATACTCCCCAGTCTATGCTATCCAGCACATAAGGGTCATATGAAGAAGACATTACAGAATTACGCAAGCTACCTTCTTCATCTGAGATTTGAGAAATCATGGTAGCCATCATTTGCATAATCATAGAGAAATCGCTGTCTTGGCTTGTCTGCATCATCATGCAAAGCATAAATAGAGCAGCCTGAGCATCGGTGACTTCTCCCCCAGCTGCCGCAGCAAGGATAAGCTGCTCAATCCCCTGCCCCTGGCTTTGCATATTGAGTGGCATATATCCGCTTCCCATAGACCCTGAGCCACCAGGCTGTGCAGTAACACTCATCCGAGTAACTTCATCCCGAAGCGCATCAGCAATAATAGTAGAAAAATCAAGGGTAGATTCCTCCGCTCGCTCAGTACCTCGAGGAACTTCCAAATATTCACCACCAGAAACAGGATTTATTGCATTTGTCATTATTAGTACTCCCAAAATAATATGCTAATTATAGTATCGGACGAAAAGCTTGTTCAATTAACAATGAACAATTAAACTAACGCAAAGTAATACAATGACATTCGTAGGGCGCGGCATCCCTGACGCGCCGCCATGCTAGATGCAATATAATACAATGCACTAAATCTCAAAGTACCATTTAAGAGCGAAACGAAGAGTTTTATTAGTGGAATTACAATATTGCTTAGCTTGTATAGTATACTCTTTTATTCAAGATTATAGAATTGTTCATTGTTCATTGTTCATTGTTCATTGAAAGAGCTTCTCCGTATTTTCGGTCTACGTCGCTTACGAAAATTAGGACTTTTGCTATGGCTTCGTAGAGTTCCTCTGGGATTTCATCGCCTATGCTTACCTTTGATAAGACTGAAGATATGTTTTTATCAGGTAAAATAGGTACTCCAGATTCCCTTGCCAGCGCAACCATTTTGTCAGCTATATGCCCCTCGCCAAAGGCAGACAATATGGGAACATCATGTTTTTGCGGGTCATAAACAATCGCCGCCGCCCGCCGAACTGGAATCTTAGACTCATTTACAACGGGAGGAAAGCGATTATCTATCTTTGAAGATTTATCAATTTTTCTATCATCTGTACCCATACGAAACCTCCGGTTTAATAAGCAATTAATAATGAATGATTAATGACACTTTTAGATTTGGTGCATTGTATTAAGTTGCAACATGCATTGCGGCGCGTCAGGGATGCCGCGCCCTACGAATGTCATAGTATTGCTTTGCGTTAGTCTAATTATTCATGGATCATTGTTCATTATTCATTGTTCATTGTATTATCTTGCATCATGCATTGCGGCGCGTCAGGGATGCCGCACCCTACGAATATCATTGTATTGCTTTGCGTTAGTCTAATTATTCATTATTCATTATTAATTAAACAAACACGTCTATTCCAAGGCTGCCTTTTGTCATTGTTTCAAGCTTCACTTTGGCATTGATTGGTGTTGCTTCTGTTTCTAGAATTCCTATTTCTGTGCCCATTAGTCGAAAGCCGATTTCTGCTAGTAGTTCGTGGAGCTTATATGTTTGTTCGCTGAAAGCATCCTTTTCATCGAGACCTCGCACTTCCATTTTAACGGAAACATCCTTGTTTTTGAAACTAATGAGTCCCTCCCAGCGACCCATGTGTTCAAGCTCCAAAGCCAATAAAATATTGACATTCTCAGGGTCGATGGGTTTATTTCCCCTTTTTTTGAACACATATAGCTCCGCTGCTTCTTTTCTTTCATTGATATTAATGGGAATCTGCATATAAGCAAACTCTTTTATATTATCAAGTAAGCGCACATGATCCATTAGCCTTCGAGTTTGCTCAATTATTTCTCCCTTAGCTGGAGAGCTTGCTTTCGATATTGTCTCTTCCATGAGCATGAGTCTTGCAAAAAGCTCCTCTCTTGCTCGTTTTAATTCCAGTCCAGTATCTTTATTCTCTAGGCTTAATTGTGCGAATAATCCATCAAGTTGATTAGCTATTTTATCACTTTCCATGTTGATTTCATTGTTTTCATTCCCAGTAGCATTCAATAGCATGTTTGAAAATCTATCAAGCACTGGTGGTGGCGTGTCTTTAAATGCTTCCAACTCTGACAAAAGAGTGACAATTGCAGATTTAGCATCATCTACTGCTGTAGACGATAATGCATCAATGAATGGAGCAGCTTGAGACATGGAATTAGACGAAATAGTATCAGGTTCACCAGACTCTATTAAAGGTTCATTATAACCATCGACAGCAGTATCCATTAAAACAGCTGGATTTTCTGTGATGTTTGTTCCAACTAAAGCAACTTCCAACTCATTAGCGTTGTTTAATGCAAGTATACTATCACTTTGTTCAGTAACCATATCAACATTAGCAAAAACGATATTTTCACCATTGACCAAGGGACTTCTTTCTTGCTCATTAACCGATGACAGTCCTTCTGTGAGGTTGCTTAAGCCATTTGTATGAAGCATCGTATGAGCCTTATCTATTTCACCATTTTGAACAAGGGCTACCCATTGTCCGATTGTAATCGTATCCCTCTCTGCTTCCATGGCTTTTGATTCATCTATGATTTCTCCACCGTTAAGGAAGCTTTCGATTTCGCTACCATCAATCGAACCATTTTCAAGTAGTTCCAAAAGCCTGTCCAACCTAGCGGATACCGAAAGAGTTTCAATATCAACAGGGGAGTCAGAAGGCACGCCCATATAAGACTCCAGTATAAGTGCCTCTTCCTGCTCGCTCGCCAATATCTCAGAAAGCGAGGCGATTAATGATGATGTATCCTCATTTCTCGATAACGCAATTAACGCTGCCTCCACTAGACTTTCATCAGTTGCTAATCCATTTGCTGCTATGAATGCGGCTTGCTCCATGGTCATATCAGGGTATTTGAAAAGAAGCTTCACCATCACGCGAGCAGAGTCCTCTGTGACTGGCAAATTCAAGTCTGCTAATCTGTTGGCATATGGCAAGAGGCTCTTATCTTCAAAACTGCGTTCAGCCTCCGCATAAGCGGATTTATCCACCGATTCAATTGTCTCCTTTATTGAAAGAAAAACGCTTCCATCTTCGCTTCCGCTCACTTGAAGCAAAACTAAATCACCTAGAGCAAATGATACAGGCGATTCTACCCTTGCTCGAAATATCTGCCCATTTTCAGCTTTCATCACTACAGCGTCTTTATTTGATGATAGAACCTGCACCGATATTTCATCGCCAACTCTTAAGGACGCAGCAAATGAACCCGTATCAAATCTAATCTGCACTCCACCCGAGCTAGGTGTTAAAGCAGCATCTATTCGCATTGACATTGCTTACCTCCAAAAAAGTCACATTAACATAAGCGTTAGTTTTAACATAAATATTATTAACTTCTTTCTTTATTTGTCGATAAATAGAGTATCGGACTTAAGACTGCTGTAAAATCTTCCGATGGAGTAGGCAAATGCCCGAATGTAACGATGACGACTTAATGAAGCATCTTGATGTTTTCAAAGAAATTGGAAACATAGGAGCTGGAAATGCAGCCTCTGCCCTTGCCGGTCTATTGAACCGCAGAATATCAATGAGCGTACCCGATGCCTCCGTAGTGACATTCAACGACATGATGAATGTACTGGACGGACCTGAAACCTTAGTTTCCGGAATGCTGGTTGATTTTTCTGGTGAAATGAACGGCTTTATTATGCTGCTTCTAAAAATGAACGATGCCATGGCTATGGTTGCTCAGGCACTTGAGATACAGGCTCGTGATGTAAACACGCCTAATTTTGATTTGGACGAAATGGAGCGTGATACTCTCACCGAAATAGCAAACATATTGGTAGGTTCTTTCCTATCGGCTATTTCAACCATGTCTGGCTTGCACATCGTTCCATCTGTCCCGCAAATCGCCATCGATATGCTCGGTGCGATTATAAGCATCGCCACTGTTCAATATGGACAGATTGGAGACTCGGTGCTATTTCTGAAAACGCAATTCGAAGACCTCGATGGAGAAATTGCCGGACACTTTTTTTTGATTCCTGATTATGTATCATATAATAAACTTCTCGGTTCATTAGGATTGGATAGCTGATATGGGATTGATTGTTGTTGGTATGGCGGATCTGAAAGTAGCAAAGCATCCCGACATTCTAACGACTCTGGGTTTAGGGTCATGTATAGGTATAACGCTTTACGATAGAGTTCATAAAATCGGTGGACTCGCTCATGTTATGCTGCCCACATATAAAGGATTTGAAGGGCAGAATATCGCAAAATTCGCCGATTCTGCCATAATTGAACTATTGAATCAAATCACCCGCAGCGGCGCATCTCGAAACTCATTGGTGGCAAAAATCGCAGGCGGTGCCCATATGTTCGGTAAGTCCCAAAACAGCGACATCATGAAAATCGGCGAGCGCAACGCCAAAGCCAGCCTGGCTATATTGAACCAGCTTCGTATTCCAGTACAGGGAAACGATACTGGCGGCAACCACGGGCGTACCATCGAGTTGGATATCGACACAGGCGCGCTGAAAATAAAAACAGTTGGTTTAGGCGAAAAATATATTTAAAAAGCAATTACCATTGCTAATAAATAACACATATACAGGAGGGATATTATGGCCAAGGTGTTAATCGTTGACGATGCAGCATTCATGAGAATCTCCATCAAAAACATGCTCACCAAAAACGGTTACGAAGTTATTGGTGAGGCTGAAAATGGGCTCATCGGCGTTGAGCTTTATAAGGAGCTTCAACCGGATATTGTAACCATGGACATCACTATGCCAGAAATGAGCGGACTCGATGCTTTAAAAGAGATCCAAAAACACGATCCTCAAGCAAAGGTCGTCATGGTTTCAGCAATGGGTCAAGAAGCCATGGTTAGAGAAGCGATCGTTTCTGGCGCTAAAGGCTTTATTGTCAAACCTTTTAAAGAAGAAGGTATAATTGCGGCGATAAAAAAATTGGCATAAGCATATATGGGGTACATGAAGACTTTCCGTATGCTAAATTTTGCATACAGTTTAATACAAGGTAATACCGATGGGAGGTGGCACTAATGCGTGAAAAAGACCCAATGTTTGATGTGTTTATTTTTGAAACGCAGCAGTTATTGGAGTCCCTTGAGGAGACATTACTCCAAAGCGAAAAAGAAAAATCCCTGAGCAGCGATCATATAAACGAGATATTCAGGGTAATGCATACAATCAAAGGCTCCGCATCCATGATGTCCTTCGACAATCTAGCAAAACTCGCCCATGCGCTAGAAGATATGTTCGATAAAATAAGAGAAGGAAAAACAAGGACAGATTCCGATGCTTTAGAAGGGGTTTTTGACCTAACCCTTGTTGCCCTAGATAATTTCAAAGAAGAAATCGACAAGCTCTCCGCAGGGATGGAAGCGGATGGAGATTTTGACAACCTCAACGACCAGATCCATGCCCATCTCGCGCTTATTATGGGAGAAGAAGCAGCACCCAGTGCTTCTAGCACCGTTTCTAGTATGCAAACTGGAGATACCAGCACTTACGTTGATTCCGATTCTCCATATTATAAAATTACGATACTTTTCGAGCCGGAATGTCAAATGGAAAATATGCGTGCTTTCGGGGTGGCAAACGCTTTGACTCCATTGTGTGAAAAAATCAAAACGATTCCTGAGGATTTAAGTGACCCACACACAAGCGAGGAGATTGTTTCCAACGGATTTATCATTTATATTCAATCTGCGGAAAATCCCGATGTGATAACCGGACTCCTTGATGCGGTGATGTTTCTCCACAGCTCTAACATCTCGCTTCTTCCAGCCGATAGCGATGAACTTCCCGATGATATGCGCCCAAGAATCCTGGAAATCCGTAATGAAGAAACTGTTGCCGTCGATAGACCAACAACAACAGTTTCAACAACTCAAAACTTCATCAGTGTCAATGTAAGCAAGCTTGACAATCTGATGAATCTCATGGGTGAAATCGTAACAACAGAATCCATGGTAACGAAAAACCCCGAAGTGGCTAATCTCCATATCGAAGCTTTTGAACGCAGCAGCCAGGAGCTTAGAAAGCTGATAAAGGACCTCCAAGAAATCGTCATGTCCATCAGGATGCTCCCAGTTTCCAATGCATTTCAAAAAATGCACAGGCTTGTTAGGGATGTTAGCAAAAAGGTCGGCAAGGAAGTGGAGCTGACCCTCATTGGCGAAGAAACGGAAGTTGATAAAAATATCATCGACACCCTCTCTGACCCACTGATGCACCTCATTCGCAACGCAGTGGACCATGGAATCGAAACTCCCGATGTTCGCGCCCAAAATGGGAAACCCACAACTGGAAAGATAACCCTTGAAGCTCGAAGCGCAGGGGACGATGTGGTCATATTGGTTCAAGACGATGGCAAGGGACTTGATAGGGATGTTCTCATTCAAAAGGCAACGGAAAAGGGACTCAACACAAAACCAGACCATGAAATTTCCGACAAAGAAGCATATAACATGATATTCATGGCAGGTTTTTCCACAAACTCAGAAGTCACAGAGTTTTCCGGTCGAGGAGTCGGCATGGATGTGGTGAGAAGAAACATTGACAAGCTAGGTGGCACAATTCTAGTGGATAGCACCCCAGGACAAGGGATGACAGTCCAAATAAGAATTCCGCTGACCTTGGCAATCATTGAAGGAATGAAACTACGAGTGGGTAATCTCGTGTTCATAGCTCCAATGCTCTATATCCAAGAATCCTTCAAACCCAATGACGGCGATATATTCCTTGACCCCGATGGAAGCGAAATGATTATGATTCGCGGCGAAGTATATCCCGTAATGCGATTATACAGGATATTCGACATTCCACCGGATTACGAGAACCTGGACGATGGTATTCTAATAATGATATCAAATGACGAAACCACATTTTGCCTCTTCGTGGATGAACTCATCGGCGAGCAGCAAGCAGTCATAAAACCTTTACCAGATTATATTCAAAGGCACAACATGGGCCTCCACGGAATAGGCGGCTGCGCCGTCCTAGGAGACGGCTCCATCAGCCTAATCATAGACATAAACAGCCTGGTCCCAGTATAAAGGCAGACACTAACAGTGAATCGTAGGCACAAAAAGTGTCATTCTGAACGAAGTGAAGAATCTTATTCCACTACAAATGCAATATAAGTAATGCTCAAAACCCCGCAATGCAAACAAGCTGCATTGCGGGGTTGTTGTATTTTCACACTATTGAGCTAGAGACTATTACCCCACTGGAATCTGTGGAATGGGTATCGGCTCTGGCTCAGGAGTCGTCAAGTCAGGAATGATGAGAGGAGAAGACGGCGTCTCCGTCACATATCCGCTGTCATCATAATCATCTCCATCAAATCCGCCTTCGATGAACATCACCACTCTCTCCATGAGTTCCATATCCCATTTATCGATGTTGATGAACTCGATTTCTTTAACTTTCACATTGTACTCGCCGATTATGCTGAATAAAAAACTGCTGCCACGTTCATCGAATAAAAACTCAGACCCAGGAAAAGTATCAACAGTGAACGTAAATCCTGAGTTGTCGTTATCGATAATCAGTCTACCCGTGATTTCATCATCATACCAGCCGTAATCATCTTTAATTGACAAAACATAGCGACCGGTAGATTTCTGCCATTCGGCTGTAAGTTTAATAGTGTAATATTCTGTCTTTATTTCGATGGTATTCACATAGCTTCCATTGGAAGAGTTTTCCTGATAATACCATATCATTTCAACTTCCTCTATATAATATCCATTATCAACGGAACTGGTGATTGACCAAGGATCTAAAACTGATTCACCAAAGTCTAGTACCACATTCATGAGTGTTCTATCAACATCACCCCAGCGAGAATTAATTATGATATCGTAATTATACTCTATCATCAAAAGTCTATTTTCATCAGCGTAGATAGTTCCAACAACACTACTTTCTTCAGAATACATTTCATCAAATTCTGCAATTACGCTTCTGATTTCACCAAGAGCAGCATTGTAGCTCATTCCAATAGAATAGGCTGAAAAACGATTATATGCATCACGAATTTCATCATTGGATTCCAAATATTCATAAAACTCGGTAAATACTTGAAGTATCGCAGCCTTTGGAATGACTATCTCATATTTCATACCAGAGTCTGTTCTTCCAATGGTGGAAAGGTCAACACTTTCAAAGGTAGTTTCACACAATTCAAGGACTCTCTCAATAGCTGCATAGGTTTCCGGTGAAATTTCGACTGCTTCCTTTGCTTCTGTGTTCATGACTTCTTGGATAACATCCACCATTGTGGTAAGGACACTCACAGTTGCTTGATCCAAACCAAATCTATTGGCAAATACAATAATATCATCGACAAATGTGGAATAGCGAATACCATAATAATTATCATCGAACAATTTCGTTCCGATTGCTATTCTTTCTTTGTCCATGAAAAGCTCGGCATTTATGTTCTGATCACCGTAAAATGGGTCTACCCGTTCTAAACTAAATTCAATTGCAATATCCGAATCTTTCGCATTAGATGTAATTGCTAAGCTTAATGACAGTTCATTGAGATACATTGACTCTTCTATTAAAAAAGTGACTGTCGTCTTACCATCTGTCAAGCTTTCATTTAACAAACCAAAGAGAACCAGTGGAGATGAGTTTATGCGTTGCTGAATTTCTTGTGCGAAGTTTTCCATAGGAAGGGCTAGAGTCTCTACTCCTGTTGGTTTACGTCGTAGAAAAAATATAGTTCCTGCTATCAATGCGATAATGATAATTGGTACAGCGACTTTTAGGAATAGTCCTCTTTTTGGTTTCCCAACAGGCTCGCCTTGGGTCTCCACAATACTGCTGGGTGGAGTTGTTGGTGCTGGTGGTGGAGGAGGTGCTACGGGTGGTGGAGGTGTTGCTGGGCTTGTAGAAGCTGCTGGGCTTGTAGTGGCTGCAGCGGGTTGCTCAGCTTGAGCAGCTGGTGGTGCATCTGTTGCTGCTGCTGCGGCAGGTTCCTCAGCTTCTTCTGTCGCTGCCTGATCCTCCTGCTCTGTTGATTCCTCCGCAGTTGGTTCTGCTGCTGGCTCTTCTGCTGCTGGCTCTTCTACTGCTGTCGCAGCTGGCTCTTCTGCCACTGCTTCTGCTTCTGCTTCTGCTTCTGCTTCTGCTTCTGCTTCTGCTTCTGCTTCTGCTTCTGCTTCTGCTTCTGCTTCTACTTCTGCTTCTGCTTCTACTTCTGCTTCTGCTTCTGCTTCTGCTGGTTCTTCCGCGACAGCAGCAGATACTTCCTCTACTGACTCTACTTCAATAGGCGTTTCCGCAACTGCATCCTGTTCAGCAGACTCTTTTTCAGGTTCGTTATCTTCTATTATCGGTTCTTGTGACTCTATTATGAGTTCACCTTGTTCTTCATTCTCTACTTCACTATTAATATCTTCCAGTTCTTGCCTTGTTCCGCAATTCGTACAAAAGCGGGTTCCCTTTTCAAGCTCTGTACCGCAATTCGGACATTTCATAAAATCCCTCTTTTCATATAATAAACTCCATACATTATAATACTTTTAGCGAAAATATGCAAGAAATAACAGAAATCTATATTACACCCTTGACCTTAAAGTAGCTACAGCCTATAGAATGATTCTAATAAACTATACAGGGTAATAGCTAAATGAAAGGGTAACACTACATGAAACTGACTATCAGATACAAAAGGGGTACACTTGTAATTACAATATGTTTACTACTTCTAATTCCCGCTTTTTTCATAGCAAACTCAATGGGCTTATTGCAAAATAAAGACAAAAGAGAAACCATCGTGGCATGGACTCCAACAGTAAAACCTCTTGATTCCACTACTTATAAACCATCTGCTTTGACAGCTAGTAACCATGCAGCAACACTCACTAGACCATACGATATCAATATCAACGGGGGAACAGGTGGAACAACAAAAGACAGCCCACAATACTCATATTATAGTAGAGGCTGGAACACAGCTTCACAGTATTGGCTCTTGAGCGAAATATCCACTGCTGGATATAATGACATTGAGCTTTCATTTTGGACAAAAGGCTCGGCGACAGGACCGAAGGATTTTACTTTGGAATATAGCCATGACGCAGTGACATGGCTACCGCTCACCGATAATGAAAACTTCCATATTAAGTACACAGTTGGTTCTGAAGGTAAATATATAGAGCTCGGACCATATAAGCTAAATGCATCCATGGAAAACATCGAAACATTATATATCCGTTTTCTCAATGTCAGTACACTATCTGTTTCAGGAGCAACTACACAAAGCTCAGGTACTAACTATCTAACAGACATAATAATAACAGGCATCCCCATTGAAAACGAGTCATAATTATACGTTATACAATCCTTTCGTATTGTTGCAAGTTGCTATTTATGATATGATGAAAACATGAAATATATAAGCATTCAACTACAAAAAAACAAGCAAAGCATTGCCAGATTCTCATCAATGCTTTTGCTTGTTATTTCTATTATGCTGCTCCTACCCTCCTGCGCTACTAGTGAAAGTTCAATTCAGACTCCCTCAAGCCCTGACACCGCTCCAAATCCTTACACGAATGTTGATGAAATAGAAATTGCAAGCATATCACCACTCGATGATGAAACAACAGTAGAAATAGAAGAAGATGAAGAACCTCCTTATATCCCCATCGAAGCTATTCCCATATGGATGTATATCCCAGCAATCAATGTGGATGCTGAAATCCAAGGTACTGAAACCGATTTTGAAAACAGCACCATGCACATAGTTCACTCTGGCTCCATCATATCCTGGTGGAAAGACAGTGCAATTCCGGGAAACACTGGTAATGCCATATTTGCCAGCCACAATATCTGGAGCGGACGCAGCGGACAGCTTCATGATTTAGATACCCTGGAAATCGGCGATGAAATGGAAATCCTATACGACGATGGTACAAGGGAAGTATTCAGACTGGAGAGCGTCTTTGTCTATCTTCTCGCCACTGCTCCTGGAGAAAAAATAATGGATACAACCGGCGAAGCGAGGGTTACCCTCATCACCTGTAAAGCACCATTTAACTACAACACAGGAACCAGCGACAACAGAATTGTTGCAGTATTCAAACCCGAAGAAAGCTTCATAATCCCCGACCCCCCCATCGAACCCTTCCCACCAAGGGAATCATAAATGGGGGGACGGAGTGAACAGGGGGACGGTTCTGTGAACAGGGGGACGGTTCTTTTGTGAACGCGGGGACGGTTCTTTTGTTCACGTTCCTCCTGTACAAAAGAATCAGTCCAGCGTTCAGTGAACGTGAACAAAAGAACCGTCCCCGCGTTCAGAGAACGTGAACAAAAGAACCGTCCCCCTGTTCACACCGTCCCCTCGTTAATAGCAAACTTAATTGCTTCTTATCATTCTGGTTAATTCATCATATGTTCCCACTAATTTATCTACCAAAGCTTTTATGTCTGCAATGAGCTCGGTTTGCTCGTTGACAAGGGATAGCGTGTTTTTAATATCATTTGTCATTAAAACAGATGAATCTTGAATAGCAACTAGCTTGCTTTCTATTTGTGAGGAAGCTTCTGCACTCTTTGAAGCAAGGGTTCGAACCTCCTCGGCAACAACTGCAAAACCTTTGCCATGGACTCCCGCTCTAGCAGCTTCCACTGAAGCATTAAGTGCCAAAATATTTGTCTGGAAGGCAATACTTTGTATCGTTGAAACGATATTTTTTGTCTCAGAAGCATATTTTTCAGACTCTTCTGAGTTTTTCAAATTAGTCTCCTGAGCCGATTTCAACGACTCAGCAGCTTTTAGAATCATCGCCATGTCATTTGTCATTCCATCAATTTCTTCTGTGAAATCATGGATAAAAATATCCAAGTTTTCTTTTCTCAACTCATGGGTTACATCCTCAACGGAACCAACCACACGAAGGGGTATTCCATCAGCATCACGCATGGTGGAGCCATCAGCCTTTATGAGCATATATTCCCCTGCTTTGTTTTGCAAACGATATACCACGTTATATGGTGTTCTACCAGTATAATCGTTTAAATGAGCTGCGAATGCATTTAATGTGGCTTCTTTATCCTCTGGATGCAGTCTATCGCTCCAACTGCTCAAAACATTGGGGAAATCATGCTCGCCAGAAAAGCCCAGCATATGGCGTAATTCGTCTGACCACCAAAAATCATTTGCTCCCCCCACTGGATCATGGGGGTCAACCTCCATATCCCACAAGGCAATATTTATACTTTTCAGTAACAATCCAAAGCGTAAATCATTGGTCATGAGCTGATCTTGCATAATTTGCCTATTTGTTATATCCATAAGCGCACCTGCCACTCGCAAAGGCACCCCGCTATTATCTCGAAGGGTATTACCGAAAGCATGAAAATGTCTATATTCACCATTTTTCATCATTAGCCTGTTTTCAATATTATATGGTGTCCTACCCGAGCGGTCGTTTAGATGAGCAGCAAAAGCAGCAAGTGTTCTTTCCTTGTCATCTGGATGGATTCTATCGCTCCAGCTGGAAAGCACATTGGGAAAATCCGCTTCATTGGAAAATCCTAGCATCCAACGAAATTCTGAAGACCAAGTAAAGCTATTATTAGGATTTATCGGGTCTCCACCCACCACATCCATATCCCACAAAGCAACCCCGAGAGCATTGCTTGTAAGCTGATATTTCATTAAACTATATTCCATTGCATTTTTATAGTTTTTCATCGCTGTATTAATCAAACTTGCCACCGAAGCATCTTTTCCCGACAATCCGCTCATATTGATTACCGCTCCGAAATCGCCGATTTCACCTGCTTCCACAAGCTTTTCCAGTTCTCCTATTAAACCATTTTTTCGAGTTTTCCCCTTTTTACCATTTATAACCGCTCGATTCGACATTGTTCCTTCCTCCTAGTTTTTAACACATCTACTCTTATTTGAAGATGCTTTAACATACCCATTTGAAATTATCGAAAAAAAACAACAATTGCTTTACTTTATACATAATTTGTCGATAAATAATGTAGAGTAAGGTTAGATTATTTTTAACAAGGGGTATGACATGAAAAATATAAAAATAGGCACGAAAATACTTTTTGGATTTGGTATAATAATATTCATGATAGCTGTCATCACTTTGGTTGTTTCCATTAGCAGCAGCGTTATTTCAAATTCCAATGAACTGGTGGGTATATATAACGAAATAAGCGATGCAGTGACACAAACATTAAATGGAGTAAATTCCGTTCGTATCCACGAAGCCAGTTTCACCATGCGATACTCAGCTGAGGAGTGGGACAATTTTGTCAGCGAATACAACAAAACAGCCACTTCAGGACGACAAGCCACAGCAATAATATCAGCAAATCCGAAGCTAAGCGAATACAGTAGTCAATGGAATCAATTCATGAGCCATCTGGGTGAGTATTACACCTCAATGGAGCGAGTAAACGCTGCATACTTACAAGCTGAAATTGCAAAAGACAGTCTTGTTAAACTCGGACCGGAGATTGTTGTTGCCGTTAGCACTATGTTTGATGCCCAAATGAATACCACGCGAGGCCAAATCAACAATCTTGACCCGCCTGAAGAACTAAACATAAAAATGGACAGAATAAATGACACGGTTCAAATTAATAACCGTGTCACAACCATGCGTGTTGAAGTTGCTAGAATGGCTGAAAATTATACACCACAGCGAGCAGAAACGGTGAAAGGCAATATTGAAGCAGTTAAAGAAATTCTTGCCGAATACATGGCGATTCTAAGAACCCAAACATCCCTGGCAATCGCACAAACTGCACTTGATAAACTCGAAGAATACGAACTCGCTGTTTTAAATTTCATTTATGAATACGAGCTCGAAGGAGCGGAACTCAAAAATGCAATAACGATTGGTTACCAGAGTCTACAAAGCCTCAACAACACCACAAATGCGATTGAATCCAGCCTTGCAGATGCAATCTTTGCAGCACAATCAGCTTCCCATACTGCACAAATCCTTGTTTTGATTGTCTCTTCAATTGCAATAGCAGTGGGTCTTTTTGTAGCAATCAATATTAAAAATACGATTACAAAACCAATACTCTTTGTCAGTGATGTGGCATCAAAAATTGCCAACGAAGGAAGCTTGCAATTCAGCGATGAAGAAAACGAGTCCATGCTCAAGTATTCCCAAGGTAAAGATGAAACAGCTCTGACGGTACAAAACTTCCGAAAGCTCATTGAAAGGTTAAAAACCATCGACCAATGTTTGTCTATGATAGCAGCCAACGATTTAACAGGAAGCATTGTTCCCCTGGGCAAACAAGACGCAATGGGCAATGCATTGCAATCCATGCTTCTCACCCTCAACGAAATGTTTGGCAGCATCAATGTGTCCTCTTTACAAGTTTCATCTGGTTCACGTCAAGTGGCAGAAGGGGCTCAGGCTCTGGCGCAAGGTGCCACTGAGCAAGCTTCGTCCATACAGGAGTTGGCAAGCTCCATCGCAGACATTGCCACCAGCACCCGTGAAAACGCAAGCTTGGCAAACGATGCAGCAAAATTAGCTGAAAAAATCATATCCAGTGCTGAAAAAGGCAGCCAGCAAATGGATGATATGATTAATGCTGTCAACGAAATCAACGAAGCCAGCAATTCAATCGGTAAAGTTATAAAGGTTATTGATGATATAGCTTTTCAAACAAATATTCTCGCACTCAATGCAGCTGTGGAAGCAGCCAGAGCAGGTCAGCATGGTAAAGGTTTTGCAGTGGTGGCAGAGGAAGTGCGCAGTCTTGCCGCAAAGAGCGCAGAGGCTGCAAAGGACACAGGAAGCCTCATAGAAAGCTCCATGGAAAAAGCACTCCTGGGTGTGCGTATTGCAGGAGAAACAGCGGAAAGCCTCAGCGAAATCGTCACCGAGATAAGGGAAAGCAATCAATTGGTGGACAAAATCGCCATATCTTCGGAACAACAGTCCATGGGTATAGAGCAAATCAACATTGGGGTTGACCAGGTCGCACAAGTTGTTTCACAAAACAGCGCAACAGCGCAGCAAAGTGCCGCCGCCAGCCAAGAAATGAGTTCCCAGTCTTCTTTGCTCCAAGATCTCATATCCCAGTTCAAGTTAATCGAAAGCAATTCCGGTATAAAGAGCCTATATCAGTCATCGAGTAGCTTTTCATCTGATGGCTTAGCAGTTGGTAGCACTGCGGGGAAATATCAGGAAGTGTCATCAAAGTCCGCTGATTCAACACCCTCCGATGACGATTTTGGAAAGTATTGATAGAATCTACATCCTAACCATGGCATATATTGTGACAATCTCACTTGACGGCATTTTCGTTGCAATAAGATTCTTCACTGACGCTCTTAAATGACACGGTGTGTACCTACCATGACACGGTTTGTGCCTGCTAAAACATAATATAAAAAAGCAATCCAGACTTTATGCTTACTTTCCTTGCATAAAATCTGGATTGCTTCGATTTATGCGAGCTATCTAAAGGAATTTAGACACTAACATCGCAAACAATCGTAATATCAAATACTATTGATAAATCTCATATACCAAATGCAAACTTGCAAATGCCAAAGTATACCAGCAAGCCAGCTGCATCGACAATGGTTGTAATTGCTGGTGCTGCCATGACGGCAGGGTCAAACTTTAAAAGTTTCGCCAGTTGAGGAAGTAAGCAACCCACAGACTTGGCGATGACAACCGTGCAAAAGAGAGCCAATGATACGCTGAAAGCGAGCAAAAATTCCCATCTGTTGAAAAGAAGGATACGAACAAAATTTACAGCAGCCAATGCTCCGCCACATAAAGTGGCAACACGAACCTCTCTAAACCATACTATCCATGTATCAGCAGAAGTGATTTCTTCAAGGGCGATACCGCGGATAATCAAAGTAGCACTTTGAGCACCAGAGTTTCCAGCTGTATCCATGAGCATTGGGATAAAAGTGATGAGGATGGGCATTACGGTCAGAGCGTGTTCGAATCTTTCAATGATATGTCCAGATATGATGGCTGTTATCATAAGGAGCATAAGCCAGGGTATCCTGTTGAGAGCCAATCTGCTGATTTTCGTTTTCAAATAAGGCTCATCGGAAGGAGACATGGCAGCCATAATTTCAAAGTCTTCTGTGGCTTCTTCTTCTTGAACTTCTAAAATATCGTCGAATGTGACGATACCCACAAGCCTGTTTTCGTTATCCACAACGGGCATGGCTAGAAAGCCATATTTTGAAAACTCATTTGTGACATTTTCCTTGTCGTCGCTGGTATTGGCGGAAATAACTTCTCGGGTCATGATGTCTTCGATTTTATCATCGGGAGAAGACAGTAATAGAGTCCTCACAGAAACCACACCCAGCAAATGACGAGCCGAATCGGTTACATAGCAAGTATAAATTGTTTCCTTGTCCACGCCATCGCGGCGTATGCGGTTGAAAGCTTCAGCCACAGTTTGTTCCGCTTTCAAATCCACATATTCGATGGTCATAATGCTTCCTGCACTACCCTCTGGGTATTTCAGGAAGTTATTTATCATGTCTCTTTTTTCTCTGGGTAGGTTGCTTAGAACTCTCTTAACGACTCCGGCAGGCATTTCTTCAATGAAATCCACCGCATCATCGAGAAAAAGTTCATCTATGATGCTGCTAATCTCGTAGTCTTGTATAGCAGCAATGATACTTTCTTGCATATCCCTAGACAAATCTGCAAACACATCTGCTGCCTCATCTTTTGGCAAAAGCCTAAATAGCTTTATGGCAGCTTGTTTTTCTTCCAAGTCATTGATCCATTCCGCAATATCAGCGGAATTGGTTTCACTGAGCATTTGTTTTAGCGTAGTATTGTCGTACTTACTGATGTCAAAATCAACTGGCATGTTTAGCACCCCCTAATAGATTTGTGATGTTTCGTTTACGGATAGGTCACAAATCGCAATACCGGCTTCGATGATTTCCAGTGGGCATGAATAGTGGGCTTAAATAGTGGGCTTAAATAGACCACCAGCTTAAAAATTTCCACAAAAAAACCGCCCCCGGGGGCGCGATAAATCATATATAGGGGAAAGCGCACAAAAATAAACTACCTCATGCACAGCAAACCGGGCGGAGCAAGTACGCCGGTTACCCTATAAAGCATCGCCACATCCGAGCTACTCGATAATGCGATAATCTGCCTACTTCGTGGGCTTTCGTCCACGCACTCACGTCCTTTCGTAATAAACTAGATAAGTTTGCAATTGGCTTTCGACAGCACCCATGAGATTGTGCGCCGACTACCAAAAATAGATTAAACACCATTTCAAAGCCAATGTCAAGCTTGAATTTTTATTAATTTCAAGTTATAATGCTTTTCAAGTTTTACTAATAAATAGCATGGAGGATACTAAAATGGAACGTAAGGATAAAGAAAACTACTATCTCGACATAGCAGACACAGTCCTAATAAGGTCAACATGCCTGAGACGAAAGTATGGAGCCATAATAGTACTCAACGACGAAATAATAGCCACGGGCTACAATGGCGCACCCAGGGGTAGAAAAAATTGCCATGACATCAACAAATGCCTAAGGGATGAAATGGATGTACCCAGCGGCGAGCGATACGAATTATGCAGAAGCGTCCACGCAGAGGCAAATGCCATCATATCGGCATCCAGGCGCGACATGATAGGAGCAACCCTGTACCTTGCTGGTCGGGACAGTAAGACAGATGCCATATTGGACGATGACTCCCTCTGGGGTCCTTGCACCATGTGCCGCAGACTCATCATTAATGCTGGCATAGCAAAAACCGTGTGTCGCACAGCTGCCGACGAATATGTAGCCATCAACACCAGAGATTGGGTCTTCAACGACGATTCCCTTGACACTATATAACAATAATGACATCGCCTCTCTGAGTTACATAAAAATACAAATCATACTAGTACTATAATAAACCCAAGATCAATATTAGCTCTCAAGTAAATCCATCACCACTACACTCGCCATTATTAACCCAGCCACAGGTGGAACGAATGCGTTGCTCGCTGGCACCGAGCGACGCTTTTGCTCTTCTTGCTCATTTTTTTCATCAAACCATACTTCCGAAATCGGTATGTATGGTTTTTCTTTTGAATAAACAACCTTTAGCTTATCTATACCTCTTTTTCTAAGCTCCCCTCGCATCACCCTTGCCAAGGGACATACTGAAGTTTCATAAATATCAGCAACTTCAAAGGCTGTTGGGTCTACTTTATTCCCAGCACCCATTGCGCTTATAATTGGAATCCCCAATGAATCAGCTCGGTATATTATTTCAAGCTTTGCGCTGACAGTATCCACAGCATCCACGATATAATCAAAAACAGACAAGTCAACATCATCAGCATTATCTGGTAAATAAAATATTTTTTGCGATTTTACAAGAAGCTCAGGATTAATATCTAGCAAACGCTCCTCCATGACAGAAACCTTGTCCAAACCAATGGTTTTGTGAGTGGCGATGATTTGTCGATTTATATTGCTTATATCCACCACATCTCCATCGAATAAATCCAGAGCACCAATACCCGAACGACAAAGTGCCTCAGCGCAGTGTCCCCCAACACCTCCTAAACCAAAAACCGCCACTCGGCGGTTTCTAAGTTTTTCCACCTTATCTTTCCCAAAAAGCATTGCCGTCCGTATAAACTGCTCCGCCATATCTACATCACTCCTTTGATATACTTTAACCACAGTTGCACGGGTTTTTTCCTCTTTTGATATAATTCCATGGTATAGGAAATTCCCTCTCCCACCATGATATCTCTCTCAAGGGATGAAACCCTATGCTGGCTAAACCTGGCTTTGAGTGCAATCGACTCCAGCTTCGTTGGAGGTTTGTCACGACTTAAACCACTTAAATATCGCCAGATAAAAAGCACAGCAGCATTTTCATCTGCATCATAAAAACGATGATTTATATACAAACGAAGCATTTTCCGATACAGGAAAACAGCTAGTGGAATCACAACACAAATTAAAAGCCATACACCAGCTTTGCTATTCCCTGACTCCGATATAAGCTCCACCGGAGCAACATTGTCATCATTCTGGCTAGCAGCTATATTCGGTCTACTTTCTCGGTCTCTTACTTGGCTGCCCTGTCCCACAAACTCATCCAAGGTAGGCTCATCCTCCCTGCCTCCCATATAGGCGGGTATCGATATATCATATGAAAAACCTGTACTCCCTCCAAAGCCGGAAGAAGGTGTCGCTTCCAAAGGCAACCAACCAATGTTTTCGTAATAAACCTCCACCCAAGCGTGGGCATTTCTATCTGTGATAGTAACGACATTTCCCACATCTTCATCTCCAATGGTGACAAGGTATCCGCTTGCCAGCCTCGCAGGGACATCCAGAGACCTGAGCATCAATGCAGCAGCAGTGGCAAAATGTATACAATAACCCCGCCTTGAAGTTTGTAGAAAATAAAGGGTAAAGTCCACATCATAGGGTATTATATAAGGGTTGAGGGTATAAGTCGCCGATGAGGATACATAGCTCGCCACCATATTAGCTAATAGCTCTCGTGGTGCATCTGGGTTTATACCAGCTGTAAAAGCAAGTTCCCGCAGTCCTTGAGCAGTTGAAGGGTCAATTTGTGTATAAATCGTTGATTCTTCAATCTGTTTATTATATCCATTGAGATTGTATTGCAAAGTACCGGTATTTTTAACTTTATCATACATATCAAAAATCGACTCATCGGGATCCATGAATGAGATGGCATATGGGTTTTCATTTGTACTTAAAAACAATGATGAAGATAAAAGAACTTCCCTTCTAATATCTTCATCAACTAAAATATGGGATGAATAAACACTCCCTTGATATATGGAAAAGTATGGATAATAATTAATTCCAGTGACATCTCCTGTTTTTACTATATACATATTTTCCAAGATAAGATGACTTTCGGGATTATGATTTTGCTCTGCAGCTACTATAACTCCAGGCATAAAGACAGCTAAATCATCGCTAAGATTATCCATTAAATCATCACTGGAATACCAATCTCTCCCATCAAAGCTATCTAGGGAAAAGCCCCGAAGATAAAAAGTGCCCGCTTTTGATGATTGCAGCTCCAGCAAGCTATGATCCATAATACCGCGAGGTCCTGAATTGGCAACAATCATTCTTTGAGTATCAAAGCTCCACTGATTTAAATATCTGAAGGGCCAGCCGCTGGCGGATTTATTGGTCAATACACCCAACTTAGCAGCTGCACTTCTAATATAGCGGTCAACATCCCTGATGGTGACACTTCGCACATATGCCTTTGGTGGTGCGACAAAATATGTAATACTCAATAAAATAACAGACAAAAATGCAGCATATTGCACTCCTCTGCTTCTCTTGGCATAATTATCAGGATAAAGAGCTGCACCGAAAAATAGCGTGAGATAAACAGCAACTAAGGTGATGAAATAGCGAAAATCCGGAGTGGTATGGGTGAGGACAACAGTGGGAAAAACGATGGGAAATGTGAACATCGCTGTTAAAAAAGCACTTCGATGTAAGGAAATTGTATATGCAAGGAAAAAAACCATCAGAAGTCCCACGAACACAAGAAAGCTCATTACATCCGCCGATGTTCCATCTGTTGCCGAAAACAAAACAGGAACATAGAGCCAATTGCTATATTCCCTTGTGATGATGAATATCACCAACTTCACACCGGCTCTTATACTTTTGAGCCTCCATACAAAAAAAGCTAAGATGATGATTAGGGTAAACCTTATTCCCTTTTCATGATAAATATTAGAAATAATCGAAATCATAAAAGAACACACAAGAACAATCATTAAAATAACTTCCATGCTCACATTAAAGGAAAAAGCAGTAATAAGAGCTGCGATGGGACTAAATGCTGCGATGGAAATTAGCACAAAATCACCAGCAATCCCAATAAGACGATTCATTTGCTCACCTCCTGCTTTCCATCAATACGAAAAACCCAGGAAAATACAGTGTTTGGAGATATAATACTCATTGAGTTGCTCGAAAAATTACCCAAGACCTCGTATAAATAATCGATTAACTCCCCAGTATCAGATATTTCGCTAATTAATCCATTTTCCCCAATCTTAAGACAATAAGGCATATCCATATCCAACAAATAATCTGATACCCAGCGCAATCGCCCAAGAAGCAGTTCCCTTTCATCTCCAGATGACCACTGCTCCGCATACACAAGTCTGCTATGGGGAGGAGCTTCCATGGCTTCTCTAACTATCAAGGAATCATACTTGGCAGATAGTTTCCAATGGATTGATTTTAAAGGTTCCCCAGATCGGTAATCCCGCAATTCTGTCTCCTCTGAAAAACCTCCTGCAAGCTTCGGGCGCATTACGACTATCTGGGGGAGTGATACTGCATTTTTCGGTTTTATGGCAACTGGCATCACAAGCATTGCAGCAGTACAGGAAATTTTATGGGACACAGAAAATAATCCCAACAAGCTGGTATTATGTATGCGTTTTATTTCATACAAAAAAAGACCGCTGTGGGATGTGTCCAAAGAAATAGTATATCTGGCACCATTTTCAGGGCTACATCTAATGCGCCGCTTGTTGCCATATCCATCATTTGATTCATGGATTTTTGCTTTTATATGTCCGGAAGGATAATTTTTATATTGCTTCGTTGTGATGATAAGTCTTCCAGATTCTCCCATTTCACACATTTTAGGAGCAGTCATTGAAATACGTTTAGTTAGCATACCAGGTATACTGATAATCAAATCAAATGGTATCAATAATAAAAGCAGAACAAACAAATACCACGAAATCCAAAATGGGTACAATACATAAAAACAACCAACCGTGGCAAGGAGCGATATATAAAATACTCGATTAGTAAACATTTGTTTGTCCTATTTCATAATTTTTTCCATTGAATTTTACCACTAATATGACTAAGCACTTGGTGTTTTTACATATCCTAATATGTCCCCCAGTATCTTTGCAGCGGTGACAGATTCATCAAGCCCCTGTTTGAGTACCAGTCGATGGGCAAGGGTGTCCACAATAAGTGGTGTGATGTCGGCTGGTATAACATAATCTCTCCCCTGCACATATGCCATGGCTTTGGAAATACTAGTTAATGCAATTGATGCTCGAGGGCTAGCACCCAACAAAAGATCAGCATGTCGCCTAGTTTCTCCCACTATGGTGACAATATAGTTTAATAATGTGGAATCAACGTGGATATTTTCCACATCATTTCTCATTAGAGCAAGTCCTTTTCCAGTTATCACAGGTTCCACAAGTTCCAGGAGATTTTTTCCATGTCTGCGCTCCAGTAGCTTCAATTCATCGTCGTGGCTTGGATAACCCAACGACAGACGAATCATGAATCTATCTATTTGGGAGTCAGGGAGCAATTGTGTTCCTGCTGCACCAACGGGATTTTGGGTGGCTATAACAATAAATGGTTGCGGAATTACATGGGAAACCCCATCCACAGTGACCTGTCCTTCTTCCATGGCTTCCAGCAAAGCAGATTGTGTCCTACTTGTGGCACGATTTAGCTCATCTGCGAGAAACAAATTACACAACACAGCTCCAGGGGAGTATCTCATTTGTCCGCTGTCTTTATCATATATGGAAAAACCTGTTATATCAGAGGGTAGAACATCAGGGGTGAATTGGATTCGACTATAATTAAGACTTAAAGCCTTTGAAAAGGCAAGGGCAAGTGTTGTTTTTCCAACACCAGGTATGTCCTCTATGAGTATATGTCCTCCTGCCAAAATCGCTAAAAATAACCGCAAAATCACTCCATCTTTTCCAACAATGGCGTTTCCAACATTTCTTAGTATTTGATATACCGCTTTCGAGTTTTGCGAAGCGGAGCTTTTCACCGGCGCACTTTGTACAGCACTGTTTTCCATATCATTCACCTTTATTCTAAAGCTTTATGGGTAACAACATATGTTAGCGATGTATGTTATCATGTCTTGTGGTTCCAGCGAAGCTGGGAGCAAGACGATATTCATAAAATAATTAAATAATTACGTAGCAATCATTTTATCATACAAATGCATAAAAGTCGTGTCTTTTATATATAGTACAAGAAAAATATCTTGCAAATATCTTGCAAAGAATTTTATGCTATGTTATAATTCGTGGACTGCAAAGAAACCACATTATATGCAGCACAGTTTGCGCAAGTCTATATAGATAATATAGCACGATATTTCACAGTATATGGTGGGTATAGCTCAGTTGGTTAGAGCACTGGATTGTGGTTCCAGGGGTCGAGGGTTCGAATCCCTTTATCCACCCCAATTTTTTTAATTAATGATGAATAATGAATAATGAATAATTAACGTTGGAAAACTAACACTCGACAAATAACAACAAACGATAGAAAATTATTAATCATTAATTATTAATTATAATTTGGGGTGTCGCCAAGCGGTAAGGCACCAGACTTTGACTCTGGCATTCGTTGGTTCAAATCCAGCCACCCCAGCCAATGACCCGCTAGCTCAGTTAGGCAGAGCACCTGCCTTTTAAGCAGGGTGTCCCGCGTTCGAGTCGCGGGCGGGTCACCAACAAAACCCTTGGAACTACAACTGTTCCAAGGGTTTTTGTTACCAAAAAACACAAACAACTTGAAACACAGGCGAAGAGATAGTATAATGGCTAAGTCTTAAGTAAGGGTAAATCAATAACACCCAAAGACAAGAAAATGAGAAGTCCTGCATTCTCGTTTTCAATAATCAAACAAAGCAAAACATAGGAGGAAAAAATGAAAAAGTTTAGAAAACTACTGTCAATTGCGCTTTCAATGGCACTACTGCTGCTGTTGCTAGCTGCATGCGGCGAAACCGGAACACAAAATAGCACATCTCCATCAAGTAGTCCAGACGAAACTGAGGTTTCAGATAGCCCATTAGACCTCGACGAGGACGACGACCTGGATACCGATGCCGAAAATGGTGACGATGAAGATTTCAACTTCGAAGAAGAAGATGAAGACATCGATACCGATGATGATGACGAGGACGAAGACATCACTGATGAAACCATTCTTACAGTCACCGAAGGCTTGCTCATCATGGGTACAAACGCTGGATTCCCCCCATACGAATATTGGGAAGACGGAACTATAGTTGGCATAGATGCTGAAATCGCCGCAGCCATTGCAGATAAACTTGGTCTAACCTTGAGAATCGATGACATGGATTTCACCTCTATTATCGCAGCAGTAACCACAGGTCGCATCGACATGGGTATGGCTGGTATGACAGTTACAGAAGCTCGCTTGGAAAGTGTTAATTTCACCACAAGTTATGCCACGGGAGTCCAAGTCGTTATTATCAAAGAAAGCTCACCCATCACCAGTATTGACGACCTATTCGAAGAAGATGCAAGCTATGACATTGGAGTGCAAGTCTCCACAACAGGCGACCTTTACACAACCTGGGATTTGGAAGAAGAAGGACTTGCAACGGTTCACCGCTTTGTCAGAGCCGCAGACGCAGTGATGGCACTGGTTTCAGATAGGGTTGATTGCGTTGTCATTGACAATGAACCCGCAAAATCCTTTGTCGCCGCCACCCCTGGTTTAATCATCCTAGATACAGAATATGCCGTTGAAGACTATGCCATCGCCATTGCAAAAGAAAATGACGCATTGTTAAACGCAATTGATACAGCCCTCAACGAATTGATAGCGGACGGAACAGTTCAAACAATCGTTGACAAATACATTAGCAGCGATTAATTAGTTTATTTCGCATAACAAACTTAGAGTACAAAGTCACAGAACAACGGAGGAAAATCCTTGCTGAGTAGGTTGAGCGAATGGTTTGTAAACTTTCGCAATGATTTCATACGAATCTTCATCGTTGATAACCGATGGCGCTATTTATGGAATGGATTAGGCGTCACCTTGACTATAACCCTTTTTTCGCTGTTGATGGGTCTTGTCATCGGCATCATTGTGGCAATCCTCCGCGCTTCCCATGACAAAAACGTAAACTCCATGAGACCTGGTCCGGGGCGCGCCCTCATAAAAACCACCAATAGAATTTGCAAAATATACCTTACAGTTATACGAGGCACGCCCCTTGTACTCCAATTGCTGATTTTTTGGTTAGTTATAATGGTCTCCGTTAGAGACATCGTATTGATAGCCATTGTTGGAGTCGGCATCAACGCAGGAGCATATATCGCAGAGATTTTTCGCAGCGGTATAATGTCCATAGACTCTGGACAATTTGAAGCGGGGCGTAGCTTGGGCTTTAATTATGTCCAAACGATGTGGCACATTATACTTCCCCAGGCGTTCAAAAATGTCCTACCCACACTGGCAAACGAATTTATTGTATTGCTAAAGGAAACAGCGGTTGTCGGCTATATATCTTTGCAGGACTTGACAAATGCTGGACATATAATCGTTGGACGCACATTCAATGCAATGATGCCTCTCTTTGCCGTGGCTATCATATATCTCGTTATGGTTATGTTTTTCACCTGGTTAGTGGGAATTTTGGAAAGGAGACTGAGAAGCAGTGAGCACTGATGTCCTCATTGAGACTGTCAATCTCAAAAAATATTTCCAAAAAGGGGAAATCAAAGCCCTTGATGGAATAAACTCACAAGTACATCGTGGTGAGGTTGTCGTTGTGGTGGGTCCATCAGGAAGTGGAAAATCCACATTTCTACGCTGTTTGAATCTCTTGGAAATCCCCACAGAAGGCACCATTTCATTTGAAGGTGTTGGTATAACAAACCCGAAAACAAACATCAACATCCATCGCCAAAAAATGGGAATGGTTTTTCAGCATTTTAACCTATTCCCCCATATGACAGTTTTGAAAAACATGACAATCGCTCCCATGAAGCTCTTGGGCAAAAGCAAAGAAGAAGCAAATAGAAAAGCATTTGAGCTCTTAGAGCGAATCGGTCTCTCCGACAGGGCAAATGCATACCCCAGCCAGCTTTCCGGTGGTCAAAAACAGCGGGTTGCAATCATCCGCGCCCTATGTATGAACCCGGATGTGATGCTTTTCGATGAGCCAACAAGCTCCCTTGACCCGGAAATGGTGGGAGAAGTGCTGGATGTCATGAAACAACTGGCAAAAGATGGCATGACCATGGTAGTGGTAACCCACGAAATGGGTTTTGCCAGAGAAGTGGGAACTCGCGTATTTTTTATGGATTATGGTAAAATCGTAGAAGAAAACAGCCCCGAAGAGCTATTTACTTCCCCAAAAAGCGAACGCCTAAAAAGCTTTCTAGCTAAGGTAATATAAAGCTAGCATCTATTTATATCTTGAAAAACGACACAGGGCATAGTATAATTTAAATACATTAATAGTAATAAGGTGTTTTATGGTTTCTATGGATATTGAACCCTATATTAAAGAAGGTAAACGATGCCATATGGTGGGTATTGGCGGCGTGTCCATGTCGCCTTTGGCGATATTGCTCCACGGCATGGGTATTCCCATCACGGGTTCCGACATGAACGATTGTGAGGCAATCGGCACACTCCAAGAGGCTGGCATCAATGCCATGGTTGGACATTCTACCCAATACTTAAATGGAGTGGACTATGTTATTCGAACTGCAGCAGCCAGGGAAGAGAACATAGAAATCAAGGCAGCGAGGGAAATGGGAATCCCAGTTTTTGAGCGAGCGGAAGCCTGGGGCTATATCATGCGTAGCTACAAAAATGCCATATGCATTGCTGGCACCCACGGAAAAACCACCACCACCTCAATGGTTACTCATATTCTCCTTGCAGCAAGTGCAGACCCAACAGTTATGATTGGCGGAAATCTTCCCATACTTGGCTCTGGTTATCGTTTCGGCAAAGGAGACTCCATAGTTTTGGAGTCCTGTGAATATTACAATTCTTTTCACAGCTTTTTTCCCACTATCGCCGTCATTTTAAACATTGACAACGATCATCTCGATTTCTTCACCAATATGGAAAATCTCAAAGAATCATTTCGCCAATTTGCTTCCCTTGTCCCCCCAGATGGTTCCATTATTTGCAACCTAGACGATGAAAATACCATGAATGCTCTCGGACTCTTTGATAAGGAACTTATAACATTCGGCATGGGTGAAAATGCCACGGTGCGCGGGGTAAATATTCGCATCGGAGGCCGCAATCCATCCATGGATGTTTTATACAAAGGCAAACCCTTTTGCTCCGTTGTCTTGGGAATCCCTGGTATTCACAACTTAAAAAATGCATTGGCAGCAATCGCCGTGTCAATACAAATGGGTTTGAGTATCGAATCCATTATCGAAGGTCTATATAGCTTTCAAGGTGTAGACAGGCGATTTCAATACAAAGGCAGCATAAACGGCGCCGATGTATATGACGATTATGCCCATCATCCCAGCGAGCTTTGCGCGCTCCTCGATGCGGCACAATCTTTGGAATATAAACGGATAGTCCTCGCCTTTCAACCCCATACCTATACTAGGACTCATAATCTTTTCGATGATTTTGCAACCCAATTGTCCCGGGCTGACATCACCTTACTAGCGGAGATATATGCCGCTCGCGAAAAAAACGAAATAGGCATATCGTCGCAAATGCTTGCGAAATCCGTGCCCGGTGCCAGAAGCTACCCAAGCCTTGATGATATTACAAAGGAAATCGCCACCATAGCCAAAGATGGTGATTTGATTCTCACCGTTGGTGCTGGTGATGTATATCAAGTTGGAGAAGCTCTTGTCAATTGGAAAAAATATTTCAAGGATGGAACTTAAAAAATGAGGTATCGGAACTGGGAGATTGGCGGATTCGATAGAAATGTCGCAGTTGACCTTTACAAAAAAGAGGGGCTCAATCCGCTCTTGTCTGTATTGCTGTCCTCCCGAGGTATCGCAGACATTAAAGAAGCGCGCATATTATTGGGACAGTCAGCCTTTGATTTCCACGACCCTTTTCATATGACCGATATGGACAAAGCAGTCGCTCGCATAAACTTCGCCCTTGAAAACAATGAAAAAATCACCATTTATGGTGATTACGATGTAGATGGTATGACTTCATGCGCATTGCTTGCCAGTTGGCTTAACACCAAAGCTGCTGATTTCGACATATATATACCCAAGCGTATTTGCGAGGGATATGGGCTAAACAGCGCTGCTTTAGACGAGCTGAAAAGTAGAGGAACCGAGCTTGTGATTACCGTCGATTGCGGAGTCACTGCTGTGGAAGAGGCACAGTACGCAAAAAAGCTAGACTTGGGTTTAGTGATTACCGATCACCATGAATGTAAGTCCGAGCTACCCCAAGCCGATGCAGTCGTTGACCCAAAAAGACCGGATTGCAACTACCCCAACGATGCATTAGCTGGAGTTGGTGTTGTATTTAAACTAATTTGCGCCTTGGAGTCTCAACGCCCCATCAATGAAATGCTCGCACGATACAGCGACTTCGTTGCCATTGGCACAGTTGCCGATGTGATGCCGGTAACAGAAGAAAACCGAGAATTAATTAGATACGGTTTACGAGTTCTCAATAGCTCCCCGCGTCCAGGCATCAATCTGCTCCTCAGAGAGGCACTACCTGAAAAAACCAAGGTTGTGACCAATACAATAGGATTTACAATTGCTCCAAGACTTAACGCTGCAGGGAGAATGGGACAACCGGAGTTATCCGTTGAGTTGCTCATGACCGATGATGACGATATGGCGCAAAATCTTGCCAGTCAATTGGAAGGCTTAAATACCGAACGTCGCAGGCTGGAAGCAGAGACCTATGATGAGGTTTCCACAATGCTCTCAGAATCACTCTCCACAGACCCCATTATTTTGGCGAAGCGGGGTTGGCACCAAGGAATCGCAGGAATAGTAGCGGCAAAAACATCTGAGCTACACCAGCTTCCTTCGATAATCATTTGCATCGATGATGATGGCATGGGTCGTGGTTCATGCAGGAGCTTCGGCAATTTCGCCATATATGATGCGCTAAAATTCTGCGAAGACCTTTTGGTGAGTTATGGTGGACACCAAATGGCAGCAGGAGTCACCTTATTAGAAGAAAACATTAACGAGCTACGCAAACGCTTTACGAAGTATTATTGGGATAATACCGAACTGGGATACGAGCCAAAACTCGATATCGATTTCGAGGTGGAAAAGCCAGAGCTATTAGCCATCCCAAATGTGGAATCCATCGAACTTCTGGAGCCCTATGGCAACGGAAACCCATTCCCATGTTTATGTATAAAAAGTGCCTCACTCCAATCGATATTATCCATCGGAGCAGGAAAACACACACGTTTATCAATTGAAAAATCTGGGGTTTCCATGGATTGTATATATTTTTCCATGCCAGCCGAAAACTTAAATGTCAACGTGGGCATGTTGGTGGACATAGCATTCGAGCCACAAATCAACGAGTTTCGCGGTCGCACCACCGTTCAACTACACATACTCGACATCAAACAAAGCGACCCCACCCCCGTGTCATTCTGAGGGAGCATAGCGACCCCACCCCCGTGTCATTCTGAGGGAGCATAGCGACCGAAGAATCTTAATAAATTATAACTATTATCTGACAGATTAAAACTAGCTTTCCATGAATAATGGACTGTGTGAAAAGGAGGTAATCGACAGCGTGGAACAAGCTACAACTATAAGTATTGGTAAAGAAACAGAACCCATATTGCTTGATGTAATGGAAAAATACTATCATCTGGAAAATGTCATCTTGGGCAAGCATCCTGAAGCCGATTTGACGCGGATTCGCGCTGCTTTTGATTACGCCAATAAAGCACATGGCACCCAACTGCGTCTAGATGGAACAGCCTATATCACCCATCCCCTTGCTGCAGCTGAAATTGTAGCAGAAATTGGACTTGACGAAGATTCCCTATGCGCCGCATTACTCCATGATTGTATAGAAGATACTGACGCTACCCGGGAGGAAATCGAAAAGCTCTTTGGAAAAGACATTGTAGATATTGTGGAAGGTGTCACAAAACTGAGCCAAGTTCCCTATTCAAACAAAGAAGAAGAGCAAATGGAAAACCTGCGAAAAATGCTCATCGCCATGGCAAAGGACATTAGGGTTATCCTCATAAAACTCGCCGATAGACTCCATAATATGCGGACTTTAGAGTTTCAACCACTGGAAAAGCAAAGGGAAACAGCCTTGGAAACAATGGAAATGTATGCTCCCATTGCCCACAGGCTTGGAATGCAAAAGATAAAATGGGAGCTTGAGGATTTATCAATAGGTTATCTCGACCCCATAGGTTGCGAGGAAATAAACGAGGGCTTAAAAAAACGGCAACTTGAAGACGAAGGATTTTTAGAAAGAACCCAAAGCAGGATTACCGAACGCTTAGCAGAGCTTGGTATTGAATGTGAAGTATCTGGACGCACAAAGCATGTATACAGCATATATAGAAAAATGTATGGTGAAAACAAGCTTTTATCTGAAGTTTTGGATTTATACGCATTTCGTGTAATAGTCAACGACATTGCAGAATGTTATAATGTGCTGGGCTATATTCACGATATGTATTCCCATATGCCTGACCATTTCGATGACTTCATCGGAACTCCCAGACCGAATATGTACCAAAGCTTGCACACCAATGTCATTGGACGAGAAGGGATACCCTTTGAAGTTCAAATACGCACTTGGGAAATGCATCAAACTGCCGAATATGGAATCGCTGCCCACTGGAAATACAAAGAAGGCAAAGTAGGCAAGGTGGCAGACGAAGAAAAATTCGCATGGGTTAGGCGTTTGTTGGAATCCCAACAGGAAGGCGATACCCAAGACTTTTTCCAAGCATTGAAAGTCGATATGTTTGCAGACCAAGTCTTCGTCTTCACCCCCAGCGGAGATGTGGTGAGCCTTCCAGCTGGAGCCACACCCATCGATTTTGCATATAGTATCCATTCGGAAGTGGGCAATAAAATGACCGGTGCCTTTGTGAATGGACGCATGGTTCCATATGCACATACTTTAAACAATGGCGATATAGTCAGAATTCAAACATCAAATTCTGCAAAGGGACCCAGCCGAGATTGGTTGGATATTATAAAAAGCACTGAAGCACGCAACAAAATCCGCCAATGGTTCAAAAAGGAAAAACGAGAGGAAAACATTATCCACGGCAAAATGGCATTTGATTCTGAGCTTCGCCATGCAGCTTTAACGATGGCAGATATATCAAAAGACGATGTGCTTACAAAAACACTGGACCGCCTTTCTTTCGGCAACATCGATGAGCTTTACGCAGCAATCGGTTATGGTGGCATTTCGGCTCAAAAAGTCGTAAACAGAATACGCGATGAAATGCGTGCCATTGTCAAGACGAGAAAGAAAGAAGAGCCAAATATCACCGAAAAAATACCGGAAATATTGACAAAACCCATATTCGGCGTGGTGGTGGAAGGTCTTGACAACTGTCTCGTGAAGTTTGCTCGCTGCTGTGCTCCAGTCCCAGGAGATTCCATCATTGGCTTTATAACTAGGGGCTTCGGAGTTTCTGTCCATAGACAAGATTGTTTAAACTATTTAAAATCTGCAAAGATACCAGATGAAGCCAACCGCTGGGTCAATGTGTCATGGGCTGGAGCCGATAACACAGTATATCCTTCTGGAATCAGGATTTCCGCCCGAAACCGCACAGGCATTGTTGTTGACGTTGCCTCCACACTAAACGCTCTAAATGTGAAAATCATATCATTTATTGCAAAGGAAGTGGATAACGGCATTGTTATGGTTTCCGTTGTTGTGGAAGTAAAAAATCGTGATGAGCTTGTATATGCCATGACAAAGTTAATGTCCATTTCCGGAGTCACTGATGTGAGCCGCGCAGATAGTTGATATAATATGAGAGCTGTTGTGACGCGGGTCTCCTCCGCAAGCGTGGAAATATCAAATCAAGTTACTGGAAGCATCGATAAAGGTTTCCTTGTCCTCTTGGGCATTAAAAAGGGAGATACAGAAGAAGATGCCATCAAACTTGCCAATAAGGTTTGCACTTTGCGCATTTTCGAGGACCAGAACGGAAAGATGAATCTGGACCTGGGAGCAGTGGGTGGAAGCCTTTTAATAATTTCCCAATTCACACTATACGCCAACACCAAAAGCCGCCGCCCCGGCTTCACCGATGCCGCAGCTCCCCAAGAAGCAATCCCATTATATGAACTATTCATCGAGACATGCAAAAAAGCCGGTTTCCCCGTCCAAACCGGCACCTTCGGCGCTATGATGACCATAAAATCAGTAAACGAAGGACCAGTTACGATTATAATTAATAATGAATAATTACCCCAAAGGTGCTTTCCTATGACTTATGAAACAATCGAGGGTACAGTTTCTGCTGTTGTGTTTCATAATCCGGATAATGGGTATTCTGTTTTGCGGATTGATACACAAAATGGGCTGTCCACTGCTGCTGGGAGCGTTCCTGGGATAACACCAGGTGAGCGTTTGAAGCTCCATGGCTCTTGGATAACCCATCCCCAATATGGACAGCAATTTAAAATAGAATCATATGAAATGAAACCACCCAGCGGTCAAGATGAAATCTACCGCTATTTGGCATCTGGAGCTATAAAAAACATAGGTCCCGCCAAAGCTAGAGATATTGTGGAAAAATTCGGTGCCAACACCCTTAGCATTATTGAAAACGAACCCGATAAGCTCTCCACTGTAAAGGGTATATCTTTGCGAAGCGCACGCATCATAGGTGATGGTTATAAACGCCAAGCGGGATTACGCAGATTAATTGACTACTTTACCGCATATGGAATTACTCCCCTAGTAGCAACACGTCTATATAAAGATTATGGTGATGAATCAATAGATGCTGTACAAGACAATCCCTATATCATCACAAACGATGCCTATGGAGCTGATTTTTCCCAAGCTGATACAATCGCCATAGAGCTAGGTTTTGAAAGCGACTGCCCTGAGCGAGTTTCAGCAGCGATTGTCTTCGAGCTGACCCACAACACCAATAACAGCGGTCACACTTTCATACCCGAAGGAAAGCTCCTAACTGCAACAAACCAGCTAATAGGTGCCAATCACGAAGTCATAACAGATGCCCTTGATGCCCTTTGCGAATGTGGAGATATAGTTGTTGAAACAATCGCTGGCGAAAAAGCTTGTTATATGCGCCAAATGCACGAAGCTGAGTATTACACCTCGATGCGAATACAAAATATGGCACATCATAGCATAGAACTTGACAATATTTCTCAAACCATTGATGCAATTGAATCTGCTGAAAATATCAAATATGCGCCTTTACAACGTAGTGCCATTGAGCTTGCTGCTAAAAGCCATGCCATGGCATTGACGGGAGGACCTGGCACTGGCAAAACCACAACAATTCTTGGAATCCTAAAGCTTTTCGATAGTTTTGGACTCAAAACCCTCCTTTGCGCTCCCACGGGTAGAGCTGCAAAACGCCTCTCTGAAATATGCAACAGGGATGCTGCCACAATACACCGTATGTTGGGAACAAGCCCTGGAGAAGACGGTACATTGCTTTTTGAGCATGACGACGACAACCCACTGGATGCCGATGCGGTCATTGTGGACGAATCCTCCATGATAGACATTCTACTGATGCGCTCTTTATTAGGCGCAATAAAACAAGGTGGCAGATTAATTATGGTGGGCGATGCCGACCAGCTTCCTCCAGTGGGACCTGGACAGGTATTTTCCGACATTTTAAAAAGCGAAGTTATACCAACCATTGCCCTTACCGAGATTTTTAGACAAATAGAAGACAGTGGGATTGTTGTTTCCTCCCATATGGTAAACGCCGGAACAATGCCTGATATGACGCAAAAGTATCCAGATTTATTTTTCATGAAGCGTACTACAGAGGTCGAATTGTCCGAAACCATTGCCGAATTATATGGGGAGCGTTTGCCAAAATATATGAACATTCCCGCTTCTCAAATCCAAGTTCTATCCCCTTCTCGTAAGCAAGTTGCAGGAACCGAAGCCCTCAATAATAAGTTACGAGAATCCGTTAATCCAAAAAGCCCATTAAAGAAGGAAAAACAGCAAGGTGAGCATTTATTTCGCGTGGGCGATAAAATAATGCAAATTAGAAATAATTATGATATAATATGGAAAAGCATCGATGGTAGCTTCGACGGAACAGGAGTTTTCAACGGAGATGTGGGTATAATCACAGATATTGATTTGGATAAAGAAACACTCACAGTTGATTTTGAAGACAAGCTGGTCACATATTTGTTCGAGCAACTACCCGAGCTGGAGCCTGCCTTTGCAATTACTGTCCATAAATCCCAAGGTAGCGAATATCAAGCCGTGATTTTGGCAATGACAGATCAGGCTCCCCAGCTTCTAAGCAGAAGCATTTTATACACAGCCATGACCCGGGCTAAAAAGCTCCTGGTTATCGTTGGCAGCCTCGAAGTAATGGAAAAAATGGTTATAAACGACAGGCAAAACAAAAGATACAGCGGTTTACGAGCAAGACTAATCGCCAAAGGAGAATCGTAAATCAAAACATGGAATGTGAAACCTGCAAAATTATTAGTTAGGAGTCATCAGCTATGGGTTTTCTAGATATTTTGCTCAGTCTGTTTTTTCCGCCCATGTGCGTATTTTGCGGAAAATCCCTTTCCCGCATCGAAGACACCTGGTGCAAAAAATGCACCGACACGCTTCCATTCACATTGGACAGCGGACGACAAGAAGGTGTAAATTACGACTTTTCGATTGCACCATTTTATTATGCTGGTAATGTGCAAAAATCCATTCATAAGTATAAATTTAGAGGCTCATCGGAATTTGCCAATGTATATGGGAAGGTTTTGGCTGATTGCATTCTGGAAAATCCAGACATTGAATATGATATAATATCTTGGGTACCACTCAGCGGCACACGGGAGCGTTCTCGAGGTTATGACCAAGCAATGCTTCTAGCTTTGGCAACTGCATTGCATCTTGACGATGTTGCCGTGGAGACATTACACAAACCCGTTGATGTGCGCGCTCAATCGGAGATAAAAGGACTAGATGCTCGAATCGCCAACATCAGCGGTGCTTATAAAGTCACCGACCCTGAGCTCATCGAGGGTAAAAGAATACTTCTCATAGATGATATAATAACAACAGGCTCAACTCTTTCAGAATGTGCAAAAGTCCTCCAAGAAGCCGGCGCCAACCGTATAATCTGCGCCGCCCTAGCCCGAGGCCAATGAAACAATTACATTTGGAAATAATCAATATTTTGTATATATTGTAAAAACCCACCCGTAGGGCGCGGCATCCCTGACGCGCCGCCCACGAACCACCCACCCGTAGGGCGCGGCATCCCTGACGCGCCGCCCGCCCAATGGCACTAACATCAAAACACCCACCCAAAGAACGCAACACCAAAACACCAAACAAACAAAAAATTACCACAATATACGCAAAAAGGGGTTAAAACATATGATATTCGGTAGAGACATTGGTATTGATCTGGGAACAGCAACTGTACTCGTGTCCACGAGAAATAAAGGAGTCATATTACGCGAGCCGACAGTTGTTTCCATGGACAAAAACACCGGAAGACTGCTCAATGTCGGCATGGCTGCACAGCGAATGTTGGGTAGAACCCCTGGAAATATCGTAGCAATACGCCCCATGCGAGATGGGGCTATCTGTGATTATGATATGACAGAGAGAATGCTCAAAGAAATAGTCAGAAAAGTACAGTCATTTTCATTGCTGAAACCAAGAATAATAATTTCCGTTCCCACAGGAATCACCGAAGTGGAAGAGCGTGCCGTCATCGACGCTGGCATAGCAGCTGGAGCCAGAAAGGTCTATCTCATGGAAGCTCCCTTGGCAGCTGCCATTGGGGCAGGACTCGATATAACAAAACCAGATGGCCATATGGTTATCGACATTGGCGGAGGCACCACAGACATAGCTGTTTTGTCTTTATCAGGAGTTGTGGAATCCGAATCCCTCAAAGCTGGTGGCGATGCCTTTGACGATGCTCTCATAAAATATATCAGACGCAAGCACAATGTACTCATCGGCGAAACCACAGCAGAGGAGCTAAAAAAGGGCATTGGTTGCGTATTCCCCAGAGCAGAAGCCGTAGCTGTTGAAGTGAAAGGACGTTGCCTGCTCACCGGTTTACCCAGAGTCGTTGCCGTCAGTTCCACAGACACATTTGAAGCCTTTGAGGAAGTGACAGAGCGCATCATCGAAGCCGTCCACAGCGTACTTGAAGCGACTCCTCCGGAATTGGTAGCTGATATTTCACAAAACGGTATCATTCTCACAGGAGGAAATAGTCTACTCTGGGGTTTCGACAGACTAATCTCCAGCCGAACAAACATTACAACTCACAGTGCAGACGATGCTGACCTCTGCGTTGCCAACGGCTTAGGCAAAGCCCTAGCCTGGGTAGGCGAAATGACAGAAGGTCCCATAAACCTATCAAGAAGAAAACAAATGAGAATATAAGCACCCTAAAACACACAAAATATCCCCCCCGTGTCATTTAAGAGCGTCAGCAAAGAATCTCATTCCACCAGACCACCACATAATCAATCTATAAAGCTCCACCAAAGCAACAAAACAGTAAAATCCAAAAGGAGGTATATACCCGAATATGGCGAAGAAACAATTTAAATCAGAATCAAAGCGCTTATTAGACCTTATGATCAACTCGATTTACACACATAAGGAGATTTTTTTGCGCGAACTAATTTCCAATGCTTCCGATGCCATCGACAAGCTGTGCTATATTTCCTTGACAGACGATAAAGTTCCCATGACCCGCGAAGACTACAATATCACCATCAGCACAGACAAAGAAGCCAGAACCCTAACCATCAGCGACAATGGAGTCGGTATGACAGCGCAAGAACTGGAATCCAATTTGGGTGTTATCGCCAGGAGTGGCTCTCTCAAATTTCGTGATGAAATGGAAGAAGACGTTGAAGACATCGATATAATCGGACAATTTGGCGTTGGCTTCTATTCTGCTTTTATGGTTGCTCGAGAGGTAATCGTCAAATCTCGCTCCTATGGCAATGATGATGCTAACCAATGGGTTTCCCAAGGCTCTGATGGATATAGTATTTCTCCTTGTGAAAAGGAAACAATTGGCACAGAAATAATCATCTCCCTGAAAGAGGACACAGATGATGAAAAATACAGCGATTATTTGGAAGAATATAAACTTCAAAGTATTATAAAAAAATATTCCGACTATATACGCTGGCCCATTGTCATGGACTTAACAAAGAGTCGCCAAGTGGAAAGTGGCGAACTCGATGATGAAGGCAACGAGGAAATGATATGGGAAAGCTATACACAAAGTGAAACAATAAATAGCCGTATCCCCATATGGCAGCGTAGTAAAAGCGAAGTATCCGATGAAGATTGTGCCGAGTTTTACAAAGAAAAATTTTCTGATTATACTGACCCTGCTTCTGTGATACGAGTGTCTGCCGAGGGAACAGTTAGCTATCAAGCAATGCTATTTATCCCCTCTGTTGCACCATTTGATTATTTCACCCGTGAATATAAAGCAGGACTCCAGCTCTATTCCTCTGGAGTGATGATAATGGAGCATTGTGCAGATATACTTCCAGAATACTTCCGTTTTGTCCGAGGTGTAGTGGATTCCCAAGATTTCTCTTTGAATATTTCCCGTGAGCTTCTACAACACGATCGCCAATTGAAGGTTATTTCAACCAATGTGGAGAAAAAAATCAAAACAGAGTTGAAAAGACTTATGGACGAAGAGCGAGAAAAATATGAAAGCTTCTATAACAGTTTCGGCGTTGTTCTGAAATATGGAATTGCAGGAAGTTATGGTACAAATACTGAGCTGCTTTCCGATTTGATTATGCTCTATTCGTCGAAAAACGAAAAGCTTATATCAATAGGCGAATATGTGGAAAGTATGTCCACTGAACAAAAATATATTTATTATGCCAGCGGCGAAAGCATTGCTCTTTTAGATAAGCTACCCCAAGGAGAGCAATTGCGTGATATGGGCTATGATATTTTATATCTCACAGAGGAAATAGACGAATTTGTTGTCCGCTCACTGGGGAGTTTTAATGAAGTAACTTTCCGTTCAGTAAATGATGATGATTTAGAGTTGGAAGATGATGAAGACAAAGAAGAAATTTCCCGCCAAGAAGATGAAAACAGAGAAGTGCTGGATTTCATAAAAGAAGCCTTGGAAGGAAAAGTGGAATCTGTGAAAATTTCATCTAAACTAAAAAGCCACCCCGTTAGCCTTTCGGCACAAGGTGGAATCAGTTTGGAAATGGAAAAATATTTCAAATCAATGCAAAGCAGATCCGATAATGTGATGGGCGATATACGCGCCGAGCGAGTGCTGGAACTAAACCCAAGCCACAGCTCATTTTCAACAATTAAGCAGGCATATGATACAGACAAAGATAAAGCAGCAAAATATGCCAAGCTCCTTTACGGACAAGCCCTGCTCACCCAAGGAGTTCCCCTGGAAGACCCCGCAGGGTTTTCCGAACTGATCAGCGAGTTGACATTTTCATAATAACGCTCCGCTCTTACTCTACCGCAGTATCTCTCTCTTGCTCCACTAGCTCATCAATGTCATCTACGCCAAAATCATCAACTTCAAATTCAACTTCAACATCATCAACCTCTACTTCCACTAGAAGCGAAGCTAAACTCCTATAAACCTCATATCTACCTGAATGATTCCAAAGTATCCATTCATCAAAGCCAGCATCATAAACAGCGTTTATTTGCTCCATGACTTGGCTGGCACCATATACTTGATAATTTCCGCTCCCAAGATAAGAAGCGGTGAAAGCTTGCAAATAGGGTCTCACCACCGCATAATCACCCTCATCTTCAGGTAGACGTTCCTTTGTCATTAACAATATATTATACACAACACCATAAGGATTCAAATCCGGACGTGGAAAAAGGATGCCATTGATAACCTGACCAATGCCATTTTGATTTACATTGGAAAAATGAGATGGATATATCATGGGAGAAACAGCATCTACAACATCCCACATGAGTTCTAAATCCTGACCGATTCCTTCGAAATCCCCTTTTCCCACGGCGATAATACCAAAGACATCAGCAGACAATCTGGCGCTGGTACCACCGAGTTCTTCCCTAATATAGGAAATAAACTCGCTGATTACCATCGCCTTTGTTTTTTCCTCGGCGATGCTCCCATAATCGATTTGGCTTAGATTCCCCTCAGTGGGAAATCTCACATAATCCAGTTGAACTTCGTCAAAGCCAATCCTCGCAGCTTCCTTGGCAATCACCGCTATATACTCCCAAGCATCTTTATTATATGGGTCTAGCCAAGCAACACCACTATTGTCGTACCATATCTCACCTCTAGCGTTGCTAATGGCAAGCTCAGGATTCAAAATCGCCCTTTTCGGGTCTTTGAAACATACAAGGCGAGCAATGGTGTATATTCCATGCTCTTTAAGCTGTTCCATGAGCTCATCAATGTCAGAAAGAACATTGATGCATACATCCGACAAGCGCTCATTGTCGCTGAGATATGTAATGCTTCCATTGTCTTCTTTGATATCAATTACAATTGCGTTTATTTGTGAGCTGTCGCAAATTTCGAGAATCCATGGCAATTCATCCTTAGCACCAGCAGTCCAGGGGTCAATATACATCCCCCGCACAGAAACAGCAGGACCTTTTGGAACTAAGCTACTTTGGGTACCAACGGGATTGTTATCAATGTAAATGATTGAAGGTGTATCGTCGATTGAGCTATTTTCGTCATCGCTACTGGAAACATCCAAATCGACACCGCTTTCGCTGACAACGACAATGTTCTCTTCATCATCATTCATTTTATACCTGACAGCTATGACGATTAAACCGGCGATGATAAGCCCAGCGGCAACGAAAACTGAAACCATTGGAGCACGCAATCGCCCCTGTCTGCTTCGAGCAGACCTGGAAGATCCATTGCTTCGATTGGACACCTATCATCACCTCCAATACACATCAATTTTATGGGTGTTTCTCCACTTTAATGTTAATTTAATGGGAAAACGTTCTATTGATGTACTCACACCCACAGTTTATATAGCACTTTGCACTATTTTACCCCACTTGTCAAGTCTTTTCGATTAATGCAAAGGCATAAGAGTCTTTACACATATCTTCAATGGTCAATTTTGCATTCCAACCCAGCAGATTTTTCGCTTTTTTTACATCCGCATAAACCTCCGCCAGGTCGCCATCTCGCCTACCCACGATGCTATATGGAATCTTCACCCCATTAGCTTTTTCAAAAGCTGCAACAATCTCAAGGACGCTGTATCCAACACCAGTTCCCAAGTTAAAAACTTCCACTCCATCATTATCCTGGAAATACTTCAGAGCATCAACATGACCCTTTGCCAAGTCCATAACATGAATATAGTCTCGAACTCCAGTGCCATCCCTGGTGGGATAATCGTTGCCATAAACACGTAGTTCAGGCAAAGAGCCATTTGCAACTTGCATGATATATGGCATCAAATTATTGGGAATTCCCTGGGGCTTCTCACCTATCAAAGCACTCTGATGAGCTCCCACGGGATTGAAATAACGTAATATCACAGCCGAGAGCCACCCGCAAGAAACAGTATCCATTATAATACGCTCAATCATTTGCTTCGTAGCACCATAAGGATTCGATGCCTCTCCCAAAAGCATCTCTTCAGTATAAGGTAACCGCTCCCCAATGCCATACACGGTTGCAGAAGAACTGAAAACTAGCTTATTCACATTATGAGCTTCCATAATTTCAAGGAGTGATAATGTGCAATCGATGTTGTTTCTATAATACATCAATGGTTTGCTAACGGATTCTCCCACTGCTTTGAATCCAGCTAAATGAATCACAGCCTCAGGTTTTGTTTGCTCAAAAACCTCATTTAGTTTTACTTTATCAGCAACATCAATTTCAAACAAATCAATCCTTTTCCCAGTGATTTTCTCAATAGCTGTAATAACTCCCTTATCGCTATTGGAAAAATTATCAGCAATGACAACATCATACCCACTCTCCAACAATTCCACAGCAATATGAGACCCAATATACCCCGCTCCCCCAGTCAACAAAACATTCATAAAAAATCTCCTTATTTATTCAGCTTCAACAATAGTGTAACACCCAAAACAAAAATCCGCAACTCCCCTTTTGAACGTGGGGACGGTTCTTTTGTTCAGAGCGCGGGAGTTTGAACGCGGGACGGTTCTTTCTGAACGGGGGGACGGAGCGTGAACGGGGGGACGGTTCTTTTGTGTGAACGCGGGGACGGTTCTTTTGTTCACGTTCACTGAATGAATGAACGCGGGGACGGTTCTTTTGTTCACGTTCACTGAACGCTAGACCAATTCTTTTGTACAGGAGGAACGTGAACAAAAGAACCGTCCCCGCGTTCATTCACGCTCCGTCCCCCCGTTCACGCTCCGTCCCCCCGTTCAGAAAGAACCGTCCCCGCGTTCAAACCCTCCATCCACGCATAAAAAATAATTTCTAAAATTTGTTATTGACAAAGCTTCTATTGATATGCTAAAGTATCGCAATAAAGGCAATGACGAAGACGGCAAGGTTTTTTCAAAAGGAATACAGAGAGCTGGCGGTAGTTGCAAGCCAGATTCCAACAAAAACCAAAAAGCCCATCACTTCCGAGCCGGAGCCCGAAAGCAACACAGAGGATATGGCGGAGCGATGTCCAACTACGCTCCACATAAATCAAACCACATCTCCTATTTAATAAACGCCATGTGGCAAGATTCACATCCCAGTTTTGCAAGTAGACGTTACCCGTAGCGGCTGCGTTAAAGCCGGAGACTTTCCCTTGATTTATAATGCATTTTAAAGCAAGGCGAAGTCCGATGAGTGGTGCGAAAGCGCAATTTGAGTGGTACCGCGGGAAGAGCTATGTTTCTCCCGTCTCAAAGATAAGTCTTTGGGGCGGGAGTTTTTCATTCCACAACGCTCCAAGGAAAACCCAACTGCTACAAAGCTTCATCAAAATCTGCAACTGTCTCACTTAAAAAATAACACCCTCGTCATTACGAGCAATGCAGAGCAATCCAGACCCGAAAATACAAATAACACGACAGCAGACAAATAACAGCTTGTTGCAGCAAAGAAAAGAAATGGAGAATACAAAATGACGAAACAAGCAGAAACCTCAACAAAACTAATGGATGTAGCCCTTCGCATATGGGAATTGCGGGAAATATCCGGGCTAAAAAGGGAAGATGCTGCCCAAAAGCTGGGACTGAGCGTTGAAACATACGACAGATACGAATCCGGCGAAGAAGACTTACCCTTTTCCTTTATCCACAATTGCGCTCTCCTCTTCGGCGTGGAATTGGGAGACCTTCTAGAAGGTGAATCAGGACCTCAACTGACAGCCTACTCTGTCATGCGAAAAGGAAAAGGACGTGTCACATCAAAGGAAACCAACATTGAAGTCCGTGATTTGGCACCTCGTTTTAGAAACAAAGCAGCAGAGCCCTATTGGGTCACATACAATTATTGCGAAGAACAGCAAAATGAACCCATCCCACTAATGGTGCATAACGGACACGAGTTCAACATCATCATAAGCGGTCAGCTAAAAGTGCAAATTGGTGAACACGTGGAGGTGCTCGCCGAAGGCGACAGCATATATTACAACAGCACAACACCCCATGGTATGATAGCCGTTGGCGGAGAAGACTGTGTCTTTTTAGCGGTTGTAATCCCAGGAGAAACGGAAACAGCACATAGGGAACCGGAAATGCTATCTCCCATTGTCACAAAAGGCTCATATGTATATGAAAATTATGCCGTCTGCGATGAAGACGAAATCGGTGCTTTGAAATCCATTTCCTTTAAAAACACCGACACATTCAACTTTGCATTCGACGTTGTTGATGCAGTGGCACAAAAGAACCCTGATAAACTTGCCATGCTCCACATTGACCTTCATATGGCAGAGCGTAGGTTTTCCTTTGATGACATGTCAAAAATGTCCGCTCGAGCAGCCAATTACTTCCAATCTTTGGGCATAAAAAAAGGCGATAAAGTCATGCTAGTCCTAAAGCGCAATTACCAATTCTGGATTGCCATATTGGCACTGCACAAACTGGGAGCAATCGCCATACCTGCTACTGACCAGCTCATGGAAAAAGACTTTGAATACAGGTTTAACCTGGGTGAGGTCACAGCTATACTAATCACAGGACAGAGTACAGCTGCAGAAGAAGCGGAAAAAGCAATGGAAAGATGCCCAATGGTCAAAGTGAAAATGATGGCAAATGGCAAAAGGGAAGGCTGGTTGGATTTCGACAGTGAATACGCCACTTTCAGCAGCGATTTCCCACGAAATGATGACACCGCCGCAGGCGAAGACCCCATGGTTATGTTCTTTTCCTCTGGCACAACGGGATATCCAAAGCTGGCATCCCACTCCCATACATACCCCTTAGGTCATTTCATAACTGCGAAATATTGGCATTGCGTTGACCCAGATGGTATTCATTTCACAGTATCAGACACAGGCTGGGGCAAATCCCTCTGGGGCAAACTTTATGGACAATGGCTCTGCGAAGCAGCTGTATTCACATACGATTACGACCGTTTTGATGCAAATGAGCTTTTAGAAATGTTTGCACAACATAAAATAACCACATTTTGCGCTCCACCAACCATATACAGATATATGATTCGCGAAGACTTGAGCAAGTACGACCTCAGCGGAATCAAGCATGCCACAACCGCTGGCGAAGCTCTCAACCCCGAAGTGTTCAACCAATTCAAGCTTGCTACTGGTTTATCTATCATGGAAGGCTTCGGTCAAACAGAAACAACCCTCGTTTTAGGAAATTTCATCGGTATGTCGCCGAAAGTCGGTTCCATGGGTAAACCAAGCCCCTTATATGATGTTACCATACTAGATAACGATGGCAATGAAGCAGGAGTTGGTGAAGTTGGTGAAATCTGCATTCGCACAGATAAGCAAATATCCTGCGGTCTGTATCAAGGTTATTATCGCGATGAAGAAAAAACCCAAGCCACTTGGTTCGACGGCTTTTATCGCACAGGAGATACAGCTTGGAGAGATGAAGATGGCTACTTCTGGTATGTGGGCCGCACAGACGATTTAATAAAATCCTCCGGTTATCGCATCGGTCCTTTTGAGATTGAAAGCGTCATAATGGAGCTTCCCTATGTGGTAGAATGTGGCGTTTCCGCTGTACCTGATGACATTCGCGGACAAATAGTCAAAGCCAGCGTAGTCCTGGTAAAAGGCACAGAACCTACAGATGACCTTATAAAGGAAATCCAGGAATACGTTAAAACAAACACCGCACCATATAAATACCCCCGTGTCGTAGTATTTCGCGACAGCCTACCAAAAACCATCAACGGAAAAATCCAAAGAAACCAGCTGTAAACAAGCAACCCATCCGCAGCGACCTGCTCCCCTTATCATTTGTCTATAACAAACATTACACCACCCCACCCGCCCGCAGGTCGCTGCTGTTTTATTGCAAAAAATATATTACCAGAATAAGAAACTACCTAAAATGTAACATAAAATTCATTGACTGGGTATGAATATGGTGTATAATATACTGTACACAAATACAGTACATAAAAACGAAATGTTCTTATATACGAGGAGGTGTAAGAATGGATAGAATGCGTTTATTCGGAAACATGATTAGTAAATTGAGCAACGATATGAACATAACTTTAGATTATATAGGTAAGGAACTAAATTGTACCGAAGAACGCTTATACTCCTTACTGAATGGTATTACAATACCAACTTTCAACGAATTAGAAGTATTATCAAATATTTTTAGTACTACTCCTGAAATTTTGTTAGCTGGAGATAAAAGCCATTACGAATCTACTGTTGTTCACTGTATGAACGAGTTTAAAAATCCTCAAGCGCGAGAAGATATACTTGATATTATCGAAAATTATGTCAAGCTCGTATCAATTATAAATTCAAATACTTAAATAACAACATAAGAGACATAGTTCATCTGTGTCTCTTATATTTTGGAGAAATTTTGAAAAACAACATCATCCCCAACCTTTCTGAATCTGAAGTTATAGCTATACGCAATTTTATCAATAGCAAAAATACTGAAATCGAACAAATATCTTTCAACAAAATTCTTCGAGATGATGTATTCGTGCTACTTGAAAACTATTGCATTATCATATATTTTCCAAAAGAAGACGAAGACAACAATGGTTTCAATGTTAAATACTATTTTAATAATGAAGTAAAGCATTTTGTATACATAAATACTGCTCAATATAAAGAAAAGCAAGTATTTACTGCTGCGCATGAATTAGGTCATATTTGGAATATATTATCATGGATGGAGAAAGAGGGGTTCACAGGTTCTGGTTCCGATGCATGGAATGAAAAAGTCATTAATAGATTCGCTGCTGAACTACTCATGCCAGAAAAAGAATTTAATCATTCTTTACGGAAGACATTGAATAACATAAGAGATACCAACAATAAAAACTCTTTCACAATCGGCAACATGATCCAGCTTGTTACCGCATTAATGAACGAGTTTTTATGCCCATTTAAATCAGTTGTTTATAGATTATATGAATTAAATATAATCCAAGAACAAACTACGGAAATATTGCTTAGTGATGACAAAAACCTTGAAACTCAATCGATAGCAATAGCACAAGCATTCGGTTATAATCGTATTTATCGTAACCCTGATAAGCAAAAATGGATAATCGGACTAAAAGAAATGCTCGATAAAGCCAAGAACAATGATATGCTCCCCGAAAAATGGATTGATTCATTTTATATACTTTTTGACTTTGACATAAACATAGAAAGCGAAGAATTTAAAGCATCACTCCCTGAAGATATAATTTTAGAAGGAGAATCAGATGCCTAAAACTGTTGCAATAGATACTGATTTTCTAAACCATTTAATTGATATAAAAAACCATTCCAACGTATATGAGTTGATTGTTAGGTTTTTTAAGGAACTTGATTTTATTATTTATATGCATCCCCTTGTATTTATGCATGAAAAAAGTCCCATATCAAACATCATATTTGATAAGCTTTTTGATGAAAATATAATTCTTGTACCTGATATGAATGATATTTTAAGTGCAAAAACTGGAGGCAAACTCATGTATGAAAACATGGTTACTCAAATTTACAGTGCTTTTGTCGGTAAACAATACCCAGACGAAGATGTGTTTAACACCTGGAGGCGTGGTATGAACTTGGGCGAAGTACATACAGCAGCGTTATGTGTCTTTTTCGATTTTGAATACTTATTGTCTGACGACAATGATGTAGTAAAGCATTTAAGTGATATAATCAAACGAGAGACACAAGCAACAGTAAATATTCTAAACAGAGAGATGTGTGGTGAAATTATAAAAGACTCTGATTCTTTTTCTAGACGAGAACGAAGGCTACTAACACATATATAAATACCCATCCGCAGCGACCTGCCCCTTAACATTCATCTATAACAAACATTACACCACCCGCCCGCTGCGGATTTGCAACATAACAAAAGAAAAACCACCTTGCTTTATTCGAGCTGCGGGGGCTCGGGCTAGGTGGTTTATCAATATCATAAAGCCCACTCATGCCATTGCCATTGCGTCCCGATCCGCAAACTCATGGAAAACCAAGGAATGCGGATCTACGGGCGCAATGACTAATTGAAGAGTGAAGCAAGCGAGCATCAATGCGTATCGATTTGATTTTGTAACTGTGATTTTAGCTCATCAAGAAGCTTTAATTGGTTCTGGAGCAGAAACATCAATTGATTCAATATACCAAGCTGTTTGTGCAGCTGCCGTATGCTATCATACCTTTGAAATTCTGCTTCGCATTTTCTTTGATCTTTTATGTTCATACATCCTTTCGTCGGCAAGACTGAGTATCTCGCTGGATACCATGTTGTTATCGGGTTCCACGGACACTATGCCAATGCTGATTGAGTAAACATAATCCTTGTCTCTCAGATATTCATCATTTTGGATATAATACTGGATGCTTTCCATGCGGTCACAAGCATCGCCGAAACCTTGATGGGGAGCTAGGAGCATGTACTCATCTCCGCCCAATCTACACACTACAGTTTCTGGCGAATATGACTGGAGATGCTTTGCCACTCTTTTGATGTATTCATCTCCATCGCCATGTCCAAAGCGGTCGTTCACATATTTCAAATTATCCAAATCGATAAAAATCAACGCAAATTGTCTATTATTCACCAACCACTCATCTAAAGTGAGCATCCCAAAATATCGGTTATATACTCCGGTTAATGCGTCCTTATAAGCGCAGTCTTCCAAATCCTTTAACTGCCTTCTCTCCACACTCACATCGTTAATAACCAGAGCAATGGCGTTTTCATCATCCCACTCTATCTGATAAGTGTTAATGGTTAAATAATGTTCTAAAGAAGCCTTTGTGAATTGTAGCTCGTGATAATGGCTATTCACCAGAGATTCCACCTTGGGAAGTAGCTTCATCAGTTTAGCGATATAATCAGGTTCCTGACTCAAAATGAGCCTTGCAGAATCATTGGCAAGTAAAACCTCATAATCAACGGCAGAGATGACAAATATCTGTCCGGGTACATTCTGGACAAGCTTGCTCAAAAGCAAATTGCTTTGTTCCATCGCTTGGGCATGCTTTCGGCTGAGACTAATCTCATCCTCCAGCTTTTTTTGTCTGTCCGCCAGTTGCTCCACCATCGTGTTGAAAGCATCTGCGAAGTCACCCATAAAATCCACTCGCTGTTTATAGTCGCCCTTTGCAACTTGCTGAGACTGCCAAGTCAAATGCTTTAAACTAGCTTGTAAGTTTTTCAGCGGAGCCGCCAGTTCGTTGTCCACCGGAGGCATCATTACGCTCAGGTCACCCTTTGCCAATGATTTGGCAAAACTACGAGTTTCAGAAACGCATTGTGCCAGATATATTAAGCCTTTTCCAAGCATTTCATATTCATCTTCAAGGTTCTCAAGGTCTAACTGGTGGTCGTTTTCATTTGCTGGATAAAGTATTTTGCGCATATATTCAAACAATGTTTCAGCTGTGCTGCTCATGATATACCTCTATAATCCCCAGCGGGAAGTGATTTTCAAACTTTAGGTTGTTCACCCTTTGTTTGTATATATATAGGGTAGTTTTCTACATAACATTAGCCATAAACAAAAAAAACACAGGAATGCACTCAGCACTCCTGTGAATTAGGTGACGGATGTCTGTGAAGGTGAACGGGGGGACGTGAGTGAACGGGGGACGGTTCTTTTGAGTGAACGGGGGGCCGGTTCTTTTGTTCCCGTTCCTCCTGTACAGAAGAATCGTCTCAGCGTTCAGAGAACGAGAACAAAA
>WRLE01000011.1 GCA_009777775.1 Oscillospiraceae bacterium
TATCGTGAAGCATTGGAGAATCTATGGTTACTGGATGAACTACAACCCTGGATAGATGGTGAAAGCTTTTTTTCAAACCTTAAATTATCGCCAAAACACTATTTAGCCGACCCTGCTTTTGCTACATTTCTCCTCGGCCTTGATGAAAACTCATTGACAGGTGGTGCTGGGTGGTCTCCAAGAGCCGAGAGATTCGATGAAAAATACGGGAGCATTATCGGGAGGCTCTTTGAATCATTGGTTCATCTTTCCTTAAATACATATGTCAGCGTTAATAATGCAAAGTTGTATTTCGCTAAAACGCAAAGAGGGGAGCGGGAAATAGATTTCGTTATCCAAAAGGATTCGAGAGTTATTGCATGTGAGGTTAAGTTTTCGCCAGTCGTCGATGCTTCCGATGGAAAGCATCTTCGATGGTTCATGGAAAAAGTCGGACCCGATTGCTGCGATGCTATGATAATATCAACAGGTTCAGCTGCATATCGGCGAGAAGATGGGATAGCCGTAGTGCCAGCAGCTTTGCTTGGAGCGTGAGCAACAAAAAAATTGTAGAATTTGAAATAAAGGAATATATGGTAACACCAAATGAGTGAAAAATTAAAAATTGTTGCTCGCGAAACTCTTGATATTTCAATTCAAGGAGGATTTTATATGTCGAACAGTATAATCGATGGATTCCATATGCTCGAAGAAGGGGGTATGGATAAGGAACAGTATGAGAAGCTTTCCAATGAGGAAAAGTATGAAATCATTGGGAAATGGGCTTTGGAAGCTAGAAGGCGAAACCCTGATGTTTTTGATGCTCTTATTGACTGGGTATTAGACGATTCCCAATGGAGCGAGGAAACGCTTGTTGAAAACGAGCAGATTCTCATATATGGAATCTTTGCCAGATTTAGAGAGCAAAATAATCGCCTCAGGGCTTATTTAGCAGAGCTGGAGCCTTCTGGTATTGTGAATCCTGCTGTATATAAGGCTCTGGACAGGTTTGACGATGAACTGGCGGGGAAGCCTCATGATGAGCGGCTGCAAGATGCTGTTTCCACTTTGTTTGCAGACTTTTCAGCTATGCTGGAGCCTGGTATTCGACAATTTATTGCAGGGAGCAAGACCGGGTCATACTGTACTGAAACAGAAGCTGTGGATGTATATGGATATATCAATTATTTAAAAGACTGCGATGCTGCTGTTCAGTGGGCTCTTTTCATGCCAAGTTATGTGGAAGCGCAACAAAAAGGCTTTAGTATAGAAAGCTTTGAGTATAAAAAAATGCCCGCCCTGCGTTTTATTGGACGGGAGAGCGAGCTTGAATTGAATGATGGAGAAACTACGTCTGACGGAACAGTTAGCGGTGGAGTACCACTTGGTATGCAAGAGCGGATGGAGTTGTTTGCAAAACTTGATACCATGGCAGATTACAAATCTGCTTGGGACTTTGACATATTGCTGATGCATCATATGGGGTTAGGTGTGGATGTGGAGAGGATTCATTTATACTGGGGACGTTTTATGGCGGCTGATGCACCAGTACCTGAGGGATTCATAAGCTTCGACTTTGTTCCGGAAAATAATGATAAAGCAGGATTGCCTTTTGTTTCGCAATTTGCTTTTGCTACGTTTTTTGGCGATATGGAGGCTATGCATAAAGTCGAAGGTTACGATAGCGATGCCATGTATGATGTTACAAGAAATATTATACTAGGTGAAGGGGTGCATATTCCTTATCCTGATAAATATTGGACTGCTGAGGTTTTTGTCGATGGTTTCGACAAGCCCAGTAATGCATATATGTTCAGCGTTCATCGTGATTGATAAAAGTTATATAGTTTTTACAAAAATACTTCCTGTTCTATTGTTACGCCGTGTTTTAGGATTTCGCGGATGGAATCGTTGAATATGGGGTGTTCGTTGCGCTCTAGGACTCCTCTTAGTGTATGCAAATACTGCTCACTGCGTACCAAGCCTTGATGGGCATGAATGGTAACATCAATGGCTAACATCCGCATGGGGCGAAGCTTGGGGAATATTTTTTCAAGTTTGTAAAACATCCGAAAGCCTCCCAGGTCAATGTCTGCCCAAAAATATACATCAATATTATCTCTTTGCATTGACTGCGCCAAAAGATTCAAAAATTGTCGCTTACGTGGGCTGATAAAGCCTCCGTGGTAGACCACCAGTTCTCTGTCGTCTATTTCGTTTCTGATATATTCGTTGTAATTGGTCAAGTTTTCTATAAATGTGATATATTTAATGAGCGAGAGGTCAAAAGATTTGATTTCGTATATGGAGGTGCTGCTTAAGGCAAACCCAGAGTTGATTAGCGGTGATATATTGACATTGCCTTTTTCCATTATGATTTCGCAGCGGCCCGAAAGCTGGTAAAGTTCTGGCTGGGAATAAATACCCAAAAGTGCGAGCTTATCTCGAGGACCGATTTCCTCTTGCTGGGAAAGCTCTTCTATATCAGGGTGATAGCGAGTTGCTGCTCTGAGAAACTCGTCCATATATTCCAGCTCAAAGCTTTTTGAGTTCTGAAAGCAGCTTATGCTAAAGGAACGTAAGCTAATGGAGGAGTCTTTCAAGCGGTCATATACCACTAGCATATAAAAAAATGAGCGGACATAATCTAATCCTTCTCTAGCAAAAGAAGGCAGGCGGAGGGATTTTTGAGTGGTCTCGCAAACATCGTCTCGCCAGGCTATTATCCAAGGAGTGCTAATTGAAGATAGCATTTTTTCGACTAAATCAAGAAACTCCTCTGCTGTTTGGGCGGGGTGTTTTCTTTTTGCTTCTTTATATGCTTTGTCCGTTTCCTGGAGGTTAAGTACCAGGGCTGTCATTATTGGACGGTCCTTGAGGGATTCAACTTTGATGATGCCTTCGGATTCCAATTCACGAGCAGCTTTATTATATCTATCTCTGGACTCGGAGGATTCGTAATTATACTCAGGCAGCTCCTTTTTGTCTATGCGGAGCATAACTCGCCTATTGGAAGTGTTCGGCGATGAAAGGTGTTTGCTATTTTCGTATTTGTCCAAGAGTCTGTTTAAAATTACTCCACGCTCCATGTGTCGGCTATCTCCTTGCTGTATGGCAATGTCTGCATTGTATAGTTTTCGTTGAAAGCCAAGAGGGTAACATCTGCTTCCGGCATGATATCGGGAAGTTTATTTGGCGGTGCGCAGATAATCGCTTGAAGTCCCATCGTTCGTAGTAGGCGTATGCTCTCGATGATTCTGTTGCTGTCCATTTTGTTAAAAGCTTCGTCAAAAACCACTAGGCGAACTGTGTTGCCAAAGCTGCTTTTGTCGGTTACTCTGTATAGCTGGGCAAATGATGCCAGGACCGCCACATAGAATGGCTGCTGTGTCTCTCCGCCGGACCTGGTGTTCATGGTTTGGGAGAGCAGCTCCTTGTTGCCATTTTTGTCTGTGGCTTCCAGGTCAAATTTTAAGTATGTGCGAAAGTCTGTGTATCGCTCTATGTTTTGTTGAAGTTCGCTTTGCATCCTGGCATTAAGTTGATTATCGTCTGAAGTGGCGATTCGGCTGAATAGGTCTTCGATGAGTTGACCGTATTTTTGCTGAAAGGGCATTGCGAATAAGCCACCATCGCCTTCCATTAAATCAGGTGACATTATCATGTCGTAAAACTCTGCTTCGTCTGGGTTTCGCCCGATAATGAAGCGATATTTGTCTGTGGCAAAAGATGCTATTTCCAACGCTCTGTTAAGGTTTTTCACTTGGTCAGTAACCTGGTCGATGCTGGATTTTAATTTAGATAAAAAATCGTTTTGGAACTGTTCCAATGCACTTTCTCTCGCAAATTTTATTTTTTCTCGATAGGCAGGCAATTCGCTTTCTTCCAATGCGAGCCGCTCGGCATCAAACTCTTCATTGTCAGTTGCATCCACTTTGAAGGAGCAAGGTTGGAATTCCCTGACATACTCCAATCGTTTGAGGAAGAGCTGACTTTGTGCGTTCTCTACTTCGTTTTGGCTGCTAACGATGCTTCGAGAGAAGTTTTGGAAAATAGTAGCAGGGTTTATTAAACGATTTATCTCTAATTCATATCGGGGTATTCCTATATCATCACGATATTGAGATGTAAAACTCTCGTTGAAATTATCTTCTTTTTCACCGAGTTCTTGGTATTTTTCTGGCAGCGATTCGTATTCTAAAACATATAGCTCGTTTTCTCGAAGAGCCTTGTTTGCATTGCTTTTTTCTTTTCTGTCTCGTAGCTGTACAAGCTCATCTTCCAAGTCCTTGATCTGCGCATCAAGGTTGGCTAGCCAAAACATATCAAGTTGGGAAAGCTTTTCATCGACTATTTCATACTCCAACTTGATTTCCAAAGTTCGTAGGTAGTCACTCTGTCTCTGCTCAGCTTCTTGGACAAAGCGTCTGTTTATGAGAAATTCTCTGTTTTGGGAGCTTATCAAGGAGTTGTGAATTGGCAAGTTTATTGCGACGTTGCTTTGAATCTCTTCAATGCTTTTTTCTAAGCGGGCTATTCGCAGCTCGATGGCCTTGCGTCCAATGAAAGCATCGTCCATCAGGCTTTGGGGGATAGGTCGAGCGACATATCCTTGATATAACATACCTTGAGCGGTGATGGCAGTTGGGTGATTTCGCAGCTCGCTGATTTGATTCACGCATATGACACGCCCCAATAAATAATCCACATAGCTTCTCGCCAAAGAGTTGTCCGTTTGGACTTTGCTAGCTAAGCTGTCCTCTCTGATGTCGAGCCTCTCGTTTTCCCTGAGTTTGCCAATGTCCACCAAGCCAAAGGAGCGTGTGCCGAAATCGCCTTTAAACTCGTCAAATATTTTCAATGCTTCGGGGTAATACATCGGCTCCACGAGTAGATACAGTTTTTGTGTATTGAGATAGCCTTCTACTGCACCTCGCCAATCTTCTTGTCCTTCTGCGATTTCCAAGACATCAGCTAAAATATGGACATGGACAGGCTGCCCTTGCTTTGCAGATAGTCTTTCTTCAAGACCTCCTTTTAGTGACAATAGCTGCCTTGGATAGTCCTTGATGTTGTTTCTCAGTTTCATGAGGACTTCATTATTCTCTTCTAAATCTTCATTTAGTTGTCGTATTAACTCAGCCATGTCAAAAGCTGCTTGGCGAAGTTGGGATGAAAAAATTGAAACTGCTTCCCTGATAGATTCAAAAGGCTCTTGCGAACCTGAAAAAATATCAGATGAACACGAAACAAATGGTGTACAGGCGACATATAAAGTGTTTGCAGTAATTTGAAGAGAACTGAGCAAGTCTGTTTTATCCCATGAAGATATATCTTCACTCAAACTGCATAATATCTGCACTTCTCTTCTAAGCTCCAGAGCCATATGGTCTATTTTTTCGCTGAGTATTTTTTCCTCACTTATCAGAGCGTTTTTTTGCTCTCTGAGTCGGATTTCTTCCTGAGCCACATCACTGTTTGCTCGGTCTGCAATAAGCTCGTTTTTTCTCTGGTCTTGGCGTTCTATTTCGCGCTCTAGCTCATCATATCGTTCTATTTCTTCGTTAATGCTATCGATGCAGTCTTGCTTTTTTTTATTCTTTTCATCGATTTCGTTTTTCAACACATTGATTTCTGACCAAAGAATTAGAAATCTTTGTGATTGGAACTTATCTAATGCAGTTTGAAGGTTGTGGTATTGTTTGCTTATTTCCCTGAGAAACTCTAGCTTGTTTTCCTCGCGCTGAGCTAACTGTTCATGGCGTTTGTAATCCCTGATGTTTTGCTGCATGGATTCTATATTAGGTTTTTCGGGGATGTCGCAGATGTTTTCGGTGATGAATTTTTGGATGTCATCGATATGCTCGTAGGAAACAGCCTTTTTGAGCATCTTGCAAACCTGTTCGTTGTGGACGTTCCATTTAGCTAAAAGATCGTCTCTGTATCTTCTAGCACTATCGTAAAATATCTCACGGGCATCTGGGATACCTTTCAGATATGCACGAAATGTGGCTATATCCATTGCTTCTTTATCAACTAAGTAGCAATCCTCAGGTATTACTCCATTGTATATGAAAAATTGCTCTCGCCTAGTACCGTCGTTTCTGCAGTCAAAGACAATGCCACAGACAAATTGGGCTCCGCTTTGGTCGTCGAGGTATTGACAGGCGATGTAACTGGAAAAATCTTTCCCTCTGCGAGATTTGGTGTTTCCAGCGTCTCTATCTGCTCGCAAATAGCCATCTAATGTCCTCTGTGCTCGCTCATTGGCAGCTCTATTGAAATTTCGGGAGTTAAGCTCTCCTAAAAGTACAATCTGAAGTGCGTCCACAATGGCGGATTTACCGGCTCCGTTTTTACCGGTTATGAAGCTTATTGTGTCTACTTCGATGACTTGTTTGGAGAAAAATAGCCAATTAACCAGTAGTATCTTCGTCAGTTTCTTCAATACTTTCATCCTTTCGTAGAGCAGATACAACAGTTTCCAAGCGTTCTGATGATACCACAGTCATTATGGTGGGTAAAATGGTGAACTTGCAATCTACTTGATTAAATCGTCCTTCCAACCTCTGGACTATGCTATGGTTTTCTAGTAATGTAAAGCCTCGTCGAACTTCATCCATATTTGGACGGGAAGAAAGAATGTGGTAATCGGTGACCACCTTTTCCAAAACATCTCGCACAGTGCATATCACATCATGTTCCAAGCCAACGCGCTCCTGGTTTTCTTCGTAAATCATCCTGAGTGCCAGTAGGATAGCAGTTGTGTTTTTATTAATGGTACGGCGGTTTGCTTCGTCGGTATTGGTAACATAAAAATAGCCGTGAAAGTCATCTTTTCGCAGTTCCCAATCAAGAAGTGACAGGTACTGCTTCACAGTTTCAAAATGAATCGTCAAGAATGTGTAATCTGGATTGTTGATTCTACCTCTGTCACGGGTGTACAGGCTTCGGACGATGAATGTATGACTGAGTAGATAATTGCATATTGATTTGAATTGTTCCAATTCCTTGGTCGAAAAATCATCGAGACTACTAAAACTCATTATATGTTGCTCCTTTATATATAAGGATGGTAGTGTATTGTGTCTATTTCTTAGTTCCGTCAAGCGAAACCAAGGACGGTGGAGCGCGCGAATTGACGCAAGGATGCGTCACTGAGCGATAGGAACTAAGAAATAGACACAATACACTACCATCCCAACAGCTACTCCTTTTTTGTAAAACGTAGCTGGGGGATTTGGTAAGGTTTATTTGTATAATCGCCTTCAAGGATCTCCACTTGGTAAAAGGAATCGGGGTCGCTGCCGTTGCTTACAGAGAGCAGGCTCATTAAATAGGCATGGTCATCGCTGACATTCATGTCTTTTGTATAAAATTGGTCTCCATTAGCAAATAAACTAGCCATAAACTCAGCAACCGCTGCTTTGCCATATTTAAGGGAAATCATATTTTCTATCTCCAAGAGCATATCCTCACTGATTTCCGCTTCTTCCACAGTCACAGGAGCTGTCTTTTCCCGTTTTGCTGGTTCTCTGCGGTTCCAAAGGCTTTTCTCGGATATGAATCCTTGCTCAAAGAGTTGGAAAATTGATTGTATATTATCCAAAAGGGTTTCTGATTTACTACTTTGCACCATTGCAGTCAGCAAATAGTTCAGGTTTCCCCTAGTGTTTTGGTCACGGTTGCTGAGGTTTTCAATCTTCTGTGTAGTTGCACGAGTATAGCGACGCACCTGCTGGTCGATTTCGTCGAGATAATCGCTCTCGATGCGTTCATATTGGTCTTTTATGCGAAACATTTTTTCCATGAGGTCTATTTTGCAACTATCCAAATTTTCACCCCGCTTATCTTGAAAAGCAGCGTTTGACATTGCATATAATATACCATCGTCTTCCAACCATTCGTCTAAAATACTGCGAATGGGAACTTTGTATTTTGGCACAGAATCCCTTATTTTTAAAGGTCGAATGTATGATTCAATGACTCCTTGTCCAAAATCGTCGAAATGGGAAGCTAGGACTTTGTTGATGTCATGCAATTCGATTTGCATTTGAAAAAAGCGGTTCACATTGTGGTAGACGCTCTTCAATAGTGAAATGAGCTCTTGGGTATTGTCATATGCGCTATACACAGCAAGCATTTTTTCATAGGCGTTATCCTCATCTTTTGCTACTTTCAGGGAGGAATATGTGCTGAAAACATATGAATAGCCGCGCATGATGTCTTCGCTGGTGAGCTGGTGAAAAAGCTCCAGTAGCATGCTTGAATATCCAGGTACGATGATATACTCTTCGAAGTCTTTACTGCCACGCTCCTTTTCATACCAACCTCTGCTGTGGAGCTTTCGCATCAAAAAGCGTGCTTTGCCAGATGTTTCCCTCAGCTCGTCTTCGTCGATGATTTCTCCTTCGATGTCTTCTCCTGCGAAAGTCGTCTCATCCAATTGCTTTTCCAATTTTCCCCGCAACATGGAATATAGCGTCTGTTCAGGGATTTTCAAGTGGTCTTGGTATGCTTCATACAGCACTTCCAATGCGTTGGCATATAGATTCTTATTAGGTGAGGCGAGAAGGGTGAATACATCGGGATGCACTGCTTCAAATAATTTCATTGTCGTTTGCCACCTTTGCGTGAGTGTGTTTGTATCTGAATTGTGACCACTAGCCCAGTCGTCTTTTTTGCTATTCTATCTTATTATGGCTATATTCGCAATATGTGATGTAAAATAGAAATTATAGTGCAAAATCCTATTGACAAAATAAAAGAAAAGAGTATAATAACAATTGAGCAAACGCTCAACCATTATTAATCACTAATCATTAATTAACTTGAAAGGTTTTATTTACATATTATGAAAAAGTCGTTTAAGCTGGAAGGACTGGATTGTGCTAGTTGTGCTGATAAGATTCAGAAGAGGATTGGAAAAATCGATGGTGTTAGCGATGCCAGTCTCAATTTTGTCACATGTAAACTTGTTATAAGTGGCGAAGAAAGTAAAATGGAACAAATTGTCACCTCGGCAAAAGCGGTTATAAAGAAACTTGAGCCCCATGTGGTGGTGCAGAGTATATAAAGGTGCAAAGCATATAGCAACATCGGGTATGTAAACAATAATACAATATGATGGAAAGCAAATAAATTGCGCTTTCCATTGTTTTCAGCAAAACAGTTGAGCAGGCGCTCAACTAATAGCATAGACATATGATTAATAAAGTTGAAAAAGCTGCTTTATGCATCCCCTCGCAGCAGCAACTAAGGAGCTAGTCATGAAAAAGCAAACAAAACGAATATTACAAATAAGCTTTGGTAGCATTCTGATGCTCATTGGCAATTATTTAGATACTGGTAATCATTGGCTTACCTTTGGTATATATATGGTAAGCTACATTATAGCAGGTGGCGACATTGTACTTACAGCTATTCGTTATGTTATTTCCGGACAGGTATTCAATGAAAGCTTTCTCATGACAGTGGCAACCATCGGAGCCTTTGCCATCGGGGAGTATCCTGAAGGTGTTGCAGTCATGCTGTTTTACAAAGTGGGAGAGTTGCTACAAAGCTATGCTGTGGACAAATCACGAAAGTCCATAAGTGGATTGATGGATATGCGTCCAGATTATGCCAATCTTGTAAGTGGTGAAGATTTAATAAAAGTCGAACCTGAGGCTGTGAAAATCGGTGATATAATAAAAATTTTACCAGGTGAGAGAGTACCACTCGATGGACTCATCCTCGAGGGCTCGTCTTCCCTGGACACATCTGCTCTCACAGGTGAGTCTCTCCCTCGGGATGTATACTCCGGTGGTGAAGTACTCAGCGGTTGTATCAATATAAATGGACTGCTTACGGTGGAAGTCACAAGGGAATTTGAAAATTCAACAGTGGGAAAAATATTGGATTTGGTGGAAAACGCTGCTGTGAAAAAGGCAAAGACGGAAAATTTCATCACAAAATTCGCCAAATTCTACACACCTGTGGTTGTAGCTCTAGCAGCCCTCATATCGATTCTTCCACCCCTTTTACTTACTGATGCCACGTTTAATGAGTGGATATATAGAGGCTTGACATTTCTCGTTATATCATGTCCCTGCGCTCTTGTTGTATCGGTTCCTTTGAGCTTTTTCGGAGGAATTGGTGGAGCGTCGAAAAATGGCATTCTTATAAAAGGGGGCAATTACCTGGAAGCTATGTCACAATTGGAAACGGTGGTTTTTGATAAAACAGGAACTCTTACAAAAGGTGTGTTCACTGTGCAAAAAATTGTTGGCATGGGAATTAATGATGAAAAATTATTGGAACTGGCTGCATATGCCGAGTATTATTCCAACCATCCCATTTCTGCTTCAATAATCAAAGCATATGGGCAAGAAATCGACATTTCTAGAATTGTTGAGATTGAAGAATTTGCAGGTCTAGGTATAAAAGCGCAAATCGACGAAACAAGAATAGCCATAGGAAATGCTAGGCTGATGGAGCGATTGATGCTTGATACCCCACAAATACCACCAGATGAAATTATTGGTACAATAATTCATGTGGCCATTGACAATGTATATTCGGGATACATTGTCATTGCGGATGAAATCAAAGCCGATTCAAAAGTAACGATAAATATGTTAAAAGAAGCAGAAATAAAAAAGACTGTCATGCTGACAGGTGATACTGCTGTTATTGGAGAGGAAGTGGGCAAAGAAATAGGCATCGATTTTGTCTACTCTGCCTTACTACCTGGTGATAAAGTGGAAAAGTTTGAGCAACTTCTTTTGGAAAAATCCCCAAAGAAAAAACTTGCTTATGTGGGTGATGGTATCAATGATGCTCCGGTGCTTGCACGGGCCGATGTTGGGATTGCCATGGGGGGATTGGGTTCGGATGCTGCAATAGAAGCTGCTGATGTTGTTATTATGTCAGATGAACCATCGAAACTAATCGATGGGATAAAAATATCGAAAAAAACTTTAAGTATCGTAAAGCAAAATATTTACTTCACTTTGATTGTGAAGTTTTCGGTACTTACCTTAGCGGCTCTTGGCTTTGCCAGTATGTGGGCAGGTGTTATGGCGGATGTGGGAGTTACGGTCATTGCGGTGTTAAATTCTGTAAGAACCCTTGGAATAAAATCGCAGGTGCAATAACAATAAAGCAGTGCTTATTTTCATCATTACGAGTTTTCGGCTCCCTTTACTCTCGATGATGTGAGTCGAAGACGGTGTAGCTCCTCAGTTGCCAATGCAATTTTCGTTACAGAAAACTCTGTGCCCTCGGGATAAAGATAAAAAGTATCATCATTAGTACTCAAAGTAACACAATCGCCTTTCCCATTATAATCAAACTCGACTTGACAGGTATATAGGGATGAAACAGACCAATGTAAGCTGAATGGTTCATCGTCATATTCGCCAGATAAAGTAAAACCAGTTTCGTCATGGGTTAGATTGCCTGGTTTTTCAAATACAACAAATCCCTTTGGGTTTGGCAAGGACTCAACGCGAACATTTCGCTCAAAGTAATAGTGGCCATTTTCCAACTCCTGCCTGACATTACTCCGCTGCCACTCGAACCAATCTGGGATGTGGGAAAACTCAGTTTCTCCAGAAAGTGCATGCATTTCACCATATTCGGTTAACTCCCACTCTTTTCCACAATTGGAGCAAAATAGTTTGATGCCAGATGAATCCATTCTATACTCCTGTTGGCATGATGGGCATTGATACAACACATGATGGAGACCTTCTGCGCGTTTTTTGTATTTCACGCGGATGCCTCGTTTTTTCTGCCAGGCGTAATCATCATAAACAAATGTCTCTGCCAGCATATCATTAATGCTCTCTGCAGAGAGTTCCTGTGTTTGTTCTTGTGTTAAAAGAAGCTTCATCTCTGATTCCACAGGACGCACCTTACGATTTCCCTTTTTCCAAAAAGGAGAGTTTATATGATGACCGTGCATGATTAAAGTGACAACTGGAAGATTCATTGCACGAATCATTTTACCGATGGAAGAAGGCATAATATTTGGAGTTCCGCATAGGGAATATTTCGCTTCGGGGAAAAGTATAATGACATCTCCGAATTTGCGAGCCAGGAGAAGATTTCTGACTAGTGATATGCTTGTCGTAAATTTTCTGTTGCAAATGCCACCCAGTGTATGGTTGACCCATTCAATTCCAATGTATCCGTCCAAGGCAATGACATAATTGGCTCGTTTCGGAAAAATCGCCTTAGTCATAACTTTGAAATCCATGAATGAATTATGATTACAAAGTAGAAAATAAGGCGGTTTCATTTTTTTTGGCATTAGAGTTTTATTTATGCGAGCTCTATGCATAAATGTTTTTGGAAAGCTAATGAACCATGTGGCAAGCAAAGCAATAAGACGCTGCCTATTCGGCTTGCGGTTCATGTTATACCTATCAAAATCACCGATTTTACGGCTCATTCATAAACAGCTCCCATACTAGTGGTCTATTCAAGTTTATTTTCATCACGTTCGATTTTCGACTTTTTCAAAGACCTGCGTATCCATCGGAAAAATCGAATAATAAAAAATGGCTTTTTTTCAGGGGGCTCAGTGCGTATCATCAAGATTTCAAGTGTTGCCTCTATTTTATCAAGGGAAAATAAACGCCTTTCAATATCTACTTTGAATCTATCCAATAGACGTTGAGTTTCTCTATGCATTTCCACTAAGCGTTTTTCGGTGTCTGCATGGAGTTTGCTGACGCTCCGTTGCAAATCACCGATTTCTTTAGGTAGCAGCTCCTCATGACGAATTGAATGGGTATTGATTTCTTTAATAAGCTTATCATGGGTTTCCAACAATGTACCCATATCCGTAAGGGCTTTGTTTGTGCTTTCAAGGGCGTATGCACTTGCTGAGACAATCTTTTCCTGTGAAGCGAGACGATTACTGATGTCTGTTATGATATTATTAATGTTTTCTTGGGAAAATGCAATAGTAGATTGTTTTTTATTCAGTTCACTCACTAGCTCGCTTAAACGATCTTGTTCATTTACAAGGCTGAGCATATCGGAACGGTAGCGGGATATTGCTTCCGATGATTTTTCCGTTGCTGAAACAGCAGCATTTTGTCGAACCAGCTGTCGCCGTTCTATGCTTTCTATTTCCGATATGAGCTCGTTTTGTTTTTTGGCAGCCTCGTTAAGGAGGTTTTCTTGGGTAGCTATACTGTCAGCTAAGCGTTCGAGGACTTTAATTAGGGTTTCATCCCGCAGGGACATATTACGTTCATCGGACATACACTTTCTCCAATAACCCTATGATAGAGCAAATGATAAACTGGCGTAGGTAATATATGCAAAACTTGTATTATTACCATTTATTCATCAATAGCTACAAAGTTTGTGTGAAATTTTAGGATAGACCACAAGAGCAACTATATATATTAACGTAACAAACACCTGATTATTTAGGCATTGGAGAATGAGTCCGGTTAGTGGAAGCCTATTAAGCCCTGTGCATATAAATCTGCTGTTCGAGTTTTTTCCGCCAATAGATATGCCATATATGCTTCAGGAGCGTGGGGGTTGCCTCGAGCGACATAGTCTTTTCCCGTTAAGCTTTTATATTTTGTGAGTACATCAGGATGATTTGAGGGCTTGAATTCATATGCTTTGCCGTGTTTGCTGGAAAAAAGGGGGAAATCCACCACAAGCCAATCATCTAAATTTTTCCAATTGAAAATGTTTCTATTTTCGATGTCTGATACAAATGGTGTCGCATATGCGGTGGCAAAAGTGTATACATAAACGAGCAATTTATTATCAGTTAAACGAGGAGCAATAATGTTGGCAACTGCGGCGCCTCTGCTGTGACCGACTATGAAAAACTTTGTATTCTCAGTAGCTTCGATTGCCCTTGCGTAGCTTCTTAGGTTTGTTTCGACTGTATTTGCCGCATAAGTGAAACCAAGAAGCAGGTTGCCAATCCATTCTGTGTATGATCTCGGAGCATATGGTGTTCCACGCAAGACAACCGCAACTATATCTTCGCTGCGGGAGTATGCAAAAGCATGAGCGCAATTGAAAACATTGTTTTTATTGTATTCATGGTGAGTGAACCTGTCAGTGAAGCCCAATGTGTTCAGGGTGTTTTCGATTCGTTTCAAATCGTATGCAGCTTCGGCTAAGACAAGGGATGCGATTGCTATATCGTGGTTATATATAGTTGGATTGTCATCGAAATAGTCGAAACTCCATTCTATATCTAACCTGATATATCCTTTTATTTCCCTCACATAAAAGCCGACAGTCACGAGTCCGGAACCATCGCCTAAAATAAAGGGTTCAGGTGCTTGCAATTCCTCTCGGTAAATTGCATAATCTCCGTGAAGCATTGTAATCTCACCTTCGTTCCATACACATACTACGAGAATATCGATTTTTTTCCAGAATAGCAGAAATTCATATAAAATTCCACAATTATTTTTTGTTGCCATTCATAAATAAATAAATTAATTGCTCAATCGGATAATATCTGTTAAAATTAGAAAATAATATAAAAAAGGAGAAATACTATGACAACTTTTGAAGCTTTTGCCATGAGAAGGTCAACTCGTGGGTTTAAACCTGACCAGATTCCAGATGAAGCTCTGGAAAAAATCCTGGATGCTGGCTGCGTAGCTCCAGTGGGTATGGGCGCGTATAAATCTATGCATCTTGCTGTTGTTCAAGACGCTGCTCTAATCGAAAAAATCTCCGATACAGTTAAAAAAGCAAGAGGTCGCACTGAGGGACCTAGTATCTATTATGGTGCTCCGACGATTATCGTTATTTCTTCGGCGGAACTACCCCTAGCGGGAATAGAGCTTGCCAATGGTGCTTGCGTTGCTGATCATATCTGCCTTGCTGCAACGGATTTGGACATCGGAAACATCTATATCTGGGCAACTGGCGGAGCCATTGAAGCAGACCCCAGCCTAGCAACAGATATGAAAATCCCCGAAGGATATAAAGCAGTAGCAACTGTAGCCCTTGGTTATCCCCTAGAGCCCATCACCGAACCCAGACCCTTCGAGCGCAAAATAGAAATCAGCAGGGTGTAATCGAATGCACCGACCGTGTCATTGGATGCACTAACCGTGTCATCGGATGCACTAACGTGTCATCGGATGCACTAACCGTGTCATTCTGAACGAAGTGAAGAATCTTATTAGTAAAATACTGATCATAATAAAAACTCTCGAAAGAAGCTCTTTCGGGAGTTTTTTGTTTGATGGTATAAAGCTCAAGTAAGTATAAAAATATGTTCTTAAATTGATTTTTAGTTATTTATTATTAGAGAAATCAAAATAATAAATTCCTTCGCCAATGAGTGAAACATCAACCGATGTTCTTCCATATCTTATTAAATCGTTCATGGTTACTCGAGTTCCGCTTGGTACACCAATCCGATTTCGTAAATATTTACCAAGAATGCTTTTTGCAGGGAAAGAACTTATTTGTTTTGGATAGACTTTTCCACCCATTATATAAGACCCTTCCATTAGCCCTGTTATGCTAAAACCATCATCCCATATCATCTCGATTGCATCGTTGTGTCGTCTAGTTCTTCCTTTCTCAGTATTAGTTCTTGGTAAAGTTAGTTTTTCTGGAAAAAAAGTAGGAAAATTACGTATATGATTTGCTCTTATAGGTATACTCGCATCGTCTTGATTTACATGAGATCCTTGTGCCATACCCCAATTTAATCCGCTACCAGATTGGACTTCATCTTTTTTTGGATCGTATAATATCATTGTACATGATTTTGTGTCTGTGACAACAATAGTTTCTTCATTTGGTTTTGAGCTTGTTGTCTTAAGTGTTATCTGCTCACAGGGGATTGAATTATCCAGAATTGTATTTATATATTGATACAATGGCGAAAATGTATCTCGTGTTGTTTCTGCAAGTATTTCTCGAAAAGGTGTTGTTAAGCCATTTGTAGAAAAATTCGCTGAACCAATTAAAGCATGGATAATTTGGTTTTCTTTTTTCCACATATAACATTTCGAATGGATAGGTAATGTTGAGTATAGTATTTTTATATTACTAATGCTCTCTTGCAAACTTTTTAATGAATTATGTAGACTTTCAGAAATACCATCACTGCCATACATCCCGTATATTACTGTTGTATTCATCGGTAAACTCTCAAGTTTTGCTACAGGAGCAGGGCCGATATACCCTGATAATATAATAAACTCATTACTATCGAATATTTCATGTCTAGTAAAAATTATTTCTTCCAGATTCTCATAATATAGCAATATTTTTCTCCTAATAATTTATTTAATACTAATAAAGCTGCATTACTGCATCAGCTAGTTTTTTAGCAAATAATGGAGGTACGGCATTTCCGATTATTTTGTAATCTAGTGCAGTCCTAGATATGAATTCAAAATCATCAGGAAAAGTTTGCAACCTTGCAGCTTCCCTGACTGTGATGGTTCGTGCTTGCTCAGGGTCTGGATGTATATGACGAAGCCCGTCCTTGTAAAGATGCGCTGGGATTGTATTGCTAGGTTCGTTCCATCGTAGAACATAATACTTGTGTACATTGGATGTTCGACCGGTTTGGTCAGTATAAAGTTTCTTTAGTGCTTCTGACGATACATACTTCATCTGTCCACTTCGAATGTCTTCGGTGAGGAGCTTAAATATTCCGATTTCGCGTAGATTGTTGTATCGAGCAGTATGGTTGTTTACACTATTATCAGGAGGTAGTGTATGTGAGTATTGCTTACCGTTTATACGTATAGGACTATCTAATGGGAATAGCTTGGGTAAATCTGATATAGCATCAAAAACAGTGTTTATACTATCTACTTTGCCTTTTGGCAATAGATCATTATAAAAATGGTTAAGCGTTTTTTCTACATTACCGCTGAAATAATCTTTTCTCAATCCGAGTATTATCACACGTTTACGATTTTGTGGAACACCATACTCTGTAAAATCAATTACAGCATTATTTAAATCATCAAGTATAACATACCCAGCTTCAATAAAACCTGTTTTAATGCGATTTACAATTTTCTCGTTTCCGTTCCCTGGAGTAGCACTTAGCATACCGGGTACATTTTCAAAAATAAACGCTTTTGGAGCATAATGTTTAACAATAGCAATATAGTGTTCAAACAAATAATTTCTATAATCGTCTTTCATTCCATTTTCATCTCTTACACGTCCAGCAACAGAATATGCTTGGCAAGGAGGCCCGCCAATAATTAAATCAACATTACCACCATACTTTGATACAAGTGAATCTAGTCCGTCAGATTTGCCATATTCAATGTCATCCCAACCATTTATCAGTTCATTTGAGCGTTGAATATCGAAACGTAAAATTCTCTCTTTTGCATCACAATATCCCCATTTTGATACGAAACGATGGAGAAGCGTATCGAAAGGTGTTTTGTCCCATTCTACACATGCAATTGTGTTATAGTTACCATTTTGCTTAAATCCTTCTGTCAAGCCTCCGCAACCTGCGAATAAATCAACTGTGTTAATCAATTATAGAAACCTCCTCTTCATGTATAACAGAGCGAAGTGTTTTTCCAATGTAATAACCTAGCAAGGGAGGAACAGCATTTCCTACTTGTCGGTTCTGCTGAGTCCGTGTGCCATAAAAAATGAAATTATCAGGAAAGGATTGCAGACGAGCATTTTCGCGTATTGTTGGGACTCGGTTGTATTTATAATGGAAGTGATTCCTATGCCCTGTGTCGATTGTCTTTGAAGGTTTGTCGCTATGATATCTTGTCCATGCTTCATTAAAACTCCTGCTGTTACCAACCCCTTTTGGGAGGGATTTGTAATTGCCTCCTTCTGGTACTTGTGAAATAACATCGATTACAAATTGTTTATGCTGTGTGGCCACATGATTGTATAGCTCTTTGCATTCACCTCGCATTTGCTGTTGATAATTAGTCTCAGGGTCTGTTGAGTATTCATCTATTTCATTTCCATACCATCTTGGATTATTTACATCTGGTTCTCGGGCAGGCAAATCACTGATTGCTTGACTGCACGTTATATATTTGTCCGGTGTTAAGATCGGTTCAGGAAACATTGGTATACCAACATCCTCCCGCACTCCCATTATAAAAAGCCTTTTTCGCATTTGAGGGACACCGTAATCAGCAGCACACAAAACATTTGGTTCGACATAATAGTTTAGTGTCTGGAAACGGCGAACTACCTCACGTAGTATATCTCCTTTATATAGGGTTGCCATTCCTGGTACGTTTTCTACGAGGAAAGCTTTTGGATTATATCGTTTTACTGCTTCAATGACTGCTAGATACAATGTATTGCGTTCGTCGTCAAAATTCCTTGGTCCTGTTAAAGAGAAGCCTTGGCATGGAGGTCCAGCAATAATAACATCAATGATTTTACCATTTAAAACTTCATCAATCAATGTGAAAGCTTCAGGTGATGATAAATCTGTATTCAGTACTGATGCTTCTCCGTGGTTTTCTTTAAATGTTTTCAACGCAGCTGAGTCGTTGTCTACACCGAGGAGCAAGTTATACCCAGCTAACATGAATCCTTTCGACAAACCACCACATCCTGCAAATAGATCAATTGCGTTGAGCATTTTAACAGCCTCCTGCTTGTACTTCATCGTTTATGATATTTATATATTTTCGTCTGTGGTGTAGTAAGATAACTAATCAATAGGTATAAAACACAAATAGAGATTGACATTATACATAATGATAGTTGATACTTCGATATTAAACCATATATTCAATAATAATATTATTATAATTTATTTAATATAATAGAAACCTGTGATACGCATTTATCTGATGTATGTTTTTTGTGTATCGAAAATAAAAATAAAATTATTGTATTGTATATATTTACTCTGTTCAAATTTAAATTCTACACGAAAAAGGAGATATTTTGGATTGCTCATCAATAAATACTTTTCTATGTGTAAAGCTCAACAAATTGCGATTATTGATTCTAACTACCATGGTATATATAATTAGGTTATCATATTCAGGTAAATGAAAAATTATTATTTATGGTGAGTGTAAATGATTATTATTGGCAGACATGTTAATGGAATTATACTTAATGAGTTGGAATATTTATTGAGTGATGACAATAAACCAATGCTATTTGTGGACGAAGCAACAGCATCATCGTTTCTATATGAGCATGGATTAAATGATGAAGATATAGAATCGTTAGTTTTTCTATACATAGAAGAGGAGTAGGTAAATAATACGTTATTATTACATTTGTTTCTCGATTAATATCGCAATTTATTAATTTTATTGGGTGTACATTCGATATTTAAAATGATGCGATTTTCGTTCTAGCTCACGCTTGCACGATACTCGTACTTATTTGTATTTTTATAAGGAGCATCAATGATTATGCTTAAAATCGCTTTTTTCGACACGAAACCATATGATCAAAATTGGTTTGATAAAATTAACGATGTTCATACGATAACATATTATGAAAACAGGCTCAATTCCGCAACTGCAAGTTTGGCAAAAGGCAACGAGGTAGTTTGTGCATTTGTTAACGATGACATATCAGCTGAAACAATTGGTATACTCCAAAATCTCGGTGTTCGTCTCATAGCTCTTAGATGCGCAGGATACAACAATGTTGATATGAAAGCAGCTTTTGGAAAGATTCATGTAGTCCGAGTTCCCGCATACTCGCCTTATGCAGTGGCAGAACATGCCATGGCTCTTTTGCTTACACTCAATAGGAAACTCCACAGAGCATATAACCGTACCAGAGATTTTAACTTCAGCTTAGTTGGTTTAGGTGGTATAGATTTGTACGGCAAAACTGTTGGGATCATAGGTACAGGAAAAATCGGGAGGGTCTTCATCGATATTTGCCACGGCTTTGGTATGAATATTATCGCTTATGATCTCTACCCTGGGGAGGATTCGGATATAAAATATGTAGATTTAAACACATTGTTCAAAGAAAGCGATGTCATCTCCCTACATTGTCCATTAACCGATGAAACTAGACATTTGTTAGATGCAGTAGCTTTTTCTCATATGAAAAATGGTGTTATTATCATAAACACCTCTAGAGGAGCACTAATAGACACTGTAGCTTTACTAGAGGCTCTAAATAATGGCAAAATTGGAGGTGCAGGTCTTGACGTTTATGAGGAAGAATCAGATTTTTTCTATCAAGACTTGTCAGGAACGATAATCCACGATGATTTACTTGCTCTCCTTGTTTCCCGTCCCAATGTTCTTCTCACTTCCCACCAAGGTTTTTTGACAGAGGAAGCCTTATCAAATATCGCTGAAACAACGTTGGCAAATATTGATGAGTTCTTTAAAAACGATGCAATTATCAATGAGATTTGTTACCAATGCGATGCTGGTAAAGTTGAAGGCAACTGCAGTAAGAAAAGAACAGGACGTTGTTTCTAAACAAACGTATGCACTAATACCTATTGTCGAAAATTCTAGTGGTTTTCTTTTCGCTTCTGGGTAAATCGCCGATGGGGACTGCTTTTGCCACTGGAGTGAGACCTATTTTGTCTTTAAAATCCTCTTCAACAGTTCCCTCCAAAGTTCTTGCCGAATCACCATCAAGGGCAGTTTCAAAAAAGACAGTTAAAATATCTCTACCATCTAGATGATCTATCATAATTTGGTATTCGCTGCTCACTCCATCGATGGTTGCCAATAAAGAATCAACACTACTAGGATACAGGATAACACCCTTAACCTTAATCATGTCATCGCTGCGACCGAGAATGGCATCGATACGTGGGTATTCCAGACCGCATTCACATTTGCCAGCAATTGCTCTGGTTAAATCGTGTGTGCGATAACGGATAAGTGGAGCACCTTCCTTTTCCAAGGTGGTGATGACCAGCTCGCCAGTAACACCCTCAGGCACTAGCTCGCCAGTGTTGGGGTCGATGATTTCATAATAAAAGTAGTCTGTCCACATATGCATGGCACTTTGCAATTCGCAATTGATACCAATACCGGGACCATAGACTTCGGTAAGCCCATAGATGTCATACAGCTCCACGCCAAGTTCCCCGGCGATTCTGGCGCGCATTTTTTCGCCCCAACGCTCCGAGCCAATTACGCCCTTCTTAAGATAGAGTTGGTCACGCAGACCTCGCTTTTGAATTTCCTCAGCCAGGAGCAAAACATATGATGATGTACCTGTTATAACCGTGGTTTTCATATCAATCATCATGCTAATTTGCTTGTCAGTATTGCCCGGACCCATGGGAATCGCCATGGCTCCTAAAAGCTCGCTTCCTGCTTGAAAACCAATACCAGCAGTCCAAAGTCCATAACCAGGGGTGATTTGGATGCGGTCAAGATTCGTTATTCCCGCTGTTTCGTAGCAGCGTTTAAACATTACAGCCCAATCATGAACATCCTTGCTGGTATAGGGGATGATAACTGGAACTCCAGTGGTGCCTGAAGAAGAATGGATTCGCACAATTTTTTCATCGGGAACAGCTTGAAGCCCTAAAGGATATGCGTTTCTCAAATCGTCCTTGTCGGTGAAAGGCAATTTTTGGAAATCTTCCATTGTTTTTATGTCTTCCACATTAATATCCTTGAAGCGCGATTTGTAAAATTCGCCCTCCATTGCACGGGAAATAGCTTTTTTGATGTTACTTAAATTATCCATGATACAACTTCTTTCCAATTTCAAATGCTTCTATGTTTTCCTCGCGGTAGCGAGGCATTTCCGAAATAACGTCAAGTAGAGCTTTTTCATCAAATGGGAAGATACCGCTCTGGGTGGCGGCTCCCAAAAGAGCCACATTGAGCATCCTTGAATATTTTTCTTTTAGAGATTCTCCAGAAATTATTACACCACCAGGTATACTGGTCTCGATGTACTCCATCATATCTGCAGCACCGTCATATGTTATCAAGCTGCCCTTTTGTGATAAATAGGACAATTGGCGTACAGCTTCAGTGGGGTCAAAGCCAATGATGATGTCAGCTTTGCCTTTGGGAATTAAAGGGGAAAAGACTTGAGTTCCCATGCGAATATGGCTAACGACACTGCCGCCTCGTTGAGCCATGCCGATGGTTTCAGTGGTGCGAACCTCGAAGCCTTGATTCATCGCAGCGGCGGCTAATAGTTTCGAAGCTAGGACTATACCTTGTCCGCCGATGCCTGCTATTAAACAGTTGAAAATCATGTTTGCTATTCCCTGCCTTTCTAATTATAGCATGATGCACGGAGACTCGAAGATTATCACTCGAACGCCTTTAAGTGCCATTGCATCGGTGACGGCTTGCCTTGCTTCTCTCGCTTTGAAGGGGTCTACTCGGAATAGTTTTGTGATGTTCAAAGCTTCCACAACATTACCTATATCAATTTTTTCTGTGACATTTCCCATCATTGTTACACCAGTTCCAGGATGGGGCTGTCCACCAGTCATCGCAGTTGTGGAATTGTCAAGAATAACAACGATTATATCTGATTGGTTATACACAGCATTGACGATGCCGGTTATACCAGAGTGGAAAAAGGTGGAATCGCCGATGAATGCGAAGTGTACAGTATCAGGCTCGATGCGATGCAAACCTTGGGCAATGGTGATGCCTGCGCCCATGCATAGGCAAGTGTCCACCATACCTAGGGTATTGCCTAAAGTGTAGCAGCCAATATCTCCAGTATATACAGCGGAAATCCCCTGGGTTGCGTTTTTCACAGCGGAAAAGGATGCTCTATGGGGGCAGCCGATGCATAGGGAAGGAGCGCGTCCTGGTATTTCTGGAGGAGCTTTTGAATTAGGAGTTAGGAATGAGGAATTAGGAGTGTTTTTTAGGTTTCTGCTTTCGCCTATTTCCTCTTCAAAGAATTTGCAAATTGCTGCTTCTACGCTTTCTGGGGTGAACTCTCCTGCTATTGGGGTGTTTCTTGTGTTTTGTCCTTTGATTTTCACATTAAGGTTGTGTAAGCCACATAGTCTCACCAGGTCTTCTTCGATAACAGGATCTAATTCCTCGACCACTAAAACTTCATCTAAGCCAGTCAAAAATTCCAAGGCTAGTTTGTCGGGGAAGGGGAATGTTGTGACTTTTAGAAGTTTGTGATTTATATCAAGACTTTCAAGGGCTTCTAGAGTGTAGGAATAACTCACACCACCAACTGCTATGCCTTTTTTTCCAGAACCTGTGAGCAGGTTTTTATCATAATTGGAAAAATCCTCTCGCATTTTCAGTAAATCTTCTTGGATTTTTATATGGTTGTTATATGACAGCCTTGGGAATATTACCCATTTTTCATCTTTAATGAAACCTTCAGCCTGCTTCTTTGGTAAGTCATCGAGAATGTCTATTGAAGCGCAGCTGTGGCATACCCTTGTGGTGGGGCGAAATAGCACCGGTTGACCGTATTTTTCCGAATGCTCAAATGCATCGGCAATCATAGTATAAGCTTCCTCAGGGGTGGAAGGATCAAAGAGTGATAATTTTGCATATTTGGCAAAGTGGCGTGTGTCCTGCTCGGTTTGGGAAGATATGGGACCTGGGTCATCTGCAACAACGATGACCATGCCGCCTTTTACACCTATGTAATTGAGGCACATTAATGGGTCAGAGGATGCGTTCAAGCCAACCTGTTTCATGGTCACAAGAACCCTAGCTCCAGCATATGCAGCTCCCGCAGCCACTTCCAAAGCAGCCTTTTCATTGACAGACCACTCGACATAGACACTGCCATCATTATTCTTGGCAACTGTATCAAGTATCTCACTAGAGGGAGTACCAGGATACCCAGTAACCACAGAAACCCCAGCTCTTAAAGCACCAAAAGCGATAGCCTCGTTACCCATCAGAAGCTTTTTTGACATATGTATCACTACCTTTTTAATTAATGATTAACCCAACTATATATCCTGCTAGGGTCACTAACAAGACTATTGCGTCTCTTAGTCCGAACTTTGTGTTTCGGTAGCTAGATCGGGGTCCTGCGCCGAAGCCTCTTACTTCTAGGGATATTGCCATTTGTTCAGTTTTTTTCACCGAAGACGATAACAGAGGAATCGTCAAGGGGAGCATTTTTCCGAAACGTTTTATGGGTCCGCCTTTGTCCAATTCGCAGCCTCTGGCGGTTTGGGCTTGTATTATTTGTCCCATTTCGCTGGTTAGCATTGGTATAAATCTCAAAGTTGCTGTCACAGCAAAGGCATATTTATATGGTACTCGAAAATGCTTCACAACAGCTGTTGCCAAATCGTTTGCAGGTGTGAGCATTATCATTATGCAAATTGGCATCAAAGCACCTATTGTGCGAAACACCATGGTAAAACCTTGTATTAAACCCACATCGCTGATGGCTATAATACCATAGTTTATTAGAAAAATACCATCTCGATTGAAAAAAACAGTAAAAAACAGCAAAAGAGCGCAAATCAAAGTAAACATTTTAATGATTGCTTTGCCTTCTCGCACTATCCCGCTGGTGAAAAAAATGAGCAAATTGATTGATGCAATCGCTCCAAGAAACCAAATGTTTTGACAGATGAAACATAGGATTCCAAAGAGAATTGCCCATATTATTTTTGTTATAGGATGTAGTTTATGAAAAAACGAGTTTCCAGGTACATATTGAAGAACAGCCTTCAAAGGGTCCGACCTCCTGAGTGCGTGGGGTTATATTTTACCATTGTTTTTTACATTATCTTTTATAGCTTCAAAAAGCGTTTCTACGCTATATACACCTTCATAACCACCTAAGGTAATGGCGACATCAATCATCTGAGGTGGCTTTAGCCCAGTACGTTCAAGCTCTTCCTTTTGCCACAGCACATCAACTGTATTTCCGTCACCTATTACTTGACCATCATAAAGCATAATAGCTCGTTTAGTATAGTCAACCACCACTTCCATATCGTGGGACACCATGAGGACTGTGACACCCTGCCCATTGAGCTCGGTGACAATATCCATGATTTTTACACATTCACGATAATCTTGTCCAGTTGTTGGTTCGTCGAGGACAAGCACCTCTGGCTTGATGGCAAGCACTCCAGCAAGTGCAGTTCTCTGGCGTTCACCACGACTGAGGGAGAAGGGATGGGCTTGCATTTTACCCTCTATACCGAGTAGTTGTGCGGTTTTATAAGCGCGATCTTTAATTTCATCCTCTGGCAATCCGAGGTTTTTCATTCCAAATTCTATCTCTTCTTCAACAGTTTGGCAAAAAATTTGATGATCGGGATTTTGGAAGAGATAACCGATGTGTTTCGCCATTTCGCTGACACGGGTCTTTGATGTATCCATTCCTGCTACGACAACTCTGCCTTTGGTGGGTTTTGAGAGTCCATTTAATTGACGAAGAAGAGTAGTTTTACCAGAGCCGTTCTGCCCAATTAATGCCACCATTTCACCTTTGTCTATGGTTATATTTATACCTTTAAGTGTTAGGGGGTCACGAGGGGAGTATTGGTACTCCAAGTTTTCCACCAATATCATGGTCTCGTCACCTCTCTTACCATCGTTGCTGCTTCTTCAACAGTTCGGGGATATGTTCCGTTATATAGCCCCTCTTCTTCCAACATACGAGCTAGGCTGACGACTCGTGGGCAATTAATTCCCATTTCGATGAGTCGCCAGCTTTCTTTCAATGTGTCTATGGTGGACATATCCGTCATAATCTCGCCATCCACCATGGTTATCATCCGTTTACTGAAGTGGGATAGAAGCATGATTTTTTGCTCCACTATTATAATTGTCATATTATGATCTTGGTTCAGCTTTGCTAATGTTTCAAATATCATTTGACTGCCCATGGGGTCAAGCTCGCTGGTGGGTTCGTCCAGAACTAATATCTCTGGTCGCAGGGCAATGGCGGCTGCCACAACTACACGCTGTTTTTGTCCTCCTGATAAACCTGCTGTATCGCGCTTTCTCAAATGGGGGATACCGGAGAGCTCCAGCGCCTCTGTTATTCGCATATCAATTTCCCCGGCGGGAACATTGAAGTTTTCGAGACTAAATGCGATTTCATCTTCCACATATGATGTGACAATTTGTGCTTCCGGGTCTTGTAAAACGCTTCCCACATGTCGGCTCAATGCCACGCAACCACTGTTTACAGTGTCAAGCCCACAAACCGTCACGCTTCCATAAAAATCCCCTGTGTAATAATGGGGAACAATGCCGTTAATAGAAGACAGCAAAGTACTCTTCCCAGCCCCTGAAGGACCGATAATACCCACGAACTCACCCTTTTCAATGTGTAAATTAATCCCCTTGAGTGCAGGCTGTTCAGTATCGCCATATTGAAATGTATAGTCTTTTATGGAAATCATTGGAAAAAACCTTCTATCAATGAACAATTAACAATGAACAATGAACAATTAGCTGTTGTTCATTATTTATCGTCTATTGTTGATTGTCCATTGTTAATGTTAATATACTAGGAAGTTGCTAATATTTCATCGTTAATCTGTCATCGTTAATTGTTAATTGTTAATTGTTAATTGTTCAGTGTTCTTCCGTTTCATTATTGTTCCTAGAGCGGGGTAGAGGATGAAGACGGTTATGGAGTTGGCTGCTGCTGTGCCGATGATTATTGCGTTGAATACGCCCAGAGCCATGTTGTTGACTTCCATACCTGAAAGAAGGAGTATTTTCAGCATGAGAAAGAATGTATAGCCGCTGGCAAGGGTAGTTAGAAAAGTCATCACTGCTGGTATCAATGACATTTTGCCAAATTTTGTATTGATGGGTATGCGGATTAGCAGGAACATTACAACAGCTCCAATGGCTTCGCTGGCGATATTGGCATAGGGTGTTGCTCCGGGGAGGAACATACAGACGACTCCTGCGATGAGTCCGATTGCGAGAGCTTCGAAAAATCTGGGTCGCACCAGCAAAATTGCCAGGGCGTACATTGCAATGACCATGTTGGGTTTTAGCGGTGTGAATGAAAATATTGTGTTAGATACTGCTTTAAGGACAGCTCCAGCTGCGATGAGTACCGCTACGATTAATATTTCCGTAACGGTGATGCCTTGTTTCTTCTTGGTTTCCAGTTCTCTTTTTTGTGCTAGTTCTGACATGATAATGGGTCCACCTTTCGTTAATTAGTAAACAAAATACTCGCCCAATGACTATCTATTGTCAAGGACGAGTTGTGACCCGTGGTGCCACCTTGATTCGCAGAAATGATTCTGCCTCCGGCGGGATACTGATATATCCCTCAGCTTTCACGCAGCTGATACGTTGCGGAGTACTCGGATTATTAATCCTTTGACCGCACCCTCCGTGGACCATTATGATATCCTGCAATTCCGCAAGGCTCTCAGCTACTCCCTGCTCTCTGTGGGCGCATATAATATCTTTACTTCCACATCAACGGTTTGATGGACGAATATTCGGTTTTTGAAATCCTAGCACAAAGGGATGTGCTTTGTCAATACTTTTTTTGGCAAATGGAAAATATAGTTGTGACATCGGAGCGTGTTGCATAAATAGTGTTTTCGTTTTCATGAGCTAAGGAGCTACGAGCAAAGCCGCACAAAGGCTCATTTTCGCGGCTTGCGAACTCGCTTCGCTCAAACAGCGCAAGCCCTTTAGCTCAAATTTCGCCATGTGCGGCTAATGCTCTTCGCTATACGCTCATGAAAACGAAAACACTATTTATGCAACATAATAGATTTTGGGGACACATGATTAGTCATAAAAAAACGTCAGGGAAAGATTGCTCTTTCCCTGACTTTGGTTGCGGCATGCCTCGCCGCGAAAGTTTCCTCTTATTGGGATTCCTCCCGGAGAGGCATGTCACTAGGCTTACTAATTTTGACCCCCTCCTTTCGTGTTAAGATACTATTATTTTACCCCAAATGGCGAAGTATTGCAAGAAAAAATTTTCAAACTTTGCAAAATCTTTGTATTGTGATATGATGAGCAACAAAATGATGAAAAATCAAATTATGTGATATTGTACAGTTAATTATTTCAACGAAAGCGGGGATTTTTGTGGCAAAGACAATAGGAAAGACTATGCATTATTGGCATTGGGAAATTGGAAAAGTCGAAAGTTGGTTTACCCATATGTCTAAGCAAGGGCTTCATCTTGTTGAATTAAAAAATAATAAAGCTCGTTTTGAACATGGGGAAGAAAAACGATATAAATATCGTATGCTTTTTGGAGAAAAAGGATATGCAAACGCTCCACCAGAGCATTTTAAAGAATTTGAGGAATTGGGCTGGGAGTATGTATGCGAAAATAATGATACATACATATTCCGATCGCTCGAATCATTGGATTTACCCGAGATTCAAGACCCTCAGGAGTTAGCCAATGAGTTGAGCATTAGTAGAAAGAAACGGACTAAATGGGTATATCCTATGATTATAATCTATGCTTTCTATTTAATTTATAGATTTTTTATAAGAAAATACCCAATATTACGCTTAGTAGATTTTAGTGGAAATTCTGACTTAAGGTCATTATTTCTACTTATATATGTATGCTGTGTTGCATTTAAATCAGCAAAGGAACTAAAGCGACTGGAATTATCATTATCAACAGGAGTTCCAATTGACCATAATGAAAAATGGGAAATTCCAATTGTTCGTCGAAAACTGCGATATATAGGCTTATTTGTCATCGGATTAATATTGCTTTTTCTGCCACGCTTTCTAATATACCCTTATTCTATAGAAAATATTAACTATACATTGAATCTACCTTACGAAAGTATAGATTATCGAGTTATTCGACTAGCAGATATAGAAAATGATGAAAATTTGTTACGTAGAAATCTTGGAGTCGAAAAACGAGGAGTTGATTATGGAAATTACATTAGCACTAATTGGTCTCCATTTGCTCCGTTGGTAATTGACACATCGGAACATGGAGTAGTACCAAATAAAAAATGGGTATCCAGCGGACCTCATTCGCGTGCTGATATGGAATATCAACCAATTCTTGAGTATGTATTATATCAATTCAGGTTCTCATGGATGGCTGATGTAGCATTACGAGAATTGCTACTTTGGACAGAAAGCTACGATATTAAATATTTTTCCCAGGGAATAACCCTGAGTTACGCCCCCGAGAGAATCGCACCCTCTGAAGTATTCGACCATCCGCAATTCGACAGATTATTCATCAGAGAAGAAACAGTCGTTCCCGAAATGCATATAATTGCTACGAAAGGTAACTACATAGTCAGAATCAAATACATCGGCGAGCAGAGTTTGGAAATCGTACTGATTGAAATAGAGAAGCTGTTCGATAGATTGATGGCTTAGGATTGTAGTGTTTGGCGTATCCTCTATTTTGTTATAAAATTCGCTCTAAAATGTTTGTAAAATGCCTCTAAAATGTTATGAGCAGTGATATAGCTTAGGCTTATATTGTTACGCATAATAATGAAGCATTTACGAGAGTTAGTGACTTTTCCTTAACAAAGATATAAAAACGAATGATTTCCTTTGAAAAGAGATGTTCTTACATGAAAAAAACAATAATTTTAATGCTATGTTTGACAATATGCTTATCCTTGATTATAGGATGCAAGAAGGAAATCCAGGCTACTCCCTTTGATGCTGGGTATCCATACACAGAGGAAAACTTTCCTCGCATCGATGGCTCCACTGCAACAATTCCGCTTATTGAAGCTGTTACCTGCGCTCTTTTGGGAAAACCGCGATGGGAAGTTGATGTCAGTGTTAGCACAACAAGCGATGCTTATTTTGCCCTTGCCAGTGGAGAAGCAGACATTCTTTTCGTATATGATGGCGGTGAGAATACTCGCAGGCTGGTCAATGCTGATGAAATATTTGAAACTGTGCCCATTGGGAAAGATGCTTTGGTGTTTATCGTGAACAGAGACAACCCTATAGACAATCTAACAACAGAGCAAGTGCAGAAGATATTCACCGGGGAATACACCAACTGGAGCGAATTGGGTGGTAACGATGAGCAGATTAGAGCATATCAAAGGGAAGAAGGTTCTGGAAGTCAGACCCTGATGGACAAGCTAGTTATGCAAGGCTTAACCATGGGAGACCCTACTGACGTTGCGATTGTACGATTAATGCCTGAATTAGTGGAAGTGGTTGCTGATAATACTGAGAGACCAACGAGTATTGGATACAATGTCTATTTTTATGTTACAGAAATGCGAGGAAACGATTACATAAAAATATTGTCCATTGATGGTATTGAACCCTCCTACGATACAATTCAATCAGGCGAGTACCCCTTTGTCGGCGAGTTCTATTCTGTTATACGTAAGAATGAGCCCATTGACAGCCCTGCTCGTGCTCTTTTTGAGTGGATACAAAGCGATGAGGCACAAAATCTTATTGCCAGCGAAAACTATGTGGCGATTAGAAACAACCCAAGCGCGAGAACTCCATATGTACAAGGTAACTACTCGCCATATCCTCCTGGTGAAGAACCGATATATTTTCGTGGAGTAGATCCATATCGACTTTCAGCGAGAAATGATTATGGGCAGCTTTATTTCTATTTGGGGAAAACTCGCGATGAAGATTATAGGGTTCCCATCCGATTTTATGGACTCTGCACACAAGACGGTAAAGTCGTAACAGAACCGATTTATTCCATACCTCTAATTTTAAATGACAGTATGGGTAATCAGGCTTATGTATGCTATAGAAGTGATAAAGAACCTCAAATATTTACTTATGTTGATACTTATGGCGATGTAGAATATGAGCATAAATACGAGTTAAATCCTGTCTTATTATTTGCTACTGATGGTAGTTGGGTTATGGAGCTAGATAAAGTCCAACTTTTCGGTAGTCCGGAAGGTCCGAGTTATTCAGCAAAAAACAATGACTTTCTTCAAGCTTTTTTTGATGGCGAAATGATGATAGTAAACATAAAAGGGGAGATAATATCAACAACTTATGAAAATGGAAACGTTCGTGCTTATAATTACCAAAGATTTTCACCTTTAGAGCTACGAAGTTTCAATATCGCTTTAACAGGTGATAGGTTTCTTGTCGGCGATTATTTTAATGGTAGACGAATATCAGAACTATATAATGTCGATGGAAATTTGTTTGCCACAGGGATACAAGGGTATCCTTCGGGTATGGCTAGTACGTATTTTGTGACATATGAATCCATTTATACGAGTAATTTTGGTGCAAGTGTTTTTACATATACTCTTGATGGTGAATTGATTGCAAGAATGGATTCAAATGAGCATTTTGAAATCACCTTTGCTGTACTAAAGGGAGATTATACTTTGATATTTACTCCCGATAGAATGCTACTATGCGATAGCGAACTAAATATTATATATGATTATTATATAGGAAATGATGATGAATTATTCGATGATAGTCTGCGCTATACGATGGGATTAAACGTCCTGTATAGATCGGACACAAATAGCAATCTTCATCGAACATATTTAACAGACGGTACACTTTTAGTGAGCTGGTTTGATCCTGATATGGTATATCACTACACTGATACGAATTATTTTAGATAATGATTTGTAATTTCGTTGCCCTCGTGAGCAGTTATAATAATTTTTATAATATATTATGAAAGGAAAAAACATGAAAAAAATACATTTTACTTTACTCGCTTTGCTTTTCTGCTTCGTTATGCTGGTGGCATGTAAAAACGATTTGGATACATCGCCATCGCCATCGTCAATAGAAACGGAGCAAAGCACGCAGTCGCCATCACCAATAGAAACAGAGCAGGACACGCAGCCGCCTGATGTTTCACCAGTTGAGGAACCCACATCGACAATAGAAAATCCGCGATACCAATTTACCCAGGATAACTATCCCAGGATAGATGGCTCCACAGCAACGATTCCGCTTATTGAGGCTGTTGGCAGTGCTTTATTGGGAATTCCACGCTGGGAGATTGATGCCAATGTTAGCAAAACTAGCGGTGCTTATGTCGAGCTTGCCTTTAATAGGGCGGACATCTTACTGGTATATGATGGCGGAGAACAAACTCGGGAGCGAGTTAATGCCGATGAGCTTTTTGAGACTGTGCCAATAGGAAAAGACGCATTGGTGTTTATTGTCAACAAAGATAACCCGATAAATAATCTCACTACTGAGCAAGTAAGATTAATATTTTCGGGTTTTTATACCAACTGGAGCGAAGTAGGTGGTAGTAACGAGCCAATACGTGCTTACCAAAGGGGTATTGGTTCAGGTAGCCAGGCACTTATGGACAAATTGGTAATGCCAGGTCTGAATATGGGAGACCCGATAAAAATACCAACCATAGAGGACATGGGTGGATTAATAGCAGCGGTCGCAGACTTTTCAGGAAGTCCATCAGCCATTGGGTATAATGTCTATTTCTACGTGACGGAAATGCGAGGTAATGACTATATAAAAATTCTTTCCATCGATGATGTGATGCCCAGTTATGATACGATACTCTCTGGTGAATATCCCTTTGTCAGCGAATTTTATTCGGTTATTCGTAAAAGTGAGCCCGACGATAGCCCGGCTCGAGCATTGCATGAATGGCTGCAAACAGCGGAAGCCCAAAACCTGATAGCCAGTGAAAACTATGTGGCTCTTAGAGCAAATCCCAACGAAAGCACTCCCACTGTGATTGGCGATTTCTCTTTGTATCCTCCTGGAGAAGAGCCGGAGTACTTCCCTGGTATTGACCCTTATATATTCACAGCAAGAAGCGATTATGGACAGTTGTATTTTTATTTAGGTTTACATCGCATTGATGAATATTCATCACCGGAGTTTTATGGACTATGCAATGAAGAGGGAAAAATAATTACAGAACCCATATATACTGTACCATTACTGCTTACTGACAGTATGGGGAATCAATCATATTTATGCTATAGAAGCGACAAAGAACCGACAGTTCAAGTTGAAACTTGGGATACGTGGACATATGCGTATAGCTATTATCCTGTGTTGCTTTTCGCCACTGATGGTAGCTGGATCAAAGAATTTGATGGTGCCTCGCCTTGTACAGGTTTTCGTGGAGCCATCGATGCATACATCAACAATGATAGCTTGGCGGTCATGCTGAACGGCAAATGGGGTATGGTGAACATGATGGGCGAAACAGTTGCTCCCTTTGAGCTTGACAGCAAAGATGGGATATACAATCCGGAAGGACTAAGTGGCAATAATGACATTATCAATTACAGCCTTGCTGTTACTGGCGACAGGTATATAGCTTACATGATTCTTACCGATGATTATGGTTTAGAACACGTCAGTGGAACTGACTTGCTTGATAGGAGCGGAAATATAATAGCAAAAAATATTAAGGGTAGACCATATGGAATGCCCGGTGTGTATTTTGTGACTAGCGAATGGTTTGTGGATGAAGATAAAGGTAATTCAGTATATACTTATACCTTGGATGGAGATTTGATTGCTTCTTTGGAATCAACGGATGATATGTTTATCACCCATGCTGTTCCCCTGGGAGACTATGTGTGGATATTTACAGATAACAGAAATATTCTCTGTGATAGGGAGCTGAATATTCTAATTGAGTATCCGGAGTTTGATTACTATGGATATGGAGCAAATGTATTATACCTTTACGATTGGGATAGCCCATATTATCGCACATATCTCCCAGATGGTACGCGCCTCGTGACTTGGTACGATTCGGATTAAATATTTATTAGACGGAGAGTCAATTCAAGCTATTTTTACAGGGATTGATATGGCAATTAGGTAGTCTTCATCGTTTAGTACGCAAATTTCATTGAGAGGATACTCCTCATATGCCGGACCTGTGATGTCGTAGCCATTTTCATCAATAAACTCCAATAGACGCTCATATAAACTATGGGTGTTGCCATAACCGCCCCGCTTGTAACCAACGACATGCAAGCCGGGCGGGATTTTTTCATAACCTTCGGGACCATAAAAATAATACTTGTCGGGCCAAATCCATTCCCTTCGGCGAAGGCGTTCCTGGGAAAAGATTGCCCAAACTGGGTAGTTTAGATCTAAATCGGGGTATTTTTCGTGGCAGTCTTCGTAAAAATCATACAGTGCATCATAATCACTTCTTGTTCCACTGTAATCGTTTTGCTTTCCAAGTACAATGCTTCTCTCAGGCAGTTGTTGCAATGTGATTATCTCTTCATCGATATCGAGATGCGTTTCTATAATATCTTTGATTAGCTCCAATAGTTTCTTTGCATGGAGCAGTTTATCTATTTCCTCGTTGATGCGAGTGAGCTGATTTCCCAAGAGTTGCTTTGACAATTCTGGAGTTCTTATGTCCTTAAGTCGTTTGATTTCAACTAATGGCATCCCAAGAGTCTTGAATGTGCGAATTAGGTTCATCACCGCCAATTGTCCATGGGAATAGTATCTGTAGTTATTCTCCCCTCGAGTAACAGGAGTTAATAGTTTGATTTTGTCATAATGGAGCAAAGTATCCCTAGTAGTCCGAGCATACTTTGCAAAATCGTGTATAGAAAAAATATCTTTTCGAGTCATAATGTACTCATCCTTTGTTTAATTAGTGGTTTAAATCTCGTATCTTCTGCAGTGCGAGGCTTCCGTAGGGCGCGGCATCCCTGACGCGCCGCAAGCACCCACCGCACCATGTGCAACGCGCCAAACTATATAATGTGAAAAAAACTTAAAAAACTTTGAAAAAACCTATTGACCCTGGTGTTGCACCATAGCTTATACTCCCGATAGTAGTCATCTACTACATATTATTTTAGACTTCCGGAAAGGAGCAAAAAGACATGAACGAATCAAAAACTTTGAAACTTTATGGTATGCCATGGCAGGTGTTTTTCCTTTTTTCGGCAATTGTTGTTGCCGCTGTGTATATGGGAAAACTCCCTGCTGGAATGATTGGAGCATTTCCCATCATGATTATCATTGGAGTTATCTTAGGTGAATTTGGTGACAGAGTCCCCATTCTCAATAGCTATTTAGGTGGCGGTGCGATTGTTACCATTTTCGGGACAGCAGCTCTGGTTTACTTCAATGTGCTACCCGAAAAGACTATCACCATCATCGATTCTTTCTTTGATGCAGGCGGCTTTTTAAATTTTTACATCGCTGCCCTCATCACAGGTTCAATACTGGGTATGAATCGTAAACTATTGGTCAAAGCAGCTGTGCGTTATTTACCAGCAATCATTGGAGGCGTGGTTTGCGCACTGGGTTTCGTGTGGATAGCGGGAACGCTTTCTGGTTACGGCGGACTCAAAGCAATGCTATACATCGGTATTCCCATAATGGGAGGTGGCATGGGAGCAGGAGCAGTACCGCTTTCCCAAATTTTTGGAGATTCAATGCAAGTGGAATCAGGTGGTATCTTGTCGGTTATGATACCGGCAGTTGCCTTGGGAAATGCTTTGTCTGTGGTAGCTGGTGGCTTGTTGAGCCGCTTGGGTAAAGTTCGTCCTAGCATTTCAGGTGATGGCCAACTTATGGTACTGTCTGGAAATGACAAAGAAGCCATGGAAATTACCGAGGAAGTACAAACAAAGCGTGACAATATCAACCTTGATAAGCTCGCTGTGGGATTGATTATAGCATGTTCATTTTATGCCTTAGGCATGATTATTGGCAGATTCATTCCAAGCATTCATGGATACGCATGGATGATTATGTCTGTCGCAGTGGTGAAAATTCTTGGGATTCTACCAGAGGATTTTGAAGTATGCTGTTATCAATGGTATCAGTTCGTCATGAAAAACCTCACTGGAGTGCTTTTGGTGGGAATAGGTGTATCATATACAAACCTAGGACAAATTATCGCAGCATTTACACCGACTTACTTGCTACTATGCTTTGTGGTTGTTCTTGGAGCCATCATTGGTTCGGGACTTATTGGGAGGCTTGTGGGATTTTATCCTGTGGAGTCATCCATCACTGCTGGACTTTGTATGTCCAACATGGGAGGAACTGGCGATGTGGCTGTGCTTTCTGCAGCAAATCGCATGGAGCTTATGCCCTTTGCACAAATCTCGTCAAGAATAGGTGGAGCTTTTATGCTTCTGCTGGCGAGCTTTATACTTAATATATTGTAATGAATAGGAGAAAATAATAATGGATACGGGACACAAAGCATTGGAAATGCATTATCAATGGAAAGGTAAACTGGAAATAACACCTAAAGTACCAGTTTCAACTAATGAAGACTTAGCATTGGCATACACTCCTGGAGTGGCGCAGCCTTGCTTGGAGATACAAAAGGATATAAACAAAAGCTTTGAACTGACCGGTCGCTGGAATACGGTGGCTGTTGTAACAGACGGAACAGCAGTGCTGGGACTGGGAGACATTGGACCTGAAGCAGGAATGCCTGTTATGGAGGGCAAAAGTGTACTCTTTAAAGCCTTTGGCGATGTGGATGCTATCCCCCTTTGCATACGAAGCAAGGATGTAGATGATATAGTCAAGACTGTGAGTCTTTTACAAGGAAGTTTTGGTGGAATCAACCTGGAGGATATATCATCTCCTCGTTGTTATGAGATAGAGCGCAAATTGAAAGAAGTGTGTGATATTCCGATTTTTCACGATGATCAACATGGAACAGCGGTGGTCACTTTAGCGGCACTCATTAATGCCTTGAAGCTTACTGGTAAAAAGCTTGAAGAAATATACATGGTGGTCTGCGGTGCAGGTGCTGCTGGGATTGCAACAACGCAACTGCTCATTGCCATGGGGCTGAAAAATGTCGTATTATGCGATAGAAAAGGTGCTATTTATGTGGGTAGGGAAGACCTTGATCCAGAAAAGGCTAGAATCGCAGCGATTACCAATGGCGCTATGAAAAAAGGTACACTAGAAGAAATGATGGTTGGAGCGGATGTTTTCATCGGTCTATCCTCCCCAGGCATTTTAACGATAGAAATGGTGTCCGCAATGGCAAAGGATGCAATCGTTTTCGCTTGTGCAAATCCATTGCCGGAAATATTCCCCCACGGTGCTAAAGCTGGCGGTGCTGCTGTGATAGCCACGGGTCGTAGCGACTTCCCCAACCAAGTGAACAATGTCCTCGCTTTCCCTGGCATCTTCCGTGGTGCTCTGGATGTGAGAGCAAGCGATATAAACGATGATATGAAAATCGCTGCAGCATATGCCATTGCTGGTTTAGTTTCCGATGAGGAGCTGCGTGATGATTACATTATTCCCCAGCCCTTCGACCCCAGAGTTAAGGAAGCTGTGGCAAAAGCCGTAGCAGATGCAGCAAGAAAAAGCGGAGTAGCTAGGATATAGCTATAGGCTAAATATAACAAAAAATAGCGGTGCTTCTGTGTGGTTCGATAAACCCATGGGAGTATCGCTTTTTTGTGCTATAATTGAAAGAGGATTTTTCACCATATGGATTCCATGTTGCAATGTTGATACACATTTTTGATAAATTCTTGATGATAAAAAATAATACCGAGCTAGAAAAGAGTATTTTTGAGAACTATATCAATTAAGGAAAGGAAACTGTTATATGAATAAGCTTATTAAATATTGTACTGCGCTGTTTTTAGTATTGCTAGTTTTATTATCAGCCTGTGATAAAAGTGCCAATAAAGACATAAAAGAAAACGATTCCGACGATGTACTCGATGATGAAATATCTACCCAAATAGATGAAGCAATGGAATCTCCCGATGAATCTGATGATACTGTCCAAATGATGATAAGTGATGATTTTGATATTCAAGGGGGAAATGAATGGATTACATCGACTTGTGTACCGAATTTATCCATAAGCCTTGAAGAAGCACACAAGCTTTATGCAGATTTTATTATGGATACACTCGAAAACAACCCAGATAAAAATTATGATATGAGCAGTACAGCCTTTTTATATATCTGCGATGACGAGATACCTGTATTGCTCATAGGTGCAGTTAATGAGTATCCTAGGAGATATTCACTTTCCATCGCCTCAAGCGCAGGGCTTCACACTATAGAAGCTGCATATATCCGCTATGTTGAAAATGGTAATTTGATTTATGATACGGGAAGATGGGACTCAAGAAATAACGATATCGTATATTCAGTTGAAAATGGCGAATTTGTCGTATTGCACAGTGGTAAGTATGTAGAAAATGATGAAGGCGACTGGCCCAATAACTACACATGGTATTGGAATGACCATGAAGTACCCTATGCTGAATATTCGAAAAGACGTGATGATCTTGATGCTGTTATAAATTCGTATGTACCATATTACGAACATAGTGCGACATCAGCACTCAGGTTTTTATTTGGCGAACCAGCACTGACAGTGGCTGAAGAAAGAGCCATGAAGCTGGCAAAGCAATGGCTGGAAGATAATGGGATTTATTATTATGTTGAATGTATCAATATGCTAGTGGGTATAAAAACTATCAATAATGAAGAATATTACCATTTCGGTTGCAATGATATTGGCCATTATTATATTGGAGTATTAGTACACACAAAGACCGATGAACTGCTCTATAGACACCAAGGGGATGGGCCTGCGAGTGCTTTACTTGTCCAGCCAATTTATGATTATTTTTTCGATGATGGGAGCAAGGCAAAGGAAACAGCCTTTGATTATGCTGTTTTGAATACACCTGACTATATTAGCTTTTACATTGAATGGGATGATGGTTCATATTTGCATTTTTCCAGAGGTTATTATGAAAGCAGCTGGATTATAATCGATGATGAATACCGTGGGTATATAGAAGAATTGGAGTTTTCCTACGTTAATGAAGCTTTGACCTTTACTTTTAATTCTGATCCTGAGCTTTACTATCTCCACAATGGAGGTCATGGAACAAAGGGTGAAACGGATTTCACTTGGTACTACTACATATTCAATAAACGCGGAATGTGGTAACATGAACGCGGGGACGGTTCTTTTGTTCAGAAAGTTCGTTAAACGCGGGGACGGTTCTTTTGTTCAGAAAGTTCGTTATCTCTTAAATAATAATGAAAATAGTGAACGCGGGGACGGTTCTTTTGTTCAGAAATTTCGTTATCTCTTAAATAATAGTGAAAAAAGCAAAGACCCTGCGGTACGTTAGATACGTTAACCGCAGGGTCTTTCTTTTGGTCGGAGTGCTCGGAGTCGAACCGAGGGCCTCTTGAACCCCATTCAAGCACGCTACCATCTGCGCCACACCCCGATGCTTCGTATTCTAACATAATGATTTTTGCTTTTCAAGCATTTTTAGTATTTTTATTAGCTGTCTCTGCGTCCACACATAAACTATATTATTCAATACAGTTTTTGCTTGCATGGAGGGCTTAACCGTGCTACAATCCATGTGAGCTTTAAAATAACAGAAAAAATAGGAGGGACTAAGCATGACACCGAAAGAAAACTGGCTAATGATGATGCGCGGCGAAATACCGGAATTTGTACCGTCGGGCGGTTACATTCCCCATGCAAGGAGAATTAACGAAGACTTGCTGACCCCAGCTTCTGCTCCAGATGGACCGATAGTGACAACCTTAGGAGTGACCTATATTGGCTCAGAGGATAATAACTGGGGAGCCATGCCAGAACCAGGAAACATTGTGCTACATGATATTACCCAATGGCGTGATGTGGTAAAAATCGCAGACATCTCAGACATCAACTGGGAAATGAAGTACAAACCCCAAGTGGACGAAATCGATCGTAACGAATTTACTGTCGGCGTTGGTGGGGGAGACTACTTTTTGACCCTGGTGAGCCTGATGGGCTTCAACGGAGCTCTACTTGCCATGATTGAAGAACCAGAGGAAGTGAAAGCATTATTAACGCATATATCTGAGTTTTATACCACCATACTTAAGCATCAATTCTATTGGACAAAGCCTGACGTAATGGGTATTATGGATGATGATGCTTCAGAAAAAGCACCTTTCTTCTCATTGGAAATTTACAGAGACATCTTCAAACCCTTCCATAAACTCCATTGTGATATTGCTCTGGAAAATGGAGCTGTCATTGACCGCCACGACTGCGGAAAGTCAGAGTCATTCATCGATGACTGGCTCGATATCGGCATTAGAGGATGGAACTCTGTTCAAATCATGAACGATTGCGTTGCCATAAAACAAAAGTATGTGGGACGACTTGCTTTGGCTGGTATGTGGAACATGATGGCTACAGCAAAACCAGAGTTTGATGACCCGCAATATTTGAAAGACAAGCTAGTGGAATATGTGGATACATATGCTCCCGGCGGCGGTTTTTCCTTCGGTGCCGGCATCAGCGGTCCCATGGGCGATCCAAAAACCCAAGAAAAAAGAGATTTGGTAAAAGAATTCTATTTCGACTATGTGAAAGATTGGTACAAAAACCACTAATTAGCGTTTAATAAATGAAAAAACGGTTCTTGTTTCTTACTTTTTGTAAGACACAAGAACCGTTTTATTTTGTATGGTGTAAGGATGTAGGTGCGGTAGGAATCTATGATACAATCGTTGTGCAGGTATCATTGCTGCGGGACGGGTTGCGAACTAAAGACTCAACCTAGCTTTCAAGAAGCGAGGATAGTACAAAAATGAACAAAAGAACCGTCCCCGCGTTCAAAAATGAACAAAAGAACCGTCCCCGCGTTCAATCGTTCACCCGTCCCTGCGTTCACCTGAAATATGATTTGGCTGATATGCAATCTTTTTGGATTTGTGCTCTTAGTTCATCGGTATGGGAAAATTTTATTTCTTTGCGGATATATTTATGAAATTCGATGCGAACTTTGCGTCCGTATAGGTTGCCGTCAAAATCTAATATATGGGTTTCTGCTGTAACTTGCTGGGTACTGTTATCCACTGTGGGTCTCACACCTATGTTGCTCACACCAAGATGGTTACTTCCATCTTCTAAATAGACTTTTGTGGCATATACGCCAAATGCGGGAACCAATACATCATCTTCAAAGAGCATGTTTATAGTAGGACTGCCAAGAGTTCTCCCTAAACGATAACCATATCGAACAACATTGGTTAAAACATGGGGGTGTCCTAAAAACTCGTTGGCTCTCTCTATATCTCCTGACGCTATCAGCTCTCGAATAAAAGTTGAGCTACAGGTGATGCCATCGAGCTTGACCTCTGGGATAATATCGCAGCCTATGCCCATTTCACGGCATTTTTCCATTAACAATGAGCTATTACCTGCTCCGCCTCGCCCGAATTTGAAATCGTGACCAGCCACAAGATGCCCTGCGGAAAATTCCGATGATAGATGATCAATAAATTCATACCAAGGCATATTTGCTGTGTTGCTGTCGAAATGGAGAAAAATAATGTCATCAATATGAAACAAGCGATTAATAAGTCCCACTCGGTCTTCCAGGGAGGTAATAAGTGGAGTTGTTTCTCCCCTTACTAGTGTTTGGGGATGGGTGTCGAAGGTGACAACTGAAGGAGTCAATCCTGTATCAATGGCAATATTCAGGACTTTTGATATGAGTGCGCTATGTCCAATATGGATACCGTCAAAAAAACCAAGAGCAATTGCCCGCTTGTTCTCGTTCATATTATTTCTCGCCTTTGTTATGAATTTACTTCAAAAAAGCTTTTAATTGTTTTCATTTTGCCTTTATTCAATTCTCCCAGTAAGAGGAACTCATTATCGGGTCCATAGAACCTGTATATTCCATCCATGTAATTTGGTAGATTATATGCCGCACCGTTTTTGCATCGCTTTGTGTCCATTTCATCAAGCATTAGTGAAGGATGTTGCTGGAAAAGCGAATCGATGGGGAGCAATAAATCCTCTATGCTCCCATTATCTGATGCAGCTAGCACATCATCTAATTTATGAGAAGATTCTATGGAGAAGGCACCTGCTCTTGTTCTGCGTAGGGAGGATAATACTCCGCCACAACCCAGAGCTGCGCCCATGTCATGACATAATGTGCGAATATATGTGCCTTTTGAGCATTCCACATGGAAATAATAATCTCCATCAATGCAGTTTATATATTCAATGCTAAATATCTCGATGTCCCTAGCCGGACGCGAAACTTCCTCACCGCGGCGAGCCAATTCGTATAGCTTTTTGCCATCCACTTTAATGGCAGAATACATGGGGGGTATTTGTTTATGCACTCCTAAAAAATCATGAAATACCTTTTTGATGTCTGTAGCAGTTATATCAGCGGCATTTACCGAAGTTTCTGTGGATGACAAAATTTGTCCTGTTATGTCTTGGGTGTCTGTGATAATGCCGAGCCTGAGCCCAGCCGTGTACACTTTGTTAGCATTTTCAATAAATTGGGCTGCACGAGTTGCGCGACCAATGAAAACAGGCAGTACGCCCGTTGCCATCGGATCTAGCGTACCGCCATGGCCTATACGTTTAATTTTCAAGGTGGAACGCAGCTTCGCCACCACATCGTGGGAAGTCCAGCCAGTGGGTTTATCTATGATAATAATTCCGTTCATGGAAAGTATTCACCCAAAACTTCTAAAAGAGCTTTTTTAGCCTCATCAATGGGTTTTGCTATTGTGCAACCAGCGGCGGCAGCATGTCCTCCACCTCCGAAACGAGCGCAGACATCGGCAGAGTTGATTTGCTCTGTACTCCGTAGAGATATTCTACATTCTTCTCCAACAATGGATTCACGAATTGTGATACCAACGACGACATCTTCGATGGAACCAGGTATTGCTGCTATGCCATCTGTATCATCGTCTGTGGCTGCAGATTCTTCCAGCATTTGCTGACTAATAGTTGAAATTGCTACATTCCCATCAAAATGGAATTCCAAGCCAGAATAAATCATACCTTCCAGCATAATGCGGCTTTTTGTGAATGTTCTAAACAGAGTCTTATTCAATTCATTGTGCATAGCACCGGCTTCGATTAGATATGCTGCTATGCGTAAGCTGTCCGCTGTCGTATTCGTATAAGCAAAGCAGCCGGTATCAGTTGAAATGGCAATATATAGGTTATTTGCAACCTTTTCACCCACTGAAGCGTTTAAATTGATGAGCAGTTCATAAATCATCTCACCACAGGCTGCACGCTGGGGCTCTAGCCATGTATGCTCACTAAAAAATGTATTTGTTGGATGGTGGTCGATGGACAAAGCGATGCTCTCTTTATATACATCGCCATTTACAGGAAAAAGCTCTGTGGTGGCAGTATCCACACTTATTATGTGTTTTGGTACATAATCCTCAGCTGCCCAATACTCCGATAAAAATGGCTCATATCGTGGCGTTATTTCAGTGTTATATAGTATATATGCATTTTTCCCAAAATCTCGCAATCCCTGCACCAGACCACCAGCAGAGCCAATGGTATCACCATCAGGCTTCCGATGGGTAAGAACCAAAAAATCATCCCGTTGCCGAAACCAATCAGCGACATCTTCCAAATTTATACCTACAAAATCGTTCATATAAAGCACCCAAGTTTTATAATGAACAATTAACAATTAACAATGAACAATTATTTGTCGTTCGTCGATATTCATTCATTGTCAGTTATACATTGTTCGTTGTATATTGCTTATTGTTCATTGTTCATTGTTCATTCTTCATCATCTTCAGGGATGTCTAGGTTGGCTAGAATTGTGTTTATTCGAGAGCCGCGTTCTATGGAGTCGTCTAGGATGAATACTAGTTCTGGGGTGTTGCGTAGTTTTAGAGCGCGACCTAGTTCGCTGCGTAGGTAGCCAGTTGCGGATTTGAGACCTTTTTGCATTTCCTTTTCCGAGCTAATGCCAAAGGCACTGAGATAAACCTTCGCTTGCTTTAAATCGCTTGTTGTCTCAACTTCGGTAACACTTACCATAGCCTGGGCAATCCTGGGGTCTCTTATTTTGCGAAAGAGAGCACCCAATTCCCGGGCGATATCTTCATTGACCCGCTGTAATCTGTTGTTTGACATAATGCTCCTATACCACTGGTATTTGCTCCATTGCGAAGCATTCTATTATATCGCCCTCTTTGATGTCGTTGTACTTTTCAAGGGCAATTCCACATTCGAAGTTTGTAGCCACTTCTCTCACATCGTCTTTGAATCGGCGAAGGGAAGCTAAAGCACCTTCATGGACGACGATTCCATCTCTCACCAAGCGAACTGAGCTGTTTCTGATAATTCTACCGTTTAACACATAACTTCCACATATGGTGCCGACAGCAGATGATTTAAACAGCTCTCGCACTTCAGCTTGTCCATAAACGACTTCTTGATATTTTGGTGCGAGCATACCCTTTATGGCAGACTCGATTTCGTTAATACAATCGTAAATAACACGATACATCCGCATATCTACATTGTTTCTAGCAGCACTGTCTCGGGCGGAGTTATCGGGACGCACGTTGAATCCAACGATAATCGCGCTGCTGGTGGATGCAAGCATGACATCGGATTCGTTTATCGCACCCACGCCTGAATGTATAACTCTAACGCGCACTTCATCGTTGGATAGTTTTTCCACCGAACTTTTAATAGCTTCTATACTTCCTTGCACATCTGCTTTGACGATTATATTTAAATCCTTTAGCTCGCCTTGTTTGATTTTATCAAATAGGTCTTCCAGGGAGACTTTAACGATGGAAGGTGAAAAAGCACCTTTCCTTTCATCTTTACGCTGGGCAGCAAGCTCCCTTGCCATGCGTTCATCGGTGACAACATTAAATAAATCACCGGCATCGGGAACTTCGGACATACCTGCGATTTCCACAGGTACAGAAGGTCCGGCAGAGGTGATGCGCTCGCCGTGTTCTGTCATCATAACTCTCACATTTCCCACTGCAGTGCCAGCGATAATTGTATCTCCTTGATTCAAGGTACCGTTTTGTACTAGAACGGTCATAATGGGACCGCGACCTTTATCAAGTCGTGCTTCTATTACAGTACCCTTCGCCAAACGGTCTGGATTTGCTTTTAATTCTGACATTTCGGCTGTTAGCAAAACCATTTCCAACAAATGGTCGATGCCTTCACCAGTTTTCGCCGAAATGGGGCAAACAATTGTATCGCCACCCCATTCTTCGGTTATGAGGTCGTATTCAGTCAATTGCTGTTTTATTTTTTCCACATTGGCACCTTCCACATCGATTTTGTTGATGGCGACAATGATTGGTGTTTGTGCTGCTCTGGCGTGGTTTATCGATTCAACGGTCTGGGGCATAATTCCATCATCTGCAGCGATAATAAGAATTGCTATGTCTGTGACTTTAGCACCTCTAGCTCGCATGGACGTGAATGCCTCATGACCTGGGGTGTCGAGGAATGTTATCGGGTTATCACCAATGTATGTTTGGTAAGCACCAATATGCTGGGTGATGCCACCAGCCTCTCCTGCGGCAACGCTCTCTTCCCGAATCCTGTCTAGGAGAGAAGTCTTTCCATGGTCAACATGACCCATGACCACAACCACCGGAGCACGAGGCTTCAACAAATCTGTGCTGTCTTCGCTGTCATCGATTAGTCGTTCTTCTATGGTAACTACCACTTCTTTTTCGACTTTACATCCCATGTCAATGGCAACAAGGGCAGCTGTATCATGGTCTATAATGTCTGAAAGGGAAGCCATTACGCCAAGCTTAACCAGCTGGCGAACAACCTCGGCTCCAGTTTTTTTCATTCGAGTAGCCAGCTCGCCAACGCCAATTTCTTCAGGGATTTTAACAGTCAATGGTGCCTTTTTCGCAACTTCCAATTGGAGACGGTTCATTCTATCCCGCTCTTCTTGCCGTTGCTTAGCTCCAGATGCCATGGTCTGTTGACGCTGCTGTTGATTTCTACGGGTAATACGTTCTTTACCCCGGCTCATATTTTCCGCTCGCTCGGGAACTAGGCTATCTAGCCTCTCATCGTATTTATCAATGTTTATAGTTGCTCCAGATGTGTCTATAACTCGTTTTTGCGGTGCTTGGCGCGGGGTATATGGTTTGTCTGCTTGTTGGGTAGCTTGAGTAGTTGCTGAAGCGGCTGCTGGCTGGGCTGTTGCTGCAGCTGCTGCGGCTGCTGCGGCTGCTGGGCTAGCACTGGGAGCGGGGGCATCTCCTGTTGGCGTACTAACGCTTGCTGCAGGAGACTCAGTTTCAGCGGCAGGATCTGCAGTGGCAGCGGCTGGAGTTTTAGCTGCTGCTGCACCTTTGCTTGACGCTGTTTTGGCTGTTTCTTTTTTATCAGCTGCCTTTTCTTTCTCAGGAAGATTAGCTGGTGGAGATTCCACAGCATAGATTTCCTCAATGCTTTCGATTTGATTATTACTAGTCAAGTACTCGAAAATTAAATCAAGCTCACGCACCGTAAGGACTTGCATATGGTTCTTTGGTGCTGTGGCGTATTTCGTTAGGATCTCTGTGATTTGCTTTGTGGGTATTTTAAAATCCTTTGCAACTTCGTGGACCCTATATTTGAACATTGTACTCATTGCATTGTCCTCCTTATATCGGTTGTGCTTGTTCTTTTTCTACGTTTGTATGCCTGTTCTCGAAGAGTAAGGGTTTCCGCTATTTGAAAATACTCTCCAGGATTGTCCGCTGCCAAACCGTTTGCGAATTTCGTTGCGAGTCCAAGGTCTAAAATGGCAACTGTGCTGGGAGAGCCGCGACCGGAGACAGTTCCTATTTGGAAACTTGTGTAAGGAACCTGGACATATAATGTTTTTCCGTTATCTGCGCTTTTTCGTGCCTGTCGCAAGGCGCTTTCGGATGCATCGCTGGCAGAAATTATTATATGTGCTTTCTTGGCTTTTCCAGCTGCTGCACAGTCGCTTCCGCCAATGGCAAGCAGTCCTGCCTTTTTCGACAGACCAAGTATCTGCAGATTTCGATCCATAAGTATCCTCCGGTTATATATTGGTTTATAATAAAAGTTTGTAAAATGTGGAAATTAGTTTATTATTAATCCATTTTATGACTCTTTTGCTTCCACTTGCATTTCTTTACTTTGATTTGACAATTCTTCCATGACGCTATCTGGTATATCAACGCCGAAAGCCCTGGATAAAGCTTTTGATTTAATGGCTTTTTTTAGGCATTGTTCGTCGGGACACAAGTAAGCTCCACGTCCAGGTTTTTTCCCCACGAAATCAAGGGAGACCTCTCCTTGGGGAGACCTAACGGCACGTATCAAATCACGTTTTTGTTTCATTTCACGGCAGCCAAGGCATTGCCGCATCGGTATCTTCTTAGGCATAAGCACCTCTGTATGGTATTTCTGTACCTAATCCCAAAATTACAATCAGTCAGCTTGGGATTCGGGTTTTATATCTATTTTAAAGCCTGTCAATCTTGCTGCAAGGCGGACGTTTTGACCTTCTTTGCCAATGGCGAGGGACAATTGATTGTCCGGAACCACGACGCGACAGGATTTTCCATCTTCCAACACTGTAACGGAGATAACCTCGGAAGGAGCAAGGGCAGAGGCTATATATTCGGTGGGGTCATCGCTGAATCTAACGATATCAATCTTTTCTCCACCTAATTCGTCAACAATCGTATTTACTCTCCCACCTTTGGGACCAACGCAGGCGCCTATGGGCTCCACATCTGGGTCGTTGGAATATACGGCTATTTTAGAGCGGTTACCAGCTTCCCTGGCTATGCTTCGTATTTCAACAGTACCGTCGAATATCTCAGGAACCTCCAGCTCGAAAAGTCTTTTCACTAGCCCAGGATGGGTTCTTGATATAAGGATCTGAGGACCTCGAGAGGATTTTCGGACTTCTATCACATAAACCTTGATTCTATCGCCGTCTCTTAAATATTCATTTGGTATTCGTTCTCCTGCGGAAAGCATGGCTTCTGTGAGCTCTGAACCAGCCCCGCTGCTTATTTGAATCGAAACGCCTCCGGTTCTCGGGTCGACTCTGGTAACGACACCGGTGAGTATTTCGTGTTCTTTTGATGTAAATTCGTCGAAGACAAGGTTGCGTTCGGCTTCGCGAATACCTTGGATAATGACCTGTTTTGCGGCTTGGGCAGCGATGCGTCCGAATCGTCCGGTATCAACAGGCTCGTTAATGAAGTCGCCTTCCACAGCACCGGGCATATATGCTTGGGCTTCTTCGACGGAATATTGGGTATGGGGGTTTTCAACTGTTTCCACGACTGTCCTTTGAATGTACATATCAACGGTTTGCTCCACCGGGTCCAGCACTACCCTTGCACATTCTGCTGAAAACTGGTAATTTTTCTTCAAAGCAGCTAAAAGTGCCTGTTCGATTTTTTCAATCATATAGGACTGGGGAATACCCTTTTCCCTCTCAATATCAGTAATAGCCGTGAAAAACTCCGCGTTCATGAATAAATCCTCCGATTTTAGTAATTAACAATTAACAATGAACAATTATTCGTTGTTCATCGAAATCCTAAGCCATACTCCGGCTATTTCGGATTTTTTGAAATGGTGATGGATGCCTGCTTCGTCAAGTTCTATGTCTCCATCTTTATAGCTGAGCAGGTTTCCAAAAAATGCTTTTTGACCATTTTTGCTTTGATAAAGACTAATTTCCACATATCTCCCGATGAATGGTGGAAAATCGCTTGGTCTGCGTAGTTGCCTCTCGGCACCAGCACTGGAAACTTCAAATGTATAGCTGCCAGGAATCAGGTTTTCGTGTTCGTCTAAGATTGGGTCAAGGTCTCGACTGACAGCTTCGCAATGGTCGATGGATACGCCGTCCTCGCGATCGATATATACCCGCAGATACCAATCCCCAGCTTCTTTGACATATTCCACATCCCAAAGCTCGCAGCCGTGGCGTTTTACTATCGGCTCTGCTAATTCAGTGACTTTTTCGGTTATAGCACTCAATGGAAACCTCCTGATTAGTCCTTAACGGCAAAAATGCTATGAACAATAAAGCAAGAAAAAGAGTGGGGAAATCCCACTCGGACAGGGTTTGCACAAGTTTTACAATCATAAGGGCTACGGTGGATTTCTATGATTGGACACTGTGCCATCCGTTGATTGCAAAAGGAGCGAACACTCGATTTGCAACATTGAAACGCAGTATACAGGTTCAAATAAGCTACGCAACACTTGCATACTACCACAATAGCTGAGTTTTTGCAAGCGTTTCTTTGGATTTTCTTGCCTTGATACCATGCCTTTGATATAATAGCGGAAAATAAGCGAGCATTTTTGCAATATTGAAAGGAGATTGACCATGAAAGTTATATTACAAGCAGATGTTAAAGGGAAAGGGAAGAAGGGGCAGTTGGTCGAAGTTGCCGATGGATATGCCAGGAATTTTTTACTACCTAGAAATCTCGCCGTTGCTGCCACACAGGAAAATATGACGAAGATGAAGCAATTGGAAAAGTCTCAGCAAAGAAAGCTAGAGCAAGACAAAGCCCTGGCAACGGAAATATCGGAGAAACTTGAGGGAGTCGTTGTGAAAATCCCAGCTCGCTCCGGCAGTGCCGCTGGAAAACTTTTTGGCGCGATTACCTCGAAGGAGATAGCGGAATCCCTCTTTGAGCAACATGGCATAGAGCTGGATAAAAGCAAAATCGTGTTGGACGAGCAATTGAAAAACTTTGGTTCCTATGAGATCAAATGTAAACTAGGCTTTGAAATAAATGGGATTATCAACATTCTAGTGGTTGAAGCTAATTAGTTGAAGGTAGCCAATGAAATGGGTGAATTTAGTTGGAAGAATTAGTAAGCAGACAAATACCACAAAGCATCGAAGCGGAACAAGCGGTCTTAGGTTCGATGCTCATCGATTCCCGTTGCGTATCCGATGTGGTGGGAATGATTAAGCCCAATGATTTCTATATTGAAGTCAATAAAAACATATTCACGACAATATATTCCATGTTTAATTATTCCCTTAAAATCGACCCTGTGACGGTTCTGGAAAAAATGGGCGAAGATGGCCTGAGAAGAGATGAAACTGCTGAATATATTAGGGATTTGATGTTGAGCACTCCTTCCACAGCCAATGTCATGGAGTATGCAGCAATTGTGAAAGACAAGGCTCTGCTCAGAGATATTGCCGATGCTGGCAGCGATGTGAATGAAATGGCAGTCGTTGGCGAAGGTGGTGCGATGAACATATTGGAGGCTGCCGAGCGGCGGATATATGGTCTGCGCCAAGGAAGAAACAGAGATGGGCTAGAGCCGATTTCAAAAATCCTACTCAGTGTATATGAACAAATAGCCCTTGCATCCACCAACGGTAACGGTATACCAGGTCATGGGACAGGACTCATCGATCTTGATAGGGCGATACTGGGCTTAAACGATTCCGATTTGATAATCATCGCATCGAGACCAGGAATGGGTAAGACAAGTATTATTTTGAATATGGCTCTCAATACAGCAAAGACCTCTGGTAAAACAGTTGTTGTTTTTTCTTTGGAAATGTCTCGGGAGCAATTGGCTCTACGGCTTTTGTCCGCAGAGAGCTTCATCGATGGCAAAAAGCTGCAAACAGGTAGGATAAGCAAAGATGAATGGCGTCGCCTTACTGATGCGGCTGCATCCATTAGCCAAAACGATTTACTGATAAATGACGATCCAACTCTAACTGTGGCCGATATGAGTGCCCAATGCAGACGATTGCCTAATTTGGGTTTGGTTGTCATTGATTATCTCCAACTTATGACCACCGCTTCAAATAATCGGGGTTACCAAAATGAAAACAGAGTGCAGGTGATGTCGGAAATTAGCCGAACGATGAAAATTATGGCTAAGGAACTCAATGTACCTGTAATATGCGCAGCCCAGCTCAATCGTGCCAATGAGAGCAGGCAAAACAAGCGACCTCTCCTTTCAGATTTGCGTGAGTCGGGTGCGATCGAGCAAGATGCAGACATTGTGTTGGGCTTATATAGGGATGATTATTATAATGCGGAGACTGAATTTCCAAATACAGCGGAATGTATAATCCTAAAGAACCGCAGGGGCGAAACAGGTATGATAGAACTCCAATGGATGCCGGAATATACAACGTTTTCATCCCTCGAAAGACGTTACACGGAATGAGATGTTGTGGGATACGATAACCCAGGGCTTAACTTCGTAGGGCGCGGCATCCCTGACGCGCCGCAAAGCGTCCACCGCAACCCAGGCGGCGCGTCAAGGATGCCGCGCCCTACAACGAATATTGTAAATTAATGAAATACGAATTATACAATCATGATTAATAAAATCCTTCGTTTTGCTAATGACTATAATATGCTTCCCGACTCCATGCTCCCCGACTGCGCTTTGGTGCTGGTGGCGCTTTCGGGAGGGGTGGATTCCATGTGCCTTTTGGAAGCGCTTTTGGAAATATCAAAGGACAAAGGCTTTACTGTTGGAGCTGCCCATTTTAATCATCAGCTAAGAGGGGATGAATCTCTCAGGGACGAAAACTTTGTCAGGGAGTATTGCCATAAACGTGGAGTCTCCCTTATAGTGGACTCAGGAGATGTCACAGCTTTCGCAAAAGAGCATAAATTGGGTATAGAAGAAGCTGCAAGGGAAATGAGGTATGCTTTCTTTTATGAAACAGCAATGGAAACAGGAGCGAGATATATTGCCACGGCTCACACTGCCGATGACAATGCCGAAACTATATTGCTCAACCTAATTCGCGGTGCTGGTGCTGCAGGCTTGTCGGGGATTCCTCCAACAAGGAGGCTAACAAAAGCAACTGCCGAATCAAACAAAAGAAGAGCTTTAGCTACTGATACATTTTCAGCCAGTACCTCTTCCACAGCTTCAAAAATCGATATAGCTGGTGACGAATTAGATATTCAATCAGATGGTAAAAATTATGAAGTCATGCTTATTCGTCCGATGCTTCTTGTTTCCAAAGGGGAGGCAATGGAATTCTTGGATCAAAAGGGAATAGAGCATATTGAAGATTCATCAAACAGCTCAGATATTTATACTAGAAATAGAATTCGCCACCAAATAATACCCATCATCAAGGATATTAATCCTAGTTTCAATGAGGCTGCAGCTGCTTTATCAACACTTTCCCGCTGGGATGATGATTTTTTATCGAGTTTAGCCGATAAATATATAGAAGACAATTTTTGTGAAAATTCCACAGCTGCCAAAGAGCTGGCTGCGCTTCCATTGGCGATTTTTAGTAGGGTTGTCAAAAAGCTAACAAAGGGAAATATCACATTTACTCACATAGATTCGCTGTATAAACTGTGTCTTAGCGATAAACCATCAGCAAAATTGTCTCTTCCAGGGATGATTGTTATCAGAGAATATGAAAAAGTCATATTTAGTGATAATAAAATGATTGATAATAATGGTGCTTTTTCCACGATTATTATAGATACCGATGAATTATCAGGATATAAGGAAATACCTGGCACAGGGCTTTCATATAGTTATCAAACAATGGAATATTCACAAGCTGTCCAGTGGGTTGAAGGGCATAAAGGAAAAATTAACAAATATGTAACTTCTTTTATATTCAATTGTTCTGATATTTGTGGTAAAATGACCATTAGGTCGCGGTGTGCTGGGGATAGTATCAAGCTTTTTGGTCGTGAAAGAACAAAAACACTTAAAAGACTCTTCATAGAACGCCGCATTCCGGCACGGAAAAGGGATATGATTCCCATTGTCGCTGATGATGTCGGCGTACTGGCGATTTACGGGCTTGGACCAGGGGATAGAGCGGTGCCAAAAACGGGAGACAATGTGTTTTTGATAGATTTTGAGGAGATATGATGGTAAATGATGGTAAATGATTTGAAAGAAATTATTTTTACCCAAGAGCAAATCAGCGAAAGGGTTAGCCAGCTTGGAGCGCAAATAAATATGGATTATGCTGGGAAAAATCCTTTGCTAATTGGAATCTTAAAGGGCTGCTTCGTATTTTTTGCCGATTTAGCCCGCCACATCGACTTGAAATGCGAAATCAGGTTCATACTTGCCTCATCCTATGGTTTTTCATCAATCACAACAGGAAATGTTAAAGTGGGAACAGAGCTTGATTTTGAAATCGCTGGGCGAGATGTCATTATCATCGAGGATATATTGGACAGCGGAATCACATTATCAGCAATGCGAAAGCTTCTTTTGAGAAATGAACCACAATCTTTGAAAATTTGCACTTTGCTAGATAAGCCAACCAGGCGGCAAATACCAATTGATGCCGATTATGTCGGCTTTGAGTGTCCAGATGAGTTTGTGGTGGGATACGGACTAGATTACGCTGAGGGTTACCGCAATCTTCCATATATAGCATCGCTAAAACCGGAAATCTACTCTTGATACAATGATTGCTACGCAATCATTGTAAATTGATTTTATGAATATCGTCTTGCTCCCGCCTTCGGCGGAACCGCAAGACATGATATAATACAACAACAATTTCGAATTTAAACTTCGTATTTACTCAGATATTTCAATTTTTTCGAATTTACGAATTCATAATTTAAAGTAGGGGTGAAAACACTTTGAGACCACAAAACAGAAGCCCGCGGGAAATTGGCATAGCACTTCTAATAATGATTGTAATAATTTCCACCGCATGGCTGTTGTTCATAGATTCAGGACCCGTTACGAGCAATGTGAGCTATTCGGAGCTGCGTCGCTTATTCATGAACGACCAAGTTGTGTCCTTTACCATTAGGGATAGCAAAATAACAGTTGAGTTAAAGTCAATTTATAAGGAATCAGGAAGTAAGGTTGTTACACACGATTTGTATGACTTTTCTGTCTTTTATGTTGATTTTGCCGAATTTATCGATTCCAGCATGATGAGGGACTCCAACTACAAATATGATTATCAAATGGGGTATCGAATACCCTGGTGGGTTTCCTTTGTCCCATATATCGTTATATTTGGCGCATTTTTCTTTGTTTGGAATTCCATGATGAACCGTTCAGGGGTGAGCGGAGAAAGGGGAACCATGCGCTTTGGCAAAGCCAGGACGCGCATTGCCGGCGAAGAAGCGAAAAAAGTGACTTTTGCCGATGTGGCTGGTGCTGACGAGGAAAAAGAAGAGCTTAAAGAAATTGTGGATTTTTTGAAAGGTCCACAGAAATATATCACCCTTGGCGCCCGCATACCCAAAGGGGTATTGCTGGTGGGTCCTCCAGGAACCGGTAAAACCCTTATAGCAAGGGCAGTAGCTGGTGAAGCTGGTGTGCAGTTTTTGACGATTTCAGGTTCCGATTTTGTGGAACTGTATGTGGGTGTGGGAGCATCAAGGGTACGTGACCTCTTCGATCAAGCTAAAAAGCTCGCTCCATCGATTATTTTCATTGATGAAATCGATGCGGTAGGACGACAGAGGGGAGCTGGATTGGGCGGCGGTCATGATGAAAGGGAACAAACCCTTAACCAACTCCTAGTGGAAATGGATGGCTTTACCGCCAATGAGGGGGTCATAATCATCGCAGCCACAAACAGGGCAGACATACTTGACAGCGCACTGCTGCGACCTGGTAGGTTCGACCGTCAAGTTTATGTCGGGCTTCCCGATGTGAAAGGTCGAGAAGAAATTCTAAAAGTCCACGCTCGTGGGAAAAGCATAGGCGAGGATGTGGATTTGGGCAGCATTGCAAAGGGTACAATCGGCTTTACCGGAGCGGATCTGGAAAACCTGCTCAACGAAGCCGCTTTAATGGCAGCCCGAGAAAGTAAGCGTTTTATTACCATGGATGACATAGAAACGGCTACTTTAAAGGTTATAGCTGGTCCAGAGAAAAAGAGCAGAGTAGTCACCGAACATAGTAGAAAAATCACCGCATATCATGAAGCTGGTCATGCCATTGTCTCAAACAACCTTAAAAATGTTGACCCGGTTCACCTTGTTACGATTATACCCAGGGGAGCAACTGGAGGAATGACTGTATTTCGTCCGCAAGAAGACAGAGACTACACATCCCGCAGCGAAATGTTCGAGAGAATCGTTTCCATGCTGGGCGGACGTGTGGCAGAAAAGCTTTTCCTTGACGACATATCCACAGGTGCTTCCAACGATATTCAACAAGCTAGCACCATTGCTCGTTCCATGGTGACAAGATACGGCATGAGCGACAAGCTGGGTCCCATATCATTTGACGATAGCAGTCGTTCGGTTTTCATAGGGAGGGATTTTTCCACCACAAAGAGTTATTCCGAAAAAACCGCCTCAGCCATTGATGATGAAGTGAAAGCTATTTTTGATGAAGCTTCTGAGCTTTGTGAAAAAATATTGATGGAAAATAGGGATGTCCTCATTGCCACCGCTGAATATTTGTTGGAAAACGAATCCATGTCCGGCGAAGACTTTGTACGTTTTTGCGAAAATGGCGGTGTAATGCCAGAACCCAAAAATGACGATAATAAAAGACGAGGCAACAATGTGCTCAAATTCCCCGATATGCCTGATTTATCCGAGTTTTTTGGGGGGAGGGGAAGCGCTTCGAGCAGTGATGACCTTAAAGATGACGAATCTGATATGGAAGAGCCGGATGAGACCGGTATGATGACATAGGATATGCGTAATAACAAAAAGCTTCTTTTACGCAATTTATTATTGCTGGTTGCGGTTTTGCCAGCTCTGTCTTTCTTGTTTGTTCAATCCGGCTGTCGCAAAGGGTTACCAAACGAGGTGCGTTCCATTGAAGATATTTCTGGCAAAACCATAGCAGTGCTCAGTGGAACACCTTCTGTACGTTTAGCAGAAGAACTGGGTACTGCAAAGTATTATGCCACAGGGGAAGAGATAATCGGCGGGCTTCTTGCAGGCACCGTGGATTGTGCTTTTTTGGAGGCTGTTGTAGCCAGTGAACTCATTTCCAGTCAATCGGGAGCAAGGATTCTATCGGAAAACTTGATGGAATATGAGCTTCGCTTTGCTGTTCCTCGAGAAAACCTGCAATTGTTGCAAGCAATAAATAATGCACTGGCTACACTAAATTCCAATGGCGTTTTACGAGCTCTGAGGGATAAATATATCTCTGGAAAAAACTACACATACGAAAGTCCCAATAACATTGAAGCACGAGATGGGACATTGCGGTTGGCGATTCCTTCTGGGGGAGCGCCACCATATTCATTTTTAGATGAAAATGGATATTACAGCGGACTTGATGTGGAAGTGGCAAAGGCTGTTTGCGATTTATTGGGAGTTGGGCTCGAAATCGTCGAAGTAGAATCTGCTGAGCTCATCACTGCTGTGTGGTTTGGTAGAGCTGAGATTGCAGCTGGCTGGTTACCTGGAGACGTAGAGGAACAAGTGCATATCACCAACCCATATGCTGACTCGGCATATGTGGTTGTTGTTAGAAAATAATTGAAGAAAAAATAATCGAAGAGAAGGGAGCGAGAGTTATGATTGATATTGCTTGGTTGGCACAACATGGTCCGTGCATGAAATTCCAGGAAGGGGATGTGATACCCTGCCCTGGTACAGGAGCTGGTAATACGGAAAAGGCGATGTATATCCTTCTGGGAGGAAGGGTGGATGTAACCGGTACCCCGAGAAAGCCAGCAACAGCGATTTCCCTTTTTCCTGGCGATGTATTTGGCGGTGAAGAGTATTTTAAAAATAGAAGCGAAAAGGTCTATACAGCAGCAGCTGACTGTGTTGTCTATGTCATAACAGAAAGCTCTTTTTCTGATTTATCATGGTCGCAACCTGAGACGGTTTTCGCAGTGCTTAGAGCGGCTTATATACCCCAAGGAAGACCGACGGTGAAAACTATTTCAGCGATGGGAAAACAGGAAAAAGCAGTTTCCCAGACCGCTGTCGGTGAAAGCGCAGCGAAGCCACAATCGGAGTCCGATATTGCCAAAGCTTCGACTATTGCAACTTCGACTGGGGAAGCTAGTACTGAAGCCGCCGCGGATGTGGTTGGTGAAGCTGATGCTGTTGCTGCCGTCGATGGTGCTTCCACTGCTGTAAGCCCTGTTGCCATTCCTGTCACTGGAGCGTTGTTTCCCCAAGGACACAAAAGCTATCCAGGTGTAACAAAACCTGAATTTGCTGCCCTTGTGTATGAAAAGGAATACAGCTGCCCCAATTGTAAACAGAAATTCACAGACTACAAAATATTTAGCTCAAAGCTGTATGAATCTGCACCCATGCGCTACGATATGCGAAAGTTTTACAAAGACTTTCAAACAGAATGGTACGACATCGTCACCTGCAGACATTGCTATTTTAGCACTGTATCAGCTTATTACACAGAATCGAGACCTCTGCTGAAGCAAAAAATCGAGACACAGCTCACAGAAGCCAGAGAATCTTTGATATTAGATTTTGATTCAGAAAGAGAAATCGACTTCGTTTTCAGTGCCCATTATCTTGCCCTTGTTTGTGCAGATGGCTACTTATCCTATGCCCATCCCTTAAAAGCGAAAATATGGGGGAATCTAAGTTGGCTCTACGAGGATGTGGAAGATAAGGAAATGGAAATATTCGCTGCCGACAAAGCAGCAGCGGCATATGAGCTGGTTTTTGCAGAGTCGAGGCTCACCCCAGTTGGGGAGCAAACCACCTGCCTGTCAATAGCAGGTATGCAAATGCGAGCAGGCATCGACAGAGATATGAAAAAATACCTATACCAAGTCAAGACCGCCAAAATGGGCGAAAAAGCCTACATAATCATGGCGGAAGACCTAATGGAAGACATGCGGAGTTAGGAGTTTGGAATTAGGAATTAGGAATTAGGAATTAGGAGTGAATATTAATTGAGCAATACTCGGAGGGCGAAAACTGTTTATTTTTGTACGGACTGTGGGCATGAATCGCCGAAATGGGCGGGGCAATGCGCAGGTTGCGGAAGTTGGAACACTTTGGTGGAAGAATCCGTTGTCACAAAAACAAAAAGCTCTGCGGCAACTGCATCCGCCCGTTCCATGACGAAAACCCAAGCCCTTGGTCTTGCGTCGCTGGAATCCACTGAAGAATCCAGACTTCAAACAGGTATGGAGGAATTTGACAGGGTACTAGGTGGAGGAGCTGTTGTTGGGTCCTTAGTATTGGTTGGAGGTTCACCTGGCATCGGTAAATCCACGCTACTTTTGCAAATATGCGGTTTGTTCAACAAATCTCTCAAGTCATTGTATGTTTCAGGGGAGGAATCCGCCAGGCAGATTAAAATGCGAGCGGAACGGCTGAACATAACTGGAGACAACGTCTTCATCCTTGCTGAAACTGAAATATCCGAAGTATTGGCAGCAGCTGAGGAACTAGAGCCCGATGTGATGATAATCGATTCTATACAAACTCTATATAATCCGGAATTGTCTTCTTCTCCTGGAAGCGTCACCCAAGTGAAGGATTGTACAATGTCACTGTTGAGGTTGTCAAAGGACAAAGGAGTTACGATATTTCTCGTGGGTCATGTGAATAAAGAAGGCGCAATCGCAGGACCTAAGGTGCTGGAACATATGGTTGATTGCGTCCTTTATTTTGAAGGGGAGCGGTCGATGAATTTTCGTATACTCCGTGCGGCTAAAAACCGTTATGGCTCCACCAATGAAATCGGTGTATTTGAAATGCTGGATATTGGACTCACAGAGGTGATGAATCCATCGGAAATGCTCCTGACAGGTAGACCCGAAGATACACCAGGTACCAGTGTAACCTGCGTAATAGAGGGAACTAGACCCCTTCTAGCAGAAATTCAAGCCTTGGTCACTCCCAGTAGCGCAAATATGCCCAGACGCAATGCCAATGGGGTGGAATATAATAGAGCAATGATGCTCCTTGCAGTTCTACAACAGCGAGGAGGACTGAGAATCAGCGGCTGCGATGCATATTTAAATGTCATCGGTGGTCTTGACATCGATGACCCGGGAGTTGATCTAGCAGCGATTCTGGCACTGGCATCAGCATATAAGGACAAAGCGGTACGCAGCGATATTGCCGCCTTTGGCGAAGTTGGCTTAACAGGGGAGCTGAGGCAGGTTTCACAAATCAATCAACGTTTGTCAGAAGTAAAACGCATGGGCTTTCGAGCCTGCATCCTCCCCCAATCAGCAAAAGGACGCATAGTAGCGCCCTCAGGTTTAGAATTAATCCACGCAAAAAACATAAACGAAGCTATTCAGTTAGGAATTAGGAATTAGGAATTAGGAATTAGGAATTAGGAGTTAGGAACCTTACAGCAGCTCTATTGACTCTGGTAGATGGTCGGCGTAGGTGGAGGCTGCGGCGGGGCAATTGTCTATGCGGTATAGACGGGATATTCCCCTTGAATCCGGGGGGATGATTTCACCCTTTGCCATGGAAAAATGCAGGGTTTTTACCATCGGAAGTGTACCGCCAAGAAGCTTAATATAGCTTTCTTTCAACACCCACAAGTCTAGGGGATCAAATAGCTCTCGCTCTTGGGCTGTGGAGAAAAAAGAAAGGGCACGGTCGCTGACCTGCCTTGCTGTTTCGATATCTACGCCGATTGCCATATCAGACAAAGCGCAAAGGACATGGCTTTTTGAGTGGCTCAGGGAGAAATGAATATCAAGCCTGTCGGGAAAATATGGTTTCCCGGCAGGCGTTTTTTTTATGTCTGGCATCTGCCCGCTGTATTCCAAAGCATATATATATTCAAGTAGCTCATATGCGGTGGCAGAGCCGTTTCTTCCACTTAGTCTTGTTGCGTACAATCTTGTCATAATAACATTTTCTAGTGATGAATATTTAATTTATCGAATAGATTTCTTCATGCTAGGTGGATTGTTTTGTCGGGATTTCTTAGAAGCTGCACTTCTAGAAATGACAGGGAAGAACAAGTTCGTAATGATTAAATTTATTAAAATACTGGGACAAATTCCCGGATTTCGCAGCTTGTTACTATGGAATTATCATCCCAAGCAACGTAGACTGTGTATGAGCCATAGGCAGTATCATAGAGGAAAAACTTGTTGCCCTTTGAACGTTCATCCACTTTTTCAAAATGGTCAACTGTGAAGCTCCTGCCATCTGCCAATGTGATATGAACTGTGAATTTCATGTTTTCTTCGCCACTACCTTGTAGGCTACTACTAAAGTAAGTAACCCTGGCTGTATCCAAGTCGCCGATTTTATTATATAGGACGCGTATCACATTATCGCTTTGTCCCACGATAATCGTACCGTTGCTGCTATCCGTTCTGCCGAATCTATAGCCTTCCGGGAGGAAGAGGTCGCGAAAACTATTATCCAAAGCATAGCTGCTACCGTAAGACAAGCCACCAATGATTTGATCATATGCAGTTCCCAAATATCCTGACTCATCCATGGTATCTTTATAATACTTTATGGTGATGTTCAAGTCGTTTCGCTTGGTATAAAGCACTTTTACTTCATTGCTACCCAAGGAAACGATAACAGAGCCGGTCTGGGCATCCATTCCGCCATATTGATAGCCCTCAGAGAGATGGCGATTTCGTATATCCATGGGGATTTCATAGACATTACCATATGTCAAATTTCCCACAGCAACATCATATGTCGATCCCATATATCCGGAGTCGCTGATGCTGTCTTGATAATACTTTATAGTTACAACAAGGTCGTCTCGCTTGGTATATAATACCTTTATTTCGTTTTCACCTAGATTCACATCAACACTGCCTGTTGTGTGGTCCATTGTGGCGAAACGGTAACCTTCGGGAAGATGCTTTATACGAAGCTCATCGGAAATGGTATATATAGACCCATATGCAAGACCGCCAATAATCTCGTCATTCACCTGCCCCATATAACCAGCATCATCAAAGGTATCCAGGTAATATTTGACGGTGACGTTTAGGTCGCCTCTCTTTGTGTACAGTACCCTTATTTCGTTTGTACCAAGGGTAATCATCACAGTTCCCATGGGGACATCAGTGCGGTCGAAGCTGTATCCTTCCGGAGCATTCCTATCCCGATAACTATTGCTAAGGGTATATGAAGAACCATATGTTTGTGCTCCGATTGTAAAATCATAAGCCGAACCCATATAACCGGAATCGTTTATTGTATCTTTATAATACTTGATGGTGACGGTTAAATCAGATCGCCGTCCATATAAAACATGAATCTCATTGTCTGACTCGCTAACTTGGAGGTTATCTTCATTGCTAGCCAAGTATATATAGCCTTCAGGTAAATGCAAGCCACGTACATCATTTGGTAAAGTATATGTGGAACCAATAGTTAGATTTTCTACAATATGGTCATTTTCAACACCCATATAACCAGCTTCGTCCATGGTATCAAGATAATATTTTACAGTGACAGAGTGGGAGCTGCTGACAAAGCTAATTGGTTCAATCTTGGGAGGAATTGTGGCAATGCTAATATTCTGACTGATTAAGGTCGGCGGGATATATGGAACCTCCTCGGTATTCGTCAGCTTATATATACCAAAGACGATTCCACTACAAGCTGCCGCTGCAACCATGGCAACTTTCACCTTTGAGGTCAATTGGAGTCCCTTTGAAATGTTTTGTGCGTTGCTGGAGAGGGTTTGGGCAATTTGCCCACCCAGTGCTTTTTCCACGAGAAGCCGCTCTCCCAAGCCAGCAATTAGGCGGTCTCTCACTATGGGTAAAGAGAGCCTTCCCATTTCCTCGCGGAATAGCAAAGTGAGAATCGGTACAGCTGTGGACAAGAGAAGCTCTTTGGAATCTGTGCGTTTTTCCACCAGCTCGGACAGCTTTTTCCTTGCCTTGAATAGACAATTGCCAACGGCATTGACGCTGATGTTCAACATTTTGGCTATTTCAGCAGTGGTGAAATCGTTGAAATAATAGTTGAACAACACCTCCCGCTGTCTGTTGGGGAGATTGTTGACCAATTCCAGTATTTCCTCTTTGAGCTCCTTTCGCTCCAGCACACTTTGAGGTAAAAATTCCTCTTTGTACGCAGGGGGCTCGTTGTGTAATTCATCAAGTGGAGTAATCATATCGGACGGCACCTGTTTGGATTTGTTATAGTACCCACTACAAACCTCCAGGGCATAATATTGTATACCCTTGGCTAAATATTCGGGACCTTTCATTCTGGCAATGCGCCGATATAAGATGATGAAGACTTCTTGAACTGCGTCTTCGGCATCCTGGGTATTGCGCAAGCGCTTGAGACAGTTGTAATAAGCCATGTCCCAATATGCATCGAATATTTTCGTGAACGCATCATTATCTCCTGATTGCGCTGCATAAAATGCATTGTTGACTTCTTGCTGATTCATTCACGGGTCCCCCTAATAACTGTCATCGATCAGGTGCTGTGCAGCTTGCCTGACTCTTCGCCCATACCCAATCTAAAGGTTTGAAAAATGTCTTGACTATTTTGCCAAATGGAAAAATGTGCCGTCTAGTTTTTCTCTAAAAAATGTAGAAAAAAAGTGTTAGACCTTAGATTCCCATTATAACAAAAATCATGAAAAATTACAAGATTTTCAACGATGTCAAATGAAATTTTTCGTTATGGTGTTACAGTTAAAAAGTATAGAAAATCAACTTTTTACCAGTAGACATAACACCACATAGATTCTACATTATTTATGTCACACAAAGGTCACAGAAACCATGAAAAAATGCCAGTTTTCGCCAGTTTTTGTGTAATTGCAAAAATATATTCATATGATTTTTAGGAGATGCGAAAGGAGGCACTCGTGGTTTCGAGTGCCTCCCTTTGAATTGCAGGGGATTGGTATTTATTAGGTAGTTATTTCTATGTTGTAATATCGAACAAGTTGCAAGTTGCCAGAAGTGACTTTAATATATAGGTTTAATGAGTTTATCCAATTAAATGAGTTATCAAGTCTGTCTATAATCACTATTTCGTTTGTAAAAGAAGAATCAGAATACATTTCGAAAGTAGCATCTTCGCCGACAAATACAAAGTTTCTATGAATGACTATATACATGAAATTTGCTGGTAATATAATAGTTGCTTCATGAGGATTAGCTGCACTCAAACCAGTCCCATCGTTAGGCCAACCGCTGACTGGCATAACATCCTCGGTATATATTCTCAGCAAATCGGTGTTTCGACCACCAATATCACCGAGTTCTCCAGGTGTGGATATGATTTGGAAAGGAGGACCAATCAAACCTTCTGCTGTAACAGCTCTGATTTGGAAAGTATATGGTACTCCGTTCACTAGCCGTATTCCATTTGGAAGGTTTTCAAAGAGAATGTACCATCTACCATTAGTTCCTGAAGAGGAGTCGAATGTGAGATCCTGTAAGTCGAAAGTCATCCATGCAAAATCATCGATTTTAATCTGGTATTCAACCACAGCATCTCCTGCAGGATCTGCCCACAATAGAGCAGTTTTCCTATCGCCAGGTAGTTGCTCAACTTCTGTGGGAGGACCGACTGCCAAGACCACTTCCTCGTCATCTTCACCATCGGGTTCTGTATTGCTATTGTAGAACATTTGGGCGTTATTAATGATGGGGTCTAAAGCTGTCAATGCGACATTGAATTCCACTTCGATTTCCACCAATGCATCATTAACAAGCTTCAACAAGCCCGCAGCCGTCAGGTTAATGGTCAAGGTTCCAGCAGCCGGGTTGTTGGTGATGAGATAATCTGTGACCGGGGTAAGGGCGGTGCCACCAACACTCAATGATTTGACACTGCTGTAACTTACCAAAGTAGCATTGTAATTATCCACGACTCGCAGGGCTGTGATTGCACTGACATCATCGGGTAAGAGCCAGCTCACCGTATAGTCAATGGTACCACCGGGGATATACTTTTTAGCTGCGGCATCTTTACTAAACTCGTTTTCGTCGATGGTGGTTGTTCCCTCGCCGCCAATGTCAAGGTCATAGCTTATTTCAGCTTCATTGGTTATCACACCTTGGGCATCAGCGGTTGCCACAAAGCGTAGATTGAGAACCAGGGCTTTACCAGCATCAAGGGTGAAATTATAATGACCTAGCGTATCAACATTGATTCTCACCGTGACAGTGCCGTTCCCTTGGATTAAGCTGTATTGAGAAGCGGTAAGGGCAACTCCGCCGATGGTAAAGGAATCTACCTGGACAAAGCTGAGATATGCAGCGGGGTAGGTATCCACAATTTCCAAAACCTTGCGGTTTTCGATTCCAGATGGAAGTGTGGCGGAAATGATGTAATCCACTCTGCTTCCAGGGGCATAATTGCTAAGTTTTACGTCTTTTTCAAAGTCGTTTTCTGTCACTATTTCGTCATCTTCACCATCGGGGTCAGTGCTGGCATTATAAAATAATTTTGCGTTGTTTTCGATGTCGCCAGTTGCGGTGGGAAGAACGTTGAATGTGACTTTCAATTCGATGAGAGTATCATCGGCAAGTTTTGCAATACCAGCTGGAGTTAGCACAGTGGTCAAAGTACCTGCAAGTGGGTCGTTGGTGCTATTGTAATCCACTAGATTGACAAGGGCTGTACCTCCCACATAAATTGCCAAGGAGCCTCCATATGTTACCTTTGTAGCATCATATGTATCGATGACCCTGAGAGCCTTGATTCCACTGGCTGTGCTGGGTAGTGTCCAACTGACCGTGTAGTCGATTTTTTCGCCAGGTACATAGGTGCCAAGGGCTGCATCTTTGCTAAAGTCAGTGACATCTAAGGGGTAAATCGTCTCTTCGTCATCTGCATCGGGAGTCGTTGGATAATTGCCACCTGCTGGTCTGAAATATATTTCCGCAGTATTCTTTATTGCTCCACCAGTCCAGTTGCTGACCTCAAAGAGCAGTGCAATGGTGATTTCTTCGCCAGCGAGACCAGCAAGCTCAGAACCAATAAATTCGTAATACAATGTGTTGCCAGAAGATAGCATTGGAATAAAAGCAGAGCCTGTGCTGGTGAATAATTCTGCTTGGTTTTTATACGCCAGTCCACTAGCAGGCAGCACATCAACTATTCTCACAGCATCGAAGTCGGAAAGTTCATCGGGCATTGTAAAGCTGATTGTATAGAGAATTTCATCACCATCTTGGGTAAATGTGCCTGGTTCTGCAGTTTTTTCGAAGTCTTTCTCATAGACGCGTGCTTCATCCTCTCCGAAAACATCAGTCGCATAGTATAGCTTTGCGTTGTTGACGATGGTGCCGGTGGTATCACTTAGTACATTGAAGCTCACATTCATTTCCATTATAGTGCCTACAGCCATTTTTAATTTACCGCTTGGATAGAAAGTGATAGTGAGTGTACCAGTAGCAGAATCATTTTGCACTAAATAATCATTTAATGGGTTTAAGGTTTCTGTTACTCCATTGAGTGTGGCAGTAATAGTTAAGGATGAAACTCCAGCAAAGGAGACCTTTGAAGGATCATATTCGTCAACTATTCGCACATTTGAAGCGAAATCAAAGGGTTCAGGTATCAGCCAATCAACTGTGTAGTTCAGGGTGTCACCAGCTTCATAGAAGAGCCGGTCTGCATTCTTTTGGAAAGGATATCCTCTAAACACGGTGATGTCGTAGTACATAGCTATTTGGGTTGATAGGCTAGATATTGCCGAATAGACGTGATTTTCTCCCACCACTAAAGGAACAAAAGTATCCATTGTCGTGAATGATGATCCGAGAAATAGGTATCTTCTTCCTTCACCAGTCATTTTTATGTCACCAGTCGCAGGATTCCAAGAATCTGGGTTTTCAATGGTTGTCTTGGTTAATGGTACATAAATTGTTGCGGTGTAGGGGTCGGATGTACTACCGCTTCCAACTTCAGGTGGAAACACGTTTTGCCCAGCCATGCTATCCATGTAGATAATTTCACCTACGGGCGGGGGGATGAGTATGAGCCTATAATACATGGTTGTAGGGCTATATGGATAGTTTTCCACATACTTTGCCCAGAGATATACGGGAGTACCGCCAGCTTCAATGGTAACAGGATAAATTGCAGCATTTTGTGATTCCCACTGTATATTGAGTGTATTATCCGTAGGACAGTTAGCGATACCAATGAGATATTGTTCATCAAAGCTGGGGTCGGTATATAGGTACTTTGTTGTTCCTGCTATACCAGGCCTTGTGTCCACTCTGTATTCGGTTTCGCCGGAGAACATACTTATGATGCGGTCTGTGGGGTTGTCTTTGTCGAAGCTCAGTGGTTGTATGGATATCTGACCACCAGAGCCGCTGCCGGGGCTGGGATTTCGGGGAGCGGGTACATTGGGAAGCCTGTTCACTGCGCCTGCCATGCCAAGGGGTAAAATGCTCATCAGCATGATAATAACCAGTAGCAGCGATAATAGCTTCTTGCTTGCTTTTTTAAGTAGTCTCATTTGCTTTCCTCCAATAAAATATTTGCATCCAGTTGCTGCGTATTTTTGTTAGCTATGAGTACTTTAGTGTTTGTAAACAATGATATTTAAACTCTGGCATACTCGCATCAAACAATTAATTTAGGCACCAGCACCAACCGGTTACATATGGGTTAAGGCGGGGATTGTTTGCGTATAAATAATGGCTGTGTGAATCCATACAAACATAGCAGTCTTGTAGGAATTATGAGTTAGGAATGAGGAATTAGGAATTACCTTATTTTGAATGATTTATAATGACATATTAATTCCTAACTCCTAACTCCTAATTCCTAACTGCAAAGGGGCCGGGGAGGCATAGCCTGTATACCGAATACGCCTCCCCGTAAGAAAAGGGGGCAATGTAATTATACTGTGATTATTACATGGTAAAACGATTCAACTTGTAGGTTACCTGATGTAACATGGATATATATATGAATTTCGTTCAGCCAATTGAAATCGTTATCAAGTCTATCTATGATTACTATTTCATTTGTAAAATTTGTGTCGGAATACATAACAAATGTAGCATCTTGACCCACATTAATGAAGTTTCTATGGATTACTATATACATGAAGTTAGCTGGCATTTGCAAAACTACCTCATGGGGAGTAGAAGGAGAAGTGCCAACAGTACCATTGTTGGGCCATCCTCCTTGGGGCATTACATCGTTGGCATATATTGCTACCAAGTCTGTGTTTCGACCTCCTATGTCACCAAGAGGTCCAGGGGTAGATGTGATGGTATATGGAACACCTATATAACCATCGGGATCAATTGCTCGAATTTGGAATGTATAAGTAGTATTGTTCACAAGCCTAGTATTGTCTGGTAAATTTTCAAAAAGAAGATACCATTTGCCATTTGATCCAGCTGCAGCATCGAATGTTAAATCGATTAGCTGGTAATCTACCCAAGTGCCATTGTCGATTTTTATTTGATAATAATCCACAATGCCAACCTCGGGGTCTGCCCATAGGAGGGCTGTTTTTCTATCGCCAGGAAGTTCCTCAACTTCTGTTGGTGGTCCGATTGCCAGTTCAATTTCCTCTTCATCAAAGGCATCGGGGATGTCGGGGTAATCTTGCATGAAATATACTTGGGCTTCGTTTGCTATTATACCGCTAGACCAACCAGTTACGGTGAAATCCAGTTGGAAAACGATGAGCTGACCTGCGGTGTCTTTAAAACTTATTCCTGTGAATTCATAAGATAGGGTGTTGCCTGTTGCTGTCATGACTACAGCTGATGTGCTGCCGCCAATGGTTAATGTTGCGGTGTTATTGTAGCTGAGTCCTGTAGTTGGTAAAACATCGACAATCTTTGCAGCTATGTAGCCGTCTAAATTGCTGGGCATAGTGAAGCTTATGGTGTAGCTGATGATGTCGCCATTGTCTACGAATTTTTCCGGTGTGGCTTTTTTTTCCATGTCGGTAACTACGAGTGGTGGACGGGCTGCGCTGACTTCTAACGTGTTTGCCATCATGATGCAGGACAGTATCAGCAGCGTCACAAGCAGCAGCAAGTACCTCCTAGGATGTGTATAGTTTGCCTTTGTCATTTACTTTCCTCCAATTATTTTGTTACACTTAATTCTTTCAATTTTGAAAGATTAACTATACACTTATCCTTATAATACAAATAGGGTATATTTTGCAATAGCATTAGCTCAAATTTCAAAAAATGTTTTATAATTGTAACATTAATGTGTAAAATTTTGATTTTTATCTCAATAAACTGTTAATTTGAACAGGGGGACGGTTCTTTTGTTCATTTTTAGTTTTATTTATCTCGACGTTTGATTGATGAAAATACATATAATTATTATACATATAATGTTCGTAAAAAATGAACAAAAGAACCGTCCCCCTGTTCAAATTATAGTGCTCGTAAAAATGAACAAAAGAACCGTCCCCCTGTTCATCCCCCTGTTCAAAAACGTTGAAGGACGCATCATTTTTGACGCGCCCTTCATATGCAGTTTAAGTTTGATGTTTTACGGTCTGAGGATTATTAGTTCCTCTGTGCCTTCGCCGTAGAGGTCTTGGTCGTAGTATAGTCTTGCGTTGTTTATGAAGTTACCTAGGGCATCGGGATGGACTATGAATTCTAGCTGTAGCTCCACTGGGGTGCTATCAGTCATTTTGTCAGCTCCAGATTGTGTCAATGAGACTTTCAGAAGCCCTGCGACTGTGTCGTTTTCTATGATATAGTCAACGACAGGAGTCAGAACTGCACTTCCAAATGCCATGGATTCTTTTCCTGTGAATGCCACCTTTTGTGCATCGTATTCAAATTCCAAGCGCATTCCGCTCATGCCACTGGCATTGCCCGGAAGTACCCAATTTATTGTGTAGTCGAGCCTCAATGTGGAACCCATTTCAAAGGGGTAACCCCGCATTACCGTGATTTCGTAATAAAGTACAACGGAGGAGGAGGGGCTGGAAACTGCAGTGTATATGGTGTTTTCTCCAATACTCAGCGGAACTATAGACACTGGAATCATATATGCATCATTGGCAAATAGAAAACATCTGCCTTCGTCTGTCATTGTGATGTCTCCTCCAACACCCATCATGTTGGGATTTTCTATACTGCTTTTTGAAAGGGGTAGTACAATTGTCGCTTTAAAGGGGTTGTCCATTGTGCCTTCGCCTGCCTGGGGTGGATGAGTGCTTTCACCAGCAAGGCTTTCCATATATACCATCACTCCGGAGGGGGGTGGTATCAGGATTATGTGGTAATATGAAATTGTGGGGTTATATGGGTATTTCTCCACATATTTTGCCCAAAGATGAACTTCACCTGTATTGCTATTGACTTGTACCGGATATACGCTAGCATTATTGGATTCGAAAAGCACTTCGATGTATGTGTCTGTGAGGCAATCGCCCACGCCGATGAGAAACTCGTCATCGAAGCTGGGGTCTGTGTAGAGGTATTTGATTGTCTTTGCTATGCCAGGTCTCGTGTCAACGAAGTATTCTTCTTCGCTAAAAACCATTCTGATGACCCTGTCCGTGGGGTTATTGATGTCGAAACTCAGAGGCATGAGATCAATAGAGCTACCATTGCCTAAACCGCCTAAGCGCTGGAGTGTTACTCCAGCGCTTAGGGGTTCATTTTGGATTGTGTTGCTTAGAAATCCGTATGAACCTATTGGGTTTGATGGACCGAAGAAGCCACCGCCTCCACCGCCTCCGCCACCTCCAGGCATTTGCCCTGGAATGTAGACGGTTACTTCATAATATCTTTCATAGTTGAAATTACCAGATATTACATGGACATAGAAGGTGATCGAATTGTGCCAACCTAAACCATTTTCATGCATTCTATCGATTATACTAATCGGATTACTGAAACCTGGGTCAGAATACATTTGTTTCTGTGCATCTTCACCAACGAACACATAGTATTCGTGTATAACGATTGCTGCAAAATTCTGAGGCATTTCAAGGTTTACTTTGATTGGGCTGTCAGCTGATCTACCTGCTGCATTCGGATAGCCATTAGGTGGTCTAACTTCGACATCGTAAATGAAAGTTAAGTCTGTGTTTATTCCACCTGGATCACCTAGTGGTTTTGGTGTGGATTTGAGAACTCTAATGGGTCCCACATACTCATCAGCATCGATTGCTCTAATCTGGAAAGTGTATTCCACATCATTTTCCAGAGGAGTGCCGTCTGGTAGGTATTCCCAAAGGAGATAGTATCTTCCAAGTGGAGGATGTTCTTTATCATCTAAGGGTAAATCAGAAACATTGAATCTTATCCAATCGAAATCATCAACTTTCACAAGGAAGGCTACTGCATTGCCGATGATGGGGTTATACCAGAGCAAAGCGGTTTTTTCGTTACCAGCGTATTCGTCAGCCTCAGTGATAGGTCCTATACCCAGCTCGACTTCCTCATCATCTTCACCATCTGGAGTTGTGCCATTGTTGTAGAATAGTTTGGCGTTGTTGATGATGTTGGTCTCAGCATTTTCGGAAATGTTGAAATTAACTTCGATGGCTATGACTGCTCCGCCAGTGAGTTTGGCGATACCAGCTGCTGTGAGTGTTGTGGTGAGTGTACCAGTAGCAAGGTCATCGTTAACCGTGAAGTCGGTGTCTTTCACTAGGTCATTTCCGTCTATGCTTAGGGTAATCTCGCCTGTCCAAGTCACTTGGCTCTTGTCGTAATCGTCAACGACTTTGATGTCTGTGATGTTGCTCACATCGTCCGGCAATGTCCAGCTAATGGTGTAGCCGACTTTTTTACCAGGAGCGTATTTTGGAGCATCAGCATCTTTACTAAAGTCGATTTCAGTTACTTCCTCATCATCTTCGCCATCCGGGTCTGTATGGTTGTTGTAGAACAACTTGGCGTTGTTGATGATGGTTCCTGTAGCTGTTGCCAGTACGTTGAACTCTACATCAAGCTTAACAGCTGCTTGGCTAGATAGCTTAGCTAGTCCAGCTGCTGTGAGGCTAATTGTGAGTGTTCCGCTGACATTGCTTACAGTGTAGTCAACATCCTTCACTAGGGTGTTTCCACCGATTGTGAGGTTTACTATGTCATTGAAAGCGACCTTTGTGGCATCGTAGCTGTCCACAATGCTCAGAGCATTAATGGTGCTTACAACTTCTGGCAGGGTGAAGCTGACTGAGTAGTCAATCTTTCCGCCTGGAGTGTATGTGCCAATGAATGCGTCTTTACTGAAGTCGTCTTCATCAACGATTGTGATTCCGCCACCGCCGATTTCGGAGTCGTAGGAAATTCCCGCTTCATTGATGATGGCACCAGTGGCTGTTGCAGAGACTTGGAAGCTAAGGACGAGTATGAGCTTCTTGTCCGCATCACCTCTGAAGTCATAGTGACCAGCCTCATCCACATCGATGGTGACTGTGAGTGTTCCAGCACCGTAGCTCACATCATATTGGCTAGCTGTTAGGGAAGTGGTGCCTATATGTAATGAGACTATTGTGGGAACTGTGAGCAGAGTAGCGGGATAATTGTCAACGATTTCTATTGTAGTGCGCTTGTCGATTCCCTGTGGCAGCGTTATGCTGATTTGGTAATCGATGATGTCGCCAGGCACATAGCGGCTCTGGAGAGCAGTCTTCTCGAAATCGTCTTCATAGACTTCTTCATCATCTTCGCCATCTGGAGTTGTTCCATTGTTATAGAACATTTTGGCATTGTTGATGATGGTTCCGCTTGCAGTTGCCAGCACATTGAACTCAACTTCCAAAGCTATGAGGGCTTCTGGAATGAGTTTGCCTATACCCACCGTAGTGAAGGCAGTGGTAAGAACACCAGCATTGTCGCTCACTGTGAAGTCTGTGCCTTCTTGAAGCTCTGTGCCATTGATGCTCAATTTCACATTGCCGCTGAAGGATACTTTTGTTACATCATAGTTGTCTTCTACTCTGATTGCTGTGATGTTACTCACATTATCAGGCAGTGTCCAGCTAACTGTGTAGTCTATCTTGCCGCCCGGTGTATAGGACTTGAGAGCAGCATCTTTGCTAAAGTCGTTCTCGTCGATTTTTTCACCATCGCCGCCTCCCAGTTTGGAATCGTAGCTGATGGTTGCATTGTTGAGGATGGAGCCTGTTGCCGTTGCTGCCACTTGGAAGCTAAGGACAAGGAGAAGCTCCTCTTCAGCATCCCCTCTGAAGTCATAATGACCTGGGGAATCGACATTGATTGTGACTGTGTATGTTCCAACTCCTGGAGTTACTGCGTATTGGCCAGCTGTGAGAGTTGTGTTGCCAATCTTCAGTGATACAACAGTTGCATTTGTCAACATTGCTGCAGGATATGTGTCGATGATTTCGATGATTTTGCGGTTTTCGATACCCACTGGCAGGGTTACGCTGATTTCATATTCAAGGATGTCGCCAGGTAGGTAGCGAGCTTGTTTAACGGTTTTCTCGAAATCGTCTTCATCAACTTCTTCATCATCTTCGCCAACCTTGGTTCCATTGTAGAATAGTTCGGCGTTGTTGACGATGAGTCCTGTTGCGTCATCATTGACATTGAAGGTAACAGCTAGTTTAACCAGGGCATTGGGGCTCAGCTTGGCAAGACCAGCAGCGGTGAAGACAGTGGTCAGTGTGCCTGTAACATCATCATCGCTAATATTGAAGTCAGTACCAAGGTAGAGCTCGTTGCTGCCAACATACAACTCCATGGAGCCATAGCTGTAACAAACCTTTGTTTCATCGTAGTTGTCTACAATGCTCAGTTGGCTAAAGCCACCTACACTATCTGGGAGAGTCCAGCTAATTGTGTAGTCGATGGTTCCGCCTGGTGCGTAAGTTTTTAAAGCAGCATCTTTAATGAAGTCATCCACATCCATGGGATAGATGGTTTCATCATCTGTGGCATCAGGATCATCTGGGAAGTCACCATCCGCTGGCTTGAAGTAAAGCTCTGCGGTGTTGGTGATGTCTCCGCTGACCCAACCAGCAACTTTGAATGTGAGAGCAAGCTCGATGACATAGCTGGCTGAACCGGTAAAGGCAGCACCTGTGATGTCATAATAGAGGTTGTCGTCATTATCTTTTTGCATGGTGATAGGAGCAGCAGCAGCTGAACCAATCTTCAAGGTAGCGACATCCTGATATTGTAGTCCACTGATGGGGAGAATGTCTGCGATTCTGGCAGCATTGTAGCCACTCAGGTCAGTGGGCATCGTGAAGCGCACTGTGTAGACAATCTCATCACCGTTTGCTGTGAATGTGCCAGGATTTGCTGACTTTTCAAAGTCTGTAACATCCAGAGGAGGATAGATTGTAACATCGTCATCCACGTCAGGATCATCCGGGAATTCCCCGCCAGCAGGTCTGAAGCGAAGCTCTGCGGTGTTGGTGATGCTTCCGCTGACCCAACCTGAAATCTGGAATGTGAGGGCAAGCTTGATTTCAAGACCGGCAGCAGCTGTGAAGTTTGCGCCGATAATGTCATAATAGAGGTTGCCATCATTATCCGTGAGCATGGTTACGGTTTCGGCGTTTCCAGTGCCGATTGTGAGTGATGCAATGCCTTGGTATGCAAGTCCTGTAGCTGGGAGAATATCGGAAATTCTTGCTCCATTGTAACCACTCAGGTCATTTGGCATGGTGAAGCTGACTGTGTAGATAATCACATCGCCATTTTGCTTGAATGTTCCAGGATTGGCTTTCTTTTCAAAGTCATCCACTAGAAGTGGCGGTTTGATTGTCTCGTCATCTTCTGCATTGGGGTCAACTGGGAAGTTTCCGCCTGTAGGTCTGAAGCGAAGCTCTGCTGTGTTGGTGATGTCTCCGCTGACCCAGCCTGAAACCTGGAAGGTGAGTGCAAGCTTGATTTCCAGTCCAGCAGAACCTGTGAAGGCTGCTCCAACGATGTCATAATAGAGATTACCGTTTCCATCTGGTTGCATTTCGGCTGGTATTGCTGCATTGGTCCCGATTATCAGAGAGGCGGTATTCATATAGGCTAAGCCTGTTGCCGGGAGTATGTCTGAAATACGAGCAGCGTTGTAACCACTAAGGTCAGCAGGCATGGTGAAGCTGACTGTGTAGGTAATCTGATCGCCGTTTTGTTTGAATGTTCCGGGATTGGCGGTTTTGGTGAAGTCATCCACATCCATTGGTGGGTAGATAGTCTCATCATCGTCCGCATCCGGGTTATCCGGGAAGTTTCCATCGGCGGGTTTGAAGCGAAGTTCAGCAGTATTGGTGATTTCGCCGCTGACCCAACCAGCAATTTGGAATGTGAGAGCAAGCTCAATGTCTAAACCAGCAGCTCCGATGAAATCAGCTCCTGTGATGTCATAATAGAGGTTGCCGCTTCCATCTGGGTGCATATCGACTGGAGTGGCAGCATTGGCACCGATTCTCAGGCTTGCGAAGTTCATATAGGCTAAGCCTGTTGCCGGGAGTATGTCTGAGATACGAGCAGCGTTGTATCCACTCAGGTCGGTGGGCATTTTGAAGCTTACTGTGTAGATAATTTGGTCGCCATTTTGTGTAAATGTTCCAGGATTAGCAGTTTTTAAGAAATCATCCACATCCAGTGGCGGGTAGATGGTTTCTTCGTCTTCTGCTTCAGGATCATCGGGGAAGTTTCCGCCTGTTGGTCTGAAGCGAAGTTCGGCTGTATTAGTGATGCTTCCGCTGACCCAGCCATCAATTATGAATGTGAGAGCAAGCTCGATTTTTAAGCCGGCAGAACCTGTGAAGGCTGCTCCTGTGATGTCATAATAGAGGTTGCCGTTTCCATCGGGCTGCATGGTGATGGAATCTGCTGCTGCGTTACCAATCTTCAAGCTAGCAATGTCTTGATATGCAAGACCAGAAGCAGGAAGTATGTCAGTGATTCTAACTCCGTTGTAACCTCTGAGGTCGGCGGGCATGGTGAAGCTTACTGTGTAGACTATCACATCGCCGTTTTGTTTGAATGTTCCAGGATTGGCGGTTTTGGTGAAGTCGTCAACGATGAGTGGCGGGGTGATTGTTTCTTCGTCTTCTTCGTCGGGATCATCCGGGAAAACACCATCAGCTGGTTTGAATCGAAGCTCAGCAGTATTGGTGATGTCTCCGCTGACCCAACCATTAATTTGGAAGGTGAGAGCAAGCTCTATGACCTGACCAGCAGCACCTGTGAAAGCAGCACCGGTGATGTCATAATAGAGGTTGCCGTTTCCATCCGGAAGCATGGTGACAGATTGCGCAGCATTTCCACCAATCTTTAAGCTTGCAATACCTTGATATGCAAGACCCGTAGCTGGGAGTATGTCAGATATTCTGGCAGCATTGTAGCCCCTGAGGTCTGTGGGCATGGTGAAGCTGACAGTATATACTATCTCATCGCCATTTTGTCTGAATGTTCCGGGATTTGCTGTCTTTATGAAGTCATCCACATCCAGAGGAGGATAAATGGTTTCTTCATCTTCGGCATCCGGGTCATCCGGGAATGGTGAGCCGTAAGGTTTAAAGCGAAGCTCGGCGGTGTTGGTGATTTCGCCACCCGTCCAACCGGCAACGCGGAAGGTGAGAGCAAGCTCAATGACAAGATCGGCAGAACCAGCGAAGTCCGCACCGGTTATGTCAATATAGAGGTTGCCATTTGTATCCGTGAGCATGGTTACAGGAGTTGCAGCTCCAGAGCCGATTTTTAGTGTTGCAATGTTTTGATAAGCTAGACCACTGGCGGGTAATATGTCAGTGATTCTGGCAGACTCATAACCACCGATGTCATCGGGCATTGTGAAGCTGACAGTATAGACGATTTCATCGCCATTGTCTCTGAATGTGCCTGGGTCTGCATTTTTCTCAAAGTCAGTTACAATGAGAGGTGGCAGATATAGGCTATCATAGTAGAAAGTATGGACATAAGGTACTTGCACTCCTGCGTCATAGACAAAGAAGCTCAAGTTATCTAGCACATAGTCCACTTCGGCTTCTTGGGGAGAATGCCAACCCCAAATGATGCTAAGAGCACCGGGCAGTGGGTTGTATCTGGACACGTTGACGCTGTCATATCCGAATGTTGGATTTGCAATGACACTTCCACCAAGGTCTAGAGGAATACCCACATAGCTGCCATCGGGCTTAACCACCGCTGGGTCTATGGAGGTCTTTGTCACATTATCGTCCGTGGGAGCATAGACTTCTCTAGCAGGAGGATTCTCAAACTCTTGTCCACGGTGCAACATTTCGATGGGTGTGTAGAAGTTATCTGCTGTGTAGATTGCCGTATAGGTCTGGATTCTGGTATATGCTATGTCTTTACCCAAGACCCAGAGCTTACCATTGTTGGCAATGTCCACGCTGAAGTTGAATGTGCCGTCTTTGTATGTCTGACCGCCGAGGATGTTGCCTGTTTGATATAACCCGCTGTTGTATGCTGCATTGAATTGGGCTTCATCATATGTTGCCAAGTTGAAATTGGGGTCAGATGAATCATAAGGAATGAATAGGTAACGCAAATCGGTGAGTTCAGGATCCACGGTGAGGTTCAATTGTGCGCTGGTGACGGAACCTGGAACTGTAACAGTTACATTGACTGTATCTGTTGGTGTGTTGCCGTTTGCGTCTTCCACCAGATAAATTTTCGATGTGGGTCTGGTGAAGTTGATGTCTGTGCCAGGAACGGTGGGAGCTCCGCGCATGAATGTAATCTCGTAGTTATAGAAGTTGTAGAGACCACGCGTTGCGTCGTTGCCCGCTGTTCCTCTTTCATATTTGCTGTAATCCCAGCCCCAAGCGATGGAGCCTGAGCCGTCTAGGGATTGTTTGTAAAGGTTACCCACATTGTCGATGAAGAGTACTGCAGATTGATAGGTGCTGATGTTTGCGATATAGGGAAGCTCGTTGAGCTGAGTTCCCGTATAGTCGAAGTTGTCCACATCAACAACCAAACCTATCCAAGATCTCTCGTCTTCTTTGACAACTGGTACGCTGGTTTCTTCCGTGACTCCCGCTGGTAGGTTTGCAGAGGTGATATTGTGGCACCAAGCACCTGTGTAGCTAGCGGAGGCAACATAGAAGTTACCGCTGTAAACGCCATTGACTCTGCGGATTACATAGACCAACCTTCTGCCTTGAGCATCGAGGGGATAGTCGTATGTGTGGCTGGTTGCGTTACCGGAGTCTGTGGTTTCCATATACTTTTTGTCGTAAATGGTTGGATGCAAGCCATCTCCCATTTGTGACCACTGACCGAATCTATTATATGAGTTGTATTGAGCCAAAAAGTCAGAGGTGCTGGTGGGTCCAGAGAAGACAGGTCCTATGACATTATTCATGTATCCTTGGGTATCGCCATCGCCAAGGGTTTTCAGCAAGGTGGCGTTTGTCTTATAAACGCTGTGTTTACCGCCGTTGGTGGTGGTGAACAAAGGTCCGTCTGTGGCAAAGCCGTAGTTCACGTTCCAGCCGTAGTACCAAACCCTGCCATATATGTCTGTGACATAAGAGGCATAACGACCTGCTGTGACTCTAGCAACTGCTGGTGTAAATGAGTACAAGCCGTCTGAGGAGCTCAGGTCAAATACAATTTGCTCTGGAGTGGTGATTGACCTGGATCTACCAGTGGGGTTGTAGTACAGGGGACCGCCAGCACTTCTCAGATAGGAGCTGGTGGAGCTGGTGGGGGAGGCTTCGTAGTTAGTTCCCCATTTGAAAGCTCTACCATCGCTGGTGGAAGCCATGGATGAGTTGAACTCTGCAGATATGCTGGTGACAGTCATGTTGTTGAAAAATTCAACTTTGGTTGGGTTTGCTCTAGTGGTTGTGTTACCATGTCCCAGCTGACCATATGTGTTGGAACCCCAGGAATAAACATCTCCTGAAGAATCAAGGAGTATGCCATGGGTGTATCCCAGAGACATATCAACTACGTCGATTCCATCAAAACCGGGTTGATGTACAGCTGTTCTTTGATAAGCTGCGCTAGCTGTGGGAATCCTGCTGCCAGCAGAGTAGCCCCAAGCATAGATTTTACCATCGTCAGCCAGTGCATAGGTGGCACTGGAGGCTTCTGTGGTAGTCCACATTTTGGTGATTTTGATACCGTTGAGGCTTGTCACCACTGTGGGTAGTAAGTTCACCGCTGTGACGGTGTTGTTGCCCATTTGCCCTTCGTTGCCTTTACCCCAAGCATAGAGCACGCCGTTGTCGTCAAGGGCGTAGTTGGTATGGTATCCGCCCTCTATCCGCACGATGTTGATGTTGTTGTCAACGAAGTACGGAACTCTTCTCATGCCGCCCGCATAATATGAAGATGTCACTCCAGGTAAGCCAAGCATACCGTGGGAGTTGTATCCCCATGTCCAAACCTTGCCTGCGGCGTCAAGTGCAATTCCGCCCAGGTAGTTTGTCTTGGCATCTATGAATTTGATAACAGATGCCTGTTCGCGAGTCGGCGCATCGGGAATTTGGCTTGATGCACTTACTACTGATGAGCCCAGTGGCATTAGGCTTGCCAGAATGAGCAGGGTCAATAGTAAGGACAAAAGCTGTTTCCCAGTTTGTTTCGCCTTTCTCATTAGTATTCCTCCAAAAATTTGATGTGTTTTGCGAGGGTTTGCGTAGGTTTTGCGAGGGTTCTGCGAGGGTTCTGCATTGTTATGGATTGGTTTATCGATGGGTATTTGCTGGGATATACGAAGTTATGCGTGGTATCTGCTAAGATATGCGTAGGTACTGCGATGTTAATATGGATTTTCGATGGATATTATGCAAGTATACTGCTAGATTTGTTGCTTTTGCGAAGAGTGTATTCGTGCTTTGATTGAGTTGTGCCATAAATGTTCCTTTTCCCGAATTATTCCTTCCATGGAACAACCCGAGTGCAGAGCCTCCTTACTATGCTTTTCAGATCATTTATGCAAAGGGTTTCATTTGGCTGTCGGAAACAATCCAGTGTCATTCTGAGGGAGCTCGCGACCGAAGAATCTTATTGTGTAGTGTTCTTATTTCCAGTTGTCTTCATTGTTGGTTCTCAGGATGATACTAATAACCTTCAACCTTTCTGTGGGTCTTTGCTGGGATTTGCGGTGAAATAATTGGTGTACGCTCGCTTTAATATGCTGGAAAATTTGCGTTGTATATCCAACGGAATTGCGGAAATTTGCCTAAAAATCGCCACAGTTTTCCGTTTTTGGCAATAGAAAGGAGCAGGGTACGCATATTGTACGCTGCTCCTTCCCCTCTGTGGGGGCTCTTCCCACCCAATATATGGGGTGCCAGTCCCTAAGCTAAGGACATGGGAATGAAGCCGCTCCTATTGTGTGCTTTGCTAAATTCTTGCTTACTCTTCAGGCTCTGGACGTTCTCGAATGGGAGGTTCGCCTGAGCTGGAATTCGACCAGGTTTTTTCCATTTCAGCCCAATCCCAATTGGGTATCAGTTCAGTCCAAAACTCGTATTCGAAATCTTGTCCTGGTACAAGCTTTTCAATCTTGTATTCCGCTTCGTGGGAGTTGGAAGCTTCTTGGATTGCGATATAGTACCAAGCGGTTTTGTTGGCGTTGTCCACCCAGTTTTTCATTTCATCTGGAAGTAAGTCGTCAATTGTCTCAGGTACACGTTCTAACATTCTATTGACCAAGGTGGCGTACTCCGCTCTGGTGATGGGTTGATTAGGTCTGAAGGAACCATCCGGATAACCATTGACCCAACCTAAGGCAGCTGCATAGCGAATGTCGTTTTCAGCCCAGTGTCCTGTGATGTCAGTAAATTCGACACCTTCTGCTATTGGATCACGGAATTGTTGCCTAGCGAAGCGGGCTGCTATGGCTGCCAGTTCGCCTCTGGTGATGGAGCCATCTGGTCGGAATGTGCCATCGGGGTATCCATTGACAATTCGCATAGCACTCATTGTAGATACAGCGTTATTGTACCAGACATCGGATCTCACATCTGTGAAGTAGTTGATTTGAGTCCAGTTGCGTGTGCGGGTTGGTTGATCTAGCAGTCTGAAGAATACAGTTGCTACTTCAGCTCTAGTGATATTTCTATCAGGTCTCACCGTATCGTCTGGATATCCAATCATGTATGCAACGTGATCCTCAATGAACCCAATGGGAGGACCCTCATCTTCGATGATAGTGGGTGGGGTGCTTGGTGTACCTGGTGTTGTGCCACCACCTGTACGGTAAGCATTAGTAAAGGTTGGTGGTGGATTCGTTGTAGTTCCGGTTGGTCCTGGATAATTCACAGTAGCTACTAGGTTTGCTCCTGATGCGATGACAATCACTTCAATTGTATGCACTGAGTTGTCATACACCCAGTTTCCACCGACAGGAACTTCTCTAACAGTATATGTATATGTTCCTGGAGCTGTGAGGGAAGTGATAGTAGAAAATTTGATATTGCCGTTGAGATCGTTGGTTCTTCTTTCGATTTCTGTATCAGCACTATCTCGCAGAATAAACTCGAATTGCCCTGCCGACAAAGCCGGTGCTCCAGCACCAGTAACTACCTTCTTGGCTTCAATCACTGCACTTGCTGGATTGTAACCACCTTGGGTAACTGTCTCATCGTCTTCGCCCACTTTGTTTTGACCGTAGAAGAGCTGGGCCTTATTTTCGATGTCTCCATAAGCACTGGGTAATACATTGAACTTGACGCTGATTTCAACTTCGGCACCAACAGATAGTTTTGCCAAACCATTGGCGTTAATCTCGACTGTGAGCACACCTGCTACAGCATCGTTGACTATTGAATAATCAGTGTTTAGTACTAGTGTGGTTGTTGCTCCGCCTGTGCTTTTGACTGTCAGGGAAACTACCGAATCATAGGTTACCTTCGTTTGGTCGTAATCATCGACTATTCTAATGTATCCGCCGATGTTGTTGAACTTATCCACATCGTCTGGGAGCGTCCAACTCACCGAATAATCTAGAGTTCCGCCTGGGGTGTAGGCATTTTGTACAGCGTCTTTAGAGAAGTCGCTCTCATCAATTGTGACTGTAGTACCACCGCTGAGTTTGTCATCATAACGAAGCTCTGCATCGTTTATGATACTTCCTGTCGCTGCTGTTGCCACATCGAATCTCAGTTCCAGTATGAGTTCCCATCCTGCGTATTGGTCGAGGTTGATATGACCAGCTACATTGCGGTCAATGGTGACTAGGAATAAGCCGGCTGATGAATCATCGTAGTCATACTCACTTTGATCGAGTGGTTTGGGAAGTGAAGTGCTAGTTGCTAAATAGAAATCTGCAATTCTTCCATTTTCCAGTTGCGTTGCTGTGAATGTATCGAAGATTTCGATTTTGTCAATCTTGTCGATGTCATCAGGTATAGTCACGCTGATTTTGTAATCCAGTGTTTCTCCAGGCACATAGCGGCTCTGGGCTACTGTCTTCTGGAAGTCGTCTTGTTCTACTTCTTCAAAGTCTTCTCCATCGGGAATACCAGTAGTTGTGTAATGCAATTCAGCGTCGTTTCTGATAAGTCCTGTTGCAGTAGGCAGTACATCAAATTCTACTTTGAGTATAACTTTTTCGTTTGGTGAATTTTGTGCTTGAGTAAGGCCCGCAGCAGTTACTGTGATAGTCACAGAATTTGTTCCAGTATAGCCGATTGTGAAGCCTGAACCTTGAACAAGCTCTGTGTTACCGATGTACATACTGACAACCCTTTTGAAAGCAACTTTAGTATTATCAAAGTTGTCTTTTACATCAAGTGTTACAATATTACTTGTGTCGGTGGGTAGTGTCCAACTGACTGTGTAGTCTATGGTGCCGCCTGGGGTATACGTCTTTAGATCAGCATCCTTTGTAAAGTCCACATCATCTATGATGACTGTGCCACCGCCGCCTGGAGTGAGTCCGTAAGATATATCAGCATTGTTGATGATTCTACCAGTTGCATCGGCTCTCACTTTAAAATCTACGGTTAGAATGAGCTTTGTTCCACCCATACCACCGAAGTCCCAATATGGAGTGAGCAGAGGGTCGCGGTTAAGTGTCACTTTCAAAACACCTGGTGTTGTGGTGTTATCTAGACTGTAGTGAGTACCTTCGTCTAGCAGTAGACCATCAACCGTTAAGTCCGCACTTCCAATTACATAGTCGATTAGATCGATTGATTGGAAATAGTCGTCAATGATATCGATATATGTGCGATTTTCGAGACCTGTTGGAAGTGTCACGTCAATGGTGTAGGTTATGGTGTCACCAGGAGCGTAACGGCTTTGGCTCGCTGTCTTCGTCATGTCGGTCTCGTAAACTGTCTCGGTATCTCTGCCGTCGGGTTTTGTGTTGGTATTGTAGAACATTTCCGTGTTGTTCACGATGTCGCCTGTGGCTGTGGGGAGTACATTGAAGCTCAGTTTCAATTCCACTACCATTTCATCGTCGATTTTGAGAATACCAGCAGGTGTGAATTCCACTGTGAGCATTCCTGCCTGTGGAGTGTTGTTATTTACAGTATAATCTGTGGCTGTAAGTACAGTAACAGCACCTGTTGTTGGGTCAATTATGCTTAGTACTACTGTTCCATCCCAAGAAACTTTAGTTTGGTCATAATCGTCAACGATTCTTATTGCGGTAATGTCATCCACATCATCGGGGAGTGTCCAGGTGATGGTGTAGTTGAGCTTGTCAGTCACGCCAGGAACATATCTGTTCAACTCGGCATGTTTCTTTAGGTTTTCGTTAATATCTTCCCTGCCACGACCACCTATACCGTTGTTGTCCCAAATTTCTGCTGTATTAACGATTGTTCCAGCAGCTGTTAGGGATACTTCGAAGTCAACAGTCAGAGTTAAGACCTCTCCAGCGTAACCTGTGAAGTTGTAGTGACCTTGTGCTAAATCAATCGTGACTTGGAAAGTCTTAAATCCCGTTTGAGGATCGATTGGTTTGTCGTCTGTCGAGTATTCGCCTAATCCGAGGGTATGTGATCCGATTGTCACAACTTCGCTGTTAGGTACATATTGTAGTGTGTCAGGATCGTATATATCTTTTAGGTCGATCCATGTCCGTGTGCCAACATCAGCGGGGAGTGTGAACTCGATGGTATAAGTTATTATATCGCCAGGTCCGTAGTAACTCTGGGAAGCTGTTTTTATTACATTTCCTTCCGGAACGATTTCGAAATCCTCGCCAGCTTTCTTAGTGTTAAAGAATAATTCAGCCTTGTTTTCTATATCGCCTGTAACCTGTTGTTCCACGTTGAAAACTGTCTTCAGCTCTATAATCGCACCAGGAATTAATGTGGTAACTAATTCGTTAGTTTGTTGATCTTTAAGGAATGTAATTACCAATTTATCTGTTGCTGTGGTAGTGTCGATTGTGTAGTCTGCTGGTGCTAATGGAGCTGAAGGATCAAAGGGAACTAGAACGGTCGGAACACCAGTATTGGGGTCAATCATACTCAAGATCAGACTATCGAAGTTAACCATGGAATCATCGTATGTATCGACTATTTCCAAATCGGTGAGTCTACTCACATCTACATCGTTGGGTAGTGTCCAAGAGATTGTGTAGTCAAGTACACCGCCAGGAGCGTATGAGCTTTGAGTAGCATTTTTGCTGAAGTCATCGATATTGAAGATGGTCTCTTCAGCGGTGACTGGTGGAGTTGCTGGACCACCGCCTACTGGGGTGAAGGTTAATTCAGCGGTGTTTGTGATGTCGCCACTTTGCCAGCCAGCAACTATGAAGTTTAGGACTAGCTCAATGGTTTCTCCACCTACTATGTTATTTGCAGACCAGTCCACATAGTAGGATACTGTATCGTTCACTATATCAGTAGTAAGTGTGACCACTTGAGTCTGACCATTGATTTTTAGCTCCGCTAGGCAATTGCCAGTTGCACTGTCTACATCATAGACAAGCCCAGCGGGAACATTGTCAAGGATTGTTGCTCCTACATAGCCTGATACATCAGCTGGTAATGTGAAGCTGAGAGTATACTCAATTTTGTTTCCGTTGCCTATGAAGAACATTGGGTCAGCGGTTTTTTCAAAGTCGCTGGGGTAGACATTCACTTCATCTTCACCGAATATGTCATTATTGATGATTAATTGTGCTTCGTTTGTTATGACGTCATCAGCTGTTTGTAAGACTGTAAACTCAGTTTCTAGCTCAATGCGTACACCTTGTCCGAGGTTTACAAGCTCAATTATTCCAGTAGGCAAAAACGCAATTGTAATGTTGCCGCCAGTATCATTTAAGCTGTAATGGGTACCTTCAATGAAAAGTGTTTCGTTCGCTAGCCCACGATTAGCAATGAAGAAATTGATACCTGTGTTTACATTAAAGGAAACCAATGAGTTGTCATAGCTGTCCACTATCATAACATCATCTGCTGCATCAATTGGTTTGAGCAAGGTGAAATCAATTGTGTAGGTCAGAGTGTCACCTGGCATATAAAGCAGCATATCAGCCTTTTTGCTAAAGGGTAAACCGCGTAAGGTTGTGATGTCGTAGTAGTAAAAATGTGCTCCAAAATTTATTGTTGAACTTTGTATACTCACATAAACATGGTTTTCGCCTTCGTCTAGGTTCAACTGTGTTGTCGTCATACCAGAACCGATAACAAATGTATCATCAACATGCAAGAATCGTCTACCTTCTTCTTGCAATCCTGTCTTTATAATATCTCCAGGTGCAGCACCAGTAGTCTCAAGGTTTTCTATATACTCTTTGGTGAGTGGTAAGTAAATTGTAGTATTAAATGGGTCACTGATTGTACCAGCACCATCTATGGGATGAGTGTTTTCTCCAGCAAGGCTTTCCATATAAATATATGGACCGGTCGGAGGAGCTTTTATTGTTATTTCATAGTACTGTATTGTCGGGTTATATGGATAATTTTCCACAAATACTGCCCATAGTGTTTCATCAGGTGAACCCACAGGTAGAGATAGTACAAATGAACCATCGATGATAGTAAGATTATTATCTGTAATGCATCGCGCTGCTCCAACATAATATGGGTTGCTTGTTAGTTCAGCTTCGACATCAATTAATAGATACTCTCCCAAATAGTCGGAAATGAAATTTACATAGTCTGCATTATTGAACAGATACTTTACTGTTCCTGCCATTCCTGGCCTTGCATCTATTGTGTAATCTGTTTCACCTAAAACTAACTGTATAACACGTGCAGTTGGGTTATTTTTATCGAAACTTAATGGCATCAACTGCAGACCGCCGCCACTACCGAGTAGGTTACCCACCTCCATGCTAGCGCTACGGTTAAGTGGTACTATTTCAAGAGGGCTTCTTGTGCTACTGTGTCCAACAATACTTGCACCAGTCCAGTTTATCTCGTTAGCAAACACAGTCACAGCATAATACTTTTCAATCTGCCCATTACCGGAGGTGACATGGAGATAGAAGGTGACTTCTGTTTTCCAAGTGAAGTAATTGTCTAACCTGTCCACCATTTGTACTTCATTAGTAAAAGCTGCATCATCATACATGATGAAAGTTGCATCTTGACCTACTGCAATGAAGTTTCTGTGGATAACTACAGGTACTGTGGGGTCAGCAAAGGTTGCAGGCAATCCCAGTGATGCAATATAGGGATCCGCTGGGGAGTTGCCGCCGCCGATGGGCCAACCGCTTGCTGGTATAACTGGTATTCGATAAACTTCTACCAAATCGGTGTTACGTCCGCCGATGTCTCCCAGAGGATCTGGGGTGGAGCTAATATTGTATGATGGTCCAATCCAGCCTGCGGCGTTTATTGCCCTGATTTCAAAGGCATATTCTACTTCGTTCTCTAAAGACACACCATTGGGTAGTGTTTCAAAGAGGATATACCATTTGTTGATATCATCGTCAAAGGTGAGGTCGTCTTTGTGGAACCTAATCCAGTCGAAATTATCGATTTTAATCTCGAAGTATTCCGGCTCGCCGATGAGGGGTGCTGCCCAGCGGAGGGCTGTTTTTCTGTCACCAGGAAGCTCTTCCACTTCTGTGGGAGGTCCGATGGCAAGAATGATTTCTTCATCGTCTTCAGCATCGGGATATTCGGGATAATCATCGCCGATGGGCTTGAAGTATAGTTCAGCTACGTTTTCAATGTTGCCGCTCACCCAGCCGTCAACTGTAAATTCAAGGACCAGGGTGACAACTTTGCCAGCAACACCGGTGAACTCGTCGCCTATAAGCTCATAGGATATTGTGTTGTCTTCGATTTCCACTGCCACAAACCTTGCTTGACCGTCCACTATGTAAGTGGCAACGTTGTTGTAGACAAGTCCTGCTGGAGGAAGCACATCCACAATCTTTGCAGACTCGTAACCGTGGAGGCTATCGGGCATAGTGAAGCTTATTGCATAATTAATTATGTCGCCGTTCTTCGTAAACAAGCCTGGGTCTGCGGTTTTTTCCAAATCGTCTATTTCGATGGGAGGTATATACAAGCTGTCATAGAAGAAGTCATGGACAAAGGGAGCAAGTGCGCCGTTGTCATACACCAAGAAGCTGGCATCGTTTAGTTGATAATTAACAACTGCTTCCTGTGGTGTATGGAAGCCCCAGAACACTCCCAGGTTACCAGGTAGTGCATCGTAGCTTGATATGCTCACCACATCATAGCCGAAGGTGGGGTTGGAGATGACATTTCCGTCCACGTCCACTGGGATTCCAATGTAGCTGCTATCCGGCTTGACATTTGCAGGGTCAGCGGATGTTTTTACCACATTTTCATCGGTGGGGGCATAAACTTCTCTGCCAGTTCCACCAAATTCCACACCTTGGTGCATCGCTTCGATGGGTGTATAGAAGTTGTCAGCATAGTAAATGCCTGTATAGGTCTGAACTCTTGTGTATGCAATGTCGCTGCCCAAGATCCAGAGTTTACCATTGTTGGGGATTTCAACGTCAAATGCGAAGCTACCGTTTTTAAAGGTCTGTCCACCCAAGAGGTTTCCTGTAGCGTATTGACCAGAGCTGTATGCGGCGTTGAATGCACTTTCATTGAACTCAGTTCTATTGAAATTGCTGTCGTTTAAATCAAAGGGAATGAACACATAGCGCAAATCCGTCAGTTCCGGCTCCACTGTGAGGTTCAATTGGGTGCTGGTGACGGCACCTGGTACTGTGATGTTTACGCTCACTGTGTCTGTGGGGGTGTTGCCATTTGCATCTTCCACAAGATAAATTTTAGTGGTGGGTCCGCTGAAGCTTATTTCAGATGCAGGAACCGTGGGTGCGCCGCGCATGAAGGTGATTTCATAATTGTAGAAGTTGTACAAACCTCTACTGGCGTTGTTGCCCGCTGTTCCGATTTCGTATTTGCCATAATCCCAACCCCAGGCGATGGAGCCTGAGCCGTCTAGGGATTGTTTATATAGATTGCCTGCGTTGTCTATGAAGAGCACCGCTGACTGATATGTGCTTATATTAGCTATATAGGGAAGCTCATTGAGTTGGGAGCCTGTGTAATCGAAGTTGTCGATGTCAACTACGAGACCAATCCATGCTCTCTCGTCTTCCTTCACCACGGGTATGCTAGTTTCATTGGTGACTCCTGCAGGGAGGTTAGCTGTGGTGATGTTATGGCTCCAAGGTCCTGAGTAGCTGTCTGCTGCCACATAGAAGTTTCCGCTGTATGCTCCGTTTTCACGCATTATCACGTAGACAAGCCTTCTGCCTAGAGCATCTAGGGGATAATCATATGTATGGCTTGTGGGTAGCCCGGAATCCGTGGTGACCATGTATTTTTTGTCATATATAGTGGGGTGTAAGCCGTCTCCCATTTGCGACCATTGACCAAATCTGGCATAGGAGTTGTATTGTGCTAAAAAGTCGGAGGTGGAAGTGACTCCAGAGAAGACAGGACCCACCACATTATTCATGTAACCTTGGGTGTCGCCATCGCCAAGGGTTCTCAGCAAGGTTGCGTTGGAAACATATACGCTGTGCTTGCCGCCGTTGGTGGTGGTGAATAAAGGTCCGTCTGTGGCAAAGCCATAGTTCACGTTCCAGCCCATATACCATACTCTGCCATATACATCAGTGAGATAGCTGGCATAGCGTCCTGCTGTTACAAAGGCAACAGGAGGTGCTGATGAGTAGAAGCTGGGAGCGGAGCTAAGGTCGAATGCAATGAGTTCAGGGAGATTCGCCGACCTTGATCTGCCCGCTGTGTTATAGCTGAGAGGTCCGCCTGCGCTGCCGTCGTATGTTCTAACGGAGCTTGCTGCGGTAGCCTCGTAAATGGTACCCCAACGATATGCGTTGCCATCGCTGGTGGAAGCCATTGATGAATTAAATTCAGCAGAGATGCTTGTCACGGTCATGCCACTGAAGAACTCAACTTTGACCGGGTTTGCCTGAGTGCTTGTGTTTCCTTGACCCAATTGACCGTAGGCGTTTGTTCCCCAAGCATAAACTTGACCAGATGAATCAAGGAGTAAGCCATGGGTATAACCCAGGGCAATGTCCACCACATCGATGCCATCGAAGCCTGGTTGGAGTATCGCCGTTCTCTGGTAGGCTGCTGTGGAAGTTGGTATCCTACCGCCTGCCGAGTAGCCCCAAGCATAAATGCTTCCATCGGCTGCTAGGGCGTATGTTGCGCTGGAAGCTTCAGTTGTTGTAAAGACCTTTGTGATGAAGATGCCGTCAAGGCTGGTCACCACTGTGGGAACCAGGTTCACCGCTGTGACGGTGTTGTTACCCATTTGTCCTTCGTTGCCTTTACCCCAAGCATAAAGTATGCCGTTGTCGTCCAGGGCGTAGTTTGTATGGTAGCCGCCTTCGATTTGAACAATATTAATATTGTTGTCAACGAAGTAAGGAACCCTTCTCATGCCACCAGCGTATTCGCCGGTGCCGATACCGAGTCCCAGCATACCGTGGGAGTTGAATCCCCAAGTCCAAACCTTGCCAGCGGCATCCAATGCGATACCGCCAAGATAATTGGTCTTGGCATCAACAAATTTGATTACAGAAACTTGCTCGCGAGTTGGTGCGTCGGGAATATAGCTGCCTGCACTGACAATGACATCATTTGTTAGCAGACCAGTGGGAAGAATCCCCACCAGCATGATTAAAGTCAGTAGGAGCGAAATAAGCTGTTTCCCGGTTCTTTTCGCCTGTTTCATTTTCATCCTCCAATTAGAATTATTTTGAGAATTGTTCTAGTTTGCGTGTGAACATTTGTTTTACCATTTGTTGCTTTTGCTGTGTTGCTTTTATTTTGTTGCTTTTGCGTGGGCTTTGGAAACATTCGGTTTCCATTGTATTTTCCGTGGGTTTTGCAGCTGGGTTGTGATATTGCGCTGGCGCTTTGTAATCTGTTTTTGGATTTGCTATTGCAGGTATTTTTTAGTATCCTCGCACCTTATATCTAAATTAGATTAGAAAGTGGTCTTTCCCGATTATTGTCCAACTGGGTATTCTTGCAAGGTTTGTCGCACCCATCGGTTCTCACAGATTCGTGCCTTCCGTAATCCCTTTAGTTCCCGCTGCCTCTTCATCGCTGAGCCATTTTGACAATTTCTCCAAAATTCGCTTATTGATGTCGGGGGTCGCTAATTGCGAGATTTCTTCGTAGAAGATTCGTGTTAGCACTGGTGTGTTTTCAGGATATTTTGTGTATCTTGTTTCCATCTGCTCACAGAGATATGAAAGATATGTCTTTATGCCTGGGCGAAGAAACATATTTTTCATAATCATCTGTCACCACCCCCTTATCTATTTGTCTTTGCTAAATAAGTAGGGTCATAATTTGAATTACATTAGCTGTTAATGTAGAAATTTTTGTGGAAAGATTTTAGCAAGCTTTTCCATATAGTTTAAGACCTCCTTATATAATACTAAGAAGCGTAGATTAGTTGAGAATTTCCACCCATTTTTCATATTTCGTATTGGTTCCCGATACATAAGTATCTTTATACTCATATGAATGGCTGTTTGTCGCTTCTTGTACAGCAATGTAATACCAAGCGCTTGTGTTTGCATTGTCCGTCCATGTAATCATAGTGTCGTGGAGCAGGTCATCAATTGACTCTGGAATGCGCTCCATCATCCTATTTACCAAGGTCATGAACTCCGCTCTTGTTATCGGCTGATTGGGTCTGTATGTTCCATCGGGATAACCATTGACCCAGCCAATGGCGGCGGCGTATTGGATGTCATGGGAAGCCCAGTGTTCTTCAATATCGGAGAAGAGCATTTCACCGAGGGGCATCTCCCAGGTTCCCCTGGCAAAGCGAGCCGCAATGGTGGCAAGCTCCGCTCTGGTTATGGAGCCAGATGGTCTGAAGGTTCCGTTGGGATAACCATTAACTATGCCCATCTTGCTCATGACGGATACAGCTTCGTTGTGCCAATTGGATGAAACCACATCGCTGAAGTTATTGGCAGTTGCCCAGTTTTCCAATCTCGCTTCATTACTGAGCAGCCTATAGAAGACCGTTGCCACTTCTGCCCTTGTCACATTTTGCTCGGGGCGGACTGTTCCATCGGGATAACCCATGATATATGCGCTATGGTCGGAGGTGAACAAAGTCAATGGGACATCCTCTTCTTCCAGAATCAGAAGCTCCTCTTCTTCTTCGTCTTCAACCGGACCATCGCTTTCCGACTCACCAGGTATGCCTTGGTTGCGAATGACAATATCGATTTCAGTATCTAGAGATAGGGGAGGAACGGTGAAGGTTACATAGCGTTCGGAAGAGCTTCCCAAGACACTACTGCCCACTGATACTGTTTGACCAATGATACTAAATGAGCCATCGATGCTTTCTTCTTCCACCAATTGATATGTTCTTCCACTGGGAAGGTCAGGGATTGTGGTATGCCCCTCGTTGGCAGGGATTGGATAGCGGCCCACTCGGACCCAATTGTCTTCATCGTCTCTGACATAAAGCTCCACCCAGAATATGCCTTCGATTTCTGATAAGCCACCAAAATCGTCATAAAGCACCTTGGAGACTTGTAGAGTGGCTGTGCCTCCATAGTATCTGTTTATGAATTCCGGATATGAATTTTCATCAGGGTCTTCATCATTTAGATAGTTCACCCTGGCAACAAGACCGCTGGCTCCTTGGGTAACTATGATTTCCACATCATGTTCGCTCTCGTCTGCATACCAGCCGTAATAGCTACCATCGCTCATGGTTTCTTTTATGATGTAATAATAAGTTCCCTGTTGGCTGAATTCCAAGACAGGAAAGGCTATGTTTCCAGCTGCATCATTGGTAGCAGTGGCTATTTGGTAACCACCATCGTAAACAGTAAAGCTGAATTGACCAGCCGACATGGAAGCACCTTCCCCTGTGATGGTCTTTCTTGCCCTGAGCCTTACAATTGCTTGTCCTGGAGGCGGAGGTGGAGGACCACCACCGTCTAATGGAGCAAGGCTTGCACTGTCGGATTTTACGAGGGTTAGGGTTCCATCTGGAGCTGCTGGGGAGGGTCTCGCCACATGATAGAGGCTACCAGTGCCGGTGAGAGCTCGGGTGGCACTTTCGGATATATCGAAGGCATAGGTCATTTCCACCGTATCGCCGGCTGTCAATGCACTGCTTAGTAATACGACCTGGAGAGAACCGTCTTCGTTTTGCACAGCTTCTATGTCTTCGGCATCATCTTCGCCGATTTTTATGCTTCCCACGCCTGTGTATACCAAATCCTCGGGATAATTATTTGATATGGTGATTTGCGAAGTGGTACTCAGGTCATCGGGAAGGGTGAAGCTATTGGTGAATACAACGCTTTGTCCGCTAGTTGACATGGTGTATTCTTCAAGGGAGGCAGTGAGAGCATAATCGCTGATTTCTGCAGCTCCTTGGCTTTGACCAAATAGCGTATCATCGTAATATAATGCGGCAATGTTGCTGATTAGTTCTGCAGCATCTTCACCTTCTTCAGGTGGCAATGCATGAAATCTCAGTATGAGTTCCACTGGAGCCTCGTCCTGCATCTTTGCTAAACCAGAGGGATTCAATGTAATAGATAATTCACCAGTGTCTTCATCATTATCTACATCAAAATCCACATCAGGGTCAAGGTCTACTCTTCCGCCAATGAGATTTACAGTAAATGCTGTTATTGAATCAAAGCTGATTTCACTGGGGTCGTAGTTATCCACAATGAGCATTTCAGATATGGATATCATTGCTTCAGGCAGCACCCAAGATATTGAGTAGTCAAGCTCCCCACCTGGGGCATATATAGGGCTGAGGCTTGTCTTCTGGAAAGGATTGCCTCTATATACTTTGATATTGTAATAAGAATTTAAATTACTAGCTGGGCTGTAAATGCTTAAATATATCTGGTTTTCGCCAATTTCCAAAGGAAACTCGCCAGTTGCTTCTTCGCAGGTTTCATCTGTGTAGAGAACGCTATAACCACTACCTGTCATTCGTACATCCCCGATGACACCCATTGGGTTGGGGTTTTCGATGCTTTCCTTTGACAGGGGAAGATATATAATACCCGTGTAAGGATTTCCCAGACTACCCTCTCCGCTTAAGGGGGGGTGGGTACGTTGTCCAGCAAGACTGGACATATATACAACCTCGCTGGTGGAGGCAGGAGCAACAAGGGTTATTGTGTAATAATAGGTGGAAGGGTTGAAGCCGTAGTTTTCCACGTATTTTGCCCAAACAACGACCCTCTCTCCGAGTTCCAGCTCCACAGGATATAAGCTGGGATTCGTATGTTCCCAGATAACATCGATGGTGCTGCTGGTGCGGCAGTTGCCTGAGGCGATGAGGAAAGCATCATCATAACTGGGGTCTGTGTAGAGATACTTCGTAGTGTTTGAGATACTAGGTCTCATATCCACAGTGTATCTCAGCTCGTCTTTGTCCAGGGTAATGTTCATATTCGATGGGTTATTGATGTCGGTGCTCAGTCTTTCGATTTCTACCCCTTTGTTATTTCTAGAGCCGACTGAGGGGGTGATTCTTCCTGCGAGGGCGGGTGTATCGATGCCAAATACAAGGGTTACTAGGAGAATTAATGCTAATAATAGCGCCGGAAACCGCTTACCGGCTTTTTTTGTGAAGTTCATAATAATGTTGACCTCATTTTTTTATTTGCGCAAGTTGTTGCAACTACAGGGTTTTTGCGTGTTTTGCGCCTTTGGTTGATTACTCTTCAATTCGTAACCTAGTGAAAGGGTTTGTATTTATGCAAGATTATCGGATTTAATCAGAGGTATTCTATACAACTTTTCCCAGTTTTTCAACAATTTGTTAACATTTTGTGAAATTGTAATGAAACTGAAACATAAGGGAATGGAGCTTGAAATCTGAGACTTTGCAGCATCTAATCATGTTTTAGTTTCATATGTTTTTGTGGGATTATTTTGTATAGCAAACTTTTCCTCTTGCATATTATGCGTTTGATGCCTTTGTATACATATTATATATAGGGTTAAAAACATCATTACATTAGCCGAAACCCATGCAATTACTACATTTCTTCAACATAAAGCATGAGCAAAACAGTCCAGTTTTCAAATAAAAAGAAATGCTCCCCAAACCCAAACAAACGGGTAAGGAGAGCAAGGAATACCTTACAGTCTATTAACTGATGAGCAGCTTATGTATGGTGAAGCTTCAATATGGCAAAGTTTTCGTAGGGCGCGGCATCCCTGACGCGCCGCAAGCATCCACGGTAACACCAACACCGGCTTCCACGACAACACCAGCACCGGCTTCCACGGCAACACCGGTGTCGGTTCTGTAGGGCGCGGCATCTCTGACGCGCCGCGAACATCCACAGCAACACCAACAACGCATCAAAAATCACCGACCCGAAACACGCCGTGCATCAATAATAACCAAACCCAACGCGCCGCCGTTGCATGAAATTCACAGCAACCCGGCGGCGCGTCAGGGATGCCGCGCCCTACGAAATATATTGCTAGGTATACAAACTCAGTTAATCACCTATTTCTGCAAACCATATCATCAACCAGACCTGGAATTTGACCATTGTTTTTCGAAGAGAGCCCAATCCCTGTTGGGAATCATTTCCAGCCAATACTCATACTCAAATTGCAAGCCAGGTACAAACTCTTCATTTTTGAAATCAGGCTCATGGGAGTTTGTGGCTTCCTGTACAGCTAAGTAGTACCAGCTGCTTTGGTCGGCATTATCAGTCCAGTGAATCATTTCTTCCACCAACAGATCCTCCACAAATTCAGGAACACGCTCCAGCATCCTATTGACAATGGTCATGAACTCTGCCCTGGTAATGGGCTGATTAGGTCTGAAAGTACCGTCTGGATAACCGCTGAGCCAACTAATGGAAGCTGCATAGGCAATATCGTTGGCAGCCCAGTGACCTGCAATGTCGGAGAAGCCTCTTTGCATCACAGGCTGCATCCACATGACCCTGGCGAAGCGGGCGGTAATGGCTGCTAGTTCGCCTCTAGTGATAGTGTCGTTGGGTCTAAAGGAGCCATCGGGATAGCCATTGACTATACCTAGCTTACCCATTGTTGATACAGCATTGTTGTGCCAATTGCTTGAACTCACATCGAAGAATGGATTATCCTGTGCCCAATATGCTTCTCGCATATCATCTTCCAGTAACCTGAAGAACACAGTGGCAACTTCCGCGCGAGTGATATTTCGCTCAGGCTGAACGGTGTTATCTGGATAGCCGATTATATAGGCGTAATGGTCGGGGAAGAACATGGTTATGGGAATCATCATATCTTCCAGCTCGATTATATCGGGATCTTCCTCGAACTCGCCCTCCCAGGATTCGCCATCTGGCTCACCAGTTTTTTCATTGTGTATAACTATATCGATTGTCATGTCGCTGGATAAATGGGGTACTGAAAAGGCAACATTTGACCTATTGGACGTTCCAGCCACACTGGACTGTACGCTCACCACATGACCCAGCACATTGTACCAATTGCCCATTTCCTCCACCAACTGGTAGGTTTTACCACCTTCAAGGTCAGGAATGGTAGTGGAGCCCGTGTTTGCTGGAATGGCATACCTGCCAAGCCTTGCCCAGCCGGTATCTTCCCTCACATAAAGCACCGCCCAAAATACCTCGCCGGTTACAACAATGGCTCCGGAGGTTTCCACAAGCACTTTGGAAATTCTTAAAGTTGCTGTGCCTGCTTTATATTGATTGTGGAAAGTCGGATATTGGGAATCTGGATAATTCACCACAGCCGTCAGTTTGTTTCCTTGGTTTGTGACCACCACTGAGACATTGTAAACAGTTGTGTCGGTGAGCCAACCAGCTCCGCTCACCATGGTTTCCCTCACGGTGTAATTGTATGTTCCGGTGCGAGTGTATTCGATGGCGGGGAAGACTATGTTGCCAGCTGCATCGTTGGTAGCTGTTGCAACTTGCACTCCATTTTCAAAGACCGTGAAGCTGAATTGACCCGCTGATATGACAGCACCGTTTCCAGAAACAACCTTTCTCGCTCTCAGGTTCACCGAAGTGGGGGAGGGGACATCCGCATAGGATGCTTGGCTCATGCTGGTTTCAGCATTACCCACATGGGTTTCAGTACCACCCACGGGAGTGTAATAGAGATGAGCGTTATTTCGTATTGTGCCTCGTGCGTTGCTGGATATGTTGAATATCACAGCCAATCTCATCGTTGTTCCGCCGACACCTGGAGCCAAATCCGCCACATTGACAGTGACGCTGATTCTAGCTGTGTCGCTGGTAACAGTATAGTTGCCCTCTAAAACACCATTTACCATGAGGGATTCTATTGACACATACTCCAGACCAGCCGGTATCGTATCTTCGATGCGGAAACTCTGGAAATTATTCAGTTCGTCTGGAAGTGTGAAGCTTATGGTATATATCACAGTTTGACCGCTGGAACCTGGGTTGTACGAACCCCGTGATGCGACTTTTGATAGGTCAGTGGGTGGTGTGATATTTCGTGGCTGCTCCCTGATGGTTTCATCGTCTTCACCATATAAGATACCGTTGTAATACAGCGATGCGGTGTTTGTTATTAGGCTGGTGGGGGAAGCTAGACTCGTGGGTGTGGCGGTGATGTCGAATAATACTCTGATTTCCATTTTACCGTCTGGCTCCAGCTTTGCCAGACCAGCAGGAGTTAGCTCAATTTCATAGTCACGATGACCAGGTACAGTCAAGCTGGGGACATCCGCCAGTTGATAATCGAAAGCGTGTAGCAAAGATGATTGGGTAGCAGCACCAGTGAACTCAATATACACCACAGAGGGGCTGGAGAGTTCTGGGCTGGGATAAGTATCCACCACCAGTAGAGAAGTGAATGTGGCAACATCACTGGGTAATGTCCAGCTAATGGTGTAGCCCATTGTAGCTCCAGGAGCGTAGAGGTGACTGTCAGCGGTTTTGCTGAAATCATCCTCATCCATATCGTTGTCATCCTCGGCATCGGGGATTGTGCTGCCGTTATAGAAGAGCTGGGCATTGTTTGTGATTATTCCTTCGGCATTTGCATTCACATCGAAGGTCATCTTTATCTCGAAGACCTGGTTGTTTATGAGCAACGCCCGACCAGCAGGAGTGAGCTCGATTTCAAAGGCTTCGTAGCCGCTAGGACTGCTCACTGGAATGACCGTGTAATGTGTGCCAAAGGTCAATGAGGACAAAGTGGCAACGCCTGTGGAGTCGGTGATTCTGATGGAGTCTATAACTGGGTTGGAAAGCTCTGGGGAGGGATAAGTGTCTCGGACTATGAGCTGTGTTATGGCAGTGACATCACCGGGAAGTGTCCAACTGACGGTGTATCCCATCGCTCCACCAGGTACATAGAAGTCTTTGTGGGAATCTTTGGTAAAGTCGGAGTAGAACACATCCTCGCCGTCGCCGCCCGATGTTTTGCCATTATATCGGAGTGTGGCATTGTTTGTAATCGTGCCAGTGGCATTGTTATGAGCGGTGAACTGAATGTCTAGTATTACACTTGCGCCATTTGCGAGTTTGGCTATACCAGATGGTGTGAGAGCAATGGTGAGTGTACCGGTGGCTGAGTTGTTGACAATGGTATAATCATTGCTCGCTGGCGTGAGCTCATCAAAGTACAACGAGGTACCGCCAATGGTGAAAGCTGTCACTTGATTGAAGCTCACCTTGCTTTGGTCGTAATTGTCTATGATTTCCAGGGTGGTGATTTTACTCCTGGCATCAGTGGGCAGCGTCCAGCGTAGGCTATAATCAAGTTTGCCGCCTTGGGAGTATGTAATTCTTTTTGAAATTTTACTAAAATCGTCATAGGTAACAATTACGCTATCATCACCCATGGGACTGCCGTTGTATCTAAGCTCGGCATCGTTTTTGATGTCGCCGCTCGCACTCGCTGATGTGACAAATTGCATGGTCAGTCTGACTGGCGCGTTGTTTATCAATTGAGCGATGCCTACAGGGGTAAGAGTGATTGTTATTTTGTCGCCATCGTCGCCTAGAGTATAATGGGTGCTAAGGACAAGCGGTAACCCGCTACCGATGGTGAGGCTTTCTGAACCTATCACGAAGGTGACATTTGACTGGTCGTAATCATCAATGATTATTAGGCTGGTGATTGTGGCTATCGCGTTTGGTGGTAATTGCCAGGTGAGCTCGTAATCCAAGGTATCGCCTGGTTTGTAGGTGTATTGGTCGGAAGATTTTGTAAAACCAGATGGGGAAACATTTTCTCCATCGCCGCCTTCATCCCGCCCGTTGTATCGGAGTCTCGCGTTATTTGTGATAGTTCCGGTGGCGTTGGATGCTGCGGTGAATTCCAGCTTCAAGGTAACAACTGCGTTGTTGGTGAGTTTGGCAAGCCCGTTAGCTGTTAGTGCAATTGTCAAAGTACCTGTGCCATCGTCGTTGATGGTGTAGTCGCCAGCAGATGGAGTTACTGAGTTGAAGACTAGCGGTGTTGCACCAACATTGAAAGATACAACTTGGCTGAAGTTGACTTTGGTTTGGTCGTAGTTGTCGATGATTTCCAGGTTAGCTATGTCATCCTCAGCATCAATCGGGAGTGTCCATCTCAAAGTATAGTCAAGCTTTCCGCCCTGGGAGTAGGTGAGTCTGTCAGATTGTTTTGTGAAGTCATCGTAGCTAATGTCCTCGCCATCGCCACCTACTGGAGTGCCGTTGTAGAAGAGTTCTGCATCGTTGTGGATGTCTCCGCTTATACCGGGAAGGGTGGTGAATTGCATGGTGATCGTGACGTTTGCGTTGTTTTCTATTTTCGCTCTACCATGTGTGGTGAGAGTAATGGTCACAATGTCACCGTCATCGCTGATTAAATAATCACCATCGCTGGGTGTGATGTTGTTATAATCAAGAGATGTGCTTCCAATGGTAATGGATTCGGAACCAGTTACGAAGAAGACCCTACCTTGGTCGTAGTCATCTTCGATTCTTAGGCTGGAGATAGTTGCTACCGCATTGTCAGGTAACATCCAGCTGATTTCATAATCTAAAGTATCCCCAGGTTTATATGTCATCTGGTCTGAAGATTTTGTAAAGCCAGAATCCTTTACTTCCTCTGAGCCTTCGCCAGCAGGTGTTCCATTGAAGAATAGTTCCGCCTCATTGCGTAGAACACCCTTAGCATCATCAAGCACATCGAACACCACTCCCACAGTGACCGTGGCATTATTGGCGGATTTTGCGATGCCTATACCGGCTGGGGTAAGGGTGATGGTCAGCGGTCCGGTAGTGGAGTCTGTAACTGTGTAGTCGGTACCCAGCGTAAGTGGGGTGGCACCAATCATGAAGGATGTAACTACTCCATTTTCCACCATGGTATGATCGTATTTGTCTATGATGTACAAGCTGTTTATCTTGGAAGCGTCGCTGGGTAGCCTGAAGGTCATAGTATATGAGATTGGCATATCAGCAACATAGCTAATGAGGTCTGAGGATTTGGTGAAGCCGCTGTCTGTGACACTATCACCGCCACCCCCGCTTTTTTTGCCATTGTAAAGCAGCTCTGCGCTATTGACTATGTTACCAGTAGCGTTATCTTTGGCTTTGAATCGCATCTGTAAGGTGACCGTAGCTCCGTTTGTAAGCTTGGCAAGCCCATGACTGGTGAGAGCGATGGTGAGCTTGTCACCGTCGTTTAATATTAAATAGTCGCCATCAGCTGGTGTTGTATTGTTGTAATCTAGGGTTGTTGCACCGATGGTCAGTACAACAGACCCTGTAACGAAATCTACCTTGCCCTGGTCATAGTCATCAACGATTTCTAAAGTGTTGATTTTTCTCCGTGCATCGACAGGAAGCGTCCATGTCATGGTGTAATCAAGGATGTCACCTGGCTCATAAGTGAGCTGGGAAGCTGCCTTGGTGAAATTGTCGTATTGGACGTTTTCGCTATCATCACCCACTGGGGTTCCGTTGTAGTAGAGTGTCGCATCGTTTTTGATGTTGCCTGTTGCGCCGGGAAGAGTGATGAATTTATAGCTCACGGTGACTGGGGCGTTGTCTGCTAACTCAAACAAGTCTATGAGGGTTATTATGAGTTCATTGTTTGCAGTATCATCAAAAACTGTATATTGTGCTGGAAGAAGCGTTTTTGGCCCAATAGTAAACACAACTGAAGTAGCATCGAAAGCGACATGAGTGTCATCATATTCATCAATAATGTACAAGCTAGTTATGGTGGCTACCGCATTGGCAGGTAGTGTCCAGCTGATGGTGTAATCCAAAATATCGCCTGGAATATAGGTGTATTGGTCTGAGGATTTGTTGAAACCAGAAGGCGTTATTGTTTCACCATCGCCACCTTCATCGCGCCCATTGTAAATTAGTCTTGCATTATTGGTGATGGTACCCGTAGCGTTTGAAGCTGTTGCAAACTCAAGCTTCAAAATGACCACCGCACTATTAGCAAGCTTGGCAAGCCCACTGGCTGTGAGTGTAATTGTCAGCGTACCCGTAGAATCGTCATCGCTGATGGTGTAGTCGCCTAACGCAAAGACAAGTGGCGTTGCACCAACATTGAAGGATACAACCTGGTTAAAGCTGACCTTGCTTTGGTCATAATTATCGATGATTTGCAAGGTTGCTATATCATCTTTCGCATCAACCGGGAGCGTCCATCTCAAAGTATAATCAAGCATGCCTCCCTGGGAGTAGGTGAGTCTATCAGATAGTTTTGTAAAGTCGTCGTAGCTGATGTTCTCGCCGTCGCCGCCAGCAGATGTGCCGTTGTAGAACAGCTCTGCGCTGTTGTGAATATCACCACTTATACCAGGCTTGGCGGTGAATGTGTAGCTTATGGTGACTGTGGCGTTGTCTTTTAGCTGAGCCATATCGTCAAGAGTTATAAGCAATTGCCCAGTGATGCTTGTATCAATGGTGTAATGAACACCGGAGGTCAAGTCATAGCTGCCGATTTTAAACACCATAGAGCCAGAAACGAAGGCGACTCTCGAGTCATCATAACTGTCGATGATATACAAACTGGTGATAGTTGCTTCTGCATTATCAGGCAGTACCCAACTGATTTCGTAATGTAGAGGGTCACCTGGTTTGTATGTCATCTGCTCTGATGATTTGGTAAAACCAGAATCTGTAACTTCCTCGAAGTCTTCCCCAGCCGGATTACCGTTGAAATACAGAGTCGCATCGTTGCGCAAGGTTCCTGAAGCGTCATCCAACACATCAAATTCCACTTGCAAGGTGACAGTGGCATTGTCAGCAGATTGTGCGATGCCTAAACCTGATGAGCTGAGGGTAATGGTCAGCACTCCGGTTGTGAGTTCTGTAACTGAATAGTCAGAGGTTGAAAGTGTTGTCGCGCCAATAATGAAGGAAGTAACCGCTCCATTCTCCACCATAAGATGGTTGTATTCATCTTCAATGTGAAGTGAAGCAATCTTTGATGCATCACTGGGTAGCTTGAAAGTCATGGTATATGAAATAGGTTTATCCGGTACATAGCTGATGAGGTCAGAATCTTTCTTAAAGCCAGTATCGGTAACATCATCACCATCACCACCGCTTTTTTTGCTGTTATAATACAGCTCTGCGCTGTTGGAAATATCGCCAGAAGCGGTGTCTTTCACTTCAAACTCTGTACGCAATACGATGGTAGCTCCGTTGGAAAGCTTGGTTAGACCATGGTCTGTTAGAGTTATGATGAGAGTACCTGTTGTGTCATCATCGCTGACGATGAAGTCACCAGCACTTGGTGTGGTACTGTTGTAAACAAAAGGTGTCAAGCCAATAAAGAAGGAGAGAACTCGAGTAAACTCAACATTACTTTGGTCGTAGTTATCAACGATTTCTAAAGTGGTGATTTTACCCCGAGCATCTTCGGGAAGCGTCCATGACATGGTGTACTCAAGCGAATCTTCAGGCTCGTATGTGAGCTGGTTTGCGGTTTTCGTGAAGTTGTCATATTGGACGTTTTCGCTATCTTCACCCACTGGTGTGTGGTTATATTGGAGCTCAGCATCATTTCTGATGTTGCCGGTTATGCCGGGAAGTACCTTAAATTCCATGGTTAAGGTTACTGGAGCATTGCCAACAAGTTTAAGTAGACCCGCTGTGGTGAGATCGATGGTGATTTTATCAAGGTCATCAGCGATAGTATAGTCAAATCCCGCTCCCCTTGTGAGTGATGTAGACGTACCAATGACAAGCACATCAGAACCAGTTTCAAATTGAACTCTAGCCTCATCATAATCATCAACGATGATCAAACTGGTGATTGTAGACGTAGCATCAACAGGGAGTGTCCAAGTGATGGTGTACTCAAGGACATCGTCCGGTTTATATGTATATTGATTAGCAGTTTTTATAAAGTCAGAGGGATTTATAATCTTCGTAGAAGTGTCATCAGGAGTATCTGTTGTCGGATCAGGCTCAGTTGCTGGAATGGTTTGATAGTATATCTCTGCAGTATTTATAATACTACCAGATGTCCAGCTGGAGCTGACTGTTGTACTAATGATGATTTCTACCATTTTGTTCGCATTATTGGTAAGGAATTCCTTAGGTATATATACACTCACATCTTGCCCACTACGATTGACAGTCAGAGTACGATCGCTACCAGCGCTGATACCATCTATGATACGCCCAGTTGCGCTGACAAAATCAAGCTCAACAGGCAGCTCATCAAAGACAAGCATACCTTCGTAACCGTCTAAGTCTGACGGCAAGGTAAAGGAAATTGTATAAACAATCGGGTCGCCCACAGCATTGAACTTATCGGTGGAGTCTTTTGTGAAGCCAGTTACGAGGTCGAGTGGAGTCACGGTTTCGGTGTCGGTGTCGTCGGGCGTATCGGTGTTCGGGTTTGGTATGGTCGAACCGAGCTGGTAGTAGATTTCGGCGGTGTTAACGATGTTGCCGCTTGTCCAGTTAGAGTTGACCTCGGTGACGATGATAATCTCCACGGTCTCGCTTTCGTAATCTTCAAATAGCGTGTCGCTGATGTAGATGGTCAGCTCTCCCGAGCTGTGGACTATCGTGAGAGCTTGGTCGCTGTTGGTACCGGTGCCGATAATCTTTGCGCTGCTTCCAGTGGCGATGTAGTCAAGGGTGGTTGGTAGCTCGTCGTAGACGAGTATGCCGTCGTAACCCGTGAAGTCGGCGGGGAGTGTGAAGGAGACCTCGAAGGTGAGCCTATCACCCTCGCGACGGAAGTAGTCATCGGTATCTTTTGTGAAGCCAGTTACGGGGTCGAGTGGAGTCACGGTTTCGGTGTCGGTGTCGTCGGGCGTATCGGTGTTCGGGTTTGGTATGGTCGAACCGAGCTGGTAGTAGATTTCGGCGGTGTTAACGATGTTGCCGCTTGTCCAGTTAGAGTTGACCTCGGTGACGATGATAATCTCCACGGTCTCGCTTTCGTAATCTTCAAATAGCGTGTCGCTGATGTAGATGGTCAGCTCTCCCGAGCTGTGGACTATCGTGAGAGCTTGGTCGCTGTTGGTACCGGTGCCGATAATCTTTGCGCTGCTTCCAGTGGCGATGTAGTCAAGAGTGGTTGGTAGCTTGTCGTAGACGAGTATGCCGTCGTAGCCCGTGAAGTCGGCGGGGAGTGTGAAGGAGACCTCGAAGGTGAGCCTATCACCCTCGCGACGGAAGTAGTCGTCGGTATCCTTGGTAAAACCAGTGACGGGTTCAAGTTCCTTTACAATTTCTTCTGCTTCGTCTATCGTAACCGTATTAATTTCAAGTTCAGCATTATTTCGGATTACTCCATCTGCTCCAACAAGTACATTAAATTTTACATTAACAGTAACTAATTGATTAATAGCTAGCTTACCAAGACCAGAACTTGTGAGAGTTATTGTTAATGTGCCACTACCGCTATCGCTTGTGGTATAATCACCTGCTCCTAGTGTAGTCGCACCAATCGTTATAGTAGCAACACTACCACTAACAACTTTTGTATCATCATAATGATCGATTATAACTAAACTTGTTATACTAGCAACATCACTGGGTAGTACAAAGCTTATTTCGTATTCGACAGTTTTTCCAGGTACATATGCTGGATACAGGGAATCCTTACTAAATCCTGGGTCGTATGTATCAATATCTACACCAGTATCTTGCTCGTTAACCAGTACACTATTTGATAAAGTTGGAGTAGCTATTGTATCAAGGTCATCGTTGACTGTTACGGTGAATGTAATAACTAGCTTTTCATTGGCTGCAATTCTTCTAGTGAAACCAGTTCGCAGTTGAAGAATATTACTTTCTTCTTCCTCAACAAGAGTACTTGATGCAGTATTAATCCGTGAAATCCTTACAGGGGTACTATTTTGCATATTTACGTAAGGACGCAGGGTGTTCAAGTTATCTTGAATGAAAACAAACTCTGCATCGACTGATGAACTTATATTTTCTATTGTTATGGTGTATGTCAGTTCCTCTCCTGGGCTAGCGAATGTATCGTTGTTTTCATCAATGACAACTTTATCCACAACCAAGTCTGCAAAAGCAGTGTTAATGGATTCATCATTGTTCGCATCAGGAACCATTGGATTTAATGATGACGCAGTTGCATTATTATAGAGGAATAAAACTGTTGATTCATCTATGTCATAACGTACATAGACAACGAACATTATTCTAAATATTGTTTTTGGACCTACATTAAGTAAGAAACCCGTCATCAGGTCGCCGACATTGTAGAAACTAGTGGTATAGAGACTCCAGGTTGTTCCTCCATCGGTACTATATCTGATATATAATGGATTTCCACTTGGGTCTTCTATATGCTCGATTTTTGGCGTTGCGCTGGGGTCATATATATGTTCAAGAGTATCTTGTATCAGCAAACCATTTGCAGCAACAGTACCAGAGTTATTTATTTCGATGAGATAAGTGAGCATTTCTCCAGGTGAAGCATGACTATCACTGTTTTCATCTGTGACCCTTTTTTCAACAGCAATACTTATTCTGCCTGTATCGATTTCAACATATTTTGTTGCATCGTAAGGAATTCCGGGAACAGTGTCGGTATACCACTCTATATCAACATCATTAAATAGAGATGCAACTAAGGAAACATCAAGCGTTGAACTAACAGTAACATCATATGTTATAGTAACAGTCGCACCAGCGGCTATATCTATTACAATACCTGATGACATCAATACAGCAACTGTACTGGTTGTTATTGTCCCACCATTGTTGATTGTGACAGTATTGGTATTTGGATTGTCAATATTACCAGGCAGCATGTTACCAAGAGAGTCGGTTATCAAAACATCCTTGGCGGTAATGAGACCTGTGTTTTTAATTTCAATGGTGTATGTGAGAGTTTCATATGGTGAAGCTATACCATCACCGCTTTGATCTGAAACCTTCTTTTCCAATGTTAGTTTTGGTTCGGTGGTTTGTATCATTGATGTAGCTGTAGCTGTGTAAGGAATACCTGTTATAGTCGATGCAGTCCATTCAAATGTCGCTGAGTTGCTAAGTTCAGTTACAATTGCAGTATTAAGAGTATTAATTACTGTTACATCAAAAGTTAGCGTCAAGCTAGTGCCTGTGGCTATCAATGGGGCTATATAACCAGTTGATATAAATGTGTCTAATGGTATGGTTGTAGTTACTACTCCATCTGATATGGTGACTAAATCAGTGAGTTGTATGGTGTCTATATATGAACTCAATTCACTGAGTGTGTCTATGATTTCCACATTCTGTGCATTAACTGTGCCGTTGTTTTCAATTTCTATTGTATATGTCAGTGTTTCACCAGGGGAGGCGTAGGTGTCGTTGTTTGCATCTGATACTTTTTTGGTGATTGTTAATACAGGAATGCCAGTTTGTATAGTATTGCTACCATGAGTGGACATATTGGAAAGAGACTTAACTTGCGTTACATCAATGTCTTTTACCCATACTGTGAATACTAAAGTTATTGATTCGTCTGGATCAAGTTGATCTAAGTAGAAACCATTTATTAGGTGGTCTATAGTCACGGTTCCAGGAAAAATTTGGTTAGCTGGTATCATAACTCTGTCGCTATAAATATTTACTGGCTTACTGAATGTGACAATAATTTCATCATCAGTTCCATTTTTCCTTACTTCAACTAGAGATGGAGATAACAAATCATCCATATCATCTTGAACAAAAATGTTTGCTATTGGTACAGGACTACCAGATGCGCTTCCTATGTTTTCGATATAAATTGTGTATGTTAGCTTTTCGCCAGGGGAAGCTATTCCGTCACCGTTTTCATCAATGACAGTCTTTATACCTAAGATGTCAGGATCACCTGTCGGTATTTCATTATAAAGGTCTAAATTGCCACTAGCTGAACGCACCTCTGCTGTGTTACGTAACCTGAGTACCGTTTCCATATCGAGGGATGTAATAACCGTCACATCAAATGTGATAGTGATTTCATCTGCAGGTAGTATTTCTAATATAGTGAAACCGTCAATAAGGTGTTGTACTGTTGATGGTGGAGTAAGGAATTCTGCGGGAGAAGTAGCACTTCCATTTCTCTCAATTGTAATTCCATTGCCAGTAGGTGGGTAAATATATTCATCATAATCTTTCAATAATTCAGATAAAGTATCTCGAATCAAAACATCCGTTGCTTTGACCTTTCCCGTATTCCTTACTGTAATCGTATAAGTAAGAATCTCACCGCTTGATGCCTTACCATCTAAATTATCATCAGACACAGTTTTTGATCCTTCAAGGTGTGGTTCACCTGTGTCAATTTTTCCATCTAAAGTAAGTGACTTGCCAATATGAATTGTATTTAAAAGCTCAGTAACTATATTTACATTCAAGTCTGACTTTACGACAACATCAAACTTAATTGTAAGGAATTCATCGAAAGGTATACTTTCGATAGTTATCCCAGCCATGAGGTCTCCAACAGTATATATGTCAATTCTGTTAGTTTCATTCGATGGATACGCAACTTCGTTAAATATAATTAAAATTGGTATACTACGTGGATCCTCTATATACTGTACACCTGATACTTGCCATAATTGGCTCATGTCATCTTTTATATCCACGTATAGAGCATCAAGACCATTGCCTGGTAATTTATGTTCTACAATAATCTCATAATGTATGGTATCGCCTGGAGCAGCAACAGTGATGTTTTCGTCACTAGTAGCGATTTTATCACCTGTTACTTCATAGTCTTCGAGTAATTTATATAAGAAATCATGCACATATACTTTTGGCACATTTTTAGATTCAAAGAAGTCACTTGCATCGTTGAGTATCACATCCTCATACTCATCTTGCGAAGTAACCCATTCCCAATACTTATCAAAGTCAGGGTAAGGTTCTGTTGGAGGAGTTGCTGAAGCATCATATCTTGAAATTCTAACACTGTCATATCCCCAGTGAGGATCAGGTATCACATTGCCATTAGCATCTAAGGGAATACCAAAGTAATCTTCATTATCTGGTGCTGCGGGATAAATTAGAGGATAACTGGGGTCTGTGGATGTTTTAACAACATTGTCTGTTGTCAGTGGGTAAGCAATACGATGGGGCTTTTCTTCATCAACACCTTGATGTTGAATATCTACAACAGTATAAAAATTATCTGCAACATAAACAACCTTACGGTCTTGTACACGGTTGTAAACCTGCTCTTTACCTAGTACCCAAAACTTTCCGTTTTCTCCTATTTCAACTTCGAATGTCGCATCAATGATTGAATAAGTACCATCTAGAACACCAGTGTCTTTTAGTAAATCACCAACCTCATACCTATCATCTTCAAATGCAGCTTCAAACTCCTCTCGAGTGAAATCAGTAAGTAAGAAATTAGAGTCTGTTGGGTCATATGGGATGAAGACATAACGGAGTTCTAGTAGTTGAGAATTGACTTGAAGGTTGAGTTGTGGGTCATTGACTCCAGCGGGAACAGTTACACTGATTTTAACTGTCTCCACTGGCGGTACACCAGGGCTTTCATCTACAAGATAAATTTTTCGGAAAGGCTTTTCAAAAGCTATTTCAATGGCTGCCACACTGGGAGCACCACGCATATACATTACTTCGTAGCAATAAAGATTATACATACCACGAGCAAGACTACCCTGTGCAGATGCATAGTATTTATCTGAGTAGTCCCAACCCCAAGCTATTGAGCCAGAACCATCAAGGGATGTTTTGTATAAGTTACCTGAATCGTCAATGAAAAGAGTTGCAGACTGGAATGTGCTAAGTGCGCTAATGTATGGTAATTCCTTTAACATCATTGCATCATACGCGAAGCTACCAAAATCATCCAATTCAACTACAAGCCCAATCCAACCTCGTTCGTTTTCTTTGACAACAGGAGTGCTTGTAACTTCAGTAATTCCTGCAGGTAAAGCAGCTCCGCTTCCAGATCCACTACGGTTCAAAGCCCATACACCAGTATAACTATCTTCAGCAATATAGAAGTTTGCGCTGTAGGTACCATTTGCATCACGCCTCATCACGTAAACAAGCCTATTACCATCTTTATCAAGGGGATAATCTCGATCGTGGTTGCTCGGGTTGCCTCCATCTGTTGTTTCCATGTATTTTTTGTCATATATCGTTGGATGTAGACCATCAAATGACCACCAAGAACCATAATTACTATAATTACTAAATTGTGCTGCTGTAACAGGCGAGCCTGAAAATACTGGAGCCTTTGTGTAAGTATGATTATCGTTATTGTACTCAGTATCACCATCACCAAGGGTTTTTAACAAGGTAGCTTTTTGTACGTAATTTGTGTGTTTCGATGATGAGGTAGTAAGTAATGTTCCATCTGTACCGAATGAATATGCGTAATTGTAACCCCAAAACCAAATACGTCCATACACATCAATTATATAATTGACATACTTACCAGCTATAGCAGCAGCTGCTTTTGGTGCATCTGAATATGGATAAGCAAAGTCATCTGTTGAGTCGAGGTCGAATAACACTATTTCAGGGGTATGAACATCAGTTGATGAACCTGAAGATGCGTATTTGTAAGTCCATCCTCCTGGAGCGGTATATGTTCTATTAAGATTTGTTGATGAATAGCCATATATTCTTCCCCATTGCCATGCGTTTCCATCTATATCAACAGCAAGGCTTGTGTCACTGTTTGCAGAAATACTTACAATTTCTATGTTTTCAAAAAAAGTTACTTTCTGCGGATAATTATAATAACCAGAAGCAGAAGAACCAAGACCTAGCTGGTCGTGGTTGTTGTATCCCCATGTATATATATCACCAGCAGAGTCAAGTACAATACCATGTTGGTTACCTAATTCTATATCAACGATTTTTTCTCCTGGTGTAATAACAGGATCGAATCGATGGGTTATATCCTGTGCTGTTCTTACATAACCACTATTGTCAGGTATTCTGTAACCATCAGCGTAACCAAATGCAAAAATCCTTATTCTATTATCGCGGGTATCCCTAGCTAAAACGTAAGTACAGCTTGCATTTTCTGAGCTTGTAACTACTTTTATTATTTCAATTTCGTCGTATGGTAATGATGAAACAAGTGTAGGAGTATGGTTAGCGGATGTAACTGTATTATTACCCATTTGTCCTTGGCTTCCGTTTCCCCATGCAAAGAGACGCCCAGGATATAAACTACTTGTTGTGGCTGCTAATGCGTAACTTGTATGATATCCGCCAACGATTTGTGTAATGAAGATATCATTATCAACAAAAAATGGTACTCTAATCATTCCTCCAGCATAAGATTCTGTAAAATTAGGGTGAGTACCGAGCATACCAGAAGCATCATAACCCCATGTCCATACTTTTCCAGCTGCATCTAATGCTAGACCACCAAGATAGTTTGTTTCTGCTGCGACAAATTTTATAATCGATATCTGACCAACTGTCGGCGCAGGTTGAAAAGGTTCAGGTGGTGTTCCACCAGTAAAGGGTAGCACATTTATTGGTGCGTTCTCACCTAACAGAGCAACTGCTTCGGGGGCTATTTCCACTGGGACTTCGTTGTTGCCTAGAGTTAGTATTGCTTGGATAGCATCTGCTGTATCAATAAAATCATCAGAATCATCTATATTGGAGTCGGGGTCTTCAATAGAAGGTTCTAGGAGAGAAGAAGGAGCTGCGGAAGTTGATGACATTTCTACATTTATTATGTCGTCTATTGGGTCATTATCGACGAAATTTTCATCATTTGTTTCAGCCATGTTTTCATCGGAAACAACTTCATCGTTTTCCAACTTTGAAACATGGAAATCTACACTTTCATTTTCATCGTTTTCTACAATTGAATAAACGCCAAAATGGTCTTTATAACCATCTGGAAAAGCGCGCAGCTGTGCCTCTCCTTTCTCGGTGAATTGGGCAGACTCCGCCCATACAGAGCCGAAAAGTGGAAAAACAAGAGTAATTGCAAGGATAAACGTGATTACACGCCTTGCATCTCCTGTTTTAGACATGAATAAATGCGACATCTTCATCAATATGTCCCCCGCTTGCATTTAATTAGACGCATTGCGCCTATATCATCATCAATATTATCGAGTTAATTTGTTGAAAACTAAACACATTGGGTATGCTTTTAGGCAATAAATATATAGTTTTATTGAATTTCGTGTTCGTGTTCGTCTGATTACTTTGGAAAAAATGGTAAAAATATGTGGTAAGGAAAGTAATATGGATAGAATGACTCTCGTTTTTTACTGATATTTTTTGCATTTTTGATAAGTAGAAATTTTTCACATTTTTGCTTTCTCAGATTACCAACCGATTAGGTAGGTTTTCATCACTTTGGATGAGCAAAAAATGCAGTAAGAATAGTAAGGAATGGTGTCTAAGATACTTTATGAAAAATTGTAAATAATGTACTAGCGCAAGACTAGGTTTTGTGTTACAATATAATATAGTATATTTGGGAAGGGGTAGTGTATCTTTGGGAGCAATTATGAGAGCCAATAAAGATAAAAATCATACTCTTGCCATTTTGTTGTTTTTCACGATTCTTTTATTCCTTACTGGCTGCTTGCGGGTTACAGCTGACGATTTATATAGTCTCCCACAAGTCTCCCAAGACTATCTCCGACTCTCAGAACAGATTAACATTATATTAAGCCAAGGTGCAGAATTTTCCCCACCCACCAACGGACAAAATAGACAGGCGGTTCAGCTCAAAGATATTAATGGAAATGGTGTCAACGAGGTGCTTGCCTTTTTTGCAATTCCTGGCGAGAGCACATTGAGCTTATATATCTTTGAAATGATGGATGGGGATTATACGGTTGTCGAAATTATCGAGGTCGTTGGCGATGCTTTTGAGAGTGTCAGATATTCTGATTTAGATGGCGATGGGGAAGTAGAAATAATCCTTGGTTGGCAAATGGGACCCACATTAAAATACTTTTCAATTTTCACAGTTAAGGAATTCCGTGCTGTTTTGCTAATGAGGGAAGAGTTCAGCGAGATTACCCTTTGTGACCTAACGGGAAACGGTAATGATGATGTCATAGCTCTGAGACTTCCAAGCCAGGATACAGCTGCCCTTGTACAAATTTATACATTGATGCCTGATGGAGAAATTTTGAATTCCGAAGCTAGATTATCCGCTGGTGTAGAAGCCTTTGCTAAAATTCAAGCTGGAATGCTTTCTGACAATGTAAACGCATTGTTCGTGGAAAGCGAAGGACGTTTCGACCACGGAAATTTGGTGACAGATATATTCGCATTTCAAAATGATATGTTTACTAATATTTCATTGACGGGTGCAGGTGGAGTGAGCGAAGGAACAGTCAGAGCGAGAAATATATATAGTGCTGACATCAACGATGATGGAGTTTTTAAATTTCCAATTCCTAGGCTACTGAAAGCTCAATCGGATACACCTTATTATGTAATGGACTGGTTTTCCATGGACAGCAGTGGCGATTTTGACCTTGCCCTTACCACATATCATAATAGTTTCGATGAATGGTATTTAATTCTGCCTCCCAATTGGAGAGAAAAGGTGTCTGTACGCAGAGAAAATATTGTTTCCGGGGAACGGACTGTCATATTTTCCTTTATTGCCAACGAGGACGGTCCCTATGTGGACTTTCTAAAGATACATCGTTTGTCTGGTGATATAGACGAGGAGAGGGAAGTTTCAAAAGGTAGGGTAATCCTTACTTCAGAAGGCTTGTCCACATATGCCTTCGAACTACTAGCAGCCCCGAACAGTCACGGATTAGATTTTAGCGAGGAGCTTATTAGAGCGAACTTTCGATTGATATATACAGAATGGACAAATTGAATAATTAATAATTAATGATGAATAATGAATAATTAACTATGCAGATTTACTTGCCCTGTCTATACATTATATATATACGATTCTTTTAAAGCATTTTATGCTTTATCATATACAAATGGAGAATTGAGAATATGACATTATTGAGAAAGATTTTGGTCCTTGAGGATGAGGCTAGTATTCGTAGCTTTGTTGTGATTAATCTTAAGCGAGCTGGATATGAGGTTGTGGAGGCGGAGACTGGTGCTGAAGCTTTTGAATTGCTTAGGAAACATACCGATATCAAAGTCGCGATACTGGATATCATGCTCCCTGATACTGACGGATTTGAGGTTTGTAGAAAAATCCGAGCAGCCGACCCACAAATCGGTATCATCATGCTGTCGGCAAAGACCCAGGAAATGGATAAAGTCACCGGCTTGATGACTGGAGCCGACGATTATGTAACCAAACCTTTTTCTCCTGCGGAGCTAACGGCAAGGGTGGATGCTCTTTTGAGAAGATCCGAAGTAACCTTTGGGCAGCCCGACAACGGTATAATCGTATCCGGTCCCTTTAAGTTAAATACCAGAAACAGAACCTTGGAAAAACAAGGAACTAGGATTAAAATTACTCAGGTGGAATATACTATTATTAAAATGTTCATGGATAATCCAGGTAAGGCTCTATCCAGGGAGGATATACTAAACACCGTGTGGGGCAGGGATTATTTCGGCGAGGTAAAGATTGCCGATGTGAACATCAGGCGGCTTCGCATAAAAATAGAAGACGACCCAACAAATCCACAATTCATCACCACTCTATGGGGCTTCGGATACAAATGGGGAGTCTGAAATTAATTATTAATTAAGGTACTTGGAGGGTTGAGTTGGAAGGAGTGTTTTCTAGTTTTGCTAGTGCCATGCGGCAAAAGTGGCTCAGAGTTACTATTTTTACCATACTCGGAGCAGTTGTGAGTGTTGTTTTACTTTTCTCCTTCATTATATATAATTATTATTACTCCACGGTACGTACGGGGCTGGAGGCAAAAGCTAGGACAGCCACAGACTTTTTTGCTAATTTTGTTTCAAGGTCATATGCAGATTACTATAATAGCGCATACAGATATACAGAAACCTTCCGCGAAGCAGATCGCTTGGAACTCCAATTCATCACTGCAGATGGCAGTATCATGATTTCCTCATCCACTATTACTTCTGGCACAACCTTAGATTCTCCCGATGTTTTTTCTGCCATCGAATCTCGGCAGATTTCAACATGGATTGGAAGACGCAGAACAACTGGAGAGCGAATTATGGCAGCATCTGCTCCCCTTATATATAGTGGTGGAGAAGTCGTTGGAGTTATGCGATATATTACAAGTTTGGAACGAGTCGATAGACAAGTTACAATGAGTATTTTTGTTGCTGTGGGAATCGGTTTAGCTGTACTGCTTTTCGTGTTCACAGTGAACCTTATCTTTGTAAGGTCAGTTATTAAACCAGTCAGCGAAATTACGAAAATGTCGAAACGAATTGCTGAAGGTAGTTATGGGATTCAAATTATTAACAGTTATGAAGACGAAATTGGTGAAATGGTGGATTCCATAAATGAAATGTCACAAAAAATAGCTCAGACTGATAAAATCCAAGCGGAGTTCATATCTTCTGTTTCCCACGAATTGAGAACACCTTTGACCGCCATAACAGGCTGGGGCGAAACCCTTATATATAATGAGCAACTGGATGAGGAATCCCAGCGGGGTATAAACATCATGCTCAAAGAAGCCACCCGTCTTACAAAGATGGTGGAAGAAATGTTGGAGTTTACCAGGATAGAAGATGGACGTTTCACTTTGAATGTGGAATTAATAGACATAGCGGCGGAGCTGGAAGACTCCATCTTCACATTTAGGGAATTGCTTCATAAAGACGAGCTTGAGTTTGCATATTCTTCCCATTTAGACGACGATGCAATCATTTCGGGAGACCCAAACCGCCTAAAGCAAGTTTTCTTAAACCTCTTTGACAATGCAGCAAAATACGGTAGAGATGGAAAACGCATCGATGTGGCTGTTTTTTTAGCTTCACCCGACTCAGTGGGAATCACCATCCGGGACTACGGTATCGGTGTTCCAGAGGATGAGCTGGAGAGCATCAAAATGAAGTTCTACAAAGGCAGCAACTCCTTTAAAGAACGGGGAAGCGGGATTGGGCTTGCCGTTTGCGAAGAAATAATCAAACTCCATGGAGGAAAGCTAGAGCTTGCAAATGCAATGGGTGGCGGCTTTCTAGTGACGATATTTTTACCAATGAACAACGAGATGGCAACAGTATGACTAATGTTAAGATGAGATAAATGACTTAAAGTAACGAAAGGCAATTTTACATAAATTATGGCTAGCTCAGAAAGTAAGGAATTGCGTACTTCGATAGGCGGACAGGCTTTAATCGAGGGAATAATGATGCGAGGACCAAAAAAACAGGCAACAGTGGTGAGAACAAAGGATGGATTGGTCACAAAAGTCGAAGAATTAAAGTTAGTTAAAGATAAGTATCCAATATTAGGTTATGTGTTTATCAGAGGAGTCGTAAATTTCGTAAACTCAATGACAGTTGGTATGAAAGCTTTGATGTTTTCAGCTGACCATATACCCGAAGAAGAGCAAGAAGAACCATCAAAATTCGAAAAATGGCTCAATTCTCGACTGGGAAATGATAAGGCGGAAAAATTTACCATCACTTTAGCGGTGGTTTTGGGCATCGCCCTGTCAGTCGGACTCTTTATGATATTACCAACATTTTTAGCAGGTATTTTTACATTACATATAAGCAGTGCGATTGCCAGAAACCTCATAGAAGGCTGCATTCGTATAGTCATTTTTCTATCATATATGTGGCTCGCCACGCGGCTTGAGGATATAAAACGAATGTGGGCATACCATGGCGCTGAACATAAAACCATATATTGCTACGAAAAGGGATTGCCCTTAACCATTGAAAACGTAAGGCTTCAGTCCAGGATGCACCCCCGCTGCGGAACGAGTTTTATGTTCATTGTTATGATAGTAAGCATATTAGTATTCTCAACTGCCACCTGGAGTAATGTATGGATGCGTATTGTTTTGCGATTGCTCCTGCTACCGGTTGTGGTATCTATCAGTTACGAAATTATCAGGTTGGCAGGAAAGTATGACAATCCGATCACTAAATTCGTCTCAGCACCGGGTAAAGCCCTCCAAAGGCTTACAACACAAGAGCCTGACGATGAAATGATCGAAGTTGCGATAGAAGCCATGCTTTTGGTGATTCCAGAGACTCCAGAGGAAGCGTTGTGGTAATGCGATTATGAGTAATAGAGGATGTAGTAATATATGAATACGTATAACGACCTCTATTTGAGAGCGCGAAGGAAGCTGCGTGCGGCAAATATCGAAGCATATGAGCTGGAAGCGCGTTTGATAATATCCCATGCAACTGGGAAGACTCGTGAGGAGTTGCTTGAACTAAGCAGATTTTTCATTGCAGACAACGATATCTTAAATACAGTTGACGAAATGCTTGAAAGACGGCTCAGTGGCGAACCTGTTGCTTATATAGTCGGGGAATGGGAGTTTTATGGTATGCCACTGTCTGTGGACAGGTCTGTTTTGATTCCAAGAGTGGATACCGAAATCCTGGCAGCAGAGGCGATACGCTTAATGAAGCTCAAAGGAGAAAAGACAAGGGTGCTAGACCTTTGTACAGGAAGCGGAGCCATTGGGCTTGCAGTAGCAGCAAATGTTCCCGATTGCCGTGTGGTGGCTGCAGACATTTCAGAGAGTGCTTTAGCGATTTGCCGTATGAATATGCTGCGCAACCGATTGACTCGTAATGTGACAGCCATACTAGCAGACGCTCGAGAAGAACCGCCATCCTTATTGGGAACATTCGATGCGATTGTTTGCAATCCTCCTTACATTCCCACCTGGGAGCTTTCGAGATTAGATACATCCGTTCGAGACTATGAACCTAGATTAGCACTTGACGGTGGTGATGATGGACTGGAATTTTTCAGATTAATCAGCAAAAAATGGCAAACGCTTCTCAGGGAAGGCGGTTATCTAGCTTTCGAGTGCGGTATCGGACAATCCCAAGCAGTTTCTGATATAATGGAAGTAAATGGTTTCATAAATATAAAGACCCACCTTGACACCTTAGAAATAGAAAGGGTAATTGTGGGACAGGTTAAGAATTAGGAGTTAGGAATTAGGAGTTAGGTTTACCAAATTCCGCGTGAAATGACTGGGAGGTCAAAAACATGGCAGAGAAGAAAAAATACACACCGGCAACACCGGCGGAAGATAGGCAAAAGGCATTGGAAACAGCGATGTCCCAGATAGAAAAGAACCACGGTAAGGGAGCAATAATGCGCCTTGGCGATAGGCAAACCATTCAAGTTGATGCCATTTCCACGGGTTCTATTTCATTGGATTTTGCTTTGGGAATCGGTGGAGTGCCAAAGGGTAGGATAGTAGAAATATTCGGTCCGGAATCCTCTGGTAAAACCACTTTGGCTCTACACATCATAGCCGAAGCGCAAAAAGCAGGCGGTGAAGCTGCATTCATTGATGCGGAGCATGCTTTGGAACCCGCATATGCAAGGGCAGTTGGTGTTGATATTGAAAACCTTTTGATTTCACAACCCGATATGGGCGATGATGCCTTGGCTATTACGGAACTCTTGGTGCGTTCTGGTGCTGTGGATGTGGTGGTAATCGACTCTGTAGCAGCACTTGTTCCCAGACAAGAAGTGGAAGGTGAGATAGGGGATGCCAGCGTCGGTGTAGTTGCCAGACTCATGTCCCAAGCCCTCAGAAAGCTAGCAGGCTCCATATCTAGAACAAATTGCATAGTCATATTTATTAACCAGTTGCGTGAAAAAATCGGGGTGACATATGGAAATCCCGAAACCACACCAGGTGGTAGAGCTCTAAAATATTTTTCCAGTGTCCGCATCGATGTGAGACGAGCAGAAACTATTAAGGTAGGCACAGAGCAAGTTGGTAATAGAACAAGGGCAAAAATTGTGAAAAATAAAGTTGCTCCGCCATTTAGAGAAGCTGAATTTGATATAATGTTCGGCGAAGGCATATCAAAATATGGTGAAATAGTTGATTTAGGTGTCAGGCTTGGAATCATTGAAAAGAGCGGTGCATGGTACACAATCAGTGACCTTCGTTTCCAAGGCAGAGATAACCTGAAAGAATACCTTAAAGATCATCAAGATGTCTCAGACGAACTGGAAGCCCAAATCAGGCGAGATTCCCAAAAACTAATGTCCCCCCAAGAAAAAGTAGCAGCCATAGCAGCCGGCAGAGCGGTTGACATAGACGCAGACGATTTTGAGGGATAGGTTTTCAATGAACAATGAACAATTAGACCTCGTGTCATTCTAAGCACACCCGGTGTCATTCTGAGCGAAGCGAAGAATCTTATTGCAACACAACGAAAAACAAGTGAACACATATAGTGTGCGTATATCTATTGATAGCACCCAATATGTCATACTGAGGGAACCTCAATGTCATACTAAGCACACCCCGTGTCATTCTGAGCGAAGCGAAGAATCTTATTGCAACACAACGAAAAACGAATGAACACATATAGTGTGCGGGTGAACACATAATAAGTTCAAACGAAAAGGTGTACCTATTGACCATTGAAAGCGTTGAAAAGAAAAGTGAAAAATCCAGCATCTATATAATATATTTTGATGATGGCACCGAGATGAGTATGAATGCGAACCAACTTGGACTACATGGGATTCACGAAGGGAAAGAGTTTACCCAGGAAGAATATGCCCATTTTCGCATAGAAGTGGAACTTGGCGAATCTAAAGCAAAAGCATTGCAAACATTGGGGAGCAGACAGCTATCTTCAAGGGAAATACAAAAACGATTAATTAGCAAAGGTTATAGTCCTGAAATAGCAGAAATGACATCGGATTGGCTAAATGATATAGGCTTAATCAACGATGAAGAATATGGAAAATCCATAGCGAGACATTATGCCCAAAAAGGATATGGACAAGCAAGGATTAGGCAAGAGCTTTTCAAAAGAGGCATTGAACGTGAGTTATGGGAACAATCTTTAGAGGAAATAGAAGGAAGCGAAGATGCCGTATTTACGTTCATTGAAAGAAAGCTCCGAACGGGTGACAGCGAAAAGGATATAGAACGCATCACAGCAGCCTTAGTCCGAAGAGGTTACAGCTATTCGGAAGCAAAAGAGACATTGCGAAGATATTTCGATGAAAACGAAGATTGATGAATAACAATAAAAAATATGTAATAAAACAAACAAGGATAAAAAAATGTCTTTTAAAATCGGAATAGTCTCGCTGGGTTGTGCAAAAAACCTTATAAACACAGAACAAATGATGTACTTGCTCACCGAAGCAGGCTATGAAGTAACAAGCGAAACAGAGGATGTGGCAGCTGTCCTAGTGAATACCTGCGGCTTCATCGAAAGCGCAAAGATGGAAGCCATAGATACCATCATCGAACTGGGTAAGCTAAAAGAAGAAGGGCGCATAAAAAAACTCATAGTAGCTGGTTGCCTTGCTGAGCGATACAAAGATGAGATACTAAGCCAAATGCCGGAAATAGATGCAGTTGTAGGTGTTGGGAGCTTTGATGAAATTGTGGCTGCAGTAAAAGGAGCTTTAGCTGATATAGAAAATGCTACTGAAATCGATATAGCATCTGAAATCGAAAATGCATCTGGAAACGATAGCACACAAAAAACAAAGCAAATCCAATCTCAAACACAAGCAAAAGCCCAGTATTTTGGCGACATCAATGCAAAACTCAGCGAAACTAAAAGAGTCATTACAACATCCACTGCTTGGACATACCTGAAAATCGCCGACGGCTGCGATAATCATTGCGCCTACTGCGCTATCCCGAGTATTCGGGGCCGTTTTCGTAGCCGTCATATGGAAAACATAATAGATGAAGCAAAAGACCTTGCTCAAAAGGGTATTAAGGAACTAATTATAGTAGCGCAGGATGTGACGAGATATGGGCGTGATCTTTATGGGAAAGCAATGTTAGCAACGCTTCTTAGGGAGCTGTGTACCATTGAATCCATAAAGTGGATTCGTCTACATTATTTATATCCTGATGAAATTAGCGATGAACTTATTGAAGTAATCGCAGAAAATGATATAATAGTGAAGTATCTCGATATACCTATCCAACATATAAATGATGAAATACTGAAAAATATGGGTAGAAGGGGTACTGGCGATGAAATAAAGTCATTAATTTCGCATCTGCGGGAGCGGATACCTGGATTGGTGCTTCGCACAAGCATCATTGCTGGTTTACCTGGTGAAAATGATGAGCAGTTCGATGAGCTGGGACAATTTCTCAAAGAGGCGAAAATCCAACGTACTGGCATTTTTACATATTCTCCAGAAGAGGGAACGCCAGCTGCAGATATGGATAGACCAGAGCAATATATGGCTGAACACCGTGCAAAAGTGCTGGGTGACATCCAGTCCATCGTAATAGATGATTACAATGCAGCAAGAATTGGTACAACTACGGAAGTTTTAATCGAATCAATGACCGATGAAGGTTATATCGGTCGCAGTTATGCTGAATCTCCTGAAATAGATGGATATATCCATATTGATGGAGATGGGATAAACATAGATGAGTTCGTTTCTGTGCTGATAACAGATACACGAGACGGAGAATTGTTTGGGGTGAGAGTTCTCGATGAATACAGCGAATAAATTGACAATTGCAAGGATATTGCTGATACCTGTGTACCTGCTGGTGCTATACATAGGTTTCCGTGGCAGCAACTTGGTGGCGATGGCGATATTCATAATAGCATCATTGACAGACCTGGCGGATGGATATATAGCCAGAAGCAGAAATGAAGAAACGGAGTTCGGTGTATTCGCTGACCCCTTGGCAGATAAAATCCTTGTCGTTTCTGCAATGCTTTGGTTCGTGGAAAAGGGGACACTTCCAGGCTGGGTTGCTCTAATCGTGATAATCCGCGAGTTCATGGTGACAGCTCTCAGGCTCATCGCAGTGGGTAGCGGTAGGGTCATAGCTGCTGGTATTACAGGAAAAGTGAAGACTGTGGTGACGATGATATGCCTTTCAGCGATGCATATAAATATGCCCAGATGGATACTATATTATTGTTTCGCCGCTATATCAGCCACAACCATTGTATCAGGTATTGAATATTATGTTAAAAACTTCGATGTATTAAAACTCCAATTGAGCAATCGATAATGCATAAAACAGATAAATAAAAGGGGATTAGTTGAACTTGGAATTTAAAAAACTAACACTGGATGATATTGACAGACTAAGACCATACTTTACAGAAAACACATGCCGTATTAATGACTGTACGGTGGGTGGTACATTCATATGGCGAGATTATCATCAAACAGAGTACTCATTGGATGACGATGGAGTGCTATTTTTTAAGATATCATACCCAGAACCAGCATTCACACAGCCGAGGGGAATAGAACCTAATAGAGAGTCATATGAACGCATAATCGAATATGCCGAATCAAATGACCTACCAGTTCGCCTGTGTGCAGTAGGCGAAGCCAAGCTAGAGGGTATACTTGAACTCTTCCCAGGTTCGACAGTGAAAAGTGATAGAAACACATTCGACTATTTATATAATAGCAGCGACTTAACTACTCTTGCAGGTCGCAAATACTCGGGACAACGTAATCATATCAATAGGTTCATGCGTGAACACCCAACATGGTCATTTGAGCCGCTGACAAATGAACGAATCCCTGAAGTAATAGCCTTTTATCAAAAATTCGCCCAAGAAAACATCAAGGATGCTTTTTCATATAATGAAGGTAACTTAAAATCTGAGGAAGTTCTTGATAATTTCGAGCTATATGGTCAGTATGGCGGAGTGCTGTATGTGAAAGATGTGGTAGTTGGTGCTTCCTTTGGTGAGCCTCTTGGAGACACTCTCTATGTACACCAGGAAAAAGCCGATGTTTCCTATCATGGCGCATACCCCATGCTGGTAAACCAATTTGCGAAAATGTATGTCACAGATGAGATCGAGCATATAAACAGAGAAGAAGACGACGGCGTGGAAGGCTTACGCACATCAAAAATGTCATACCACCCATCCATGCTCATGACTAAATACACAGTTGAGCTTAAATACTAATGAGGTGATAAATTGCCAATCTACACAATTATCGCTGGTGTCAACGGAGTGGGAAAGTCTAGCTTGACAGGTGTATTAAGAGCCGAACGTAATGATTTGGGTTATATAATTGATGTTGACAAAATAGGTACAGAGACAAAAAGTAATCCAATAAATGCTGGGAAAATCGCATTGAATAAAATCGATGATTGTCTCTCAAAGGGCTTGTCTTTCACCCAAGAAACTACACTATCTGGTTTTAGAACAGAAAAGTCAGTTAAGATAGCCAAAGATAAAGGATATACCACTCGATTATTCTACATTGGTCTTGATACTGCTCTGGAGAGCGAAAAGCGCATCAAAAACCGAGTTGAAAAAGGTGGACATGATGTCGATTCAAAAGATGTCCAGCGGCGTTTTAATAAACGATTTGAAGATTTGATAAAAATTTTACCACTATGCGACGAAGTACGCCTGTATGACAACGAAAATGGATTCATCGAAGTTGCTGAATATAAAAACGGAAAGTTAATATGCAAAGGCGATTACAGACCAACATGGCTAGTGGAGCTAGCTAGAATGCTATAATAATTAAACTACAGATAATAATAAAAAGCGTCTAAAATATGCAAAAAGTGCATATTTTGGTCGCTTTTTTTTATTATTCTGTTTAGCTATAATACAATTCAAAATATGTATCGGCTAAAAGCGTACTTGTGCTCTTTTTCTTTCTATAATCACAAGCAGTAATAGAAAGGAAAAAGCGTAGATGGAAATATATGGTTATGTCCGCGTTTCCAGCATGGAACAAAATGAAGCCAGGCAAATGAAAGCCTTTGAGGAGCAATGCATATCAACGAGTAATATTTTCACAGACAAACAATCGGGGAACGATTTTGATAGACCCCAGTACAAAATGCTACTGGAAAAAATCAAGCCTGGCGATTTGCTCTATATAACGAGCATCGACAGGCTTGGTCGTAATTATGAAGAAATATTAAACCAATGGCGAATACTCACCAAGGAGTTATACATAGACATTGCAGTTTTAAGTATGCCTCTACTGGACACTCGCTTGAATAAAGACCTAATGGGTACCTTCATAGCAGATTTAGTCTTGCAAATACTATCCTTCGTAGCCCACAGCGAACGAGACAACATAAAAAGCCGCCAAGCCGAGGGCATAGCTGCCGCAAAAGCAAGGGGAGTCCGCTTCGGCAGGCCAAAAATAAAGCTCCCCGATAATTTCGACGAGCTGGTTAGTAAATGGGAGAGCGGTAAAATTAAGTTTCCGGAAGTCCTAGCAAAATCAGGCTTAAAACAAGCGACTTTCTATAAGCACCTACGAGAGCATCGAGAGAGTCGGTGAAAGCTGATAGGTGGAGATATAATGAGTTTCAAACTATGCAAAAGTGTACATTTATGTAGTGCGAATTTTTATATAATACAAGCTTTTCCATGCAAAATGGGAGGACATATTGTGCATATTTATGCAATTATTCATAAAATGATAGGTTATATGCATAAATAGCATGCTTTTATTCAAGTCATGTAAT
>WRLE01000012.1 GCA_009777775.1 Oscillospiraceae bacterium
GTCCCTTTGCGTATTGTTCTCTTTCCCGAACCAGCCGTTGTCCTCGTTGTAGTTGTACAGCATTGCCATCAAGGGGTTCCAGCCGCCGGGCTTTTCCCAGCTCGTCGGGTCGATGCCGAGCGCGGTCAAGGCGACGATCACCTGTGCGCTGCTCTCTGTGCTGTTTTCCACTGATCCGCCAAAGCCCGCAAAGCCGCCCTTGTCGTTTTGTTGGCTTTGCAGCCAGTCAAGGGCATCATCAACAGCCGCGTGTACAGTCGCGCTTGTCTGATAGTAAGGCGCGAGGGCTTGGATCGCCATTGCCGTGGTATCCACGTCTCCGATTGTCCCCGCAAGTGCCCAAGCTCCATCGCCAAGCTGTATGTCGAGGATGTCAAAGATATAGCCAGTTATTGTCTCGATTTCTTCATAGTTGCTGTTATATGATGTTGTGATAGTGCCGCGCTTGTCGCTGTCATAGGGTTTGCTGTTCAACGCGAGAAGCGCATATATGTCGCCGTTGACCGTGCCGAAGGTCAGCGCATCCATCCTTGCGACGAGGTCTTGGGAAACACCGCCTCCGTCTGCGCCTTTGTAGTCCGAAGCGTCGATGCCGAGCGAGGTCAGCGCGAGGATGATACGCTCCAGATCAGTCTTGGACGTTGTTCCGCCTGCGTTGTTTGCCAATGCGGTGTCAAGCGCAGTTAGGTATGCCGACTCGAAGCTGCTGCCCATTTTGCCGCTGCGGGCGAGGGCAAAGGCCGCCCACTCGCCATTTACGCTGCCTACGCCGGGCGTGGTGGCTGCGATGGTATCGAGCGCGCCGTTCAGAGCCTGAGTATATGTCACCTCCGGCAGCGGGTCGACGATACCTAATTCTGCTTCTGCGGCGATGAGCTTCTCATAGGCAGACTTGTACGGATCAAATGTGCGGAACAGATGCTGCGCATATGCTGAGTTCCACCAGCGCATAGCGTTATATGCCGCACGGGCCGCTATGACATCCGCTTCTGTCGAACTGCTTGTAATGGCTTCGCAAAGCGCCAGAGCCTTTATCACGTCCGCATCGCCTGTGAAGTCTGGTGCTAGGCCCCAAACCGGATTGCCGCCTTCGCCCCAGCCCGAACTGAGCCAATCGGTCTCGGTGGCCCAGCCTGTCTCGGCAGCCAAGCCGTCCATGTTGCTTGGACCCCAGGTAATCTTGTCGCCGTAACTGCACCGCCAACTTGATATGCCGAGGTTTGCGTAAAAGCCGTTGACCGTGTACTGCAATCTGCCGCTCTGTCGCCCGCTGATAATGCCGCTTCTGGGCAGCGGTTCGCCTGCAGAGAAGGTTTTGCTCGGCGTCACTATCTCGGTTTCCAGGTATCCGCTGGTCAATTCGCTCTCTGTGAACAATCGTCCCCCGTAGCCGTTCACCCAATAGCCGAACACGTTGTTGTTTATGTCTAAATACCAAAAGCCCTTTTCGCTGGGATATACCTGTTCCAACGCCGCCCTCATAGCCGTTTCCTGTGAAATCTTATCGGGCACACGGACGAGCATCGATCCACCGCCAAACGACACGGTGATATATTCCGCGTTCGTGCCGTTTATATAGCCTTCGATCATGGTTCTGGCTTTTGCGACGGTCTCTGCGACGGGCTTACCGCGCAGCGTGATGTCGTCGTAAGCCTCTTGGAGGGCTATGTCAATGAGCGCGCGCCATTTCAAGTTTTCAAGCGTCCTGAACTCGTCCCTCAACTCGTTGATTTCAGGTATTTTCGGTATTCCGTCAAAAGTTTGATAGACAGGTTCGATACCGGAGAGCTCAAATCTGACCGTGAGGTATTCGGCGTCGGGCATTTCGAAATATAGGCAATGCCTGAAATGCTTTCTGCTAAAATATTCAGGCGTTAAAATATGATAAAACGTCGGATCACCAAATCGTCCCGCCTCGCTATATAACACGACATCGGTTAAATCCAGAATCGGTTCAACAGTACCGGCTCTTGCTTCAGCTTCTCCACAAGGATACACGGCAATGCTCATATAATGCCCGCCATATTGACCCGGCACCGCATACTCCGCGTATTCTTCCGTCGTACCGCCCCAGTTTTGCAGACCGCTCAGCCTCAGATCGCCGGTGATTTTCCAGCTCACTTCAAACCTAGCGGTTTGGCCCGGTTGAGGCTTGTAATGGGTGCCATCCGGCCAGCTAATTGCATGAGCGCCAAGAAAAGTATCCGGGCCGACTAACGCTTCCGGCTTAATATAATTACTTACACCGGGAATTGTGACTTGGCGCATATTACGGTATGGTTCGATATATAGGTCATGAAACAGCCATGTGTCTTCCACATCCAGCCAGACCCGCATCGGCTCGAACACGGCGCGGTAGGTCATATCTTGGTCTATCGTGACCGTTATTGCCTTTGTCGTCCAGTCCGTATCCGGGACTACTTGGAAAGCCGAGTCATCGGTTATGTCCAGCCCTTCGGCACATTCCCAATGTTTAAGGGCATACTCGATATCGGGCACGGCGGTGAGCTTCCATATATTGCTCAATTCGTCAGTAGCTGTAACACTGCCATATGCCGACTGACCTTCCATAACCAAAGCAGTTAATTTATATTGACTCCCCGCTGTATCAAATATCGGCTCAACAATTACATCTGCACCTGGATCATAACATACAATAACGCCACCTAAATGTGAACCACCGTGTATCCATTGGTTGCCTGCATCACCATACCAGCAAGCAAAGCTATAATCTGGTTGGAATACATTGCCATGAATATCTTTTGAATAGGTGGTGCTATCAGACCCTATAGTAATTTTCCAGCCTGACAAAATGTATCCGTCGGCAACATTGGAAATAATAGCTCCGCAGATATCTGTCGTAGAGCTCCATGTAGTATCAATTGCACCGCTTACATGGCTTTTTTCAGTACTATCTACGGCCCAAGTTCCAAGGATTGTTTTGAACTTGACGTTCGCGTCACCACTATCTGCGGCAGTATATTGAATAGCCAAGTTTTGACCTGCGGCAAAAACGGTAACCGCAGGTAACAGTGATAAGCACATGATAGTGGCTAACAAGACAGAAAGAAATTTCTTGAACATAAACTAAAATGGGCGATTGCGGCCGCAATCGCCCTCAGATTTTTGTTCACTCGCGCCAGAGGGCGAGGGGGGCGGCCGCAAAGCCCTTACCCCCTTTCGGTATTTAGATTGTTGTGCTTGTTGCTATTGGTATATATACAGCCGATTTGCGTCGTCGCCAAAGACGAGATATCCGTCATCCGATGCAAAACCCTGTGGTGCGAATGTTCCGTTCGTTATGGGATTCCAGACAATGCTTGCGCTTGCCGCACCAGGAACATAAGTGTAGCAATACGCATTATGGTTTGGAACGGGAGTTGTATCGAACGAGTGATCCGCATTCGTTGTAAAGTATATATAATCAATGTGGGCAGGCACAGGACCCGTAGAAATACTGTATACAATCGGCGAGGACGTTACCGAGTCGCCAGTGTAGATGGTAGCTACCGAAGTCAACGTGCCACCGCTATACGTGAACGCCTGTACTGACCCGGCTACATTGTTGTTGAGTAAAGGAAGATAACTTGACCCGGTATAGATTATGCCATTACCTGAAACGACCGGCGTCGAAACTGCACCTTGTACACCTTCAACGACTGTGGAAGCTATACTGCCCGCCCCAATCAATGTCGATATCGGAGTAGCGGCAAGATATCCCGGTCGGCTTGCTGGGCCCGCATAGGTTCTGAATGTGAGATACACATTCGTGCCGTCGGATGCTATGCTGGAACGAATTTGTGGTGACAACGAAGATGGCATTGCTTTTGTATCCGCATTAGGATATGTCGCGGTAGCAAAAGCTCCGTTGGCAGGACGGATATAGAGCCTACCGCTGTCGCTGCCGAACACCATGTAGTTCGTGCTCGGACTGCTGGGAATGGACACCGAAGCCGCGCCTGCCCAATAGAAGTCGTCACCGATGTTGCCGCTGTTTGGGTAGTTGACACTTGGCGTATATTTGATAGGCGATCCACTTCCAGCGTACTGATAGTAGCTGCGGTCACCCTCAAAGATGCCCCAATAGATATTGCCGCTATTGTCGTAGCCGATTGGGGTATTCGCCTGACCATAACCGGTGGCTATGAAAGTAGGAGCAATTGGAGTGCTGCTGACATTGACAGACCACAGGTTCCAGTGAGAAATAAGGAACTCGATGCTAGTGGCTGTCAAATTGTCGCTGGTACCATTGTTAACCGTTAAGGTCACATTATATATACCTGGAGGGATGAAATTCTGCGGGCTGCTGTTGTTGTACAGCGTCCAGTTGCCGCCATAGTATTGGGTCGTGCCAAGGCTTATCGATGCTCCGCCGCCCACGGGTGTCAACGTAATTGTGCCTGATAGAGTTCCATCAAATAAGTAATTAGGATCGTTTATATCCGTCGCGAGCTGTGGCTCCCAGTAGCCGTTGGCAGGGATGGTGAGTCCACTATATGTGATTGACGTGGTTGCGTTCTGGGGGAAACTGAAGCCAGCGCCACTTACACCTGCACCTGTCCAACCTGCCGAAGTGGTGCCGGGCAACTGATTGGTGAAGTAGGTAGTAGCCGCATACAGTGTGCTGCCGCTCAAATACGGAGTCGACAACTGGGAAACGTTGTTTGCGGTACCATCAAGTGTAATGTTTGTAGTGGCGCCTGTAGCCAGTGTAGAAATAGCCAATTGCGCGCCGTTTGCGCCTCCGTTATAAAGGGTATAAGCGTACCCATTGCTAAGAACGGGGGTTACGTCTACGCCTGTCCATGCGCCGTTGTTCGGCAATGATACAGGGATTGGCTGGGTATAGTCGGTATTCCCGTATGCGTCCGTTCCATATCCCGTGACCAAAAGTGGATTTGATGCCGGCTGTGTCGCTATGATGCCGTTGTTGGTGTTCGTGTTCTGGAAACTCGGCCACGCCGCGAATACTGTGCCAGCCATGCCCAAAACGAGAACGATGACGAGGATGATTGCCAGTGGTTTTTTCTTAAATAGTTGCATTTTCATAGTCCTTTCGTTTTTTTAGATTGTGATTTCATACTCTCTTTGCTCCCTGCGCTTTTGTCCATGCCTGCAGCCATCAGTCGGAAGCCATTCCGATGTGCTGCTTTATTGTTGTCTGCTTCCATATATGCTCACCACCTCCGTTTCCTCCGTCTGGCGTATCATTGCACCGTGTTTGCGCTTTTCACGTGCGTTCATCAACGCCAACTCATTTGTTTACATTCGTCTTCGCAGAATCGTCGTCTGCTCTTCTTGATACCACCGCGATAACCGGACTTCGTCTAGATAGTATTATGCCCGTTTTCTCAGCCCGTATTTGCGGATATACATATATCGCCGCTAAGTGATCAATTCTGTGGTTACCTCGACCAGTACAGGCAAACTGTTTTGCACTTTAACTCTTGCCTCGCCTTCGTCGATTTCGCGCAGTATTTCAATCAGTTTGCGTTCTTTGCTTGTTACGGCGATACTCTGTCCGTTTTCCTGTCTTGCGTTATTTCGCTCAATATTTCCCATCATAGCCTCCAACTTCTGCATGTCCCCGGTGCAAACAAAAACCGGAGCCAGCTTCGCAATCGCGCCCCTGCATAATGCAGGGATGCCATTGTTTCAGCGTGCTCCGGTTGTTCCGATCGCGCGCGTGGACGGTGTTATCGTCCTTTGAGCAGCGTTACTGCCCCTTCACATCTTTATTGACTTTTTTTTCTTCCATCATGATTATCGTATAGTTCCTTATGATAACTCGTATCTGTCCATATTTGAGCTTCCTAAGTGCTTCGAGCAGCTTGCGCTCTTGCTCGGCAATCATCATCTCCGCCATATCAGACCTGGAACCGCTATGCTGTTTTGACAGTTTTGCTCCACTCACAGCGGAAACACTTCCTTCCAGTCGAGTAAAACATAAAAAGCCACGACAATCATTTCTGATAGTCATGGCCGTATTCCCATCGACATTCGCCGGAACAAGCATCCTTGTTCAAGCATCCTCGTTCAAGCATCCCCTCAAGCTCGTCTCCCGACTTACGCAATTCCGGAAACTATTTCAGTTTCCACGTCTATACTTCAGCCTTCCCAGATCCGCTTGCGCGAAACCAGTGACCGGCTTTCGCCACGAAATATAGCCTCAATACGTTCACGGTGCCGTTGTTTGGCATTTCAGCCGCACACGTTCCGGATTCTCACCGGATTCCATTTATCCACTCACGCAGCATGACCGATTGACCTGCAAGGGGCTTTAGCCGCGTTCGCGCTAGAGTTAAATTGTCCCATTTTGAATCACTTCATGATTTGGATGGGGGTTTGAAATAAACTTTTACTAAACCTTTCGGCTCATGTTTGTTTGTTGGAAATTTCAAACTTGCGCTGATTGTATATGACAAAATCTGAAATGTCAACAGAATTTTTCGCTTCTTTGAAAAAAAATTTTGCGCCGTAAAATGAAAAGTTAAAGTCTATTAATCGAAAAGCGTATCAGACGTTAGTCTGTCGCATATCCTATATCATAATCCTATATCCTAACCCATCGCCACTTCGCAGGTTTTCTTGTGGAATGCTATGCCGTATTTGTGTACCCGTGAATAGCCCTCGGTTTTCAGGTTGTGGAGATATGACTTTTCTTCTATCTGCTTCAGAGCCTTATTGGCTTCTTCTTTCAGGTTGTCGGATTCGTTTTTCAGGTGCTTATACTCCACAACTATGGCTGCGGCGTTTTTGTCTATGGGTTTAATCAGGCAGTCGGCTCGACCTTTGCCCCTTTCTTGGTTTGAATATACGGTGTATCTGCCAGAGCTCGCCAAGAGCATCCCGTATATGAACAAGTGGTAGCTGTTTTCTCTTATGAGGTCAAGGCTGCTCGGGTTGTTCAGAATGTGAACATGGGCGAAATTGAATATTTGATTGAATTTCAATTACATGATATTAACGAAGTGGGAGAGTTCGAAAACCTATATTTGTCCGCGGGATTACCCCAATCAGGTCCCACTATCACATATTCACTCATTAGATTACTAAACAGCATAACAGATGGCATTGTTGCAGCTGTTATCATATTGATAGGAATTTTACTGGTTGCCATAGCTGCCTTATGTCTACGCTTCAACTTGCTGGCTGCCGTTGAGGAGGATTATAGGGAGATAGGGGTAATGAAAGCCATCGGTATTAGCAACAAAGATATCAAAAAACTCTATTTGGCAAAATTCGATTTCATTGCTGCAATTGCCTGTGTCATCGCTTATATCATTTCATTATTCATAAACAGCGCATTTACAGCAAATATAGCTTTGTACATGGGAAGCTCAGACAAAAGCTTTTGGAAAAATCTACTCCCAGCGCTTGGAGCTGGAATCGTTTTTGTGGCAGTGGCTGCTTTCTGCCGTTTGATACTAAGGCGTTTTCGTAGTATCTCGGCTACCCAGGCAATCCGCATAGGGGTTTCGCCAAACAATGGTAAAACACAAAAAAGACTTGAATTATCGAAAAGCAGCTTTCCAAACGTAAATGTTTTTCTCGGTGCAAGGGATGTAATAGGTCGCTTTAGTGTATATGGCTTGCTGTGCTTCGTCTTTGTTATATGCACATTTTTGATGCTTGTGCCTCTATGTACTCTGAGTACAGTGGAATCGCCAGAGTTTCTGACCTATATGGGTGCGGCAAAAAGCGACATTCGTATTGACCTTTTATACGATGGAGAAATGGAACAAAGATACGAGCAGATGATTGACTACATTAGAAATGATGATGATATTGAAAAATATGCGGCATTTCTAGCAAGCAATTACAAAGTGTTAAGCGATGATGGAGCTTACGAAAACATACGCATAGAAACCGGTGATTTCACGATATTCCCGCTGGAGTTCTTAATCGGAGCAGCTCCGACAGACGAAAATGAAATTGCTTTATCTGTTATGAATGCTGAGGAATTGAACAAAAGCATAGGCGATACATTGACATTACTGATAAATGGAGAAACAAAAGACTTGATTATCTGTGGCATATATCAAGATATAACCAATGGTGGTAAAACAGCAAAAGCCATACTTTCATACGACCCCGCTTTGATTCTTTGGTTCACAGTTAATATCAACCTTAAGGAAGGCACAGATATGTTTGCAAAAATAGATGAATACAACGGAGCCTTTGATAAAGCAAAAGTAGCTGATATTGACAATTATTTGCAACAAACACTTGGTGCTGTAGTCAAGCAATTAAAAATGTCTACAAGATTCGCCATTGGTATATCAATTGGCATAGCGATATTGATTACAGCGATGTTCTTTAAGATGCTGACAGCAAAAGACGCAGAGCAAATAGCAATCATGCGCAGCATAGGCTTTTCGCACAAGAATATACATACTCAGTATGCAACTCGAGCTTTAGTGGTTTTGATGATTGGAATCATCGCTGGAGCAATGTTGTCAGCTACGATTGGGCGAGAAATTGCCAGCATAATAATTCCCGGTGTTTCAAATATGAGCTTTTCGGTAAATCCGCTAGTTGCTTATTTCATGTGTCCTTTGTCCATTATTGCAGCGGTTATGACAACAATCTGGCTGGTTGGGATTACAAAGAAAAAAAGCGGTTTTGAACTAGTCGGAATAATATTCCAAAAACCCAGCCTTGACCCACAGCTAACTGCTGAAGAAAACATCCGATTTCACGCATGCCTATATGGAATGTACGGATATCGTCCTGCTTTCAAGCTAATGCCGAAGGAATACCGTAATCGAGTTATGGATTTAGCTGAAATCGTTGGCTTGGAGGACGTATTGTTCAAACCTATAAAAACACTCTCCGGTGGTATGCAAAGAAAACTGGAAATAATCCGCAGCCTTATCCATACTCCGAAGGTTCTATTCCTAGATGAGCCGACGCAAGGCTTGGATGCCGTAAGCCGCAGGAGCCTATGGGAATATATCAGCGATGTGCGAAAAAAGCACGGTACCACGGTTTTTCTGACGACCCATTATATTGATGAAGCTGAGAATGTTGATAGGGTTTGCATTATCAATCAAGGCAAAATCGCAGCTTGTTCACCGCCGAATGAAATAAAAGAAAATCTATTGCGGCAGGAACTAATCATCGACGCATCGGATAGAGAAGCACTAATTGATGAACTCAATGTGCTTGGAATGGATTTCACAGTTAATGGACAGCTCATCATTCCTTTTCGCGGCACTGAATCTGTGCATAAAACAATAGCAATGATCAAAACGAAACTCAGCGTTTTGAAAATAAATGAACCAACATTAGAAGATGCTTATAGCTCCAGTTTCACGATATTCCCTAGTTATTGGAAAAATTTTCGGCTCTATGGTTGGTGCTATCTTCAGCATTGCTGGAACCCTAATTGTCGGAGCAGTTCAAGGAATAACTCTGCCAATTAATAAGCTACTGCTCATATTGGCACTGTCTCCACTCATGTGTTTATCTGGCGGCGCGTTAGCCATAATATTAATAGGCCTCATAAAAAACAAAAGAACAGCAAACATGGCTGTCATGCTCATAGTCACACCGCAAATGTTTCTCTCTGGTGCCATTATCCCAATCAACAACACAAGCGGAGTCTTGATGGTCTTAAGCCGCATGATGCCAATGACATATTGCCTAGACCTCGCTCGCTCTGTTGTATATTCGGGGACACAGGAATACACCAATGTGGTGATGTTTCACCCATTAGCAAATTTCGCAGTCCTAACCGCTCTTACTGTTATATGCCTACTTGTCGGCACGTTTCTCTTCTCACAATCCAAAAAAAACAGATGAGTGAACATGGGAAGGTTATTTTGCGGAGTGAAGTTTTTTCCATTTTCTAATTTTGCTTCGGAAGGATTTGAAAGGCGCGACAGTATTTGTGTGTACCCATTTCCATATGGGCCAGTTTGATGCAGTTGAAGACGACCATTTCCTACCACCTGCTTCAAAGAGCTCATCATCAGAAAAACTGTCAAGCCATATAATTAACGAATCTACAGCACTAATATAAAGCGAGCGCATTTGAGCAAGGGACTCGTCTTGGTATTCTTCATAAAATCCTTGATACAAAGCTCCCATTTGATTCCATTTATACCCAGGAGCAGGGGTGATTACTTCATTGCCATTGAGTTCATCGTTGTCCCAGCCACGAATTAAGCTCATCCAACCAAGCTGGTAAGCCAGCATCTCCTGTGGTGTGCGGTCGACATCATCGTAGCGGATATGTCTATCTGATTCCTCAATATCATCGAATTCTTTGATAAAAAGTTCAGAAGTCTTTTTGATTTCGCTAACAAGCGCATTTTTATCTTTATATTCTGCCATCAATGTTACCCTCATTTCATATGATATAAATCAAGTATACAACACTAAACACGACAACAGTATGTCTTGTATATAATCTAAATTATATTGTTAAGAAGCTACCGCTACTCATCAGAATTGATTATTTTATACGAAGGACGAAGGATAATATCAAATCTTGCTGTGATATATTGGATATAAAAACTTTTTTGTAAATCAGATATATATGGGATTTGATTTACAAAATCTCGAATTGTGTTCATATCTATGCGGTTGTATATACGCTGGAGTGCTTTACAATAATCTTCGTTTTTAGCTTTCATCATAAAATCGAAGTAATTTATTTTCTTATCGTCATGTTTTATCGCAGAAGTCGGATATTGAAATACTCTCGCATTTAGCGCACTCTCGTTATTCATCACTTCCTGCATAACTATCTCGTCTGCCTGCGGTAGTAAACAACTACCACAATCAAAAACAGGTGCAATTTCTGATATTCCGGATACTGGGTCGTGGAGAAATCCCCAATTGCCATTATGCCGATCAAAATTGCCAAGCAAGGCATCAACTACAAACATATCCCAAAAAAAAGCAACCAATAGGTCAGGAGCAATAAATTTTTGTTTCTCAATGGTATCGAGAATGTCATTTAGTTCAGTACCAGTTCCTCCAGATTCTGAATCAATAACAGTGTTTTTTATTGAACAGAAGTCATAAAGAATTTTTCCGCCAATGGTAAAATCCAGACAAGCACAGACTATCTTAGTTGTATCGCCGATAACAAAAGTTCCAAGCATTGTGTCGTGTGCTGTCACACCGAGGATGTTGAAAATTCCGCTTGCAATGTGTTCGCTGATACAGCTATTCGTGTAAGAAAGATCAGTCTTCTTTTTATCGCCAGAAGGTGGAAATTTTAGCATATACTCCTTACCGTTATGTTCCACAGCTATTTTTTTCCCGTTTGCTCCATTATATGCTCTGCCGGGGATTTGGCTGCAGTTTGTGAAATCAATTTCACCCATCATGTTCGCATACCTCTCCATAAAAACTTTTGTCTGAGGTAATCAGCATGTTCGGGAGTAATTGTCCCTTCGCTTATTTCTGCGATGTTAATGCTGCCATATAACTCTCCCCACAGACAATCCAGTAAACTAGAACCTTTTTTCAAACCATCAATATAAGCGTCCAAATCATGCTGTAGGTAACTAGGTAGATTGTATTCATATGACCTCTCGCGCTCCGATTGGCGGATACCTGATTCTGTAAGTAGCTCCATTGAGACACCGAGAGTTTTCGCCAGTTTATATACCGTTTCAGCGGAGCTTTTTTCGAGTTTTGTTTTTCCATTGCAAATTTCACTTAATGTCGAGTGCGGTATGTTCGCTTCAATTGCTAGACGATATTTGGTCATTTTTCGTCGTTCAAGCAGGTCTTCGATTATCATATATAAACCTCTCTTTGCATTTGTTGCATTCATTATATCGGAATACCGAAATAACGTCAAGACGCAATAAGTCCATTTGTGATTAACTTGTGATAATGTCAGGATGACACGGTTAGTACTTGCTGAGGATGAGTTGACCAGTAATCAAAGTGTCATTATCGAACTCAGCCACATTCTCACCACGCTTCCATATATAAGACTGGAAAATTCGCAATTCGTTACAGGTTTTCAAAAAATAACGCACTTTTTTTCCATATAAGGTTTTACACAACGCCTCTCGCATTTGAGCGGCGTTTTATTATTAGGATAGATAAGATGTCGAAATTTAGCAGCAAATATAAATTCGATTCTTACGAAAATTGTCTTTTAGCAATCTCGGACGATTCTTATGTTCACCAGGGTTCAAGAGACGTAAACATAAAGCTATTGAATAGTGTTAACGAATAATATACTAGAATGGTGATAGTAGTTATTGTCAAGTGAAAAATAGCTGATAAGTCGATTTATCAGTGTAAAGATAAAGGGATGCTGTATTATGTGAGACATATAAAGAACATGTCAAATGCCATCAACTATATAGCTGTCTATCTCCAAAAAGATTCATAATCATTGAGATTTCTGATGTATTAAAATGTATTATTACTAGTAAAGTGAGTGAAAACTATGGAGTTAAATGATAAAGCAAGTCGCATATTTTCTATGTTAAACAGTCATGATAGAGATACGACGATAAATAACTTATTTACAGACCAAGGTTTTTTAGTAAGCCCTGGACAACTTTGTGTACCAATTGGAATTGACGTTAATGGAAATAGCGTAATATATGATGTTACTGAGTTCCCTCATCTTTTGATAGGTGGAACAACGGGAAGTGGGAAAACCGTTTTTTTACAATCTATGCTTGCGGGTATGATAGCAACATATTCAGATGAATTGCTAAAACTAATAATATTTGATTCTAAAGGCGTTGACTATCATATCTTCAACGGTATGTTGAATTTGCTGCTTCCAGTTGTTACTGACCCCAGTAGAGCATTAGAAGCCATATCATGGACTTACACAGAAGCGTTGAAACGTATGAAATTATTGTCTGATGATGGATGTAAAGATTTCGCTGCATACAACGAAAAGAACGCAGCATTGCCATATATAGTTGTAGTGCTTGATGATTTTTCAACCTTGTCAATGCATCGTGGAATTGACAAGGTTGAAAATGTATTATTACCTGTTTTATCAATAGGACGCATGGTTGGTATCCATGTGATTATTGTTACATCAATACCAACAACGAAAATAATCACAACGTCACTGAAAGCAAATATACCCAGTCGGATGTCTTTTTGTGTTCCGTCAAGAAATATTTCCAAAATGATATTGGATGAAAATGGTGCGGAGAGCTTAAGTAGACAGGGTGAATTTATTATTAAGAGTGGAATGCGGCTCAGAAAGGGGACAAGCATATACGCAGATGAATATGAAATGAGCAGCATTATTACAGCAATTAAAAGCTTTAACAAATTATCTGATAAAGGCACTGAAGTGAAGGTAATTGATATTCTAGGTCCAGATGAAAATAGTTCATTTTCGAGAGATGATACTTTTTCAGAGAATGAAGACGAGCTAATTAATGAGGCTGTTGATATCATATTCGAAACCGGACAAGCGTCAGTTTCAATGTTACAACGCCGACTAAAGCTTAGCTATTCAAGAGCGGCAAGATTGATTGATGTTTTAGAAATAAAAGGTATTGTAGGCGCATTTGAAGGATCTAAACCCCGGCAGATACTTATATCACGTCAACAGTGGATTGAAAATAAAACATCAAAAGACTGAAAATAATATTGAGTAGTATTTTAGCATTTAGATTTGTAATGCATCGACACCCATATGCTATATACCAGCAGATATATAAAGACGCGCCTATACTGCGCTTAACGCAGGGTGTGGTTTTATTGGACTATGGGTGCGCAGATAGAGGAAACAATCTTGGTTAACCGCAAGAAATTACGATTATATGAAGAGGAGTTGGAGACATGACATATCCTATGATGGAGCAAAAACGGTTCAAGGGTGATGAAATTATCACCGATGGTGATAAAAAGATATCAAGTCTACTCGCATTTTGGCAATGGGCTTATTCGGATTTAGTTGGAAACACGGAACGCGGTGTGCTTGCTGAGTATTTGGTTGCTTGTGCATTAGGAGTAGAAAACAATTACCGGATTTCATGGAATCGTTACGATCTCACATCAAGTGATGGTGTGACAATCGAAGTTAAATCATCAGGATATCTTCAAACATGGGAGCAAAAGCAACTGTCTTATATTGAATTCAATATATCGGAAACATACGGTTGGGATAGTGTTAGTAATGAGTACTCTAGTGTCAAAAAGCGGCAAGCAAAAGTGTATGTGTTTTGTGTGCACAAACATAAGGAACAGGCAACGATAAATCCGTTGCTCATCGATCAATGGGATTTTTATGTATTACCAACAGACACTCTTAATAATGAAGCTAAGACACAAAAAACAATCAGATTGTCAGCACTTACAAAAGTGGGCGCACAGAAATGTGCATTCGGTGACATCAAAAGTGAAATATCTAAATACGCATAACACTTCTAATACCTTCCAGCTTCTGGTGAGGTCTGAAATTATTATTTTTCAATCCGGACGTTAATTCATCGAGAACAATTTCAAAAACACCTATTGGGTAAACAGATGAACATGGGTTCATGAATTCAACTCCCAGGTGACATCATCCCAGGAGAGGATGTCGGGAACTGTTTCTTCTTCCCAATATTTGACAATGTATTGCAACACCACGTCTTTTTCATCGGTATACATTCTGTATAGAGTGATACCTTCTTCCGATGTTTCAAATCCGATTTCCAATGTGTATTGATTCTCGACATTTTCTGTTGGTGCTCCCACCTGAATGAAAGTGCTGTTTTGTATTGGAATGTCGGGTATTAGTATAATAAAGTCCCAAACATTGGGAGTGAAGCTGCTGATCAATTCATCTAGTAAAGTGGCATCGATTTCTTCATCAATAAATTCATCATAATTCGTTTGCAGCGTAAAATTTTGTTCTTGCAATTCATCTTCGAATTGCTTACCGCTACCACCACATCCTATAGCAATAATGATCATCAAGAACACAAGACAGCTTAATATAATTAGTTTTGTATAAGTCTTCATTAGAAAAGTCCTCCGTTACTTGTTCATTATTACCTCTCTAGAGCAGTTACATCAATTTTACGAATGGAGACTTTTTGTTCAAAAGTCTCCATCATGATTACTGATTCAAATATTGAATGTCTGCTATTGGCAAGTCGCTTAGGTCTATGAATGTACCATTTGTCAGGTTAATTAATCCGATGCGCCAAGAGGGGAAGACATATATGGTGCCAGTCGGAGTCAGTATTTCCTCGTATACGCTAACATATGGATGAATCTTTGTCAGGCTATAATCTCGCTCCATCGAATAATAACCATCGTTGATTAAAGAAACATTAAGAACCGATTCACCATATGAATCCGTTTCTTGCCACAGACATTTTAAGTATGCAGTGTCGCCAACTGTGCCGATAATTTTGACATTATCGAAGTTATAAAATTTATCGTTGACATTATGCAGGTCTCCATTTGATGATATGAACCACAGTGTATATTTGTTAGCGGCATACCGCAAAGAACGATTAGTAGATATGTAAATCCCATCAGAGACTGGATATGCTCCGCTAAAGAAGCTGTCACTTGTGTCCATATCAAGCGAAATAACTTCCGAATTGTCAATAACAACGAATGATAAGGCTTGAAATGGAGTATAAGGCGCCGGTATACCGGTTTGGTAGTAAACCATAACATTCAAATAAAAATTATTCTCGAAATCGAATTTTCGTGCATAAAATATAATTGGATTACCCATAGTACTGCCATATTCAGACTCGTTATCGAGTGCAATCAAATCAGTAAGGTCAGCGAGGAGATAATCAGCGTAGTAAAGGCTATTCCCCTGTAAAGAAACATCAACAGAATTACCTATGTCTGATGTCTCAGCTTGTGTATCATAAGGCTCTCGAGGAGTGACTGTATCATCGGCAAAGTTCAATCTTCCAAAATAACGATTTGTTTGAATATGATGCACATAAATTGACCCATCATCTTGCATCGTTTCGGTATAGACTGCCACTTGACCAGAAAAGTCAGCATATGTGTCGCTTATTGATACAAAGTAAAATTGATTATGGTTTGATATCTTTACGTTTAACCCGTTTGTGCTGTCCCAGGATATATCCCATGACAGCTCCTCAGTTGCAAAACGATATGTCATAGGAAAGTAGGTTATATCTCGAAACAATAGAATGGGGTACGCTTCCTTGCTGTTATCGACAAGTTTTCCATTGATATGGATTGAAAACGAAGCAATGCGAGCGGTGTATGTCGCTGCGACGTTGCTAATTGTTCCGTAGTCGGGAATAATGCCTGAGCTAGATCTAGTTGCGGCAACATAGAGTCCATCCGTTGCTGTCCAATTTGTGGCGATTCCCAGATAAGCGCAGTGTTCATATGTCATCGGGAAATATATGATGTCATTGTAGATTAAAAGCGGGTATCTGTCATTGCGAGAATCCAAAGCTGCTCCGTTTATTTGTATGGGAAAGTTGGGAATCGTGACTGTAACATATTCATCCAATGCCCTAGCAGGTAAAGGAGCTGCTAGCGTGAGGATTGGTGTGATAATTGTAATGACTATTAACATTATAGCAAGTAGCTTTTTTGCACTTTGGATTTCCATGATTGTAACCTCCTGGATGTTTAGGGGTCACCCCATAATAATCCTGCTATTTTGCAATACTATTATGGGGTATTCATTTTGTTTATGCGAATCTCTCGCATCATATCGGGCTAGTGCATTGTATCTTTGCTCAGGTAATACTATTGCATACTATAATAAAAGTCAATAATTCAGCAATGCGATGTGATTTGTAATACGCTAGATTCTGGCACTGTGTGAGTAGCAAGCGGTTAAATGCTGAACAATGCGTTTTATTCTCTTAATGCCTTTTCTTTTTCTAGCATTTGCTTTTTGCGGTATATCTTTAAAAAACCATACCCTAATAAAAGACCGCAAGCCAAGCAAATTATAGACAAATATAATGGCGATATTAGATTGTTTATGCGCCAAACTCTGAGCATATTTATTCCATTTAATATATTTACGCACGACAAAATGCCAAGTAAGGCAACAATTCTTTTTAGATGCATAATGCGAGAAGCCAAATCGGAATAAATATCGAAACCGCCACCATTCGTTTTCTTGCGAAAATACACCCACCTGAAAAGCGAGCCAATATGCTCAGCACCAGTATCTTCGATAAATCTAATATACTGTGAACTTTCTGCATGGCTTGCTAAGTTATCAAGCATTTCAAGACGATAGACATAATCGCCTGGGATACCTTCATTAAAGGTATATGTGCAAAAGCCAACCGATTGCAGGTGCAGACCTTTTGCCGACATCTCATTTAGCCAAGATTCTTCTTTGTCAAAATCCCATGCAAAGAACATTTTGTGAATTGTCTTTGTCATTATAAATCCTCCCCAATGATTCGTTCACCGTTTGCGAGTAGCTCTCGCAAACGATTCAGTTCATTTTTTGCAACGGCCTTTCCTGATTCTGTAATTTCATACTCTTTTTTTCTGCTACTAGCTTCTCCTGGTAATGATTTTATCCATTCTTTCTCCAGCATTGAGCTTATAGCACCATACAGAGTCCCAGCTGCGAGTTTCACCCTTCCTTTCGACAAATCCTCAGTTTTTTGCATAATACCGTAACCATGTAGCGGCGAATGCAACGAAAGCAGAATGTAAAACACAGCTTCTGTTAGAGCAATGTTGTCTGTTGCCATATACCATCCTCCGTTATAACGTGATACGATATATTATATCGGTCGGCGATATAGTTGTCAAGAAAAATTTCCTAAACATGCATAGGGAACTCTTCATCATGTTGACATCAATTCGGATACATGATTAAATCATGGAGCAGAGATAAATCAACATGGGTAGTTGCACAATTAACACAATGAGGGAAAATCACAGCGAAGCAACGAAAACATAAAAGGAGGACCTATGGCACAGGGCATATTGATTTTCGGTGCGAACGGGAGCGGTAAAACAACACTTGGGCGTGAGCTTGCGTATATTCTCGGATATAAACATATCGACCACGAAGAATACTTTTTCGAAAAATTAAATATGCCATATACTGTGGAGCGAACGTTCGAAAAAATGGTGGAGCTAATGCTTGCTGACATCAAGAAGAGTAGCGGATTTGTAATTTCCGCTGTAACAGGTGATTTCGGTGATGAAATAGAATCACTTTACGACATAGCGTTTTATCTCGAAGCACCTTTAGAATTGCGCATTGAACGAATCATGCAACGTGGTGTCAAGCAATATGGACAGCGAATTAGCGAGGGGGGCGATATGTTTGAACAACAAAAAGAATTCATAGAATATGTAAAAACTCATCCTCAGTCGAAAATAGAGCAATACGCTAAAAACCTAAAATGCCCAATGATTCGTATTGATGGCACAGTGGATTGGCGAGTTACTGTGAAAAACATAATGGAGGAATGCGAATGCTTTATGAAGTAAACGAAAAACTAAATGACCCACTTGTGCGAAATATTTTATCAGCTTGTTTATTCGATAACACGCCAGAAGGAATTGATAATGCGATAAATAAATATCCAGGCGAGCTGTTCTATGGTTGGCACGAAAATGACGAACTGGTAGCTGTGTGCGGCTTTCGTGTCTTTGATAAAAAAGTAGAAATTTGTCACATTGCTGTTATCGAGAGTTCTCGCTACAAAGGAATTGGAAAAGCAATAATTTCCACTCTTCGCGAAAAATATGGGTTAGCTATTGAAGTCGAAACAGATGATGATGCAGTTGGGTTCTATAAAAAATGTGGTTTTCAAACTAAGGCTCTATACAAGAAACATGGCGACACAGAGTATCGACGATGGATATGTGTTCTTGAGAATGGGTGAATGAACAAGTGAACAAGGGGACTGAACAAGGGGACGGTTCTTTTGTTCACGGTGCTGCGGTGAACACGGGGTCGGTCCTTTTGTTCACGGTGCTGCGGTGAACACGGGGTCGGTCCTTTTGTTCACGGTGCTGTGAAAGACTCGAAATATAACCAAATCTCCCGCTTGACAGGATTGTCGATTGGGTTGGCTTTCACATATCAGGCAAGTGAGTGTCAAAATGAACAAAAGAACCGTCCCCTTGTTCATGCATTAGTCTCTCCCTGTGTTTCTCGTTTTCGGTTTTATCAAATCATAACTCTGCCCAATCATGTATTGCAAATGCTCATCCGGTACATCGCCACCGAGCATGACAGTGTTCCAGTGCGTTTTGTTCATGTGGTAACCAGGAGTCAAGTCTTTATATGTTTGCCGCAGAAAATCAGCTTCAAAGGGGTCGCACTTCAAATTGACGCAGAGTCTACCATGTCTTTCGTAAATCATGGCAAATGATTTCTTGTTCGTCATATGGCGCATGACCATCCACTTGCCTGGATCAGTGATATTGTCGAAGGGGTAATCCTCATATGACGCAGGGAAGGTCAGGCAATAGTCAATTAGCTCTTGTCTGGTCATATTGACCTGCCTTTTTTGAAAGTACCTCCGGTATTTTCGTCGTTCAGCGTCCCATCGAGTTCAATAAGCAAGCATTTCACAAGCTCCGTGCATACAGGGCGATGCAGCGTCCCCTTTGGAACGACAATCAGATCGCCTTGACTCAGCGGCACCAGCCCATCTTCAAACTCAATCGCAAATGAACCTTCAATCACATAAAATAATTCATCCGAATCTTCATGGACATGAAAATCCAATGTCCGATTCTCGGCTTGTAGCACATTCAGAACATGGTTATTCAGATGACCGATTTCAAGGTATTGAAACAGGTTGTCAACACTGTTTGCTTTTTCTAATAGGTTTATTTTTTGAATCATTTGTATGCTCTCCAATCGTTTTAATAGTACGTGCTTGAGAATTATATCTCGCCAAAACATAGGCATTTTGAACACTTTTGGCGAAGTATAGTATTATATCGAAATGAGTAGGAGTAAATACAAATCCTTAAAAAACCTCTATTTACAAAGAAAATACTGTATGTTACTCTGGTATCGAAAATTTATATCTCGCCATATCATACCAAAAAGATAGTGTTTTGGCGAACTATCGCAAGGGAGTGGTTGCATTGTAGATAATCGGGCGTGTAAAAGAACCAGCAGCACTTTGACAATATTATGATTCAGGAATGATGGAATTTTTAGTTGTGAACATTGTAAACATGGGGACGGTTCTGCTATGCGATTTTGATGTGTTTTGAAATCGCATAGCAGATCCGTTCATTTGTGTACAAAAACATAGAAAAATAGAGCCAAAGCTGATATACTGGCATGGCTACATATGGTATCTTTGTTGCGTGAATCCTTATCGATGACCCGGCGCATGTGCATAGTGGGTTGTTCATAAAATGAGCTTATTGGAGGGTATAGTATGTGGGCTGGAGTTTTATGTGCCATAATAAGCATGATTTGTTGGATATTTGGCATTATTTGTTTTAAAGGTTTGAATGTAGTTCTTTTATCTGGAGTTAGTAGAAAAGATGCATTGCGTTTTAAAGAGCAATTTGATGTTATTGCAATGAACAAATTCATGAGTACAACTATGTTTTTCCCATTGGGTAGCTTTCTTACTATTACCGCAATCCTGTTAATTGTAGAAACTCCTTTTATGAGATCAACTATTTTCAGTGTACTATATCTTATTGTTGCGATTGTTATTGTATCGATAAGCATTTACACAGTTACCCAAGTGCTTGGCAATAGATTCAAGAAATAAGCTAACCGGGATGGTTTTACTTATGCTATACTGACGAATAATTAGACAAGCATTATTGGTGTGACGATTGTTCGCTATTGGTGAAAAGAGGGATATTACCGTGTTTGATAAAATTGATGAGCTTTATGCCAGACTTCAAAGTATGAGACCCTTGTCTCCAGCAAGTGTAAAGCGACTTTCCGATGATTTTTGCATTGATTATACCTATCACTCAAATGCGATTGAGGGCAGCACGCTCACTCTGGAAGAAACAGCTCTTGTGTTAAAGGAAGGTATAACAATAGGTGGGAAACCTTTGCGACACCATTTAGAAGCCATAGGACATAGAGATGCATATTACTATATTGAAGATTTGGTAAAAAACAAGGTAATTATCTCCGAACGCACGATAAAAGAAATCCATTCCCTAGTTTTGATGGACAGGCAAATGGACAAAGGAGTTTACAGGAGCGTTCCAGTGAGGGTTGGCAGCTTTATCCCTTGCCAACCATATGAAGTACCTATACAAATGGAACGTTTAATAATAGAATATAATGGTGATATGATGAACCTCCACATTGTTGAGAGAGCAGCGTTGTTTCACTTGAGATTTGAAACTATTCACCCATTTATTGATGGGAACGGGCGTGTTGGCAGGTTACTTATTAACCTAGAATTAATGACAGCGGGTTATCCTCCTGTCAATGTCATGTTTACAGATAGAGCCAAGTATTACGAATGCTTCAATCACTACCGTATAAATGATAATAATCCAGTGAAAATGACTGAGCTAATTAGTGAGTATTTAATTAATGAATTAAGTAGGTACATCGAAATAGCGGATCAATCCAACAAGCTAATGGGAGGCTGAAGTAAAGCTTCCCATTCCTCTTTTTCAACAGAAATTATTAATTTTTAGTAATGGAGCCATATAACATAATGAACATGGGGACGGTTCTTTTGTTCATTATGAAACAGTGAACATGGGGACGGTTCTTTTGTTCATTATGAAACAGGGTGGAATATTTTTATATGTAGTCCGCTTCATTCGGAGCGTGTTTGAGATTGAAGTACCGTTTCCCATTCTGTTTGCTTGAAGCCGACCAAGGCAGTGCTTTTGTCAACGAGCAGGGGACGCTTCACGAGCATTCCGTCAGTTGCCAGAAGTCTCAGACATTCCTCCTCGCTCATTGTCTGAAGCTTGTCTTTCAAGCCCAATGATCGATACAGTTGTCCGCTAGTATTAAAGAACCTGCGGACGGGCAATTCACTGAGTGCCAACCACTCTTTTATCTCGTCGAAACTAGGATTATCCACTTTTATATCACGGGTTTCGTATTGCACATGATTGTTATCCAAGAAGGCTTTCGCTTTCTTGCATGTTGTGCATTGGGGATAGTGAATAAATATTAGCACAATATACCTCCGTTGTAATTAACTGTCAGAACCCTCGTGAACGCGGGGACGGTTCTTTTGTTCATTATTTTGCTTATTGAAATAAATATTCTCACATGCTTGATATAGTAGAAATCAGCCCGATTGACAATCCAGTCAAGCGAGATATTTGGCGATATGTCGAACCTTTTATCTCAGTGATGAGTCTGAGCGCATTATTACGCGCTTCTCGATCAAGAGATGCGATGATTGACACTGGTAGCTTTAATGCTTCCTCAATTGCATTTGATAATTCTACATCTGTCAGTCGATATATTTCTTCATCTAAACCAATGATTTGAGTTTCAACGTCCTCAGCATCTTCCATATAACTTTTAAAAGCTTCACCCAACATCGAGTCCGCCATATCGGTATAAACAAAATCGGGCTTTCCAACATAATTCCCATAGCTGCTCCAAAGGTACTCCGATGGTGTTTTCGTGATTCCGGCTTTCACAGGATTTTGGTGTATATACCTTAATACTGCTAAATAATACGCGTCGGTTTCCACAGCTTCGCTTCTATATCTATCTTGGAACAAGGAACCGATACGGCTATATTTATTGTTATAATACATCGCATAACGAATAGTGATGCGCTTCATGAACTGTGGCAGTGTTTCTGAGTCAAAGATTTCGCCTGTCTGCACCAGTATATGGACATGATTTGTCATCAAACAATAGCCATGAAGGCGAACTTTGCTAATTTCAGTACATTCCGAAAGAATCGATATCATTTTATGTAAATCATCGTCATTATTGAACAAGTTCTGACGATTTATCCCGCGTAGCATTACATGATATATGCCTGAATTACTTTGTTTCCTAGCATGTCGTGCCATTATATCACCTCTATAAATACAATTGCGAACCACGCAATACGTTTTTTCTCATTGTACAGGAAAGCACTGTATATTTCAACATCAAATGAACAAAAGAACCGTCCCCGCGTTCACCCGCGTTCACGTTCATTTGAGCATGCTGTCAAATGAACAAAGAATAGTGCCGACTAGCCGACTACTTTAATTTACGAGAACGATACAAGCATATGCTTTAGTGTATAGCATGCTTATAGTATAATTTAGTAGGAAGTATAAAAATGGTAAAGAAATACTTGGCGATTGTTATATGTCTCAGTGCTATCATTTTTGCGGGTTCATGCAAAGGAGAATCAACTTCATCAAATAACACTCCAGAAGCAATTGACACAGCTAATGATGTTATTGTTGAGAGTTCGGAAAGTAGTGAGCATATATCAATAAACGACAGCTTTGAAATCGGATTTGATAAACTAGAATTTGGTGAACTAGAATTTGATGAACTAGAATTTGGTGAACTAATTTATGAAGCTAGTCACTTTAAGATATACGACCTCACGGAGAACCATAAACCAAAATACCGTTATATTATTTATAATTCCTTAGGTGATATTGTCAAGGATACAACTATGTGGCGGCAACCGTACATAAATTACATATTCGATGAAACAGCACTTTCAATACTGTGGGGAGTGGGTACGGGAACCTACCAAGTCTATTACTACGATATTCACGAAGACGCATTTAGTCAAATATTCATGTCAGTCATTGTGGAAGGACATGACATGATTGTTTATGCTATGTGGATAGATAACGAAATTAAACTCGTTGTGCAGAATCCTTTTGATCCATTGTTGTTCTACACCGAGATTGGCATCAATTGTATACGAGCTGTAAACCCTAGAGAAGCAATTCGTGACATTGAGTTTGTAGATGAAATGACGCTTATTGTTACATATTTGTCGGAGGATAAAAGTGGATATAAGACAGAAACTATTCACATTATGCAAGAAAACTGACCATAAAAACTAATAATATGTTGTTATAGGAAATGTTTATGCTTTTTTGTAGTCTATACTAATGTTACCTCAAGGAAACGGAGTAGACAAATGCAAGCATTTATACAGTCCTCCCTCGATTATATCGAACATAACCTAAAAGCTGACATCTCGATAGAAGAGCTAGCACAAATTGCAGGTTATTCCCTTGGGCATTATTGTCGAATTTTCACACAGGAAATGGGAGTGACCGTTGCCGCATATATACTTAAAAGGCGCCTTGACCATGCGCTTGCTGAAATCAAGTCAAAGCGCAAAGCAATCGAGGTTGTTTTGGAATATGGGTTCGATACATATGCAGGATTCTATAAAGCCTTTGTGAAAATGTATGGCTGTTCTCCAAAGAAATACTTGAGTATTTACAAAGAATCGGAGGTGCTTTTTTTGCACGATATCAATGAAATTAAAAAAATCCTCGAAAACTGGGAGATTTCATCAGACTCAACAATTGAGAATATAACTCACACCCAATGGGAGACGCAAGAGGAATCAGAATGGAAAACATGGAAAATCGGTAGCGAGTATTATCTCAAAACAAACGAGCGGTCAAAAATGATACGCAATATTAACATAGCTAAAGCACTTTACAAACAAGGACTTTCATCAGAATTTTTACCGATTTCAACAAAACAAGGGGAAGACTATCTTGACGGTGAGCATATATTCCTGCTCACTGGTATATTGGGAGAACCGCTCAACACAAGTCCTTTGACTGATGAAGACATTAGTCGCTTGGAAAATAACGAACTGCGTGAAAATCATGCAAATAAACTGGGTCAAGCCATAGCCAGACTTCACAAGGCGTTGAAATCCATCCAGGGAGAAGTGAAGCCAAACGAAGGGAACCTATATGAGCAAGGGGAAAAGGCAATCCCAATCGTAAAAGGGCTTGATTTGGGAATCAGCGAGGGCTTTTTCAATGATTTCATCGAAAATTTCAACATATTACACGAAAAACTCCCCAAGCAGCTTATCCACGGCAACCTAACTGGAGATACCGCTGTCTATGAAAATGGGGAAGTCATTGGCTTCAAAGGTTTTGAGATATATAATCTGTCATTTCCAAGGATTTATGACATCACATGGGGTGCAGGTGAATTGACATACCAACCGACAATTGATGTGTATTTAAACACATTAAAGGAAATGCTAAAAGGCTATGATAGCATAAATCCTCTAAGCTCAGATGAAAAGCAATCCGTTTACTATATTATTTGCGCGACCTATTTAAAGGGGATTGCATATTACACCCAGGTAGAATCAGAGCTCATTGCTGATTTAATAGCACGAAGTGGAAACGCACTGGTTTACCTAAGTAAAAACAAAGAAAGCTTCAATGATTTGTTGTAAAATCAATGTTAGCAATTTAAGAGAACATAGAGGGATGGTATTGAACAAAAGAACCGTCCCTCTGTTCATTGAACAAAAGAACCGTCCCTCTGTTCATTCTTGACAATTGAAGTGTTTATAATATAATTGTGTAAAATATATAGTTGCTTGCTTAAACAAAATGCCAAAGCAATCTATGATAACAATTGCTAACACCGTAAGAAGGGAAGCACACATATGAAACTTGATCGATTGATGGGTATATTGACCATTTTGTTGCAGAATGAAAAGGTGACTGCTCCATATTTGGCGAAGAAATTTGAAGTCAACCGACGCACCATCGGGCGTGACATTGATGCGTTATGTCAAGCTGGAATACCCATTGTCACCCAACAAGGCTCAGGCGGTGGAATCTCCATTGCAGAAGGCTTTAAACTGGACAAAAGCGTTTTGACAACTGACGAACTATCTGGGATAGTCGCCGCACTAAAAGGTATCGGCAGTATATCTGAACAGTCCCGCATAGAAAGAACACTTGACAAGCTTGGAGCAAATTCAGATGCGGTTGTTTCCCTCCGCGAACCTGTTATCATCGACCTTTCTTCATATTATAAAGTCCAACTTACCGAGAAGATAGAAATAATAAAACGCGCAGTATTAGAAGGAAAGCTAATCGAGTTTGATTATTATTACGAAAAAGGCGAAAGCCATCGAGTTATCGAACCGTACTTTGTGATATTCCAATGGACATCCTGGTATGTGTACGGATATTGCATGGAACGCCGAGACTGGCGGATGTTCAAGCTGCTGCGACTATGTGACTTGCAAATGTGCGATGAATCATATGTGGTTCGAGATATACCTTCTGAAAAACTGGATTTTCAAATAATGTATAGCGGAGATATTAAAGTAGTCGCATTGTTTGACCCCTCGGTAAAGTATCGCTTGGTTGAAACATATGGATTAGATTGTTTTACCGAAACCGATGAAGGACTTCGCTTTGCCATGGACTTTTCAGACCGCGAATACATAGTAAACTGGCTCCTTGGCTTCAAAGACAAGGTGAAAGTTCTGGAGCCGCAAGACATCGCAGAAGAACTCCAAGCCGCTGCAAAAAGTATTGTATCTCTTTATCTCTAACTCGCTGAATGCGGGGACTCGCTGAACGCGGAGACTCGCTGAACGCGGGGACGGTTCTTTTATACATTATGTACCTAGCAAGTCTGGCAAACCTTATGATATAAATAGAAAGGTTATAGTTCCATGTCAACAAACATCCGAGTCATAAGATCTGAACATATTGCGGAAACAATCGCGAAACTGTGTATCGAAGCTAACATGGATATTTCACAGGATATATATGATGCTCTCTCACAGGCAGCTGCGAAAGAAACATCGCAGCTTGCCCGAACGGTATTGGATATGCTTTTGGAAAACGCAAAGATTGCTGCCCAAGAGCGACTTCCTATATGTCAAGACACTGGGATGGTTGTCGTTTTTGTCAACATTGGTACAGAGCTTCATGTACAGGGCAATATCGGAGAAGCAATCAATGAAGGAGTGCGAATGGGGTATGGCGCAGGTTATATGCGAAACAGCATTGTAGGCGACCCCATCGAGCGTGTAAACACAGGGGATAATACTCCCTGTGTCATATATTATGATTTCGTTTCCGGCGATAAATTAGAGATTATCGTTGCACCAAAAGGCTTTGGCAGCGAAAACATGAGCGCAATTCGAATGCTGTCGCCATCCGATGGGCTTGATGGAATGGAGCGGTTTATTCTTGAAACTGTGCGAAATGCTGGAGCTAATCCTTGTCCCCCAGTAATTGTGGGGGTGGGAGTAGGCGGAACTATGGACAAAGCTGCTGTTTTGTCTAAGCAGGCATTGTTGCGAAAAATTGGAACTTCGCATCCAGAGCCATTTTGGGCGAATTTCGAATCCCGACTGCTTATTCTGGTAAATGACATGGGTATCGGGCCAGCTGGTTTCGGCGGCAAGACGACATCATTGGGTGTTCATATTAACACGTATCCTACCCATATAGCGGGATTACCAGTGGCAGTTAACATCGGTTGTCATGCAACTCGTCACAAATCAGCGGTCATTTGAGAAACCGTGGCGCGAATGGTTTGCTAGAGCAAAGGATATGCAATGAATATAAATGCTGATTTGTCTTTGTGAAAAACACAGTGTGTAACAATCAAAACGTAAACAGTACTAATAAAGCATTGCAAAAATGAGGAGAATTACAATGGATTATGCAACTGAATCACTAAAAAAGCATTATGAATGGCAAGGGAAAATCGAGCTTGTCAGCCGTGTACCCATCGAAACTACAGACGATTTATCATTAGCCTACACCCCTGGAGTTGCACAACCCTGCTTGGAAATTAAGAATGACCCGACAAAGAGCTTCCAGCTTACCCGTCGCGCAAACCTTGTTGCTGTCGTTACAGACGGTACAGCGGTCTTGGGATTGGGAGACATAGGACCCGAAGCCGCAATGCCGGTGATGGAAGGGAAAGCGGTGCTGTTCAAAGAGCTGGGCGGTGTTGATGCAGTTCCTTTGTGTATAAAATCCCAGAGCATCGATGAGATTGTAAACACGGTTTATCTGCTGTCAGGGAGCTTCGGCGGGATTAATCTGGAAGACATTTCTGCACCTCGGTGCTTTGAAATCGAACGCCGTTTGAAGGAATGCTGCGATATTCCGATTTTTCACGATGACCAACATGGTACAGCAATTGTGGTTCTTGCTGCAGTAATCAACGCTTTGCGTTTCACGGGTAGAGATATGAGCAATGTTGCTGCTGTTATCAACGGAGCGGGTGCAGCTGGAATAGCAACTGCTCGTCTTTTGCACAACTCGGGCATCGGCAGTTTGATACTGTGCGACAGCCAAGGTGCAATTTATAAAGACAGGGACAATTTGAATGCAGAAAAACGCTTAATGGCAGAGTTCACAAACAGGGAAAACCGCAGGGGCACCCTTGCGGAAGTAATAAGCGGTGCGGATCTGTTCATAGGTGTATCCGCAGCTGATTGTGTTACTCAGGAAATGATTCGGAATATGAACAAAGACCCGATCATTCTTCCAATGGCAAATCCGACTCCGGAAATCATGCCCGAGCTTGCGAGGGAAGCAGGAGCAGCAGTCGTTGGAACAGGGCGTAGCGACTTTCCCAACCAAATCAACAACGCCAGCGCCTTTCCAGGGGTGTTCAGAGGCGCACTCGATGCATTCGCAGCTGATATCAACGAAGAAATGAAGCTTGCTGCTGCCCATGCTATTGCCGATTTTATCACAGACGATGCATTATCCGAAAACAATATAATTCCAGGTCCATTGAATAGGGAAGTGGCTGCATCCGTTGCGAAAGCTGTATATGAAGCAGCATTCGCCAGCGGCGTCAGTCGCCTGGATATATACTAGCGAGCGAAAAGATTTGCAGTTTATTGCTTGTCTTTTTGCCGCCATGCGGCACGGTAAATCCAGACCATGCGCTAGCATTACTGCGGATTTCCCGCACCACATGGCAACAAAAATCCAGCGCAATAAATCAGCAAATCTTTCCGCTCGCTAGTATAGAATCAAAGTAGCTGCTCAGGGGAAAAATTCTGTGCTGCTTTCCTGAGTTATTACAAATAAGGACGCTTTATATGACTACAATTACTTCACCTTTGACTGACGAATCGATACGAAAGCTAGTTGCTGGAGAGCTTGTCTTACTAAATGGTATTGTTTACACTGGTAGAGACGCTGCGCATAAACGTATGGTTGAACTGCTGGACGCTGGAATTGCATTGCCCTTTGATGCCGATTCTCAAACGATATACTATACAGGTCCATGCCCTGCACCCCCCGGTCGGGTCATCGGCTCTGCCGGACCAACCACGAGTTTGCGAATGGATGCGTATTCTTTACCTTTGATTGAAGCGGGTCTGAAGGTTATGATTGGCAAAGGCTCTAGAAACGAAGCTGTGGTAGACGCAATAAAAGAATACTGCGGCTTATACCTCAGTGCGATTGGAGGAGCAGGTGCTCTAATGGCGCAATGTATTATTGAAGCAGTTGTTGTAGCCTTTGATGATTTAGGTCCAGAAGCTGTCTACAAGCTCAAAGTAAGAGAGATGCCCCTAGTGGTCGCCATTGACTACAAAGGCAATAGCGTATATAACTAGTGAACGCAGGTGAACGCGGGAATTGAACGCGTGAACGCGGGGACGGTTCTTTTGTTCATTTTGAACAAAAGAACCGTCCCTCTGTTCATTCATCCCCGCGTTCAAAAATGAACAAAAGAACCGTCCCCATGTTCACGTTCACCCGCGTTCATCCCCACGTTTATACAACCGTGTTTTAAATGGCGTTTGGGGTGTAGTTTGCGAATGCGATTATTTTTTTAGGGGTATAATTTCATATTTTTTTCTGGGGTATAATTAATTAGATAATGGTAAATTATACACAATAAAGGAGAAACTATACATGAGCAAAGTAATCGTCATAGGAGCAAACCACGCTGGTACAGCTGCAATCAACACAATGCTGGCGCAAGACCCGAAACCAGAGGTTGTGGTGTTCGACCGTAATTCCAATATTAGCTTTTTAGGCTGCGGAATGGCACTGTGGATTGGTAATCAAATCAGTGGTTCCGATGGTCTTTTTTATTCCAACCAAAAGCTTCTTGAAGAAAAAGGTGCAAAAGTACACATGGAAGCGGAAGTAACCGGAGTTGACTTCGAGAAAAAAACCGTTTTTGTCACACTAAAAGATGGCAGCAACATCGAAGAATCCTATGATAAACTGATTCTAGCCACAGGGTCGGTACCCATTGTACCGGATGTTCCCGGCGGGAATCTGGAAAATGTGCAGCTGGTCAAGCTTTTTCAAAATGCCGAAGAAGTCATTGAGAAGCTAAAAGACCCAAATATCAAAAACATTTCAGTGATAGGTGCTGGCTATATCGGTGTCGAGTTGGCAGAGGCTTTCCAGCTCCATGGGAAAAATGTGGATTTAGTTGATGTGATGCCCCGCTGCCTTTCATCATATTATGATGAACCTTTTTCAGAAATGATGGACGGTGTTCTCAGTAACAGCGGTATCCGGCTCCATTATGGAGAAAAGCTCCTGGAAATAAAAGGTAATCAAAAGGTTGAAAGCATTATCACAGACAAGGGTAGCTATCCATCCGACATGGTAATACTATGTGTGGGATTCCGTCCTAACGCTGTGCTGGGTAAAGATGAAATCGAACTCTTTAGAAATGGTGCGTATTTGGTGAACAAAAGGCAAGAAACATCAATGAAGGATGTCTATGCCATTGGCGATTGTGCAACTGTTCATAATAATGCCATCGATGCCAGCGATTATATAGCATTAGCTACTAATGCTGTGCGCAGCGGACTTGTTGCGGCATATAACATATGCGGGCTTGACGTTGAAAGCATAGGTGTTCAAGGGTCGAACGGAATTTGCATATACGACTATAAAATGGTTTCCACGGGTGTTTCAGTCCAAAGGGCAACTGCTTTGGGAATGGACGTTGCATATGTTGACTACGAAGACCTACAAAAGCCAGAGTTCATCGAAACTGATAACCCTCCTGTCAAACTCCGTATCGTTTATGACAAAAAGAGCCGTGTGGTGGTTGGTGCTCAAATGGCTTCATATTTCGATATTTCAATGGGTATTCATATGTACTCCTTAGCTATTCAGGAAAAAGTCACCATCGACAAGCTCAAGCTGCTGGATATATTTTTCCTACCCCATTTCAACAAACCCTACAACTACCTAACAATGGCAGCACTAAGTGCCGAATAACGCCGAATGACATAGGATAACACAAAGAGAAGATATCCAATATAATAAAACTATAAGATAGGAGACGGTTCCTCCGTGTTCGCACAGCAGAACCGTCTTTTTCACTTATTCATATAAAGTAATAATATGACTCAAAATGTCGATAATTATAAGGAGGCTAAGATGCCTCGTGATGAAATATCTGATGAAAAACCTTTGTATAGATGAGTTCGATATTATTACGTTTAAATCGAGGAATATAAATGACTTATAAAAACTTAACTGATTTACAAGAAGGGGAGAGGGCCAAGGTTCTTTCGCTGACAAATGCCAGTAGCATTAAAAGACGCTTGCAAGATCTGGGTTTAGTTGAAGGCACACAGGTAAATTGCATTCAAAAAAGCCCTCAAGGAGATATGGTTGCATATGGAATCCGCGGAGCAATAATAGCCCTGAGAGCAGAAGATGCTGTCGGTGTTTTAGTGGCAAGCTAGGTTACAACATATAAAAGAAAAGAGGTGATTGGCATCGTTTTAGTCAACAATAGTAATCCAGAAGTGTTGGAAATAATAAAAGGGAGTCCTTCAGATAGGGTGATTGCATTGGCGGGAAACCCAAATGTGGGAAAAAGCACTGTGTTCAACAACCTTACAGGAATGCGACAGCACACAGGCAATTGGCCAGGGAAAACAGTAGCCAGTGCACAAGGAGTTCACAACCATAATGGAAACGACTATATACTAGTGGATTTACCTGGTACATACTCCATCATGGCACACTCGGCAGAAGAAGAAATTGCTAGAGACTTTATACTATTTGGTGGTGCCGATGCAACCATCGTAGTTTGCGATGCCACTGTATTGGAACGCAACTTGAACCTAGTGCTTCAAGTCATGGAAATAACTAAAAATGTAATTGTTTGTGTAAATTTGCTGGATGAAGCAAGAAAGAAAAACATTGAAATTGATCTCGCTGCCCTGGAAGAAGAGCTGGGAGTTCCTGTGGTGGGAACCAGCGCTCGTAGCGGAGAAGGACTCACGGAACTTATTGAACGAACTGAGGAAGTATACTCAGAAACTTATATAGCTACACCTAAAAAAATCGAATATGAAGATGATATAACAGATTCTATCAAAGCTCTAGCAGATAAATTAGACCAAAAGCTGGAAGGTGAAGTAAGCGGAACTTGGTTGGCGCTTAGGGCTTTGGAAGGAGATGAGCTTCTTTGCAATAATGTCCATAAATACCTTGGTAGAAACATAATGGAAGAGACTGATGTGAAATCAGTTTTGATAGAAGCAAGAAGAAAACTAAAACTCCATGGAATATCCGGGGATATACTGAAAGATATGGTGGTATCTCGCATTGTTTATACTGCCCAGGAAGTGGCAGAAATTGTAACCCCCCGCTGTGGAGCAGATTGTGTTGGCTGCGGAACCTGCGCTTTGGGTAATAAAAACCCAGATATGGTGGGCGGTTCGCGAGACCGAAAGCTGGATCGCATCCTCACCAGCAAAAAATTTGGTATACCCATTATGTTTGCTCTTCTTTGCGGTGCTCTATGGATTACCATTGCAGGAGCTAATTACCCCTCGGAAATGCTTGCTGATTTCCTATTTTGGATACAAGATCATTTGACTGCACTATTTATGCGGCTAGGTTCTCCTGATTGGCTCCATGGCTTGCTTGTATTGGGCGTATACCGCGTCTTAGCATGGGTGGTTGCAGTAATGCTTCCTCCAATGGCTATATTTTTTCCGATATTTACAATGCTTGAAGACTTCGGCTATTTACCCAGAGTCGCATTTAACTTGGATCATCACTTTAAAAAAGCAAAAGCTTGCGGGAAACAAGCTTTGACAATGTGTATGGGTTTTGGTTGCAACTGTGCTGGAGTAATCGGTTGCCGCATCATAGATTCGCCAAGAGAAAGACTTATAGCCATACTCACCAATAATTTTGTTCCATGCAACGGTCGATTTCCCACACTAATTGCTATCATATCCATGTTTTTTGTTGGCGTTGCAGGAGGGTTGGTGGACTCCTTACTCTCTGCTTTAGTATTGGCAGCAATTATCGTTTTGGGAATATTTCTCACATTTAGAGCTTCCCATTTTTTATCAGTCACTATACTAAAAGGAGAATCGTCGTTTTTCGCCCTGGAGCTTCCTCCATATCGTTCACCGCAAGTTGGAAAAGTCATCGTGCGTTCGATTTTAGACAGAACATTGCGAGTGCTGGGCAGAGCGGTTGCAATAGCGGCACCAGCTGGACTAGTTATATGGATATTCGCCAATGTTTCCGTTGGCGAAACTACACTTTTGTCCTTTAGTGCGTCCTTGCTGGATCCTTTTGCCAGGCTTCTTGGTCTCGATGGTGTGATTCTACTTGCGTTCATATTAGGTTTTCCTGCAAATGAGATTGTTTTTCCAATAATTATTATGTCATACATTTCCTCTGGAACGATACTTGAACTGGATAACCTGACAGAGCTAAAAACGCTGTTGGTGGCAAATGGATGGACCTGGGTAACCGCTGTTTCCACAATGCTATTTTGCTTGTGCCATTGGCCTTGCTCAACTGCTTGCCTAACCATAAAGAAAGAATCCGGTAGCTATAAGTGGATGGGGCTGTCAATTTTGATTCCAACTGTTGTGGGTGTTGTATTATGTTTTGCCTTTACAAGCACCGTTAGACTCTTTGGTTTTTAAACTCAGTGATATGATGCTAGAAGCATTCCTGCAATAATTCCTACTAATGTCACAAAGGTAGTGCTACGATTTTCGGTCATTATTATGGATTGGGGAAGTATCTCGCAAAAAGTCACATAGAGCATGGCACCTCCTGCAAAGGCTAGGGAAAGTGCTAGAAATTGATTAGATAAAGCACCCATTGATATTCCGATGATGCCACCTAATAGCTCTGTTGCTCCTGAAAGTGAAGTTATGAAAATCACTTTCAAAGGGCTGAAACCTGCTGTTACCAATGGAGCCGCCACTACCATACCTTCAGGCATATTATGTAGGGCTATTATGACAGACATCAAAAGACCGAGCTGTATATCATGACTACCACTGGCACCGACAACGATACCTTCTGGGATGTTGTGTAAAGCCATGGCAACAAACATAAGTATCCCGGATTTCACCATATCATGTTGCTGTTTAATAACTCCTGTTTCGTGATAAAGCTCCTCTGTTGATCGATGTATTTTAATCGTTGGTTCATCACCTCCGGTTAAGCGGTCAACCACATGGTTCAGAATCATCACCACGATAATTCCTAGAGACATCCAAAGGAGCGTATAGAGTATACCTGAGTGATCAACAGCTTCAGGAATAAGTGTGAAGAAAACTATACTTGTCATCACTCCACCAGCGAAGGAGAGTAGCCAACAATTGAGTTTTTGCGATGTTTTGCCTAGTATAATTGCCAGTATTCCGCCAACACCTGTTCCGCCGATACCAGCCAATGCGCTAAGTAATAATGCATACATATTTTCAGCCACCTCCAAGAGTGTTAGTATCCACTAACCATGTTAGCATCAACTAACGCATTTGTCAACACAAATTGTATAGTTTCGTGTTTATTATTGAAGAAATTTCATTTTCGTGTTATGCTGAGATAAGCACACTAAGGCACAGGAGGCAGAGAGATGAGCTACAATGAATCTGCGGAAGACTATTTAGAAACAATTTTAATGCTAAGTCAAAGGGGAGAACCAATTCGCTCCATCGATATAGTAAATAAGCTGGAATACTCAAGACCCAGTGTAAGTATTGCCATGAAAAAGCTGCGTGAAAATGGGCATATCATAATGGGTGATGAGGGATTCATCACCCTTACAGAAAGCGGACGAGAAATAGCACAGACAATGTATGAACGCCATACACTCATATCTGATTGGCTAATATATTTAGGTGTTGATACTGAAACTGCAATAAACGACGCATGCAAACTTGAGCACAACATGAGCGAACAGAGCTTTTTGGCGATTAAAAAACATATAGAAGATTGGAAACGAGATATAAATACAAACAATAATTAATCATTTTTTATGGATTAATTTATATAAGCACATAGTATAAACAAAAAGGAGTAAACAATAATAACATGGGAATAGCATCATTGGTTTTAGGAATTTTAGCACTAGTGCCTTTACCCTTCCCAATATTTGGTCCAATATGTGCAATCGTTGGACTCATATTAGGTGTGGTAGGTAGAAACCAAGCCAAAGAACAGGGAGCACCCACAGGAATTGCAACTGCTGGGATTGTGTTGTGCATCATAAGCTTAGCCTTATCACTTTTAGTGATGCTTGCTTGCGCCGCATGTGTAGTAACACTGCTTTGAGCCAGTTAAATGTGAAATATTAATAGAACTTCGACATTATATTCATATATCGAACTACATATCGAACTGTATATCGAACTGTATATCGAACTGCATATAAACGAGTTTGATAATCATGAGGAGGATTCCTTTGCTACCGTTTATATCAATATTTGGAATAGATATTCCTACATATGGGTTGATGCTACTCACTGGTGCCGCTGTTGCTTGGTTGTTAATATTTTTATTGGCTAGAAAAAAGCAAAGCGACATAGAAGACGTATCGATGGCTTTTTTAATCTGCATTTGTGGGGGTTTGGTGGGAGCTGTAAGCTTGCGTCCATTGATGAAATTAGTCGAAGTTGCCCTTGCCTGGGAGCGGTACAAATTGCTTCCTGCAGGTGAAGTTTTGCAATACATCATTGGTGAAATGGTTTTTTATGGAGGGCTTCTGGGGGGATTGTGCGCTTTAATTATCTATTGCCGCAAATATAAAATTAAAATCGCTCCATTAATTGATTTATTTATTCCAGCTATTGCCATCGCCCATGCCATTGGCAGAATAGGTTGTCATCTTGCTGGCTGCTGCTATGGTATTGTGATGCCTCATGGACATCCTTTAGCAGTTGTATACCCACCAAATGCAATTGGGGCTCCATCTGGCATCCCCTTGCTTTCTATTCCGCTAATTGAGGCTGCTTTATTGCTGCTTTTATCAACGATTCTCGTTGTCATTTATCTCAAAAGCAAGTATATTGGTACAGTTGCAACAGTCTACTTTCTGGTATATTCAACACTACGCTTCTTTATTGAATACTTTCGAGGAGACTTGATTCGGGGAAAATATGGCATTTTTACCACTTCGCAAATTATATCAATAGTTATGTTAGTTTCTGGTCTTGTTTATTATTTTGGCTTTTGCCCACGAATTAATAAAAGGGAAGTGTCTATGGCTCCATAATGCAAAAAGTCTCTCAACAAGGTGTATCAATTGCACTATTGCATCACAACTATACTAAAGTTTCATTAAAAAACTCCGATAATAAGTATAGGGTATTAATGGTAATACCCTATACTTTTGTCGTAATATAACGTCGACTTTTTCTAACTTATCAAGGAATCGTTGATAAGAATTTAATTGATTATAATCGAATGGAGTAGAAAATGGCATTTTCAGTCACCCCCGACCTTGTTACAGGCAATGATATGATAGACTCGCAGCATAGGGAGCTTTTTAAAGCAATCAACGAATTTCAAGATGCTTGCAAAAACAAGCAAGGTAATGAACGTGTAAGTGCAACGATGAAATTTCTCGTTGATTATACAGCAAAACACTTTGGCGATGAAGAAAGGCTACAACAACAAAGTAATTATCCAGACCAAATAAACCATAAGAAGCTGCATGAGGAGTTTAAATCCCTTGTCAATGATTTATCAAAACAACAGCAGGCTAGCGAAGCTTCTTTTGTAGTTTTAACTCAATTATCCAACGCCCTTGGCAACTGGTTTATGAATCATATTATGCGCGAAGATAAAAAAGTAGCCGCACATATACGCAATCAGGGCTAAGCTTAATTGCTTACGCAAAGCGAAATAATTATACGTATTACTCCACAAAGCCTAGAAACACATTGTTTCTAGGCTTTGCTTGTGTAGTAAAAAAAAGTATGCTATAATCGGTTCGCCACATTGGCATGATAGAAAAATACCAATAGAAATACCATATATGAGGAGTGTTAAAAAAATCATGCAAATAAAACTATTTGATGGTACAAACAAAAAAATCGAAGAAGAAGTAAACGAATTTATCAAACAAGAAGACATTCGGGTGACGAGAATCGAAATAAAAACAACAGTAGACGGGACAGTTATTATGGTCGTCTATGAGGATGTCGCATCATCGCCAGTTAAGGGATTCACCCTTTAAACACTCTCTTGCTAATATAATAAATCCTCTAAATGAGCTTGGAATAGTCAGGGAAGTACTTGTCTAAAAAGGGTATATTTTCACATAGGAATTCCTTTTTGTTCAAGTATTGCATTATTCCAGCATCTGATTTAAATGATAACACCAGTTTGTATGAGCATAAAGCTTGGAACTTTTCACCAAATTGCTTGTTCATGCTTTTATCACCATACTTATTATCTCCAAGTATGGGTGTTCCAATCTCTGCCAATTGAGCACGAATTTGGTGGGTTCTCCCTGTAAACAAAAGACATTCCAGAAGCGATAGATTTCCAGTCGTTGCCAATGTCTTGTATTCCATAATAGCTTCCTTCGTCTTTTCGTTGCTTTGTTGGGAAATTGTAACCCTGTTGGCAACACTATCTTTTTCGTGATAGCCAAACAGGCGACCAGCAGGCTCTCCAGGTTCTCCCAGGACAAGAGCCATGTAGTATTTATCGATTTCTCTCTTTCTTATCTTTTCGTTTAGCAGTCTTAGAGACTGAGCGTTTTTTGAAACAATTACGATTCCGCTCGTATTTCTGTCGATGCGGTTGCAAAGAGCTGGACGAAATGAATGCTCATTTTCAGGATTCCATTTTCCACCTTGATATAAATATGCTAAAACCTGCGAAATCAACGAATCTTTATCGCTGTCTTTGTCGCTGTGACACAATACACCTGCTGGTTTATTTATAAGCATTATATTGTCGTCTTCATATAAAATGTCGGGCTCAGATAATATCCTCTGAGATTGGACATTTTTATTATATAAGACATTATTGCGGGTCTCTTCAAAATATTCATCATTAATATACATTTGTAAAACATCACCTTGGTTTAGTACATAATCCCGCTTTGCACTTTTTCCGTCTATTTTAAAACGTTTTAATCGAATGTACTTTTGAGCAAGGGATGTTGGGAGCAATGGAACTGCTTTGCTGATGAACCTATCAAGACGTTGACCCGCATCGTTTTTTCCAATTTGGTATTCTTTCATTGCAACTACCTATTGATTCGTGACAAAAGAGTAAAGTTTGAACTTTTCATTGAAATCATCTGCTTCTTAGAATAGTCCAGACTCTGTTGTGTTTTTCTACAATTTGATTGGAATGGACAAAGGTTTCGCATCTTGCTAGCTCGTCATCGATGGGAAACATTATTATGTTGCTGGCAAACTCGCTCCAAGCATCGGATACTGGAGAAGTATAGCCGATGGCACTCATGTTGCGAATGGCAATGTTAGGACTGCACATGAAGTTTATAAAAGCATGGGCTAATTCGATGTTCTTTGAAGAAGCTGGGATAACAAAGGAATCAGTCCATTTATTGCTACCTTCATCAGGAATAATATAAGCCAAACTGGAGTTTAAATCTACTCCCAGCTTACCATCGCCTGAGTATACAACGCCAATGAAGGCTTCCTGAGCAGTTATCATATCGATTATGAAAGTGGACTCGTAGTAGCCTCTGATATTTCTCCGTGCATTTTCCAGCACCTGGCTTGCCTCGAGTAACTCATCATCATCTGTGGAATTCATACTATATCCAAGCATTTTTAATGCAATACCAACCACATCTCTTTCAGAATCCACCATAAGAATTCCATCAGTTTTAAACATATCTTCCCAAGAACTTATTTGTAACAATCGACGGTTGTACAAAATGCCCAGGGTACCAACCATATATGGTATATGATAATCATTGTTTGTGTCATATTCTGGACTCATATATTGCTCAGATACATATGCCATATTAGGTAGCAAACTATGATCCAGTTTTGTCAAATACCCTTCTTGAATAAGTCGGTCAATCATATAGTCAGAAGGCACTAAGACATCATAAATGCTTGTCTCGATGGCTTCTTCATACATTTCCTCGTTGGAATCAAATTCCACAAGAGTTACGCTAACGTTAAATTCTATTTCAAAATCCCTGAGTACATTCTCATCCACATATTCCACGGGCATATATACGGTTATATTTGTAGAGTAAGAGGGACGTGATGATACTTGTGTACCACCACTTGGCGTTGAACTGGTGATATTGTTGCTTTTACAACCTGCCAGCACAGTTGTAATCAATGCAAGTATAATAATAGCTGATATTGTTTTTTTCATCATTTATCGTCTCTCCTTATGCCTGCGAGCGAAGAAGGCTCGATAAGATGTAGGTGATATTATCTGTACCTGCATCAATATAACTGGCTTCATTTATAGCTGCAAGCTGCTCTAAAATGTCAGTATTTAAACTATTGGTTTCAGACTCGTATCCAATTGTATAAATGGGTATTTTCAGAGCGGCAATGATGGGACTCATTCTTGTGTAATCTAATCCCACATTGCTGTCACCGTCTGTCAACACGAAAATCACCAGCTTCGTATCTGGGTTTTCGTCTTGGTATTCCAGCATCATTTGTAAGGTCACAGCCAATGCATCGTACATAGCTGTCAATCCACCATCGCTCATGTTGCTGATGGCGTTAGAGAAATAGGACTGCTGCTTGCCGTCAAAGGGAGCAATCGGCACTGCGATATTCACTCTATCTGCGAATGTTACCAAGCCAATATTATTGTTTGGGTCTATGGAATTTATAGCGCCTCGCAAACCAGTCTTTAGTCTTAATAATGGCGTACCGCCCATGCTTCCAGAGACATCGGCAATGAAAACTGCAGTTATGTTGGATGACCCACCCCTAACAGAGCGGTATATGCTGCTAAGTCCGCCAGCGATAGTGGCTGATATCAATACATCTGAGCTGTGGTTGGCAACAATAGAATCAAGGGAGCCAGCTCCAGCATTGACGCAATACTCTGAGAACGCCTCCGCGATCTGCGTTTTCACAGAACTAAGATCACCTACAGTATAAATTGGGTTGTTTTGTGCTAACCCAAAGGGTATAAACTTAAAGCCAGATGTGAACTCTGATGTATTTTTATATGAATTATAATCCAGTACATAACCATCGAGGATACCTCGTAAAAACGAGCTTTTCAACTGAGCACTGTCATTGGCAATGAGTGTTATGTTGTTTTGCAATTGTCGTAGACCTTCGACAGCGGTTTCGCTAAGGGGAATTCCATTATCAAATTCGTACAAAACAGATAAGATGAAGTTTAAGCCATCTGGATTTTGCAATGGGTCAACATAGCCAATGGAAAGCTCGCCGTTGTGGACCTTATTAACAAGGGCTGAAAAATCATCAGCATCATTTGTGTCTTTGATGACAATGCCAGATATGCCTCTGACTGTAGAATCTGTAAGTAGGCTTATCGAAGTGTTCCCCAATGACAGTAGCTCGCCGTAAATTTTGTTTACTGGAATAATAAGGTCTGGTGTATATTTGCCCGATAATATAAAGTTTGTACCGAGCGCAGAGTCAATCGCCCTTACGCCCACCGAAACTTGCTCGCCACTAATCGTGATTGCTGCATCGTTAAATTCCCTTGCTGCATTGATAATCTCGGGGTTAGTAGAATATACAGTAATATAACTGGGAGTAATTGGATTAACTACGAATGGATATTCAGAAATATCGGGAAGTGATTGGGTTTCATGGGATAAATCCAAGTCGAATACATCATTGGGATCGAGCCTTACGGGCAATGTGTTAGCGCTGACATTCTTTGCAAGCACTGACAGCTCCGATCTTGCATCATTATAGCTCATGCTTCTTTGGCTACCGCCGAAGATACCGCCTGAGCTGCTACCGCTGCTACTGCTATTGTTGCCGCCAGAGTTGTTTTTACAGGAACTTAATGTTATTAGCATCATGGATACTAATAATATAATACCCACAATTCTTTTATTATGCTTCAACTTAATCATCCTTTCATATTTCAAGGGAATTGACAGTGCAACTTGTAAATTGCACTGTCTTTTTAAATAGTCACAACTTTTTTCATCTATCAGTAACTATGAGTGATTAGCCAGTGCTTTGAAATGGCTGCTGGGTGGTCTTTTCGTCGAATATTTTAGAAGGCAATGCAAGGTTTTCCAATGCTTGAATCCATGCTTCTGTGTCAGTATTTGATTGATTGCCCAATCTTTTGCTGCTGATTGCGGTTGAAGCGCGGACGAGAAACCTTTGATTCGTCTCGAAAACATCCTCGTTGGCACTAAGAACCCGTTTTAGGAGATTTTGAAACTCGATTTCCTCATTTGAATCTATTATTCCAACTGTTTTTTCCACAATCCCACGATTGACCGCTGTCATTAAATTACGTAGTATCGTTTGTTCAGCAAGTCTCAATGTGGAAATGGCTTCGTTTAAATATCCTGCATTATTTAATGCAATTAGTTTTTCAAAGCTTTCTTGCTGCTCAATGATTATATTAATTTGTCTAATGCAGTCATCATATTGCTCAGTTAAACTTGGGTGTTTCTCTTTACAATGGATAAGCATTTCACGAACGCTGTCAGGTGTTAGGGTTTCTAAATCTGGTAGTATTATTTCGTATTCCGGTTCCTTTTTCTTGCTTTTTCGTTTTTTTGGAATAAAAGCGAAAGCGAGGGCGATAAATGAGAACACAGCAAAGGGAGCAAAGAGCAAGTTTAACCTGTTTGCCATAATGATTCCCATTTCAAGTATAATTGCTGTTCTCATTACTCGGGGTATAACATACCCAGCGACTGCCAAAACGAGGACTAGCAAACCAGCTATAAACGGTTTTTTCCGCATAATCGCGCCTCCTTTCTGATACTTTATGCTATGTAGCAATGTGCGAAAGTAGTTCTACAATATCACAAAACACTATTATTCGCAACTGATCCTTTATTTTTGTAACGTATAAAAGTTAATAGTAACAGGTGTGATAGAATCCTGTATCTTGCTATTCATTGCATACATCGTACGCACCACCAGTGTCATCTTGAGCGACAGCGAAAGATCTCATTACACCAAACTGTAGATAATTGAGATTCTACGGTCGCAGGCTCCCTCTTAAATTGCACTGGATTTTTGCTCTATGACTTGTAACGAGCGGTCACAGACAAAGCGGTGCATTGCTTTTCATAGATAATTAAAAAGCAATGCACCATTTCTTATGTCGCTGGTGTCATTTCTTATGTCGCTGGTGTCGTTTCTTACGTCGCAGACATCGTTTCTTACGTCGTTGGTATCATTTGTTACGTTGCGTGAATTGCTTAAACTGTCATCATCTATAATATTAATGATATACTAATCACTCATCATTATGATAAAGTCTACAACCACCATTGCATAGTTTGTTGTAATCACAACTGATACAGGCATCGTCTTTATTCTTTGTTCTAAACTCGTTCAGAGCTTTGCCATATATCCAGTTGTAAAAAGTGAGGTCCTGTACATCGCCAAATGGCTCATTCAAAAATGAGCATGGTTTGTACATGCCATTCACATCAATTGCAATTACTGCATTTCCTCCAAGACAACCATTGTAATCGAATTTCTGGTATGTTTTTAAACTAGAATAATTGCTTTCTGCTAATACTTCAAAGAGGGAACAATCGAATAAAAACATGACTCGCTTATTATTTTTTTGCAATTTCTTAAGGCGTTCTGGTAATTCACCTATGATATTATCCAAGGAAAGATCATGTGTATCCACATTCTTACTAGTAGTTTTATATCGCAAAAATAATACTGCTTTTATTCCGGCTTTTTTTGCGTTTAGAAGAATTTCATCAAGATACGGTAAAGTTTCAGTACTCAACAAAAGATTTAAGCTTGGTTTATGACCAGTTGCCTTTCGGTAAGTGATCATCGCTGGTATTATATGGTCTATATCTTCTGCTGTGTGTATACTGAAATGAACATTGCCAAATACTATACAAGCATTGGCAAATTCCTTAGTCATGGTCAGTCCGTTTGTTGTCATATTTGGTAAGATATGCTTTTCTCTGGCATATGCGGCTATATCGATAATATGTGGATGTAAAGTTGGTTCGCCTCCACCAAAAGACAATGAAAAGACGTTTAATTCAGATAACTTGTCAATTACAGATTTAGCTTTATCAAAAGAAATGTCTATTGGTTTATCTGTTTCATTAGTATTATAACATCCGTGACAAAACAAATTACATCGAGTTGTAATGGCGAAATGTGCATCTATGGGAGCAGAAAATATATTGTCAACTAGTATTGCTCCTTTTGTTTTTGGTATATTGTATTTATTTGCATATTTTTCATCCACATAAGCCAAAAAAGCAGGTTTTTCGTTAAAGATGATTCCCCCGAAGCTTTCCCGCCGAATTTTTTTTATTATTGGGTATTTTAATGAACCATCACTCATTTATCTATTCTCAACTACATATCTATTAGTAAGTAAGTGCCACATATACTAACAACAACCATCACAGCAGAAAAAAGGAACATTAACATAAACCATTTGGCTTTTGTTAATCTATTCATGTTATCTAAAATCTTTGCAGAAAGATAAATAGGGAAATACACCCCAATTGTATGTATTAATAAAGTCCATATGATTAATATAAATATTAGTAAACTGTTACCATATGACGAAATTTGGATTACACAAAAAATAATCCAAAAAACTGCTGCTATTATGGAGAATGGTAACACTAGCTTTAGCAGACGAGTTTTTATAACATTTAAGTTGATTTCGTTGCTGTTTATATCTAAACCAATTGCTGTTCCTGTCCAAATTGATAGAGTTGCTGGTAAGGAAACAATCCATCCAAATAGAGCGATAAGTGGAATATAGCCTCCAGCTCCTGAAAAATTCGCCATGTTGAAGGGGCGAATACGCAAAATTCGTGCTCTCTTTTTTATACGATTCATTCACTACTCCTTTACAACTCATTCAAAGAGGTTTACTTAGTCCTTTATATATTGTCTAAACTTTACGCACAATATCATATAATTTAAACAATAGCAAATTTATATTCAATTCTATCAAAATAATGCACAAAGCATTGAAACACAAGGGTTCCAATGCTTTGTGTGTAAATGAAAACGAACAAAAGAATAACTGGTGGACCCGACGCGGATCGAACGCGCGACCCCCTGAATGCCATTCCCTTTAGTGATAGCCATTCATGCGGCATCGAAATAAGTGGCATCCCTATTTTTGTTGATAACATTACATACATTTTATTCTAGCTAATAAAATTCAAATCCGCATCAGTCTTATTGATAATATTTATATTGCATATACTAATCATTTGTGTTAGTATATGATATATGAATAACAATGTAGAGCGTCAACTGAAAAATGCAGGGCAAATTAAGGCATCAGAATCAGTGGATTGGATGTTAGCGCATGGTGTTTCCTCAATCACAACCAATGACCTCGCTGCTTTACTTGGCATACCCAAAAACCACGTGCCGCAGCGTATGGCGGCGCTCAAGCAACGTAATCAGATCGTCACGCCAGCACGAGGTTTATGGGTACCTGTTCCTCCAGAGTACATGACATGGGGAGCACCACCTGCAATCGAAATCATTGACGCCATCATGAGTCACCTAGAAACAGATTATTATATTGGTTGGCTCTCGGCGGCAGATTTACATGGTGCTTCACACCATGCTCCGCAAGTCTTTCAGGTGGCGACATCAAGAGCGATCCGCTCAAAGACAGCAGGGCGCTCTCATTTTCAATTTTATCATCGGGAGCGTATCAGAAAAGTGTTGTTGATTCAGAAGGAAACGAAGAGCGGTATAGTCTATGTTTCAAGTAAGGAGACTACTTTACTAGATATCTGCAATGATGTCGGGATTATCGGCGGACTGGATAATGCCGCAAATCTTATTATGGAACTATGTGACACATCTTATACGGACATGAATTCTCTCGTAGCACTTACTGAATATTATCCGGTCACCGCCGCACGTAGACTTGGATTTCTCCTAGAGTATTTCACGGAGGTCACCGATCTTGATTATCTTAAGGCGGTTTGTGAAAAACAGAACACATCACCGTCTATACTAGATCCGCAAGGATTGCCTATCGGCATACTCGATGCAAGCTGGTGTATTAAAGTGAATAGGGAGGTGTTACCGGACGTATGATTCCCTTTAACACGGTCACAGCATGGGGCGCAGTGCACCCATGGCCAACGAGAGAACAGATTGAGCAAGACTTGCTACTATCAAAAGCTATTATTGAAATATACAACAACAAAATGCTTGCGGAAGAGTTGATATTCCGTGGTGGTACGGCTTTACATAAAATGGTGCTGCCACATCCAAGTCGATACAGTGAAGACCTGGACTTTGTCCGCTCGAGTGCCGGTGGCATAGGCGATATCATGAAAGAGTTGACTGAGCTTGGGAAGCAATCCGGCTTCACTGTTAAGACGAGAATGGGACAATATCCAAAAGTTTACTGGCATGGCAAGGCGCAGACAGGGCGTGATTTGCGAATAAAGATTGAGATTAACACTTATGAACGCTCTCCGGTACTGTCTCTTATTGAAATCGAGTATTCAATAAACACTGATTGGTTTACTGGAAAGGCGATGGTAAAAATGTTTCAAAATGAGGAAACAGCAGCGACAAAGCTAAGAGCTCTATACCAACGGTCAAAGGGACGGGATTTGTATGACCTCTGGTTATTGACCAATGTGGTTCGAATTGATCCTGTTTTAACTTGTCAGGCGTTTGAAACATATCGCCCTGATGGGTATACAGCAAAAAGGGCAATCGAAAACCTTGAAAAGAAAACTCGTGACAAAGGGTTTCTGACTGATATCGTGAATATGGTGTCTGCGGATACGAGCGAATATAATGCTGTGGATGCTGCCGCACAAGTCATTGAAATGTATCTTTTGAATCTATGAAGTATGTCAATCAATGATTATATGGACAACCAAAGGTCTTCCATTTGGGAACTCAATAAATCTGACGTAACGAAACGGTACGCAAGACTATAAAACTTTTGAAGCGACAAGACTGCATAGCCGCCCTCGCATCGCAGGGGCGATCAACGGAGTCCATCCTGCATTGCTCGCCACATGATGGAGCAACGCTGACAATGCCAAGAACCTGTTTATGAGGTTATCTTTCATCAGCGAGCTTTACATCAAGCTCAGATCTGAAATTAGTTATGTTACCCTCCCTTAGACTCTGGAAAAAGCTATTGATATTTTGTTCCGGAAGGAATGTGAACACATATTTCAACATGAGTCCATTAGCTTTCAACTGATCATTGACAATATCAAAGTGAGCAACTGCATATTCGTTTTTCTTTTTATTCTCCTCAGACGGCTCGTGTAACTCCTCGTTGCCTTTGATTTCAACTACTATTATCAAATCCCCAGCCTTTATAAAGAAGTCAGGACTGAACTTTCCTCGCTTCGGATGCTCTCCTTTTTTCCATGCGTAATCGATTTCGTAAAATCCTGTGGCAGTTGATTTGAGCCACATGTCATAGCAAGCAACATTTGCTGGTTCTAGTAGACTTCTAATGAAGCGCCGTTCATTTTCCGAATCTGCTATTATTAGGTTTAACGGTGTCTTAAAATCATATCGATTTGTGATAGGAATGTGTCTATATCCGCTTCCAGGCTCAATTACTTCATCGAAAAATTCAACTTGCTCATCAGCAAGACTGTCGCGTGTATGATCTGTATAGAAGATGAATTTACTACTGTGTAGTTCTGCCGCTGAGACACTGTTTCCTTGGCGATCATGAGTAGAAAGAGTCTTGAACCGGTCAATCTTTGGTGTGTATCGGACAAACTCCGATGTCTTGCGGCGTAGTGTGCCTAATGATTGAAGGAATTTTTGCTTCATGCTTTCTGTGGCAACATTGGTATTACGTAGCTCAAGTGATTTTTTTACTATGTCCTCCAAGCGGTCTATGGGAAACTGATCAGTATAAACTGTACGCATTTGGGGATTCGGATCTTCCGGGTCTTGATAATCCTCCAACCGAGCATACATGACTGAGGCGATTTCATATGGAGTATAGGTATTACGGCGAATCGTAGTTTGCCAATTATAACGCTCGCCTGTTGCCGCTCTTTCGAACTCGATTCTGACATCCTCTGCAGGTGAATCAGTAGCCAGATCGACATACCCTTTGTCGAAGAGTTTATACTCCCCATCCATTGGCTTTTTGATAGAGGTTTGTTCAAGCGTGTAATCGATGTTATGAAGCTCAAAATGGAAAGGCGAGTCATCAATTATGTTTGAGGATAACCGCCTCTCAATTTCCAGTATCTCATTGACAAGATGCCTTATACTGGATGCCCAAGCATCGTGGTTAAACACTGCTACCTCAGGTTGCTCACCGCTCCATTCGTTCGGTATACGCAATCCACGTCCAAGAACTTGAGCAATCAGTAGCTTACTGTTGAACGCACGCTCTTCATGAGGTACAATTTGAAAGACACGCTTTACATCCCAACCTTCATTGAGCATGGAAACAGCAACTATCCATTCCACAGGGTTGTTGGGTAGATCAACATAAGGCAGCTTTTTCACATCTGGCGCATTGTTGTAGACAACAAGGATTTGATCTTTTACAGATTCAATAGATAATCCGGCTTCCTCAACTAGAAATCCTCGAAGCTCATCAGCTACATCATTGCACTTGGTAATGGTTTGGGTGACTATGACAGTAAGCGGTACGATTCCTCTGCTTATTAGCTTGCGACGGTTGTCTTCGTGGCGATTACGAATCAACTGCCATTTTTCGTTGTGTTCGCCCGTGCGCGGCATTTCAGCTACATAATCGACTCTTTTCACTTGACGCTCTTCCATTGCTTGCCGCAAAGAGTAACGAAAAACCACATCGGCAAAGTATTCATCCTTAACATAACATGTGCCGGAAACACCGATTATATATTGAAACATATACTCCGGATTGGTAAGAAACTCCTTCCACTTTTTCACTTTTGCAGCAGACGCATTTGCTACGTGATGGGTTTCGTCATTCAACACCGCAACCTTTTCACCTTTTCCTTTCAAACTCTCGCGGATGGATGAGCCGACATATTCTAGCACCGCATGATAGTTTTCAACACAAATACTTCCCTTCGTTATCGTTTGGCTTGCGTTGATAATTGTTGGAGTACTAATTCTACTGTCGGAAGGTAATTGAGAGTATATATCAGATTTTGCTGCTAACTCGCGGAACTTATCCATCAATCCAGCCTCAATGGTTGTTGATGGGCATAATATTAGAACTCTATCAACGACCCCTTCGGCTAAAAGTATAACCGCAAGCCCATATAGGACATAGCTCTTCCCTGTCCCTGTTGCCAAATCAAGGGTTGCGGATAGTATATCTGGCATTTGCAAATGACGCTCCATTCCCGCCCAAGAGCCATATCGCGCTTCTAAAACTGGATTCTCGTCATAATTTGCCTTGGCTAGCTGCCGCAAGTTTTTATGCTCACCTGCCAAAAGATAGCGCAATGCAGTACGAATGGCTTCTTTTTGATATTCCCGCGTTCCGCATAACTCGTCGATAAACGCCTCATAACGGCTCTCATCCCATTTGGCGCGATCAACCGCTGTGCTTACCCCGAGTACTAAATCTTCGTTTCTAAAGCTCTGTCTATCTGTATTTCGCGGCATAAATCAACTTCTCTCTTTCTTCTTTGAGATAGGCATACTCATACTCGAAGCAAAAGAACTCCGTGCGAAAACTTCTCTGGCTTCGTTGCCATATATATCAATAAAGACAAGCATGATTGCCTCTCCCATTTGGTTAATTGGAAAAACAGTCTGCCAGCCGGTATTTTGCATTTGGCGCGCATAGAAAACATCGTCCATGTTAAACACTCTGCCATTGTAATCATAATCGATCATTAATACAGAGAAGGTTTCAAAACCTCCATGTGAATCCTTATCGCGAAGACGAGCACGGCTTTCAAACGATGCGATTGTCAGACATGCCTCATCGCCGTTTTCACCCTTATTGATTTGAACAGACCATTTTACTTCAGGCGGTTGAATAAAATCGAATCCGACAGCATCAATTGTATCATTTACTGCAGTCTCGTCACTTGGCTGCCTCAGAGCGGTAAACTCCCTATGGTGTAACTCATTAATGATTGAATATGGTATTCGTAACGCATAATAGCGAACCCCGTCAAGGTCGATGTAGTCTTGCTGGAAGTCAAACACGCTTCTTGGGGCTATGATAAAAAAGCGACTACCTATCTTTTTTCCAACGGCAGTGTGGATATTCTCAATAGTGCCTTCATCAATTTGCATTCCAGGGTTTTCGATGTGATTAAAAACCATTACACTGGCACCTCTTAGTTTTCCGTCCAGACTTAAACCGCCGATCTCGTGCCTTTCATCTATGCATCCGAACAGATGGAGGGCAAAAAAACGCCAGTCAACCCATGGAAGCCGCGTGAGAGTGTTAAAATCGTAGAGTCCGGCATTATAAAGCGTGAATGGTAATAGGTTCAGTTTCTCCCCTTTATTACCAATATCTGACTTCAAGTTGAGCATACGCTTTTGAATGGTGTAGATCGCAAGTTTTCCGCAATCAATGCCGATCCAGCGGCGTCCAAGCTTTTCCGCAACAGCGCAGGTCGTTCCGGATCCAGCGAATGCGTCAAGGACAAGGTCACCTTTGTTTGAGGAACTTTGGATGATTCTACTAAGAAGCGCTTCGGGCTTTTGTGTTGGGTATCCGGTGCTTTCCTGAGCAGTATAGGCATATGTACCAACTGCAAAATCATTATATACTTGCGCAATTTCATCTTTACCAATCCAAACACTCCAAGCTGGTAGATTTCTCGTGTTGTTTCCATACTCAATAGCTTCTGCTTTTGTATAATCGGGATTGCTAGAGATATATGTTTTTAGGTTCTTATTCCCACCGCTACTTTCCTTTCCTCGCGTATAGTACCAGCCTGCGTCATCTTTTTGAAGTGCCCCAGTTATCCGCTTTGAAAGACCCAACCTGTTTTGTGGATTAAAAATCGCACTTTTTCTTTTATAACAGTATATAGTTTCATGGGCTTTGGGGAAATAGTCACCACTGCCCAACAGTCCACAAAGCCAAATAATCTCAGAAAACTCAAAGCCAATAAAAATTTCATCCAGTATTATTTTAATGTAATGCCCCATTTTTGAGTCTAGATGGACATATATGCTTCCATCTGTAGAAAGAAGATCACGGAGTAGGATTAATCGTTTTCTGACATACTCAATGAACAAAGCTCCCTCTATTTTATCAGAGTACGCTTTTTGATCTTTGCCACTCAAAAAATCCTTTTTCGTTGAAAATGGTGGGTCGATATAAACGAGCCTTACTCCCGGTGTACCATCAGCGTTAACGAGTGTTCCTTCCTCTTTCATCTTAAGCAAGGTTTTCAGTGCTTGCAAGTTATCGCCAAATATCAGTTTGTTCTGCCAACCATTACCGTTTTTTCCAAATGTGCTGACAGGCTGAAGGGGTACCGCCATAGTGTTTGCAATGATATCTTCTTCTCGCTCTTTACCATGGTAAACAAGCTCGTATTCCCGTTTCTCAGGTGGAAACAAAAATCTTGACCACTCGATTGGCAAGTCCTCCCCACGTCGAAGAGTTTCAATCACCATTTGCCGTTGTTCATCATTCATAGTATCACCTTCCATCAGATGTCTAGTTTACGAAAGGCTTTCAAGACTCAATACATCAAGAAGCCCAGAATCAGCAAAGCTAAAGATGCCCTCACTTGTCACAATTACATGGTCGAGAACTGACACACTAATCAGACGACAAGCAGATATTAGGTTAGCGGTCAAAGATTTATCTGATTCGCTCGGATAAGCGATTCCTGAGGGATGATTATGCGCCGCAATAAGCGCCGAAGCGTTTGTCTGCAGTGCTTTCGCAACTATTGTCCTTAAGTATGGGTTCACGCTGTCAACAACCCCTTCTGCAATTAGTGCATCGTTAAGTAGCCGTCCTTGCCGATTGATGAATGCGATTCGGAAATGCTCTTCGGACAATCCTCGCAGTCTTGACGCGTAGTACTCAGCAGCCTGTTTACTACTCTTGATTACTGTCTTTTCCCTCGTATCAGGTAAAGCAACGCGACGCCCCAATTCAAGAGCCGCAAACAGTTGTGCCTGCTTTGCAGCACCAAGACCTTTAATACCAACCCAAGCCGATGTTGGTGCCGCCATCATTTCTTGCAGGGAACCGAAGTGTTTCAACACTTCTCTACCGAGTTCAACAGCACTTTGCCCCTTAACACCTGTTCGTAGTAACACAGCAAGAATCTCTGCATCAGTCAAGGCATGGGAACCGCGTGACAGCAAGCGTTCACGCGGACGCTCATCTTGTGGCCAGGATGATATCCCCAGCGATGATTTTTTCATCTGACAAATTCTCCGTTATTCACTGTGTTCATGCCAACTTCGTTGCACCAATTAACTGATTTTAATATAGGTGAAGCCCCGAAACACCTGTATTTCGGGGCTTCTTGGTGGACCCGACGCGGATCGAACGCGCGACCCCCTGAATGCCATTCAGGTACTCTCCCAGCTGAGCTACGGGCCCATAATAAAAGTGTTGCAAAGGAGCGTTGCTGCTCTTGACAATAGAGTGATATTACCACAGCTAAAAGCGTTTAGCAAGTGTTTTTATTAGAAAAAAGCATGATAAGTCGCCAACGGTTTCGGTGTAATTGGATTCATCGCTGGCACTTTGAAAAATACTGTTAGTATAGATGAAATATATTCAATACAGAAGGCACATACGCACCATTATTATCAAAAGGCGTGACTCGTTGATGCTGCTTCTATTATACTATTCTTCGGTATCCCATAAGGGTTCTTGCAACTCTTCTTGGTCAGTTAAAGCTTCATCCATTAGCTTTATCATTTCAAGAACGCTGCGGAAATTCTGCCTCTGATTTTTTTCCACCCAAAGAATCTGACCTTGCCAGGTGGCATTTTGCCTAAACCTGACATTTATTTCAAAAGTACACCTTGGGTTGCCGGAATCAGACAGGGATTTCATGTTAAAAGACTCGCTCATATCTGCATTCACGTCCAATTCTCGTTTATTTTTTTTGCGTTTCTCATCGTTGAAAGCTCTAGGCGTCATGAAGGCTTCGGGGAAACCAGTTGTGTCGAAAACTTCTTCCATTCTTTCAATCATTTGTAGAAAGCTGGTAAACGCATATGGTTTTTCTAAATATATATCATTATGCAGAAGACCTCTAAAAAAATCCGCTTCATACGAATATATTTCAGCTCGCATTTTTAAAGATGCAGCGGTAACAAGGTTTTCTCTCTCGGATTCCATATGACGCTCCCCTTTCATCAAACCGCTTAGATGGGATTCATTGTTTGTTTTAAGTAGTTTTTATAACATTGGTGTTATTGGTTTTATCGAAGTTCCAATCACCTTAGGGAGATACTTCGAGTCTACGCCCCTAAGGATTCTGTTTACGAGCATTTTACAGTTCTCGTATGTGAGCTTGTGCAACATTAGCATATATTGGTTTGGACTGGAGCGGGTGTATAAATCACCTTTTCGCAATGTCTCTGAGATTGCTTTACCCAAATGCATCATCACTCCACCATCCTTAGTCCTAAGATCGTGTTTGGTGTCGAATCTGACGATGTATGTGGCTCTCCCCGAGCGTGATGTGGAGCGGGATTCCAGTTGATAGACAATTTTGAATACACTAAGGTCACAATAGTAGGCACCAGGGAAATCGGCTCCCTTTAGCCATGATTCCAGCGTGTCTTCCAAGGAAAGCCCCTCTTTTACTTCTGGCTGCTGAATTTGTTGATAAAGAGCTCGTAAACCTTCGGAAAAGTCGATTCCCATTTCATCATAGAACATGGTTTCCATTTTGTTGTATTCGTCCAATGCTTCTGCACTTTTACCTAAAGCCATTAACGAGCGCAGATGGTATTCCAATATAAGTTCATCAAAGGGATCAAGACGAAGAGCCCTGACACATAGCTCTGATGCCTCATCGTTGCGACCAGCTTCAAACAGCAGTGCCAAGGCTTCGTGTACACAATTAAAGTATAATGATCTATACCAACGAGCCAAAGGCATAACCCAAAGCTCGCTGGCTGAACTTGGTAAAAAGTCACCACGATATAGCTCTGCTGCTTGCATGAGCAATTCCGTCCGCTCCTCTAAATCATCCACATTGGAAGCTCTTTTGCATAGGGATTCAAATTCTTCGATGTCAATGAGACAGCGAAGTGTTGTGTTCCACCTGTAACCACCGTTTCCCGACAAGATTATATCGTCTGCATGAGCAAAACCTCCAGCGGCTAGAGCACTGCGTGCTCTATAAACCATCGTCCGCACAGAGCTTCCAGGGTTTCCCACAAAATCGCTGTCAAAGAAGACATCCATCAACTCTTCTTGAGATACTGTTTTATGCCTGTTGACCACCAGATATTGGAGCAGTTTCCAAATCTTTGATGATCTCTTTTCCTGCTCGGTGATGCGGTTTCCATCTGATACAATGGCAAAGCCGCCAAGCATTTCCACTCGCACGCTTACATCGTTTGTACTGATTTTAACCACATCCCTTCCCATTATTGTTGTAGTCATTTCAAATAGTGTGAAATTTCTGTATTTATTGTAAAGGAAACTTGTAAAAAACACAATAGTTTTTTATTTTATGCACCTTTATCCCCGTAGCTCTGCTCCAAGGGTGTTGGTTAAACGGCGTATTACTGTATTTGCACAGCTTTCAATTTCAGCAGAAGTAAGGGTCTTTTCCATTGAACCGATGAGCATCCTAAGGGTAATGGATTTTTTTCCGACCGGTACTTGCTGCCCTCTGTATTCATCAACGAAACTCACATTTTGCAACAATTTTTCAACATTATTATCATCGGTAACAGTATCGAGTGCTGTTTTATGTATTTCGCTCCATGGGATATTGGAATTGAAAACAAGGGACACATCATAATCTGTCATGGGATACTCGGGCAGTGCAGTGAACTTGTTTGTTCTGGAAGCAAAAGGAATCAAGGAATCCAAATCAAACTCAAAGAGCATCACTGCACTTCGTTTAATGCCACAATCAAGGGAAGCCTTTTTTGATAAAAGCCCCAAGCTACCAATTGTTTCACCATCAGACAGTATGTTTTGCCAGAGTGTATCCTCTGCCCAAATTGGCTTCTTTGTTGCCGCAAATGACAGAGCTTCGCAATGGGTGTATCGGGGGAGTGCCTCGATAATACCCTTGGCAGTTCTGTACAATGTGCCTATATTTTCAGGGTCACCCACAATGGCTCCCACTGCATTTCTTCTTTGATAGGGGAGAGACTCTGTGGGGTCGTATGGCTTTGTAAAATTCTTATTCCAATACACCATTGCAGTTTCAAAAAGTGAAAACTCATCATAATATCGCAAGTTGTCTGCCACCGCTTTGCATAGATTGGGCAGCAGGGAAGCGCGAATGTGCTGCTCCTGGGGAGATGGTGGTGCTGCGAGTGTTAGGGTATCATTGGTATCTTCTGGGAAGATGGCTCGAAGGTAATCATCATGTATCCATGGATATGTGAAAATTTCGTTCATACCGCATCTGAAGGCAAGATATTCCTTAATTTTTCGTTCGATATCCACATCCAACTGATTTATGGAACCCTCAAAGCTTGTGGTGATGAGAGTTGGTTCGAAATTATCCAAACCATGCATTCTAGCGACTTCCTCAAGTATATCGTTTGCTATGGTAATATCTCCAGTGGAACGCCAAGTTGGGGATAGTATGTGCATCAAGTCTCCATCAAAGCTCACCCCGAAACCCAATAAACCGAGTTTGTGGTTAATTTCCTCATTTTCGATACGCTTACCTAGATTTCGGTATAGCCAATCCAATGACACATCGATTTCGCTTTGCATTAATGGTTTCGGATAAATATCGCTGTACCCGCTTACGCGCATTTGTGGATATAGCTCCTTGAACATATCCATTGCAAAAGCTAGAGCTATGTCGCATCTTTCCGGGTCAATGCCTTTTTCATTTCTAGTGGCTGCTTCCGTGCGGGTTTCGTATCTGTTTGCGGTTCGCCTAATACTAATTGGTTCAAAGTTTGCGATTTCCAGTATGACTTTGCTGGTATCAGCTAGTACCGAGTCTTTTACGCCGCCCATTACGCCAGCAAGTCCGATGGATTCCACATCGTCAGCTATAACTAAATCCTCGCTGCACAGGGATAATTCTTTGCCGGTAAGTAGTAGAAAGCTCTCGTTTTCCTTTGCGCGGCGCACGGTGATATTACCATGGAGCCTATCTGAATCAAAGGCGTGGAGGGGTTGGCCCGTTGCCAGCATGACGTAGTTTGTTATATCGACGATGGCATTGATGGGACGCATTCCCACACTCCATATGCGGCTACGTATATGGAAGGGAGAAGGTTTGACTTCCAGCCCTTCGATTCTAACACCAACATATCTTGGGCAACGTTCTATGTCAGCTATCGTTATATTCAAGTCTTCGCATTGGGGAGGAGTATATGGAACATAGTCCTTAAGTGGCAGATCATAAATGGCTGACAACTCCCTAGCAATCCCATAATGTCCCCATAAATCGGGGCGGTTTGTTAGGGATTTGTTGTCGATTTCCAAGATTGTGTCATCGATTCCCAGGGCAATGGCGAGAGCTGTCCCAGCTGCCGCATCGAAATCTGATAAGTCGATGATTTCCTCTTCATCCTCCAAGGGAAACAAATCAGCAAGACCTATTTCCGTTGATGCACAAATCATGCCATAACTATCTTCGCCTCTCACAGCCGCAATGCCAATCTCCACCAATTCTCCCTCTCCATGCCAACGGAGCATGGCACCGGGTTTTGCAACTGCGACTTTTAAACCATTTTTACAATTGCTACCACCGCAGACTATTTGCTTGATTTCGCCATCGCCAATGTCAACATTGCAAATGACAAGCTTGTCAGCATTGGGATGGGGTAAAACCTCTTTGATGATTCCGATTACAATATTGTTGAGGCTCTGGGATAAATCCACTGCGCCTTCCACTTCAACGGTTGACATGGTAAGGTCATATGATATGCGAGAAAGCTCCAAATCTGGGGGGATTTCCACATATTCTTTAATCCAATTCAATGAAAGCTTCATTTTATTGTCCTTTCTTGTACTTTATGTAAATATAAATTTATCGATTGTACTCTAATATAACTGATGTCCTACGAGGCTCATGTCTTATGGGGTTCGATTCCAAAGCGGTTCATGTTTTGTTGGGATTATGTCTAGTGTAGCTTGCATCTAATGTGGCTCACATCAGACGATGCTCATGACTGACGACTCTTTTCGATCGCTAGTATATATGTTATGCATATGTTATAAGTCATGCAAAGGAAAAGCTATTTAAACTGGCTCAAAAACCTAAGGTCGCCGCTGTTGAAATACCTCACATCAGATATTTCATATCGCATCATTACCAAACGGTCGAGACCTATATTCACATAGAATCCCGTGTATTCATTCGGGTCGAGCCCCGCTGCTCGTAAGACATTTGGATGGGGTGTTCCACCAGGCATGATTTCGATCCAGCCAACCTGTTTACAAACGCTGCAACCTTTGCCATTACAAACCAAGCAACTCATGTCGATCTCGAAACCTGGTTCCACAAAGGGGAAGAAACCCACCCGCATACGAACAGGCACATCACGACCAAAGACCTTCGATAATATGCTCTGTATCATTATCTTCCCAGCGGAAAAGGTGAAATCTTTGTCAACAATCAAGGCTTCGTATTGGAAAAATGCCCTTTCATGCCGCGCATCGGTGGATTCATTCCGATATACGCGCCCAGGATAAACAAAGCGATATGGAGGCTTGTGGGTCTGCATATACCTGACGCTTCCACCAGTTAGGTGAGGTCTTAAACAAAGACGGTCAGCACCCCGCAAGTCTTCATATCCAGCAAGCCAATATGTATCCATACTCTCCCTAGCTGGATGGTCAGGGGGGAAGTTGAGGTTGTCGAAGGCATATAGTTCGCTGGTTATTTCTGTTTCATGGAATATCTCGAAACCCATGGAACGAAAGGTATCATTTAAGTCATAGCACATTTGGGTAATTGGATGAAGCGCACCACCAGCAGGGAGGATACCTGGCACTGTAAGGTCGAAATCCGCAGGGATTTCCGATGCCTTCAGGCTGATTTCTTCCTGTCTCGTATCTATGAGTTGGGTAAAGCGGTTTTTGATGCTGTTGGCAACTCGTCCTATTTCAGCCCTCATGGAAGCTTCCAGGCTTGGTATTTCTTTGAGAATAATGGTTATTTCCGCAGCTTTACCAAGAAGATATGTCTTCACTTCCTGCAATTCCAAAGCCGATATTGCTTTTGCAACCATTTCCTCGCCATCTTTTAGTATTTGGTCTAGTTTTTCTCTCATGATATTAAGCTCCGTTTCTAGTTTGTAAATTGTTTTATAAATACAAAAAACCCTTCATCCCATATAATGGGACGAAGAGCATATATACCCTCCGCGGTACCACCCAGATTCGGTCAAAACCGCGCTCATGATGCAGCAGATTATGCTTGATATATACTATTTGCTATATGGTCGTGTAATGCAAATAGGGTGTGGAAGTAACTTTCATATGTTGCATTTTTTACTGCATTTGTCGATAACGAGACAAAACGCTGGTGATTAGCCAGAGCTCACGGGCGAACTAAGCAAGGCAATCCGCAGGGTGCTTTCAGCCGATGACAACCCCTCTCTGATGCATATGCGATTTGCTATATTCCCGATCAATGCCGTTTATATTTATGGGATAATAACACGAAAATATACAAAATGCAAGGGCTAAGCTGAAAATTACCCTGTTTTTGGTAAATTGGCTTCTATAACTGGGATGTCTTTATTGGGTCCGTTTGTATCTGAATCGTCATGATTGCCACCGATTGGTATTTCCATAAAACTCTCTGTATGGTGTTCATCAGATTCAAAGGGGTTTCCAAAAACAGGTATATCCATAAAGTCTGGATTAATGGGAATGACTAGGTTTTCAGATATTTCAGAGTTACTATTAAACCTTGTGTCCATTGGCTCGTCGATTACATACACAGCGGAATTATCAGAAACGCTTGGAAAATCTTGATTCCCTTGATATGAAATACTAGAGGAATTGGATGACTCTGATTCCACAGGATTGCTTCCAAGAACCTGACTTTCGGATTCGCCTGACTCGGCAGATTCTGTAGGCTGCGCTGACCCAGTGGGCTGTACGGACGCTGTGGGCTGTGAGGATGCAGTTGGCTCAGCTGATTGGGTAGGTTGGGAAGATGCAGTGGGCTCGGCGGATTGGGTTGGCTCAGCTGATGCGGAAGGTTGGCTAGATGCGGTTGGCTCGGTAGATGCAGTAGGTTCTGCAGATTCGGTGGGTTGGGGAGATGCAGTGGGCTCGGCGGATGAAGTAGGCTCAGCAGATGCGGTAGGCTCAGCTGACTCGGGTGGCTGAGTAGAAGTGGGCGGTACGACAGGTTCAGGGGGCCCGACAAGAGGCTCATGACTACACTTGAAATACCAACCACCGCCAATCCAAGGATAATTATGATGTTCTGTATTAGTACCAGAACGTGTCAAGTTACCATTGACGAACAACCTACCATTGGTATGTGCTGATATATTCACCGTTGATGTATGGGGAGCAATAATCGAACCCATTACTTGGGATGACCCCGGAATTTCTAAATAAGTGGCATCAACGAAGTTCCACAAAATAGCAGAGGCAGCATTACCAAAGTTTGGAGTAGCAAGACCATCAACTCGTGTACCATTAATATTAACGGAAGTTTGAAACAAAGTTGCATTTGCACCAATAACATTGATTACAATCGGTGTATATCGCCCGTTGCTACCTTGATCTATATTTGTAAAATAAAAGTCGCAATATGATGTGGCAACAGCCAAATCACTTGCGTTTATTTCAAATACCTGTATTGGAGCACTTATGTCATTGCTATCAAAAGTAATGCTACCTCCAAGGGAAGTGGCTGTTCCTGTGGGTGTCATTAGGGCATACTTAGCAGATTCGGCTTTCAATTCGCTTTCAAAACCAGCCCAATGGGAAATAGCCAGTGGTCCCAGATTATCATAAATATTTCTGCCATCCTCGGAGATGATGAGTCCATCTATATATACTGCCGAAACATCTCCGATTACATCGCCACCTATCAACGCATGAGCAGGAACCGTAACCGTACCACTTACAGGAGCACCTATTATTACCATACTTGAATTTGTAGCAACTAAATCACCGCCAACAGCTAGCATCACACTATCGGGAGTTGGAACGATTCCAGAACCAACACCAACTACACCCACACCTAAAGTGATATTGTGCTGGACAATCATATTTCCCCGAACCACTGTTAGACCTTCTGACTCTTTGAAATCAGAAGCTGCGATAAAATTACCGCCAACCCACATGGCAGGGGAATTGTCCTCAAATATAGTTGATACGCTATTAACGCTGGGTATGCTTGTTAAACAATCGCAGCTTTGTGCTTCCGCTTCCGCTCCAATAGGTACCAGTGTAATTAATAGCGCAATGAATAATATAGCCGCATAGGCGGACTTTTGTATTTTGTTAATCATAAACAGCTTACCCCCTTGTACTTTCGTGTACAAATAGAGTTTATAATTGGAATTTTATGTAGAAATGCAAATGTGCATTGATGCAATTACTATAATAGATTCCGCTTAAATTATGCATCATGTGTAACATTAATACATCAATGATGCACCACATATATTGTATCGGTTATTTTCACTAGAATGATAAGCAAAACCTAGCAATCTAGCATTTTTATTCATTTTAAAATATGATGTAATTTTATGGTTTTTCATGGAAAGCTGTTGTAAAAGTATAATAAAATATGTGAATATATAAACTAATAGAATATGTAAAAAGATTCGATATTATTAAATATGTCATATGGATATCAACCAAAGGGGGAATGAACGGAATAAAGGTAAATAAACATATTAAACAGTAGGGTGCGGCTCCATAAGCGCAACCCCGTAGGGCGCGGCATCCCTGACGCGCCGCAATGGAAGCACAACCCAACAACCAACGCAAAAAAAACAAGCATCGCCCCCGTAGGGTGCGGCTCCATAAGGCGCAACCCCGTAGGGCGCGGCATCCCTGACGCGCCGCCATGGAAGCACACCCTAACAACCAACGCAAGCAAAAACAAGCATCGCCCCCTCGAAAACCGAAAACACCAAATCGATGCTTCAAAAAAATAAAATGAACCATATGACAATTAAGAATGGAAGTAAGCAAAATGAGTAAAAAACATGATAAAGGGAGTATCTCTTTGAAAAGATTAAGAAAAACGATGTCGTTGCTCCTGGTGACAATGCTGCTATTTAATGTATTGTCAATGGGTATAAGCGCATCACCACCGCCCGATGAGATAAACCTGATAAGCGCAACGGCAAACGGCACAAGCGGAACGGTAGATACAGATGAAATTGAGCTTGTGTTCAGCGAAGAAATAGCAGGTCTCACTACAGCTCACATTACAATTAGCAACGAATCAGGAGCGGCAACAGTATCAACAGTTACGAATCCAACTGCAACTGCAAGCTCGCTGACATGGGTTGTTGGAGTTACAAGCGTTAGCGAAGGACTGGTGGAGATAAGTGTTGCCGATTTCGGTGGTTATGACTTCGATGTGAGGTCGGCAAAAGTATGGGTGAACGAAGAAGCAGTAGTCAGATACACAGCAATAGTGCTGAGTCCAGGAGGTAGTGCTACTGGTGGTGGTAGTTATGTAGCTGGAGATACAGTAAACATTAATGCTGGAACTGCGCCAGCGGGTTATAGTTTTACTAAATGGACAGCAGATGACCCATCGGTTTCATTTACACCATCTGATACTAGCAGTACTGCTACATTCACAATGCCAGCGTTCGATGTTACGGTTACAGCAATCTATTCAGCAGCAACTCCAACTGTTGGTACAGTAACTGTCAATCCTTCATCAATAACCTTGTTACCTGGTTCAACATTCCAGTTTAGTGCTTCAGTCACAGGAACAAATTATCCTAGTCAGGAAGTTACCTGGAGTTTAACAGGTGGTGGTTCAGGAACTACAATATCTTCAAACGGCCTATTAACTATTGGTGCAACCGAAGCAACCAGCTCTTCGTTGACTGTCACCGCTACATCCACAGTTCCTCCATCGATAATCGGAACTTCAACTGTTACGATTACTCTCGGTACATTGACTCCAGCAAGTGTGACATCCTTAACAATCACTCCAGGAACGAATTCCATCACGCTCGAAAAAGGCGCTGACTATAGTTTTAGTGCTGTTGTTTTAGGTGCGAATGATCCTTCCCAGGCTGTTGTATGGTCGGTGTCAGGCGGAAGTGCTGGTACTAGCATTGATGCAGCAGGAAAGCTGACAGTTGCATCTAACGAGCAAGCAAATACTTTGACCATTAAAGCAGTATCAGTCGAAGATCCAAGTTTTTCTGATACTGTTGATGTGGCAATTCTACAACTAGCTCCTGCTTTTGTTCCGGTATCTGGCATCACAGGTATACCAACCAGCACAGCAATTGGTACACTGACCCTTGCAGGAACAGTACAGCCATCAAACGCTACCAACACCGCAATATCATGGACGGTGGCTGATCCTGGAGCAACTGGTGCAACTATTACCGCAGGTGTAGTAACAACAAGCGCAACTGGTACTATGGTACTAAGAGCAACCATAGCAGAAGGACTACTCTCTGGCACCCCCGGAACCCCATATGTGAAAGACTTCACAATTAACGTCACATCAGGCTCTGGCGGCTCCAGCAGTGGTGGTGGCGGTGGAGGAAGCTCCAGTACCGCAACAGTCACAGGTGGAGATGGAAGCGTCTCCGTAGCCTTCACCCTATCAGATGGCGTTGTAACATTGAGTCTGCCTGATAATAAAATAAAAGAAATCGTAGACAAAGCAGAGGACAATGTTGCAATTCTAGATATGTCAAAAGTAACAGGAGCAACCGATGTAGCACTACCCACAGCGGCTTTGGCTGGATTTGCAGATGCTGGTCTTGATGTAGAGTTCATTCTACCGGAAGGTGCGATTACCTTGGATAATGAAGCGGTGGAATCCCTGATAGAGCAAGCAGGAGATAATGTGGACATTTCACTAAAAATCCTAAAAATCTCCGACCTGAACCCAGAACAAAGAAGCGCAGTAAGAGGTAGCGATGTGATTTTCGACATTACCATCAGTTCCGCCGGTAAATCAATAAGCGAGTTTGATGGCAAGTTAAAGGTTACAGTTCCTTACAACGGACCACTTCCCGCTGCTGTTTGGTATCTAAACGATGCAGGTGAACTGGAGAAACTAGACTGTGTTTATGACCGCATAACGAAGACGATTAGCTTTGTGACAGATCATCTATCCCTCTATGTAGTCGGTCGCGGTCCCAATCCCTTCACCGATGTGGCAGATAACGCTTGGTACTTCGATGCTGCAATGTATGTCTTTGGAAATGGCTTCATGATTGGAACAGCCGATGATAAATTCAGCCCCAATAGTGAACTCTCCAGAGGAATGATAGTGACAATTCTCTATCGATATGCAGGAGAACCCAGCGTGGATGGTTTATCCAACAACTTTAATGATGTCCGCGATGACCAATGGTATACAGATGCTATCATATGGGCTGCTAACAATGGAATCGTTCTAGGATACGGTGACGGCAGATTCGGAACCAATGATCCTGTGACAAAAGAACAGCTTGCCGCTCTCATACTCAGAACTCAGAGAGCAGAAAAACTGACCGTAGAAAATGTCGGAGGCAAAGACTTCACAGATACAGCCTCGATTAGCCCATGGGCAACAGATGATGTGTCAGACATCATAGCACAAGGCTTGTTCAACGACATCCCAGGAACAGAGCTTCGCCCAAGAGACCCAGCAAGCAGAGCAGAAATAGCCTCCTTGCTATGCAACTGGCTGAGCGATTAGTTAGATTGACACCCAACAATGTCAAACGATGCGTAATTATGCGTAGTGATGTGTGATAATATATAATAACGCATAATTACATTGTAAAAAGCAAAATAACGGTTGTAGATGTATGGTAATTAATAATAAGACATCAGAACGATGAAATAAAGATGATAAGATATAATAAGGCATTATAAGACGTAAATAGAACGAACTATACACTACAACATCAATAGCAGTAACAATATCAAAAAAATGACAAGCGCAAACTCGCCGAGTTGACAATAACTCACCAAGTTTGCGCTTGTTGTTGTTTATGAGGATACTACTATAATATTACTAAGTATTTGTCTGCGCTCTGGGGTAAACTAATGGAGGGGTGATTTTAAATCTTTTTCCAGTGTATATTTTTCGATTAATTTTTGAGCGCATTTCTCATCAATTTCCATGCGGTATTCATGTATTCTCACCTCGTATATGTATTATAACTTTTTAGCTTGTTTTGTAAATAAATAAAATACAAATTCATAAGGTGTATTTTGATGACTGCGAAACTTGAGTGAATAACAACAAATAATCTTGTTTTCTACTATCAAATGTGTTATTATAGCGATATGAAAACGATGTAAAATTTAATTAATAATAACACAAGAAAGGATTATTATGGAAACAAGGAACTATGGGAAGCACATTCAAAACCAGATAATGGAATGGTCTGTAAAAAGGCCAGTTACCACTCAAGAAATCGCAGCTTCTTTGGTGGATGCTTTTGGTATTGATATAGAGAACGCAAAAAAAATTACCAACGTCAATATGAAGCGTTTGGCTGATAAAGGCGAATTGGTGCGTGTGCAGAAGGGTTTATATGGCAAAGTAAGAGAAACACCTTTTGGGATACTAAAACCTCGCCCAGATGAAATAATGACAGCTTTTTTACTCTATGATGATGGAAACACTGTCGGCTATATTTCTGGGCCTACATTACTAAATGCGCTTGGGCTGTGTACTCAGATGCCTGCACATCGTCACATTATCACAAATCGTTACCGCTATAAACTACCCGAAAACTCACATATCCGTGTATATAAGCCTATTGAAAAAGTAAACGATGAAAATGTACCTTATTTACAGACACTGGAGGCGTTTATGGCTACCGAACTGTACCCTGTTGATACGGATAAACCAGATGAAGCGCTGCGTGGTATGCTCAGGGAACGCAACATAAACAACGAGTTGCTTATTTGGTACGCTCGGCAGTATTGCAGTTATAAAACATTGGTAAAAACGATTGACATTGTGTTAGAGGGGGTTGCGCATTGAGGATTCATACGGATACAAATGCATTTTCCGCAATTATTGAGCTGGTAAATGAAAGAACGAACATTCGGGTTAATGTTTTGGAAAAAGACTATTATGTGACGTTGATGCTAAAGGAACTATCTGAGTGGCAGGATACGTTTCCGATATATTTCAAAGGTGGAACTGCGCTTTATAAGGCACAGGGTAGTATCAGGCGTTTTTCAGAAGACATTGACTTAACGGTTTGCATTGACGGTTGTAGTAATTCACAAGCGAAGCGACGATTAGAAAAAGCAGCAAACGGATATAAGAGTTTACCACGCACCGGTAAAAAAGAATTAGAAAGCAATCAAAGAGGTGCGATAACTAGCCTATATGATTATCAAAGTATATCTGGTGAGTTCCTTCCAGATCCGCTTCAAAGGTTCGGTCATGTAAAGGTGGAGGCAACATCATTTACAGTAAGCGAACCTTTCGCGCCTATGCAAATCGCCTCCCTCATTTATGACAAAGCTGATAATGAACAAATGGCTGTCTTGCGAGATGAATATAGAATGGCTCCTTTTTATATAAACACCATTCGTCTTGAACGAATATTTGTAGATAAGGTTTTCGCATCTGAATTTTATTTTCAACGACATGAATATTTTGAAGTTTCCAAACATATCTATGACCTAACTTTGATGATGGAGCTTACTGAAATCAAAGAACTCCTTGCTAATCCTATTGAAATGACCGCTATGATGGCTTTCAAACGGCGTGAAGAAAAAGCGAGGATTGGTAGCGACTTATCAGAAAAAGCAATCTCTGACTTTCAGCTGTTCGATGGAATAAAAGTAGATAATTTTCTACGGAATGAGTTTGAATTAATGCAGAATATTTATGTATTTAACGAAATCGATAAAATTTCCTTTGAAGAAGTTGTAAAGTCTTTATCGGAAATACAGAAAAGCTTGAGAAATGAAATTATATAAACACGGGGACCGATCTTTTGTTCATTTTGTACGCTCGCTTGTTGGATTCGGAGGAAAACAACCCAATCGACAATCCTGTAAAGAGGGAGATTTAGCGATTATGTCGAGTCTTTCCCAACACCGTGAACAAAAGAACCGTCCCTGCGTTCAACACCGTGAACAAAAGAACCGTCCCCGCGTTCGCAACACCGTGAACAAAAGAACCGTCCCCGCGTTCATATCCCCGCGTTCATAAAAAGATATAGAATTAACCTTAATAATTAATAAATTTCTTGATAGTTGAGGTTAATTGTGGTATATTATATTTACAGTTAGGAGGCTATGTTATATGGAATATCAAGTGCTGTATGATGAATACGTAAAATTGCTACATATCAAAATGGAGTGTCGATATAGTCTTAATTTGTTGAAAAAAGGATATATCTCAACAAAAAGGATTTCTGGAAAAAAATACCCTTATTTGCAATACAGGGTAGATGGCAAGTTGGTAAGCGAATACATTAAAGAAGGCTGTTTGTCCGATGTTCGTGTTGAGTTGGAAAAACGGAAGACATTAGACAATGAGATCGGCGAAATCGATGAGCGACTCGCTAAAATAGAATCTGCTGCTGAAATCCTTGATAAGAATTTGCATCGTAAGCTAGTTCTCCTCCGTAGATGCGATGCAATGGGAGCCATGTCGATAGAGGAAAAGGAAAAATCTCTCGCATTCAGCAGAGCCATTGTGTCCCTTGAAGGGACTAGCGCCAGCGAGGAAACGGAGCACAACCTGTCGCGCTGGGTAGCTGGCAATCTTAGCTTTATGGAGAGTTTGCAATATACATTACGAATATATCATCTAACAGAGGTGTAATGTCATGCGTGATCCTTACTTATATGATGATGTCGATGTGCTCCGCAATCTTGGAAATATTCGCAACGCAGAAGAGCTAAGACAAGCAGAATGCGATGTCACTAGGCACACAATGGCGTTGGTTTATGCCCATCATTTCAACAAATTCAACACTAACACCCTCTGTGAGATCCACCGGATTATTTTTGACAGCCTTTATGAATGGGCTGGCGAGTTTCGGACAATCTCGCTTATCAAGCATGAGGATGTGCTTGTGGGCGATACAGTACACTATGCGCATCCTAAGCAAATAAAGAAGGAACTGGATGATGTATCGAAAGAGATATCGAAGCTAAAAAAAAGCGAATCAAAAAAGGATTTGGTCTTCAAACTAGTCCGTATAGCAGCAAAGATATGGCAGACGCACCCTTTTCGAGAAGGGAACACAAGAACTGTCGTTTCGTTTATTGCGTTGCTTGCAAAGCATCTTAACATAGAACTCGATTATACCTTGTTTGAAACATATGCGCCATACGTCAGAAACGCGCTTGTTTGGGCTTCGCAGGGAATCTATTCAAAGCCTGAATATTTGGAACGCATCTTTATGGATGCCGCTGGGGTGGATGTTGTCGCAGATAGTGTTAAAACGGGAAGCTTACAAGACTACACTCACATAGAGGGTTATAATGTAGCTGATTACAAAGAACAGCCACATAAGTATGTCGATGAATAGAGTGTCTGATATGGATAATCGAATGGTCTCTGTCTATATCAACTAGTTCAAAACTATGAATAATGTAATAGATGTGTAAACCATTGATATAAATACAGCAATGACAAGCGCAAACTCGCTGAGTTGACAATAACTCACCGTGTTTGCGCTTGTTGTTGTTTATGAGGATACTATCTTTTTATTACTCCATAGCTTCGATGTATTTCATAAGCATGGTTGCGACTTCTGCGCGGGTGGCTTCGCCTTTTGGGTTGAAACTGCCATTAGGGTAGCCGCTGATGATTCCTGCTGTATAGAACCGCTCTATCGCTTCTTGCGCGTAATTGGCTATGTCCGAATCGTCGATGAATCTGATGTAATTACGCACTTCGGGTAGAGTTATTCCTATAAAGTCGGCGCAACGGGCTAGGATTACCGCTAAGTCCTGACGGGTGATAGGTGCATTGGGGTCGTAATTTCCATTTCCTATGCCCTTAACTATGTCGTTAGCCGCTGCCCATTTAACCGCATCGGTGTACCATGTTCCAGTGGACACATCGTCAAAGGGATTCTCAAAGTCCGACACTTCGGGACTTCCCGCCATGCGGTACAGCACCGTGACGATCATAGCCCTCGTCATCGTTGCATTGGGGCTGAACATCATCGGAATCGTGTTTGTGCCGTTCATCAGGTTATGAAAATATGCGAATAACACAGAATCGAAAAACCAATCACTATCTTTCACATCAGTAAATGGATTGTAAATGCTGATATAGTATCCGAGCGGTGTGTCGCGGTCGAGGATAATTATTGCATCCTCGTTGATATTGAAAGTATTTCCGTTTGCATGGAGGATAACCGCACCATCGCTGCCTTTATGGAAGCCAACTTTCATATCTGGGGTTATCGTTGTACCGGGCGGGGCGTAGATTACCACATTGCCCTGCTTACCGTCAGGTGAAGTAATTTTGCCACCTCCAGGTAAAGTCATAGAACCATCATCGTTCATAATCGGGTCTTGCCCTAAAGGTGTCTCCACAAAGGCGCCGTTGCCCAGATCGGTTATTTTTCCGCTACCGTCCGTAGATGGCGTTTCTCGCGGATTTATTGGTGTTATGCCTGAGCTACCGTTGCTGCCGCCACCGTTGCTGCCGCCTCCGCCTGTGATATTGAGCGAATATGTTTTTGCTGACGCATTGCTGTCTTCAGGCTGAATTACAACTTGGATGCTTGTCTGCGCCCCGGTTGGCAGCGGAAGGGCGTATGATACCGCGCCTGTGCCTGTAGCCACCGTCCGGCCGGTGCCATCGAGTACTGACAGCGTGGCGGACGGGTTTACGCTTGCCGCTGTCAATGTTGTGCTTTCGATGTTTCTCGCTGCCAAATCAGGATATGATAACGTATCCTTGTCAAAATCAACCGCAATCGCTGTGAGCTGGAGGGAGGCAAGATCCGCATTCATGGCGTCGATGTCCGACGTAAAATACCCGGCTTGCACGGAGTATCCCGCCTGAGAGAATATAAAGGTGAAACTGTCGCTTGCTTCTTTGCCGAGATTGATAAGCCCAGCCGCATCCGTTGCGTGGAGCAGAGTTTCTAAGACTTCTCCGTTTAGCCCAAGCAACGTAATCACCAGGTTGCCGTTTTGCGCGGGGGTAAATGAGAGGTTTGTTACCGTGATGTCCGCTAAGGTAACACCGGAAGAATTACTCATGGCAACGCTGAGTTTTATCGGGTTTCCTCCGTTGGCTGCTACCGGATCGGTGAAAACAATCGTGCCTGTCCCGTTTTGATAATACTGCTCTACCTCGATGCCGTTTTCTTCAGCCCAGGCTCGGGCATACAGCCTTATATCCCCATTGTCAAAGCCTTCGTTAGGCAGCTGGTAAACAAGCTGTTTGGTCAAGGCAGATACATCCAGTAACGCAAGCTCCGTACCTGTCAATTGATAAATCATATCATTCCCAGCGGAGTCTTTTGCTGGATTTTTGCGCTCGATGTCGGTGTATATGCCCAGATGGGCCGTATACCCCGCTGTGTTGCCGTCAAATTCCACATCGCTAAGGTTTTGCATTAATACGGTAAATGTGCGCAAGCCATCACCGAAGCTGACCGGTTCGATTGAAGTTATCCCCGCATTAGGCACGGCGATGTTAAGCGTACCTGTGGCTAATTCATTGCCGCCGCCGGAGAATGAAGCGGTCACCGTATAATCCAGGTCCTTGATGCTGTTTTTGGCAACGGGAACCATGTATTCCAGATTGAGCTGCATCGTCTGGTTTGGCAGGATGCGCAGGCCGGTGTAAGTTTGACGTGTGCCGTCCTCCAGCTCGATGGTCACCGCCGTGATGGTTTCGGAACCTTTGTTGGTGACATAGAATGGGAACGTTGTCAGGAAATCATGGACGATCTCCGCCTGGTTGACAGATGCGTCCGCCGCTATCTCGTTTGCGAATTGCGCCGAGGCTTTCCCTATACGCGAACCGGTGTTGGAAATGCCTTCCGACCAGTCCCGAATCAGCATAACTGCGTTTAATGTGTCTGAGTTCGGGTCATACCATCCCTCGATGGAGGATATCTGTTCTTCCTCGCGGGTTTCGGCTGCAATGTCCGGAGTTGTGAAATAGAACCCTTCGGAATCGCGGCAAAGCTTTACTCCATAGAGTATCGAGGAAGCGGCGGCGGCATCGTCCTGTGGATCAAAAAGTTCGCTCCACAGGATCGATAATCCTTCAATGCTCCCGTCCGCGTTCGGCGCGAAACGGAAGTCGGGGCCAACATCGAGGTTTTGTCCGATGACCGCCCTGGTCACGATATCCGTGAACGCTTCGGAAACGGCGCCGCCGCCGGATACCGCCGCCAGCATAATTTGCCCGCCGCCGTTTTCGTCCGTTTCATACCATCCAATGACGAATTGTTCGCCGTCTACGCCGCCAAAGTCTACAGCTTGTATCTGCGGGTTCCCGTTTTGACCCATCAAGGATAGGCGCACATCTCTCAGAATCGTTCCATCGGAGTCAAGGAGCATGCAGTATACGTCGCCGCTGGAAGTGTAGGTCAGAGCGATCGTTCCGTCTGATAGCATCGATGCGTGGATGTCGTTCATCGACGAGGCGTTGCCGATGAGAACATCGGGCGCGCTCCACGAACTCCCGTCAAAGATGCTGAAACACAGTCGGTTGCTGACGTCAGCCAGATTCAGATCGACGCCGCTGACATCACCCGGATCGACCCATCCTGACCCACTGCCGGCGACTGCATCCCAATCGACACCGCTGCCGGCGACGCTCTTCCACGCGGTAAAGGCGTGGGTTCCATTGGCATTGGCCGCCACGACTGGCTGCATGTCGGCAGTCGTATTATCAGTCAAGCGTGTCGTAACCCATGCGCTCCCGTTATAAACCGAGGCTACGATTTCGGAGTTGTTCAAAGCTGCGTCCATCTCGCCGTTTGTGGGATTCGCGGGATCGGCGATGGAAACGTCTTCCCGCTGCGCTTCCCATGCCGCGACGGCGAAGCTTGAGTTCCCGGCGAAATCGAAAGCGGTCGCCGCTGGAAGCCGTCCGCTACCTGTGTCGATAGCGCCCTGATCCGTATATCCCGAAAGACCGCCAATAGCCCAACTGATATTCGTGTCGTTGATGTCCGTGCTGCCGCTGTCCGAGCGGTAGACCATCAAAGCCCCGTCGTCTGAGACCTTCGGCGCGGAATACGGGTTCGCGTTTGTCTGGATATCGGTTATGCCGCCGGGCGTCAGCGATCTGGACATGCCCAGGGATCCCCAGCTTCTGGGGCGCGCGGCAAGATAATCCCTGTCTTCGACCGACCAGCTGGTGCGCTCTTCCTCCACCCTATACCCGCTGTCGCCGGTGTAGTAATTCAAAAGTCTTATCGCAGCTTCCTCTTGCCCTTCGGTATATAAGCTATAGATAGATTGCGCGGCGCGTGTCACAGATAACCCGCCAAGGTAGTCCCTCACGCCGTTCTTTAGCAAATAATCTCTTATATAGGTCATATTGCCGAGCTCAAAGAGCGGATATCTCCATTTGTAAATCTTATACTTATACCCTACGGAAAGGAATAGAAGCGTCATCTCCGCCTCAACCCCTATTTCGCCTTCCAGGTAGGAATTTACCCCGAGAATAGGACCCTGGTTGTATTGAGTCAGGATAGCGCTGAGCACGTTGAAAGTAAGCTTACCGTAGATGCCGATATAGAAACCGAAGACACCGCCCGTCACCTCGGAGGGAAGGCCAAACCCAACTTTTGCTTTGATCCCTATGCTTGACAAAAACGTTATCAGGCTGTCGTGGTCATAATAGGACCCCGGGCTGCGGATGACCTGAAATGCCGCATCCAGGCCCGTCACAAAACAAAAGCTGACGGTAACCGGAGGAAAGGGCAGCATCATGACAAAGATCGGCAAATCGTTGATTGAGGCGCCCGCGACACCACCTCCCTCGGTGATGATCAGCTTCCATTTGCCGTCATTCTGATCGATGCTCACTTCACCCTTGAGATAACAACTAAAGTGGAGTGACGCGCCCGGGATGTTGAAGCCTGACTCTCTGATAAGATCGGGGGCGACTTCGCTTTCCGCGACCTCCGCAGATACATTGTAGACAAAGGGGTCATGGGTTGGTTCATAGGTAATGTTAAGCCCGCCGCCGAAGCCGATGATGCGCGAGAATATGGAGATGAGAGTCATCGTATCCTCGAACTTGTCGAGTGCATCGTGAACTTCCTGGCTGATGTGGCTCGTGTTGAAAAGCTCCGTTCCCAGATAAGCCTTCAGTTGGTCGACCTGCGCTTTCACACCCTCGTCCTGATCCGGAGGGATCAGGTTCACGGCGTTGGCGACGCGAAACGCGGTCTGGACCGAAAAACGCAGACGTCCCCCGCTGTCCAGCGCATTTACCTTTACCGCTCTGTGCATCCCCGGTCCCAGGTTGAGTACGGAGCCTGGCCCGATGGTACGGTCGCTCAGCAGGGTTTCGTTTGTAGTGAACGCCATGTCGATGAAGGGCAGCTTGCGGGTATGTACTGTCTGCGCCTCCAGTATCGCGCCTTCAATGCTCGTCATCTGAGCGCCGTAATCCTCGTCCGGATCCTCGCCCCACCACAGGATACCAGTGACCAGCCTCACCTCGAGGTTGTTGTTCCCAGGACCGACAAATCCTCCGTAGTTAAGTACATCCTTCTTCACAGAGAAGATGGCGCTCCTCAATTCCTGCGTGGTGACAAAGGGGTTTGGCGCTCCGCCTGCATTGGCGCGGAGTTGCGCAACATTGTCGCCGATGCTGACAACGTCAACCGTCGCCAGATTGCCGTTTACCCGCAGGTAGTGGGGGTAGTACAGGTTGTCTGTCCCGCATTCCAGCACGAATTCGAATTCCAGCTTGTCGTCCACCCCTAAGACCTCGGCGTTGCTGTCAACCCAGAACTTCGAGGCGTCCAGGTTGCGCAGGAAATGACCGGTTGCATCCACAGTCATCGTTTCCGAGCGGATTATTGTTTCAGGGCACAGCTCCCCGTTTTTATAAACCGCGCCGCTGTAAGTGACGTTGCCCGACCATGGCGTCCCTGAGTCCGGGAGTTTGAAGTAGACCTCCAGCTTGGTGTTGCGGAGTTGCATTATGTTGACGGGGTACAGCCCCCGGTTGGCGCTGTCGTACTCGCCGGATTTGAGCCGCTCGGGATAGATCGTTCCCAAATAGACCATGCTGCCGCTGCCGGACTGCAGTGAGATGTTGCTGGTGATGCCGAGCGGTTCATAGACCGCCAGCGCTCCGTCCGCGTCGGAAACCAGGTCCACTGTCTGTCCGGCGCCGTTTATGTAGCTCACCTTTGTTTCCTGTTTAGGATAGAATTGGAAGATATAGAGATGATCCTCCAATGTCTCCACGGTGATGTCAAGCGCGACGCTTTGCCCCGTCCTGGCGTGGGTTGCCGTGACCGTCGCCTCGCCGTTGCCGACGCCCGCAAGAGCAAATGTCGTGCCTGGGGAATATTTCGTGTAGGTGAAAGCCCCCAGCGGCTCATAGAGCGTCCCCTGCCGGTAGTTCACCGTTGCTACGGCGGCGTCGTCTGAGAGCCACTCGATCTGGTCGGTGATGAGACCCCACGCGAAGTCGCCGTAGTTGATGCTGATGAAGCGCTGCAGGTTGATGTCGCGCCGCAGCCCAATGATCCCATCGCTGCCATCGGTGTTATACAGGTTTGCGATATAGCTGCGGTTGCTGAGTTTCAGTTCACCGTTGTGGGCGATATCAGATCCCTCGGCGTCTTTGACCAAAATCTCTATAGCGTCGTGGCTATAGACATATAGGGTGGTGGATGCTGTGGCGGCGCCTGATGCGTTGAACCCTATCGCCATGATATTATAAGTGTCTTTGAGCTGCCCGCCCGCTACCGGTGCGATCGAAAGCGGGAAGTTGTTGTGGCCGGCGGTATAGACGTCTGACTCATTATACAGGTCGCCGTTTTTGTAGACTGACAACGCGAAATCGTCCGTTCCCGGCAGAAGGTTTGATACCGTAAAGCCAATCTGCACGCTTCCTTTTGCGTCGGTGATATACATACCGTCGCCGAGGTCGTCGAAGGTGATCGACGCGGGCTGGGGATAGATGTAAATGTCGCCCGATGCGCTGAGTATTGCCGGCGCGTTATCGGGGTCTTCCGCGCTGATCTTAAACGTATATGCCGGGGTTAGGGCCAGATCGAGCCCCATAGCCGACAGCTTGGTCAACTCACTCCCGCCTATCGTATACGAGGGGGACGTCAGCGCGCCTTGATACAATACCGCCTCGGCGGAGGTTTGTTCGTCAGTCAACGTTATCGTGAACTCCGTACCGGGGTCGAGGCTAATCAGGTTCGTCACCCAGCTTATGGTTAGCGGCTCGCCTTGCCTGACGCTGAAGCTCTTGATGACATTGATAAACGGCAAACCGGAGACGTCCACCGTAAACATGGGTGTTTCCGCCGTCACCGGTGCGCCGATCCCGCCATTTAGCGCCGTTGTGATAAATTTGACCGTGCCCGCGCCTACAGGAGTGATTACGCCCGTATCCTCGTCAATCGTCGCCACGCTCACATCCGAACTGGACCAGGTGGTCGGATAAGTCGCGTTTGTCGGCTCGACCGTTGCCGCCAGCGTTAAAAATGGCACGGCGTAGGCGGACATATAGATTGTCCGGGTTGCGGGGTCATAACCGGGGGAAGCCGCACTATAGCCGCCGATGGTGATGCCGGTGATATACACCGGCTGGGCGAGGGTCGCATAGATCAGCTTATCGTAGGCGATAAGACCGCCCGTGAAAGCGCCGCCCACATCCCGGGTTATATCCGTGCCGTAAAACAGCGCTATCTGCAAGGACTCCGCGTAAGGCGCGTATTTGTCCGCCGGGATCGTTGCGGTATATTCGCCGCTTTCCGGCATACCGGTGGTGACGGGTTCCTTGGTCACAACCAGAGGATAAGTATCCAGGTCGTTCGTCTGCGGGTCCCTCACCGCGATATAGGCGCCACCCAGGGTTTCATCCGCAATATCCACGGTATTACGCAGCCAGAGGCTGACACGGTCGTCCTCATGGTCGGTGAGGGTCGCAATGATATCGTCGTCTGAGGTATACTGCGTCTTGTCGAGATCGAGGCTGACCAGCGCCATTGATTTCAGGGGCGAATCTATATCCATGCCATAGATATCATAAGGCTCATCGAGCTGGATGTCGCTCATATTGCTGGGATTCGGATCTAGCGCGTTGCCGACCAAATCATTAAAGGCGTTGGCAAAGCCGGCGGGGAACTCTATCTGCAGCCTGGTAGCGTTGTCCAAATCCTGGACTGTATAAAGGAAAGTGTGGTATTTGCCCACTGTGCCGCTACCGGCTACCCCAGCATGAGGGACGATTCTTCCATTGACAATGAGGCTGGTGTCAGAGCTGAAATTGACCACCTCGGAGAATTCCAGGGTGATGGGGATGACGTCGCCGGGGCGGTAGGTCGGATTTTTCGGTACATGGATTTCACTCAGTGCTGGGGAAATGAAATCAATTAACGTGAAGAGAGTATTTACGTAACTCGGTTTTGCCGCTCCTATGGTGATGTTATTACTGTCTGTGTAAAACCCCCAGTAATAGAGCCAGATAGAGTCGTAAAGACCCTGATTGTTGATATAATCCAGAAACTTTAATCTTGTAAAGGTAAAATAGCCTACAGAAACATCTCCCCAAGGGTAGTATAAAGCGGTGTTTATATAATTATTGGCAGGGTCATAATTGATCACCGGCCAGCCAGTATAATCGCTACTGTCGTAGTATACACTTCCATCCAAAGCGACCGGAGTAACAAATTTGCCGTATGCTGAGGACATGCCACCATAAGGGTTTGCACCTTCAAATTCTAAATACGCCCTGACGCCGGCGGCATTGGAATCTTCCAGTGAAGCTATGAACCGTAGAAAATTCCTATCGTCTTTATCGAGGTGCATCGCGTTCGCATCGCTGGGTCCGCCTGCAGGTTCATAAGCTTGCCCCCCATGGTTAAGAAGAGCTGTAGAAGTATAAGGATTATCTAAACGTAAACTCGCTACGTAGCTCAAGGTCCGTTCGTCCTGAGCAGCGGGAAGATATGCGCCGTCCGCAGTCAGCTTTGCCATATCCGGGTTGGTGAACTGCACGATAAAGTGCCGTTCGCGGCCCCAGCGGGTTTCCGCGTCCGTACCGCCGTCAAAGGAATTTACGACCACAGAAACTTGTTTCGTGTCATCGCCGAGGCCGAATGTCACCGTGCCGCTGTTATCGGCGTACTCCCGCCCCGCTATAGCCGAGCCGTCAAGCAAACGGTATTCCACGCTGATGGGGAAATCATACACGCCGTCCAGTGTCAGCGTGAACGTTATGTCCACAGCCGCCGGACTCCCGCTGAGGACAGGGTCATCGTTCAACGTCACCGTGATGACTGGCAGCGCGTCCATCTCCGTAACCTTAGAGACCGCCACCGGCCAGCCCCCCGGCGGCTCCGCCGCCAAAGCCGTCTTGGTCAGCGGCATCGCGGGCAGCAGCGCCGTAGGTAGCAGCGCCACCATCATGGCGAAGATGAGTAGCACCGCCAGCGAGCGGTTACCTGCTCTTTTCATGCGTTTTAAAACTCGTTTCATGTTGATGTCCTCCATATAGCATAAAATTATCCTCTATGATATTTTTCCAGTAATATCATAGAGGATAGTTATATGTGTATGAAGTGTATTTTCAGAGCAAAAATTACACGATTATTCTAAATAATATATTCGTGAAGCTCTTTCTTGCCATTGATTAACAGCTTCTGATAAATAATTTGCATATTGTTATTAAGCGTTCCAACCGAAACATTGAAATGCTCCGCTATCTTCTTTATCGGGACGCCCTGAGCCGCTATATACGCAATCTCAAACTCCCGAAAAGTCAAAATACTCCGGACATTTTTCTTTGTGAATTGATTATGAAATGCGATCCAATTCCCATATGTATTTTTCCATTGATTGATTACGGCATTATAATATTCAGGATAATCCTGTTCCAGAAGTTTTTCCAACAAACCGCCGTAGTGAGTTAGACCCTCCGCGAAAGGCGTAATAAACCCATGACGCAGAGCTAAACGCAATGCGTCCGACAGGTAGCGCCTTGCCTCATCCATGCGCCCGAGCGCAACATTGGCTGTCGCACAAATAGCCCGCAGATAAATGCCGGCATACATGAGGCCATGCTTTGAATCGGAAAGTGCAAGCGCAGTCTGAGCAACAGCTAACATCAGCTCATAGTTATTCGTGTTCTGATAATACTTCGCTCGTTTAAAAGCCGCGTCAAGTTTTCCGTTGGCAGGCAGATTAGAAAAATCCCCGTTTTTCAGCCAATCGGGAACCATATCGGGCGCGAAAGCGGATACGTAAGCGGTGGCGAGAGCCAACTCCGCGACTGCCGTAACATTTGCGCCCAAATCGGACTGAACTATGTTTTTGCAGTATGTTTCTATCTCTTGAAAGAGCATGAAGTCCCCTGTACTAATAGCAGCCGCAATGGTAAGCGGACAAGCTCTCAGTTTTGCTGCATCGTCATCGCCTATATCTCTAAAGCAGCGGATTACTTTTTCAAAATCGCCCCGCAGATAAGCAAGCTCGCCTTTGAATTGAAGGCGCAGCCGTTCTTCATTTACCGTCTCCATAACCGCGTCCGGGTTATCGTGCGGGAAAGGCTTAATCGTAGCCTCGCATACGCGGTCCAGGTCGTCCGACAGGAGTTCATTTGTCTTGCTATTAAAATTTTCCTTCGCCTCACTACGTTCGCTCCTACTTTTACGCAGGTTACCAGGCTTTTTCGCATCAGCAGGGATTATATAATCACGCCCAACACGCGAAGCACCTTCAATGCGTCCATCTAACAATAATTTTTGTACCCAACGTATTGACACTCCCCATTTCTTTGCCGTTTGATTTACAGATAAGTATTCCATAATTACCCCTGTTTATATAGATATACGCCATGGCGTATATGGCTAAAATATTTTTGAATTCATCAACAATATTATATACGCAAATACGCACAAGTTGCAAGAAAAATTAGTGCATCTAAATGAACGCGGGGACGGTTCTTTTGTGAACGCGGGGACGGTTCTTTTGTTCAAAAATGAACAAAAGAACCGTCCCCGCGTTCACAAAGAACCGTCCCCGCGTTCACCCGCGTTCATTTATACTTTTATTCATATTTTCTGGGGTGTTTTCACCTGAGAAACGTGTATTGATAAGGCTTTGTTGCTTGTGGTAGACTTTGTGTGTACGCTGCTTATATCGAATCTCAATAATCGTTATTTTGGTGAAATGAGATCTTATGTTGGCGCATCTGATGACACTGTTAGTGCGTCTTATGTTTGCAATGAATAATAAGATATAAGATTCTAGCACCACAGTGAGCAGTTACATATAATAATTAAAAATGTAATAATTTGAAATAATTAGTTGAAATTAGAATAATTATGATATATAATCAGAAAAACTCCTATGAAGTATAGGAATTGGCAAAGGTTGTCAAAACAGCAATAGACAAAATGTGAAGGGAGAAAATAGGCATATCTCCTCAATGAAGAGGAAAAAATTGTTTGGAGGATACTATGAGTAACAAAAAAATAAGAAATAAACTAATAGCAGCAATGTTGACAGTGGTACTCCTATTTGGATTGATACCACTATCCATGTTGGCATCACCTGGGAACACTCCTAAGGTCACCTTTATGGTTGATGGGACTGTCTATAAAACACTAGACAGCTCCGATGGACTAATCCAGGTAGGCAACAATTATGAAATCACCCAGGTACATATGGCGGAGCCAACGAAGCCTTGGCCTTCGGGAATGGTGTCCTTTCGAGGGTGGTATGAGACTCCGAATCCCAGCGACACAGATGATTCCTTTGATTTCTCGGCAAGCATAAGCCAAAATGCGAACATTACATTATATGCAGTTTTCAGCGATAAGTACCTTATTCGTTTTATTTATGCAACAGGTGAGGTAATCGAGACCCAGGAGCTTTTACCTAATACACCTATATTACAAACATTGCAACCGATTGTTCCGCCAGCTCAAAATGTTCTTTTCGTCTATTGGTATGTTTTGGAAGACCATATAGACAAGAGCCTTCCGCCGGCTGCTTTTGCATTTGGGTCTTTGGCGAATAGGGATGTCACCCTGGTGCCATTATTCAATGATGAATACTTCGTGTTTTTCTATATATCAGAAGGCACACAGGTTCCCTATGGTACTGTTCCAAAAGGATACACAGCCCAAGAGCCTAGTCCACCGACAAGGCTGGGCTATAGTTTCAGCCATTGGTCGACCAGCCCAGGAGCTGCTCCATATAATTTCGGAAGTGCAGTAAACGACAATATAACCTTATATGCGGTATGGACACCAGAGCTTGTGGATTATACCATTGTTTACTGGCTGGAAAAACCCAATATCATTGGCGATGCTGGAACAAATGTGAGCAATTATGCTTTTTATGATTCCGAAGTTGTTAGTGCGACTGCCTACTCGGGTACTGCCATTACAGTTGGAGCGGGAGCGAGCTTCCTCGTCGATACAGCAGCTCTTCCTAGTATAGCAACACAATACGGTACCGTTTATGCATATTATAGCCATTATAGCACCAACAATGCTCCCCAAGATACGGTAATGGGTAATGGTAACTCCATAATCAATATCTATTACAAACGGACTGTTTATACACATATATTTGATCTTAATCCTGGATCTGGTGAAGGTGGAAATAATTCTCCAAATTTCATATATTATGCAACAATGAAATGGAAAAATACAAATCCTTTCATAGGTGAGCAAGGAATTACAGGTGACCTTTTATCATTAAATACAACATCGTATAACACAATTTATTCCTTTACTGCTAAATATGAGCAAGATATATCTGATTTATGGCCCAGTAGTCACAATGTTGATTTTAATCATTTACGACAGTCAAGGGATTTACAAGCAAATACTTGGTTTCCACCGGTTCAACCACATTTAGCATATATTCAAGGATGGGATGGCACAGAGAACACATACACTTTATATAATAATTCTACCCATAGATGGACTTTAGTTGATGATATCCTTCCGAAGGTAAATGACACTGCAACACATTACGCATACTGGGTTTCTTACGCTGATGTATATACTATAAACTACCTGTTTGAAAGCTTGCCAAATGAAAGCGGTGGTGTGTTTTTCAATGGAAAATACTATATACGCCAAGCAAATATTTCACAAACACTACTAAGTCAAAGTAATGAAATGGCAGCCAAAACCCTTGAAGGAGTACAAAGTGTCAATCCTGGCACACAAGATACAGTTGTCAAAAACTTTTATTATGACCGCATAAGGTATGACTTTAGCTTTAACGCCATGGGTGGAACGGTTACTTTAAATGATAATCTATCCTTTTCCGGTTCAAAAAGCGGAACAATTGCTACTTATGATGATGTCATGTTTGGCGAAACCCTTGACCGTTATATTCCAATGTTAGAGCCAACGCGAGTGGAGCATGGAATTACATATACATTCAAGGGCTGGTTTTATGAAAGCGGGTATTATACGCAATATAAAAATGGAGATACCTTACCCAATTCCGCTGTCACCCTTTTTGCCAAATGGGAGCCAAATCCGTTTACGGTGACTTTTTATGATGATTTGACAACCAATACTGTGCTAGATAGTTTTGAAAAACACTTAAATGAATCATTGGATTTGTCTGAAGCACCAGCGTATATTGTCGGTGCATTTTATCCTGGCAAAGGAGTTTTTGCCGGCTGGCAATTGTTTATGCCAAACTCCAATAGTACAATGTGGTATTTGTTCGATACAGTTGTAACATCGAATACCAACCTCCATGCAGCCTGGATTTTCTCAGGCTTTACAGTGACTTATGATATAGGAAATGGAACAGGAACAACTCCTGTGGATGCAGGTTCCTATTCCTATAATCAGCAGCTGCGTACAGCTTTAGGCGATGGATTCTCCCCACCAACGGGTATGATCTTTATAGGCTGGGAAGATACAGCATCTACGACATTTTATTATCCAGGTACCATTGTTGCTCTTCAAGGAGACATGGTTTTTGGAGCAGTTTATGCTGACCCAGGTTATGTTGTAAAAATTGTATTCCATCCCAATTATCAGGGTGAAAACACTGTCACATGGAATAGAAGACTCCAAGATACCTTAGTAGAATTGCCAGAAGCTTTCTGGACTAGGAATAATTATACATTTAAGTATTGGACTCTAGGTACCAACGATTCTACTACGAATTTTGATGCTCTGCAGGAGTATAGCTATAATGATTTGGGTATTAGCAATAATGAAATCAATTTATATGCCCAATGGGAAACTGTGGAGTATACAATCACATATGTCTTGGGTGGCGGGACGAACCACGCCAGCAATCCCACTCGGTATAAAACCAGTGATACGCCAATTACCATTCAAGCCCCCACTCGTAGCGGATATAAATTCAACGGTTGGACATCGGTTGAACTAGGTATAAGCACTGCAACAGTTAATGTTTCAATACCCCTTGGTACTACAGGGAACATCACATTGACCGCCCACTGGACTCCCGATAGCCCCACAGGACCTGGCGGTCCCAGCGGTCCTGGCGGTCCAAGTGGTCCCTCGAACCCACCTCCTACAACACCACCAAATAACGAAACGATTCTTGATTCCATAGAGACTCCTTTGGTGGAATTTGACGATCTAAATCATTTCGCATATCTCATTGGATATTCCGACAACACCGTTCGACCCAATAGGAATCTCACAAGGGCAGAGGCTTCAACAATTTTCTTCAGGCTCTTGTCCCAAGATAGCCGTAAAGATATATGGAGTACCAATAATGCATTTCCTGATGTGGCTTCCAACTCTTGGTATAATAATGCCATATCCACATTGGCGAGGGGAGCGGTTCTCGAAGGCTATCCCAACGGAAACTTTGCACCAAATGCGACTATAACCCGAGCAGAGTTCGCCACGATTGCCGTGAGAGTCAGAACAGCAGTTGATATGGAAGAATTATCACTGGGTGTAAGCAATTTCACTGATATAGCTGGGCATTGGGCAGAGAATTATATTAAGTATGCATACGAACTTGGCTATGTCAGCGGTTATTCCGATGGTACCTTCCGTCCCAATGCGCCCATCACCCGAGCCGAAGTAGCCACGCTACTCAACAATGTCCTAATTCGCCATGTGGAATCAGATGAAGATATGCTGGTTAACATGGTAACCTGGTCAGATAATCCAAAGGGTGTATGGCACTATTACGCCATTCAAGAAGCAAGCAATTCCCATAATTATGAGAGAAAGCTCCTTGAAGCTGTCGATGGAGCCGAGGCTATAGAGAGTTATTTTGAAAAATGGATAGAACTGAGAGATACACCTGATTGGACAGCTTTAGAAAAACCCAATGCAAGACCCGAGGATGTGGTTTACTAAAACTGTAAAACGTAAAAACGCAGGGGTGAGACGTAGAAATAAGAAGCGTCTCACCCCAAGTTTTTACCTCCCGATACTGCTGACTACTCATGTCTTGTTATTTATATCTTGCGATACCTTGAATATAATAGTAAAATACAAGCAATTTACATTATATTATGAGGTGAAATCCATATGATACTTTGTAGCAGTGGAAAAATGCGGGAAATTGACAGGCGCGCTATTGCTGATATGGGTGTTGCCGAGTCTCTTTTGATGTCAAATGCAGCTGCCCATGTCGCCACTGCTGCGATAGAGCATTTGCCCTTGGGAGGCTCTGCGGCTGTGTTTTGTGGAACAGGGAATAATGGGGGAGACGGGTTTGGAGCTGCTGCCTATTTGTTGGAAAAAGGTGTTCCAGTGCGGGTGTTCCTTGTTGGGAATGGTGAAAAAATGACACAAATATCAAAGGAAATGGAAGCTCGATTTATAGCTTTAGGCGGAGTTACCGAAGCTTTTACCAATTCAGATGATATATGGGAATATGTAGATGAATGCGATGTACTTATAGATGCCATTGTTGGCATTGGTTTAGTCTCCCAATTAAGAACAGAAACCCAGCTTGCTGTGGAGCTAATCAATGCTTCAAAGGCTTTTATAATTTCAGTTGATATATCCAGCGGTGTGAATGCCGATACAGGTGAAATACATGGTATTGCCGTGGAAGCTGACCTTTGTGTGACATTTACTTTAGCAAAACCTGGGCATTTCATCGAACCTGGTTGCGTTGTCAGAGGAGAGCTTCGCACCTGCGATATTGGTATCCCTCAAAGTATCATAAATAGTGTTCTTACTGCAGATTCTTTTGCTGTGGGTGCCGAAGATATAAAACTACCACCAAGACGTGCTGATTCCCATAAAGGCGACTATGGAAGACTTTTTGTTCTTGCAGGAAGCGTTGGCTATACAGGAGCTCCTGTACTCTCTGCTCGCGCTGCTTCAAAAATGGGAACAGGACTAGTTTTTTTAGCTGTTCCCACGGATATATATGGCATAATCGCAGGAAAGCTTATTGAAGAAATGCCTTTTCCTCTGCCTTCTGATGATGCTGGCAGGCTAGCGGGAAGCGCAGCAGATGAAATCCTACTATATTCACAGCAATGCGATGTGAGTTTAATTGGTCCTGGTCTAGGTAGGTCACCTGATATAACAGATATGCTAATATCCCTTATACCAAAAATCGAAACAAGCCTTGTTTTGGATGCCGATGGACTGAATGCTATTTCTGATAATGTCGCCATACTCCAAAAATCCACAGCAAACATGATTCTCACGCCCCATCCTGGTGAGTTCGCTCGTCTAGGGGGAGATTTATCAGCTAAGGACAGACTAAGCGCAGCGAAGGATTTTGCAAAGGAGTATAATTGCATCCTTGTACTAAAAGGACATCGGACGATAACGGCATTTCCCGATGGAACGGCATATATAAACACCACAGGAGGTCCCGCCATGGCTAAAGGCGGCTCTGGAGATGTGCTAGCTGGTATGATTGCTGCGCTCATTTGCCAAAAATTCCCCATAAAAGAAGCTGTCATTACAGCGGTTTATCTACATGGCAAAGCAGGAGACCTTTGTGCCCAAGAATTTGGTGAATACTCCGTAGTGGCAAGCGACATAATCAATATGATACCCAAGGCAGTGAAATCGTTACAGTGAAATGTTACTAGTCATGGAGGAACCTATCCCATGTCATTGCGAGGAGCAAAGCGACGTGGCAATCTTAATAGACAGCAATTTCGGTGTAGTAAGATCCTTCGCTTCGCTCTTAGATGACACAGTTTGTGCCTACGAAGCACCCCGTGACCAGTAACGGTGAAATCGTTCTGAATGCTTGTTTTGGTACTTTTACGTTGCGTTGCTAGTGGATACGTGATATACTCTGTTTCGCATGGGGTTTTGCGCTGCGCCATTGAGGATAAGGACGCAGTAGCAAAAATGCAACATACACGAAGGATAAATGTAAAATGAAAGGAAAAAGAAATGAAAATTAAAAAATTACTCGCACTTCTCCTTGCTGTATTCATGCTTGCAGCAATATCAGCTTGTTCATCGAACAATTCGCAAAACAGCTCTTCTCCCGATGGGGAAGATGAAACACTCCCTCGTGAGGATGTACGTCTAACCTTTGCAACAGGCGGCACAGGCGGAACCTATTACCCCTATGGTGGAGCCATAGCCATGGTCCTAGATGACGAAACAGGATATATTAAAGCAAATGTCATCGCCACAGGTGCTTCGGCGGAAAACGTCCAACTCATTGGTGCTGGCGAAGCCCATCTGGCATTGGTGCAAAACGACACATTGGATTATGCATATAATGCGACCAATACTTGGACTGCTGAAGCCGTAACGAATCTGGCAACCCTTATGACATTATACCCTGAAGTTTGCCAAATCATAGTCACCGCAGATTCTGACATCTACAGCGTTTCTGACCTTGCAGGCAAGCGTGTTTCCACAGGTGACATCGGTTCTGGTGTTGAGGCAAACGCCATTCAAATTTTGGAAGCCTATGGAATGACGGTGGATGATATTCGTCAGGAAAGCCTGAGCTTTGCAGCTTCTGCTGATGCTATGAAAGATAGAGTCATAGATGCTTTCTTTGTCACTGCTGGAACGCCAAACACCGCTGTATTAGACCTCCAAACTTCTAGAGAATTGCGCATAATTAGCATTGACAATGATATAATGGATGAATTGATTGCAAAATATCCTTTCTACGCAAAATACACCATCACCACAGAGGAATATAGCTTCCTCCATGATGATGTGGATACTGTTGCCGTCCAAGCAACCCTTATTTGTTCTCCGGATCTTGATGAGGCTGTGGCATATGATATAGTAAAAGCAATCCTTGATGGTAAAGATGATCTTATTGAAGCCCATGCAAAAGGCATTTTCATCGATGCCGAATATGCTGTGCAGGGTGTCAGTGTGCCGTTCCATCCTGGAGCTCAAAAGTATTTTGAAGAAATAGGAGTATTAGGTTAGTACATAGTAGTACTAGGTTAGTACATTGAAGCGGAACAAAAGAGGGCTTATTGCGGCGAGCGTAGCTTTGATTATACTCGCCGCTTCCCTTTGTTTCATGGAATATAAGAAATATCAGCATGTCCAACTCCTTGTTTTGACCAATGTTTCCAAAAGTATGTTCTTAATTCAAGCAAGAGCACCAGATGGAACTGACTTTTCCATTTCATATATCCATTCTGTGAACAAAAGCCCCATCACAGAGTATTATGAAATAATTGAAGGTGAAATATATCTCAAAGCAATACGTTTTGAAAGTTTTGGTGCTGGAGTAGAAACGGAGCTTTCAGATGGACAAAACCTTATTGTCCATGATGAGTATATGATGATAACAGGCATAGATCGCCATATCCCCGTCCTTTTTATTTACATTGGCAGGTCGGAGGGGCAAATTTTTGAAATCTACGGAATCGAGTCAATTTTAAATAACTTTGGCAACCCTGGAGAGTTGCTCTCATTTCAAATCAAAAATTAAATGGGGTTGATACCATGTCAAATGGCGAAAACTTTGATATAAACTCGAAACCCGCACTGGAAGCGGATGAGCTGCTAGATATTCCCAGCGAGGAAGAAATCCAAAAAATCATGGCGGAAGTAGATAAAGACAGCAATACGCGCCGATTTACCGGTGTGCGAAAAAGTATCGCGTCTTGGGCTTGTATTGCACTTTCCGTCTTTGTAATTTTGCTCAATACGGTCTGGAGAGTGTCTCCCCAGATGCATAGAGCTTCTTTTGTAGCATTGATGCTTCTGTTTTCCTTTATCTTTTATCCAGCGAGAAAACAGGACACATCCAGAGATAACTATGTTCCCTGGTATGACATATTGCTGGGCTTAATTGGTGCTGCTGCTTTTTTCTACTATGTTTATAATTTTAGAATAATAGTTGGGCAAATGGGACGCTATACCACCGTTGATTTTGTTGTTGCTGTAATAGGGATTATTATCCTGTTTGAAGCTTGCCGTCGAGTTGTGGGAATGCCCCTTATTGTTGTGGTTTCGCTATTTCTCGCCTATGCTTATTTCGGCAAATACATTCCTGGAGACTTCGGTCATGCAGGCTATACGCCCCAACGCATATTCAACTTTTTGTTCTATACAACAGAGGGAATCATAGGAACACCCATTGCGGTGTGCTCCACATTTATTTTCATCTTTGTTTTATTTGGTTCTTTCTTAGAAAAAACGGGAATCGGTCAATTTTTTATCGATTTGGCAAATAGTCTCGCAGGACGTTCTGTAGGAGGCCCTGCGAAGGTTGCTGTCATTTCCAGTGCTTTGCAAGGAACGGTATCGGGCAGCTCTGTTGCCAACACAGTGGGTACAGGTTCTTTCACCATACCAATGATGAAAAGAATGGGTTATCAACCACATTTTGCAGGAGCAGTGGAAGCTGCAGCCTCAACTGGCGGGCAAATAATGCCACCTGTAATGGGAGCCGCTGCTTTCCTTATGTCAGAAATCACAGGTTTGCCATACTCTCGCATAATATTGGGAGCGGCGATACCAGCGGTTCTATACTTTTCCAGCATTTTCGTGGCCGTTCACTTCGAGGCGAAAAAAATCGGTCTAAAAGGAATGCCAAAGGAGGAAGTTCCCCATTTCGGCAGGCTCATGTTGGGAAAGGGACATTTGCTCCTGGCTGTATTTGCCATTGTTTTTTTCCTGAGTAGCGGCTTTTCCACAACTCGCTCAGCACTATATGCAATCGTGGTTGCCATTGTCATGAGTATGTTTCGCAAGGATACTAGAATGTCTGTGAAATCTTTTTTAGCAGCCCTTGAAGATGGAGCGAAAAATAGCATTTCTGTTGCCATTGCTTGCGCCATGGCAGGTATGATAGTGGGTGTAGTTACAATGACTGGTCTGGGGCTGACCTTTGCAAAGGCTTTACAAAATATAGCAGCATTGATCAGCGTGGAATTTATCAGGCTTCTCGTTGTGCTCTTTTTCTGTATGATTGCTTCTCTGGTATTGGGTATGGGAGTACCCACCACAGCGAACTATATCATTATGGCAACCGTCACAGCTCCCATCGTTATTAGAATGGGTATACCGCTGTTGGCTGCCCATATGTTTGTTTTCTATTTCGGCATCATTGCGGACATCACACCACCGGTTGCTCTAGCAGCATATGCCGGGGCTTCCATTGCCAAGAGCGACCCAATGAAAACAGGCATAACGGCAAGCCGCCTAGGGATAGCTGCCTTCATTGTGCCTTACGTCTTTGCCCTTAGCCCGCAAATTCTGTTTATAAATCCATCTTTGGTGGATGTGTCGAGGGATATTTACTATTCGACTTACCCCAGTGTCATTTCAATGATACAAGTCTCGGTTTCCGCTTTTGTGGGAGCATCTGCCATTGCAGTGGCTCTTACAGGATATATAAATGGGAAGCTTTCCTGGCTGGAAAGGCTTATCATTTCATTAGCTGGCTTGATGCTGATAATCCCGGAAAATATCACAGATATAGTAGGTATATCCGCAGTAACGATAATGTTTGTACAGCACAGTTTGCGAATGGGTCGTGGAACTCGTCTGGAAAGCTGAGGATATTCAACGAAGAATCGATGTAACTGTACATAAAACTTACCCCCAAGGAGGTCATTATGAAAAGCAAGCTTTCATCGAGCATAGCCTTGATAGCGGCAATCATTTTAGTATATGGTGTGACAATGCTAGCTACAGCTGCTCCGGGAACCCAGGATAATCCTTTTATCACAATGAATTATCTTGAAAATATATTTTTAACCCAGATAATCGATGAATTGAAGCAAACAGAAAAGGAACTGACAGAAGTCTTTGATGCGAAAATAACAGAGCTTGAATCCAAGCTGGCTGAGTCACAGGGTGGTACAATTGAGCTTCCCAGCGATACGGACAAGTTTACTGTAGTGACCTTGAGTAGCGGACAATCACTCACTTGCTCAGTGGGTGCGGAAATAATGCTGCGAATCGGTTCTGCCAGCGCAGTCGGCAACGCACCAGCTCTGGTGAATTATACCAGCGGGAATACTCTGTCTGAGGGAGAACCCCTCGTTGTCAACAATATGTATTTAGTCACCATAGAATCAAATGGCATCAAAGCGACAGCCGAAACAGTAAGGGTACTCATACGAGGAACATATAGCATCGTATAAGTATTTTTTATCAATTAATGAAACAGGGTAATCTGTACTTAAATACAGTACCCTGTTTTTGCGTTTTTGTGCTGAAAAATCTAAAGATGCACCATATTTGAATCGAAAATAAAGATAACAGCAATATGAGGCTAAACAAGCTTTTAAATTATACCTGGGGTATGCTTTTCTATACCACTAGAGACCACTAGCGATGAAAATCCAGCGCAATATATGTACCTTTCCGTTTACTAGAGTAATTCGAAGCGTTACATGGCACAAGGAGTCAATTCATGAAAAACATCCGGCTTGCGACTTTGGCAAAAATAATAATCCCCCTTTTTCTTGTCTGCGCCGCCGTGGTTTTGATAAGTTTTGTTTTCTATCAATCAGCTATTTCCCAGGAAAATGATTTTTTGAACACAACCATCGAAAGCTTTGGTGTTGTGTTGTCACCCCACATTACATCCAGACTTGATGCTGTTCAAAGTAGATCGGCAATGCTATATACAGTACTCACCTGTGTAATTGGTGTTTTTGTTGTAATAGCATTGCTAGCTCTTTTTCTGATAACATATAAATTGGCTCCCATTCAAAATGTTGTTACTGTAGCAACGAAACTTGCCCATGAAAATATGGATGATAGTGATTTGGGCATACCAGATGATGAGCTGGGAGATTTGACTCGGGAACTGGCTTATCTTATAAAAGTAAACCATGACAATATGAGCGTTTTGGAAGATGCCTTGGAAAAAGCAAATGCTGCCAGCAAAGCAAAGGGCGATTTTCTTTCCAATATGAGCCATGAAATACGAACACCAATTAATGCCATAATAGGTATGACCAATATAGCTAAAACCGCTCAAAGTGTAGAGCGAAAAGACTATGCTTTGGAAAAAATCGGTGACGCATCTAACCATTTATTGGGTATTATAAACGACATACTTGATATGTCGAAAATTGAAGCAGACAAGCTGGAGCTGTATCTGGAAGCCTTTGTTTTTGAAGAAGCGTTGAAAAAAGCTGTTAATATCATCAATTTTCGTGCGGTGGAAAAAAAGCAAAAGCTTTCTGTTTATATAGATGATATGATTCCCCGAAGAATTATTTCAGATGACCAGCGTCTGGCGCAAATTATAACGAATTTGCTATCCAATGCTGTTAAATTCACAGCTGAACACGGCACCATCGATGTATATACAAAACTACTAAATGAAACCGATGGTTTTTGTGAAATCCAATTTGATGTGGTGGATAATGGTGTGGGAATCAGCGAAGAGCAGCAAATAAGGCTGTTCCACCCCTTCGAACAAGCAGAAAGCAGTACTACTCGGAAATATGGCGGAACAGGTCTGGGTCTCACCATAGCGAAACGCATCATCGAGTTGATGGGAGGGGACATTTCTGTAAAATCTCAGCTAGGAGAAGGTTCCACATTTACTTTCACCATTAAGGCGGAAAAACCCAGCGATGATAATAAAGCTGCTTTCCAACCAAAGGACAATCTTGAAATAGAAAACATACGCATACTAATTGTTGATGATGATGTGGATGTCTTGGAATACTTTGTAGATATTGCAACAAGATTCAACATTGCCTGCGATGTGGTCGGCAGCGGACAAGAAGCCATAGAACGTCTTGAGAGCGGAAACAAGTATGATATGTGCTTTGTGGATTGGAAAATGCCATCCATGGATGGCATTGAGCTTTCACGTTATATAAAAGAAATCGATAGCGATAGGTCTGTTTTGATTATGATTTCTTCGGTAGAATGGGAAGAATTAGCCGAAGAAGCCAACGAAGCGGGGATTGATAAGTTTTTGCCAAAACCCATTTTCCCATCAACCTTCATCGAATGTGTCAACCATTACTTGGGGATTGACTTGCTCAGGGAAGAGGAGAGCGAAAAAGCCGAGATGGTGGATAGTTTCAAAGGCTATCGAGTCCTATTGGCAGAGGATGTGGAGATAAATCGAGAAATAGTAATGGCTCTTCTCGAACCCACGCAACTGGAAATCGATTGCGCAGAAAATGGTGCAGAAGCCGTTCGGATGTTCAGCGAGGCTCCTGATAGATATAATATTGTTTTCATGGATTTGCAAATGCCGGAAATGGATGGTCTAGATGCCACAAGAGCCATAAGGGCTCTAGGCTACGAACATGCGAAAACCATACCAATAATTGCTATGACCGCCAATGTCTTTAAAGAGGATGTGGACAATTGCATAGCAGCAGGAATGGACGACCACATAGGAAAACCAGTAGACTTCGAAGTAGTAATGAGCATCCTAAGACAATACCTATATCGCCAACAACCGACAATGCACCAGTTTTAACAATGAACAATGAACAATGAACGATGAACAATTACCCAAAAATGCAACACAATACAATGACATTCGTAGGGCGCGGCATCCCTGACGCGCCGCTTCGGAAGCAATTAACAATGAACAATGAACGATTATCCCAAAATGCAACACAATACAATGACATTCGTAGGGCGCGGCATCCCTGACGCGCCGCTTCGGAAACAATGAACAATAAACGATAATACAATTATTAATCATTAATCATTAATTATAAAGTTGGGGTGTTTACAATATGAAAAAAACGATAATGCTTTTAGTGATTCTGATTCTGGCGAGTTTGTTTTTTACTGCTTGTTCTGGTTCTCAAGGATCTCAAGGGAACGGTGTATCGAGTTCACCTTCCACATCGGAGGAAGGTGAGGACAACGACGATGGACTGGCGATTGACGACCCTAATAATCCCGTCAATATGGTTGACCTTGACTTTGTGATTGAAGCCCTGCAAAATCCCGATGAATGGGTTGTCATCGATGTGAGAACTCCTGAGGAATTCAATGGAGAGAGCAGACTGCCCAATGCATATGGTTCGGGACGCATAAAAGGCGCAATCAATGTAAACAGAGAACTTGTCTATGATGCCAGAGGCGAAATTCGTCCTCAAGATGAACTCATGGAATTGTATGAATTCATTGGCGATAAAAAAGCTATTGTGTACTGCCACGGGGGAGTTAGGTCTGCCTTCGTTTGGTCGATTCTATATGACCTTGGCTTTGAAGTGAAAAACTACAGCGGCTCATGGATTGATTGGTCCACTGCTGCAACGGTAGCAAACGGAGAAGCAAACGCTCTTGTATTGGAATTTACAGAAGTGTGGACAGATAATAAAGGAATAATAGAATAGCTGCAGTGATTTAATTCAAGCTATCTGCATTTATCTCGAACAGTCGTGTAATTTCATTGGCAAGGAATCGATTTTCGCTTTTTTCGAGATTCGGGTCATCATCAAGAATCTCCTTTGCTGCTTCTTGAGCCTGGCTCAATACAAGCATATCAGATGCCAAGTTGGCGATGCGTAGTTCCGGCAAACCATGCTGTCTGGAACCAAAGAAGTCACCAGGACCGCGCATTTTTAAGTCTTCTTCGGCGATTTTAAAGCCATCATTTGTTTCTTGCATGACAGCTAATCTCTCTTTGGTTGCTTCACTGGCTGTTTCACCGTTAAATAATATGCAAAAGGATTCGTGTTTACCCCTGCCGACTCGCCCACGTAGTTGGTGTAATTGGGACAAGCCGAATCTTTCAGCATTTTCCACTACAATTAAGGCAGCATTGGGTACATCGATACCCACTTCGATGACAGTGGTGGCAACAAGAATATCACTTTCGCCATTGGTGAAAGATAGCATTGCTGCATCTTTTTCTTTGGCTTTCATTTTGCCGTGAACGAGGGCGACATGTAAATCGGGAAAAAGCTCGTTTTTAAATAATTCATAATGCTTTTGAGCGGATTTCAAATCGTTTTTCACCAAAGCGTCTTCATCATCATCCTCTTCCTCTTCAACCATAGGACATATAACGAACACTTGACGACCTTCTCCCACTAGCTTTCTTATGAAATTATTTATTCTTTGCCTGTAATTCTCACCCACTATATATGTTTTAATTTCCTGCCGACCAGGCGGCATTTCGTCTATAATGGAAACATCCAAGTCACCATATACTATTAGTGCCAATGTGCGGGGGATTGGTGTGGCAGACATTACCAATACATGGGGGCTGTCACCCTTTTCGCTCAGCATGGAGCGTTGGTTTACGCCAAACCTGTGCTGCTCATCTGTGATGACAAGGGCGAGATTACTAAAGCTCACTCCCTGCGAAATTAAAGCATGGGTTCCGATGATTAAATCAATTTCGCCAAAGCGCAGTTTCTCGTGCATTTCCCTTTTATGTTTTGCAGTGAGACTGCCAGTTAGCAAGTCCACTCGTATACCAAAGGGTTCTAGTAATTCTGTCAGTGAGTTAAAATGCTGATTTGCTAAAACCTCGGTTGGAACCATAAAGGCAGCCTGGTATCCACTGCGCCATGCGCTCCAGCAGCAAGCAGCTGCAACCAAGGTTTTTCCAGAACCCACATCACCTTGAATGAGTCTGTTCATGGGTTGTTCTTTCATCATATCCATCAAAGCATCATCAATGGCTCGCTTTTGTGCATTTGTAGGCTCAAATGGTAAAACAGCATAAAACTCTTTGATGTCTGGGAGTTTCAAGCTTGTTCCCATTGCTTCGCTACGTCTGGAGCGTAAATGCTTCATCGCAATTGCAAGTGTGAAAAGCTCCTCGAATATAAGTCTGTGTCGAGCAATATTTAAAGATTGAAAATCCGTTGGGAAATGGATATTTTCATATGCATAGGAAATTCTACAGAGTTCATATTGACGGATTACGCTCTCGGGAAGCACTTCGGGGAGTTCCTCGCCGCATTTGTCGAGTCCTGCACGGATAGCACTCACTATGCTTCTTTGATTTAGTCCTGAAGTTAATGGATAAATCGGCATTAGGCGACCAGTAATGGTGCCATGATCTTTATCTTTCTCAAAGAGCGGATTTACCATTGTTGGTCGAAAAAAATCTCCAGATATTTTGCCATAAAAAAAATATATTTCTCCCTGCTTCAATGTGTCTTTCAAATAGCTTTGGTTAAAAAAAGTGATTTCCATTATACCCGATTCATCAGTTACGGAGAGTTTAACATAACCAAGCCCCTGACGAACATGGGTGAGTTGTGGAGCAGAAACAACAGCAGCACGAATACACACAGCCTCCCCGATGGTCAGTTCGTCAATGTTTTTTATAACAGTGCGGTCTTCATATGCTCTAGGAAAAAAGCTCACCAGGTCAAGCAAAGTACTGATACCCAGCTTTTTCATCATTTTTTCCCGAGCCTCACCAACACCCTTTATGTACCTTACACCCATGGCTAAGTCTAGACTCATTTTGGTAGCTCCTCACTCCTAACTCCTAATTCGCGAGCGCGACAAGGTTTCTTTCAATTGAGGAATTACTAGGCTTGTCATTACGATTTTTATAGCATCGCCCAGTAGGAAAGGGAAAACGCAGGCGGTTAGAGCGACTATCAATGTTGCTCTTGTTTGGAGCAAAAACCATATCACACCGCAAGTATACAATAAAACTGTACCGATTACCATGCCAAAAATTATTTTCAGCTTTGAACCATTTGAAATATCCGACATAAACCCTGTTACCATGGCAAGGGGAAGGTAGCCGATAATGAAGCCGCCTGTCATACCTGCTATTTTGTGAAAACCGCCTTCAAATCCGGAAAACACAGGTAGCCCAATCGCTCCCAGAACAATATATATACCCACTGATGCAGTACCATACTTTGTACCCAATGAACCCGCCGAAAGGTATATAATCATAGTTGCAAAAGAAAAGGGAATGGGCCCGATACTTATAGACAAAGGAGCCACAGCACACAAAACTGCAGCATAAATCGCCGTATAAATCATATCTCGCAAAGCAAACGAAGTGTTTCTAGTGTTCATATATACCTCCTAATATGAACGCGTGAACGCGGGGACGGTTCTTTTGTTCATTTTTTTCGTTTTGTGAACACGGGGACGGTTCTTTTGTTCATTTTTTTTGATACTCCTACTTCTGAACGTGGGTGAACGTAGGGACGGTTCTTTTAAACTACGCCTACCTTTGTTCACAAACGCAAAAAATGAACAAAAGAACCGTCCCCGCGTTCATTCAAAAACGCAAAAATGAACAAAAGAACCGTCCCCGCGTTCACGTCCCCGCGTTCACGTCCCCGCGTTCACGTCCCCGCGTTCACCCGCGTTCATATTTTTATGCTGACTTCGCCGGAGTTTAGGGTGGCGATTTCGCCGTTTTCACACTTTATTACCAATCTGCAATCTTCATCGATTTCCAGTGCGTGAGCTGGGGTGATGGCATCGCCAGATAGTACAAGGATGTCACGGCCAAGCAAAATGGAGCGGCTTTTGTATGCAGGTAAAAACCTACGAGCCGATATGTCTTGATAATATAACCAAAAATTGTCCAAAATAGCGGCAATCAAGCGGCAGCGTATACCATCGATTTCAGATTGATTCTCTAGGATGGAAGTGATGACCAAATCCACTTCCTTGGGATAACCTTCAGCAGGCTTGCTCACATTGACTCCTATACCAAGGACTGCGTTATCGATTGCACCGCTTTCCATATCATATGTGGCTTCTGTCAAAATTCCACACACCTTTTTATCCCCTAAGAATAGGTCATTCACCCATTTTATACCCACATGAATCCCCGTCAGTTCTTCGATTGCCTCCGCAGTTGCCACGGCTGCTGCGGAAGTTATAAGCCCTGTATCGGTGGAATCTGGCGAAGGTCGAAGCAAGACGCTGAAATATATTCCATGGCAAGCAGGGGAGTGGAAAGACCTGCCCATTCGTCCTTTTCCTGCACTTTGCTCCTCTGCTGCAATGACATAACCTTCGGGGAGATTCGATGCTGCCAATTCTCGCAACAGGCTATTGGTGGATGTTACTGTAGTTCTCACATCGAAATGAAACAAGTCAGGATTTTTTACATGGGCAGCAATACCAGCATCAGAAAGCTGGCTGCTTCGACTTATAAGGCGGTAACCTCTATTTGTCAGTGCATCGATTCCGTAACCCTCTGCTCGCAAAGATTCAATACCTTTCCATATTGCATTTCTGCTGACATTCAAGCTCTTTGCCAATGATTCACCAGACAAATATTCATCTCGATTGAATTCTAACAATCGAAGAAGCTGACCCTTTACGCTCATAATAACTAAATCCTTTACAATGACTAGTAACGATGAATATATTAATGCTTGCTATGATTATACAGATAATAACACAAATGTCAACCATCTATTACAAACAAGTTGACAATTTTAGGGCAAAGTTTTTCCTCCTTTGCTATTCCCTTTTAGGTGAAAATATATTATACTATCCGAAGCCAGCTCAACGAGATTATAAATGGGAGGGTTTCCAAAATGCCCGAAAAGAAGGCAGCCTATAAGCGCGTCTTGCTGAAAGTGAGCGGGGAAGCACTTGCAGGCGAAAAAAGATTCGGTCTCGATTTCGATATGATATCAAATGTATGCAAAGCAATTAAAGAATGTTTAGATATGGGCGTAGAAATGGGGATTGTTGTCGGCGGCGGGAATTTTTGGCGCGGTGTCCAAGATGGCGGGGGGAAAATCGAGCGAACCAGAGCAGATCACATGGGGATGATGGCAACTGTCATGAATGCCCTTGCCCTTGCTGATTGTCTGGAGCAAATGGACATTGAAGTCAGAGTGCAAACTGCCTTGGAAATAACAGCAGTGGCAGAACCATATATCAGGCTTAGAGCGGACAGTCATTTGAAAAACGGTCGAGTAGTTATATTCGGCTGTGGCACTGGCAGTCCGTATTTTTCCACCGATACAGCCGCAGTGCTCAGAGCAGCGGAAATCGGTGCGGAAGTAATATTACTCGCAAAAAATATCGATGGAGTTTACACAGCAGACCCAAAAATAGACCCGACTGCCATTAAACTCGAGACGATATCATACAGCGAAATGCTCAACCAGCGGTTAATGGTGATGGATTTAACCGCCACATCCTTATCCATGGACAATGACATCCCTGTGATACTTTTTGCCCTTGATGATCCGGAAAACATTGTCAGAGTCATAATGGGAGAAGCAATTGGCACAAGGGTGAGCTAGCAAGAAAAGGAGCTTATGTTATGTACGAAGAATATGAAAACAAAATGAAAAAAACCATAGAATCCCTGCAAACTCAATATACATCAATTCGGGCAGGGCGAGCGAATCCCTCGATTCTGGACCAAATAAAAGTAGAATATTATGGCACTCCCACACCCATGAACCAAATTGCGTCTATTTCTACTCCAGACCCCAGGACATTGGTGATTCAACCTTGGGATGGTTCCAGTTTGAAACCCATTGAAAAAGCTTTGATTTCATCTGATTTGGGGATAACTCCAGCCAATGATGGGAGAGTAATTCGCCTTGTGTTTCCTCAACCCACAGAGGAGCGGCGTAAAGAACTCATAAAGCAAGTGAGCAAACAGGCAGAGGATAGCAAGGTTGCCATCAGAAATGTCAGGCGGGATGCTCTGGAGAGTTTTAAAGCTCAGAAGAAAAAAGGCGAAATTACCGAAGACGACATGACGAATACGGAAAAAGACTTGCAAAAACTCACAGACAAATATGTCTCCGAAATCGACAAGGTTGCCGAAAAGAAAGAAGCGGAAATAAAAGAAATCTAACGCAGTTTATATAATAATCTAGTTTTCGCTTTATGTATTCAAAAGCGTTTAATAGTGGCTGTTTAACATTTTGAGCAGCGTATTTCAGATATGGGAGATGATGGAACTGTCAAGCACCGACTTGGAAAAAGGGTGGGATTCCGATAAGCTCCCTTGTCATATAGCAATTATCATGGACGGAAATGGCCGTTGGGCACAAAGGCGAGCATTACCAAGGACAGCGGGCCATGCAGCAGGTGCCGAAACCTTTAGGCGCATAGCTACCTATTGCAAAGATATTGGAATTAAGTACCTGACTATTTATGCTTTTTCCACCGAGAATTGGAAAAGACCTCCTGCTGAAGTGAAGGTCATTATGGAGCTTTTGGAGAAATATCTACACGAAGCCCTTGGAAAAATGGAAAAAGATAGGGTAAAAATGAAGTTTTTCGGTGATGTGACAGTCTTGTCTCCAAAACTCCAAGAACTTATCGCACAAACCGAGGAGCTATCAGCGAAATTTGAAGGTGTGCAAATTAATATCTGCGTCAACTATGGTGGTCGAGATGAAATCGTCCGCGCCGCTGAAAATTATGTTAGTGATGTGAAAAACGGACGCATAGCCGATGAAAAACTAACCGAAGAATCCTTTTCAAGATATATGTATTCAGCAGGAATGCCAGACCCCGATCTCGTGATTAGACCAAGCGGCGAACTGAGATTGTCGAATTTTCTCATTTGGCAAACGGCGTACTCAGAACTGTATTACACCGATGTTTTATGGCCTGATTTTAGCGAACAGGAGCTTGATAAGGCTATTGTTTCATATCAAAATAGGAACAGAAGATTCGGAGGTATATGATGTTAAAACACAGGTTGCTGGTTACGGCTGTGCTTTTGCCGATTTTTTTGATTATATTGCTCTATCTCCCTTCATATATTCTAGCTGCTTTTATATCCATTGTTTGCGCCATATCAGCATACGAATTGCAGCGAGCAATTGGAGCAAAAGAACATGAGAGGTTGACAATTTATGTTGTATTAACAGCCATAGTAATACCTGTGGGTGCTTATTTCGACAAATTGGAAATCGTACTCAAAGCCGTCTTACTAGTTTTGCTATGCATCGTATTTTTAGAAGCTATTCCCGTTTATAAAATGAAAAGGCAAATTACTTTTGCACAAATAATGACCACTATTTTCGGTGGTGCGTTGATACCCTTCATGTTATCGAGCTTAATTAACTTGATTAATATGAAAGAAGGGCGAATATTTGTAATGCTGCCAGTGATAGTGTCCTTTTCAACCGATGCCGGAGCATATTTTGTTGGTATGTTCATGGGTAAACGCAAATCGTTCCCCCTTATTAGCCCAAACAAAACAGTTGAAGGGCATATTGGTGGTTTTCTAATAGGTACCATAGCCATTGTGACATATGGAGCGATTATATACTTTAGTACATTACACGATGTGAGTTTCCCAGTTTTGATAATTTATGGCATTGTCGGTGCTGCAGTCAGCGAATTGGGTGATTTGGTTTTTTCCCTTATTAAACGCGAACACGAGGTCAAAGACTTCGGAAATTTACTCCCCGGTCACGGAGGAATGCTAGACAGAGTGGACAGCATGATGTTCGCCGCCCAAACCATGTACCTATTAGTAACAATGCTACCAGCGATTTCGATTAATTAATAATGAATAATGAATAATTAACGAAGGATGATTATCTCGTTTTAATAGACAATGAACGATAGTAATAATTATTCATTTTTCATTATTAATTCCAAAGAGGGTTTGTGTAATTGCCAAATTTAGAAAACCTTACCAACCACAACGCAATATCAATACTAGGCTCCACCGGTTCCGTGGGGGGGCAGACTTTGGAGGTTGCTGGGTTGTTGGGGCTTTCTGTGCTTGCTTTGAGTGCTGGAAGCAATGTTGAGCTTTTGGAAGAGCAGGTGCGAAGGTTTAAGCCAAAAGTGGTTTGCCTTGCTGATGAGAAAGCTGCACATGACTTTAAAATACGAATTGCCGACATGGATGTGGCGGTTTATTCGGGTGAAGCCGGTCTAATCGAAGTCGCTTGTGTTACAGGAGCGGATACTGTTGTTACTGCTGTTTCGGGTATGGTTGGCTTGCTTCCCACTATGGCGGCAATAAAACAAGGGCGAAGGATAGCTTTGGCAAATAAAGAAACCTTGGTCTGCGCAGGGAAGCTCGTGATGGAGCAAGCGGAACAATGTGGAGCTGAAATAATCCCAGTTGATTCGGAACACTGCGCCATTTTCCATTGCATGAAAGCTAGTTCAAGGGAAGCCATAAAAAGTATCATTTTAACTGCATCGGGAGGTCCGTTTCGGGGAAAAAGCAGAGAAGAAATGAAAGCTGTGACACCACAAATGGCTCTGCAACATCCCACTTGGAATATGGGGAAAAAAATATCCATAGATTCATCCACAATGATGAACAAAGGTCTTGAAGTAATAGAAGCGGCGCATCTTTTTGACCTACCGGTGGATATGATACAAGTGGTGGTGCATCCTGAAAGCATTATCCATTCCATGGTGGAATTTGTGGATAATTCCGTGGTCGCTCAATTAGCGATACCAGATATGCGACTACCCATCCAATACGCACTCACATATCCCGAGCAAATCCCCTCCCTTATTTCTCCCTTAGACCTAACGAGCATATCAAAGCTAACTTTTGAAAAACCTGATATGGAAGCCTTCCCATGCTTAAGCCTAGCATATCAAGCAGCCCAAATGGGAGGTACAGCAGGAGCCATACTAAACGGAGCCAACGAAGCCGCTGTGGACCTATTTCTCCAAGAAAAGATAAGCTATCCACAAATCTACGAGTCCATCAAAACCGCCCTAGAAACTATCCCAATAATCGAAACCCCCACCCTAGAAGACATTATCGAAGCCGGAAAAGAAGCTAATCAATTAACAATGAACAATTATTCATTATTAATCATTAATTAAAAGATGTATATTTTTATTTCTATTATTGCTTTTAGTTTAATAATTGCTACACATGAGCTGGGGCACTTTACGGCGGCGAAGCTGTTGGGGGTCCGAGTTTATGAGTTTGCCATTGGCATGGGACCTGCCATTTTGAAAAAGCAGGGGAAAGAGACCCTTTACACATTGAGAGCATTGCCCATTGGGGGCTTTTGCTCCATGGGTGAAGACAGCGAATCCGATGACCCGCGCTCATTTAATGGGCAAAAACGCTGGCGACGCACCATTATTTTAGCAGCTGGTGGTATTGGAAACCTAATCTTTGCCTATATACTCACATTATTTCTCATAATACCCGTTACTCGATTTGTTGGAACGACAATCACCGAATTGGCTGATGGATTTCCAGGTGAAGGTATTTCTGGCTTGATGGTTGGCGACACGATAATATCTGTTAATGGTGAAAAGACACATTATATTGAAGATTTCCGCACACATATGTATTTTGCCCAAAGCAGCCATGTGGATTTGGTGTTGAAACGTGACGGAGATATTCTAATAAGAAATAATTTCAATCTTGAGATGCGGGAGTATGAGACTGACGGTATAGTCCAGCTGAGATACGGTTTGTCCTTTAATGTAATAGAGGCGAATTTTATTGAAAAACTAAAATATTCCGTCTTTTCCACCATAAACAATGTGGGACTAATTCGCCTTAGCATTGCACAGCTCTTTCGCGGGAATGCCAGCATCAGAGACTTATCGGGTCCGGTGGGGATTGTTGGCATGATGAATGAAATTGGTCAAGAATCCAGCAGTTTCCGTGATGCTCTATATAGTTTAATAGATATTACAGCGTTCATTGGGGTAAATATCGCTTTTATGAATTTACTTCCCATTCCAGCCATGGACGGCGGTAGGATACTCTTCCAAGGCATAAACTGGTTAATTGAAAAATTTACCAAACGTAAATTAAATCCAAAGTACGAAGGCTATATCCACGCAACGGCAATGGTTTTACTACTTGGCTTAATGGGTTTTGTACTGATTAACGACATATTGCGAATCATAAAAAGCTAGAAAACTAGTTTAATTAAAAACTCAACGGAGTTATTGTATAGAGGGGTTTTTATACATATGGGCAGCAAGAAACACATCATGGTGGGTGATGTCAAAATCGGCGGAGCTGCGCCAGTCACCATTCAATCGATGACAAACACTAAAACAGACAATATACAAGAAACGGCAAAACAAATCAATATGCTTTCCGACTTGGGTTGCGATATTATAAGGGTTGCCGTACCCGATTTTTCAGCTGCCGATGCCATATATGAGCTGAAAAAGCAAATAAACATTCCTTTGATTGCTGATATACATTTTAACTACAAGCTGGCTATTCGCGCTGCCCAGCAGGGTGCCGATAAACTCAGGATCAACCCATCAAACATCGGAACTGCTGAAAATGTCGGTGAAATAGCCAGCATTTGTAATGACAAAGGTGTACCGATTCGTGTAGGTGTAAACAGTGGAAGCATCAGCAAACAGCTTTTAGAAAAGCATGGTGGTGTCACAGCCCAAGCCATGTATGAGAGCGCAATGGAAAGCGTGGAACTACTCAATTACTTTGATTTCGACGACATTTGCATATCTGTGAAAGCCTCCAGCGTAGCTTTGACCATAGAAGCATATAGGCTAATATCACAAGAGACTGACTATCCTCTCCATTTGGGTGTTACAGAAGCCGGCACCGAATACATGGGGCTTGTGAAATCATCCATTGGCATTGGTAGCCTCTTGGCAGACGGAATTGGAGACACATTACGGGTTTCATTGACAGCTCCTGTGGAAAACGAAGTTGCTGCAGGACTGGCGATACTCAAAGCACTAAATCTGCGCCAAGGATATGAGCTCATTTCCTGCCCCACTTGCGGAAGATGTAAAATCGACCTTGTTTCCATTGCCCATGAAGTCGAAGGACGGCTGCTGGCTCTGGATAGAGACATCACAGTCGCGGTCATGGGCTGTGCTGTGAACGGTCCTGGGGAGGCTTCTCGAGCAGATTATGGCATAGCCGGAGGCGATGGTGCCGGTGTCATTTTCGCCAAGGGCGAGGTGGTGAAAACTGTTCCCATGGAGAATCTAGTGGAAGAGCTGTTTTCAATAATCGAGAAAGACTAATTTTCCTTGGATATACCATATTGAAAGGATGCGAACCAGTGAACGCAAATCCTGTATTACTATACGATATGTTTCCATTTTGCGAAAATTTTAAGTTGGTTCCCGCTGATTTCAGCGAAGCCAGAGTTACCTTCGCCGCTGTCAGTAAAGATAAAAGAACAATGAAGGTGAACCTTTCATTGGTAAAGCCAACCCCGCCAGCGGATATAAGCACATTGGAAGATGTCATCGCCCAGGAATATGGACTGGAAAGCGTTGACATCACAGCGGTTTATGCCCGTTTGGACTTACCCATTAAGAGCGATAGCAGCAGCGCAGCAGCAAAGAAAACTGATGCTCCCATATTGGGTAAAGAAAGCAAAAGTGCAATCACACCCATGGAGCTGGTGACGCTGGAATTGGGCAAGGTAACAGTGAGAGGCGAAGTCTGCGATGTAAATTCTCGAAAAATCGAAAGACTGGGTGCTTGGGTACTGGAATTTGAAATAACTGATTATACAGGAACTTTGAGCGTTTCAAAGTTTCTAAATGATGAAAACTCCGAAGCACTTGTAAAGCAAGTTGTAAAAGGAATGTGGTTGACGGTTTCCGGAAATCTGAGTATCAGCAGATACAGCGGTGATTTATCCCTTGACCCTCAAAGCATCGTCCTTGCTCAAAAAGAAGAGCGGGAAGATTTAGCAGATGAAAAGAGGGTGGAGCTTCATTTACACACCAAAATGTCCACCATGGATGCTGTGACCGATGTGAAAGAAACGATCAACCGCGCCGCAAACTGGGGTCACCCAGCCATCGCCATAACCGACCACGGGGTTGTTCACTCCTTTCCCGATGCCTCCGCCGCCGCGGCTGCTCTAGATGGTAAAATTAAAGTAATATATGGAGTGGAAGGCTATTTTGTCAATGATGTGGATGGAACCAGAGCAGTATATGGGCTGGATGAGAAGCAGAGAAGATCAAAGGAAACTGGTGATTTTTCCGATGAATTTGTGGTATTCGACATTGAAACTACGGGTTTATCTGCCATAGATGATAAAATATTTGAAATTGGTGCTGTATTGGTGATAAATGGGAAAGAACAGGATAGATTTCACACCTTTGCAGACCCTGAAATGCCTTTACCCAATGAAATAACGAAACTCACAGGTCGCCAGGACAGCGATTTAGTGGGAGCTCCTTCTCAAAGAGCTGCCATAGAAGCATTTCTCGATTTTGTTGGAGAACGTTTCGTAGTCGCCCACAATGCAATTTTTGATGTGGGCTTTATTTATGAAAGCTGTTTAAGATTGGGTATAAAATACACACCCCGATATATCGACACGTTAGCCCTTGCTCGCTTTATATTACCCCAATTGAGTAATCACAGGCTGGACAGCCTTGCCTCTCACTATGAATATAAAGGCTTCAGCCATCACAAGGGTGATGAAGATGCTGCAGCAACAGCTCATATATTTATTAAGCTATTGGAAGGCTTGGCTAGTATTGGTATAAGCAATATTAGTCAAATCAATGATGCTCTCCGAAAAGGCACTGAGCAAAGAAACAGACGAGATCGGGTCAAGCATATAATACTCCTGGCAAAAAACCAGACAGGACTGCGAAACCTATATAAGCTTGTGTCCAAAAGTCATTTGGAGGATTTTGAAAGGTTTCCCATTATTCGTAAAAGCGTACTCATGGAGCATCGTGAAGGCATAATCATAGGTACAGCCTGTGAAGCAGGAGAATTATTCGAGCAGGTTGTACAAAGGCGAAGCTCATTGGAGCTTAGCCAAACAGCAGAGTTTTATGATTACTTGGAAATACAACCTATTTCCAACAATATGTTCATGCTATATGGCGATAAACCCCAAGCGAAAAACGAAGATGAACTCAGATCCTTTAACCAGCGTGTGGTGGAGATTGGCAATGATTTGGATAAGCTTGTTGTGGCAACCGGCGATGTACATTTTTTAGACCCAGAGCATGAAGTTTTTAGACAGATTCTACTCAACTCAAAGGGTTATGATGATGCCACCAACGAATTACCCCTTTATTATAGAACTACGGAAGAAATGCTGGAAGAATTTTCCTATCTTGGTGATGAAAAAGCATATGAAGTGGTGGTGAAAAATCCTGTAGCCATAGCTGATATATGTGAAATCGTCAGCCCCTTACCACCACCGAAAAAACTGTATTTGCCCTCAATCGAGAATAGCGCAGAGAACCTAAAAGCCTTGGTATATGGCGAAATGATTAACTTGTATGGTGAAAACCCACCAGAAATTATCACAACTCGTGTTGAAACAGAAATGAATGACATACTCGATAGGGGATACGATGTCATATATATGACTGCGCAAAAGTTGGTTGCCGATGCTCTGATTAATAAATATCTCGTTGGTTCCAGAGGCAGCGTTGGCTCATCAGTCGTTGCGTATTTAGCGGGAATTACAGAGGTCAATGCTCTCCCAGCCCATTATAGATGCCCAAATTGTAAAACAAGTGATTTTACTGTGAGCGAAAAGTGGGGCTGTGGAAGCGATATGCCCGATGAAATATGCCCAAAATGTGGAACAGAGTACAAAAAAGAGGGGTTTAATATACCATTTGAGACTTTTTTGGGTTTTGATGGAGAAAAGGTTCCCGACATAGACTTGAACTTTTCTGGAGAATATCAAACCCAAGCCCATAAATATACCATTGACCTTTTTGGTGAAAGTCATGTGTATAGAGCTGGAACCATCGGCACTGTTGCAGAAAAAACTGCCTTTGGATATGTGAAAAAATATCTTGAAACAACTGGTAAAATCGTGACTAAAGCAGAAGAAAACCGCCTGGTTCGAGGTTGCGTCGGCGTGAAACGTTCAACGGGACAGCATCCAGGCGGGCTAATAATCATACCCCAGGGGATGGAGGTAACAGACTTTTGTCCAGTGCAGCATCCTGCTGACAGTGGCGACAAAGGTATAATAACAACACATTTTGATTATCACTGCATGGAAGACAATCTAATAAAAATAGATGCACTGGGACATGATAATCCCACGATGATAAGAATGCTGGAGGATATGACTTCTGTAGATGCAAAGGGGATAAGGCTAGATGATGCACAAACCATGGCATTATTCAAGTCTCCAGCTGTCCTCGGTCTACCTGAAGACGATGATATCATCGGACCCACTGGCACCATAGGAATTCCAGAATTTGGCACGGGTTTTACCCGCCAAATGCTCAGCGATACGCTGCCCGAGAGCTTTGACACCCTGGTGAGATTATCAGGATTCTCCCATGGAGAGGGTGTATGGATTGGAAATGCAAAGGATTTGATAGCTTCAGGGAAAGTATCCGTTGAAGAAACCATAGGATGCCGCGATGATATAATGAATTTTCTCATTTCAAAGGGAATCAGCGATAGAAACGCCTTTCGGATTTCAGAAAGTGTGCGAAGGGGTAGGGGATTACCAGAGGGAGCTTATGAGGAAATGGTGGACCATGATGTTCCCGATTGGTATATAGATTCATGTAAAAAGATGAAGTACCTATTCCCAAAAGCCCATGCAGTGGCGTATGTAATCGAAGCCTTCAGAATCGCTTGGTTCAAGACTCACAGACCTTTGGAGTTTTATAGTGCCCTCTTTTATCGCCGCAGCCAAAAGAACACCTTTGACGTGGAGAGTATGACCCAAGGAATCGATAGGGTGAGGGCGAAGATTAATCAAATAAAAAACAACCCCGACCCCAAACAAAAAGACGAGGATCTTATCCCAACATTGGAAGCCTGTTACGAGTTTTATATGAGGGGCTTCGGCTTTGAAAAAATCGACATCTATGAATCAGACCCTGTGAAGTTTATCATTTCAGGCGAAGACAAACTGAGACCTCCCTTTGTCGCCATCAGCGGCTTAGGCGAAACAGGAGCCAGAGACCTAGCACAAATGCGCATCGGTCGTGAGTTCATATCAGTAGACGAAATATCCGCCGCCTGCCCAAAAATATCAAAAACCCACATCGAACAACTAAAAGCCCTAGGAGCCCTCCGCGACCTACCAGATTCAAGTCAAATGTCGCTTTTTTAATGAACAATGACCAATGAACAATGGACAATTATCGCAAACCGCAACACACCCCCAATGACATTCGTAGGGCGCGGCATCCCTGACGCGCCGCCCCAAGCAGTGCAACCCCATCAACCGCAACACACCCCAATGACATTCGTAGGGCGCGGCATCCCTGACGCGCCGCCCCAAGCAGCGCAACCCCATCAACCGCAACACAAAACACCACATCCGACAACAACGGAGAAAACACCATGACTGCTAACATACTCGCCATAGGCGACATCGCTGGAACTGTGGGGCTTGATATGCTCTGTGAAAAGCTCCATTCCATCAAAAGACTATATGACATTTCATTCACCATCGCCAATGGTGAAAATGCGGCGAGCATAGGCATAAAAACGGAGCAAGCGGAAGCCATGCTAAACGCAGGTGTAGATGTGATAACCTTGGGTAACCATACTTGGGGTAAAAATGAAATCATACCCTTCCTCGATGATTGTGCATATATACTTCGGCCAGCAAATTTCGCTCCCCAAGTGGCTGGGCGAGGTTGGGCAGAGTACGAAACTGCTTTCGGAAAAGTATGCGTAGTAAACTTAATTGGACATTCGGGGATGAACTCAGAATACAGCAATCCATTTTTTGAAATTGACCAAATTTTGAAAAAAACTGAAAATAGCATTATCTTTGTGGATTTCCATGCCGAAATGACCAGTGAAAAATACGCCATGGCGTATTATTTAGATGGTAGAGTAACTGCTCTTTGGGGAACCCATACCCATGTGCAAACATCGGACGCAAGGGTATTTGCAGGTGGACTTGGTTATATAACGGATTTAGGCATGACAGGACCCATAGACTCCATTATAGGAATGAAACCCGAACAACCAATTTCCAGATTTCTTGGAAACCCGCCAGGACGTTTCGAGGAAGCCGATGGCGAAGCAAAAATCGAGGGTGCAATTTTCGAAATCGACAGCGAAAGCAAAAAATGCCTCAGCGTAGAACCCCTAAGGATTTTTTGAACGAGGGGACGGTTCTTTTGTTCAGAAATGAACAAAAGAACCGTCCCCATGTTCACATTGCACCAAGAACAGCAACAATATAAATGACAAGGCTCAACCAATATGTGGAGCTTTTCATAGATAAATAATAATAAAGTAGGAGGAAGAAAAATGCAGGAAGTATATGAATTTTTGAAGAAGGCAGGAACATATTACCTCGCCACAGCCGATGGAGACCAGCCCCGGGTTCGACCCTTTGGCACAGCCCATATTTTCGAGGACAAACTATATATCCAAACGGCGAAATCAAAGCCCGTCGCCCAACAAATGGCAGCCAATCCAAAAGTCGAAATCTGCGCCATGAGCGGCGGAGCATGGATAAGAATCGCCGCAAAAGCCATCACTGATGATAGAAGAGAAGCCAAAGAAAGTATGCTGGAAGCATACCCCAGCCTGAAAGACAGATACTCAGCAGACGATGACAACACCAACGTCTTATATCTCCAAGATGCCACAGCAACCATAGAATCCTTCGGCGGCGAACCAAAAGTCATAGAATTTTAGCTTGTTTTTGAACGCGGGTGAACGCGGGGACGGTTCTTTGAACGCGGGGACGGTTCTTTTGTTCAGAATGCGGGGACGCCCCCGCATTCTGAACAAAAGAACCGTCCCCGCGTTCAAAGAACGTCCCCGCGTTCATTTTTGAACAAGGAACCAGCTCCACGTTCATGTGTTCATTCACAATCCTTGTTTGTTGACGAATTACCGCATAATAATCCTTGAAAATATAAAGAAACAGGGATTGACTTCCTGTGATTCGTGTAGTAAACTATTGTTGAGGTGGAAGCTGTGATTAAAAGAGCTATTGAAAACGATATACGCAACGAAGTAGTAAACGGTAAAAAAGCGGTTATTTTGCTTGGTGCGCGTCAAGTTGGGAAAACAACATTATTACGTTCATTGTTTCAATCTTATGATGATGTATTGTGGTTGAATGGTGATGAAATAAATACTCAATTGCTGCTTACTGCGCAGAGTGTCGAGCAGCTTCATAACCACATCGGAAGAAATAAGATTATCGTCATTGACGAGGCACAAAGAATACCAGATATAGGTCTAGTACTTAAAATAATTATAGACAATATTCCGCAGGTTAAGGTCGTTGCAACCGGAAGCTCATCCCTTGATTTGGCAAATACAACAAATGAACCACTGACTGGCAGAAAAAGACAATTTAAATTGTATCCGCTGTCATTTTATGAAATGTCTGAGCATCATGGGCTACTCTCTGAGACAAATCATTTACCACATAGACTCATATATGGATACTATCCCGATGTAGTTGAATCGCCTGGTGAGGAACGGCGCTTGTTGCAAGAATTGACTGATAGCTACTTGTACAAGGACATACTTGCGTTTGATAAAATAAGGAAGTCAGAACAATTGATGCGCTTGCTACGTGCATTGGCGTTTCAAATCGGCTCACAAGTCTCCTATACTGAATTAGGTCAATTGTGTGGTCTTGATAACAAAACAGTCGATAAGTATATTACAATTTTGGAACAGACATTTGTAATATTTAAACTCGGGTCATATTCGCGAAATTTGCGTAATGAATTGAAAACTAGTCGTAAAATCTACTTTGCTGACAATGGAATCAGAAATGCTCTCATTGCAGACTTCCGTCCAATTGATTTAAGAGATGATATCGGCAAGTTGTGGGAGAATTTTCTTGTAAGTGAACGTTTCAAACGCAACGAATATACAGGGAGCTATGCAAATTCATGGTTTTGGCGTACACAATCACAACAGGAAATTGATTATGTTGAGGAGCAAGATGGTTATTTAACTGCATATGAATTTAAATGGAACCCACAAGCAAAAACAAAGCAGCCTACCGCATTTCGTACAGCATATCCAAATAGTACGTTTTATGTCATCAACAAGGACAACATATCAGACTTTTTGTTACGATGACAGTCATAATTAGAGCCGAATTCGTTCACAGTCAAAATATGAACGAATTATGAACAAATGCGAAGAGTTCAAGCTTACTATATCAGGAGTTCATATGAAATGGGTCAAAATTTAATGTTTATTTAATGCGAAGGTCGATTTCGATGGAAAAAAAGTGCTTTTTTTCGCAAAACCTATACTTGGGATAGTTTACAAAATGACAAAAAAACCCCATAATGTCAGTAGGGCAAAACACAAAGGAATGGAAGGGGACTCAGGGAAGAAGAATGACCACGTAAAGAGTTCATAATGAACCGAAAATTGCTGTTACCAAGTGCGGAAATAGATATAAAATAATGAAAAATCAACGAATTTATTAAATATCATCCGCTCTTAATTGCCCACAGCAAACCAAAACCATGACTGTTTTGCAAAAAGCTTAACACCTCTACGATTTCATCTAGCGCAAAACACCGTGTAATCCAGAGCATCCCACGATGTCATCACGGAACACCCACTGTGTAATCCGAGAATACCCATCGTGTAATCATGGAGTACCCCGCCGTGTAATCCTAGAACACCCACCGTGTAATCCTAGAACACCCACCGTGTAATTCGGGAACACCCATTGTGAAATCCTAGAGCACCCCACTGTGTAATTCGGGAACACCCATCGTGTAATCCTGAAGCACCCCACCGTGTCATCCTGAGCGAAGCGAAGGATCTAACTCCTCAACAATGAAGCCAAGGTGATTCATTCGCAATTCGGTAGTAATAAGCAAGAACAGTCACAACATATTATATTGGAGGAATACATATGTCATACACAGACAGACAGACAGACAGACAGACAGACAGACAGACAGACAGACAGACAGACAGACAGACGAACTTTGTTAGCAGGAGCATAGCGACACTACTTGCACTTGTAATGGTGTTTGCCTTGCTTACAGCAATGCCGCTCAAAGCAAGGGCAGCATCGGATATTAATCTCAGCAGTCTCGGCTCAAGCAATGTAAGCAGCCCAGCTGGCGAAGACGCATGGAATTATGTTGTCTCAACCAATACTTTGACACTGACGCAAGCGTACGGCAATTATACGTTGTTCGGTAGGAATGACAACATCCGCGTTGTCGTTGCCGCATCTGCAACAAATTCAGATGTCTACTTAAACAACGTAGCTATAACTAGTAACGCACTTGAAAATGGCACATCCGTTGGCCCGGCATTTGTAATGAACGCTTCCCAATGCTTTATTTACGTGTCTGCTGGTAGTACCATAACCAGTACAGATAATCATGCGCTTCAAATAAGTGGCAACATTGAGTGCATCATTTACGCATACAGTAACTTAACAGTAGAGTCAACATCCAGTAACGTAACTAACGGATTCCGCCTTGGAAACGGCTCCACGCTTAATATACAGGGGAGCGGTAATGTCACAGCGATGTCATCTGGTGCTGGACAGGGGATAGCTTCAGACTCAGGTGGTGCTACACTAATAGTGGGAGGTACCGGTACAGTCACTGCTCGAGGATCGAGTGGGTCCGCGTATGGAGAGGCTATTGATATCAATAATACAAGCATACGGATGGGTGATTACGCCACATTGAGAATGATAAACAATTTGACGTATAACGAGAGTCACACATTGATGCGGGCCACCTCGAATAGCGAATTCCACTGGAGAGTGACACATGCCACAGTAACAAGTGGCGGTGGCAGTGCTGCAAGTGTTGGAATTAGTATACCGCCAGGTAATCAAGCCACCATCGAGCGCGTTGCTCCAACTCCAGTGACATTCAAGGGAGCAACGGCGAACGGTATCAGCGGCATGATAACTTCGACAAGAATCGAGCTTGAGTTCGATGCCGACATAGATGAACTGAGTGCAAGCGACATCACAATTACAAGCGGCACTGGTTCGGCGACAAAAGGTGCGCTTACTTTTGATGCTTTCAACGCCTCCTGGAATCTTGCTATTTCTGATGTGAGCGAGGGCACGGTATCTGTAGCTATAAATGCTCCCGCAGGCTATACTATAAGTGGCTCACCCCAGACGGTGAATTTACATGAGGCGTATACCCTAATCACTGCGGGGGCTCTTGGCGGTGTGACTTCGCCAATTGCAGGTGCGACACCTTCGACCTCAATCACAGAAACAGCGCAGTACACAGGCACTGTGACCTGGTCTCCGGCAGATGCGATATTTGACTACAGCACCATCTACACGGCGACTGTGACGCTAACAGCGAAAAATGGTTACACATTCAGCGCATACAGTGGAGGCTTTGGGAATACTAGTGACATAGAAGGGTTCACAATAAACGGCATAGCACCGACGAACTGGCTAGACAATACCGGAGCAACACTTCAGTTTTCCGTGACCTTCCCCATTGCTTATGGGATTGATGTCAGAGCGGACGGTGCAACGATTCCGGAGAGCGGGACATATGCATTGCCATCTGAAATGATTGGTTATGGATATAGCCCATGGAAAAATTTCAACATATATAATACTGGTGCAAATGTGATTACCAATCTTGATGCAACCCTTACAGACGGAACAGCGTTTATGTTGAATAAGGCAAATCTAAGTTCGACGCTTGGCACTAATATTGTGACAAGCTTTAATGTAAGTGCAAACGACAATCTAACCCCAGGAACATATACCGACACGGTGACGATCACCGGCGATAATATTTTGCCTTACACATTCACAGTCAGCTTCACGGTGACAGATACACCTCCAACCGATGTGAGCTTTACGGCAACGCAAACAGGCGGTGCTAGTGACACTGCGGATTCGACAGGTATTGTCCTCACGTTCAGCGAGCCAGTGACAGGACTGACAGCTGGAAATGTCAGCATCAGCAATGGTACTGGTTCGGTTACAAAAGGTGCATTGACAGGTTCGGGAACAACATGGACAATTGGACTTACTGGCGTTGCTTTTCAGGGTGACGTAACCGTGAGCGTTGCCAAATTCGGAACGTTTAATGTAACCACTGGACCGCATACGGTAGCGGTATATAAAGATCTAAGGCTTCCAAAGCCCATTCTCAGCGATTTGACCTACGCCGACCCTGCTGGTTTATCTCACACATACAACGGCTCAACGCAAGGAATCGGTACGGTGTCAGGTCCTGCAAACATGGGTGCGATTAAGGTGCTATATAATGGAGTAGATGCTCTTCCTATAAATGCTGGAACATATGCGGTGACTGTTGATATAGCTGCTAGTACTGACTATGATGCAGCGACTCTTTCATTAGGTAATTATAGTATTGCACCACAAAACCTGACAGCTGCTACGATAGTAGCAAATTTCGGAGCACCGACTTACAATGGAGTGGCGCATACTCCCAACCCAACTGGCGTGACCTTTAACACTTTGCCCGTCGCATTAACGACTGATTACACACTCAGCGGCTGGTCAAACAATACTAATGCAGGGACAGCAAGTGTTACTTTCACAGGTGTTGGTAACTATACTGGAACACAAACATTTGGTTTTACAATAGGTGCCAAAGACCTAACTCTGACAGCTGATGATAAGTTCATCTCAATTGGAGATGGAGAGCCATCGTACACCTATACAGTTTCTGGGCTAATTAGCGGAGATGCTGCAGGCTTCACCACCGAACCTTCGCTTGCTTTGACAACTGCTTTTGACAGCTCAACAGCGGGAACTTTCACAATAGGCATAACAGGTGGAGTAATAAGCAACACGAATTATAACATCACCACTCGCAACAGCGGTATATTAACCGTCACAGATAAAACAATCGTCACAATTAGCGGTGTCACCATTGATGATATGACATACAATGGAAATGCCATCTCGCTTGGTGGAGTATTATCAGTTCAAAGCAGTGGTGGAGAAGTTGATGATTATTTACCGCTAGTTTATACTTATTCAGCTGTTCCTATCAATGCTGGAAATTATACCCTTGTGATTTCCACAGACCCAGCTGACCCATTATATATCGGTGTAAGTGCAACCATCAACTTTACTATAAACAAAGCTAATATTACTGTTACAGCTGATAATAAATCAGCAACAGTGGGAGCAGCAGAACCAACATACACTTACACTGTATCAGGGTTAGCTAACGGTGAGACCTTAACAACAAATCCAACGCTAACATCACCAACAGCGAATATGTCTGCTGTTGGTACATACCCCATAATTCCGACAGGTGCAGTAGCACCCAGCGTGGGTAATTACAATGATATCATTTATAAAAATGGAACGCTGACAGTCAATCGCTCTGGCGGTGGCAGTAGTGGCGGTGGCGGTGGTGGGACCACTACGATACCAAACACGGACACGCCTACTACCGAGACACCCGATGACGGCGAAACGACTGACGGAATTGTCAAAGAGCTGGCAACAGAGGTATTCACAGACGTGAATGAGAGTGACTGGTTCGCTGAAGCTGCTAATTATGTCTACAGCAAAGGCTTGATGATTGGTGTTGAAGACGATAGGTTCAACCCCAGCGGAACACTCACCAGGGGCATGATAGTGACTATACTCTATCGCCTGGAAGGTGAGCCCAGCGTAGCAAATCTGGCTAACCCCTTCAGCGATGTGGCTAAGGATGTCTGGTACACCGATGCCATCAAATGGGGAGCTGCCAACGATATAGTCCTAGGCTACGGCGACGGCAGATTCGGACCCAATGACCCGGTTACCAAGGAACAATTGGCAGCACTCATATACAGGACTCAGCTTGCTACAAAGAAACTACCACCTGACATCCTCATGGACTTCCAGTGGAACGATTGGAACTCCATTAGCCAATGGGCTAGGGGTGCAGTCAACATTCTGACCATCCAAGGAGTGTTCAGAGACATTGAAGGTGCGAGCTTCAACCCCAGGCAGCCAGCGACGAGAGCAGAAGTGGCATCCATACTCTTCAGGTGGCTCGATTCAGTAGCATGATGAAAAATGGAAAGAGAAACAGAGGAAAAAGAGACTTCCTGCCATTGCCACAAATGCGGACAGGCTCTGACCCTAGATGACAGAGTGTGCAGTTCCTGCGGAGTGATGACCCACATAATCTGCCCCTATTGCGGTACGGATACTTTCATCCAGAGCAATTGCCGAAACTGCCGTAACTCTTTGTTCGTAGCCTGCCAAAAGAAAGGCTGCGGAGCAGTCCAACTAATCAGCCACCTCCACCTATGCAAAGCCTGCGGAGCCGATATGGAGCTGGAACTGGACAAAGATGAAGTGCAGAAGCTGCAAAAACCATAGTTTCATAAACAAAAAACCTGTAAATCGAAGCACGATTTACAGGTTTTTTGTTGAACAAACTCGCATGTTCACTAGTTGAAATCTCAGTGATTATCTACAATAAAATATTTTCGAGTAAACTGTTGACGAGATCCGATTCATGCGGAACAATGAACTTACAAAGGCGTTGCCGATAAGCGGTCAGCCTACAATTTTGCGAAAATAACCGCAAAGTTTTGAGGACCAGCGGTTATTTTCTATTGTCCTTACCAGACTTCCATGTTACATAAATCGCAATAGCTGCGAGAATAAGTGACAGGATTTCATAAAGTAACGTGTTGTACCTTGTTTCGTAAAATTAAAGCCCAAATCGCCACTTTCATCGAGATATATATTTGCCATTTTTATACACACCTAAAATTGTGAATTATATGTAACAAAACCCCCTGTGCCTTAACGCGGAACTCTCCGGAACCGCTCGACAGGGGGATTTACTTGATATAGTTATTATGGCATATTTATCATAATACTGCAAGACTTTTTTGAATGTATTAAATTTTTGAAGATTGCAAGTTTAATTGCCCAAGTTTTTCCAGTAGACTTTTTGCAGCAAATTCTTTGCATAGATTGGCTTTCTTGCCCTTGTTTACCGTTCCATGCAGATGCTGTGTTGCGTCAAGGGCGCA
>WRLE01000013.1 GCA_009777775.1 Oscillospiraceae bacterium
CTGTTGTCGCCGGTAAGAACGCCTATCAGGTCTATCAGCACGTCCTTGATGTCGTCGTTGTCGATGTTCTGCAGGTAGCCGTCAACCACTGCGTACTGCGCGGCTATGTCGGAGAGCAGCTGGGATAGGTCTGCAGCGTTCATGTCTGCTCCAACGAGGTCCGCCGCATCCTCCAACAGGTCGAGGAGTTCCAGTATCTCGCCTGCGAAGTCTATCAGCGTCTCCACTTTGCCGTTCATTATCATCACGAACGCTATCTCGTCGCCAAAGCTGATGGCATCAACCGCTGCTTTTGCAAGCGCATATGAAGCTGCATCGTTGTTCTTGATAAAGTCGTCCAGTAGAGCCACTAGTGTCTCGAGCTTAACAAGACCAAGCTTTAAGCTTGCCTCTGTCGGTACTGGTATCTTTGCTCCAGGGATGTAGCCGTCGATTATGAGTTCTACCGCTCCAAGGAGGTCTTCCAGCATCTGGCTGTCCATTATCCCCAAGCTCTTAAGCAGCGCAAGCGCATCGTAGATAGTGCCGTCTGCATCGTAGTCCTGAGCCTTCTTCATGATTGGGCGGTATTTGTTTACAAGATCGGTCGCCCATTGGAAGTATGTGTCGGCAGCAAGCTCAAGGTTGATGTCGATAGTGTTGCCTTTGGGGTTGAATACATTGTTGGGTTTGCTGAACCCTAGGAGGTCTAGTGCATCGGCTATCCTCTTGTTCAAGCTGACCGTCATAGTGACGAGCCTGTCAGTGGTACCCTCGCCTGGGTCTCTGTCGAGTGGCAGGGTGTCGGTGAAGGTTACTATCACGCTCGCCGGGTCTGTCGGGTCGTCAACTACGGTGAAGTCAACGCCGTGCAGGTCGAAGGAGAAGTCGAAGACCTTGCTTAGGGTCAGGTTGTTGCTGAGTATCGGGGGAACGGATACGCCGAGGGCTGTGAGTTGCTTGACAACCTCTGCAACGAATGCGTTTGCCGCCCTAATCGCGTCGGCATTGCCGCCTATGACGCTAAGGGTGAAGCTGTCGTCGGTGGAGTCAAGGTCGAACTCGTAGTCGTTGAACTCAACGTAGCCGAGTTTCGCAAGCTCGAACAGCAGGTCCTTGACCGCAGTCGAGACCGCCTTCACGCGGTCGAGCTCGAGTCCCGTTGCTGTCACAGCATATTTGAACTCTGCTTCGAGTACCGTCATTATTATGTCTTTAACGTCAACGGTGGGGTCAAAGAAGATGCCGAGTGCATCGGCTACAAGCGTATTGCCCAGCACTGCGTCAACGAAAGTCTCTGCGAACGCCAGCAGGTCGGTCTCGGAGGCGAGCAAGATGCTCATCAGCATACCGTAAGCCGTGTTGCCCGTGGACTGGCTGTTGTCGCCGGTAAGAACGCCTATCAGGTCTATCAGCACGTCCTTGATGTCGTCGTTGTCGATGTTCTGCAGGTAGCCGTCAACCACTGCGTACTGCGCGGCTATGTCGGAGAGCAGCTGGGATAAGTCAGCAGCGTTCATGTCTGCTCCAACGAGGTTCGCCGCATCCTCCAACAGGTCGAGGAGTTCCAGTATCTCGCTTGCGAAGTTTATCAGCGTCTCCACTTTGCCGTTCATTATCATCACGAACGCTATCTCGTCGCCAAAGCTGATGGCATCAACCGCTGCTTCTGCTGCGGTTTGTTTTATAGCATTTCCTGGAATTGGAAATAATGGGTCTGTCACGTAATCTTCAAGTTTATCAACAAGATCACGCAACCGATCAAGACCAAGCTTTAAGCTTGCCTCTGTCGGTACTGGTATCTTTGCTCCAGGGATACTATCATCGATTATGTCTTCCACTGCTGCGAGGAGATCCTCCAGCATCTGGCTGTCCATTATACCCAAATTTTTTAGCAGTGTGAGCGCATCGTAGATAGTGCCGCTAGCATCGTATGCTTCTGCTCTTTTTAAGATTTCTTTGAACTCAGGGAGCATAGAAGCAGCCCATGTTGGGAATGGATTGCTACCAACTTTATATGATGACAAATGCGCAGTTATGAAAGTGATTGTTTTCGCTGTATCATCATATGTTGAGTCTATTAATTCTAATTCGTTATTGTTGTTTATGTACCATACAGCATTGGGTACTGTGCCACTATATGGAACTGTGATAGTTATAGCACCACCATCAAAGCTAGTGATTGCAGATATGCCAGAAGTTATAGTGATTTCAAACACAAGGTCGTCATTACCTACAAGGTCTTTATGAGCTGTTGGCAAATCGTTATGGTCGATTTCGCTAATTAAAATAGCAACATTGGTCCCTCCAGCATTGGTGGCGATTGATTGAACGGTAGTACTATCAAGGCTAATTGTTCCAGTTTCAAATGTGATTTTAATTGAGCTATTTGCATTGCCAAACTGTACAAAGTCTGATTTTTCAATCAAAGCTCTTTGTACATTCAACAAAGCAGAGTGACTTGTCAAATCGAAATAAATTTCACCAAGTTCCTGTGTGACATCGAGAAGGTCGTTTAGTGTTTCTGTTAGCTCAATACCAACAGTAACACCGTCCAAAAATTGTGTTACTAATATGGGTTGAGTCTCAGGAATTCCACTAACACTTCCAGGTACTTCAATGAAAATCCAGCTTTCAAATTGGGTAAGGCATGACGCGATTTTGTCAATGAAGTTTATGTCATTCGCTTTTTGATGCGCACTTACTGCATTGTTGTAAGCGCTTACATCGTCAGGATCTTCGGGGTCTAGGTTGCTGAGACCTTTGAAAAGTGTTAATGTATTAATCACTTCCAAAAGCTCGTTGTAATAACTTGTAAGGTAATTAGATGAACCATAATATTTGAATGCAGCTGGATGGAGAGCATCGAATCTGTCCTTGTATCCATTCAATTCGGTTAGTAAAGTTCCATCGATATCGAGTTGCAATGCTTGCATATCATCTAGCAATTCTGCATTAGCTATTGCTGCATCAATTTCTGCACTTAATGCTGCAGCTTTTGTTAGTAGTTTTTCGGTTTCACCTAGTCGTCTGTAGTTTTCGTCAAAACGAACGCTTTTACTGAATACATTTGTAGAGAAGTCAGCAGTTAACTCAGCTAGTTTTGCATTTAGGATTGTTTGTACACTACTGCTTAATGGGGTATCGATTTTATCTCCAATAGCTGCCAAAACACTATCAACATTCAATGCATTGAATAGATCCTCTGTTTCAACATCAATTGTATCCATTGCATCTATCAGTATTCGAGTATAGTCATCAAGAACAGTTTGGTCTAATCCAATACCATCTGTGCATAAAACGAAATACCAATACTGATTGAGTGTTAGTGTATTTGCAGCTGTTACTTGCTGCATTCGTTTGTATGCAGAACCTGTGTATGTTACACCTATTTGTTGAAAAGCGGTATTAAATAACGTTAGTGTAATTGGATTTGATATTGCAGATCCAGGTTTTAGTTCAAGGCTATCTATAAACCAAGTGATAATGTCATCAACAGCGTCAACGAAATCACAGTATTGTTCGATAGTAATACTATCCGAAGGATTAAGACTGGAAATCGCTGTGACTATTAATAATGGTGATGCTAAGTCGGTAGTAGCTTGAGCAATCATATTATTGAACATGTTGCAAAATGGTGTCCAGTATGTACGAAAACTCGAATTGTTATTTGCAAGAAACAAACCTTCTATTAATGGGTTTTCACTAACAATAGGTGCAGGATGGATGTTTACATTCGAACCATCAGGCACATTAGGAATATTTTTAGTGAGTTTTAATAATCGAGCAGCATAAGCGGGTAAATCTCCTACAACTAAAGTATTATTCAGGATTCCTTGCTCAGTAGCTATTAATTTAACTGTATCAGCTATTTGAGTTAAGCCTGTAACACTCCCTGCTCTAGCAGAAAACCTAACAGACCAAGTTGCCGAAGTGTCTTCTGCTGATACATTGTATGCATCAATCCAATTCCCGTCTCCCGGTCCCGCTGCTGACACAGTTAACGGGATGCTGGCAAACATACTGAACACCATTGCTAGAGCCAGTATGAATCCCAGGCTTCTTCGTATTCGTTTCATATAGAAACTCCTCCAAAATAAATGTTTTGCCTCTTTTCTTCTGAGGTTGGGGTTCCTCGTTTTCAGCCTCTTTTGTTGTGGGGTTGGGGTTCCCCATTTTTAGCCGCTTTTAGTTTGGAGTTGCGGCATTTTTGCTTATACACATTTTTTATGAAGTCGCCGCACCTCCTTTTCCGTCGTACTTCATCCGATGGCGTGGTATCCTGCTGTTGCAATAGTTTGCACAGAGTGGATGACCAACACATATACTTTGTATCTTTTGCCCTTCTGCTGCCTTGCTTTGCCCATCGCAGACCTCCTCTTTTTACGCAGATTTCACACTGCGTTTACTTTGCGTATTTAGTTAATCATATTACACTTAAATCTGGATAGAATCAAGATAAATATTCGCAAAAAATGAATAATTTTTCAAGTATTTGTAAATGTGAAAAAAATGTTGAATATTACAGGGATTTCGCATAATAATCTAGTGAAACGCTTGATTAATATTCATTGAATATGCATGAATATACATTGCTTTTGTTAAGAGAAACCTGTTGCGTTTACAGGTTTGTTGGGGGTGAATGATACTGCTTTGATATGCATTGATGCAACTACTTCCTCCTGTGTACAAAATGCATTGAATGCATCATGCTTTTAGCAGACTTTTCGCAGAAAAACCCCCAATCATACATAGGGTGTTTTTTTGAAAATATATAGCTTAAAAAAATAGAAAAATTTGCAGAAAATTTGTTGATAAACAATTGTATTTTCATTAACGATGATATATTATGGAATATAGAATATTCATGCTTTTTTATAGGGTCTACAGCCAATGGGAAAATGGAGGAGCAATTACACTTTTCCTTTTCGCGAGTGTAATTTTATCATCGTATGCAAGGGTTGTAATCCCAAAAAGTATAGGAATTATAGGTTATTGGAATTTCACATTTTTCCATGAAGCGGGGGCAGTGCTGTGGCAGTTGGTTTTATGATTATCGTTTTCATTCTCATTTTCCTGTTTTATTTGTCGAATCCCAGAAATAAGGTCAACCAATGGAGCTCCATTTCATGCATTTTCTTTTGGTTGGGGATAGCAAAGGAAGTTGCCCTATATGACCTGATTCCAATGCTTCACGAGAATATGGACAGGACTGGTTTGGACATAGCTTTTGCTCCTTGGCATTCTGTTTTCACCTGGATGATCTATACCTTCGCCATGCCTACCATGCTCCTTACTTGCGCCTATCTCGCCAGGTTAGATAGACGAAATCCCATGCTCATGAGATATATGATGAGACTAATATTTATACCTGGTTTGATACTGAGCTTCATATACTATCCAGTGAACTTTAGATACTATCAGACGAACAGTAGCTCTTTTTGGATTACTTACACGATTTTAAACTTCACTTTTGGCGCAATTACGCCAATTGTCATCATTAAGGGCATCAACACAGAAGACCCAGGGAGACCTCGAGAGCAAAAGAAAAGAGCGGCTGTTGTCATGCTGCCGCCCATGTATTATTGGCTTCTTTCTGTATTTATTCCAAATTTATTGAAAATCGAAGGTCTTTTCTCATTATGGAAGACCAACTTTTTCCTAATTCTCAGTTGTTTGGCGGTATATATTTATTCCGCTTTCAGAGATGGCTTCATGGGCTTGAAGCTTTTTAGTATGCAATACGATTGGGATATGGATTTGAGCATTATAAACACCAGCGCAGAGTTCACTAGCCATATGTTCAAAAATCAGGCGACGAAAATGGATATTTGCATCGAGCAACTAAAGTCTGCTTATTTGGATGGTGGGCAAGGGGAGATTCCCGAGGAGCTGGAGATTCTTTCCCGAAGCGTAGACACTTTGAAAGCCTATGTGGAGAGAATCAAGCGCCATTCCCAGGAAATCAATCTGCAAGAGGCTCCCAGTAATTTAAGAAGCATGCTGGAATATGCTATGTCCATTGCTCTGGCAGATAAAGGGTATGTTTCTGCGGTACTTGACATCGAGGACGACGTTTATTGGATTTGCGATAGGGTGCATATAACCGAAGTCTTCGTCAATATTTTCTCCAATGCCGTCGATGCTATGGCGGGTGGAGGTTATATCACGGTGAGCAGCACCCGAAGCAAGGCTGGTTATCGTTTGTTTATATCTGATAATGGCTCTGGTATCGATGCGGCAACGCTTAAAAATATTTTCGTTCCCCATTTCACCACAAAGAATACTGAAGAAAGTTATGGTTTAGGTCTTGCTTATTGCAAGAATGTTGTTACAAAACACAATGGTGGTATTTCCGCAAAGAGCGAACTTGGGGAAGGTACCACCATTATTATTGACTTCCCCATTAAGAAGGTGGAAATGCGGGAGCTGGTCGAAGCAAAAGTAAGCTGAGGAGAATGGCAATGGGCGATAGGGTGAGGGTTTTTCTCGTGGAGGACGATGGTGATTTTGCGTTTCTCTTGGGAAAAATGCTGGAAAAGGATAGTCGTTTGGAATACTTGGGTTATGCCGCAGGGCGAGCCGATGGGGTTTCCATGGTTGTTACTTTGAAACCCGATATTATTTTAATGGACCTTAGTTTGACGGACAACGAGCTTGACGGAATCGAAGCTGCAAGGGAAATGCGGATAAAGACGCAAGCGAAGGTTTTGCTCATCACTTCCTTTGAGCAGCATAATATAATGGTGACCGCCAGCAAGCGGGCATTCGCTTCCGGTTATGTTTTCAAGAGCAATTATCAAAATCTAGCCGATACGATATATGCCACCGCAATATCCACCACTCCCCAAGAGGGCTTTATAAGGGAACTGATTCTCAGCGATTTGTCCTTTGCGGAAAGGTCTGTTCTCTTGGATATAATCAATGGCGATAGCACCGTCCATGCAGCTTCTTCGCTAAAGACGATTGCCAATCAGAAAACCAGCATATTTAAGAAGCTGGGTTTGAAAAACACCAATGAGTTGGTGAGCGTATTCAAAGGTTGGTTGTGAGTTTTACTATATTGAAATGGAGTTTATTATATGAGTATGTACATTGGGATTGATCTTGGGGGGACCAATATTGCGGGGGCATTGGTGGATGCGGATGGGGTAATTCAAAAGCGTTTTGATGCACCCACTAATGCTAGTGGCGGGGCTTTTGCTGTTTTAGAAGGGATTATGAAGGTTTGCCAGTCATTAGTAGCGGAAGATAGTCCGCCTTTGTCCATAGGTATTGGAGTACCTGGTGCTGTAAAAGGTGAGACTGGTGATGTGATTTTTACACCCAATGTTCCATTGAGCGGCTTGAATATTGCCGATTATTTGCGAACAGGGTTTAGTTGTCCAATTTATTTGGCTAATGATGCAAATTGCGCTGCTTTGGGGGAAACCCTTTTTGGTGGAGCAAAGGATGCGCAAAATGTGGTATTCATCACCTTGGGTACTGGTGTGGGTAGTGGAATTGTCCTCGGCGGTCGCTTGCATACAGGTGTCAATGATGCGGCTGGAGAGCTGGGTCATATGGTCATCGCTGCTGGTGGACGAGAATGTGGCTGTGGGCGGTTCGGCTGCTGGGAAAGCTATGCTTCTGCTACGGGGCTCGTATTAACCGCAAATGAGTTCATAGGAACGCATCAAGAGAGCGCTTTATCTGAGCTTTCCGATGTCGAGGCTGAAAAGCTCGATGGCCGCTTGATATTTGATGCTTTCCGTTCAGGTGACTCTGTGGCTGCTTTAGTGGTGGATACCTATATCGAGCATCTTGCTGTGGGTGTGGTTAATATCATTAATATATTGGAGCCTGACATAATTTGTCTTGGTGGCGGGATTTCAAACTCATGGGATGTTATAGCTGAGCCTCTGCAGAAGGCAGTAGATGCGGAGCATTTTTTGCGTAATGCTCCTGGTATATCTCAAACTCGCATCGTTAAAGCGACTCTAGGAAACGATGCCGGCATCATCGGCGCTGCCATGCTTGGGAGATAAATTTATATCAAGCTATTGACAATGTAAGAAAAATCATTATACTAAAAAACAAGAGGCGTTGCTGGTAAACGGCTAGCCTATGCGATTGAACGAAATTAACCGTTAATCTTGTCAGGACTTGGCGGTTATTTTCGTTTACCTAAGTAGTTAAGTAGATCTATTACTAATTTTGCGGATAACAACATTATACTAAAATTGCGGTCTAATAAGATTGCCACGTCGCTTCGCTCCTCGCAATGACACCGGGGTGAGGTCGCAACGCTGCTCGCAATGACACCGGGGTGAGGTCGCAACGCTGCTCGCAATGACACTGGATTTTACCCGTGTCTGGTAACGCTTATTGTAATAAACTTAGCAAATTCGATGAAATTGTATTGACAATGTTCATCGATTTGTGTTAAAATAATTTTTGCTAACAAAGCAGAACGGCATTACCGTCCTCACCCGTCCGCCATTTGGAGCGAGATGTGGTCGAAATAGCAAGAAACGCTTTCCCGATATTGGGGTTTGCGTACTATTGTACGGATGCTTTTTGGCGTCCGTTTTGTTTTTATTTGGAGGTGTTTGAATATCAGCAACGTGACCTATCAGATCAACGAAGATATCAGAGACAAAGAAGTCCGTCTCATAGACGAAGACGGGACGCAGCTTGGAATCATGTCATCGGCAGATGCTATGAATGTTGCGATTGAGAAGGAACTCGACCTTGTGAAAATTGCACCCGGCTCCAGTCCACCGGTATGCAAAATAATGGATTATGGCAAATACCGCTTTGAGCAAACAAAGCGGGAAAAGGAAGCGCGGCGCCATCAGCATGTTGTGGAAGTCAAAGAGATTCGCATGTCACCAAGCATCGGAATCAACGATTTCAACGTGAAGCTGAGAAACGGGCAAAAATTCCTCAAAGAGGGAGACCGACTTAAGGTTACTGTTCGTTTCAGGGGCAGGGAAATGGCCCATACCCATTTGGGTGAGGAGCTACTGAAAAGATTCGCTGCCGAATGCGAGGAATTGGCGACTGTGGATAAAAACCCGAAACTAGATGGTCGATTCATGTCCATGTTCCTCACATCAAAGGTTCCCAAAAACCAATAGCGCATTTGTCCATATCGCCTATATCTATACCAGTATTTACCAATAACTAAATACAATCAAAGCAAAGCCGAAACCAATTTCGGTGTTCGGGCTTGCTTTTTGTACGCATTGCACACAGTGCCTTGCTTAAGTGCGCCTTGCGAATATAGGAGGAGAATAGTTAAGTATGTCAAAGATTAAGATTAAAACACATAGCGGATCTAAGAAAAGATTCAATCTCACAAAATCCGGGAAGGTGAAGCGTGCCCGCGCATATAAGAATCACATTCTCAATAAAAAGAACACGAAACGCAAAAGAAGACTGCGCAGTGGCACATATGCCGATGTAACAAACGAAGTTGCGATCAAAAAAATGATCCCATATAAATAGGAGGTAGGTAAATTGGCTAGAGTTAGAAATACGAAGGTTACCCGAAATAGAAGAAAAAAGATATTGAAGCTGGCGAAGGGTTACTGGGGTTCAAAGTCAAGGCATTTCAAAATGGCAAACCAAGCTGTTATGAAGTCTCTCACCTATGCTTATGTGGGACGCAAAAGGAAAAAGAGAGATTTCCGCAGGTTATGGATTACGAGAATCAGCGCAGCTACCAAGCTCAATGATATGAATTATTCCACATTCATGCATGGTTTGAAACTTTCTGGTATAAATTTAAATAGAAAAATGCTCTCAGAAATGGCAATCCATGAACCAGACGCTTTCGCGGGCTTATGCAGCACAGCGAAAACAGCATTAGCAATTAGGAATGAGAAATGAGGAATTAGGAATTAACTAGCTCACATTTCAGTAGAATAACAACAAAATGGTGCAGACTTCATAATGTAAGCCTGCACCATTTTTATGTTATATTTTAAGTAATTAAGGTTTCGGAATTCCTAACTCCTAATTCCTCATTCCTAATTCATCTCGGAGCTCCAAGCTACCTCGGAGGTCCACCGGGTCCACCCGGAGCTCCACCTGGCATTTCTGTTTCATATTTTTCTACTGCTATTTTCAGCATATCGCGTACTTTGATTTCTTGGGGGCAGACTTCTTCGCAAAGACCGCATTCAATGCACTTGGAAGCTTTGCGTTCTCCCACTTCGAAGGAATAACCGAAGCGAGCGGAGCGGGCATCGCCGTAAATCATTTCACGATTCATCATTTCGAAAATCGTTGGGATTGCGATATTCTCCGGGCAATCTGCTACGCAATACTCGCAAGCTGTGCAAGGTACAGATTGAAGGTTAGTAAGAGCCTCTTGAGCTTTGAGTATAACGCCTTGCTCCTGCTCGTTTAATGGAGCGAAGTTTTTCATATAGCTCACATTGTCGGTCATTTGCTCCAGAGTTGACATTCCGCTCAGAACAGTGATAACTCCTTCCAAAGAAGCAGCGAAACGAATCGCCCAGGATGCGCAGGAGAGATTGGGGTCAGCTTCTTCGAATACGGCTCTGATGGAAGGTGCTGGATTCGCCAAAAGTCCGCCTTTGATGGGTTCCATGATAACCACTGGCTTGCCGTGCTTTCTGACTGTTTCATAGTTTAGGCGAGATTGTACTGTTCCATTTTCCCAGTCGCCGTAATTTATTTGAAGTTGTACAAATTCCATTTCAGGATGCTTTGTCAGAATTTCATCGAGAAGCTCTGCTCTATCGTGATATGAGAAGCCAACATGCTTAATTAAGCCTTGCTCTTTTAGCTCTAGAACATAGTCCCAAATACCATAATCGTCAAATGACTTTATCCGTGTCGCGCTGATGTTATGGAGCAAATAATAATCAAAGTATTCGACTCCTGTACGCGCCATGGAAGTGTGGAACATTTGTTTAGCTTCCTCTGCATTGTTGGCACCAGCCCACGCAGGCAGTTTTGTCGCCAAAGTGAAGCTATCTCTGGGGTAGCGGTCAACTATTGCGATTTTCGCCATTTCTTCGGATTTTCCACCGTTGTATCCGTATGCTGTGTCAAAATAGGTGAAACCGTTTTCCATGAAAATGTCCACCATGTCTTTTGTCTGGTTTTCGTCAATGTCGCGCTCAATCATCGGCAGACGCATCAAGCCGAATCCAAGTTTTGGTGTGTTTTCTCCAAGATATGCCATTTTAATCCTCCAAAAGTTAATGATTTTATAGAATCGTATACTATTATGATGTAACAGTCAAGAAAAAGATGCTGACATTAGAAGTGCAAATATGTTGCTTTATCTACGAAAGTTTGAAACCAACACCGAATAACAATAAAAATATATCGAAAAACGATAAATAAGTATTGCATAACGATATATGTTGTGGTAGAATCCTAGCCAGCAATAATAGTCATTAGATATAGTTACTGTATATTTTGACTAGACGGAAATAAAAGAGTGATAAGATCCTTCGCTATCGCTTTTAGATGACCCTGCTAGTTCCTACGATGATATCGTTTAAGATTCATACAATGATTTATATCAAAATGTAAATATAGGAGTGTTCTATATGTGGACTGAGAAAAGGTCGCTTGTATTAAGTAAATGCTGTGTGGTTGCTTTTATGATTATGCTAGCAGTGGCTGCGGTGTTAGCGCCGAGGGCTTTTCGCGCTTGGGTGGTGTATATGCCTGAGCAACGAATGGTGTATTTTCGAGCTACAGTCTATATAGGGCTTGTACCTGCGGTGTCCCTCTTGCTGTTGTTGTATGGACTATTGCATAGAATTGGAGTAGGTGAGGTTTTTGTCAGCAAGAACACAGACTGCCTCCGATATATATCATGGTGCTGCTTTGCTGGGGCTGCTGTTTCCATGGCTTCTGCTTTTTATTGGTTTCCTTGGTGCGCCATCGGTGTTGCTGCTGCATTTATGGGACTCATAGTTCGGGTGATAAAAAATGTCGTAGCTAAAGCCGTTTCCCTTCAAGAAGAAGCGGACTACACAATATAGGGAGGGAACGAGTTATGCCTATTGTTGTGAATCTGGATATGATGATGCTAAAAAGAAAGATGTCATCTGGCGAGCTTGCTGAAATAATCGGACTCAGCCAAGCGAATCTTTCGATATTGAAAACCGGAAAAGCAAAGGCAATACGCTTTTCCACCCTGGAAGCAATATGCAAAGCTTTGGAATGTCAGCCAGGGGATATATTGGAATATAAAGAGTAAAGGAACGAGTTATAATGGAATATGTAATTATGAATATGTGTGAACATGGTATGCCTGTTCATATAATGCAAGAAACAAGCGACCCTAACGAAAACAAATTCAAACCCGACGTAACCGACTTTCTTTTTGCGCTGAAAGCATTTGTCTTGGGGTATTTCTTTACTATTTGGGTTTTTTTGTCCTGGCAAGGCTGGGGAGTTACTGTTTTCACCACAGTATATCTCTATAGTGTCAATAAATATCTTAACAAAAAAGATAGTTTAGTCAGAAGTCGAGAATCTATTTTTTGGTGGATAATAACATGGGTGGTGGGGATTTCATATGCATTATGGGACAATCGGAGTTTGTCTCTAATTCGGGGTTTCTTCCTCTTTTGCAGCGCTGTATACTATGTTATTGTTGCATCTGGTCGAACGGTGATGGGGAGAACTGGGAATTACCTTCTGCTAGACGGGATAAATGCGTTGTTTTTTATCCCTTTCGGAAATTTTCTAAATCAATATGTGAGTGTAAAAGGTCTTCGCTGGGGTACAGAAAAACAGAAAAAGACCATATCAATTGTTGCAGGTCTGTTGTTAGCGCTATTTTTGGTAATGTGCTTAAACCCTCTTCTGAGCCGCGCAGATAGCGGTGGATTTCGCATTGTTTCAGGTTTTATAGCAAGTATATTTGCTCTTGCTAAGGAGTATTTAAAATTCATTCATATATATCTCTTTTTTACTATTCCTATTGCAGCTTACATATATGGGCTTGTTTCGGGTGTTGCTCACGGAAAAGCTACTGGACTCATTAAGCCAGAATCTGCAAAAAAAGCAGCAGATGCGCTGCGGATAATACAACCGACAACAATTTACATTGCTTTAGGAGCTGTTTGTGGGCTTTATTTTATTTTTATTCTTAGTCAGCTACCTTATTTCTTTTCAGCATTTACTGGAAATAGACCCATTGGTTGGTTAGTATACTCCGAATATGCGCGACAAGGCTTTTTCGAATTGTGCAACATTGTGTTTATTAATCTTGTAATTATCATGCTAGGAAATGTTATGTGCAAAAAAGAAGGGTACAATATGAAACTATTCAAAATGTATAATATCATACTAGCTTGCATCACACTTGTACTCATCGCTACCGCTTTTAGCAAAATGGCACTATATATTAATGTGTATGGTTTAACCATGCGCCGCTTGTTACCCTGCTTATTTATGGTATTTTTATCAGCGGTATTCGTAGCTTTGATATTTTTGCAAAAGCGCGAATTTTCGATATTGCATTTTGCTCTTATAATTGGTTCTGTTTTGCTATGTATACTTTTTTTAAGCAACCCTGATGCAATCGTCATTAGGTATAATGTCAATAGGTATTTGAGTGGAACTTTAGATGAAATTGACATCGATATGTTACATTCTTCCTGGTTTGCTGGTGTGAAGCCTGCCGTGAAGGTGTATGATTCTATCACTGACAATAATACACGCAGACAAATTGGGTATTATTTGAATCAACAAAAAGATAGAGCATCACGGATGTCTCATGAAAAAGTAGACTTAACAGATGGCGGAGCGAATGTATTAAGTCTGGAATACTACCTAGCGAGAAAAATACTGAGATGGTCAAGTTTTGTATATTAGTCAGCTAGTATAGTATTTTCTAGCTATATAAAACTAAAGTTCACATTGTGTCAATTTTATATTGATTGATGCGATTGCTAAGCTAAATTTATGTTGATGCAATCAATTTCATGTGGATTTTGAATTATTTTATTATCATGCGTTATTTTGTAATTGCGACGATTAGCGGGAGTCCTCCAATTTCGAAGATATTGAACAGCATCACGAATCGCATATATATCATTTTGTGAAAGGTTAAAAATATTTCGTAAAACTAGCTCGTCACCTGCATTGTATGCAGCTTTTACACCTTTTGTCTTAACTATCGCATTTAGCTCACAATATATTTCCTCCACATCTTTTTCCGGAATGTAATCAATTATCTCTAGTTTATCTGCTTCTCCTGGGATAACAACAAAACTTCCACCACCTAATGAATGGACATTCAACTCAAGTGATAATAAAGTTAAACTGTTATACCATCTGCATAATAATTGCTGTGCAGAATCATTTTTTATAAAACCAGCTAGGAGACTGTTAGTTACAGCATATCCTCCTTTATTCATTACAAGCTTTGGTATATCACCAAAAACCGATAATATTACATCAGGTGTCTCAACGCTTGGTGTTATATACCAAGGATTACGCCGTTTGCATTTATAACGTTGATGCACTCCTAAGGATTCTCCATATTTTATATAAAGAAAGTCGTCATCGGTGACTATATTCGGTAAATATAAGGAGGTAGTATAATCATCGACTAGAACTTCGATTCCTATTTCAGAACCTCCATTAAGTTGCTTTGCATTAAGTATAGTAGGTACTAAATTCGTTTTACTAATATTGTAATGTGATATTATGTCTGAATTGGGATGAAAGTAGCTTTTATCAGCTGAAACATAACCTATTTTAAATTTACAACTCTCAATTAAGGGGGAAATCAAACCACTTTTTTTTATTGTATTATGTAGCTGTTGGTACTTTGGTGGTAATGATGAGTATACAAAGGGTTTATTATTTCGAATAATTTCGGAAATGTGTATAACATCATCTTTTGATACTTTATTGCTTAATAAGTCGTCAACAGTTTCAAAAATACTATATTCTATTTGATTAGTGAAACCACCCTTATCTTCGGCGAATAAAAGTACAGTTTCAACATCCACATTTGGAAAAAAATCTTCATAAATGCGAAATATTGAAAGTTTAGCAAAATTATTAGATAATACGCTCCACAGCTCGCTAGCATATCGAGCATATGTTATTTCAAAAGGCATAACAAAAGCTAACCTGCCATTGTCTTTGATAGATGAAATTGCATGAAGAACAAAAGGAAACCATAAACTGCCGTTATTTGGACATTTTGTACCATATTCGTTTATTACCTTTTTAGCGCTTAAATACTGGTCATCTGGTAGTGTTCGTAAACTTACATACGGTGGGTTCCCAATTACAACATCAAAATGACAATCAAATTCTGTTGATAGAAAATCGCATAAATAGAATTCAAAATGCTTTTCATCATATCGAGTGCGAGCAGTAAGCACTATATCGGGTTGCAATTCTACTGCCGCAATGCTCGGATGGTTGTTACCAAATTCTTTAAATCGATTTATCGCTTGATCTATAAAAATCCCATCACCGAATGATGGTTCAAGTACAGAATCGTTACTGCTCCTGATTGCCCATTTTGCAATAAATTCTGCAACTCTATTAACTGTGTAAAACGAACCTGTTTGCTTTTGTTTTGCTTTTGTCACAGTATTACTCCTCGTTTATAATGGTTTTCTATTATTATATGTCGTAATAATTTTGTCAAAGAAATAATCAATGCCAAGTAATGGTATCGTTTCCAACAAAGATGGTGGTTTCGTCTCGAAATCTACTTTGAGAAATGCAAAATGCTCATACTTGTCCTTTGTGTCACGCCAATCCGTTCTTCCAGTTATGCGTTCAAATAATCGTTCTGCACGTTCAAGATTTATTTTTTCTCGTACTCCAGGCTTTATTGGATTTTTTGGTAGTAAATAAACATAACATAGAACAGCCATTGGAAATCTATCGTGTAGTGAGATACAATCACCTATTATTTCCTCGTAATAAGTTAAAATATTATTTGAAACAGAAGACATTTGACTTCGTAAACCGATTATAATTTGTGGTCCATTAATGTTTTCGATAACTGCAACATCAACATTTTTTGGTTTATGTGAACCATATATTTTTGCTTCTCTTTTAATGGAAAAATGCTTCTTTGTTATTCCTACATTAAATAATTCTGATATGCAGTATTCGTGTAGAACACTAATAAATGCTCCGCTGCGTACTGATGCATTAGGCGCCGCAAGGTAGATATCTTTCATTTCGTCTAAACAATCAATTAAGTTCTGCCTGTGAATAGGCATATATTATTCTCCTCTTTGTATGATTTTTGATTCTTAGTATCATATGAGCTAAAAATCACAAACAACAATTTAGTAGTTGACATGATTTTGTTATATTATAACCTCTTCACATAGAAAATGCAATATAAAAATCCGAAAATTAGCGAAACAAATATACAAATCCCAAAAACGGTCAAATACCGCAAGCGTTATCGCAGTGCAGGAGAAGTGTTTAGGAACAATGTCACTGTACTGCCCATGGTGAAAGTTACACAAAATCATTATATATTGCCTATAATTGAGTATTTCCAATAAGATTCTTCGCTTTGCTCTTAAATGACACTTTTTATGCGTTGCATGACTAATAATTGTTCATCGTTCATTGTTACCGCAGCGGCGCGTCAAGGATGCCGCGCCCTACGAAAATCGTTCGTTGTTTGTTGTTCATCGTTCATTGTTACCGCAGCGGCGCGTCAAGGATGCCGCGCCCTACGAAAATCGTTCATTGTTTGATGTTCATTGAAAATCGTTCATTATTCATTATTCATTATATCTGCTACTGCGTCTAAAAACTCCCAGGTGTCTACGGACTTCGCATTAAAGCCGGGTTCGGTCAGATGCGCTATGTCGCCGGTCATGATGCCGGAGCGCATTGTGTCCATGGTTGCTTTTTCCAGTCTGTCTGCAAATTCCACCAAATCAGCCAAGCCATCTAGCTCGCCTCGCTTTTTCAATGCGCCAGTCCAGGCGAAAATCGTGGCAATGGGGTTGGTGGATGTTTTTTCTCCCTGGAGGTATCTGTAATAATGGCGGGTGACTGTGCCGTGGGCTGCTTCAAATTCATATTTGCCATCGGGGGAGACCAATACACTGGTCATCATGGCAAGGGAACCGAAGGCGCTGCTCACCATGTCACTCATCACATCACCATCGTAGTTTTTGCAAGCCCAAATGAAGCCACCTTTTGAGCGCATGACTCGTGCTACGGCATCGTCTATTAAAGTGTAGAAATATTCAATGCCTAATTCATCAAACTTGCCTTTATATTCAACAAACTCCTCATCGAATACAGTTTTAAAATGTCCATCGTAGATTTTCGATATGGTATCTTTGGTGGAAAACCACATATCTTGTTTCGTGTCCACCGCATATTGGAAGCATGAGCGGGCGAAGCTTCTTATGCTGGATTCTGTATTATGTTGCCCCAACCAGACGGTGGGACCGGCTGTTTTTTCCACGGACAGAGTCTGTGTTGCACCCGATTGTCCGACAAAGCTCATGGTACATTCTCCAGGCTCGTCCGTAAGCAGCTCCACAGCTTTATACACATCTCCATATGCATGGCGGGCGATGGTGATGGGCTTTTCCCAAGTTTTCACAGTTGGCTTGATGCAATCGATGGTAATTGGAGCTCGAAAAACAGTGCCATCCAATATTGAGCGGATGGTGGCATTTGCTGAAACCCACATTTTCGTCAGTTCGGGAAACTCCTCCATCCTCTGCTGATTAGGTGTTATAGTCGCACATTTTACGGCAACGCCGTATTTTTTTGTGGCATTTGCAGAATCAATGGTTACTTGGTCTTCCGTTGCATTACGGTTAAGCAAACCCAGGTCGTAGTACTCTGTGAATAAATCCACATAGGGGAGTATCAGTTGGTCTTTTATTAGCTGCCATAATATGCGGGTCATTTCGTCCCCATCCATTTCCACCAGGGGTGTTGTCATCTTTATTTTTGACATTAGTTTGCACCTCAATCATAGGTTATTTTTACCGATTATATAACTTGACACAAGGAAGTGTCAACTTCATTGTGAATAGTTTTATAATCATTGTAAAATCATAATATTCAAGTGAAAAAGCTATTGTGTTTTGTGGTGTAATAGTGTAAAATGCATGGAAGTTTAATCAAATTGGAGGAAAGACAAACATGAGAAAACATAAACTGCTCCTTTGCGCGTCCTGTGCCTTTGTCACAATGGTCGCAGCAATCACCGCACTTGTTATCTTTAAAAAAGAAATCACTGAATTTTTTATGGACATCAAAGGAAAAATTGACGTTAAAAAATACCGTAACGGAGAATACTCAGAATATGCAGAAATGTAGCCATTTAAGTTGTGAAGCCATCTAGCAAAATAACTTATGAGCTACATTTTCCAACAAAAACGCTAAAAGTGCCATGAATCCCATGATGCGTGGCTTTTTAGGTAATAACAAGGCAAAGCGAGTCAAAGTCTAAACTAGATAAGGCAAAGCGAGTCAAAGCAAAGCAAAGCAAAGACAAAACTTAGGCAAATCAATCGAGCGCAAACACTTTATACACAAAAGCAAGTGATTGAACGATGCGCCAAAAAAGCAAATTGGCAATCATATGCGAAATCATCTTTGGATAAATCGTCCATCGGCGAAGCTCTGCAATTGGCGAAATAAACATTGATGAAATCATAAAGAAGGTGAGTGAAAGTATGAGCTGTGAAAGAGGTTGTACCGGGGAAATGAGGTACGACTACACGGAGCTGGATAAGACACTCGCATACTACGGCGGAACCGATGGTAGCCTTATAACCGTCCTGCAAAAAGCCCAGGACATTTATGGCTATCTCCCGCGTGAAGTAATCGAGTACATTTCAGCCGGGTTAAAACTCAAATCAGCAAAGGTCTATGGCGTCGCAACATTCTATACGCAATTTCGATTCAATCCTGTTGGCAAATATCTAATTCTGCTTTGCATGGGTACTGCGTGCCATGTCAACGGAGCAAAAACCATCGAAGAAGCTATTATTGAAGAACTTGGTATATCTGATGGAGAAACAACGGAAGACGGTTTGTTCACATTGAGTAACGTTGCATGTCTTGGCTGCTGCAGCCTTTCCCCTGTAATGATGATAAACCAAGATACTTACGGGACGCTTACGGCTGACAAGGTAAAAGAAATCCTCGATGGCCTTAGAGCAGCGGCATAGGAGGTGACGCAGTGAGAATACTAGTAGGACAAGGAAGTTGCGGTAATGCAGCAGGAGCCAACAAGGTTTTTGATGTTTTAGTGTCAGCATTTCTTGAAAATGATATAAAAGCGGAGCTATTGAGTACTGGATGCATCGGTGCTTGCTATCTGGAGCCAATTGTGGAAATTATCGCTGATAACGGTGATAAATGTACATATGTCAGGGTAACAGCAGAAGATGCAGCGCAAATTGTTGAAAAACACATTGTCGGAGGAAATATAATTCCCGAGCTGCTCATGCCCGATGAGGATGTCAAAGCTTTAGAGAGCCAAACCAAAATCGCCCTGCGCAATTGTGGTATCATCAATCCTGAAAACATCGATGAATACATTGCAAATGGTGGATACTTGGCTGCTAAAAAGAGCATTACGGAACTGAGCCAAGATGAAGTTATAAAAATAATCGAAATCTCAGGACTTCGTGGAAGAGGCGGAGCGGGTTTCCCCACATACTTCAAATGGAATGCTGCTAAAAACTCCCCCGGTGCAATAAAATACATGGTTTGCAACGCCGACGAAGGAGACCCGGGAGCCTTCATGGACCGCGCAGTTTTGGAGGGTGACCCCCATTCGGTGCTGGAAGGTATGCTCATCGGTGGATATTCCATGGGTGCCACAGAAGGCATCATTTATGTGCGTGCTGAATATCCCCTTGCCATTTGGCGCTTGGAGATTGCCATCGAGCAAGCTAGGGAAAAAGGCTATTTGGGTCAAAACATATTTGGCACAAATTATAGTTTCGATATACGCATCAAAGCCGGAGCCGGTGCTTTCGTCTGCGGTGAAGAGACTGCTCTCATAGCTTCTCTTGAAGGTGAGCGGGGAATGCCTAGGCTCAGACCTCCATATCCCGCTGTTAAGGGATATTGGGGTAGACCCACCAACATTAATAATGTGGAAACCTTCGCCAATGTGCCATGGATCGTGGCTAATGGTGGAGAAGCTTTTGCTGCTATGGGAGCCGTAAGCTCGAAAGGTACAAAGGTTTTCGCATTGACTGGTAAAATTAAAAAAGGTGGACTAGTGGAGATTCCCATGGGATATACCCTAAGGGAGATTATCTTCGATATCGGAGGCGGAATAAAAGAAGATCGGGAATTCAAAGCTGTCCAAATGGGCGGTCCTTCTGGTGGCTGTATTCCAAAATCCCTTATTGATACACCTGTTACCTATGAAGACATTCCAGCCACAGGAGCCATAGTGGGCTCAGGTGGTATGGTGGTCATGGATGATACAACTTGTATGGTGGATATGGCGAGATTTTTCCTCGATTTCACCGAAAAGGAATCTTGCGGAAAATGCAGCTATTGCCGTGTCGGAACGAAACGCATGTTGGAAATCCTTAATAGAATAGTCAACGGCGATGGTAGAGACGGTGACATCGAGCTTCTCGAAGAGCTTGCTGATAAAATCAGTGCAGGTTCATTGTGTGCCCTTGGGCAAACTGCTCCTAATCCCGTCAGGACGACCCTTCGCCATTTCAGAAACGAGTATGAAGATCATATTCATAATAAGAAGTGTACGGCAAAAAGCTGCCGCGCATTGCTTACATATTCAATAGACGAAGAAATGTGTAAATATTGCACTTTATGTCTGAGAGCATGTCCTTCAGGAGCAATTACTGGCGCGGCAAGGGAACTCCATGTCATTGACCAGGAAAAATGCATCGCCTGCGGTAGATGCTTCACAGCATGTAAGTTCGATGCGGTTTTGGTAGAGTAGGGGGTAAGAAATATGGCTAAAATAAGATTAAATATTAACGGCAGGGAACTGGAAGGTTTCAGCGGACAGACCATTTTAGATGTTGCCACTGAAAACGGAATATTGATACCCACCCTCTGTCATGACAAAAGACTTGACACATATGGTGCTTGCGGTATATGTGTCGTTGCCATGGAAGGTACAACCAGGCTATATCGTGCCTGTGCCACAGAAATCGCCGAAGGCATGGTAATCTATACCGATACCCCTATGGTCCACGAGTCGAGGAAGGTAAACCTGGAATTGCTTCTTTCCCAGCACAGGGGAGACTGTCGAGCACCTTGTTCTGAAGCTTGCCCGGCAAAGACCGACTGCCAAGGCTATGTTGGTCTCATCGCCAATGGTGAAATGGAAGAAGCTTTGAAACTGATTAAAGAGAGAGTTCCTCTCGCTGCTTCCATCGGGCGTGTATGTCCCCATCCGTGTGAAGAAGCTTGCCGCCGTCAATTGGTGGAAGAGCCGATTTCAATTTTGAACCTAAAAAGGTTTGCTGCGGACATCGACCTTGATAATCCCGAACCCTATCTACCTGACATAGCACCAGCCACAGATAGAAGCGTCGGTATCATCGGAGGCGGACCGGGCGGATTGTCCTGTGCATATTTCCTCGCATCCATGGGTCATGAAGTCACCATTTACGATGCCATGCCAAAAATGGGCGGTATGCTCAGGTACGGCATTCCAGAATATAGGTTGCCAAAGGCGGTTTTGGACAAGGAAGTTGGTCTCATTGAAAAAATGGGAGTTGCTTTTGAAAACAATGTGAAAATAGGTACAGACAGATCATTTGATAGTCTAAGAGATTCCCATGATGCAGTGGTAATAGCCATTGGCGCATGGAAAAGCACAGAGCTTACAGTACCTGGAGCTGATTTACCAGGCAATTACGGCGGCATTGATTTTCTCCGTATGGTTTATTCCAATGAGCCGGTTTCCATAGGTAAAAATGTCGCAGTCATCGGTGGTGGTAATACTGCCATGGATGCTGTCCGCACAGCTGTTCGCCTTGGTGCTGAAAATGTATACATAGTATATCGCCGCACAAAAGCCGAAATGCCTGCGGAAGAAATCGAAATCATCGAAGCCGAAGAAGAGGGAGTCCAATTCAAATTCTTGGTAAATCCCTTGGAAGTGATTGGTGAAAATGGTAAAGTGGCGAAACTTCGCCTACAAAAAATGGAATTGGGCGAACCCGATGCTTCTGGCAGACGTAGCCCTGTAGCCATTGAAGGTGAAGAAGAACTGTTGGAAGTTGATACTGTCATCGCTGCTCTTGGTCAAGGAATACTTCCCGATGGTTTCCCAGGAATCAACCTCACCCAATATAACACAGTGGTTGCTGATGAGGAAGTGTTCACCACCAACCTTGAAGGTGTTTTCGCCATTGGCGATTGCATCAACAACGGAGCGGGAATAGCAATCGCATCCATTGGTCATGCCAAAAAGGCAGCCAATGCCATCGATGATTATCTCTTTGGAGGCGACGTTACCTTTACAGAGCCTTACAGGGTGAAACAAGATGATTTGACAGCAGCCGATTTCGCCGATTATAAAAAAGAACCACGCTCGAAAGCCGAGCATCTGCATCCCGAAGACAGAAAGGATAACTTCCTTGAGGTTCTGGATACATTCGACCTTGAAGCGGCTGTGAAAGATGCTAAAAGATGCCTAGAATGTGGTTGCCACGATTATTTCGAGTGTATGCTCATTGCCTTGTCGGATCTGTACGGAGTTGACCCCACCCGTTTCAGGGAGAGCGTGCCAAACTTCGATTACTTTGACGACCATCCCTTTATTGTTCGTGACCCGAACAAATGTATCTTATGCGGACTTTGTGTGCGTATCTGCGATGAGTTTGTGGGCTCCACAGCTTTGGGATTCGTTGACAGGGGATTCCATACTACTGTCGCTCCAGCCTTTGGCGATTCATTGCGCAATACAACATGCATATCCTGTGGTCAATGCGTTTCTGTATGTCCAACAGGCGCATTACAAGAACGTATCACCTTGAAAAAATCAATTCCTCTGGATACAAAGAAAACCTCATCCATATGCGGACTGTGCAGCGTCGGTTGTTCCACCAAGGTGGAATCCGTAGGCAATATGCTGGTAAAAACATCTCCAGCAACAGATTGCGGAGTGAACAATGGCGTTATGTGCGGAAAAGGACGTTTCGGACTAAATTATGTCCAACAGGAAGGTAGAATCACGGAGCCTATGATTCGTATAGGCGGCGAGCTGAAGGCAGTAAGCTGGAATGAAGCTTTCGTTTATACTGCAAAGAAAATGGAAAGCTACAAGATTCGTGGCGAAAAGACTGCCGTATCAATCGGTCAAACATATTGCGTCGAAGATGCAGGAGCGATTTTGAATCTGGCAGAAATCTTCGGAGCCGATGTATTTAGCTTCGCCAATCGTGACAATGGACTAGCCTCTGTGTTGGGATACGATGCTTCTCCAAATACTTTAGAAGAGATATTGGGAGCAAATGCACTCTTCGTATTTGGCACATCGTTGCTATCCAACCCAGTTATACTCACCAGACTGCGCACTGCAGCTAAGAACGGTGTTCCAGTTTATGTCATTTCCGATGGACCAGTACAATTCAATATTAATTGCACAGTGGTCAAACCGAGTAATTCCACTGGATTTATCAAGGAAGTGACAAAGGCTCTCATCGATTTAGGAGCAGCTCCCAATAATGCAAACGGCTTCGACGAGCTGAAAGCAGCCCTAGAAGGAGTTTCAGTGAGTGATGATGCCCAGTTGATTGCCACAGCATACAAAAACGCTGCCAAAGCAATGGTCTTGTATGCCATCGGCGACCTAACACCAGCAGCCGCAACGGAAATCGCCAACATGGCAGTGGTTTGTGGGCATATCGGAAAACAAAGAGCTGGAATATACATGCTCAGACAAATGTCAGGTTCTCAAGCTTTGGCAAACTTCGGAGTCACAGCAACAGCAGAAGTGGCAAAAGGAGCAAAAGCTCTCATGGTCTTTGGAGAAGACACCAACGACATCTCCGATGATGTGGACTTCCTAGTGGTACAAGACACCCACTTCACCGAGACAGCGAACAAAGCCGATGTGGTATTCCCCCTTGCCGCATATCCGGAAATCGACGGCACATTCGTGAACACTGACGGAATAGCCCAGATCGGTGCTAAGGTTGTGGATGCGCCCACAGAGTATCGAACAGCTGACATCGTTCAAGGACTCGCAGACATTTTGGAAGAATACGCTCCAGCAGGCTGCCTCTGCGATATGGATCTATGCTGCAACGACAGTGATTGCGACTGCGATTGCGATTGCAGCGAAGTATCGGCAGGTGCCATAACAGAGTTTGGCTATGACGACGAAAAAGCAAAACTCCAAGTAATAGCCGATGGAGAGCTCTTCGACCAACTGAAGCTGACCTCCTACCTCCTGAGCACCATCGAAGCCCAATTACCAAAACCAGTTTCGGTATAGGGAGTAGACAGAGCGCGCGCGAGAAGGACAAGTTAAGCAACAAAAGAACATAGAGAAAGCAGCCCTGGATTCATCCAAGGCTGCTTTTTATTACTGGTAATTATTGTGCTAAAATCATATCTAATTATTCATTGCATACATCGTAGGCACTAAACGTGTCATCCTTAAATAATGCTATACATAATTTGAGCATAGGTGGGGAAAGGCCAACGCTTGCGAGACACGATGCCCTCCAATTCATCGACAACATGACGCACTTCAGAAATAGCAGCACAAACATCATCACGATAAAACGCGGCTCGTGAAAGCAAGTCATCTTCATCATCAACAAGAGCTAAAGCACCATCTAAACTATCCAACCTAACAAGTAAACCAGCAGATAATTCAGAAACATTGCTTAAAATACGATGCTCCAAAGAATCGTCATAATTAATATAATCGAAATTATACACAAAACCTAGCTTCGCCTGTAAAAGAGATACTAAATCATTTTGATAATCGATGCAAGCAGGAATAATTTCCGTTTTCACCATATCAAGGAGAGTCAAAGCCTCGATATGAATAGTCTTGCAATACCCCTCCAATAGAATCTCATAACGAGAATGAAGTTCCGCTTCGGTAAAAACCTTATGGGAAGCGAAAAGCTCTATACTCATATCAGAAACAAGAACAGGAAGCGCATCCACTGTTGTTTCCAAGTTGGATAAACCTCTATCCATTGCATCGGCTTTCCATTCATCGGAATAATTGTTCCCCTTGAAAAGGATTCTCTTATGATTTTGGAAAGTTTCCTTCACCAGTAAAGCCAAGTCAGCGTTGAAATCCTTTGCCTTTTCCAAGCGGTCGGCAAATTGTCTTAAAATTTCTGCAACCACAGTATTTAAAACTATGTTCGGGTCAGCTATGGATAGTGCAGAACCCAGCATACGAAACTCGAACTTGTTTCCTGTGAAAGCAAAGGGTGATGTTCTATTTCTATCAGTGGAATCCCTGGGGATATGAGGCAAAGCCATGACCCCTATTTCCATGGATAACTTTTCCCTGCTCAAATAGTCTTCGCCAGATTCCAAAGCCTCGAGGATTTCCGTCAGTTCATCACCTAGGTACATGGACATGATAGCAGGGGGAGCTTCGTTTGCTCCCAACCTATTGTCGTTTCCAGCACTGGCGACAGAAACCCTGAGCAAATCCTGGTAATCGTCCACAGCCTTTATAACAGCAACCAAAAAGAGTAAAAATTGTGCATTTTCATATGGAGTTTCACCTGGGTCAACTAGATTAAGACCAGTATCAGTACTAATGGACCAGTTATTATGCTTCCCGCTGCCGTTCACGCCTGCAAAGGGTTTTTCGTGGAGCAAGCAGGCAAGGTTGTGGCGATTGGCAATGCTTTTCATGAGTTCCATGGTGAGCTGGTTATGGTCGGTTGCTATGCTGGCAGTGGTGTAAATGGGAGCGAACTCGTGCTGGGCAGGAGCGACTTCGTTATGCTTGATTTTCGCATAAACTCCGAGCTTCCAAAGCTCCTCTTCCAAATCCCTCATAAAAGCAGCGACCCTAGGCTTTATATTTCCATAGTAATGGTCTTCCAGCTCCTGTCCCTTTGGTGGTCGGGCTCCGAAAAGAGTTCTCCCTGTATACATTATATCAGGACGTTTTAGATACATATCTTTGTCAATCAGGAAGTATTCCTGCTCTGGACCAACCATTGGTATAACACGGTTTGCGGAAGTATTTCCAAATAATCTCAAAATGCGTAATGCTTGCATATCCAAAGCCTGCATAGAACGCAGCAGCGGTGTTTTTTTATCTAAAGCTTCGCCACTGTATGAGCAATAAGCGGTGGGTACATAAAGTGTGTTATCTTTGATGAAGGCGAAGGAAGTGATGTCCCAAATCGTATAACCTCTGGCTTCAAATGTTGCTCGCAAGCCCCCGGAGGGGAAACTGGATGCATCTGATTCGCCCCTGACCAGTTCCTTACCCGAAAAGTCCATTATGACTTTTCCTTCACCATATGGCGATATGAAGCTATTGTGCTTTTCAGCGGTTACACCGGTCATGGGTTGGAACCAGTGGGTAAAATGGGTTGCCCCCTTTGCCACCGCCCAGTCTTTCATGGCGTTGGCAACAACATTGGCTATGTCAAGTTCCAGGTGGGTGCCTTGGGACATTGTTTTTTTCAAGGCTTCATATATATCGATGGGAAGTCGCTCACGCATAACAGCATCGTTAAACACCATACTACCAAACATATTTGGAATATCTTTCATCATAAAACCATACCTTTCGAAAATGGATTGCCAGAAATGCTAATGCTTCGTATTTAATACGGAGCATTAATTATACTATACCATATTATTATCTAATAGCAAGCTATCTAGTGTAATAACAGCTCTTCTTCCAGTGCTTTTCTCACCAGCTCTGGGTTGCCTTTGCCTTTGAGTAGTTGCATGGTTTGACCCACTAGAAAGCCAAAAGCCTTGTCTTTGCCACTCAAATAATCGGAAGCAGCATCGGGATTGTTTGCAATTACAACCTTTGCTGCTTCTTGGCAAGTGCTGTAATCGTCCAGCATCATTAATCCCTTATCCTCAATATATGAAACAGGATCAACATCAGATGTAAAGACTGCTTCGATGGCTTCTTTATATACATTGCGATTTATTTTTCCAGAGAGAACGTAATCAATTAATGTTGATAGTTTAGAGACATCAATGGATAAATCATCAGCCTGTGTGCCACTTTGACTTAAAAGACGTAGGATTTCTCCAATTATGAGGCGAGCGGACTCGATGGGCTCACCGCTTTGGGAGCTAAGAGCCTCAAATAAAATCGAAATATTCATATGAGTAGTGAGAATTGCAGCATCATTTGGAGAAATTGCATATGAATCGATATATCGAATTCTTTTTTCATGGGCGAGTTCAGGCTGTGAAGTTTTAATTTCTTCAAGCCAATGCTCATCAATAAATATGGGTAAAAGGTCTGGCTCAGGAAAGTAACGGTAGTCTTGGGCGTTTTCCTTTGAGCGCATAGCCACGGATATGCCGATGTTGTCGTTCCAACGACGGGTTTCTTGTGTAACAACGCCTCCCGCCATTAATATCTTCTGTTGGCGCGCAGATTCAAATTCGATGGCTCTTGATATAGCTTTGAAGGAATTGAGGTTTTTCATCTCCGTGCGTGTTCCCAATTCACTACCGTGTAAATGCATGGATAAATTCACATCGACCCTTAAAGAACCCTCCTCCATTTTGCAATCGCAAATGTCGAGATATAATAGGGTTTCTCTTAGTATTTCCAAAAAGGCAATCACTTCATCGCTGCTGTTGAAATCGGGATTGGTAACTATTTCCAATAAAGGTACGCCGCAACGATTAAAATCCATCAGTGTACTGTCGTTTGCAATATCATGAATCAATTTCCCTGCATCTTCTTCCATATGTATCTCTCTGATACCAATGGTTTTTATATAGTCATTTGTCTCGATTTCCATAAATCCATTGGTGCAAATGGGGGAGTACAGTTGTGATATTTGATATGCCTTTGGAAGGTCGGGGTAAAAATAGTTTTTCCGATCAAAAACCGTTCTGTCTGCTATTTCACAGTTTAAAGCAAGCCCTGCTCTGATAGCATATTCAAGCACAGTACGATTGAGCATGGGCAAAGCCCCAGGCATCCCAGAGCAAATGGGACAGACATTGGTATTAGGCATAGCACCAAATGAATTGCTACACCCACAAAATATCTTTGACCGAGTAGACAATTCAGCATGAATCTCAAGTCCAATTACGGTTTCGAAAGTTGTATTCGACATAAATAAAACACTTTCTTGTAATGAATAATTAATAATGAACAATTAGTAATTAATAATGAATAATGAATAATGAATAATGAAATAACAATGAGAGTCAATTAATTATTCATTATTAATCATTAATTATTAATTAATTGATACGTCTTCCCAGCCTTAACTAGCGTAGGCTCCGAGAAGGCTTTGCCTATTAATTGAAAGCCTATGGGGAGCTTGTTTTCGTCGAAGCCGCAGGGGAGAGAGACGGCGGGGAGTCCTGCTAAGTTTATTGATACTGTGTAAATATCACCCATATACATTTTCAGCGGGTCATCTATGTTTTCACCAATTTTATATGCAGTAGTTGGTGCAACAGGTGAAATTATCATATCATAGCGTTGAAACAAGCTGTCATAAGCATCCTTAATCAGTCTGCGAGCTTGAAGAGCCTTTTTATAATAAGCATCGTAATACCCTGAGGAAAGAACAAAGGAACCCAGCATAATCCTTCTCTTTATTTCCATTCCAAAACCCTCGCTTCGGGAATTGCGGTAAAAATCCGAAAGCTCATCGGAATCCGAAGTATAGTGACCATATTTTAAGCCATCGAATCTTGATAGATTGCTGGAAGCTTCAGCACAGGCGATGACATAATAAGTAGGAATCATATATTCCATTAGGGGCATTTCAAATTCTTCAAGTCGAGCACCTGCTTCCTCGAGCTTGCGAGCAGCAGCTAAAACGCTGGTTTTGACACTATTGTCTATACCGCCCTCATAATAATTTTTGGGTATTCCGATTATCATTCCATCTAAACTATTACTGTCCGATTGCTCGAATTCGAAGGGCTTCTCGATGATGCAAGTCCCGTCTTTTTCGTCAGGACCGGAAATAATTGATAAAAGCGTAGCGCAATCTTCGAGATTTTTTCCCATGGGACCAATTTGGTCTAGGGATGAAGCGTATGCAATCAAACCGTAGCGGGAAACAGCACCATATGTGGGCTTTATTCCTGTGGTTCCGCAAAAGGAGCAGGGTTGCCGAATGCTACCACCGGTATCGGTGCCTAATGCTAAGGGAACCATTCCAGCTGCGATAGCCGCAGCGCTACCACCGGAAGAACCACCAGCAACTCGGTAACTATCCCAAGGATTTCGTACAGGACCCATATATCCGGTTTCGCTGGAGCCACCCATGGCAAATTCATCCATGTTTAATTTACCGACAACAATCATGCCTGCTTCTTCCAGCTTATCCACAACAGTTGCATTATATACTGGTACATATCCAGACAAAGCCTTTGAAGCACAGGTAGTTTCAATATCTTTTGTGGAAATATTGTCTTTAATGGCAATGGGGACACCAGCTAGTGGAGAAATTCGCTCTCCAGCATCGATGCGCTTTTGGATTTCCCGTGCCTTTGTTAGAGCGGCTTCCTTTGAAAGGGATAAAAAAGAGTTATATTTACCATCTTCTGTTTCAATGGATTTGAAATACGCTGACAATGCTTCTTCCACACCAATTTGTTTTGATGAAATGGCTGTCGAAAGCTCCAGCGCAGTTAGCTCAAACATATGTGTACCTCAAATAGCTTTTGTTTTTGCAGTTTGTACAGGGATTTTGTTGTTATTGTGTATCCACCGTTTTCGGTGCTATGAACATCTCACCATTTTCATTGGCTGCGTTTTTTAGTATGAGTTCGCGTTCATATGATTCCTGTGCCTCATCACTGCGAAAGGCATTTACATTATCAAAGGGATGACTACATTGGGGGATATTTTCAGTATCAAGTTCACTAAGTTTGTTGATATAGTTGATGATTTCACCTAAATCTTTAACAATTCGCGGTTTTTCTTCATCAGAAAGGCGAAGTAAAGATAGATCCTCAAGATAGCTGAGTAGTTTGTCATCTATTTCCACGGGTTTTGACATTTCGTCAATCTCCTTTGTTGCTTGAGTTGTATTTGTATATAAATAAATTGTTATGTTTTTCGTAGGGCGTGGCATCCTTGACACGCCGATTGGGAGTTTGTGCAATTTTGCGGCGCGTCAGGGATGCCGCATATTACGATGTTGGTTTGATGATGGTGCGCCGATTGGGAGATTGTGTAAGTTTGCGGCGCGTCAGGGATGCCGCGCCCTACGTTGTTGGTTCGAGGATGATGCTTTTTACAACATGAAAGAACAACTAGCGGAAGCGGTTTATTAAGTAATCATGGCTGCGGGTTTCTGCTGTGTCGTCAAGTTGCGGTAGAATAATTGGGGTTCTGTATTTTCGTTCCAATGCTTTGGTTAAGATATAATCAGCAAGAATCGGATTCTTTGGCAAAACAGGACCATGGAGATAGGTCCCAATGATGTTTTTATAAACGAGACCTTCAAATTTATCATCACCATTGTTACCATATCCATTGATTACTCGTCCGAGGGGAGCATGGCTTCCTATGTAAGTCCTTCCTCCGTGGTTTTCAAAACCCACAAAGGACCCAGTAATACCAGGGAGTTCGCTTTCAATGACGATATTTCCCACAAGTCGTTTATCGCCAGATTTTGTATAGGCATCCACCAAGGACAATCCCTTGATGCTTTCATCGTCAGATTGGTAGTATTCACCGATTAATTGCAAACCACCGCAAATGGCTAAAAGCACCCCATCACTTTCAACATATTCTCGAAACTCTTTTTCATATTCCGAAAGACGCAATGCTGCGATTTTCTGTTCAGCATCGGAGCCACCGCCTAAAAAAACTATGTCCACATCTGAAAGGGAAAAAGACTCTACCATTGGATGCTCAACTATTTCAGCTTCAATGCCTCGCCATATTAACCTGTTTTTCATGCATAAAACATTCCCGCGGTCGCCATATAAGTTGAGCAAATCGGGAAGTAAATGGGCGATGGTTATTTGCATTGCCTCCATGGAAGAAGCCTCATTTCGCTTTTTTTTGTATGATTTTTCGGGTTTCCACCAAAGGTGTATAATTCGTCAAAACATAAAGGACTTCATTGTCTTTTGAGAGCATGAGTTCAATAGCCTTTTTAATATCTTTTTCATAAATAAGCTTATCAGTGGAGATTCCTGCATATTTAAGTCGCAGGTACACGTCCTCTGCTCTAATTCCGCTGATTGAAAATTCAGAATAAGCATCACTATTCCACATTTCAAAGTCCACATCCCATAACCAGGAAACATCAGTGCCATCGGGAGGGTTGTCATTAATGATTATGACAAGGTTCTTTTTTCGCGTATCCCTATGCATATCTGTAATAACTTGATTGAATCCAGCGGGATTTTTTGAAAGGTTCAAAATAACAGGAACACCGCCAATGGTAAAAACTTCCATACGCCCATTTTGGGGTTTGTACTTTGACAAGACATCGTTGATATTGCTCAAATCTACGCCCAGCAGAGAAGCCACCGAGAGTGCAGCTAATATGTTATAGATATTGTGATAACCGATTAGGTTCGCTCGAATAATGTGTGACATTGCAGTGAATTCTAAATAGCCATCACCAAATATACAAGTGGCGGGATAATTCAAAGGAGGCTTTGTAAAACCACAGTTTTCACAATAATAATCACCAAGCTGGCTGTAATGGTAATACTTATATTTCAATTCGTGATGACAAAAAGTGCAAAATCTACTTTCCTTTGTTTCTTGAGCAGTGAAGTAGATTTGTTCGTCGATGCCGAAAAAGAAGCGTTGATGTGCCGAATCATGACTAAAAGCAGCGCATATAGGGTCATCGCCGTTTAATAGCAATACCATGTCGGGAACTTTGTCCACAGCGGTTTTTAGCAAATCAACGATGATGTCAATTTCACCATATCTATCCAATTGGTCACGAAAGAAATTGGTAATCACCATATAATCAGGCTTAATGCTATCAAAAGCGTGGGTTGCTGTTGCTTCATCAACTTCAATACAAGCATAGTCCGCATCTACCCGTCCAAAAATGCTACAGGCATTAATGTAGGCAGTTACGATTCCAGAGAGCATATTTGCACCAGAGTTATTACATATTACCTTTTTTCCCTGTGCTTTAAGTATTGCATACAAAACATTGTTACTGGTTGTTTTGCCATTTGTTCCGCTGACCACGATTGTTTTTCCCTTCACTCCTTGTGCCAATTGGGAAAGTATCCATGGACATAGGCGCAGAGCCAATGCTCCCGGTGCGGAAGAACCCCTACCCAAGAGAAGCTTTCCAGCAAGGGAGCAAAGCTTGCATATCCATATTGTGAATAGAAGTTGGATTTTTTGTGTAAATTTCAAGGTGTATTCACCTGTCTATCGAAAATAGCTTACCCCACCTTCGAATATTGGAAGGTATTTGTTACCTGGAATGTTAATTGCCACATTTTCGCCAGAACGCTCTGGATGTGCCATCTTTCCGAGTATTCGTCCATCGGCACTGCTGATACCCTCAATTGCCCAGTCTGAACCGTTGGGATTGTGAGCAATGTCCAGTGTTGGCTCTCCGTCGAAGTCTGTATATTGGAATACGATTTGCCCATTGGCTTCCCAGTCTTCAAGAATGTCAGTTGATGCTATGAGTCTTCCTTCGCCATGGGAAATAGGCTGAACATACATTTCTCCTGAATTACACTTTGAAAGCCAGGGAGATAAAACAGATGAAACTCTGGTACTCACATAACGAGCTTGGTGGCGGCCGATTTTGTTGAAAGTCAGCGTTGGCTTTTCTTCAGACATGGGAGCTATACGTCCATAGGGTACTAAGCCAAGTTTTATTAATGCTTGAAAACCATTGCAAATGCCCAATATCAAGCCATCGCGCTCATCTAATAAGCCATGGACTGCATTTGATAGTCTCTCGCTCATGAATAATGAAACGATGAATTTGCCAGAACCGTCTGGCTCGTCTCCACCAGAAAAGCCTCCTGGGAACACTATCATCTGCGCCGTAGATATTGCCTTTTCCAAAGCTGAAATGGAGTCTTCCAGCATCTGTGCTGTAAGGTTTCTAATAAGTACAAACTCAGCAACTCCACCAGCTCGATTTATGGCAGCCATGGTATCGTATTCACAATTTGTTCCGGGGAAAACAGGAATCACAGCTTTGGGTCGAGCAAAAGTAGCAAAATTGTGTGCTTTACCACGATTTTCATATGTTATTAGAGGAACATTTCCAGATTGTTGTGCTTTAATCGGGAATATGCTCTCCAAGGGAGCTTCCCATTTTTCACGGAGTAGGTCTAATTTGATTATTGTATCGTTAATTTCGACGGTGGATTCATCATTGGTATATCCCAACAACAGGAAACCATCAAGATGCTCAGTTGCTTCAAATACAATTGATCCCCATTTGGCATTAATCAAATCATCTTCAAATTGTCCCTTAAAGCCAATCATATTACCCAGAGCCATTTTCATTATCCCGCCATGTACTCCGCCTTTTTCGCAAACCCAAGCAGAGAGGATTTTACCAGAATGGAGCAAGGTAGCATAATTATCCCAAGCAGTTAAAAGTGAATCGTAATCAAGAACACCATCGGAAGCTTTAGAAGCATTTTGGATTGGTGTTTCCAGCATATAAACAGGATTGCCAGCAGCTTTAAACTCGGGGCTTATTAAAGTCTCTGCCTGTGTAACACCAACAGCAAAGGATATAAGCGTTGGCGGTACATCCATCTCACCGAAGCTCCCCGACATGGAATCTTTCCCACCAATGGCGGCGATACCTAAACCCATTTGTACTGTAAAAGCACCTAAAATTGCAGCAAAGGGCATCCCCCAACGGCTGGGGTCATCACCCAAGCGGGGGAAGTATTCCTGTAGCGATAAATGAATTGTATCTCGAGGGACTCCAGAGGCGATTAACTTGGCAACTGATGTCACCACTGCATTCACAGAACCACCAAAGGGGTCGGCTTGTGTGTGATAAGGATCAAAGCCGTATGCCATGACCGAAGCTGTGCTTGTGGACAGTGGGGGAGAAGCTGTGTCCGAGCTGATACTGGTGCTAGTATTGGAATTGGTGTTGGAGTTGGTAGGAATGTTTGTATCGCTTGTGTCAAGTACCGGTAAAAGCGCAGCCATAACCTGGGTTTCTGTCAATGCATATTTGCCGCCATGGGGCTGGAGTACGCTTGCTGCTCCAATGGAATTGTCAAAGCGTTCCACTAAACCTTTCTGGGAACAGTAGTTCAAGTCTTCGCATAATGCTAACAAACGTTCATTTAAGGTATCACTTGATTTGCTAGTGTTAAAAGAAGCAGAATCAGTGGCAGCAGAATCTAAAGCTGCGCCAGCAACAGTAGTGAAATCTGCAGCAGTCGAAGTGCCAGCAAAATCAGCGAGCGAATCGTTACCCTCTGGAATACCAACACTCACCTCTGCCCAACGAGGAGCTCCATTTTTATCTAAAAAATCCCTGCTAATATCAACAATTCTTTGTCCCTGCCATATCATCACCAAACGTCTGCTCTCTGTAACATTGGCAATGAGCGAAGCCTCGATGTTTTCTTGGGAAGCAAGCTCTCTGAGTGTATCAAAATCCTCAGCAGCTACAACAACAGCCATTCTCTCCTGAGACTCTGAAATCGCAAGCTCTGTCCCATCGAGACCATCGTATTTCACAGGTAATGCATCTAAGTGAATTTCCACGCCATCAGCCAATTCGCCCACGGCAACTGAAACACCGCCTGCACCAAAGTCGTTGCATTTTTTAATAAGCTTCGTTACCTCTGGGTTACGGAACAAACGTTGAAGCTTTCGCTCTTCGGGTGCATTGCCTTTTTGCACCTCAGAACCTCGCTGGGAAACTGTTTCTGTGGTATGGGTAACAGATGAGCCAGTGGCACCACCAATTCCGTCTCTACCCGTGCGACCACCTAAAACTACGACTATATCACCGCTGGCGGGACGCTCCCTTTTTATTTGAGAGACAGGTGCTGCACCCACAACGGCACCAACTTCCATACGTTTGGCAATATAACCTTCGTGATATAACTCCTTGACGAAACCTGTTGCTAAACCGATTTGATTACCGTAAGAGCTAAAACCATGGGCTGCTGAAGTGGTAAGCTTTCTCTGGGGAAGTTTACCAGGTAAAGTATCTTCGATTGCCTTTCTTGGGTCTCCGGAACCAGTTATCCTCATGGATTGGTAAACATATGAGCGACCCGATAAAGGATCTCGAATGGCTCCGCCAATGCAAGTGGCAGCACCGCCAAAGGGCTCGATTTCTGTGGGATGATTATGAGTCTCGTTTTTAAAAAATAGCAACCAATCCTCATCACCGTGGGGGAACTTGGCACTAATGCGAATGGTGCAAGCATTATTTTCATCAGATTGGTCAAGCATCGGAAGCTTGCCCTCTTTGCTCAAATGTCTCATGGCGGCTGTGGCAATACTCATCAGAGAAATGGGTCTATCTCCCTTTATGGATAAGAAATTATTGTAAGCATCCTCAACGCGGCTATCTTTAATATCAACGTTCTCAATTATTGTATTAAAGGTCGTATGCCTGCAATGGTCTGACCAATATGTGTCGAGAACTTTGATTTCTGTCAGCGTTGGGTCACGCTTTTCTTCGATAAAATATTCTTGGATTATTTGTAAGTCTGAAAGGGACATCGCCATACCCATGTTTATTCTCAAGGTTTCCAGCTCATCGTTTCCCAGACTAACAAAACCGACTAAATGCGGGATTTCTCCATGGGTGAAATTACTATCTTTGAGTAAAGTATCTGGTTTTTCTGCTGATGCTTCCCTACATTCCACGGGATTTATGAGGTATGTCCGAACCCTGTCATAGGAAGCCTCATCTAAACCTTCTATTGCATAAACTAATGCTGTTTGAACAGCAGGTCTGTTTCCACCCAGGAGCATTTGAATGCATTGTTCGCAAGAATCTGCACGAATGTCGAATTGACCGGGTAAGGATTCCACAAATAATAGACGTGTGTCTGTGGAAAAAGATGGGAGTTCATCTTCATAACACTGATCGCACATTGGTTCGGACAATACTGTATTCACCACAGATGACCAATCTTCTTCAGATACTCCTTGAACATCGTAACGGTTAAAAAGCCGCACTTTCAAAGCAGGCAGCCCTAACACATCAGATAATTCATTTTGTATTGACTCAGAGGCGATATCAAATCCAGATTTTTTTTCCACATAGCATCGGTATACTTTATCTTCCATACAACTACTCCTCGATTAGCGAAATTTATAAGTATTTGACGATTATGTGAATGTAGCTCATTTGACAAATATACTACTGAATGCCTAAAGGGTGGAAAGCCAATTTTTTGCATTGACCAACGCATCGGAAACTGCACTTGCTGCTGGACCCCCTGGTAAATTGCGAGCATCAACGCAAGTTTCTATGGAAATTGCTTCATAAATCGTTTCATCAAATAATTCGCTGATGGATTTGAATTCTTCCAAAGATAAATCTTCTATTGGTCGTTTTTGGGAAATCGCATAAAGTACAAGCTTACCAATGATTTCGTGGGCATCTCTGAAAGTGGCACCCCTTTTGACCAGCCAATCGGCCGCATCAGTAGCATTCATATAACCGCTCAAGGAGCTATTATACATAGTTTCTTTGTTAAATACAAGACTCTTGAACATACCTATAAATATAGTTATACACGATTTTACTGTGTCAGAGGCATCAAAGACAGCTTCCTTATCTTCTTGCATATCTTTGTTGTATGTCAAAGGAAGACCTTTCATGATGGTTAAAAGCCCCAACAAGCTGCCATAGACTCGCCCAGTTTTGCCGCGAATCAATTCAGCCATATCGGGGTTTTTCTTTTGGGGCATGATGGATGAACCGGTGGAATAGGCATCAGATATTTCCACAAAGGAAAAAGCATCAGTTGACCACAAAATGAGTTCCTCTGAAAAACGGCTTAAATGCATCATTATCATGGACAAACATGAAAGATATTCTATACAAAAATCCCTATCTGAAACAGCATCGAGGCTATTGGCACTGATGCTTGAAAAGCCAAGCTGCTCTTTGACAAAGTCTCTATCCAGGGGATATGTGGTGCCAGCGAGCGCTCCAGAGCCAAGGGGCATGACATCGGTTCTGCCCGAACAGTCGTCAAGGCGCTGGCAGTCTCGTTTGAACATTTCAAAATAGGCTAGTACATGATGCGCCAATGTGACAGCTTGAGCCTTTTGCATATGGGTATATCCAGGCATTATGGTGTCCAAATGCATTTCCGCTGTTTCAACAAGCTGGGAGCACAAGGCAAGGAGTAAAGCTTTGATTGCATCTATGTCATCTATGACAAACATCCGCATATCAAGGGCGACTTGGTCGTTTCGGCTTCTCCCGGTGTGAAGCCGTCTCCCTGCATCACCGATTCGAGAAATTAGTTCACCTTCGACGAAGGTATGGATGTCTTCGCTATCTAATGAAATTGATAAGGCTCCACTTTCTATATCATTTAAAATGCTTTCCAGAGTTTCAGCAATCAAATCGGCATCTGATAATGTGATTATTCCCTGTTTTCCAAGCATTTTTCCATGGGCAATACTTCCGATGATATCATATCGGTAGAGCCTTTTATCGAAGCTAATGGATGAATGGAAGTAATCTGCTGCCTCATCTGAGCTTCCTGAAAAACGCCCACCCCATAGTCTCATCTGTTACGTTCCTCCATTAATGCTCTAACGGTTGTTGGCAGACCCATTAGCTTTATAAAGCCTTCAGCATCTTTGTGGTCATATAAATCACCTGTGGAAAAGCTAGAAATTGATTGATTATATAATGAGTAAGGCGAAGTGGTACCAGCAGGGCTTATGTTGCCTTTATATAGTTTTAAGCGAACAGTACCAGTTATGAGTTCCTGAGTCTTGTCTATAAAAGCACTTAAAGCCTCCCTTAAGGGAGTATACCACTCACCAGAGTAGACAAGCTCGCCTAGTCTCTGGGAAACAATTGCTTTAAAAGCCGTTGTCTGTTTATCGAAGCACAGGTTCTCCAGCTCCCTGTGGGCTGTATAAATAATGGTTCCTCCAGGTGTTTCATATATACCTCTCGTTTTCATACCCACAACGCGGTTCTCCACCAAATCAACGATGCCGACACCGTTTCTTCCGCCGATTTCATTTAAACGACTTAGAAGCTCCACCGGGTTCATGCTGACTCCATCAAGGCTTAAAGGAATTCCACATTCAAAGCTTAGCTGTACATATTCCGCTTTATCTGGAGCATCTTCAGGAGTGACAGATAATTGCAATAGTCGTCTGTATTGAGGTTCGGAACCTGGGTCTTCCAGTTCCAAACCTTCATGACTTAGGTGCCAGATGTTTTCATCACGGCTATAGCTATCTTCCTTTGATGAAGGTGGCTCGATTCCATGTGCTCGTAAATATTCCATGGCATCTTCCCGAGACCTGATGTTCCAGATTCGCCAAGGCGCGATGATGTTCATGCGAGGTGCAAAGGTTCGGATGGTAAGTTCAAATCGCACTTGATCATTGCCTTTACCAGTAGCGCCGTGGCATATCGACGTTGCGCCCTCTGCTAGCGCAACGTCGATGAGTTTTTTAGCAATTAAAGGCCTTGCAGCGGAAGTGCCGAGAAGGTATTTTCCTTCATATATAGCACCAGCCTTAATTATAGGATACAAAAAATCAGTAACGAATTCATCTCTGGCATCAATGATGCATACCTTGTCGGCTCCAGTTTGAAGAGCTCTATTTTCAAATGTTAAATAATCACCACATTGACCTAAATCAACGCAACAGGCAATAACTTCACAATTTGGGTAGTTTTCCTTTAACCAAGGTATGATGGCTGTTGTGTCCAAGCCACCAGAGTATGCCAATACGATTTTTTCATTCATTACCGTCAGTCTCCCATTTTTTGTAATCAAGCGAAATGAGTGTCGCAACCGAGCTTACTCGGTTATGACCGAATAAGCGCAGATTTCATCGAGGCGGGTGAAATGTTCATCGCCTGATGGGACACACTAAGCCACTGCATATGCTAACGCTTAGTAGAGGAAAGTTTTCGCCTCGTTATACAGCACCTTGAAGCATCATTGCGTCAGCAACTTTTTTGAAGCCAGCAATGTTTGCGCCAACGGAGAGGTTGCCTTTCATGCCGTATTTTTCAGCGGCATTATAGCTGTTTGTAAATATATTACGCATGATAACGCGTAGCTTGACATCAACTTCCTCAGCTGTCCAAGGAGTCCAAGAAGCGTTTTGCGCCATTTCCAGAGCAGAAACAGACACGCCACCAGCATTTGATGCTTTACCAGGAGCGTAAAACACATTGTTTTCCAATAGTAAATGGGTTGCATCCAATGATGTGGACATATTGGAACCCTCTGCCACTATGGTGCAGCCATTTTCGATTAGTTTTGTAGCTCCGTCCAAGAGAAGCTCGTTTTGCGTTGCGCAGGGGAGAGCTATGTCGCAGGGCACAGACCAAACAAGACCATTTTCGACATACTCGGCATTGACGCGCACGTCTACATATTCTTTGATTCTACCGCGGCGTACTTCTTTAATTTCTTTTACCAAAGCCAAATCAATGCCCTCAGGGTCATAAACATAGCCATTGGAATCGCTCACCGTTATAACAGTTGCACCCAATTGTTGTGCTTTTTCCACAGCATATATGGCAACATTTCCGCTTCCGGATATTGCGACTTTTTTACCCACCAAGCTTTCACCCTTGGTTTCCAACATGCATTCCACCATGTACATCAGACCATAACCAGTTGCTTCGGTACGACCTAAGGAACCACCGTAGGGAATTCCTTTGCCAGTGAAAACGCCTTCAAATTGATCAGTTAAACGCTTGTATTGACCAAACATATAGCCGATTTCACGACCACCAACGCCAATATCGCCAGCGGGTACGTCTTGATTGGCTCCGAGATGTTTGTAAAGCTCGTTCATCAAGCTTTGGCAAAAAACCATGACTTCGCGCTCGGACTTGTCTTTGGGGTCAAAATCAGAGCCGCCCTTGCCGCCGCCAATTGCCAAGCCAGACAAGGAGTTTTTAAAAATCTGCTCAAAACCCAAGAATTTGATGACACTTAGATTAACGCTGGGATGGAAGCGCATTCCACCTTTGAAAGGACCAATGGCACTGTTGAACTGTACACGGTATGCGCGGTTAATTTGGATTTCACCCTTGTCGTCGACCCAAGGTACTCTGAAGATAATCGATCTTTCCGGTTCAACAAGACGCTCGAGTATTTTCGCCTGTTCATATTGCGGGTTTTCTTCGATGATTGGTTGAAGTGTTGGAAGGATCTCAGTCAAAGCTTGTTGAAACTCTGGTTCATTGGCATTTTTTTCGATGGATTCTTCCAAGACTCTCGAAGTATAAGACATATTCAACTCTCCTTAGCTTTCGTTTAATTAAACAAGACGCATACCGACAAACCACAGAAGACCTGCCGATAAACGTCTTTGTTTATCCAAAGTAACATAACACGAATTAAATTAACTGTCAATGGGTAATTTTGCGGAGATTACACTCTTGTGGGGCGCATACATATACCATTCTCAATTAAATATTCTTTGATTTCGGAAACTGCGTAGTTGCTCTCCATTCTGGGAGAGTATAACATACTGCTGATAATGGCAGCTTGAGCTTCGGTTTTTTCAAACAAGGCTTTTAGATGCTCGGGCTTTCCAGCACCACCGGAAGCAATCAAGGGCACAGATAGGGAAGACTCGGCAAGCTTCATCAGTTCAAGATCATAACCAGAGAGCATCCCATCGTTGTCGATGCTGTTTATGCATATTTCTCCGGCACCAAGTTCCTGCCCTTTTTTAATCCATTCCAAAGCGTCCAAACCAGTTGCCAGCCTTGCTCCGTCTATATAGACTTCATAACCGCTGGGCATACTTGGCGTTCTCTTTACCTGGGTTGACAAAACGATGCATTGTGAGCCAAAAGCCTTAGCACCATCGCTGATAATTTGTGGATTTCTCACAGCCATGGAATCGATGCTGATTTTTTCAGCTCCAGCTTTGAGAGCTTCGTACATATCATCTAGCTCCTTAATTCCACCACCCACTGTGAAGGGTATAAAAACGCAACGAGCGACTTTTTTCACAGTTTCAATATCCACAGGGCGTTTTTCAGAACTGGCTGTGATGTCATAAAATATGAGCTCGTCTATTTGAGCCTCATACATGGTCTGAGCAAGCTCATCAGCCGCCGCCACATCTATATTATCCTGAAATTGCACAGCCTTAGTAACACGCCCAGCGATAATATCAAAGCAAGCAATTAAACGTTTAGTGAGCATAATTACCTCGATTAATAATGAATAATGAATAATGATATTCGTAGGGCGCGGCTTCCCAGACGCGCCGCTGCAGGAACAACGAACGATTATCAATTCAAGTTTCGCACTTCGTAATATGTCTAATTGTAAGCCAGCATCTAACGCCTTTCGTAGGGCGCGGCATCCTTGACGCGCCGTTTGCGTATACAACGAATTCTATGCAATCAAACAATAATGCGAATGCGACTTATCTAAAAGTGTCATTTAAGAGCGCAGTGAAGAATCACATTACATGATGTTACTTAATTTCTAAAAAACCATTCAATAATGCCAAGCCGGCTTCGCCACTTTTTTCGGCGTGAAATTGCATACCATATATATTCTCTTTGCAAACAGCAGCAGCAAAATCGCCACCGTAATCGGCTATACCCCAAAGGATGTCATTATCTTCCGGAACAGCATAATATGAATTTACAAAGTAAAAATAATCGTTTTCTGCATCAATTGCTGAATCCTTTATAAACCTAACTTGATTCCAACCCATTTGGGGAACTCTTACTTTAGACGAATCAAACTTAATGACATTGCCTTTCAGCCAAGCGAAACAATCCGCATCTCCCTCTGCACTATGCTGAAACAGAATTTGCATACCAACGCATATGCCGAGAAACGGGATTTGCTTACCAATGACCGCATCCTGCAGAGCCTCAAGCAAGTTAGATTCATCGAGGGACTCCATAGTTGCTTTTGCACTTCCAACACCAGGGAGTATGATATGGGACGCACCATCAAGATCCGAAAGATTTCGTGTCAATTGCGCCTCGAAGCCAAGATGCGTCACAGCATTTAGTACACTGGGAGCATTCCCCGCTTTATAATCGATGATTTTTATCATATGGGTCTCCTTGCTGCAATATACTAATAAAATATCGTTGTCATTGCATAAAATGCATTATAACTGCAGCGCAGATAGTATCATTTGGGCACAGTCGATTTGGTTCGGGATATTTCCATCGGCATCTTTCACTCGCCAAATATCTGGGGTGATTTCATCAGCAACGAAGATATTTCGATTCTCGTCAAAACCCAGTTCGATTTTGAAATCAACCAAAGTTAATCCAAGCCCAGCTAGTTCTGTTTTAAGAACTTCTCCAACTTTCGGAAGCAAATCGACACATTTGTCAAACTCTCCCGCTTGTAACATACCTTTCATGATACATATACGTTCACTGATTAATGGATCGCCCTGCTCATCGTCTTTGAGCGTTACCTCAGGATATGGCGGGTCGAAAACAATGCCCTGCTCCAAAGAAAACCTCCGAGACATACTCCCAGCAGTAAAATAGCGAAGGACAAATTCCAATTTTGGAACATCAACAGCACGGACTTTCATTAAGTTTTCGTCAATATCGGCACCTAAATAATGGGTGGGGATACCGTTTTTTTCCATGAGTTCAAAAAAATGTTTCGAAATGGTGAGACCGACTTTGCCTTTACCAGCAACACTTCCACCGACAGTATTACACCCCGGGTCAAAGACACCATCTTCACCAGTTGCGCTATCTTTAAAAAACAAATAACGCTCTCCCGTTGCTGTATCAAGCAACACATCCTTAGTCTTCCCACTGTATAATAATTCCATATTGGTCTCCTTTTTTACTAATTAACAATTAACAATTAACAATGAACAATTATAAATGAACGATTAATAATCAATAACATTCGTAGGGCGCGGCATCCCTGACGCGCCGTGTGCGCATACAACGAGCATTATGCAAGCAAACAATAATACGACTTCTCATACTGTGTCATTTAAGAGCGAAGCGAAGAATCTTATTAATTTCAATATTATGTTTGAACAAATCACTCGTGCATTTCCCACTGATTACAAATACTTCCCTATAAGCTCGGTTGCGGAGTCGGGGCTGAGATATGAGGGGGGGATGTCTAGGATTGTTTTGCAGCCGATAACGCCTTCAGTGTTTAGCCTGTATGCAGCTCTGGCATAAACTGTCAGGATGCTAGATGTAAACTCGGGATTGCTGTCTAGTTTTAAGGCATATTCTATAATTTGTGAGTTTTCATCATTATTTCCTGTTTTTCCATCGCGAATGACGAAACCACCATGGGGAAGCCCAGCATGATTAGCTGCCAGTTCCTCTGCCGAAATGAAGTGAACCGTAGTGTCATATTCATCAAAATAGTTGGGCATTGTGACAATTTGACGCTCGATTTCTGCCAAATCCGCACCATCCTTGGCAACAACGAAGCATTCTCTTTTGTGCTTTTCCCTTGTTTCTAGTTCAGGAGTCAATCCGCTTCTCACAGCTTCGAGGGCACTTTCTATGGGAATCGTGTATTGTCTAGCGTCAAGGACACCCTCAATACGCCTTACAGCATCGGAATGGCCTTGGCTCACACCCTTACCCCAAAATGTATAACTACTGCCATTGGGAAGTATTGCTTCTGCAATCATCCTATTCATTGAAAACAAGCCAGGGTCCCATCCTATGGAAATAATCGCTGTCTTACCGCTGGATTTTGCGACTGCATCTACCTTTTGATAATGCTCAGGAATATTCGCATGGGTATCGAAACTATCAACCACATTGAAGTATTTAGCAAAATATGGTGTCTGTTCGGGCAAATCAGTGGCACTGCCACCGCAAAGTAGCATCACATCAATTTCATCCACCAGTTTTAAGGCTTCATCAACGCTGACAACCTTAACTCCAGGGCTTATTGGTGAAATACTGGAAGGGTCTCTGCGAGTAAAAATATACGAAAGCTCCATGTCTGGATTTTGTGAGATTGCATATTCCGAGCCACGACCCAAGTTGCCGTATCCTACGATTCCAATTCTGATTTTCATAAGCAGCCTCCTTTAAGAATAAAACAGCGGTCATCACAAGATGCTCGTTTTGCCGTATGTTTGGCGGTGTATAATGCCAAACGCCTTTGCATCATATGATGAACGCCTTTGTTCACTCGCAAAATATATCAGATGCATGAGGAAAAGTCAACAAGGATTTTGGTAAAATGCAATCATAGAACAGTAAGGAATTGTTGACTTGTTTCGTCACTTATGTTAGGATTCATTTATACTTGCGAGCGGAAAAACAAGAAAATTTCATATTATTGCCATACTCACCATCGAGGGTATGAAAAGAATCTGCGCCAATGTGCGCAACAAGGAGGTTACTATGCTTACTATTCGACAAAACCTGTTGGAAACAATCCGTGGCGGCAATCCCGATAGATTCGTAAAACAATTCGAAGCCCATGCAGGAATCCCTGGAAGGGGTCCCATCGGAAGAACAGCCGAAAGAGCAATACCAGGAGGACCCCCAATTGTGGATGCATGGGGAGTCACCAGAGTTTGGCCCGAAGGATTCCCAGGCGGAATGCCGGAGCACCAAGACAAATCTAAGATAGTTATTCAAGACATAAGGCACTGGAGAGACTATGTTAAAGCTCCTGAGACCGATTACCCCGAAGAAGATTGGGCAGAATATGCAGAAGCAGCAACTAAAGTTGACCGCAACGAATACTTTTGCACAATCAGCGTAGCACCAGGTCTATTCGAGCAATGCCATCACCTAATGAGCATTGACGTTGCGCTGGCAAATATGATTGAAGAGCCTGATCATATGAAAGACCTCATCAAATACTTGAGAGATTATGAGCTCCGTTTGGCAGAAAACTATACCAAATACAGCAAAGGCGATTTGATGTTCCACCATGACGACTGGGGTGGACAAAATTCAACTTTCTTCGCACCTGCTATGTTCGATGATTTCTTCCTTGAGCCTTACAAAGAAATTTATGGGTTTTATAAAGCAAACGGTGTCGAGTTGATTGTCCACCACTCTGATTCCTATGCTGCAACCCTAGTTCCTGAAATGATTGAAATAGGCATCGATGTTTTCCAAGGTTGTTTGACATCAAATAATGTTCCTGACTTAATTGCCAAATATGGCGGTAAGATTTCATTCATGGGTGACTTGAACAACGGTGTTATTGAGGTTCCCGAATGGACTCCAGAACTCATCCGCGCCGAAGTCGAACGCGCCTGCCGCACCAATGGCAAGCATTTCTTTATCCCCTGCCTCACAGCAGGAGGCGCAGGAAGCACAATCCCCGGCATCTATGATCTAGTAAACCAAGAAATCGACAGAATGAGCGAAATCATGTTTGCATAATTCGTATAGATTACAGCATTAAGCAAGAAACAATAATAAAAGCAGAGTCAATATACAATTATAGTATGTAGTGACTCTGCTTTTGCATTATAATCAAGTGTAATAATAAAGTTGTGTTTTGTGTTATACCTATACGAAAATACTGACTATACTGGTTTTACACAATACCATCAATTGCCAGTCTGGCTGCTTTGCTGTAGGCTCTTATTAAGCCACCTCTGCCTAGTAAGGTGCCTCCAAAATAGCGAACGACCACAACAATGATATTTTCCAATTTACGGCGGGTGATTACATTATATATGGGTAAACCTGCCGTTCCCTTTGGCTCGCCAGCATCGTTTGACTTTGCAGTTCCAGGCAGCACATAAGCATAACATATATGCCGAGCTTTTGAATGTTCTCCGGTGACTTGGGCAATGAAAGCCTTTGCATCATTTTCGGATTCAATAAGTGCGGCATACCCAATAAACCGCGATTTTTTCACAACAATTTCATGCATGTTAAATCCTCGCATCCCACAGGGAAAGGATGGTCATATTCAAAAGGGATATATTTAATAGGGGACGGACATCATTTGCGATTTCCGTCCCCCAGTGAGCTTCATACAATTTATATTATTGAGCCTTTGCTGTTTCGCTTTCGTCTTCGGAATTTCCCTCACCATCGTTTGATATATCGTCTTCGGAAAAGGCTGACTCACTGCTACTAGGCCCGCGACCAGTGACACCCTTGGTTTGCCAGTTACCAAATTTGTAATAAAGGAAAATCATAAAAGCACCAAGGACCATGTTTATACCCATGGAATAAAACATCCCCATGCAATGCTCTCGTCCGACTCCTGCCAATCGTGCCAGTTCTATTGTTAGATAATCTCCTGAAGCAACAGCTGCATTAACCGCGCGGTTAAAAGGTACAATAGCCAGAAAATACGCCATAGGCAAACGAATGAATTGGCTAGCAACTGACAAAACCGCAGGAACTGCGGCAGCACCAGCACCACGCATAGAACCGCTGAGTATTTGATTGATGCCCATAAAGGAGAAGAAGAATGCGAGGAATCGCATGGCACCAGCACCGATAGCTACAACTACGGGGTCGTCAGTATATATATGGATTATCGAGCCACCAAAATTGAAGATAAAGAAACCCATAAACACAGCAATGCTTGTGGATATCATTATACCCCTTGCTATACCTTGTTTAGACCTTTCGATATAACCAGCGCCAATATTTTGTCCAACAAAGGTTGTAACAGCCATGCTCATTCCCATCATTGGCATCATTGCAAAACCGTCGATTTGGTTGACGATTCCATTGGCAGCAATGTATTGGGAACCGAAAGTATTAGCAAAGGTCTGCATGAATAAATTGCCGAAAGCCATAATGGTACTTTGAATTGATGAAGGAATACCCAACTTTAGCATTAACTTGACTATACTCCAATCGATTTTCACCATTCTGTCCAGTGAAATACGAACGCCATATCGTCCGCCAGCAAAACGGACAAGTAAAAATATTCCTGAAACCACGTTGGCTATCGCAGTAGCTATGGCAGCACCTTCAACTCCCCAACCACAAACAATGATGAAAAATAGGTCTAAGCAAATGTTCAGTAAACAGGAAAAAATCAACACATAAAGCGGGGTTTTTGCATCTCCGAATCCCCTGGTCATACCATTGGAAAAATTATATAGTATAGAACCAGCCATACCGATGAAAACGATTCTGATATATGACGCTGCGTTATCGAGTATATCAGCTGGCGTTCCTAGTGCAACCAAGAGCCTTCGGCTGAACAGCACACCCATAACAGAAATTAGCGTACCCATCAAAACGCTCAGGGCAAGTACAGTGTTGACAGCCCTTTCCAGCGTATCAAATTGCTTCGCGCCCCTGTACTGCGCTATGAGAATATTTCCACCCATGGATAAACCCATGAACAGCGAAGAAAAAAGCATCATAACCGGTCCACCCACAACAACCGATGCCATTGCTGTAGGTCCAACGAATCTTGCCACAATAACAGAGTCCGCAACATTATATAACTGCTGAATGATATTTCCCGCCAGTATTGGAATGGCGAAAAATATGAGTTTTTTTGTTATAGAGCCCTCCGTCAAGTCTGTCCTTGCCAACTGCCTCTCCATCTAGTGTCCCCCTTAATAATCTGTTTAGAATATTCCCCATGGAATCGATATAACACATAAAAATAAGTATATCATACTGGCATAGTCATATGCAAGCAGATAAATGATTTTGAAATAGTAAATGAAACCTACGTTTATTAATTCATAGGAATTGTTAAATAAGCATCATGTATACACATTAAAACTCCGCAAAACTGCAACAAGGCAATAGTAAAATGATTGCATATTTGGCGTAAAATATTTGTAGCATTGAGTAAAATAATGTGATAAAATGCAGGCGAGCAATAAAACGCATTGCATCATACAATATAAAGGAGAGAATATTATGCCAATTACCGAGAAAGAAAACTATTTGCGCATGATGCGCGGCGAAATGCCGGAATGGGTACCTCGTATGATGATGATGGGCGGAAGAAGGTTCGGTCCGAGGCTTATGGGCTTTCCGGAGCCTGGAGTCCTTGAATTTACCGATGTATTCGGCGTTCCTTTCATAGTTGAACCCAATAGTGGACCTATCCCCAAAAACGATAAGTTTATTTTAGACGATATTCGCAAATGGAGAGATGTCATTAAACGTCCGGCTGTCCTCGACGATATCAACTGGGAGCAAATCGCAAAAGAAGATATGGAAGAGTATGACCCCGAAACCCATATTATTTCCGGTGGCGGAAGCCTTGGAAACGGCTACTTCATGAATCTCATGGCATGGATGGGCTTTACCAATGGTCTTATCGCTTGCATGGAAGAGCCTGATGAAGTCAAAGATTTGCTCAATTTCCTCTGCGACATGAACTGCGAATTGAGCTATAACTTCCTTGACCATTACAGACCCGAGACCTTCGGTATTGCCGACGACATCGCCCATGAAAGAGCAATGTTTGTTTCGGAGGATGTATTCGTTGACATCTTCAAGCCAATGTGGGCAAGGCAAATCAAGCCTTACAAAGATGCAGGTATTCCAGTTAGCCATCACATCTGCGGTAATATCGACTATCTTCCCAAGCATTTAGTTGAAATTGGTATCACAGCATGGAATCCCGCGCAACCGACTGAAAATGACCTGCCAGGAATTAAAGCGGAATTCGGCAGAAAGCTAGCAATATGCGGTGGTTTCGAAGGCAACGGTCCCGTTTGTTATCCAGAAACAACAGAAGAAGAAGTCCGCGCATATGTTAGAGAAGTCATGGACGAACTCGCACCAGGCGGCGGCTTCGGCTTCGGTGGCGGCATAGTCGGTCCAAGAGAATCCGAATTTGTCGCAGAGCGCATGGGCTGGATCAACGACGAATACGAGAAGAATAAGTACAAATATTATTAATAGCTGATTTTATTGTATTATTAATTCAAAAAGTACATATTGGAGATAATTCCAACTTAAATTCGTACTATTAATCATTTGCTTATTCATTATTTGAATTCCTTTCTCAATTAGCTTAACCGCGCTTTATGCCGTTAAAAGGTACAAAGCGCGGTTGAGCATTTAAGTAATTGTATAATATAACGGAGATTGACAATGTTTCTTAAATTTATTTGCTGCGATGTATTCGCTCGAATTGCCTGTGACCTTGTATCCAAGTCGCCTCACATAATTGATCTGGAATTTCTACCAATGCTTATACATATGGACCCAAAAACCTTGAATGAAACGTTAATGAAGACGATTGAAAACAGTCTAAATGCATCAAATCGGAAATATGATGCATTAATATTGGGTTTCGGCTTATGCGGCAATGCAGCTGTCGGACTGTCCTGCTCTATACCTATGATTATCCCAAGGGTTCACGACTGCTGTACTGTTCATATGGGAAGTAAAGAGCGGTTTCTTGAAGTCTTTGGCAATAGCTTCAGTGCGCGTTGGTGTTCCACAGGATACTACGAGCGGGGAAGACTAAATGCAATCGGTTTTTCAGACCTGGAACAACTTTCCAACCATAAAACCACAGAAGAATATAGAGCTTATCTAGAAACCTATGACGAAGAAACAGCCGATTATATTTGGGAGACCCTCCACCCCAAAATGGACGAAATAGAATCCGTCTACATCGAAATAGACGGATTCGAATATTCAAACACAAAGGAGCTCTACAAAGCAGACATGGAAGGTGCAGATGTGAAGCTAAAAACAGTGAAAGGAGACATCACAATGCTCCGCGACCTAATCAACGGCAACTGGAACAATGAAAGATTTCTAACAGTTCCACCAAACAAGAAGATAGTCGGCATCTATGACATGGACCGAGTAATGGAATCGGAATAGAGGAGATGGGAACGAAAGTTATAATTCTCGGCTCAGAACTTGCAATTCATCCAACATAGCCGGACGATTTGAATAAGTGATAGGCCAAAGCTCGAGTATCTTTTTTACTCTGGATTTTCCTTCTGCATAGAAAAGCATCCTTCGCATGAAGACAATAATCTCTTTGTAATATGAACGACCACCTGCGAATTCAGACATTTTCCATATCAATTCTTCATACCAATCCAAAAGCTCGTTTTCATAATCAGGCATCAAAGCTCTCTCATATTTTGAAATCTCGTTTATGATGAGCTTTTCATAACCTCGCCCTTTTTGTACCCTATCTGCCAATAAATCAAACAGCTCATTTTTTAATCCTTCCTCGGCTAAAAGGTGCTTTATATCAATTTTATTAGCGGATAAAGCTTCGAAAATATCATTGCGCTTTTGATGCCATAAATTGGCAGTGGTGTTCTTCTTTAGCTCGATAAAGGCATCAATGTTACCTCTGCGGTATTTCGTAATATACGTAAACAGTTCCTCTTTTGCTTTTTCGTGATATCCGAGCATGAAGTAGCAATCAATAAGCTTCCTTGAGTATTTGCTTACCAGCCCGATATGCTCGATATCTGTTTCCTTACTCTGTTCTAAAAGCTGAATTAGTTCGCTGAAATTTCCAGCGTTCTCAAGCTCTGTCATTACCATTTCGCGTATTGCGGGTATATGGAAGTATAGCTTACGAAACTCTTCCACATCATCCCTGCTGTGTCCCAACTCCTCCATTAGTTTTATCCGCTCTTTTACACAATTTGTAAGTTCATATTCGCTTCCTCTGTTTGCATCATTTTGTAGAAGCTGAATTCTGTTGTCTATGGATATGAGCCTAGTTAATGCAAAATCGTTGTCATTAAAGCGCATAGAAATGAAATCTTCTATCTCATCTACGATATATTCACCATATCCAATGTCTTCGCAAATCTGCATCAGTTCATCTAAAACGTACTCCAAAAAATTACGGCTTGTTGATTTTTCTACAATAGTATCCCATAACGCAATACATTCATCAATTATATATTGTGTTTCACCACCGCTGTCATCAATGTCGGTGTCTGCATATAGACGACATACATAAAGGCTCGCATCGAAAGCTGCCAATGCACCAGCTTCGTCTGAGGCGAAATCACGTAATTCTAGTATTACATCGGTAACCAAATGAGAAGCAAATGAACTCGCATTCCTCCAATCTACGAAGCCATGACGATCTGAGTATTGCCGTAAAATATCGTCAGCGATTTTGCGCTTGTTTTTGATAAATTGGCTAATGTTCTCATCATTTTTGTTATGCTTTAGCATAAATTTAGCACACAGGTTTTGGTCGTTTTCTAGAATTGATAACAATTCTTTTTGGAGTATTTCCTTATCAAGATTAAAGACAACTTCCTTTATTTGGGCAGATTTGTCAGTTGGTTTGTTTGCTGTACTAGTTTTATTGATTTCATCCATCGTATGTAGTTTGTCGAGTCTATCATGCTCGTAAAGCACTGCTGCCATATGCTTGCAATAATTACCGTCTTGGGCATATGGACAGGAACAGAACATACCAATAATTTGTTCACCGCCAAAAGTGATTTTCACAATATAGTCATAGGTGCCTTCAACGGTAGCAGACAACACTCCATTCACCATGTATAAATCTCTTACTGCGTCATCGCAGTAATAATCAAATCCCCGATCTAGTATTTCTTCGCTAAAAAAGCGCCGCCATTCCAATTGACAAACCTCCATTTCATTTCTTTGTATTAATAGCACTCGATTTCGATCAGATGTAATATAAACCTACACCAAAATTTAAATGTCTTTTGAGAACCCAATAGAGGGTTTATCAATGAGGAATCATTTGTAATCCTCATAAAATATCAGCTCTTTCGCAACCGTTTTCTTCAAACCACTCTTCAGCGAGTTGAATGTAGATATCATCTGTCACCATTATATATTCTTCGTACAGTTCTAATTCTTTGACAGCAGCAAGAAACTTGTCCATGAAATCATGATTTCGTAAGATATTGAATAATTTTCGACGCATCTCTTTGTCTTCTACAAATTCTCTTACAAAAAAGGACATAATATTCTTATGGTCAATATCTTCGTATCTTGGCAGCGGTATTAGCTCGCTTGAAATGCCGCTACCGATTTCTTCATCGAATAAATTTTCGTTATTCTGATCTTCCTGCAAATAATAGTACTGTAAAGTATTGACCTCATTTGTTTTGGGACGGTAATAGAAATAGCAATCCTTGCCAATCATCCTAAAGATGTCACTTAGTGTCATTTTCTCCATATCGCGACTCTCCTCCAATACCTTTAGTTCTGAATAAATGTAATCAGAGTCGTCTAAAATAATTACTTCGTTTCTGTACATTTTTTCACACGCTCACTCACAATTCTCTTAACTGCCGATCGATTTCCTCAGTTCTGTACAATTGTTTGGCTATGATAGCCGCCGAGCTTTCATCTTCTGCATCGACTTCTATGATTCTCTGTAAAATCTCAATAATTTCGATTTGATATATCAAATTAATCACTCCAAATTTATTGTGATTGTGTAGTCACAGTATTTCCAATAACCCTTTACCAATACTTTCAACCACCGGAACAACCAATGCATTCCCCATTGTGAAATATCTAAATTTTTCGGGCATCCCTGTATTTGTCCAATTGTCATCGAAACCGTTAAGTCTTTCGCACTCGATTGGAGTTAAAAGACGCAAGCGACCGGTTACAGCATCTTCGATTACATGGGTGCTTCTATTGACGCTAGACTCGCTTGTTAGCATAGTGCGTCCGGGTTTGTCAAGATTGTCAGGGAAGCAAATAGCTCCTTCGCTGAAAAAGTAAGGTTCTCCGTTTGGTTTAATACGAGGTATCCTTTTGGCACCTTTTAAATATTCCCATTTTTCGAGAGAGCCATTTAAGAAGTATTTTTCGTCCACTTCTTCGGTATGTCTGATATCTCTTAAGGTAGTTGGCTTCCTGTAAATGGGAGTCACTTCTTTTGAAACAACTCGCCCATTAATCATGATACCTGAATTGAATAGTGTTGTAGAAAACTTGTTTGACACATCAACCAAATCTGTGAAATGGGTTTTATCAACAAATGATACACTACTCTTCTTAGGATTATCTTCACTGTCTGTAGAAAAAATTGACGTGAAGAAGCTATTATTGTATAATTTTTCAAACATAAAACTATCGTCATGCTTGCTGGTCGTACTTGCTAGCTCTTTATAGAAGCTTGTAGAGCTATGAAAAGCAATCAAGTAAATTCTACGACGTCTTTGAGCATATCCATACTCAGCGGCATTTATTACTCGCCATTCGACCGCATATCCCAAATCGTTGAAGCATCTAAGCATAACACCAAAATCGCGTCCTCTCTGGGTAGATGGAGACTTTAAGAGACGATCTACATTTTCTAGGACAACGAAAGCAGGACGATGTGATGTCAAAATATCGTTTATGTGCCACCATAAGACACCTTTCTTTCCTTCGATTCCTAGTGCTCCTGTTCTTGCTACTGAGTAGTCTTGGCAGGGGAAGCCTCCAACCAAAAGGTTATGTGATGGTATTTGGTCTTTTGCAATAGCTATGTCCTCGTTGATGTGGTTTTTTTGATTGCCATAATGGTGAGTATAGCAATCAAAAGCATATTGGTGCTTTTTACCAGGTTCCCATTGATTAGCCCATATGGTTTCATAATGTGGCGAACTACGTTCTAAGCCGACACGAAACCCTCCAACACCAGCAAACAACTCCACTACCTGGAATTTATTTTTTTTCAAGTTAATCACCTGTTTTTATATTATATCTTGTTATTTACATTGCGAAAAGCAAATTAAATTACATAAAGGATTGTATCATAATTTTGCTTTTTGATCAAGAGATATTTTCAATGTTCTAAAAAAAATACAGATCGAAGGTGGTATCATCAAAAACCGTAAATTTGAGACAATTGAAGAAGTCTTTTCGTATGCGCGAAAAATAATCGGTATTCCTTTACGCAACATTGATAAAACGAATAGACTCAATAGTGGAAAAGGTGCAATTGGGACTGTCATAGAAGAATCATGGTTTGGGTACGAAATTAATAGCAATGCCGAAGCTGACTTTTCAGATCTTGGAGTCGAATTGAAGGTCACTCCATATGTAAAGACCAGGAAAGGTATAAGTGCTAAAGAACGGTTAGTTTGTAATATCATTAATTATATGGATGAATACAAAAATACTTTTGAAACAAGTAGCATCTGGCAAAAATGTAATATGATGCTTCTAATGTTTTATGAGTATATCCCTGATGTTGATAAAGGCGACTTCACGATTGATGAAGTAATAATATATAATTTTCCTGCGGAAGACTTAGTTATTATCAAGCGTGATTGGGAAACGATTATGAGTAAAATTAAAGGTGGAATAGCTCACGAAATATCGGAGGGCGATACCCTCTACTTAGGAGCCTGTACAAAAGGTTCAACATCGTTAACTGTTCGCCAGCAACCCTTTTCGGAAATTCCTGCCAAGCAGCGCGCATATTCGCTAAAACAGTCTTACATGACCTATATCCTCAAAACTTATGTTTTTGGAAAGAAAACTGATGAACATATTATTAAAGACCCCGCTCTTCTGCGTGAAAAAGGGTTTGAAGAGTATTTAATGGAGAAAGTGTCACCTTATTTTGGTTGGTCACAAATGGCTTTACTAAGCGAGTTTGGTATATCAACGAATTCTAAGAATGTAAATGAAATCATCCTGGCTAAAATCCTTGGTGTTACTGGTCGAATATCCAGAACAGATGAATTTAGAAAAGCAAATATCATTCCAAAAACAATTCGAATACAAAAAAATGGGCGTATAAAAGAAAGTATGTCATTCCCAACATTCCAGTTTACAGCAATAATACACGAAGAATGGGAAGAATCTGAGTTAAAAAACTACCTCGAACCAACAAAATTTATGTTTGTTATTTTTAGAGAGAATCATATGGGGGAGTTTATTTTTGATAGAATAAAATTTTGGAACATCTCGGATGAAGACTTAAATGAAGTACAAAAGGTCTGGGAGCAAACAATAAATACAATCCTCAAAGGGGTAGAGTTGCATTATGATGGGCGTGTGACTAGGAACAACCTCCCAAAGCGAGTTGATAACCCTGTTGCTCATGTTCGTCCGCATGGTAGGAATGCGCAAGATACATACCCGCTACCTGACGGTCGTCATATGACTAAACAATGTTTTTGGTTCAATAATACATATGTAAAGTCGATAATCGATGAGCAACCTTAATGTGCTGTAATAATTATATCATTTATACAGTCCAATAAAACGGACTTATAGTTTGTGTTTTGTGTTTTTTATATCAAAATCCCGAATTACTTGTATTCAAGTGACTCGGGGTTTTGGTGCAATAAAATAAAACATAATAATTTATTTATTAAGAGCCGAATAGCACCGTAGAGTCTAGTAAAATTAATATGCTCTTACTCCTACTACTCCCATTCCACAGTTCCTGGTGGTTTCGGGGTTACATCAAATGCTACCCTGTTTATTCCTGGTACTTCTGCGGTGATTCTGGCTGCTACTAGTTCTAGTAGCTCGTAGGGGAGTCTGGCGGAGCCGGCGGTTACGAAATCTGTTGTTGTTATTGCTCTGAGAATCACGGCTTCTTCGTAGCATCTTTCATCGTTTCTTACACCGACGCTGCGGATGCCGGGGAGGACTGCGAAGTATTGCTGGATTTCTTTGTGGAGTCCGGCTTTTTCTAGTTCCTCTCTGTAAATAGCATCGGCTTCGCGGAGGATGTCTAGCTTGGGTTTTGTGACTTCGCCTAGGCAGCGTACAGCTAGACCAGGACCAGGGAAGGGTTGACGTTCGGAAAAGTCTTCCGAAAGGCCAAGCTTTCTGCCGCACTCGCGGACTTCCTCTTTAAAGAGCATTTTGAGCGGTTCAATAACAGCTTCAAATTCGATGTCCGTTGGCATTCCGCCGACATTGTGGTGGGCTTTGACTTGCTTGTGTCCGTCTTCGCCGCTTTCCATTATGTCGGGGTATATTGTCCCTTGTACAAGGCAGCCGATTTCTCCGAGGCTTTTTGCGGTTTCTTCAAAGACGCGGATAAATTCTTCGCCGATAATCATGCGTTTTTGTTCGGGGTCGGTTATACCTTTGAGTTTTGCCAAAAAACGCTCCTCTGCATCCACTCGTATAAGGTTAATATTATATGTATCACGGAAAAGTGCGGTAACTTGGTCACCTTCGTTTTTTCGCATTAGTCCTGTATCAACAAAGAGGCAAGTGAGCTTGTCTCCAATTGCTTTATGGGTCAGCATTGCACAGACTGCAGAGTCCACACCACCCGAAAGAGCGCAAAGCACAGGTCGCCCCGCCGCTTCTTCGATGATGCTTTTGCAGGCTTCTTCGATAAATTCATCAATTGTTGTCTTAAGATTTGTCATATTGTGTCTCCTACTTTAGATTTGTTTCGGGTCTGATGTTACATGAATCTGAAATGTGTAGCAACTTTTTATGCTGATAATGATGTAACTGCTACCAAGCGGCGCGTCAAGGATGCCGCGCCATACGAATGTCATTGGAGGTGTTACTAATTCGTATAATTGTTCATCGTTAATTGTTTATCGTTCATTATTCATTGAATAATTGTTAATTGTTAATTGAATAACTGTTCATCGTATAATCATTCATCATTCATCATTAATTATTAATAAACCTCATCCCCGTAGGTGGTATTCTTGTAGTGACAAGATTCTTTCTGCTGGGTTGTCGATTTTTTCGGCTATGCCTTTGGCACCAGCTAGGGCGGCGGTTATTGTTGTCATGTAGGGGATATTGTACTTAATGGCTGCTTTTCTTATATAAGAATCATCTTCGGTGCTGCGCCTGCTGCCGTTGGGGGTGTTTATTATCATGTCTAATTGGTGATTTTTCACAGCATCTTCGATGTTTGGTCGCCCTTCGTACAGTTTGTTGATAACATACGTTTGTAGACCCTTTTCCAACAAATAAGCATGGGTTCCTCTTGTTGCATATATCCTAAAACCGAGGGATTTTAGTCTGCTTGCCACTTCTTCCAAACCTTCTCTATCTCTTTCTGCGACAGATATTAAAACAGAGCCTGATAGCGGCAATATTGTTTTGCTACCTTCCAAAGCTTTGTAGAAAGCGAGTCCAAAGGAGTCGGATAAGCCTAAGACCTCTCCCGTTGACCTCATTTCAGGACCCAAGACCGGATCTACTTCGGGGAACATATTGAATGGGAAAACAGCTTCTTTCACACCGAAGTATGGTACATCGGGTAAAACCATTTCCAAAAGTTCTGGGCATTTATCAGTATGCTCTGCCATAATAAGCTGGGTAGCTAGGTTTGCCATATTAAGATTGCAAACTTTCGATACCAAAGGTACAGTACGAGATGCGCGTGGGTTTGCTTCTAAAACATAAACTTTCCCTTGATATATGGCATATTGAACGTTTAATAAGCCAATGACTCCCAAGCTTCCTGCGATGGCTCTCGTATACTCTCTAATCGTTTCTGTTTGCTCTTCAGTTATGCTTACTGGTGGTATGACGCAGGCTGAGTCGCCAGAATGAATGCCAGCATATTCTATATGCTCCATGACAACCGGCACATATGCATTAGAGCCATCTGCCAGAGCATCTGCTTCACATTCGATGGCATGGTCCAAAAAGCGGTCAATGAGTATGGGCGCGTCTTCGCCAATATACTGTGAATTTGTTGCCACATACGCATGAAGTTGCTCATCGTCAAAGACTACTTCCATGGCTCTTCCACCTAGCACATACGAAGGTCTCACCATGACTGGATATCCGATTGAATTGGCAATTTGGAGGGCTTCGCCCAAATCTCTAGCCATTCCGGACTCTGGCATTGGTATGTCCATTTGCTCCATGATTTTTCTGAATAAATCCCTATCCTCAGCTAGTGCAATGACTTCTGGGCTTGTACCAAGTATGGGAACCCCAGCGTTTTTCAGCTCCATGGCAATATTGAGAGGGGTTTGACCACCGAATTGTACAATTACTCCCAAGGGTTGCTCGTGTTCGCATATGGACAAGACATCCTCAACGGTCAATGGCTCAAAGTATAGCTTATCCGATGTGTCGTAATCTGTAGAAACCGTTTCAGGATTGCAATTTATCATTATTGTTTCAAAGCCCAATTCTCGAAGTGCCATGGTGGTATGGACACAGCAATAGTCGAACTCGATGCCTTGACCGATTCTATTGGGTCCTCCGCCGAGAATTATGATTTTTCTTCTGCCTTCCTTGCTTTCATCCACTTTATATCCACTAAGCTCTCTGGCTTGAGCAAGCTCTCCGCCTAATTTCCCCAATCCGTTATATGTGGAGTAATAATACTGTGCATCGGCTCCGCTCACAGGTACCAAATCCCATTCTTGTTTTATACCCAATGAAAGCCTTTGGTTACGAATACTTTCTTCCGAATCCCCCAAGAGTGAGGCGAGGTATTTATCAGCAAAACCATCTTTCTTTGCCCTTTCGAGAAGAGAGGAAGGCAACTGTCCGTTTTTATACCCCAGAATCTCGTTTTCCAGCTCCACCATTTCTTTTATCTGTTCAAGAAAATACTCTTTTATTTTCGTTACATTATATATATCTCGCACCCTGACTCCCTTTCGGAGTGCTTCGTATATGGCAAAATAGCGTTCGCTATTGGGGGTGGCGATAATATGGAGCAGCTCTTCTTTTCCCAGCTCGTTGAATTTTTTGGCGAAACCAAGTCCGCTTCTGCCGATTTCCAAAGAACGAATAGCTTTTTGGAAGGCTTCTTTAAATGTGCGACCAATGCTCATCACTTCGCCGACGGCTCTCATTTGTGTTCCCAATTTATCTTCGATACCAGCGAATTTTTCAAAAGCCCAGCGAGCGAATTTAAGAACAATATAATCACCATAGGGTTCGTATTTTTCCATGGTGCCTTCTTTCCAATATGGCAGCTCATCTAAGGTCATACCAGCTGCCAATAGGGAGGACACATATGCAATGGGGAAGCCGGTTGCTTTGGAAGCCAGAGCGGAGGAGCGGGATGTTCTGGGGTTAATTTCAATGACAACGACTTTTCCAGTTTCAGGGTCGTGGGCAAGTTGAACGTTGGTGCCGCCTATGACTCCGATTTCGGAAACGATGTCGAAGGCGATTTGTTTGAGCCTGTTCTGAAGTTCTTCGCTGATTGTCAACATCGGTGCTGCACAAAATGAATCGCCAGTATGCACACCCATGGGGTCGATATTTTCAATCATGCATATGGCAATCATTTGGTTCTTGGCATCTCTGACAACTTCGACTTCCAACTCTTCCCAGCCAAGGACGCTTTCCTCGATGAGAACCTGTCCAATCATGGAAGCTTGCAAGCCTCTTCCAGCAACGACCAATAGCTCTTCTTTGTTGAATACAAGCCCACCGCCTGTGCCACCCATGGTGTATGCGGGACGGAGCACAACAGGATAGCCCAGTTCATCGGCGACTTCCACAGCTTGATCCACGGATAAGGCTTCAAAGCTTCTGGGCATCTCCACACCCAGTTTGTCCATGGTTTTCTTAAACTCGATGCGGTCTTCGCCACGCTCGATTGCATCAAGCTGAACACCTATAACCTTAACATTATACTGGCTCAAAACACCGGCTTTGTGAAGTTCCAGGCTTAAATTAAGACCCGATTGGCCTCCCAAATTGGGAAGTAACGCATCCGGTCTTTCCTTTGCAATAATTTCGGTGAGCCTGTTTAGGTTAAGGGGTTCGATATAGGTCACATCCGCGACAACTGGGTCAGTCATAATGGTAGCTGGGTTTGAATTTACTAAGATGATTTTGTACCCCAAGCTCCTGAGCGCTTTGCAAGCCTGCGTTCCCGAATAATCAAATTCGCAAGCTTGTCCGATGATAATCGGTCCAGAACCGATAATCATGATGGAATGGATGTCTGTCCTTTTTGGCAAGAAAATTCCTCCATTTCAATTGGTGCGAAGCACATTATCTGCTGCGAAGCACCTCATTTCGTGCGAAACACCTTATCTAGTGCGAAGCACTTTTTTGCTATGATGCTTATTATTTTATGCGAAGCACCTTTTCCTATTCTTTGCCGTTCCAGCAATATGTGCATAATTTACATTTATCAATGCCGATGGAATCGAGAAGTCCGTCCAAAGAATGGTATTCAAGGGATGTGAGATTTAACTTATCCCTTATTTGCTCAATCATTTTTTTGTAGCGGCTCGATGAAAAATCCGTATATTCGTCAAGATGCTTGTCGCCATCAGAACCTTCAAGCTCATTTATGACTTGACGGGTGATGAGCTCGTTATCTGATTGGGAGCGGGTGAAATTTAAATATTTACAACTATAGACGATGGGCGGGCAGGCAGGGCGGACATGGAGTTCCTTTGCACCGCTTTCGTATAAAAAGTCAATAATTGCAAGCATTTGCGTTCCGCGGACTATGGAATCGTCTATAAAGAGCAGTCGTTTATTTTCAATCAAATAATTGACAGGTATCAGCTTCATGCGAGCTATGATGCTGCGCAGGCTCTCTTCGTGGGGAGTGAAGCTGCGAGGCCAGGTGGGGGTGTATTTAATCAGAGGTCTAGCAAAGGGAATCTGTGATTCATTTGCATATCCAATGGCATGGGCTGTGCCTGAATCTGGAATACCTGCTACATAATCCAAGTTTGATAAAAACCCATTTGCGATGTCTTGTTTTGCAAGACTACTTCCATTCCTATAGCGCATTTCCTCCACATTAATACCTTCGTAGTCAGAGGTGGGGTAGCCGTAATAAGTCCACAAAAAAGCGCATATGCGCATATCGTCATTGGGAGTGACCAAGGTTTCAATTTTATTTGAATCAACGAAAACGATTTCTCCAGGACCCAATTCATAGCAAGACTTATATCCCAAGTTCAAGTAAGCAAATGACTCGAAGCTGATACAATGGCTCCCATCCCTTTTCCCGATGGACAAAGGAGTCCTGCCAAGTTTATCCCTTGCTGCATATATGCCACCATCTGCACATACCAGCATTGTCATTGACCCTTCTATGACGCTTTGGGCATAAACAATTCCCTCAACAATGCTAGAACGCCTACATATGAGGGAAGCTACCAACTCAGTTAAATTGATTCGACCACCGCTCATTTCCGTAAAATATGCATTGTCGTCTGATATCAGTTGCTTAACTAGCTCCTCGGCGTTGGAAATATTACCCACTGTAACAATGGCGAAGGTACCGATGGCAGAATGTAGAATTATCGGCTGCGGATCGCTGTCGCTGATGCATCCGATGCCGATATTTCCAATTAGTTCCGGAATATTAGTTTCAAATTTAGTGCGAAAAGGTGTATTTTCGATGTTATGTATTGCAAGGGAAAAATGTTTGCCATCGTAAACTGTCATTCCACCCCTGCGAGTTCCCAAATGGGAATGGTAATCAGTTCCGAAAAATAAATCTATAGCACATTCGTTGTTGGAGCATACTCCGAATATTCCACCCATAAACCTAACCCTCTAGTTTTCGTACTTTTTTAGTATCTCTTCAGCGATGACCCTCCTTGTTGTGCGGGTATCCATCGCTTGTTTCTCAATATATCGATGAGCTTCCTGCTCGCTCATGTCTAAACAAGATATGAGTATATACTTCGCCCTGTCTGTTATACGGATGTCTTCGATTCTTTGTTTTAACATGCTGTTTTCCGCTTGCATCCTTTTAAGTTGCTTTTGTGCGGCACCAGCCAGTTTCAAAGCTGACCAAAAAACAGCCCTGTTAATGGGTTTTGCAACGGTTAGCACGCCATCTTCTTCACATATTGCCGATATGGCATCGAAGTATTCTGTCTTTACCACAAGTATGGTTTGAGCAATGCTACCAAGGGCAATGTTGCGAGAAAGGCTTTCCCCAGATTCATCTATCAAAGGAGCGTTTACGATAACTAAATCAAACTCCCTGTCCAAGAGCAATCTTTTAGCACTGGCAGCGGAAGTGGCTGTTGCGATTTCTCTGATGGAAGCGGCGCTTAGCATTTCATTGAAAAATAAGGTGCCTTTGTCAACGCTTGAAACTATTAATGCGCTGTCCATTTAATTGCCACCTTTCTCATACAGAGGGGAAATATCTTTCTGTGTAAAACCTATTTTTATCAATTGCCGCTGCATAACCAGCTGCTTCTGCTTTTTTAACTGAAAGATATCTGGACAAATGGACGGGGTCTAGGATTCTTTTCACAAAAGTACTGTTTTCAGCAAGTGTTATGGCACTTTCCAGGTCTTCTGGCAGTCTAGTAAGCATTGATGTTACGCTTTCGCTGGCTGTATATAAGTCAGCATCAACGGCAGGGGGGAGCAAAAGCTTGTTTTCAATTCCGTCAAGTCCTGCAGAAAGCACCATTGCAAATGCGAGATAAGGATTAATTGAAGGATCTGGAGATCTAAGCTCCATACGCACTTTTTCATCACTTGCAGCGGCTGGTATACGAATCAATTGGGAGCGGTTTTGGTGGGACCATGAAACATATTTTGGTGCCTCGAACTGACCAAAACGCTCGTATGAATTGGTAATTGGGTTTAAAAAGAGTGTAATCTGGGCTGTTTTGTCCAAAATACCTGCGATAAAACTCTCGGCAACGCTGGAGTGCCCTTGATTTGCATTAATAAATACATTGCTTCCGTTTTGGCTAAGGGAGAGGTTCATGTGCAAGCCATTCCCAGGTGCTTGTAATAAAGGTTTCGGCATGAAGGATGCGAAAAGACCATTACGAGCTGCGATGGTTTTCACAGCAGATTTGAAAGTGAGAAAGTTGTCGGCACAGGAAAGGACATCGCCGAAGCGGAAATTGATTTCATTTTGTCCAGGACCTTGTTCGTGATGTGAGGTCTCCGGTTTAATGCCCATTTCTTCAAGTGTTAGACATATTTCTCTACGTATATCTTCTCCTTTGTCAAGGGGTGGTACGTCAAGATAGCCACCTTTGTCGAAAACTGTGTTTGTGGGTTCTCCTGAATCGTTGGTTAAAAATAGGTAGAATTCACATTCTGCACCAATTTTGCAAACATATCCCATTTTCAGGGCTCTGTCGGCGACTTGCTTTAATAATCCTCTTCCATCGTGGAGAAACTGGGAGCCATCGGGTTTTCTTATATCGCAAAAAAAACTTGCGACTCTTCCGCTGCCCGGTCGCCATGGAAGCACTGTGAGAGTCGAAGGCTCTGGAAAAAGGAACAAATCAGACTCGGTCACATCGCGAAAACCAGAAACGGCGTGGGCATCGAAGGAGACTCCTGTGTCAAAAGCATTATTTAGCTCGTCAGCCATAATTGATATGCTTTTTTGGAGTCCGAACATATCGCAAAAGTTCAATCTTATAAATTTTACATCATTTTCCACAATAAGCTCCAGCACTTCGCTGGCTGTACTGTCCATGATATAGCAAACCACCTTTTTAATGAACAATTAACAATGAACAATGAACAATGAACAATTGTTTTAATTAATAATGAATAATGAATAATGAATAATTCCTCACTCCTCATTCCTCACTCCTAACTACTCAACGGTGACGCTTTTGGCTAGGTTTCTAGGTTTGTCTATGTCTAGACCTTTGTTGGCGGCTACGTAGTAGCTGAAGAGTTGGAGGGCTATTACTGATAGGGAGGGTGAAAAGAGGTCGCCGGATAGTGGGAGCGTTATGCAGGATGTAACCTCGTCTGGAAGGGCATCGGGATGATTGCTTACCAATAACACCTTGGCACCGCGACTGATTACCTGCTCCACATTGCTCATGAGTTTGCTGAATAAACGCTCACAATTTGCTATTGCTACAACCAAAGTGTTATCTTCGATGAGGGAAATTGTACCATGTTTTAGCTCACCGCCAGCATATGCTTCGGAGTGAATGTAAGATATTTCTTTTAGTTTTAAAGAGCCTTCTAAAGCAATGGCATAATCGATGTTTCTACCGATGAAAAAGATGCTTTTATAACCAACGCAAGTGGAAGCATATTTTTGTATGCCATCCAGCTGTTCTAAAATCTCTGTCACTTTTTCTGGAAGCTGTGCAATTTCGGATAGGAAACCCGCTTCCTGCGTCGGAGAAAGCTTTCCATAACCTGCAGCAAAACGTACTGCAAGGACATACAAGATAACAAGCTGCGCTGAAAATGCTTTCGTAGTGGCAACTGCTATTTCGGGACCTGCTGCGGTGAAGAGGCAATAATCAGCTTCCTTTGCGATGGTGCTACCGACCACATTGACAACTGCCAGGGTCACAGCACCCTTTGCCTTAGCTTCACGCATTGCTGCGATTGTATCAGCGGTTTCGCCTGATTGACTGATGATGATGACCAATGTCTTTTCGTCTATTATCGCATCCTTATAGCGAAACTCGCTGGCAAGATCCACTTCAACGGGAACTCTGCACAATTGCTCAAAGACATATTTTGCAACAACTCCAGCATTATATGCCGAGCCGCAGGCTGTCATTACGATTTTATTATATTTATTTATATCTATACCATCTATGATTTCTTGGTTATCGCCGCTGGAAATAATTGTATTAATAGTGTCCTTTAAAATCTTGGGTTGTTCCATTATTTCTTTGAGCATGAAGTGGGGGTAGCCACCCTTTTCTGCGCTGTCCAGACTCCAAGTGACTGTTTCCACTGTTTTTGCCAAGGGTTCTTTGTCAAAATTGAGAAACTCTACTTCATCGGCTCGCAAGACAGCTATTTCTCTATCGTTAAGATAATATACATTGCTGGTGTGCTTCAAAACAGCAGGCACATCCGAGGCGATGAATTGTCCATGGTCTGAAACTCCGACTATTAGAGGGTTGTCTTTTTTAACAGCGATGAACATATCCGGGTTGTCTGCACACATTATACCCAAAGCGAATGAGCCTTCAAGTCTCCCAACAACATGGATTACAGCATCTAATATGTCACCTTCGTAATAATATTCTGCAAGTTGAGCAATTACTTCGCTGTCAGTCTGGGAGGCAAAGACTATGCCTTTTTGTTCAAGGTATTCTTTGAGCTGTTTGTAGTTTTCGATGATTCCGTTGTGGACGATGGCGATTTTATTTTGGCTTCCCATATGGGGATGGGAGTTCACATCGGAGGGCTCACCGTGGGTAGCCCAACGGGTATGTCCTATTCCCATGTTTGCTGTCAAGGGAGATGCATCTATTCGTGCTTGCAAAGCATCTAAGCGACCCTCTTGCTTGACAACCTGTATGCCATTATTGTAGACAGCAAGCCCCGCTGAATCGTAACCCCTGTACTCAAGCTTTTTTAGCCCTTCGAGTATAATCGCAACGGCATCCATTTTGCCAACATAGCCAATAATTCCACACATATATTTGCTCCTTATGACCTGTGTTTCGTCTTTAATTGCTAGTTATTTGAAAGACAGAACACTAGCCAGCTTTTTGATTCTATTCGTCCGCAAATGAATCGAAATAGCCTTGAATAAGTATTATCGGAGTACCCTTGTCACCGCTTCCGCTGGTCAAGTCACATAAACTACCCAGCAAATCCGTCAAGCGGCGTGGTGTCGTACCTTGGGAGGACATATCTCCCACCAAGTCATCCTGTTTGTTTCTAATAAGGTCTCTTATCATTTCAGAAGCAGCCTCGCCCTGCACGTCTTTGGCAGTAGTATCTGCAAGGTACTTAATTTTTAACTCGTTGGGAGTGCCTTCTAGACCTTTGGTATAACCAGGAGATACAACAGGGTCAGCCAGCTCCCAAATGCCACCAACAGGGTCTTTGAAAGCACCGTCGCCATACACAAGCACCTCAATGTTTTTGCCAGTGAGCTCAAATAGACGAGCTGCGACCTTTTCGGCAAATTCCTGTGCATCTCGCGGGAAGAGTTTTATGGAATCATCGGTGGCAAGGTTCGATCCCAGTAAACCGTATTGGGGGTGGTAACCACTGCCATCTACAGATTCTTTCAATATATCATCCAAACCCAGCACAGTTTCGGCACCGGCTAGTTGGAGCATCTTTTTTGATCTGTGACGGGTATGTATGTCGGCGGTTATAACATGCTTAGTATATTTTAGTATACTGCGGGGGTCGTTGCCAAATATGATTGTCGCCTTGTTATCGGATAGTTCCTTATAATACGCAACATAGTCAACTCCAGTAAATGGGTGAACCACATCGCCAAAAAGCCTTTTAAACTCAGCTTCATCGAGAACATCGGTGTAAGGATTGATGCCTTTTTCGTCTAATTCCTCCCAGCTCATCAAAGGGTTACCCACTTCATCGCTGGGATATGCAAGGAGTAAGTATATTTCATCGACACCTGCCGATATACCACGGAGTATTTGGGAAAAACGGTTGCGGCTGAGAATGGGTAGAGTAAGCCCAAGCACTCTTTGAGGAAACTTGCGTTTAATATCGGTGGCGATTTGTTCAAGAGTTGCATAATTGCCTTGGGCTCTAGCGACTATTGATTCGGTGACACCGACAATATCCCTGTCTTGTAGCTGGACACCTTCATTTGCCGCAGACTGCGCAACTGTTGTTGCGACGATTTCGGCTAAATCGTCTCCTTGCTTGATGATAGGGGCTCTAATGCCGCGGGTTACTGTTCCAAATGACCGCATTTTACTTCTCCTTCAGTATGATTTCGTTTTTCTAAGTCTTGCAATATGTGGTTTTTTAATATGGTTTATATAGAGAAACACCAGTAGAAAAACCACAAGGGTACTTGTTGATTGCATAAAAACAAGCGGATATCATATGACTTCTTGCGGACACTATATTAACCGTGTTCATGCTTTTGCGACTCACGATCTCCATGCCCTCTACCATATGACAAACGCCTTTGTTCTGCACAAAATATATCAGATGTCAGCAGAAAAGTCAACCAAAGTTTTTAGCAAAATCACCCACAAATTTTGGGTGATTACAGGTTAATGATATATTGTTATTATGATATGTCTTGTTTCTGTTGCATGGCTATTATCGCTGTGGTATTATTTTTTGACCACAAGAAACAGGGGAGTGCAAAGACCATGGATAAAATGCCTGTGCTTAAGGCAAAGTTCACTTTTCCGGAAATCCCACAAGATGCGATATATTTCGATAGACTAAAAAGATTAGGTATTAGCGAACCTAAAACTGTTATTATCACCGCTCCAGCGGGATACGGTAAGACAACGGCGGTTCAACTGTCTTTGCAGCACCTTCGAGAGCAAACCCATTGGTATAGGTTGGAAAAAGAAGATTCTGCATTGCCTGTTTTCTTTACACACTTAATTGAAGCTTTATTCCCTGAAACCGATGAAAACACCGATTCCCACAGAAGCGCTCGTAGCATAGACAATATTTTGGAAGAATACTCTTTGCTCAGTGCAATCATATGTCAGGATGCTTGGACGATGTATGCCAGCGGAAACCAAAGTAGATATCTTGTTTTGGATGACTTTCATAATGTATCTGAGAACCCAGCCATATCGGAAACAGTTAGGTATTTGATTTTGAACATGCCGCCCCAAATACATATTATCATCATTTCCAGGACAGATACTGGTATCATAGCTGAAAAACGTAGGCTCTCCGGTGAGCTTGTCTATTTTGGAGAAAAAGAATTACTTTGTTCCCAAGAAGACACAGAAGCACTGTTTCTTCAATTGGGTAATATTGTGGTGAATAAAAATACCGCTGAAACTATATTTAATTACACGGAAGGCTGGATAGCTGGTATTACATTGATGAAGCATATGGCGGGAAGCGTTGACACAACAAGAGGAGCCTCCAGTGGAATATCAAGCGGTGTATCCAGCGACACAATGGGAAATCTTCCTAGGGAAGACTTCGAAAGCATCTTTCGCTATTTGCTAGATGAAGTATTTTCCATTGCCGAGGGTGAAATGGTTCTTCAAGCAGCTAGAATTTCCATCCTTGAAGAATTTATTAATGATGATTTATCTGATATTTTTCATATTGAAAATCCACAGGAAATAATCGATTGGCTTGAAAATAACAATTTCCATTTACAAAAAATTAATACAACACCGCCCAGCTATCGTTTTCATACCCTATTCAGAGATACCCTTCGACATTTTTTATCAGAAAAATATGATAAAGAGCAAATAGCTGCCATACACATCGCTGCCGCTGAAGTCTTTGATAAAACAGGACGTTATAAAGCAGCAATAGTTCATTATCTCTCTGCTGATGATATCGAAAATGCAGTACGCATTGCAGCTCTTCGAGGTATCGAACACATGGACAATGGTGATGTGGAAGCTGCAGCGATGCTCATGAGAGCAATGCCAGAAAACATTGTGTTCGAGAATGCCAAGCTCCTTTGCATTCTCGGAGGGTCTCTTTGCGGAATTGAGACAGATAAGGGTTTTAGTTATTTGGAAAAATCCATTGATATGGCTGTGAAAAGCAATGATCTGGTCTTTGCCATCAAAGTACAGGGTTTTGCCATTTCAGTTTGTATCCAGCAAAATAATTTCCAAAGCATTCAAGGCATAATAGAAAAAGTTCCCATGGGAAAAGCACTACGAGTCAGCAAACAAGCTCGAAAAATGCTAGTTCATAGCTTGTTTCTAAAAACAGCAACTTCATATCAGGTGAAAATGGCAAAAATACTGAGAAAAATCATCGATAAAGTAAGCATGGACGACCAAGTGGAGTTATGGCAATACTCTACCCTTTTATCAAAAGCATATCTCCTTGGAGTAATCGGAGACCTGGAGGAAGCAGAACAAACAGCTAGGTTATTAATGGAGCATCCTGTTGCATTACGAAACGATAGGTGGCGGGCTTTCGGATTGCAACTTAGTGCATATTTGGCAATATTTCTAGGAGATGCACAGCTTTTATACCAAACTGCAGACGCAATGAGCTCCCTTGGACTTAAATACTCTGATGGCTTCGCTTCCAGTTATGGAACTCATTACACAGCCTTGGGCAAGTATTTACAGCGAGACTTAGATGGTGCTATCATAGCCATTGAAGAAGCGGAAAGACTCTTTGTAGAAAACGGTAATCACTCCATGGCGATAAACGCTGATATTATCCGCATGGCTTGGGAAGCAGAAGCCAACATCGATGGCGCATATGGAGAAATGATGAGCAAGCAACTAGCTCCACTTGAATCTTTGAGCGGCAATTCCAGCTTTTTATCTGTTTCAAACACATTAACTGGCGCGAGATATATACATGAGGGGCAATTGAGTAAAGGCGAAGCATTGCTGATGGATGCTTGGAAATGGTCGAAAAGCAAAGATGCAACCCAAAGCCTTTGTGGAATAGCCATGCACCTTTCAGAGTTATATCATTTAAAGAATGAAATGGCCAATGCAAAAAAGTATCTGTCGTTTTTCGGTGAAAACTCCGAAAAAAACAACTATTTTTATTATAGAGAAATGAGTTTTCCAGCCCTTGTTCGTTGCTGCGCTCGCTGTGTGGAAAACAAAATAGCAACCACACATATGGTTGCCATTATAGCTCATTATTTCGGTAAAAATGCTGCAGATGATTTTCTCAAAGATGCGATGGCAGCCTCCAAAGACCCAGATGCTTTCATCGCACGTTATCCGGTTCAGATAGAACCAGCGGTGAAGCTTGTGAAGGTCAAGCTTCTGGGTAGTTTCACATTTGACCTAGATGGTGAGCAAAAATCAGCCGATGTTTTCAAGACGCGTAAAATAGCTGGGATTTTCAAATATATTGTGTCAAAGAGTGAACAAAGCCTTTCCAGAGAGAAGCTAGCCTCGATATTTTGGCCAGATTCTCAAGAAAAGGCGGCAGCTAACTCATTGCGTGTGGCTTTATTCGAGCTAAGAAAATCCATGGCAGCCTTAGATATGGCATTTGATAGCAGCAATGCCCTCATTGGCGAGGACAAGAGTGGTTTTTTCCTCTGTCGCCCAGACTCCGTGGAGCTTGATGTAACTCTGTTTACAACTCTTTTTCATAAACTGCGTAGCAACGATTATGAAAAAGAAGATGAGATAAAAATCCTAAGTGAAATTGTAAGTTTATACGATGGTGACTATTTAGAAGAGGTTGATTCAGAGGAAGTTACCCTTTTTAGAGCGTATTACAAAGCAATTTTTGTTGAAGTTTCATTTAAGCTGGCAGAGCATTATAACAAACTGGGAGATATAGCAATTGCCGAGGAGCATATGCTAAAGCATTTAAGTATAGACCCATTGGATGAAAAAATATGCACCATGCTAATTGAGCTATACCGCAACTCAAACCGCGACAGGGAAGCGGATACTTTAAAAAGACAATTCACAAGACGCTTCAAACGAGAAATGGGAATAGACCCTGAGTTGTAGCGTGCAAGGGTACGGAGATTGAACGTGGGGACGGTTCTTTTGTTCAGAAAGAGGAGACGCCCCCTCTTTCTGAACAAAAGAACCGTCCCCGCGTTCACTGAACAAAAGAACCGTCCCTCCGTTCAAACAAAAATGAACAAAAGAACCGTCCCCCCGTTCATAAACTTCGCCTACCTTTGTTCTCAAACGCACAAAAATGAACAAAAGAACCGTCCCCACGTTCAAATGAACAAAAGAACCGTCCCCTCGTTCACAAAAAAGAACAACCCTGTAACCATTATAGTTACAGGGTTGTTGTTTGGAGCTGCTGGCGGGAATCGAACCCGCGAACCTCATCCTTACCAAGGATGCGCTCTGCCGACTGAGCTACAGCAGCATTAATGGGGGATGCCGGGTGGGCGATTTAGGTGAACAGGGGTGTAACCCACCCGGACTTGGCGACCCAGAACGGGCTCGAACCGTCGACCTCCAGCGTGACAGGCTGGCGTTCTAACCAACTGAACTACTGGGCCACGTTCCGCCTCCATCTTCGATGGAAGTACATCGACTTAGGAGGCGTGACGCATTAATGCGCCAACAGCACAGATTATACAATGCCATTGTTGCAAATGTCAATACTCAAAAATGCACCTGTCATTAAACTTTGATAATACTATTATTGGTGACGAAACAGGCTTTGCTTAAGGGGATTAATACTTGCCATATTCCAAGACTGTTTCAAACATGGCGTATACATTTTCCTTTGGAGCTTCGCCGAAACCGTAGCCACCTTCGAAGATGTATCCACCACCTGGAGCACAGATGTCGAGAACACGTTTCACTTCATCAATGACTTGTTGTTTCGTGCCTTGCTCCACCAGCCATGTGGGGAAGCCACCGGCGATGCAAGCCATGTCGCCCAGCTCTCTTTTCGCCAGTTCTAAATCCACTTGTTCAAAGTGGAAAACCACCATGTTTTTATCGACTTCCTTCAAGTTGCGAATGCGGGAAGTGTAGGGTCCTTCTGTGTAGAGATACACTTTCATACCGGTTTTGTTTACTTCCTCAATTGACCTTCTCAGGTACTTCCAATAGATATTGTCATATTGCTCATCGGTGAGGAAACCATCGAAGCCTTTATGGAGAATCATTGATACCCATTTGGTGTCTCTGTCTTCCTGGGTAACTGCCGCAGCACGAGCGCGGATGTTATTGACAGTTCTCTCATGTCTCTCTTCGCAATATCGTTCCACAAAGTCTCTGTGTTCGAAGAGGTCAATCATGCTGTCTAGAGTACCGCGCAAAAAGTCGCTGTATCCATCCCATGGAGTTCCGCCACCCATTGGGTAGCCGAATGATGGGAAGCCCATCTCTCTCATTTTTACAGCACCAGCAGCAGTAATTTTTTGGATGTCCTTGTTCATTTCGTCGATTTTCCACAGGGTTTGGAAAATGTTTTTCATCTCTGGAGTGGACAATTGAGCAGCAAGCCCGCTAACATCGTAGCTGACGCTCATTGCATGGGTGGGCCAATTGGCAAAAGGCTCCATTAAAGTTGTGACCTGGGGCATACCTTTTTGGAAAAGCCAAGCAGTATAGTCCCTTTCAAAAAAATCGAACTGGTCTTCATGCAAAGTGGTGAACTCGATGAACTGATGTAGAGAATTGTCGGGGATTTTTCTAAAGGGGTCTGGTGCGCCAGGCCAGGCAACGGATTTCGGGTTGATGAGTTCCATGATGGGACCCTTACCCGCCATGGAATAACTGCCGACGGCGTTATCGGGTTGGAACTCTTCGAGAAACTTGATCGCCGTATCCACGCCAATCTGTGCATCATAGACATACTGTGCCATTGTATAACCGTAGTAACTGACAGCGAAGTTGCCCATGGAAGGCATGATAGGAACACGGTCAGGTTCTTTGTTGGCGGCAGCAGTCATGACTCGTTTTACTCTTGCATCGTAATTCGCTTGGTTTTCATTCGTTGACATATGCGTTACCTCCAATTTTATAATGTTTCCGTAAGTATATCATCATAATATCACGCTTTATATACCATAGCAATCAAATTTGTCAGCAAATATGTCATTTCGTTACTAATCACGGGGATGCTAGAAGCCTGTATCTTGCTACTCAATACATACATCGTACGCACCAATAGTGTCATTTAAGAGCGCTAGCGAAGAATCTTACTACACCGAAATTGCTGCCTATTAAGATTGCCACGTCGCTTTGCTCCTCGCAATGACACTGGTTTGTTCCCATGACCAGTAATATAATGATTGCTAGTCATGGGGTTTTTCGTAGGGCGCGGCATCCCTGACGCGCCGATCGGTAAGCAAATACCAGCAAGCACCATATCAAAGAATCCACCCAATAATGAATCACAGTTCATGCAGTAATACGTTCTATTCCACCCAAAGCCTCTTCCACCAGCGCATAAATATCCAAAGCTGCTTCCGCTGCAAGCACCTCATCAAGGCGGGGTTTTGTTTTTGGACGGCGAGGGGAAAAAACAGAGCAGCAGTCTTCATATGGCAGTATGGAAGTCTCGTATGTGCCAATGAGACGAGCCCTGTCAATAATTTCTTTTTTGTCAAAGGCTATGAGGGGTCGAAGTATAGGTAATGTTGCGCTTTCTTCTATAACAGACATGGCTTCGGTGGTTTGGCTGGCGACCTGCCCAAGGTTTTCGCCGGTTACCAATGCATTGCAATTATTCATCAAAGCGATTTGCTCGGATATTCGTATCATGAAGCGACGGGATAGTACCGTTGCCAATGGTTCGGGACAGCAGTCTCGAATTGCTTCTTGAATATGGGTAAAGGGAACGTATTCCACCATCAAACGCCCGCAATATGGGCTAAGGGTCTGCGCTAGGGTCAGCACTTTTTCTTTAGCTAATATAGAAGTGTAGGGAAATGAGTAAAAATGAACAGGAATCAGCATAACACCGCGTTTTGCCATCATGTGCATGGCTACGGGGCTGTCGATGCCACCTGATAATAAAGCCACCATACGACCACCGACTCCCACGGGAAGACCGCCTGCTGCCGTAAGTGCTGTACCATGGACATAAGCTGCCAGGTCTCTGACTTCCACATTTACCAAAAGCTCTGGGCTTTTCATTTCTGGAGTGAGATTTGGAAAGCGTTGGTGAAGCATTCCACCCACATATTGGGACAGTTCAATGGAACCCATTGGAAAGCTTTTATCCGAACGCTTCGACTCTACTTTAAATGTGCGTGCTGTTTCCAATTCGGATTCCAAGTATTCGCAGGCTGTTTCCACAATTGATTCGACATTCTTTTCACAGGACGCTGCTCTGACTACGGTATTCACCCCGAAAATAGTCAATGCCGCCTCCAAAGCACCCTCCATGTCGCAATCCCCTTGAGGCTCTGCATATATGGTGGATTGCAAGCTATAAATTTTAAAACGCCCAAAGGATGAGAGCCGCCGCTTAATATTAGCAATCAACCGATTCTCAAACACCCGACGATTTTGTCCCTTTAAAATTGTTTCCCCAAGTTTGAAAAGTATAATGTCAAACATATCGGTAAACCAGCTTTCTGATTAATATAAGTAATTGTCTAGACATTATGTATTCTTTCTTACCCACAGTCAAGTACTTATACAAATTAACTATCCGAACAGCAAACCCCATACTTAAATCAACAATAACGTTTTGCTTTTGCATTGAAAACGCTCCCCTAATTATTCATTATTCATTATTAATCATTAATTACTTATCGTGTTCCGATACTGAATCGCCTCCGCCAAGTGTGTAGGGGTGATTGAATCTGAGAGGGCTAGGTCGGAGATGGTTCTGGCTACTCTTAGGGTGCGGTCGTAGGAGCGGGCCGTCATGTTTAATTTGTTGAAGGCATCAGCCATTAGGCGTTCGCATTCTGGGGATAATTCACAGTATTTTTCCAACTCCTTTGAAGCAATATGGGCATTGCACTTGAAATCGTTGTACATGTATCTTTCCCTTTGCGAATCTCGCGCTTTATTAACTCTAAGGCGGATTTGAGCAGAGGATTCACCTCGTTGGGAGCTTCGCAATTGCTCGTATTCCAAAGATGGAGTTTCGATGAAAATATCGATTCTATCCAGCAAAGGACCGGACAAACGCTCGCTATATTTTTTTATGGAAAGGTCGGAGCATATACAACGCTCGGAATGGTGACCATGCCAACCGCATTTACATGGGTTCATGGCGCAAACAAGCATAAACCTGCTGGGATAGGTGATGGAAGCAGCAGCCCTTGATATTGTCACCTCACCATCTTCCAAAGGCTGGCGCAAAGACTCCAGCACGGATCTACCAAACTCAGGCATCTCGTCTAAAAACAATACACCATTGTGGGCTAGGGATATTTCTCCTGGTTTTGGATTGGATGTACCCCCAGCGATGGCGGGAGCGGAGACCGTGTGATGGGGACTGCGAAAAGGTCTCGTGGAAATAATGGGTTCCTTTCTACTGGTGAAGCCAGAGACTGAATAAATCTCTGTAGTTTCCAACATTTCTTCACGACTCATATCGGGAAGGATGGAAGGCAAACGCTTTGCCATCATACTCTTACCGGCTCCAGGTGGACCTGTAAGCAAAATATTATGCCCACCTGCTGCGGCGACTTCCAAAGCGCGCTTCACATTTTCCTGTCCCTTCACATCGGCAAAGTCTAGACCAGTACCAATGGTGGCAACAGGGTCAGTAGCAAGCATTGCGGCTATTTTATTAAATCCATTTAAATGATCGATTATTTGACTTACATGGGCAACTGGATAGACTGTAACCCCAGAAGCATATGAGGCTTCGGCAGCGTTGTCTGCAGGTACGAAAAGCTCCTTGATGCCCAAACGCTGGGCACATAGTGCCATGGGCAGAGAGCCAGGAACATGGCGAAGTTCACCGGTTAGTGATAATTCACCGAAAAAAGCGGCATCTTCTGGTAGCGGTTTTATACTGCCGGAAGCAGCGAGTATGCCCAGCATGACAGGTAAATCATAAACAGTACCCGCTTTGCGTGTGTCAGCTGGTGCCAGGTTTACTGTAATTCTGCTGATGGGAAAACCCATACCACAGGTTTTAGTTGCCGCTCGCACCCGTTCTCGGGCTTCTTTTACAGCGGCATCAGGAAGACCAACTATGTCGAAATTGGGCAAGCCAGAGGAGAGGAAACATTCCACGGAAACCTCAAAACCATTGATTCCCCCTAAACCCATTGAGCGAACTTTCGATACCATATATATAAGGACCTTTCTATGTATAAGCTTATTTTGGTGTTAATTTGTCTTGTATTTACGTCTTGCGGTTTCAGGTGGTTCCAGGTGGTTCCAGTTGATTCCAGGTAGTTATAAAGTTATAAGCGGTTGCAGCAAAGCGGGGAGCAAGATGATATTCATCAAGTGGCTAGTGATGCCCAGTAGCTATTGTATCATAGAAGCTTTGTGGGCTTCAATAAACACTTAATGCGCAAAATACGCACCAAAACAAGGAAAAATACGGAAAATCTTACGCTTTACGATAAAATGATTTACAAGATGACCCTATATATGTATAATTAGCGAATATCCAAAAGATTATTACCATTGAAAGGATGGATGAATTTGGCAAGAGAACTAAAAACGATGGATGGAAATACAGCAGCAGCGCACGTTTCATACGCATTTAGCGATATAGCTGCGATATATCCTATCACACCATCTTCACCCATGGCAGAATATGTCGATGTTTGGGCAGCGGAAGGCTTGAAAAACATCTTCGGTCAAACTGTCCGTGTGGTTGAAATGCAATCAGAAGGCGGAGCGGCTGGTGCAGTACATGGTGCTGTGATTACCGGTGCCCTCACGTCCACTTACACCGCATCCCAAGGTTTGCTGCTCATGATACCAAATATGTACAAAATCGCTGGAGAGCAGCTTCCTGCAGTTATTCATGTTGCCGCGAGGACAGTAGCCACCCATGCCTTGTCGATATTCGGCGACCAGGGTGATGTCATGGCTTGCCGCCAGACTGGCTTTGCCATATTGGCAGCAACCAACCCCCAAGAGGCAATGGATCTCGCAGCAGTTGCGCACCTTTCGGCAATCAAGGGTAGCATGCCTTTCTTGCACTTCTTTGATGGTTTCCGCACCTCCCACGAGATGCAAAAAATCGAAGTGTGGGATTATGACGAACTAGCATCCATGCTTGATGTGGAAGCTCTTGCGAAATTCCGCTCACGGGCGAACCTACCTGCCCATCCCGTGCTGAGGGGTTCGGCGCAAAACGGCGATATATTCTTCCAAGCCAGGGAAGCCATTAACTCTGCTTATGATAATTTGCCTGGTATAGTTGAAGAATATATGAACGAAGTCAACAGCAGAATAGGTACCGACTACAAACCGTTCAACTATTATGGAGCTCCCGATGCTGAGCGAGTATTGGTTGCAATGGGTAGTATTTGCGACACAGCAGAGGAAGTTGTGGATTATCTCAATGCCAGAGGCGAAAAAACCGGACTTGTTAAAGTGCGCTTATATCGTCCTTGGGTTGGTGAAAAATTCATTGAAGCTCTACCAAAGACTGTGAAAAAGATTGCAGTCCTCGACCGCACAAAAGAGCCTGGAGGCGTTGGAGAGCCATTGTATCTCGATGTGGCTACAACCATAGCGACAAGCTCACTTACTGATATTAGTGTTGTTGGCGGTAGATACGGACTTGCTTCCAAGGACACAACCCCTGGTGCTGTTATTGCTGCTTATGAAAACTTGAAAGCAGATAAGCCGAAAAACAGTTTCACCATCGGCATAGTGGACGATGTAACAAATCTATCTCTGCCAATCACAGAAGAGCCAGATACCACCCCATCTGATATTAAATCATGCAAATTCTGGGGAATCGGTTCTGATGGTACTGTCGGTGCTAACAAAAACTCCATCACCATCATCGGCGATCATACCGATATGAAGGTGCAAGCATATTTCCAATATGACTCTAGAAAATCAGGCGGTGTCACCATCAGCCATTTGCGCTTTGGTGATAGCCCGATAAAATCAACCTATTACATCACCCAAGCGGATTTCGTCGCTTGCCACAATCCGGCATATCTTGAGGCATTCGATATGGCTCAGGAAGTAAAACCCGGTGGCGTGTTCTTGGCGAATTGCACTTGGGATGTGGATGAGTTCACAGCTCGTCTGCCTGCTGCTGCGAGAAGATATATTGCTGAAAACAATGTCCAGCTCTATACCTGCGACGCCATCAGCATAGCAAGGGAGCTGGGTCTGGGTAATAGGATTAATACCATACTCCAGTCAGCATTTTTCAAACTCTCAGGTATTCTCCCCATCGATGATGCAGTCGCCTACATGAAAGACGCAGCATTGAAATCATACGGTCATAGGGGAGAGGCAATTGTCCAAATGAATTACGATGCCATCGACAGAGGCGTTGATAATATCATAAAAGTGGAAGTGCCAGATGACTGGAAAAACGCTGTGGATGCCCCAGTTACAAAAGCTGATCTCGTGGGTGCAAAGCATCTCACAGACTACATCGAAAGCGTCATGGGTACCATGAACCGTATGCGCGGCGAAGACCTACCGGTTTCGGTATTCATGAGTACAGAAGCAGGTTCCTTTATACCATCTGGAACAGCTGCTTTTGAAAAACGCATGATTAACGCTGATGCTCCACGTTGGATTCCGGACAATTGTATACAATGCAACCAATGTTCATTTGTGTGCCCCCATGCTGTGGTTCGCCCCTTCGTATATGACGAAGCCGAGGCAGCCGCCGCTCCAGAAGGCGCGCCTATGATTCAAATGATTGGCAGGGGCAATGAGAATTATAAGTATTCCATCACCGTTTCGGTTCTCGATTGCCAAGGCTGCGGATCTTGCGCCAATGTATGCCCCTCCAAAGATAAAGCCTTGGAAATGATTCCCATTGAAAAAGCTGCTCCTGCGCAAAAATACTTCGATTATGCTGTTAGCAGCTTGTCAAAGAAAGAGACAGGTTTTGCCATTACAACTTTGAAGGGTTCACAATTCTGCAAACCTCTAATGGAATTCCCAGGTGCTTGCGCCGGTTGTGGTGAGACTCCATATGCCAAGCTGGTCACCCAGCTCTTTGGCGAGAGAATGTGCGTAGCAAATGCCACTGGCTGTTCATCCATATGGGCAGGTAGCGCACCCTCCACACCATATGCCACCAATGAAGAAGGACGCGGACCCGCTTGGTCAAACTCCTTGTTCGAAGATAACGCAGAGTTCGGTCTTGGCATGGCATTGTCCATGCAGCAACGTCGCGCTGGTCTGAAAAACAGAGTGGAAAAACTCCTTGAGTTCGAGTGGTTGAAGGACGATAGTCCAGTTAGTATTGCCGCAAAGAAATGGCTAGAGGTCATGGACGATGGTGAAGCCTCAAAGGCAGCTTCAAAGGAATTTGAAGAAGCTCTCATTTGGGGAACAACCTTTGACGATGAAGAAATCGAAGGCTGGAAAAATGGCGCTCCAGAAATGTTTGCAGAGTACTTTGATGAGGAAAACGGACAATGCAAATGCGATCTTTGTAACGCCGCCAGAGATGTTTTGGCAGACAAAGACATTTTCGTCAAACCTTCCATGTGGATATTCGGTGGAGATGGCTGGGCATACGACATCGGCTACGGTGGTCTCGACCATGTTATAGCCTCTGGTGAAAACATGAATATCCTTGTCTTTGACACCGAAGTTTATTCCAACACCGGCGGTCAAGCTTCAAAGGCGACACCCACAGGTTCCGTTGCTCAATTTGCTGCCGCTGGCAAACCCACAAAGAAAAAGAGCCTGGCACAAATGGCGATGGCTTACGGTTATGTTTATGTGGCTCAAGTTGCCATGGGTGCAAATTACCAGCAAACACTCAATGCTCTTGTGGAAGCGGAAAGCTACGATGGTCCTTCGATAGTGATTGCCTACTCGCCATGCATCAGCCACGGAATGCGCATCGGCATGGGCAAGTCCATGGAACAAACAAAGAACGCTGTTGATGCTGGTTATTGGAATATCTTCCGTTATGACCCAAGAAAGCAGCTTGCTGGAAAGAACCCGCTGACCCTTGACAGCAAGGCTCCATCCAACAGCTACAACGAGTTTATCATGGGAGAAGTTCGTTACAGCTCCCTGGCTCAGTCTTTCCCCGAGCGTGCCGAAGTCCTCTTCGCCACCGCCGAGAAAGAAGCCGCGGAACGTTACGATACACTCCTAAAACAAAAGGAAATGTTTGAACCAGAAGCGTAGTTACATCAATTCAAATGACAAGGCAGCCGTTTTGGCTGCCTTGTTTGTTTATTTGATTATTTATTTGACTATTTATTCTTTTAATTTATATATCTGTTACATATATCTTCATGAAAAAAACAACCATATCAGTCCGTAAATGACGAACATTGATACTGCTAATATGGGTAAGAAAGTAATGAGCGCAGCGATGACCATAGCTGGAAAATCGCCTTTTTCCAACTGGATTTTATCATAATGCTCATCAAGCTCTATTTTTGTTTTGCTTTTCGGGAGCAAGGATTTGAATCTGTCTTGCATATTAATGGCTCCTAGTGCAGGTGTTGCATAATAGAATGTTTCGCAGTTATACTCATAAGTAAATGCAATCTATCGAGAATGTATCATGCTACGCTAATGGGGTGGTGGCAGGCGACCCAATGGCTTGGGTGCAGTTCTTCCCATTGGGGGATTTCACTTTTACAAATATCGGAAGCATACTTGCAACGGGTGTGAAACTTACAACCAGAGGGAGGGTTGATGGGACTGGGGATATCGCCTTCGATTATTTGCAACTCTTTGTTGGAATCATCCTCGGTGGTGGGAATCGCTTCCAATAATATATTTGTATAAGGATGGAGAGGCTCGGCGAAAATTTTATCAGAATCACCCAGCTCCACTATATTACCAAGGTACATCACAGCCACGCGGTCGCTGATGAATTTTACAGCACTTAGGTCATGGGATATGAAAAGATAAGTGAGATTAGAACTGTCTTTCAAGTCCATTAAAAGATTGATAATCTGTGACTGTATGGAAACATCAAGGGCACTCACCGCCTCGTCGCATACAACAAACTTGGGCTGGGGAGCCAATGCTCGAGCGATGCCGATGCGCTGACGTTGCCCTCCTGAGAATTGGTGGGGATAACGGTGTAGAAAATAATGTTGTAATCCACATTTTTCCATTATATCGATGGTGTATTCCTCCAACTCCTTGGATCCTCGTCGAAACATATTATGGGCAACTAAAGCCTCGCTAATAATATTTCCCACTGTGAACCTTTGATTAAGGGAAGAATAGGGGTCTTGGAATATTATTTGCATTTCTCGACGTAGCTTACGCATTTCCTCTTTGCCAAGGGTGCTCAAATCAATTCCATTATAATGCACAGAGCCTGAAGTCTGTTTATATAATTGGAGCATTACTCGTCCCAAGGTTGACTTGCCACAGCCACTCTCTCCCACCAGACCAAAGGTTTCACCTTCGTATATATCAATTGACACACCATCCACAGCTTTCACGAAAAGCTTCTCCTTTTGAAAGAAGCTGCTTTTCTTCAAAGGAAAGTGCATTTTCACATCGGAAAGTGTAAACAAAGCTTTTTTTTCATCATCCATCATGGCGAACCCCTTTCATGGGATAAAAGCAACGGACGCTTTGGTGGGTATCAACGGAAATCAGATCAGGTAACTCATTTTCGCAGCGCTTACTTGAATACTTACATCTCGGAGCATATCGGCATCCAGTGGGCAAATCTAAGGGGTGGGGTACGGCTCCGGGAATGGCTTCTAGCCTATTACCCTGTTCTCCCATGAGTTTCGGAATAGACAGAAGCAAAGCCTCTGTATATGGGTGGGAATAATTGGTAATGGGCTTGAAAATATAGTCAACGGGAGCAATTTCCACAACCTGTCCGCAGTACATAACCGCCACTTCGTCAGCCATTTGGTTTATCACACCTAAATCATGGGTGATGAACATAATGGCTGTGTTAAATTCGTTTTTCAAATCATTCATTAAACGCAAAATTTGCGCTTGTATTGTAACATCCAAAGCGGTTGTGGGCTCATCTGCAATCAACAATTTCGGGTGGCAAGCCAAAGCCATGGCTATCATCACCCTTTGACGCATACCCCCGGAAAGCTGATGGGGGTATTGCTTCACTATTTGACTGGCGTTGGGGATCTTTACAGCTTCCAGCATTTCGATGGAACGTTGGTGTGCCTGAGATTTGCTCATACCTTGATGGAGCATAAGCACCTCACTGATTTGTTTGCTTACGGTGAAGACAGGATTGAGTGAGGTCATGGGTTCTTGGAATATCATGGAGATTTTATTACCCCTGATATTATACATAGCCTCTTGGGAGTAATCGCTGATTTTTTCACCATCAAAATGAATTTCGCCTTCATATATACGTTGATTGCTCTCGAAAAGCTTTAATATGGACAAAGCTGTCTGGCTCTTGCCGCTTCCTGATTCTCCAACAACACCAAGGGTTTCGCCCTCGTTGATTCCCAAGCTAACGCCATCCACAGCGCGAATAAGTCCTCGCGCCGTTTCAAAGTATGTATGAAGATTGGAAATTTCAAGCATTCTCATATATTCAACCTTTCGTATAACACCGCATCCCTGACGCGCCGCAAAACACCAAAGCATTTCGTAGGGCGCGGCATCCCTGACGCGCCGCAAACCAGCACAGCACTTCGCATGACACCGCAACTCTGATGCGCCGCAAAATACCAAAGCATTCCGTATGACGCAGCATCCCTGACGCGCCGTTTCGTATGACACCGCATCCCTGATGCGCCGCAAAACACCAAAGCATTCCGTAGGGCGCGGCATCCCTGACGCGCCGCCAGCCTCGGCAATTTCACAAACTATCGCCAAAACTACCTCTCACTGGACTTGGGGTCCATGGCTTCCCTCAAAGCATCGCCCATGAGGTTCACCGAAAAAGCTGCTGCAACAACAAAAAGAGCGGGAATGACCCAACGCCACCAGTAAAATTGTATAACAGCGGTTTCCTGTGCACTGGTGAGCATATTTCCCCAAGAAGCTTCAGGCTCTCTGACACCGAAACCGAGGAATGACAACGCCGCTTCAGTGAGCATATAACTGGCATAATTCAATGTGACGCTGACAATCACGAAATTAACCACATTGGGTAATATATGACGAATCATGATGAATCGTTCTTTTATTCCCAAGGAACGAGCCGCCAGTACGAAATCCTTTTCCCTTTCCAATAGAAGCTGTGCACGAATCAATCTTGCCAAGCTCATCCAACCCAATAAACCAAGGACTACGGAAATTAAGTAAACACGTCCCACGGATGAAATATTGTGACCAATGATGAAATTTAACACAACTACTATGGGTAAAAAGGGAATTGCTGAAAAAACATCAGCCAAGCGCATGAAAAATTGATCAACACAACCACCAAAATAACCTGCTGGCAAGCCTATAAGAATGGCGATGAAGGTTGATATGATAACAGCGATGAGTCCCACAGTTAGAGATATTCTGCCACCATACATTAGGCGGGTGAAAATATCTCTGCCTAAATGATCGGAGCCGAAAATATAACCTTTGTTTCCCCAACTTCCTATTATTTTTCCATTTTCGTCCATGGCATAAAACTGGTAATAATCAACAAAAACCTTCGCTACCCCAAGCAAGTTATCAGGAACATCGAGCTGACCAAGTTCGTTTGAGCCCCATACGATAATTGAGCCGTCGTCGGTCACCACCACAAAGTTTTTATATCCAGCTTCAATATGAATGGGTCTACCAGAAATATCGGGAAGCTTATTTAAACCATATTCCGCACTCCCCCATAAATGAAGACCACCCTCATCGTCCAAGGCGAGGACATTCCTGTTAGTGGAAACAACGCTGACAATATTATGGGAGCCATCCTGAAGCTGGGAAGGAATTTGCGTGTAATATTCAGTACCCACTAAACCAGAGACACCAAGGGTTCCATCTTTGTATAATAAAACGATATTATTATCTCCAGCAGCAAAATCAATTATATTTTTATGTCTGAGCAAATCGATAAATGATTGGGAAGCTTGCATACTCCCCCAAAGCTCCACATAGCCATCCGAGCCGAGTATAGCAGACCATACCCCCATGGCTGCCATTTTTTCGATGGCGGTACCTGAGGGAGGCTCGTAAAAGTGTGCAATTTCAAGTGGAAATTTCGTTTGGTTGTGACCATAATGCCCCCAACCATAAAAATTACCCTCGTCATCGATGCAAATGACATGGCGGCTGCCAGCTTCGATGTCAACGATTTTGGCATTCTTCACAGCTTCTGGAATGCTCATAATGAGGTCAGATACATTCGGAAGATAAATATTGGGTTCGGTACCCCAAATATATAAATCTCCTTGCTCGTCAAGGGCGATGGAAAATGATATACCGGATACGATTTTTATAATATTTTTATCGTTTAAAACTGCTGGGTATTTCAAGTAATTTCTACTGGGGCGAAGGCTAGAGTGGGTGTATTCGTTATATGTTAAATTGATAGGGAACATGAGAGAACCGATGAAGCAAAAAAGCACAATGGCTAAAAACCCGCAAAAACCAAGGATTGCGAGTTTGTTGTGGATGAGATTAAGTAGGATAGTTTTTCCAGGAGTCCGGAGTGCCTCTTCTTCCAGAATATTCACATCGTCCTTATCTCGGACAAATAGGCGCTTAAACATACCAACAAATGAACGACTGGCTTTTATCGTTGTACTGCTACCACCGCTGTTGCTACCGTTGCTACTGCTACTACCGTTGCTACTGCTGCCACTGCCGCTGTCCGCTGCGCCTCTATTATTATCACTCAAATGCGCCTATCCTCCTTTGAAACAAAATTATCAATTGCCATTGGATTACTACATCATTTAAACTTTACACACCATGCCTCAAAAGCACAAATCGTAACAATACACACCATGCTTCGTGCGCACTATACGTAACAATATTCACCATGCTCCGTATGCACTAACCGTGTCATTTAAGAGCGTATGTGAAGTATCTCACTACACAGCTATCCAATCACTCCAGTTTTATCCGAGGATCAACCAAGCCATAGATTATATCAGCAGCCAAAACAGCAATAATGTTTATAACGGCAAAAAATAGTGTGAGTGATGTGATAAGGGCCGTATCCCGCCCTGTGACTGCTCGAAGTAGCAGCCGACCTATGCCATTGTAAGCAAATATGGACTCTGTGACTGTGGCACCAGCGAATAGGCTAAATAAAGTCATCACAATTACAGTTGAAATGGGTATCATGGCATTTCGCAAAGCATGGGAATAAATGACAACTTTTTCGCCCAAACCCTTTGACCTTGCTGTTCGGATATAGTCTTGGGATAATGCATCTATCATGGCGTTTCTCACATAGCGAAGCGCAGAAGCCAAGCTCATGAGTGTTAGGGCTGCAACAGGTAAAGTGAGGTGACGAGCCCAAGCTTTGAAACTATCCCAAGTCCATGCTCCCAGTAAAAAGGTGTTGGGCATTCCACCGGCGGGGAGTAATGGGAAAGTAATGGCGAAAATGTAGATAAGGCTCAAACCCATGAAAAAGGAGGGAATCGAATAAGTGGCGATGGAAGCCACCTGGATTCCCGTATCATAAATAGAGCCACGCTTAACTGCCATTTTTATTCCCAGGGGAAGGGCAATGAGAAGATAGAAAAAGTTGACGAAAACGTTGAGCATAAGGGTGTTTTTTAGTGGTTCTTTGATTGCATCCGCCACAGGTCGATTGGCAATAGATGAATATCCGAGATCTCTGTAACGGATTAGATTTCCGAACCAGCGAAAGTATTGCTCCACCACACCCTTGTCCAAACCCAGCCGCCTATACATTGCATCGTAGGCAAGCTGATATTGCTCTGGACGCAAAGCAGTGGTGGGTGGTAGCATAGCTCGCACCGGATCTCCAGGCATCAGCTTTCCAATGGTAAAAAGTAAAACGGAGATTGCCAATATCACCGGTATCAATATCAATATTCGCTTAAGCAAGTATTTTACCAAAACAACACCTCCGTCATAATAAATGCACCATCCATAAAACGCGGCATCCCTCAACCCAAACCGTAGGGCGCGGCATCCCTGACGCGCCGATCAAGGACGCAGCATAACATATGCACCATCCCATAGAACCCAGCAACCCTACCATACCCATTCGTAGGGCGCGGCATCCCTGACGCGCCGCTTGCTGTGCAAACACTACCAAGCACGACATCAAGGACACCACTCTGCCCTAAGTGAACAGGTCAAAGACTAGGCACCATACAACGAAGCATCAAAAACACTACGCCATACAGCAAAAATTATATTTATGAATTGGGGAACTTGGATATTTGACAAATCACATCTTCCCAGTTTGCATATGGAGTTGTAGGTACTTGGGTTACAACAGAGTTGAAAATGTCAAAGTATTGATTTGAATACAGAGGAAGTGAAGGTAAAAGCTGCTGCCAACGAATCTGGTAGGCAAGCCAAAGGTCTGCATGTTCATCTGTTTGTGTTGGGTCAAGGCTTCGCATTGCTACGATTATTTCATCCAGCTCATCGTCGCCAATTTGGTTGCTATTTTGCCATGTTCCCAATTGATCGGAATGGAAGTACCAATATTTGTCATCAACAGCGGTAAAGTTTGTTGCTAAGTTAAAAGCACTATATACACGCTCTGAATCAGGCATACTATAACCATAGTAAAAATGATTAGTTAGGGTATCAAAATCACCATGGGTGACTTCATAAACCATGCCAATGAGGGGAGCATTTTTAATTGCCTCCGCTTCTATGGCTCCACCCACAACGGAACTAGCACTATAATGGCGGATGACTAAAGCTTCGCCATCGCTGTTGTGGCGCATATATGTACCATCAGAATTTGCTAGGGAAGAGTCAAAGGGTGTTACTCCGTCTTCTTCAAAGACCCACTCGGTTTGGTCAAGGTGTTCGTTTGCCTTTTCCAAGTTAAAGGCTATTTGGGTGAGAGATTCGGCAATTTCTCTGCGCCTGGATTGATATGTCCATTGTGCCATGCCGTAGGAAGCATCCACCAGACCGCCATAACCTTCCAAAACGTGGTCGATTATTGCATTTCTATCAATCATATATGCAATCGCCCAGCGGACATTGGCATCTTTTGTGGGACTCCAATCGCAAGTGAAACCGATAAAACCAAAACCTGGACGTAAATAACTGTGAGCAACGGCATATTCACTAGCTAGAGCCTTTTCGATTTTTGAACCTTCAATATTACCGGTGTTCAAGTCGATGTCTCCGCTAAGTACCAGATCCACATCGGTTTCCGAAGGTACTTCCATTTGAATGATATATTCAAAAGTTGGTTTATACCCTAGTTGGTCAGATTTAAAATAGGGATTACGTTGGAGGTTCACAGTAGTACCATCGAAACTAATGAAAATATATGGTCCGCAGGTGATGGTGGGAGCGTAACGTTCTTCAGAAGCGATGTTTGCAACAAGATCATACACATCGGTATCGAACCTGATTCCATTTTCGTCGGAGATAATTTCAACTCCTGGAAAGTAGACTTCCTTATTAATAGGACGAACCATCACATAGGAGGTTTCCCAAAAAAATGGAAGCTCAATAGCGTCGATGGTCATCGAAAACACAAACTCATCGACTAATTGAACACCAGCAAAGATTTCTGTTTCACCAGCTTTGAATTCTGAATATCCTACTATACCAGGTCCTCCATAACTGTAAGAACCACCTTGCTCTGTAATTTGTGGACCAGAATAGAACATTATAAATGCTATGTAATCCTGAGCCGTTATTTGGTCGCCATTGTTCCAATAAAGGTCTTCGTATAATGTGAATGTATAAGTTTTATTGCCATCATCGTCATAACTGGTGGCAACATCTTGCACGACAGTGGGATTTAACAGAAGCTGTCCTTCGGGGCTTTGATAATAGGTGCTGTAAAACCCACCTGTGAGGACTTTGATATGCTGGTCATATGAGCTGTTACCCCAGCCGTCGATGAAGTCGCCAGCAATGGCAGGGGTGCCGACCACTAGGGTGTCGGCAGGGGTTTTCGTATTAAAATTGCTAGGTGCCACAAATGGGGGAGGACTCTCTACGTTTGTTTCGGGCACTCCACCGGGGCTGTCTTCAACGACATTGCTACCAGAGGGGCTGGGCGAGGTCTGCGCGCCGCCATCACATGCTGCTAGTAAAGTCGCTAGCATAAGGATGACAAGAAGCAGGGATAAAAACTTTGTCTTTTTCATTTTTCCTCCTTAGTTAGGTGTGTTATATTTCTTCTTCCTTTGAAACAAAAATGACAACAAAGGAGCAGAAGACTATCATTTGAATTAACGGCATATAATCCCCATAAGTTTAGGAGTTTTAGCAGTTTTTCCCATGTTGGACTAAAAAAGCGAAAAGATTGCATAAAAACAACAAATCTGTTAGAATAAAGGATATTAAATGAAAGGAGGTGGCATGGTGGCAAATAATGCATTGGATTTAAACAACCTTAGGCTGGCGGTACTTATTGATGCGGAAAATGTACCTCGAAATTGTATTAAAGGTGTGATGGAGGAAATCGCCATTTATGGAACACCCACTGTGAAACGAATCTACGGAGATTGGACAAGCCCTTCCATAGCTGGGTGGAAAGCATCGCTTTTGGAAAATGCGATTACCCCTATTCAACAATATAGCTATACAACAGGAAAAAACTCCAGCGATTCCGCAATGATAATAGACGCAATGGACATACTGTATTCCGAAAGAACCGATGGTTTCGTAATTGTGTCCAGTGACAGCGATTTTACTCGTTTGGCTATACGTTTACGAGAAGCGGGTCAGAGGGTTATCGGTATCGGCGAGTTCAAAACTCCAAGAGCCTTTATCGCTGCTTGCGACAAGTTTACTTATATTGAAGTTATCAGAGCTGGTGGTGGAGAGGCACAAGCGGAGGAAAATCTCATTCAAATCCCCCAAGACGATTCCCATTTGGTCAGCGCAGTTATACCACCGCCCAGAATAAATAGCCAAAGCAAAGATAGGAACAGCCTTGCCTCTCGAATACGTGGTCAAAAAGTCGATGATACTATCATAAATCTCATTGCCGATTCTGTTTCTGACCTGGCAGGTGATGATGGTGTTGTTTTTATGGGTGAACTGGGAAATTTGATATTAAAAAAGCAGCCGAGTTTCGACCACAGAAATTATGGATATAAGAGTTTATCTTCCATGATAAAGTCCATTGATCGCTTCGACATAGAGTTTCGCGAAACAGCAGACCCCAACATAAAACACGTTTTCGTCCGCGACATGGAAGCACTATAAATCCTCTAACCACAAGTCACCCATGTCATTCTGAGCTCTCCCCCCGTGTCATTCTGAGCGTAGCGAAGAATCTTATTCCACCAAAATTGCCGCATATTATACATGCAAATCGAAGCAATAAATATACAAGAGCGCATATAGACCCAACATAATCAACCCGAGGAAAAGTCATGATTGTCGAACTAGAAGACTATAAAATGAAAATAGCAAACCTGCAACCCGTGCTTTTGAGCCTGAAACAATCCCTGAAATCCTCTGAAGCTGCCAGTGAACTAGAAAAGCTGGAAGACGAGAGCGGTAAGGATGGATTCTGGAACAATGCACAAAACTCCCAAGCCGTTTTGCAACGTATTAAAATTATACGCAATAAAAGCAATAGATATGACAAGTTGGAAGATGCCCTGAGCGATTTGGCTACTTTGTGTCAAATGGCAATCGAAGAGGACGATGATAGCCTTTTACCTGAAATAGCAGAAGAATTCCTCGCATTTAGCAGCGAACTGGAAACAGCGAGGTTGGAGACGCTTCTTTCAGGTGAATATGACCATTTAGACGCAATTTTAACATTTCATGCAGGAGCAGGCGGCACTGAAGCCCAAGACTGGGTGCAAATGTTATACAGAATGTATACTCGCTGGGCGGAACGACATGGGATGAAGTATAGGATTCTCGATTGGCTGGATGGAGAAGAAGCAGGGCTAAAATCTGCTTCCATCGAAATCGAGGGTGACAACGCATATGGAATGTTAAAAAGCGAAGGAGGCATACATCGCCTTGTGCGCATATCGCCCTTCGATTCTTCAGGAAGAAGGCATACATCCTTCGCCGCTGTGGAGGTCACTCCCCTTATATCGGACGATATTGAAGTTGATATAAAGCAAGAAGACCTACGGGTTGATACCTACAGATCCTCTGGTGCCGGCGGACAGCATGTTAATAAAACGGAAAGTGCTATTCGTATCACCCATATCCCCTCTGGCATCGTAGTTTCCTGTCAAATGGAGCGAAGCCAACACCAAAACAGGGAAGTAGCCATGCGGATGCTAAAGTCCAAGCTCTTGGAAATAAAAGAGAGGGAGCATCTTGATAAAATCAGCGACATCAAAGGTCATCAAATGAAAATAGAATGGGGCAGCCAAATCAGGTCCTATGTTTTCATGCCCTACACCCTAGTAAAAGATCACCGCACTAACTACGAAAACGGAAACGTAAGCGCAGTAATGGATGGCGACCTGGATGGGTTTATTAATGCGTTTTTATCAATTAATAATTAACAATGAATAATGAATGATTAATGGCACGGCTAATGCGTTGCATTCACTAAAAAATAGTAATGCGATTTTCTAACCGTGCCATTGATTATTCATTATTCATTATTAATCATTAATTAGATATAATTGTTCATTGTTTCTCCCAGCTTATTACTTCGTTCCTTAGCTCTTGAAAAACTCCGTTTTCAATGCTGGTTCTTATTTTTTCCATGAAAGTGTTGTAAAAATGCAGGTTGTGCAATACGGCTAGGCGTGGGGCTAGCATTTCGCCGCTGCGGAAAAGATGGCGTATGTAGGCTCTGGAATAGGTCTTGCACACAGAGCAGCTGCAGGCTGTGTCTATGGGAGAATCATCGCTTTTGTGAATTTCATTGTTGATATTAATGCTTCCACCCCAGGTGTATAAGCGTCCGTGTCTGCCGTTTCTCGCTGGCATAACGCAATCAAAAAAATCGATACCCCTGTGAACAGACTCCACAATGTTAGCAGGGGTACCCACACCCATGAGATAACGAGGTTTATCAGTAGGCATATACTCTTCTACGATTTCGATGGTGTCATACATTTCCGATGCTGTCTCCCCAACGGCAAGACCACCAATTGCATAACCAGGAAGGTCAAGCTCAGCAATGCTTTTCATATGGGATATCCTAATATCCGGAAAAGTCGCACCTTGATTTATTCCAAATAAAACTTGCTCCGATGTGACCACATCGGGGTTTTCCTTTTGCCTATCAAGCTCCTCTTTACAACGGATAAGCCAACGCAAGGTGCGCTGGCAAGAAGCTTCCACATACTCCTTTGGCGAGGGTATCTCGATACATTCATCAAAAGCCATAGCTATATCCGAACCTAGATTGCTTTGAATGCGCATTGCGTCTTCAGGAGACATGAAAATCTTGCGACCATCCACATGGGACTGGAAAGCCACGCCTTCTTCGGTGATATTCCTCAAACCAGCAAGGGAAAAAATCTGATAGCCCCCGCTGTCGGTGAGAATAGGACCATCCCATACCATGAATTTATGCAAACCTCCAAGGGAGCGGATTAATTCATCACCAGGGCGAATATGCAAATGATAGGTATTGGACAAAGCCACCTGACAACTCACCTCTTTGAGATCTTCGCTGGATAAAGCACCTTTTATGGCTCCCTGGGTGGCGACATTCATGAAAACAGGAGTGGAAATCACTCCGTGACTAGTGGAAAACTCACCCCTTCGAGCTTTCCCATCTTGAGTTGTGATATTAAACATATAAAACCTCATTAATTATGGATAGAAGAATTATCTCAATTAGACTGCTATTATAATATGGTTTTTTTACGATGAATATAGTATACTACACAAAAATTATAAAATAAACAAAAAGAGAGAAACAATAATATGCTGCTTATAAAAAACGGACGTGTTTTAGGAACGCCCTTTGATGCCTGCGACCTCTTGATTGATGATGAAAAAATCGTGGAAATTGGTGAAAGTATTGAGGCAACAGCCGATACTATGGTGATAGACGCAGCTGGCTTATGGGTCGCACCTGGGCTTGTTGATATGCATGTGCATCTACGAGAACCAGGATTCGAGTATAAGGAAGATATATTAACAGGTTCAGCAGCGGCAGCAGCAGGCGGGGTAACAACTATGTGCTGTATGCCTAACACAGCTCCAGTTATCGATAATGCGGGAGCAATAAGAAATATCTTGGATAGAGCCATTGAAGCAGCGGTGACAGTCCTTCCCATTGGAGCGGTGACAATGGGACAAAATGGGCAAGAGCTGACAAATTTCTTTGCACTCAAAGCTGCTGGAGCCATTGCCCTTTCAGATGATGGTAATTCGGTGCAAAACGCAAGGCTGGCATATTTAGCAATGGAACTGGCAAAGGATCAGGATTTGCTCATCATAAGCCATTGCGAAGATGCGGATTTGGTACAAAACAATGCTCTCAACGAAGGCAGAGTCTCCAGGGAACTTGGTCTACCTGGCAGACCAGCGATTGCAGAGGAATTGATGGTGTCTCGAGATACCATGCTGGCTGCACAAACTGGTGCTAAACTGCATATAGCCCATGTGAGCACAGCAAACTCCGTGGAAATAATAAGAAAAGCCAAGGAAGCAAGGGTGAATGTCACTGCGGAAACGTGTCCCCAATATTTCACGCTCACAGAAGAAGAGGTCTTAAAACAAGGACCGCTTGCTAGGGTAAACCCTCCCCTGAGGACGCAAAATGACGTTGAAGCCATCATATTTGGTCTGCTGGATGGAACAATTGATGCCATCGCCACAGACCATGCTCCTCATAGTGTCGAGGAAAAAGCTCGTGAGCTTACAGAAGCACCCAGCGGAATGATAGGTTTGGAAACATCCCTTGCCCTTGCTTTGACTCAACTTTATCACAGTAATATGATGAGTATAGAAGAAATAATCAAACTTATGTCCACTAACCCTGCTCGTATTTTGGGAATAGAAGCAGGAGAAATTCAAACCGGAGCAATTGCAGATATAGTGATATTCGACCCCGATGAAGAATGGACAGTGGACCCAGAGCAATTCAAATCAAAAGCTAGAAACAGTCCCTTTTCTGGCATGGAGCTAAAAGGAAAAGTGAAATACACCATTTCCCGCGGCAGAGTTGTCTTCGGGAATTAGCTTCGCAATTAGGAGTTAGGAGTGAGGAACGTTACTTGTCACGGGGTAACAATCCAGTGTCATTGCGAGGAGCAAAGCGACGTGGCAATCTTCTTAGTCCATTATTTCGGTATAATAAAGATCCTTCGCTACGCTCTTAAATGACATTGTAAGTACTTACGAAGGATGGGCTGACCAGTAACAAAAAAATTGTATTACTAAAAATTAGTCAGGTACTTGACTTGATTCGTTATATGTGATATTTTACAATAGTCAAGTACCTGACGAATGTGAAAGTGTATATTTTTCCATCATAATTCAGGTATGTGGCAAATAAATATAAGGAGTGGCAGCTATGTCTGGAAGAGGCGGCGGCGGTCGCGGTGGGCGTGGAGGAAGACCACTGACGGATGATGAAAAGCAAAATGCGCCCGAAGTATCATGGCCTTTGCTAAAGCGGGTATTCAGCTATTTATCGCCATATTTACCGCGGCTTATGATTGTTTTCGCTTGCATTTTAATATCCTCGTGGCTATCCCTTCGACCATCAATAATCATAGGTAGAATAGTCGACCAAGGTTTAATAGGCGGAGACCTAAACGCATTGATAAGGCTCGTCATAATGGCTTTTGGCGTACTTATCATATCAAACTTGCTTGGTGTTTTTGAAAGCTGGCTTAACATTTGGATATCACAGCATATTACATTTGATATGCGTAATAAAATGTTCAAACATTTGCTAAATATGTCTCACAGATTCTTCACATCAAGGCAGCAGGGTGAAGCGATAACAAGAATGACCACAGACATTGGAGGAGTTCAATCCATAATAGCAGGAACCCTTACCAACATTATAAGCAACGTCACTCTTGTTATTCTTGCTGTAACCACTATGTATCAGCGTAACTGGATTTTAGCAACAGCAGGTGTTTTACTTGTGCCATTTCTCATCATACCCACCCAAAGGGTCGGCAGGACAAGATGGGAAATAACTTATCAAGCCCAAGCGAAAAACGACGAGATAAACCAAATCCTTTCTGAAACCATGGGAGTTTCAGGACAAATGTTGGTGAAAGTCTTTACCAGGGAAGAAGCGGAATACAACAAATACCAGCAAGCAAATTCCGATATGATAGCCTTAAACATCAAAGAAGGCATGGCGGGACGCTGGTTTAGAGCAACCATGGGAGTGCTGATGAGCGCAGGTCCCATGGTGATTTATCTTTTGGGCGGCTTACTTATGCTAAAATACGGCTATACAAACCTCACAGTTGGCGATATTTCAGTAATGGTTGCGCTGCTCAACCGTTTATATGGACCGGCCCAAAGCCTGCTCAACCTCCAGGTGGAAATAGTTCGTTCCATGGCATTGTTCACCCGCATATTTGAGTATTATGACATGGAAATTGAAATCGTGAACAAAGAAGATGCAATAGTGCCGCCAGGAAATGTTGAAGGCAAATTGGAATTTGTCAATGTGGACTTCCATTACAGCGAAGAAACACCAATTCTCCATGATATATCCTTTACAGTGGATAAAGGACGCTCCTTGGCAATTGTTGGTGCATCTGGTGCTGGTAAATCCACGATTATTTCTTTGATACCAAGGCTTTACGATGTTATCGGAGGTAAAATCCTTCTTGATGGTTACGATATAAGAGACCTAGACCTCACTTGGCTTCGGAGCAATGTGGGCTTGGTCACCCAGGACACATATTTATTTAATGGCACAATACGAAACAATTTGCTCTATGCCTTGCCGGAGGCAACCGATGAACAACTCGTCGATGCCTGCAAAAAGGCGAATATCCATGACTTCATCGTCAGCCTACCCCATGGCTACGACACGGAAGTTGGAAATAGAGGAATCAAACTCTCAGGAGGCGAGCGACAAAGGCTTTCTATAGCGAGAATCATATTGAAAAACCCAGGCTTTATATTATTGGACGAAGCCACCAGTTCCCTGGATTCCATTTCAGAAAGCTTGATTCAAGCGTCAATAGAACCGCTTTTAAAAGGAAAAAGCAGCCTGGTCATAGCCCATAGGCTCAGCACGATTATGGCTTGCGATGAAATTTTAGTTTTAGCAGAAGGTCGCTTGGTGGAGCGGGGAACCCATGCCCAGCTGCTGGAATTAAACGGTGTATATAGAGAGCTATATGAAACCCAGTTCAGAAGAGCCCTAGACGATGCCGAAGAACGCAGAATAGCAGAGCGAGTTAGGAGTTAAGAGGGGTGGACGTGGTGAGGACTTGGTGATATAATGTCTTAGTTGTGTAGCTATTACACGAATAGCAACGGAGTCATAAAACAAAAGGCAAAGTAGGAGAGCCATGTCATCAAGAGATGGGAGTCGGGCACGATTTCGACCACTTACCGATACGGAAAAAGAAAACGCACCTAAGGTTACAATACCCTTGCTTAAAAGGGTGTTTAGTTATATTGTTCCCTATTGGCAGAGGATGCTAGTTGTGCTTTTATGCATAATAGTATCCTCTTGGCTTTCTTTGCAACCATCGCTCCTATTGGGAAGAATCATCGATGAAGGACTTATTGGCGGCAACCTGGACCTATTAATAAAGCTTGTTTTAACCATCTTTGGGGTGACGATATTATCAAGACTCATCGGAGTATTCGAGAGCTATATGAACCTTTGGATTTCCCAGCATGTGACCTATGATATGCGCAACAAAATGTTCAGCCATCTTCTAAAAATGTCTCACAGATTTTTCACAGCCACCCGACAAGGTGAAATAATAACAAGGATAAACTCAGATATTAGGGGAGTCCAAGAAATTATATCAGGTACACTGACAAGCATCATCGAAAACATCATCCTTGTCACCTTAGCTTTAACAGCAATGTACCAACGAAGCGCAATACTGGCAACAGCAGGTGTTTTAATAGTTCCATTTCTAATATTACCCACACAAACGGTGGGACAGACTCGTTGGGAAATAACCAATAAAGTACAAGAGAAAAGGGATGCAATTAATCAAATACTCTCAGAATCCATCGGTGTTTCCGGTCAAATCCTGGTCAAACTCTTCGCCAGAGAAAAGCTGGAATATGAAATGTATGAGGCGACAAATTCGGAGCTAATCAACCTGAATATCAAAGAAAGCATGACAGGACGCTGGTTTCGAGCATCCATGGGTGTTCTCATGAATATAGGTCCCATGGCATTGTATCTCATCGGCGGATTGCTGATGTATAGATATGGACATACGCATCTCAGCGTGGGAGACATCACCGTGATGGTCACCCTATTGGGCAGACTGTATAGACCTGTTAACCTGCTACTAAATATGCAGGTGGATATTATTCGCTCCATGTCCTTATTTACACGAGTTTTTGCATATTATGATATGCCCGTAGAAATTGAAAGCAAAGAAGATGCGATTATTCCAACAAAGGGATTTGGTGGAAAACTAGAATTTTCCAATGTTTATTTCCAATATAATGAAGAAGCGAAAATCCTCCATGATATATCATTCACCTTGGAAAAAGGAAAATCCCTTGCCCTTGTGGGAGCATCGGGAGCAGGAAAATCGACTATTATGAATCTGATACCAAGACTCTATGATGTAACAGAAGGTAGAATATCATTGGATGGGATTGATTTGCGTGACATAGATTTGAAATGGTTGCGTCAAAACATAGGCGTTGTCACCCAAGACACATATTTATACAATAATACTGTGCGAAACAATCTCCAATATGCCAATTATGATGCCAGCGAAGAAATGATAATGGAAGCTTGCAAAAAGGCGAATATTCACGATTTTATAATGGGTTTACCTGAAGCATATGAAACCCAAGTGGGCAATCGAGGAATAAAACTATCTGGCGGGGAGCGGCAGCGTATCGCAATCGCTCGAATACTTTTAAAAGACCCCGAACTTATTTTATTGGACGAAGCAACAAGCTCCCTAGATTCCATATCAGAGAGCCTGATTCAAGCGGCGATAGAGCCCTTATTAAAAGGGAAAACCAGCCTAGTCATAGCACATCGCCTAAGCACGATAATGTTTTGTGATGAAATCCTTGTACTCAAACAAGGCCGCCTAGTGGAGCGGGGAAATCACAGAGAGCTACTGGAGCAAGGCGGTGAATATAAGCTCCTTTACGAAACACAGTTTAGAAAAGCATTAGACGACGCAGGACTTTTTGTTTAACAATTACAATGAATGCTGAGCACAAACCGTGTCATTCTGATGGAGCGTAGCGACTGAAGAATCTTATTGCACAAAAGTGCAAATTGCTTAATGTCTTTCGTAGGGCGCGGCTTCCCAGACGCGCCGCTAGGTTTCCAACGTAACATGGGCGATGCGCAGCACATCAAGGATACTGCACCCTACATCCGTTTTGGTAATTTGCTGAATAATGAACAATGAAATGAGGTAAATTCTATGTCTTTTGACAGACTACAAGAAAAAATTAATATTATGAAAAATCCCACTGTGGTGGGGCTGGATCCTGCGTTGGATAATATTCCGCCAGACCTGCTGGCTCGGCATCTTGATGAAAAAGGGGAGACATTACAAGCAGCAGCAGATGCTGTGCTGGAATATAATATGGGACTCATCGATGCGCTCTGGGATATTGTTCCTGCAGTGAAACCACAGGCAGCTTTTCATGAAATATTGGGACCTGAAGGAGTGATGACTCTGAAAAAAACCTGCGAATATGCCAAATCAAAGGGTATGTATGTCATATGCGATGCTAAACGCAATGACATAGGAACGACAGCGGTGGCATATAGCGCAGCATTTCTGGGAACGGTAAAAATTGGTGAAACTCTACTGCGTCCATTCGATGTTGATGCATTGACAATTAATGCATATCTCGGCTCCGATGGAGTCATACCCTTCATTGAAGAAGCCGTTAAAAATGACAAAGCGGTATTTACTCTTGTGAAGACATCAAATCCATCATCTGGTGATTTTCAAGACAAACTCATCGAAGGAGAAGAACGATTATACACCACCGTTGCAGATTTAATGGATAATATATCAAAAGAAACCATAGGCAAATATGGTTTCTCAAGGGTAGGAGCAGTGGTGGGAGCGACATATCCCCAAGAAATGGTATTTTTGCGAGCAAGGTTGAAAAACACCTTTTTCCTTGTACCAGGCTACGGAGCCCAAGGAGGAGGAGTTGCTGATGTCGCCCATGCATTCAATGATAAAGGACAAGGTGCGATTGTAAATTCATCAAGGGGCATTATAGCCGCCTGGAAAGAATCGGGTGAAGATTACACAATAGCCGCAAGAAAAGCAGCACTAGCAATGAAAGAGGAACTAGCATCATGTATATAAAAAAAGCGGGTGTTTTGTCACCCGCTTTTCTATTTTTTATGCATTTTCTATATGGTTATCATCGCTGACCTCATCAATAATTACCTCTGTTTCAAAAATTTCATCGAACACTTCTGATAAGTTAATCGTTAAGCCAGGGACTACATGGACAGGTACAGTCTCTTCTTTACCATACATTAAAGCGACATAATTACCCTTGTCATATGTATAAACGGTTATGTATCTACCTTCGGGATCAACAATCCAGTATTCAGGAACACCAGCTCTACGATATAGGTTAAATTTCGTCAACATATCATGGCGGATATTGCTTGGAGAGAGTATTTCAATGACTAAATCTGGAACACCCGATAGTCCACGCTTGTCAATCTTTTCTATATCGCAAATTACTACTATGTCTGGTTGAACAACAGTGTTGTCCGAATTGTCGTCAGTTGGGAAAAGCCTCACATCAAAGGGTGCATGAAACACTTTGCATGAGCCTCCTTTAAGAAAGCTTGAGACTTGCCGTGACAAATCCATACTAATCCCTTGATGGCTCGGCGAAGCAGCTGGTGCCATTAAATATGGAACACCATCGATGATTTCCCATCTTTCATCATCGTCCCATGTTATATAATCTGCATAAGTATATAGAGCATCAGTTTTTTTATTCGGTAAAGACATATTAACCTCCAGTAACTTTGTTCTAATCTTCACTCATTAGGTCATGACTGAGCAGTTCGGTCGTGACTCTCATTTTACTTGATTACAAGCTCTTTTGGCTCTCTAGCAAATTGCTCAGCAAGGCTTTGGATTTTTCTAGTTTGTCTCGCTCTGTAGAAACCACATTCTCGGGAGCCTTTGAAGTAAACTGCTCGTTAGCGAGCCTTGCTTCTAGGGACTCAATTTCAACCCTAGCCTTTGCTATTTCCTTTTCAATACGCTCTCGTTCCTTGTCCATGTCAACCAAATCAGCCATGGGCATATAAAGGCGAGCATCACCAGTGGAAACAGCCACTAGCCCTGACATATCAGAGGGGTTGCTATTAGAAATGCTCAAATCGTTGGCATATGCGAGTCTCCCTAGATAAATGCTTCCCGCTTCAAATACGGAAACTTTATTTGTAACAATGGTAAGGCTTGACTTTCTCGACGGTGGCACATTCATGGCTGCTCTCTGAGTCCTAACAGCGCGGACAGCTTCGATGATGGACTCGAAATCAGCCTCGTCAGCGGGAAAATGCAAGCTATCTGTAAACTCTGGAAAAGCTTGAATCATCAAAGCATCTCCCAGCATTGATTTATTAAGAGGAAGGGCTTGCCAAATCTCTTCGGTGATAAAAGGCATAAAAGGATGGAGCAGAGCCAGCACCTTGTCAAGCACATACAACAAAACCTTTTGCGCTCCCAGAGAACCATCACCACCAGCTTGAAGCCTGGGTTTTGTCAGCTCAATATACCAGTCACAATAACTATCCCAGATGAAATCATATATTTTAGTGGCAGCAACGCCAAGCTCGTACTTGTCAAGGTTATCGCAAACCTCGCCAGCGAGGGTGTTTAGCTTGGATAAAATCCATTTATCTTCAAGCTCAAGCAACTCAGGTAAAGCACCATCCCATGTCGATTGCGCCACAGAATCCGCAGCACCAGCAGCCCCAGTCGCACCTGCTACGCCAGTCGCAGTACCAGCCACGCCAGCCGCACCAGCCGCATCAGCACCAACAGCCGCAGTACCAAACACCGACTCATCAAGATTCATCAAAACAAAGCGGCTAGCATTCCATATCTTATTGGCAAAATTGCGCATAGCCTCGCAACGTTCAGGATAAAAACGAATATCATTTCCAGGGCTATTTCCAGTAACAAGATTAAAACGCAAAGCGTCGGCGCCGTATGCCTCAATAATATCAATGGGATCTACACCATTGCCCAAGGACTTGCTCATTTTTCTACCTATAGAATCTCGGATGATACCATTGAGGAAAACAGTGTGGAAAGGTGTCTGTTTCGTATGCTCCAAACCGGAAAAAATCATCCTGGCGACCCAGAAGAAAATAATATCATAGCCAGTGACTAAAACATCAGTTGGATAAAAATATTCCATATCAGCTGTTTCCTCGGGCCAGCCCAAGGTTGAAAATGGCCACAAAGCCGAAGAAAACCAAGTATCTAAAACATCTGGGTCTCGCACAATATCGCTACTGCCGCATTTTTCGCAAACATCAGGATCTTCTCGAGAAACAGTAACATGACCACAATCGCAATACCAAACAGGAATTTGATGCCCCCACCAAAGCTGCCTGGAAATGCACCAATCTCTGACATTCTCCATCCAATGGGTATAAATCTTCGTAAAACGCTCGGGAACGAATTTTGTTTCCCCGGACTCCACGACTTCAATCGCATCTTTGGCAAGGGGTGTCATTTTCACGAACCATTGATCTGAGGTAATTGGCTCAACAACAGTGTCGCAACGGTAGCAGACACCCAAACTATGCTCATAATCTTCAGTTTTTACCAGTAGACCAAGTGCTTCCAAATCAGCTATGACAGCAGAGCGAGCATCGTAGCGGTCAAGACCGTTGTACTTTCCGCTATTAATGACTTTTGCATCTTCGTCCAGCATCAAAACCTGCTCCAAGCCATGACGCTGACCCACTTCAAAGTCGTTGGGGTCATGGCAGGGAGTCATTTTCACACAGCCTGTACCAAATTCCATTTCCACATAATCATCGGCGATTATGGGAATCTCCCTGTTCATTAATGGGAGAATGACAGTTTTTCCAACCAAATGGGAAAAGCGTTCATCGGCAGGATTCACAGCAACACCAGTATCGCCCAGCATGGTCTCAGGTCTAGTGGTGGCAACAACAAGAAACTCATCTGAGTCTTTCACCTGATACTTTATATACCACAAATGACCATGATGCTCATCATATTCCACCTCAGCATCGGAAAGGGCTGTGGTGCAGCTGGGACACCAATTGATGATGCGGTTGCCCTTATATATAAGATCCTTTTCATATAGAGCGACAAAAACCTCCCGCACAGCAGCGGAGCAACCGTCGTCCATGGTGAAACGCTCCCTATCCCAATCGCAGGAACTACCGAGCTTTTTGAGCTGCTCGACAATACGCCCACCGTAAAGGTGTTTCCACTCCCAGACACGCTCAAGAAACTTCTCCCTGCCCAAATCATGGCGTGATAAACCCTCGTTTCGGAGATCCTCTTCAACTTTAATTTGCGTCGCAATACCCGCATGGTCGGTACCAGGAACCCACAAAGCGGCAAAACCTTGCATTCTCTTATATCGAATTAATATATCTTGAAGAGAATTATTAAAAGCATGTCCCAGATGGAGCTGCCCTGTTACATTAGGAGGAGGAATTACGATGGTAAAAGGCTTACGCAAAGGGTCGATTACACCCTTAAAATACCCACCATCCATCCACATTTTGTAGATTTTGTCCTCGACATGGGAAGGATCATAGACTTTTTCCAATTGACTCATAACAAAAGCAACTCCTGTCTTATATATACATACATGATTTCTTGTTACAAGTCACGGGGTGCTTCGTAGGCACAAACCGTGTCATCTAAGAGCGAAGCGAAGGATCTTACTACACCGAAATTGCTGTCTATTAAGATTGCCACGTCGCTTTGCTCCTAGCAATGACACGGGATAGTTCCTCCATGACTAGTAACGATTTCTATAGATGAAATTGTAAAGGAAATATTCCATATTGTCAACTTGATATATTAGCGGTATAATAAAGCTGTGCAAACTGTGCATAAAACAATTAATTGGAGGAATACTGATGAACGAAACTATAAAATCTATCATGGAGCGCAACTCTTGTCGTGACTTTAAAGACACACCCCTCACGGAAGAGCAGCTGAAAACAATAGTGGATGCCGCCTTAGCAGCACCCAGCGCAATGAACCGCCAACCCTGGCATGTGGTTGTTGTAAAAGACAAAGCAATTGTTGACGAGCTAGATGCAGCAGGCATCGATGTCATAACGAAAAACAACCCAGAAGCATTGGAACGCATGAAGGAACGTGGTGGCAAAATCTTCTATAACGCTCCTTGCGTGATATATGTCCTTTCGGACGGCTCCGCTTATGGAAGCATGGACAGTGGCATTTTAACACAAAATGTATGCATTGCAGCCCAATCCATGGGGCTGAGTACCTGCATCGTTGGAATGGCAAACATGCCCTTAACAGGCGAAAAAGGTGATGAATACAAAAAAATGCTAAAATTCCCAGAAGGCTATGAGTTCGCCATCGGAATCCTCTTGGGAACACCAAACACAGGCAAAGAACCCCACGAACTAGTACCAGAAAAAGTCACATATATTGGATGAACAAACAATAGAGAGCTAAACAAATCCCCTAAATGGTTATGATATACCAATTAGGGGATTATTATATTTGTGGAAATGAGCTAAGACTACGTTGTTTTTTTCTTATCATTGCTTGTTTCGCGAATTATCATTTTTGACTCGATTTTTATTTTGTCACCAGGTTTGGCGTTCTTAAACTGTTCACGTCGAGCACGAACTTTGTCTTTTACTTCTTGCGATATTTTCATTCAAATACCCCCCATTCATAGTATTTATGGCCGAATCTTTTTTCCGTCTCTTTTAAATAATCGCTCATTTCCTTGGCAAGCTTAGTTATTATTTCCGTTTTTTCGATTTCGTTGTTTATTTTTTCTAAAGATGCTTTCCCATTTTCGAATAATTGTTCATATTCCTCTATGAATTCATCTCTCTTATTATGGTTACCAGGAAGTAAACTACCTGGAGAGAATGCAGATACCGAGTGTTTTGTGACTGCAATAACTAAATGAAGTTGATATTCAGCAGCCGTGTCCATATCTGCACCAGACAATAGTTTGTCAGTCAAGTCACCGTTGTCTACATGACTATGGACTAGAATTGTACCTTTCATTTGATCAAATTCATCTTTGTCGAATTCTACTTCATTTGCAGTTCCATTGCGTATAGAAAATAGCACTTGTCCATCTCGATTATACACAATCGCTTTTTCTATTTCATCATCTTTATGTATGAATCTCAAAAAATCATTTATAAATACATCCAAAGTATGAGTGTCCTACCCAAGTATGAGATAATTGATTTTACGTATAATATAGGCTTGTGTCAATAGAAAGTTATTACTAGTAATGAATAAAACACTAATAATAATATATATAATATTATCCTGAGTTGATATAAGTGGTATATATCATTGTTTCAAAAAGACTTCATTTTATTAACTCTTTCAACCGCAGTGCGGCTGGCTCGTATTCATCGCATTTTTTATACATTTCTATAGCATCTTCTTCCATGCCGACACATTCTAGGACTACTCCAATGTTGTAATAGGACAAATATGAAGTAATGCCGCTGTAATCGGTGATGTCTGCGCCGATGCAGCTTTCGTATTGCTCCACGGCTTCGACGAACATACCGTTGTTTTGCAAAGCATGGGCAGTGAGAAAACGAAACTGAGCTTTGGAGGAATAACGCTCATAATGCTCCAAAAGAAATTCGAGAGCCTTTTCGTATTGCCCTGTGTTTATCAACGCATAACCATAACACTCCACCAAAGCATACACATAATCAAGGCGAAAATCCAAAGAAGCAGCCAAAGCCTGCTCAAAGTAAATACAAGCCTGGGGGAGGTCGCGGCTGCTGTCGAAAAAGCATTTTCCCAACTGGTAAAGCAAATAGGAATCACCAGGACTGCTCTCCAGCTCCTTTCGTAGAAGCCTCTCGTTTCGCTCCAGCTTGCCCTTTGCCTCTTTAACTTCCTGGGAATAACCATAATGAATAATATCAATGGGAATCGCTTTGATGGTTTTCTGAAAATCTCCAATGGGTACAATTTGCTCGTGGATAATCCCGCTGAAATGGTGATATTTGCGATTATATAAACGAGACAGGGAAGAAGTACCTTTGCTGCTCATCTCCACCATGTTAATGGCACCCACGGCTAGCTCATCGCTTAAGAAAGTCTCCAGCGCAGAAAAATCCACGCTGACTATTTCTTCATCGGCATCTAAAACCAGCAGCCAGTCGTTTTTAGCACAATCAGCGGAAAAATTTCGAGCAGCAGAAAAATCGTCACACCAAGGAAAATGAACAAGCTTAGCTCCATGTGCCAAGACAATATCAACAGTCCCATCCGTTGACCCAGTATCAGCCACCACTATTTCATCGGGATTCAAAACAGATAAAACGCTATTCAAAGCAGCATCTAAAAAAGACTCTTCATTTTTAACTATCATACAAACGCTAATGGGAAGCGAACTGCTCATAGACAATACCTCAGTTATGCTAATTAAAAGACTCCCTGTAAAAACCAACAATGGGAGTACAGGAGTGAACCATATTAATCAACCATCACCACTTCGCAAGTTTTCTTATTGAATGCGATGGCGTATTTGTATACACGGGTGTAGCCTTCTTGTTTCAATGTGTGAATATATGCCTTTTCTTCTATTTGCTCCAGAGCTTTTTGAGCTTCTTCTTTCATTGCAGTTGCTTGGTCGTCTCTCAGGTGCTTGAACTCCACTACCACAGCGGCTTGCGTTTTGTCATTGGGCTTTATCAGACAATCCGCTCTACCTTTACCCGATTCTTGGTTGGAACGAACTGTATAGCTATTCGATGCTGCTAGAAGCATCCCATAAATAAACATATGATAGCTGTTTTCTTTCACCAGGTCAAAACTGCTGGGGTTGTGAAGAATGTCATCATTCAGGGTTCGAGATACACCGTCAGCATCTCCATTTAATAAGCAGCTAACAAACTCTTGTATACTATCGGAAACAGTCTCTCTTTCTTCTCTTAACCATTCCATGGCATATCTGGAAAATGTGTCCTTAACTTCCATATTTACCAATTCAGCTTCAAATATAGCACCATTGGCTCCATTACAGGGCTTCAGGTATCCAGCATGAAGCAGCAGAGTCCAAAAAGTGTTTGTACCAACATATTTTATCGGATATGTAATTTGATCAGCCAGGGACATTTTAATGGGAGAACCCGTGAGAAGACCAGCTAAATCGTTCCGAAGCCTATCATCGCCTTTGTGGAAGACATCTCGCAGAATTCCAACTGAACCGGTGTTCACCCAGTAGTTTTGAAGTTTCTGTGAGTCAATATACATCGTGATGCTCCAGGGGTTGTACATATCTTGCCCGCCGAACCTATAGCCATCGTACCAGCTCTTTATTTCATCGTATTTTTCGGATATTTCATACATTTCGCAGGCGGCAATGACTTCATCTTCCGTAAAACCGAAGCAGCTGGAAAACTCATCGTCTAAAACCCCACATATTTTTGGGTTATTGAAACTGCTGAAAAGTCCTTCTTTGGATATCCTTTGAACACCTGTGAGTACACCAAATTCCAATGCATTGTTGGTCTTGAATGCACTCCCTAGAAAACCGCGCATGAAGCCGATCATTTCATCATAGTAGCCATATCTTTCAGAGCTATCTATGGGTGTATCATATTCGTCCAGCAGAATTATCACCCGTTTTTGATGGTGCTTGTATAAGCAGGTAGCCAAGAACAGAAAAGCTGTTCTGAGTTCCGATTCCGTCGCTTCCATCGAACAATATTTGTAAAACATTTTCTTTTCAAATTCGTTTAGAAAACTGCTCTCCAACAAATACATGCTATCTTGAAAAATAGTAGAAACAAGATTGCTTATGCTGTGAAGCGCATTTTCGTATGTTCTCTCTTCAACATTTTTTAGTGTGAACGAAATGACTGGATATTGGTTCTGGTGTTTTTCACAGATTTCTATGTACTTAGAAATTTCCAAACCGTCAAACAGAGATTTGCTATTTTTATTAATATCGAAGAAACTTCGCAGCATACTCATATTTAGCGTTTTACCGAAACGCCTAGGTCTTGTTATTAAGGTTACTTCGCCTCGCTTTTCCAGCAATTCTCGAATGAACAAGGTCTTATCAATATAGAAATAATCATTTTCACGCATCTTTTCAAAAGACTCAACTCCAATGATTATCTGCTTCTTCATTGCAAATCCCTCCTCTTATATAGCATTCACATAGCATAATAATCCAACTCTCAACTCACCGCATGTTTTCTTAATTATATCGTTATCCATCACTATAATCAAGCAAAAACAATGGATTATTACCTTAACTCCCGCTCCAGCGTGGTGGTCCAAGTCTTCACTGTCTGCATCCTTAAAAATTCAAACATCGGAATAATATCTTCGGAAACATCATATGCAGCTAGCGCAGCATAATAAAGAGACTTATCCTCATCATAAACAATTAGAGGAGGGTGATTATTTATCATTAGAAAATAATTCAATAAAGTACGCCCAACTCTACCGTTTCCATCTGCAAAGGGATGTATATGCTCAAATCGTGCATGAAAGTAAGCAGCAGCTGTGAGTAGAGCGTCACCAGAGCTATCTTCATGGAAATCGACAAGCTCAGATAATAAGGCAGCGACATCGGACTCCACCTCATCGGGCATCGAGACGACTTCCGATTGACCAACAACAAAATCATGACGCTTGAACTCCCCAGGACGCTCTCCAAGCTCCACATAACGCCGCTGATCATATGTGCCACTTGTGAGCACAGCATGCACCTCTTTGACTAATGCTACAGAGATTAGCTCCTTGTCAGCAAGCATTGGTAAAAGCAGCTCATAACACATTCTTTGATTTGCCAGCTCAAAAATTGTTCGAGGTGTTCCCGAATAGCCAAGAATTCGTCCATTTTCAAATACTTCTCGAGTATCGTGATATGTAATCTCATCATTTTCAATTTTCCCCGAATTATATGCAAAGAGGATGCGGAAATTATGAAGCCGCTGGTCAATCTCCACAGCAGATTCAAGCGAAAAACTAAGCCAAAGCTCAACAATACTCAAATAATCGTCCAAAAAAACACTCCCTTCAAAAATCCACGAAGAGAGTATACCATAATATGCAACAGTTTTGAAAAAATAATTGATTATGTTCTAGATGAAGCCCTTTATAACTATATAATTGTTACAAGTCATGGGGTAAAAACCGGTGTCATTGCGAGGAGCGAAGCGATCTCACCCCAGTGTCATTGCGAGGAGCGAAGCGATCTCACCCCAGTGTCATTGCGAGGAGCGAAGCGACGTGGCAATCTTATTAGTCGGAAATTTCGGTATAATAAGATCCTTCGCTATCGCTCTTAGATGACACGGTTAGTGTCCCGAAACACCACCATGACCAGTTATATATAATTCAAGATAATGAATAAAATCGTGCATACAGCTTGAAATGCACGACAAAATATGGTACAATATAAGCAAATTAATTTTGGAGGTATAAAAATGGCTGATACAATTAATGTGACAATCAGGCTTGATAGAGATATAAAAGAACAAGCAGAAAGAATGTTCAACGATTTTGGCATGAACTTATCTACGGCGTTCAACATATTCGCACGTCAAGCATTACGTGAAGGCAAGATACCATTTGAAATTTCTGACCCATTTTACAGCGAAAAAAATCAAGCTGAATTAAGTCGCCGTATAGCTGAAATCGAAGCAGGGGTAAACATATCAATACATGATTTGATTGAGGTTGATGATGATTAAAGTTTGGCATGACAATGCATGGGACGAATATATTGCATGGCAACAGCAAGACAGAACCCCCAGATAGCACTCTAGCGAGTTCATCTGGGGGAGTATATCGTTTAATACTGTTGCAATGCAGTTGATGACAACTGTCTTAAGAATGCTTTGTCTTCGGTTTAGTTTTTGTCGCCTTTTTATTATTATTTGATTCCAAGCGTATTAAATCGGTCGGTTTGGCATTTTTTAAAAATTCTTCTCTTGCTCGTACTCTATCTTTTACTTCTTGTGATACTTTCATCAAAATATCCCCCATTCATTATATTTATATCCAAATTTCAATTCGTTCTCTTTTAGATAATCGCTCATATTTTTCGCTACTTTAGCCATTTCTTTTTGTCTAATATTGACATCAACAATACCATCGACAATCATAGCTCCGTTCACATACAATTGCTCGTATGTTGAAAGGAAGTTTTCTCTCATACTAAGATTTCCAGGTAAAACCATTCCTGGAGAAAATGCTGATATTGACTGTGGTGTTGCTGCTATAATTTCATGAAGCCGAAAAAAAGCGGCTGTTTGTATATCTGCCCATGATAATAATCTATCAGTTAAATAGCCTGAATCAACATGACTATGGGTTAGTATCTTTCTTTCCATTAGCAAAAATTCTTCTAAGGTAAAGGCAACCTCTGTTTCTGTACCTTTGCGCTCTGGTAAAAACACGCTCCTATCATGATTATAGACAATAGCTCTTTCGATTTTATCTTCTGAGCGAATTGTGTTCAAAAAATCGTAATCATATGCGTCCAAGTTGAATTGTCCTGTCTGTATTACTACTCATTTTATTTTCAATTATAGGGTTTGTCAATATGCGATTTTTTTCATTGTGATTAATATGAACCACACGGTTACAAGTCACGGGGTGAAAATCCAGTGTCATTGCGAGGATCGAAGCGATCTCACCCCGGTGTCATTGCGAGGAGCGAAGCGACGTGGCAATCTTAACAGACAGCATTTTCGGCGTATTAAGATTCTTCGCTACGCTCATAAATGAAACGGTTTGTACCTATGAAATACCCTGTAACTAGCAACTACTACAATTCAAAATGATGAATAAAGCTTGGCATGACAATGCATGGGACGAATATATCGCATGGTAAAGATAAATGAATTTGAGTTGAGGCAAGTTGTAAAATGAATTGCCCAAAATAAAGAAAATAATTGACCCAAGACGGTCAACCAGTTAAACTTTAGTAAGCAAAGAAAGAAATGACTGGAGGAAGCCGAAATGGGTCAAGTAAAGTATAA
>WRLE01000014.1 GCA_009777775.1 Oscillospiraceae bacterium
TCACAGGTGGCGCAGGAGATAAAAAGTTATATACGACTCGACCAGGCTTTTATGGTAGTGGAGATTTAACAATATCGATACCGGCCGATTTACCACAAAAACAGCTTATTAAGAGTCTAATCGATATATGCGTTGATGATTTGAAAGAAGGTTTTCTCAATATTGGAGGAGAAGGGTCAGTCGGCGGTGGTAGAATGAAAATAACTGACGGAGGTAGCTGGATATGAATGAATTTATACCGGTAAGTACCCATATAATTGCATATATCTACGAAGGAGCAGAAAAACTACTGAATGATGTGAAACAATATGAGTATGCCATAATATATAGTATAACCGCTGTGCGATTATATAAAGCAAACACATTGACAACAGAAGCATTGGCAGATTTTAACGAACTTCGAGCATTTGACAAAAATGGTGAGTTACGTGTCAACTCCTTTGATGGGACAGTTATGGGACGGATTCGCACAGATGGTATTAGACAAAACGATGAGTGGTACCACACAGATGCGGTGGATGAAGCCCATCTCATGTGGGGAGACCCGAAGAAGAATCAATCTCGAGAAGACGGCTATACATTCTTATCTGAGACTCGTGGAACCGAAATCGCAGTACCATTTGATGTTCCAATAAACAAAAATGCATTCGTTGTTGTAAGAAACTATGTCAGTAAAAATAAAGAAAGATTAGAATTTGATGATTGGCGCATGATGGATTTTAAAGTATTGGAGGCAACAGAATATGGCGAAAAAGAATAAAAATAATAAGCCTAAGACCACCAAGCAAGTCGGGCAATTAGGCAGCATCGACTATAGAGATCAATTGAGTAAGATAGTAGTAGGACCACCTGAAGTCACTATTAACGATTTTACGACCAGTTTTGACCCAGCATACCGCAGTATAACAAGCACTAAAAATAATGCTCCATTTATTAACCCTTATATATTTTTGCCGATTCCAGAAGTCGAACCAGAACGCGGGAAAGTAATAAAAGGACCTTTAAGCGGAGTTATAAAATGCACACTTGAAATAAATACTCCAACATTTATACCAAATACATCAAAAGGTTTCTCAATGGATGTTCCATCTGGAAATCGAACTGTAAAGCATATATCATATGAATTTTATTCATACGATGATTTAAGCAGTGTACCTAATCACCCAAGTAAGCCTCCAGTAAATCCAATTATTCCAGGTAGCGAACTTCGTGGGATGATACGCAATGTATATGAACAGCTGACCAATTCATGCTTCCTTGTCGTAGATGAAAACAATCTACCATATAAGCGCACTCCTCAGCCAAAGATCCCAGCTATTTTGCGCTATGAGGACGATAATTGGTACTTATACAAAAATCCAAGCTTTTTTAATATTCCATTACTAAAAGTAGACTCAAATGTGCCATGCACTGTGAGACTTGAAGGTGAAGGTCTTGAGAGAAAAGCTATTGCAGATGAAGATGGAACGCATGTGCTTCATATAACAGGAGAAATCGGAACAAAACTTTCACATATTGTTTTTGACCCAAATAGTGGAACTGACAAAGTAAAACTTGATAAAGATAGCGATATTTTAGAACGTTTTGAGAATGTCATAAAGAGTTATTGCGATGACAAAGTAAATCTCGGAAAATTCGTTTATAGATATAGAGAGTATCAACGACGATATGAAGCAAAAAAAACACTTTTCGTTTACATGGATGAAACAGGTACATATTTATCTCCTTCACAGCTAACCAAAGAGTACTTTGTCAGCAAAATACCAGATATATTGCATACTCAAAATAAACACGATAAATGCACAGATTTCGAGCATGTATGCCCAGCCTGTCAATTATTCGGTATGATTGGTGATGATGGTGCTGTCAGAGGACGTGTACGTTTTACTGATGCTCGGGCTAAAGATAAAGACAGTTTAAAATGGTTAGATTGGTATACAATGCCAATACTTTCGAGCCCACGTATATCCGCAACCGAATTTTATTTGCTTCCACCCTATTATTCACAAAGCGGCGGCAGTTACAAACAAGCCGCAATGTGGAACTACGACTACTATTACCCGCATTACGACTTAGAATATAATGGATCTGAATATATAAAGATTCCATATGATGCAATGATTCCCGGTCGAAAAGTTTATTGGCTGGGGGAATTCGATAATAACAATAGTCAAAAGTCAAACATGAATAATACCGTAAGACCATTAGCAGGTGGCATCTTCGAGTTTGAAATTTTTTATGATGATTTGTCTGACATAGAGCTTGAGGATTTATTGTTCTCATTAACACTAAATAATATAGGTCAGCATAGAATTGGACGAGGAAAACCTATTGGCATGGGTAGTGTCAGTCTAAAAGTAGCAATAAATAATGTGAAACTTAAAACATACACATATAATTCCGTGTCTGGTGTAGTTACGACAAATAAACATAGACAAATAGTTGGAATAACCCAAAAGACGGATGCCGCAAACATGATACTACGATATGCTACACCTCTTGCTAAAACTGAGCAAAGTCTTGTCCAATATCCAACTATGAAAAAGCAAAATAGTCGTATTTACGAATGGTTTGGTAGAAACCGAGGTACTGTTCTAAAACCAGAAATAAACCAAACACTCCCGCTGCTCACTGATCCTGATAAAACATTAGAAAAGTATTAGAGATATATCTTGCTCGACCGTAGTTATAATAAAACTCCACAAAAGAAAATAAACCGTGTAAGGAATATAGCTTTCCACGGTTTATTTTGTTTAATTGTTTTTATGTCTGCTAATATGTATGAATGGCAAGCAAATGCAAGTCAAAAACGGTTCAAACTACAAAACATTTCAGCTACATCAAAGCTGTTGTCAAATCGTTTAAATCATTTTCATTTTTTCGAAAACTATTTATTAGTGTGCTGAATTGCTTTGTAAATATCTCGAGCTGAGATTCAACTGTTCTACGCATCCTCTCGGTAAAAAACGGAAGATTTTTTACATCATAATCAAGAGGACCTCCATGGGCTAGATGGTTTCGTATTTCGTTTAATCGTTTAAAATCAAGAAACAATGTGTTTACTCTGTTGTTATTTGAGTTAGCATCATAGATTTTATCTCGGAATTTTCTTTCCTCTTTCCACTCCCAGTTATCACTATGACGATTAACTCCCATCAATTCTGCAAAAAAATCGAATACACATTCATCAAGGGTTATTACACAAACTATATATCGTTTATGAACAAAATGCCACTTTGCTAATTCAGAAAACAGCTTCGCATCATCATCCAACAACACTCCAAAGGTACTAGATATTTTTATAAATACATGACCTAATACCATTTGTGTTATTTTCGTACTCGTGTTTCCTTTTGATATGTTAATACAATTTTTAACGAGATTTTTGAACTCTATGGCATTGATACCTGTAGCCATATCTCCTAATCGTTTAATAGCCTTTTTCTCTTCTTTACTTAATTCAAGACCCAAATTATCGTCTTTAAGAAGCTCTGCTAACAGATGTGCTGTTCCGAAACGGTTAAACTCTTCTGCTGCTTTAATCCAGTCCGTTACATTAACCAGCTGCGATAGATTTATAATCGGTGTATCTCCATTAAACATATTTTGAGAGGCGTTCATTCCATATGTAATAGCTTGAATTCTAAGCTTTTTACCCACTATTTGCTTTGCTAGATTCACCGCAAGTAGTTCGTAAAGCGGCAAAGATCGGAAGGAATGGCTAATATCAAAAATAATTTCATCACCATCGTTCATTCGACTGGCTATGTTATTCATAATTGTGAAATTTTCAGCAAGTTCATCTTCATTAATACCATAATGCATCACCCATATTGAATCACAAAAATCACCTATGGCATCTTTTAGTTCCACCAATTCATCTTGCAACTCATTGATTTGACACAATATCGGTGGTGTGGATTTTGATTGGTTGTATGTATTTAACAACATATTATAATAATCATCGTTAGACTCGGTATGAGCAAGTAGGTTATCATCATCTCCCACAAATAAATGTGCATAAAGTGATGCCCAATCACTCCCAGCTGTCCCTATCAGTATAAGTTTGTCGATACTGTAAAGTTCCTTCAGCGCAGATACTATAGACGGTGTCTGAACTTTGTGTTCAGCATTTCCCTCTGCTAAAAAATATGTCGTATTCTCATATGCATATGAACCATCAGCTTGCTTCCTTCCTTCACCAATTGATGATATTAATACTCTTGCCATAACTACCTCCTTTTCATAAGTAAACTAAGTCCAGCGAAAAAAAATAGTAAATGTCATTAAAAAATTGATGTGCTAATACCGCCCATTAGGACGGTATTTTTTTTATGCAGAAAGCAAGTGTCATACCCCTTTCGGGGATTTAGGGTTACGCAACGTTTCTCTGTGTAGTCAAGTGGGCGTGCAGATTATGGTTCAAACCCCTTGCGGGGAATTAGGGTTGCGCAACTTCGGACGCATCTCCCCCCTGTCTGACCATATCCCAGGTTTCAAACCCCTTGCGGGGATTTAGGGTTGCGCAACTTTTCAAACTTCGTCATTTTAGACACACTGGAAGAGTTTCAAACCCCTTGCGGGGATTTAGGGTTGCGCAACAGAATACAAGACGCAACACCGATGTTACGCAGCGGAGTTTCAAACCCCTTGCGGGGATTTAGGGTTGCGCAACGACGATATTTCGCCAAATTTAGCACAGGAAACGGTGAAGTTTCAAACCCCTTGCGGGGATTTAGGGTTGCGCAACTTTTTAGGTTTCCATATGACCACTACCTAGACCAAGGTTTCAAACCCCTTGCGGGGATTTAGGGTTGCGCAACTGGGCAAATGATTGCCAACGTATACGTAATGTCACATGTTTCAAACCCCTTGCGGGGATTTAGGGTTGCGCAACATGTTTATGGAGTAATGAGTAGTTTATGGCAGAAAGGGTTTCAAACCCCTTGCGGGGATTTAGGGTTGCGCAACTCAAAAGATTCTTCGAGATATATAGCAACGCTTGGAGGTTTCAAACCCCTTGCGGGGATTTAGGGTTGCGCAACGCGAAACACTATGGAGACAAAGCGATGATTACGGCGAGTTTCAAACCCCTTGCGGGGATTTAGGGTTGCGCAACGAGGATTTTCTAAAATGAGAAAGAAAATCCAAAAAAGTTTCAAACCCCTTGCGGGGATTTAGGGTTGCGCAACCCTAGCCTTTTTCAGGCATTGGTACCACTGGGTTTCTGAGGGGTGTTTTAACAATGATTGGAGCAGGTTGACATAACAACCTTTTTTATTGTAACTCTTTTGTAACTTTTCCAAAATAACAATCCTTTCGGATACCGACAAACCATTGAAATTACAAGGTTTTTTAGACCTCTAAGTACACCGCTCCAATTTTTCACAATGATGCCCATTTTTAGGGGGTAAAAAACATTGTGAATTTATAACCCAATGGCTGTACTATACCAGATAAAGTTAGAAAAATCAATCGTTTCCACGTTATTTCCATAGTAAAAACACACATTCGCTAAAAAATCCGATAAACTGGCTCATCATTGAATATACTTGATTCCAATAAACAATCCGCAGCTTTCGGATTCAATCTTTCAAAAATAATCAAACTGTCACCTGAGCGTTTTTCTTTTTGGTATTTGTTCAAAACAATCAACAGCTTTTCTCGACATAAGTCAACACCATCATTATCTAATCGACAGAGATAGATAGAATATTGTAAACGAGTACCGAAGTCCTTCAAGCATTTGTCGATTTTCCTACGCAATTTGTTACTAGATATATCATAGCAGACCAATGTGATTTTATTCGATGTACGGCTCATATTCACCTCCTTTGACTAATGAATCCTTCAGCTTATCCGCTTGCTTTTGGAATTTTTCTCTCCATGGACTAATACGTTTATGATAGAGTTGACAAAATTTATGAAATCCTTCATCAGTCATACGCCAATCATCCTCTATCATATGAAAATTTTCCTTTTTAACCTGATTTTTGTTTAGTGCAGTGAGAACCCATGAATCTACAAATGCAGCTCTAAATTCCTCCATGATATCCAGGGAGAGCGAGTTTCGTGAATAATGAATGCTGTGTAAGAATCCTATTTCAAGGTCAAGGTTTTTAGCGAGCAGACAGGTCGTTATTTCATTATGTAAAAAAGCATAGCCAAGATTCAACAATGCGTTGACATAGTCAGGCGAAGGCCTATACTCACGGCGTGTAAAATCAGGATTTTTTAACAATTGTTTAAAACAGGACCAATAATGCTTTGCTGCTATCCCCTCTATTCCCATTATCTCATCAATTTGTTGAGCTGCGAAAAGATTTTTTATCGAAGCCTCCATCACAGAAATGCTCTTATCATAATCATCGGTTGCGTCACGGTATTTATACTTTCGGATAACCGTCAACTGGTTAGATATTTTAGCTTCTATTATAGGTTTTACAATCTCGAGTCTACGCTTCGTATCCATGAATGCTGTATACTGCGCTAGTCTAGTTATTACACCACCGCCGTTGGCTGCTATAAATCGTCCCTTTACCTTCCCCCATTGCGACTGGTATATCACATCAATTCCATTTGCCATTAGCAGATCTAGTGCTGGTGCTGTAATGCTTACAGTGTCAAAAGCTACGATAGTCTTTACACCCACCAGTGGTACTGTTCCTATTGTTTCGCCTAAACGCATAAGTTTTAAATGTGAACCTTCCCGCCTGACTGAACATTTATCTTCAATTATATATAGTGTTTCCATTATTATCCTACCTTTAAAAATATACCATCATCAGTTTTAATAATCAGCCCTTGTGGTGTCTGTATCTCCAATGAGTTGTTCCGTTGAAATAAGTCTTCGATTTGTCCTTTAAGTATCTCTTGCTGCTGACCGATTTCGTATTGTTTTTTATTTAGTTCCAGCATTGAGTTGAGAGCATCTGTTACCTTGTCCGTTGGGTTCTTTGATTTAAAGTGTCCCAGGTTGTCCTTTGGCTCCAGTGGTTTGTAACATTTGGCATCAACTCGCATCGCATGAATAATGGGTGTCGGGTATAACTTTTCTTTGCTGAAATTACAAATACAACCAGTATCATTGCCAATACGCTCGCGTAGTTTTTTACAACCAAGTGGGCTATATGCGCTATATTTGTTAATCCTGCGCTGGGTTTCTGCATAATCATAGTCTTTACAATATGAAAGCACATAATGAATGAAATTTGCTCCATCTTCTCCCAGACAATGGAATATCTGTAACAAATGCATCTTTTCCGCAAATGGAACATAATGATGCTCTTTTGCTTTCTTCACAATAGAACCAACAACATGACATTTTTTTATAACATTGCGAATCGTGTTTGGTATTTCATAATCTGATTTTTGTGTTTCTACTCGAGATGTTTCAGTAATTTGCTGCTCCGAGTGCTTGATGTCAGATTCGCCAATTTCATATAGCTCTTCTGCAAGGGAAAAGTTATTATTATAGATTGCTGACTCTATATCATACTTGATATCAAATCCCAAGTATCGAAATCCTTCTCCAGCTTCCACCTCGATTGTTTTATCTTTGTTTATAACAAGGTCAACTTCTGAGAGTTTTGCTTCAATAATGGGAAGACTGGTTGTTGGCGCAACTAGCATATCGTCAACATAGCGCGAATAAAATAAAGTATTGTTTTCAACATGATCGTCAAATTCGTTTAAGTAGAGGTTCGATAATGCTGGAGAAAGGCAACTACCAGTGGACAGCCCAGGTCTATGCGTATTGATAATAAGCCAAAAGAGATCAAGTAAGTTTGTATCATCAAAAATGCTTTTAAGTTTTTCATACATCAAACTTGCATCTATATTATCGTAGAAACGTTTAATATCAACCTTTATGTACTCTGATAAGCCTTCTGTTATTGCCTTGTCAAGTGATTTTTTCGCTGTAAATATCGATTTATTCTTAATAAACCCATGAACACTTTTAACTGGTTGGTAATTTGATATAATTGCTTCAGATAATGCAGTTTGAATTATTTTATCTTCCAAACTGGAAACGCTGATAATCCTGTTTTTACTAATGTATTCCTTTTCTCTATATGGTCGATAATTCCCAGTTGACACTGATGTCTGTAGCGTTCGTAAGTTTTTTTGTAATTCTGTCCTGTAAAAGCTCAGGTCTATTCCGTCCAGTCCTGGTGCAGTGTTTTTTTGTGATATCTTTTGCCATGACTTATAAAGCGAATCCATACTAATTACATTGTCTAGATTATGCATTTAACACCTCACATTTGAATAAATTTAAGTTTCTATGTTTTATATCAGTCAATTGTGCTTACTGGTAAAATATTACATTGATAAAAGTAAATCAATCGATTGGTCACAAAATAAAAAATGACGTTTGCTCTGGTTTTGTAAGAACCATGCAAAAGTCATTTTTTCTTATTTAACGATGTAATGTGTTTAATACCTTTGCAGGGTATTAAGGTTGCGCAAAGTCGGATTTGTCCTCCTGGCTGGTCGTTCGCTATGGGTTTCAAACCCCTTGCGGGGAATTAGGGTTGCGCAATAACGCGAACAAGGTGATTCTGATTTTGATGTTTCGACAGGTTTCAAACCCCTTGCAGGGATTTAGGGTTGCGCAACCTTGCAACTAAACCTCCGCTGGGCGGACTACTCGTCGTTTCAAACCCCTTGCGGGGATTTAAGGTTGCGCAACCAATGGCGCTTGGTATATGCACAACGGCATGTTCCAGTTTCAAACCCCTTTCGGGGATTTAGGGTTGCGCAACCTTCTAATCCCAATCTACCCAATCTAGCTTTTGCTTGTTTCAAACCCCTTTCGGGGATTTAGGGTTGCGCAACATATCAGGAACGGAATATCAAGAAGGTACGCTGTACGGTTTCAAACCCCTTTCGGGGATTTAGGGTTGCGCAACAGCGAGCACGAGGCCGAAAAGAACACTCGCAACGAGGTTTCAAACCCCTTTCGGGGATTTAGGGTTGCGCAACAATGCAAGAACCAAATGTTCAAGACACGTTCGAATTGTTTCAAACCCCTTTCGGGGATTTAGGGTTGCGCAACCCTAGCCTTTTTTAGGCATTGGTACCACTGGGTTTTTCGGGGGTGTTTTAACAATGATTGGAGCTGGTTGACATAACAACCTTTTTTATTGTAACTCTTTTGTAACTTCTCCAAAATAACAATCCTTTCGGATACCGACAAACCATTGCAATTACAAGGTTTATTAGACCTCTAAGTACACCGCTCTAATTTTTCACAATGATGCTCATTTTTAGGGGGTAAAAAACATTGTAAATTTATAACCCAATGAACGAAATTAATAATATTTGGAGTACTCTTTATATTGTATTAACCAGCTATGAAGCTGTGTTTTTTTGTTGAGCTTCTTCCAATTTATCTTTTAGCGCAGCTATCTCTGTATCTCTTTCAGAAATAGCTGCATCCTTTTCAGCGACCACAGATTCCCATTGCTCATTCACGCGCTTTTCTGTCTCTCGCGACGCTTCTCGCGCTGCATCGCGGGCGTTGATTTCCATTGCTTTTTCCCAGTCCCATTCTTGAATCAACATATTAATCACCTCCGAGGCGTTGTTTTCTAGATATTCGGCTAGTATGCCTTCCTTTATACATTCTTCTGCTGCGGCTTTTATCGCATCCGCTCTGTTCATTCCACCTTGCTCGAAACTGCGAGCCTTGGCTGTAAATATCACATACCCATGCAGGTTGCTGTCTTTCTTAACTATGTCTTCGTTGAACTTTGGGTTTATGTTGTAGACAGTTACAACGAGTTCAATTGGAGTTTCATTTCCCTGGGATAAAGCGAATGAATCCGACAAGCGGTATGTCGCTCTTTCCGGAAATGTTTTGATGCCATTATGGAGGACATAATACTCAGGAGTTGGCACAATGAGGTAGAATTTAAGGTTGCGCAACGAAATCAGAAGCGCATATTTCAAGTTAAGCTATACGGGTTTCAAACCCCTTGCGGGGATTTAGGGCTGCGCAACTAATCGGGAATCTGGCAGATTGTCGGTGGCGGTATGTTTCAAACCCCTTGCGGGGAATTATGGTTGCGCAACGGGGAAACCCACGCAGATTTACAGAAGAATCGGACTGTTTCAAACCCCTTGCGGGGAATTATGGTTGCGCAACCCTAGCCTTTTTCAGGCATTGGTACCACTGGGTTTTTCGGGGGTGTTTTAACAATGATTGTAGTTGGTTGACATAACAACCTTTTTCATTGTAACTCTTTTGTAACTTTTCCAAAATAATAATCCTTTCAGATACCGATAAACCATTGCAATCACAGGGTTTTTCAAGACCCTTAGTACACCGCTCCAATTTTTTACAATGATGCCCATTTTTAGGGGGTAAAAAACATTGTGAATTTATAACCCAATGAGAGAAACTAACAAGATTTAATAAAACTCAAAATATTATATTAACCAGCTCATGAAGCTGTGTTTTTTTGTTGAGCTTCATCTAATTTAGCTTTTAGCGCAGCGATTTCAATATCTCTTTCAGAGATAGCAGCATCTTTCTCAGATATCATAGCATCTCTTTCTGTAATTTTTGCATCCTTATCTGCGACAACTGCTTCCCATTGCTCATTTACGCGCTTTTCTGTCTCTTGCGATGCCTCTCGAGCTGCATCGCGGGCGTTGATTTCCATTGCTTTCTCCCAGTCCCATTCTTGAATCAACATATTGATCACCTCCGAGGCGTTGTTTTCTAAATATTCGGCTAGTATGCCTTCCTTTATACACTCTTCTGCTGCGGCTTTTATCGCATCCGCTCTGTTCATACCGCCTTGCTCGAAACTGCGAGCCTTAGCTGTAAATATCACATACCCATGCAGGTTGCTGTCTTTCTTAACTATGTCTTCGTTGTATTTTGGGTTTATATTGTAGACAGTTACAACGAGTTCAAGTGGAGTTTCATTTCCCTGGGATAAAGCGAATGAATCCGACAAACGGTATGTCGCTCTTTCCGGAAATGCTTTCATACCGTTGTAGAGGACATAGAACTCAGGGGTTGGCACTATAATGCGTGCTTCGCTGTAAATCTCAACATTGTCTACAAGCTTCTCATAAACTCGACCGCCATACATGAAATACCGCAATGCCATATTGCTGTTCGGTGTACTCTGTGCTTCAAAAAAGCAGACAACTCTGTCTCCAACGCTAAAAGCCAAGTCGTTGACCCTGTCTTTGTACAAAACATCAGTGAGCGTTAAATCGACTACTGGGGTATCTGATGGTAATTCGATTGGTGAGAAAGCGTTGTATAACCCTCGCTCGTTTTCGGGTTCGGCGAACAGGTGTGTAAATACACTTGCCTTGAAATTTCGGTTCACTTTTCCCATGACGTTCCTCCGATGGTTTCTAGTCCTAATGTAGCATTTTCCATTAGTTTTGTCAATTCCGAAAGCCTTATATGATAGAGGTTATTAACAATTCCATTTATACCCTAAAACAAAAACCCCTTTCGGGGATTTAGGGTTGCGCAACTCGGCGAAGATGTTTCAAACAAGACGCAGATTACCTGTTACAAACCCCTTGCGGGGAATTAAGGTTGCGCAACACTACCAACGGAACTTGTTCCGTACTATGTTTATTTATTTCAAACCCCTTGCGGGGATTTTGGGTTGCGCAACCACGTACTGTGGGCTCGTAGTGTAGGCATAATATTCGTTTCAAACCCCTTGCGGGGATTTAGGGTTGCGCAACGAAAAATATGGGGAAAGCTTCAAAGCCGCATTCTACGTTTCAAACACCTTGCGGGGATTTAGGGTTGCGCAACCGAGACAGAAATCGCCCGCCAAGAACGAAACGGCAACGTTTCAAACCCCTTGCGGGGAATTAGAGTTGCGCAACCCCTAGCCTTTTTCAGACATTGATACCACTGGGGTTCTTAGGGGTGTTTTAACAATGATTGGAGCTGAATGATGCTCATTTTTAGGGGGTAAAAATCATTGTGAATCGTTGACTAAGTATATTTACTATATCAGAACAAGATTGAAAAATCAATCACCTCCATGTTATTTGCATACTATAAATACAACATTGTTACTGGTCATGGAGATGCTAGAATCTTTTATTATGACTATTCACTGCATACATAGTACGCACTAACAGTGTCATTTGAGAGCGTTAGTGAAGAATCTTACTACGCCAAAATTGCTGTCTACTAAGATTGCCACGTCGCTTCGCTCCTCGCAATGACACAGGATTGTTACCCCATGACCAGTTATACAACGTTCGATATTGTATCGATTAAAAATTTGCTAAAAATATCTCAAATATTCTTTTACTTCCGATGTTGTTCCTCTGATATTAGTCATGTAGGGTAAAACACCATGCCAAAAAGGAGGAATTGCTTATCGATAAATAAAACGCAACCCCTGTAAAACACGCATTTATCAACTCAATCAAAATTATAATTGGAGGAAACTACGAATGAAAAACAATATCATTCATTCAATTCGCACAAAAAAACCAACAAGTACAAACCACAAGGCAACACGATCAATTATCTCAGCACTGCTTATTTGTCTAATACTCATAGCACCAATATCTAGCATCACCGCTTTGGCATCTTCCGAATGGGGTCCCTGGTCAGATTGGTCTACTACCCCGGTTACCAGAACCGCAGACAGAGACATCGAAACTAGAGAAGTTCACACCGGATACAATCTAGTATGGTATCAGACACAAACCGCAGCATCTCCATATTATAGAATAATGCGCGACTATAGTATAAATGGAGATTATGCAAGATATAGCGCACGCACGAGTTATGGAGAACACCATAGAACAGGTTGGGCCTCAATAGACACCATCAATAATGCAACCAAATACTCTGTTGGTTCGCAAATAACACAATGGTATGAAGGGCAGCGTCAAACAGGCTATAACCGAGGCAACTCCACCGCATATGTAATATCAGGACGTGACCTCTCATGGTTCATAACAGGAAATACATACGAAACTCAATATCGTTATAGAATGCGCATAATACAACCAACACCGATTACACATAATGTTCGCTTTAGAGACTGGGATGGAACAATAATGAGTGAAGTCACGGTTGATGATGGCAATGTCGCATATACACCATTCATACTTATGCGAGTGGGTTACGAGTTCACAGGATGGATATCAGATGATGGAAAGCTCCTACCAGCACAAACGAATAGAACTTATGAAATTTATCGCAATACCACTTTTCATGCTCTCTACACTGAAATTATTGACGATGATCCTTCACCTCCGCCACCACCTCCTCCGCCGCCTCCGCCACCTCCACCAACACCTGTTTATACTGTTAGATTCCTTGATTGGGATTCACGCATTATAAAAACAGAATCCGTCGAAGAAGGAAAATCAGCAACAGCACCCCAGTCACCACAGCGCAGTGGCTATACCTTCATAGGTTGGGATCGTTCATTTACATACATTACAGCTAATACCACTGTAACAGCTTTATACGAAGCGATAATACCAGCAAGAAACATATTCAACCCAGCTGAAGAAGGGTTTTCATTTTCTAACTCTCGCAACGACCTCGGACTGTCAGCAACATATCGCACACCCTTGCAACTATGGATTGATGTGTACGGAATTGCTAACGGCACAGCATATTACAATCAATTTGGTCAAAATTTATGGGGTGGCAGCTGTTTTGGTTTCTCGGTTATATCAACGAAATTTTATAACGGCAATTTAGACACACGAACATACGGAGGAAATAACACATACGCTATCCAAGCACCGAGATCGTCTACACATCAAGTAACACAGCTTATCGAAAGAGCACAGATTTCGTGGTATTTAGATGGTGTGTCGAGAATAAACTTCGGTAACAATCTATTAATATCAGCTTCTGAAAATTTTGCCCAGACTGGTCAGGACCCAATAATTATGTATATCAATGCACAAGCAGGAACTACCAGATATTGCCATGCTGTCGTTCCATGGAAAGTAGAGCGCACAGGAAGCAGCACAAGGATATATGTCTACGACAACAACCAACCAGGCAACGAAAATGTATATTTCACAATAGGTAGCAATGGTGAATACTCATGCAACTACACATATGCTGGCAGAACCATCAGCATTTCAGAACTTGGTTTCATTCGACTTTCGACAGTCCTTGAAGGAGAATCTAGAGTACCACACGGAAGGATGCTTATTTCAATAGACACCGACCAAGCAGCAATTATGACCGAGAGTGGCATGGATGTCTCCCATTTAAGCGAAGCATATATGATTAAACCAATACCTTCCGAAGCATATGGCGAATCCCAATTCGATCATACCAGTTATTGGCTACCCACAGGAACATACACAATAATAACTTATACAGACGAGCCAGTTTCCATTATGGTTGCCGATGACGCAGACACCTTCACAGCGAATCTTTTACCCGCAGATAGCAGCATATCGATAACAGTGGAAACAAGTGGAACATTGGAAGTAGCTGGCGCAGTACATGGCAGTATTACAGAATACAGCGAAAATGGTGAAGAGCACCTTGTACCGATTGTACGCTCACAAAGAAGCATTGAAATGCCTAGTTCGAGTTCTGGTCGCCATAGATTTTCCGATGTACGATCCTCTGATTGGTACGACCGCGCAGTAACTTCTGTTTCATCAGCTGGAATAATACAAGGTGTAGGTAACAACCGCTTTGATCCCCAAGGAAAGCTCACTACAGCCGGTCTAGTGACGATGCTAATGCGTATCCAATATGGTGAACTAAGGGGAAGCGGAGCCTGGTATATACCATACATCGAACAAGCACAACGCGATGAAATCCTTCTACTAAGCGATAATCTCGACCCAACATCACCGATTACCCGTGGGCAAGCAGCTCTAATAATCACTCGATACATCGAAAAATTTAATCCTCGTTGGGCACAGATTCGTGTCGATTCGCTACCTTCTGATATTTCTGAAACACCAAACGAGTATCGAAATGCAGTCGAAAAGGCATACAGCTGGGGAATCGTCCAAGGAGACAGCAATGGTAGATTCAACCCAAACAACACCTTAACCCGAGCAGAAGCAGCACAAATACTCTACAATTATTACAATGTCATAATATAGCTATTAAAGGCGTCTGCGATAAACCGAAACACCGCCTGAAAAGGCAGTGTTTCGGGGCTAGACGCTGACAGGAAACGCTAAATATCTCAAAATATCATCTAATATATTTTACTATCTCCATTTTTACTCTGATATTACCTATGTAAGGCATTAACAATTTGAATCAGAAAGAACAGACACTACAAATAGGAGATTATGCTAATGAAAAACATAAACAATAAATACAATCATGTACGCAACCTGAAGATAGTAGCAATCAACAACGAACAAAAAAGCGGCTTTAGTCTCTACTTGGACTTTTCTGGACAGCGCGAGTTTCTAATGTATCGTAGGCACAATGGGCTTGTTTATAACGTATTCAAAGACGGAATAAGTCTAAATGAGCTATCAAGAATGACAAAATATCCAAAACAATCAAAAGTCGGAAAGCGTAGTACTCACAATAAAAAAAAGAAGCACAACGCCACACTCAACGCCGTAAACCACATACTATCAACAGTTGATATATACCTAGAAGAACGCTTGGCAAGTTAAACATGAAAAAACTCTTAAAAGTGAAAGGGCTAACTACCATGAAAATAAAACCAGCAGCAGCAAAAACAATAGGATTCATCAAATCAATACGAATCAAAAGAATTGGTCGTCATGATGGAAAAATAGGCTTACCGAAAGAAAACAAAGACGGTATATGGGTATCGCCATATATGGAAAGCATTAATAAAGCATTTTCCCAGAGAGAAGACCAGGAATTCAACAAATGTGTGAAAGCAACAACAATACTTCAAAAAAAAGCAGACGAACTAACCCATGAAATACTCCGCCATGAAAAGATTGTAGAAACCTTAAGCAATTTCATTGCAGCTTCTCACGCAAGCGATGAAGCTTTAACCCTCAGATACACTGGCGAAGATCATTTACCTGAAAGCGGAATTCGAGCAAGAAGACAGCAAGAACACGATGCGCATCTCGCAGGCGATATTACTAAACTAACATCATCTGAAAGTTACCTTAATAATGCATACCAGGAAGTAGCAAAATTAAAAGCAGAAATTGAAGAATTTGAAACAGCTACACGGTTAAGAGTCGAATACATCCGAGCAAATGCAGACGAACGCATCCTTATATATTATCATGCAGCTATGAAAATGCATCCATTAAAAGATGAAATGCCAGCAATTCCAATACTTGCTATAACAAATGGAGAAGCAACATATCTCAGTTCGCGCAAAGCAGACATCGATCGCATAAAATCTATGCAACAAATAAAAGCATTAGTAGAAAATGGAGGTTATTAAATGAAAATAATAGATAAATTCCGCACAGCAACAAAAAAAAGACAAGCTCCAGAGCAAAGTAACTTCGCCCATGATGGTGTGCTGGTATCTCCAATATCAATCAATAAGAAAGGTGTTTTTGAAGATTATTTATTCGGTGACTCCAATTTACCAGGTATGCATGCTGTTCTTCCTGAATTCACCATAGACAAAAGACTTACCGATTTTTACATGGTTCTTGAAAGAAAACTTGATGACATCCTAGCCAACGGTAAGCTAGACGCATGTAATGGAGATATGTATGACAATCGGATTGAATCTATAGGCGCACTAGCACTAAGTAACGCAGAAAGCCAATATGCTTGGATTATTGAGCAACCCCTCCAAATTGCAATATCTGTTAGAGAACATGACATTATTAAACTAAGACAAATAGAAGAGAATATATGCAAGGAGATGGATGAGTTAGAGGCAGAACTGGCAATACTTAAGGAAAAAGAAAGCTCAATCAATAATTTCACATTAAAAAGGAGCAATAAAAATGAATGATAATTCTCTTAAAAAGAAAAAAGCTTATATTGGAAGTAAAGCAAAAACAGACAATTGGATTTTTCACCCTTTTACATGCTTCGCAATACTCATAATAACCTTATCTTTAGACTACATGGTGATGGACAAATTTTTCCTAGACCTTAGATACAAAAACACATTAGCACCAACACTTGGAGTCCTCTTCGTAATTGATGTAATGCCAATGTTTCTTTTGCCCGCATATAAATATCGATATTCAAAAGTTGAAAAATCACCAAGCTGGATGCTCATCTTAGCCACATCAATACTAGCATTAAAAATGTGTATGATTATTGGTGTAAAAATATCAATAATGGATCGGTTAAATGAAAAGCTTTCCATGCCAATCACGATACCTCGTATCTTTCTTGAAGCCCTTATTCCCCTTGGTACTTCAATGGTCAATGGCTTATCTGCCTGGAATAGCTTTCATCCACTAAAAAAGCGAATCATCAGAGCTGAGTCACGCAGAGCAGAGCTAGAATATGAAAAAATGATTATACATTCACAAAAAGCAAAGTACGATGTCTGTACAGATGATTATAGAAAAGCATTGGAAAACCAAATTAATAAGAAATACAATACATTTGTAAGAGGTATATATGCAACAATGAATGATTTAAAGCTCCATTTTCGCAACATCCTTGCAGAACGTTTGGCAGATCCCCGTAGTGCAAGCCATCTCTCTTCTATTCAAGAAAACAATATACAATCGCAAAAGCAGCTTCCAGAATCAATAGATATCAACGATTTTTACGATAATATCGTTCCAAGCATAGGGATTCAGAACTCATACATACCAAACAATCAAATTTACGGAGGTAAAAATAAATGAAGAAAACACAACAAAGACTGCTAATTATTCTAGTTACATTACTGATTCTAGTGACATCAACAGCGTGCAAAGAAGATTCCGATTCTCCCCTATCTAGCTTCAGCTTTATCCGAGAACCAGTTGACATGGGTCCTGCTAATGCAATCGCCATTGTAGTACAAGCAACAGAAAACTCCGCTGACCCTGAATTGTTTCTTAGACAAAAAGACATTATTGACTTGATTTCCTCTTGGGCAACACCAGAAAGCTCCTGTGTTTTTATTAGTGTAAGCGGTGAATCGATTGTTGTTGATACATTCAATGTACCAGAATCAGATGCAGTTGATGATAATCAAGTAGCTGATGATAGAGCATATTGGGCGAATAAAATCATTGACATTGCTTCAGAAATCACGGCTAATGCCAACGAGGTTGATACACTTACAGCTCTTATCAAAGCTGGGAATTGGCTTCGAGATAAAAACAACGAAAATAAATACATACTGTATATCGGCTCAGGTATAGCAACACAAAACGAACTATTTACCTTTACTAATCCTGGACTTATTTCGACTGAACCTAAGCAAATAATTGATCAATTAAATACTCGGTACTCTTTACCTTATCTCGATGGTGTGACCGTATGGTTTGCTGGTTTGGGTTGTACTGTAAGACCTCAGGAGCCAGTTGGGACGAACATGAATAGCATCAGGAAACTATACGAAACACTAGTTATTCACTCAGGTGGCAATTTTAAGCAAATCTACGCTGAGCTTGGTGGAAAATCTGCTCAATCTGATTTTTCCGTAACTCCAGTTTCATTCCCATCTGAGCTGCCACTGGTTTTCATGCCATCAGAGCCAATCAGAGCTGAAGCTTTTACAAAACCACAAATGATAACAGAAGAGCAAGTGCGATTTATAGGTGATTCAGCCGATTATGTTGACGAAGCCGCTGCACTCACAGTATTATCTCCAATTGCTGACTATATGATAGCCACTCCCAGCTTTAACCTACTACTCATTGGAACAACCGCTGGCGATGAAAATAGTCAAGTCAGTCAAAGATTATCCGAAGATAGAGCAAATACTGTGAAAAACACCCTTGTATCCCTCGGTGTTCCCTCTGATAGGATTTATACCCTTGGTCTTGGTAGCGTTGACCCTTGGCATATATACGGATTAGGCACCACCAGCTCCGAAGCAGCACAAAATCGCAAAGTTGTCCTAATATCAGCGGATTCACCAGATGCTTCTACATTCATGCATAATATACGATAATATATATTTAAATTTTGCTTAAACTCGGAATCAAGGAGGTATGAATTATAAGCTAAATAAAAACGTGTCTGATGCACTTACTGAGGTGTATCAGGCACGTTTTTTATGTTTTCCTTGTTTTGTTAAATCAATCTCTTATATATCATATTTCGAAAGAATACTCTCCGAATCCGCGAGTAGTCTTTTTTCCAATATGCAACTGAGTCCCTAAATCAATATAAGGCAGATAACGCGTCATGTCGCCGAAATAGCTAATTGTCCCGATGACTCCCTCAATAGCTTGAGAACCCATGGAAAAACGCACACTTCGTAATTGTGATTTAGCTTCAACATATGGTTTTCTCCCAAGCAAGCTGTATGGTATTACAAACTCTTTATCTGAATAATTATCGATTATACCTGCAATTCTCCCAAACAAGCTGTCGATAAGCTGTCCGAATGTAATGTCTTTCAACGCTTCGTTACGACTTATCATTTCCACAGGCGAGTCGAAATGGATTGTGATGTTATCGCAGTATTCGATGGATTCTGCACCTTCGTCGCTCCATTCTCTGTTGTATTCCAAGTTGGCATCGATTAATTTTGCATTCTTTAGGTTACCTGTACACATTAAGTTCGTAGCATCTACAAGTTCATTAACAAATCTGCAAGCAGACCCAAAAAGCGATATGGAAAAGTCAAGGGTATCGCCTTTTTCATAGCTTCCTTGGCTAGGGTATGGTGATGATACAACATATGGATTGGGTATAGATTCCTCATTTTGGACTTTAAACACCGAACCATATATGCAGTCTTTAATATATGCACATTCAACGCATTGCTGTTTTTCATAAATGCAATATTCACGCGAAAGCGCAGCCCCAAGCGCACCACGAATCGTATTGCCAATAAATGTCGGCAGCCGTGTTTGAGACTGGAATTCCAATCGAAAACTTAGTTTCATAATATGTAAGCTATTGTTAACCAAAAAGAAAACCCCTTTCAGGGAAATAATGGGTTGCGCAACGCGTCACGTCCCCAACAAGGCCACTAAGAATTCAGCGTTTCAAACCCCTTTCGGGGATTTAGGGTTGCGCAATAGTATACCGCCGTTTGGGCGCCCCGCTACTATGACGTTTCAAACCCCTTTCGGGGATTTAGGGTTGCGCAACAAGAGCAAGTCCTCCGCCACAATCTTGGCAGGCTGGTTTCAAACCCCTTTCGGGGATTTAGGGTTGCGCAACTGGGGGAGATCTCTGTCCTCGGCCGCAAGGTCGAAGGTTTCAAACCCCTTTCGGGGATTTAGGGTTGCGCAACTTGTTACTCTGCAATACATAGCAGAGGGGAAAAAGCGTTTCAAACCCCTTTCGGGGATTTAGGGTTGCGCAACAGGAGGCCACCGCAACCACCGCCCCCGCAACCACCGGTTTCAAACCCCTTTCGGGGATTTAGGGTTGCGCAACCGTCTACATGAAGCCTACGGAGAGGCTTTTAAGGCCGGTTTCAAACCCCTTTCGGGGATTTAGGGTTGCGCAACCCTAGCCTTTTTCAGGCATTGGTACCACTGGGTTTTTAGGGGGTGTTTTAACAATGATTGGAGTTGGTTGACATAACAACCTTTTTTATTGTAACTCTTTTGTAACTTCTCCAAAATAATAATCCTTTCGGATGCCGATTAACCATTGCAATTACAGGATTTTTTAAACCTCTTAGTACACCACTCCACTTTTTCACAATGATGCCCGTTTTTGGGGGGTAAAAAACATTGTGAATCGGAAACCCAATGAAGATATAGTAACAAAATAAGTAAGCATATTCAATCATTTCCATCAAAAAAACTAAATTTATTTACAATATACCAATATTGCATCCCTGAGGAATTCTGCGCAGCTGGGGGCTAGTTTTTCGTAGTAGGCTTTGAAGCGGTCGTCGGCTACGTACATTTCGCTTAAGCCTATGTGGTATTCTTTGCTATACTTGGGATAAAACACACATAGCCATTGCTTGTGAAGGTCGCAGGCTTTTTGTGCAAGCTCTCCTTCTGGCTCGCCAGTTGCGATAGCGGCGACCAATGTTTCTTCCAGTTCTAGGCGAAGTCTTTCACCTTCGTTGTATTGTTCTTGAGTTATACCTTTTAGCTTTGCATTGGATTCGTCAATGGCTTGGTCTCCATATAATGCACGGAGTTCTTCACCATATTTTTCTTCGTTTTCGTCTATGAGTGATTGTTTTAATCCCTCGAATTTTTCATTGTCACTCATTGTTGTTTCTCCTTTCATAGCTGAGATGGATTTCTCGACATTTTTTATCAGAACATCCAAACGATCTCTCTTTTTTCTTAGGTCTTTTAGGTGATTTTTAAATGCTTGCTCTTCATCGTAATCCTGTGCATACATGATACTTTTAATGTCTTCTAAAGAAAAGCCAAGTTCTTTGTAAATCAGAATCTGTTGCAATATATTAAGTTCCATTTGTCCATATATGCGATACCCCGAGGATGCTACTCTAGCTGGCTTCAACAAGCCTATTTCATCATAATAGCGCAGAGTGCGAGCACTCACTCCAGACATTTTTGCCAATTTATTACCTGAATATTCCATTTTCAATCACCTCACAAACCATTGTATTCATGCTTGATTATAACGTAACCACATTGTACACTATGACGTAGCGTCAAAGTCAATAGTTTTTTTGAAATATTAAAAATAAAAAACCCACGCCTATATAGCGTGAGTTTTCATATTTGGTACGGATGAGGTGACTCGAACACCCACGCCTCTCGGCACAAGAACCTAAATCTTGCATGTCTACCAATTCCATCACATCCGCATATGTTCATTAATCAGTATGAGATAATAATAACACAAATTTGTCACTACTGCAATATATCATTTAACTCCTAAATCCTAAATCCTAACTCCTAATTCTCTTTCAGTGTTTCTTTAAACCTCTCTGCTGCTGCTAGTTGCTCGGCGGCGCTGTTTAGGGTTGTTGTTGTTATGTTTTCGCCACCGCTCAGGCGTGCTAGTTCAGCTTTTCTTCCTTCATGGTCTAGTTCATTTACTTGGGTGAAGGTTCTGCCGCTGCTGGTGCTTTTTAAAATCTCGAAGTGTGTGTCCGCCATGACAGCAATCTGTGGTAGATGGGTGACACAAAGCACTTGCCTTTGCTGTGCTAGTTTCGATAGCTTTTCTCCGACTCTTTGTGCAGCAATCCCAGAAACACCGGAATCTATTTCATCAAAGACTACGGCTCCAGTGTCCTTTCCACTACCAATAACATTTTTTAAGGCAAGCATTATCCTTGCTAGCTCACCGCCGGAGGCAATTCGATTGATTTTTCCAGGTTTTTCTCCAGGGTTTGCCGACATGAGAAAGCTTATTTCGTCCTGTCCGGCTGCGCCAAGTCCATATTCACCATGTACTTCGCCAAATTCAACTACAAATTCCACACCAGGCATATTGAGTTGTGATAATTCTTCCATTACGTTGTTTTCCAATTGTTTCGCAGCTGATTTTCGAGATTGGGAGAGTTTTTCAGAAACAGCGGAAGCTTCATTAATGAGCTGCTCCAATTCTGCGGAAAGTCTTTCCAGCTTGTTGGATGAGTCTTCCATGTCCATGAGCTCTATTTTACCTTGTTCCAAATACTCGATTGCCGCTTCTTCGCTTCCATATTTTCGCATGATGCGGTTTATGGCATCCAAGCGAGATTCCAATTCATCCAACTCACCTGGGAAAAAATCAAGCTCCGAGCGAAAGCTGCGAAGTTCATCGGATATGTCTTGGGCGTTGTAGCGTAAATCAGTTAAGCGTTCGCCAATTGATCTTAATCCTTCGGAATATCGCGCTGCTTTGTCCAGTTCCATTTGTGCTTCGGTTATTAGAGCGACCGCACCTTCGCTGCTGTCTCCGCCGTTGAGAGCTTCGAATGCTGCTTCGACGGATTCTGTTAATCTTGAAGCATTCATGAGCAGCTCTCGCCTTGAAGAAAGCTCATCATGTTCCCCAACACGTATCCTTGCTTGTTCAATTTCATCAATTTGGTATTTAAGTTCATCAATGCGACGCTCTTTGTCACCTTCATCCATATTTAACTTTTCAATTTCATGCTTTTTTGCAATTAGTTTATCATATATTCCACGATATTCACCTAATTGACTAGCTAGTCCTCCAAATGTGTCCAAATAAGACCTGTGGGCACTTTCGTCTAGCAACTTCCTACCATCATTTTGTCCATGAATGTCAAGAAGCCCTGTTCCTAGCTCCCTTAGTTGGGTGACTGGAATTGGTGCTCCATTAATGCGACAAACGGTTTTTCCATCGCTACTTATCCTTCTTGATATATATATGTCTCCGCTTTCATCCGCTTCTATATCGTTATCCGCCAGCCATGATGCGTCTTCATCTTCACATGAAAAAACAGCGGTAACAGTGGCGAAATCGGCTCCTGTTCTAATGATGTCTCTTGATGTCCTTCCACCTGTGACAGCAGACAGGGCATCAATCACGATTGACTTTCCCGCTCCAGTCTCCCCTGTTAACACATTAAGTCCAAAGTCAAATTCAATGTCTGCCTTTTCAATTACAGCTATATTTTCAATGTGTAATAGTTTTATCATATGTAATACCAAATTATTGGGTAATTCGATTTGTTTAACATTGTTTATTTGCGAAGAATAGTTGTCTTCCGAATGAGATTCTTCGCTTCGCTCAGAATGACACCCCTGGGGGTGCTTATGGTTTACAGCCGAGGCGGCGCGTCAAAGATGCCGCGCCCTACGAATGTCATTGTGTGGTGTTGCGGTTTGGGGTAATTGTGCATTGTTCATTGTTGCTGAGGCGGCGCGTCAAGGATGCCGCGCCCTACGAATGTCATTGTGTAGTGTTGCGGTTTGGGGTAATTGTGCATTGTGCATTGTTGCTGAGGCGGCGCGTCAGGGATGCCGCGCCCTACGAATGTCATTGTTTTGTGTTGCGGTTTGGGATAATTGTTCATTGTTCATTGTTCATTGTTCATTGTTCATTGTTCATTATCTAAGCATTTCTTCTATTTCGCTGCAGAAGCGTTCTGCTGCGTCCATGTCGTGCATGGCTAGGAAGCCTGTGTCGTCGCCGGCTATGGTGCCTACTATGCTTTTTATGCCCATTGTGTCGATGGCACTGCAGGCGGCTGGGGCGAGACCTGGCAATGTTTTAATCACCACTATGTTCTGGGCAAAGGCATAGGAAGTAACGCTTTCTCGAAATATTGTCCTTAGCCTTGCTGCATGGTTAAGTATATCTGGCTTCCCTCTGGTAACATACCTATAAGAACCTAAAGCCGTCAGTTCTTTCACCAAGTGTAAGTCCTTCACGTCTCTAGAAATCGTGGCTTGTGTACTATAATACCCAAGCTTTGTTAGCTCAGCGATTAGCTGGTTTTGCGTTTCCACATCAATTGTGGCAATGATTTTAAGAATTGCAGCCTGCCGCTCTTTTTTCATTATCTTTCCCTCAACTTTTCACTGACTTTACTATAAAAGCTTTTTCCGGACAAACGCACTAAACGTGTGGATTTCTTCGATTTATTCACATTAACCACATCTCCGCTTAGTAACTCTATTCTATCACAACCATCGCAGGAAATATACGCTGGGCTGTTTTTTTCATGACCTAATTCTATTGTAACATGCCTTTCGGAGACTAGGACAAAGGGTTTTGCCTCCAGTACATGGGCACATATCGGCGTTACTATTATGCTATGGGATGTCGGTTCTACAATGGGTCCGCCTGCTGACATGGAATAAGCCGTGGACCCTGTTGGCGTTGCTATAACGGCTCCATCACCCACAAAGCTTGATATAATTTGTCCATCACCATACAAGGTAAGATCAATCACCTTATTATATCCTCTGATTACGACATCATTCAAAGCAAAATCATCATGAATCACCTCTCCTTGCCGCAAAAGCTGGGCATCAAGCATCATTCGAGTTTCAATTTCAAAAGCTCCAGAAGCTACCAAGCTCACCATTTCGATTTCGTCAGTTTCAAGCTCTGCCATGAATCCTTTGCTTCCCATATTTATACCAAGTATCGGCACCTCGTAATCTGCAGCAGTTCTAGCAGCACGGAGTATCGTTCCGTCTCCCCCTAGGGTGATAATCATATCTGCATCTTCGAGTTCATCTTCAAATTTGGCATATTTGAAATCGCTGGGGGGTAATTTAATGTCACCCATATCCTCTAGCACAGGGCAAATGACAACATATTTGGCATATTGTTTGAGAATCGATGCCACTTTTAATGTGACATCAAGACCGATGTCCCGCTGTACATGGGGATATAATACGACTCTATCATGCTTGATGGCACCAGCGAATCCGGCTGGAAAGCCTTCATCCCGTTCCATTTCTCCCCCAGTTGCTTCGCCTTTTATCGCTTCCTTTGTAATAGACAAAACTCTTCCCCACACTCTCTTTATTCTATTGCGAAATATTCATAGGATTTACTAACCACTTTTGCTGTGGATATGCTGCTGCCCTCGCCACTTGCCCGAAGCCAAGCGAGATACTCTATATTCCCTTGCGCTCCCCTAATCGGCGAATGGGTAAGCCCGCCCAGCATATATCCAATACGAAATGCATTTTCGCAAAAGCTATCCAACACCCCAATATGGGTATCCATGTCAGATACAACACCCTTATTTCCCACATTTTCCCGCTCGGCTTCAAACTGCGGTTTTATCAGACAAATCGTATCCTTGTCGCCAACAAGCAATTCCTTGACCACTGATAGAACAGTTCCCAGGGAAATAAATGATAAATCAAGGGTAGCTAGCGATGGCAGTGGATTGAGCATTTCTCCAGTGACATATCTTATATTTGTCCGCTCCATGGAAATCACCCGCGGGTCATTGCGAAGACTCCATGCCAGCTGACCATATCCCACATCAACGGCATATACAAGTTTTGCACCATTTTTCAATAAACAATCAGTAAATCCACCTGTGGACGCTCCGCAGTCGATGCATATCTTGTCCACTGGAGATATGCCGAAATATTCAAGGGCTTTACTCAGCTTTAAGCCTCCACGGCTCACATATTCTTGGCTTCCTTCGACAATAATAGAAGAATTCGGGTCAATTTGCATACCTGCTGTGCTCGCCCTTGCGTTGCCGATATACACTTTTCCGCCCATTATAAGGGCTCTTGCCAGTTCAAGACTATCCGCTAATCCACGCTCGACAATAAGAGCATCTAAACGGACCTTACTCATATGCCCTTACCCATTTCTTTGCCTTATGCTACGACTCTCTCGAATGCCTTTGCTCCGTTCATCATTCATCGTTTTCGACTTTTCATTTACCATTTCATTCGCCATATCATCGCGAATCCCATCGCGAATCGAAGCACAAACGCTTTCGGTATCGATACCACATAATTTTCGCAAATCAGAAACATCGCCACAGGGTATAAAGCGTTCACCAGTGTTTTTTAATATAAGCTTTTTAGGGAAATAGGCAGTGAAATCCTTAGCAAGTGCTGTCACCAGACCCTCTCCCACTGAACCTCGCTCCACGCATTCCTCAAGCACCAAAAGTCTTTTAGTTTTCTTAACAGATTCAACAATTGGATCGATATCGATTGGGCTAATCCTTCCCAGTTTAATCAGCTCCACCTCAATCCCTTCTTGGGATAAAATTTGTGCAGCTTCAATGGCTGTGTTTATGTTTATGCCATATGTCACTAAAGTAAAATCTGATCCTTCCCTTAGACGCACTGTGGCTTGGGTTCCGCCTGCTTTATATGCGCCCTCAGTTCCCCTGGGGTATCTAATGGCAACGGGACCGATTATGCTATCAGTGGCAAGGCGAAGCATATCTCGTAGCTCTGCATAATTTGAAGGGGCAAGTATTGTCATATCAGGTATCGAGCGTAAATAAGCCACATCGAAAATTCCTTGATGGGTTTCGCCATCTCCAGGTACCAAACCAGCTCTGTCCACCGCCAAGACCACATGGACATTGCTCAGTGCAATATCATGGAGCAGCATATCATATGAACGTTGTAAAAAAGATGAATAAACCGCAAAAACTGCAACAGCTCCCCTGGTAGCCATGCCTGCAGCCATGGAAGCTCCATGACCCTCTGCAATCCCCACATCGAAAAACCTATCGGGATATTTCAATGCAAAATCAGCCAAGCCAGTGCCATCGGTCATCGCCGCTGTAATGGCGCAAATGCGTGGGTCATGAATCGCAATTTTCGTCAGTTCGTCTCCAAAAGCAGAGGAAAAGGATCTATCGCTTTCGCTGGCTACACCTTTTTGATAATCAAAGGGACGGACTCCATGGTATTTATCCGGTTCTTTTTCGGAAAACTCATAACCTTTGCCCTTTTGGGTCAACACATGAATAACAGCGGGTTCATTTTGCCGCTTTGCCCATTCCAGGGCTTCAACAATTCTATCAACATTATGACCATCCACAGGTCCTGAATATTGCAGACCCATTTCCTCAAACATGCTACAATTTAAAATTGCTTCTTTAAGAGCGGTTTTTATACCATGTAGAAAATTATATATATATTTCCCACCTGGAAGTATCTCCATGAACCGCCTGTAGCCTTTTTTGAAAGATGCATATGATGGCTTCATTCTCAGTCTGGATAAGTAACGAGCAATTCCCCCAACATTGGGCTTAATGGACATACCGTTGTCGTTTAATATGATAATAAGCTGCTCACCTGATTCGCCGGCATTTGACAAGCCTTCGAAAGCAAGCCCACCTGTGAGCGCACCATCGCCGATGAGTGCAATCACAGAATACTCTCCCCGAGAGAGTGTTCTAGCTTGCGCCATTCCCAAAGCGACGGAAATGGAGTTTGATGCATGTCCCGCAATGAAGGCATCGTGTATGCTCTCCGATGGTTTTGGAAAACCCGATAAGCCACCAAATTGTCGCAGGGTGCTAAATTCGGATTTTCTCCCTGTCAATGCCTTGTGGACATAACTTTGATGCCCAACATCGAATACCAGTCTATCTTTTGAAGTGTCAAAAACCCTGTGTAAAGCAACAGTAATTTCAACAACACCAAGATTAGATGCCAAATGCCCTCCCGTTTTCGCTACATTTTGAACCAAAAAATCACGTAGCTCCTCACACAAGCCATCAAGTTCGGCATTCCCAAGGTCTTTTACGTCTTCGGGAGAATTTACTTTATCAAGAATACTCAAAGTATACTAACCTCAAATCAACGCAAGGAGATTTTTTCCTATCTTGCTGTTTTGTTATTCCACTTGCTGAAAATCTAAATCGTTCATTAATATAGAAATATAATGTGTAATGACAACTGGTATAATATTATGTAAATGCATAAATCTTGTATATTTTCAAATGTCTTCAGCTGCATCAAATGGTTTTTAGCTGCTTCAGCTTGTTCTTTCAGCCAACATATATGCAAGCCAAGACAAAAAACCGATTTCTCCGAATTCACTTTCGATTGCATCCACTGCTTTTTTCGTCTGTTTGGCGATAATTTCATTACATGAATCTAAATCGAGTAATGATGCATAGGTTGTCTTATTGCTATTTTTATCAGAAAGCAAGGGTTTCCCCAGCTCCTTTTCATCGGCTATATAATCAAGTAAATCATCGCGGATTTGAAACGCCAGCCCTAGGGAAAGGGCATATTCCTGAGCCGCTTCTATCTGCGCCTTTGTGCCGCCTGCTGCAATGACCCCCATTATGGCACTGGCACTAATCAGCTGAGCTGTTTTATATTTATTAATTTCTTCCAGCTGCTCCAGCTCAATTTGAATGCCTTCATTTTCCAAATCCAAAAGCTGCCCCCCGCATATCCCATGGGGTCCTGCCGCTTTCGCAAATATCTTACCCATTTCTACAATAGTATCTGCTGGTAGTTCCGAAGCCAGTAATGCATCAAAGGCTGCTGCTTGCAACGCATCTCCAGCCAAAATGGCTGTTGCTTCTCCATATGCGATGTGATTGGACGGCTTACCCCTTCGCAAATCGTCATCATCCATAGCAGGAAGGTCATCATGAATCAATGAATATGCATGGAGCATTTCAATGGCACAGGCTGCATTTAAAGCCTTTTCGAAATTTCCACCGGCTGCCTCGCAAAATTTTATGCATAAAACCGCTCTTATGCGTTTTCCCCCAGCCAGCAAGCTATAGCGCATAGCCTCCAGCAATTTTCCATATGAGTATTGCCCTGTGAAGTATGAATCAAGCTTATTTTCAATGAGTTCCCTGCAATCATCAAATTCCTTGTTATAAATCGAATCATCAGTCCTCATCGTCAAATGCAACTTCCTCCATTTCGCCATCCTGGTTTCTTTGGAGGCGAACAATTGTCTGCTCTGCATCGTCCAGCATTTTATTACAGCTTTGAATTAATTTTGCACTTTCTTCAAACAAAGCAAGAGCCTTATCCAGAGGAGCGTCTCCCCTTTCCAATTGCTTAACAATTTCTTCTACTCTTTCCAATGCCTGTTCAAATGTTAATTCCAATTGTTCCATTATTTTTCCTCACTTTCGATGACCATGCACGAAATTTCATCAACTTCCAGCCTAATGGCGATTTTTTCACCAGCCACGACATCATTTGCATTTCGAATGATGCTTCCGTCATCCTTTTTTGCTATGGCATAACCGCGTCCAAGTACCTTGAGTGGACTCATGGCATCAAGGGAAGCCGCCAGCATAGCAAATTTTACTTTACGGTCAATAAGGCTTTGTTGCATACTCGCTTGAAGTTTTTCCCTTAATGTATCTACTTTTTTTCCTTTGTCATCAATGAATTTTTGCGGATTAAGGGTGATTCGTTTACCATTTACAGCAGCCATTTGGCTTTTCATAGTGTGAATGTTTCGTTGAAAAAGCAAAACGCTTCGATCTTGGACTTGGGCGATTTGCAAACGCCTGTCATCTATATAATGCCTTGGATTTCGCATCACTCGCGCATCTTTAAAAGCGTCTATTGTTTGTCTATATGATTTTATTTCACCATTTATTGCTTGACTTACCCTAATTTGCGCATTTCTCAATCCATTTCTCACATCATTGATGTCTGGAACTGCTAGTTCCGCTGCGTTTGACGGTGTGGCAGCTCGCAGGTCAGCAACATAGTCAGATATTGTGATGTCAGGTTCGTGACCAACCGCTGATATTACTGGTATTTTTGAGGCAAAAATAGCGCGGGCAACTGTTTCATCATTGAAAGCCCATAAGTCTTCAATGGAACCACCGCCGCGCCCTGTGATTACAAGCTCTGCCAATTCGTGTTTATTTGCATATTCAATCGCAAGTGCAATTTCCAAAGGAGCCTCTGCTCCCTGAACTCGAACGGGTAATATGATTACCTTTGTCAAGGACCAACGCGATTTCAATATTTTTAACATATCTTGGACAGCTGCGCCAGTGGGTGATGTTACCAGTGCAATTCTTTGTGGAAATTGAGGAATTGGTTTTTTATGCCATTGCTCAAAAAGTCCTTCGGAGGATAGTTTTTCCTTCAGCTGCTCAAATGCAATATGTAAGTCACCGATACCATCGGGAACAAGCTCGTCCACATAAAGCTGATAAGCTCCATCCCTTGGATATAGAGATATACTCCCGCTTGCTTGCACCTTCATTCCGTTTTCCGGCTTGAATTGAAGATTTGATGCGTTTCTACGGAACATAACACATTTCAAAGAACCTTCGTTATCTTTCATGGTGAAATAATGATGCCCTGCCTGATGCATAGTATAATTAGAAAGCTCCCCCCGAACGGTCAATTTACGAAGCTCCCCATCGGAATCCAGCAATTTCTTAATATAGCTATTCAATTCACTAACAGTAAAAACACCCACAGCAAACACCCGGTTTAATTAAAACATCTCTCCTCTTTGGAAGGAGCCTAGTACGCCGTTTATGAAGGAGACGGTTTGAGGGGTTTCGTATTTTTTTGCGATTTCTACGGCTTCATTGATGGCAACCCGGTCGGGAATCTCGGGCATATAAAGAACTTCAAACATGGCTGTTTTCATGACAGCGGCAGCGGTTCTGGAAATTCTACCATAACTCCATCCAACAGCATATTTATCTATGTATCCATCCAGCTCCGCTCCATGCTCATAAACGCCTTTTACTAGCGAACTTATGTAAATGCGTTGCAAATCATCCGGACTTTCCTCAAAAAGCTCATCTTCTGCATAAAGCGTCGCATAATACTCTTCTTCAAAAACCCTTTCCAGCAACTGCTCTGGGTCTGAAGGATTTTCAGACAGGGCAAAGTTGAGCCTCACCGCTATTTCCCTAGCTACAGTCCGAAGCATCTTATCTTATTTTTCCTTCTTTTGGAGTGCTATCCCACTAATATTCACATTAACTGCGGCAACAGGGATACCAGCAGCTCCTTCTATCGCAGTAACAACGGATTTTTGAACCAGGGCACCAACTTCACTGACTGAATATCCAAATTGTACGATAATATCTATATCTACGGTGATATTATCACCTTCCACAGTCAGTTTTACACCTTTGGGATTCCCTTTTCTACCGAGTATATTGCCTATTTCTTTACTTTGGGTAACAGCTTGTTCATGGACACCCTCCACATCGGATGCAGCCACAGCAGCTATCACCGCCAACACATCTTCGGATATGTTTATACTACCCTTTTCGATGTTATTTACTATGTATCCTTTATTGTCAGCCATATGCTTTCTCCTAGTTGTTAGAGATTCATCAAACGATAGCATATCAACGTATCTTTGTCAATGGATACGCGCCTGAAATATTCATTTTTTCCAGCCTTCTATGGGGAGCTGCTGCATTGAGCCGAATATTTTTGATTTAATATCTGGATACGACTTCCTTAAAGTTTTAATTAAGCTTTTAATCTCTTCACGTTTGCTCGAACCGTTTAATGGACACACATTTGCCACTATAGGCAAATTCGCCATCGAAGCATATTTATTTATCTCAGCCTCCTTCACATAGAGCATAGGTCTGATTTGCGTCACAGCAGCTCTATCCAAAAATGTAACTGGAGAAAAACAATTCACGCGACCTTCATATAAAAGAGACATCAGAAATGTCTCCACAGCATCATCATAATGATGTCCAAGGGCAATCTTTCTGATACCGAGAGCTCCAATGGTATCATGGAGTATACCCCGCCTCATTTTTGCACAAAGGGAACAATGACTGCTGTGACGGTTTTCATCGAAAACAATTTTAGCAAATTCGGTTTTACATAAAGTATACGGAATATCATGGTCATCACATAGTTTTTGCACATTATCGAAATCCATGTTTTCAAAGCCCATATCCACAGTCACAGCGTGAAGATTGAAAGATTTCGGGTAATACCTGCGCAGTTCAACCAAAGACATTAATAATGTCAATGAATCCTTTCCACCAGAAACAGCAACGGCAAGGGTTTCACCATCCCCTATCATTTTATAATCTTCGATGCAACGCCTGACATAACCTGTAATCTTATTCAGTGCTGCAGTTGTATTGGGGTCACTCATGATAAATCTCCTAAAAGTGTTTTTGCAATTGAGCATATGTGAGCATTTTAAAGAAATATGGAGCAATTAGCAGTATGCTTTCAGTAGTTTAATATTTTTCTAAACAAGTATTGACACTGAAATATCCATATGTTATACTAGCTAGCGGAAATACACCGCAAGACTTGCGGATGTATTTTCAAATGCTATACTGCTCTAAACTGTTATACATAACAATAATAGTCGGCTAGTCTGTATAGCTTCATGCGACTATATTGGAGGAAATATAATGTCAACAACACTTGCTAAAAAGGAAACCATTACACGCAAATGGTATATCCTTGATGCCGCTGGAAAACCCATGGGGCGAACAGCAGTGCAAGCGGCGAATATACTACGAGGTAAACATAAACCTGATTATACACCAAATGTAGATTGTGGTGACTTCGTTATTATACTCAATGCAGCAGATGCCGTTCTCACGGGCAATAAGCTCCAGCAAAAGTATTATCGCCGCCACAGTGGTTGGGTCGGTGGTCTTAAGGAAGTCCAATACAAACGTTTAATGGAAACCCGTGCAGATTTCGCCATGACTCTCGCTGTGAAAGGCATGATGTCAAAAAACACTCGTGACCGCGGTGCCCTCAAAAGACTTCGCGTCTTCAAAGGACCGGATCATATCCACCAAGCGCAAAAACCAGAACCTTGGACAATGCAATAAGGAGGAGATTGAATGTATACAAGTAAAAAACCATATCTATACGGCACAGGAAGAAGAAAGTCCTCCGTTGCCAGGGTTCATTTGTTCCCAGGCGGCACAGGGGAAATAACCATCAATGGTCGTGATATCGACGAATATTTCGGTTTAGAAACACTTAAATACATCGTGCGCCAGCCCTTAAATACAACTGAGATGACAAGTAAGGTCGATATCAGAGCAACAGTTAAGGGTGGTGGCGTAACAGGCCAAGCAGGAGCCATTCGCCACGGAATCGCCCGCGCCTTGCTCTTGGTTGATGAGTCATTCCGTCCGCCTCTTAAAGCAGCTGGTTTCCTCACCCGTGACCCCAGGATGAAGGAGAGGAAAAAATACGGACTGAAAGGTGCCAGAAGAGCACCTCAATTCTCAAAACGATAAAGCATCAACGGCAGTGTTTTATGAGCATATTTTGATATTTAGTGTTTATGATAATTATGCCTTCTAGCAATGTCAGCGAGCAAAATAATCTACAAGAAAATACTCTACAAGAAAGGTGATGTTTCCGCATAAGATAAAATATGAAAATCCATAAATCCACAATAATGCATCCTGCGGAAATATCGGTGGGATAGGCATTTCATGAGCGATAGAAGAGAAAGCGATAGACGCGCATCCGATGGCAGGTTGATTAGCGACAGGAGAGAAGGCGACAGAACTCCAGTCACCTTACCCGGTCAGCAACGGGCCTTTGTCGAACGCAGAAGGAAGCAAGATTGGGTTGTAAAGTCCGCCACAGTTATTGCGATACTAGGTTGGGCTGGCACAATGATTGCCCTATTACTAATTGACAGAGCGGCTCCAGCACAGGAAAACTTTATAACAAGATTTTTAAAACTGGACATCATCAGCACCTGGAATACATCCATGCTCAGATGGGCTTTCATAACTGCCCTCGCTTCGTTTCTGACTTGCGTCGTCGGTCTAATACTCAATGCAACGCGCCAGCGCAGAAAAACCGACAAATATAACAAATTATTGATTACTGTCAGCGTTATATCCACAGTGCTTTTGATATTTTATATGGTAAACTTTTTTAAATATCTATCATAAAAGCAATTAAACAATAAAACATATATAATTGGAGCGGGCTACCCAAAAGCGGGTAGCCTGTTTCCAGTCTTTTCCAAAATTCATGGAAAAAGACGCTATACATTGGAGCTTGTAGCCAGACTTGAACTGGCGACCTGCGCATTACGAATGCGCTGCTCTACCAACTGAGCTATACAAGCGCTTTGCGTAGCATTTCAAGCACGCCACGCATCGTATTTTACAATATTTTTCCATCGCTGTCAATCGCTTGTCAACGCTGTCAATGAAGCACCATTTGAAAAAGAAATACTATGGTGAGCACCCACATGAGTCCGCTTACTTCCTTGAATTTGCCAACTGCAGACTTTACAATTACATAGGAAATTAAACCGAAAGCCAAGCCATGGGATATGGAATAAAACAAGGGCATGGAGATCAAAGTAAGACCGAGGGGGATAGAATCTTCAAAGTCGTCAAGCTTCAGATGCATAACAGGCTCAATCATGAAAATACCTACGATTATCAAAGCTGGTGCTGTGGCAAAGCTGGGTATTGTTAAAAATATCGGTGAAAAGAAGAGGCTCAGTAGGAAAAATGCCGATGTCACCAACGAAGTCAAGCCTGTGCGACCTCCCTCTTGAACTCCAGCTGCACTTTCCAGATATGTGGTAACAGTGGATGTCCCCAAAATTGCTCCCGCTGTAGTTCCTATTGCATCGGCAAGCAAAGCTTTATCGGCATCTTCCAGCTCTCCTTTTTCATTGAGCATTTTCGCTTTAGTAGCAATTCCAGCGAGAAATCCCAATGTGTCGAAGATGTCCACAAAAAGAAAGGTGAACATAACCGAAAAGAATGTGAGAAAACTTGTGGTTCCGCTGAAAGCCTCCTTGATTCCGCTGAAACATAGTCCAAAAGTGGAAGCCAGCGAAGGTGGAGCTGAAACGACTGCTGTGGGAAGCAAGTTATATGCTCCTGCTGCTGGATCGATTTGATACCAACCGGTAAATTGAGCAATAATCCCGATGAGCCAAGAGATTAGTATACCGATGAGCAAAGCTCCTTTCACCTTTCGAGCCAGCAAAACGATGATAACCACAACACCGATTAAAGCTATGGCGACTGCAGGCTGCTTTAGGTTGCCGATGGTAACCAAAGTTGCAGGGTCAGCCACGACAACTCCGGCATTTGCCAAGCCTATAAACATAATAAACAAACCAATACCCGCTCCCACGGCGTATTTCAAAGTGAGGGGGATGGCATTGAATAACTTCGTTCGGATTCCTGTTTTACTGAGAATAATGAAGATTATCCCTTCGATAAACACCGCTGCTAAAGCAAGCTGCGGGCCATAACCCATGCCAATTATGACCGAATAGGCAAAAAAGGCATTCATTCCCATTCCAGGTGCCATGGCAAAGGGCATATTTGCAAGTAAACCCATAGCAATTGTCCCAATGGCAGCTGACAGTGCCGTTGCGGTGAATACAGCACCTGCATCAAGACCGGCATCAGAGAGAATACTGGAATTTACAGCCATGATATAAGCCATCGTTGCGAAAGTCGTCGCACCAGCAATTATTTCTGTTTTAACATTTGTGCCTTTTTCTTTTAGTTTAAACCTTTTTTCCACCAATTTAACAACCCCTAATCTAAAAATATCCCAATGGAAGCATCTAAGGTTACTGGTCACCCCATCCTTCGTAAGTACTTACAATGTCATCTAAGAGCGTAGCGAAGGATCTTATTATACCGAAATAACTGACTAAGAAGATTGCAACGTCGCTTTGCTCATCGCAATGACACAGGATTGTTACCCCATGACCAGTAACCATCTAGGATTAATAATATGACTTTTTTCGCATTTTATATCACATTTAAACGAAATGCAATAGATGCTTTTTCATTTTTTTATTGACTCAAGGGGTCTGTGTTTGTATAATGTATATATAACTAAATCATAACCAACTTTTTAACCCCAATCGTAATTCATAAATTAAGATGCATTAAAGAATGGACAGGATAATATGAACCCCATGGACAGCCACATAGAAACGACATTCAACGGTAGCAGGCTATCCCACGCATATATAGTACCACTAAGCCTTGCCCACACCCTTGCCATGGCAGTTGTGTGTTCATCATCGGAGCAAGTTCCATGTTTGAGCTGTTCAAATTGCAACAAGTCTTCTCGCAACATCCATCCTGACATTACAGTAATAGGAAAACTAGAGGGAAAGCGCGAAATACAAGTAAACCAAATTCGCGAGTTAAAAAAGGATGTTATCGTTGTTCCCAACGATTCCAATAAAAAGGCATATATAATTAGAGAAGCCGAAACCATGAATGTTGCATCACAAAATGCAATCCTGCGCATATTGGAAGAACCACCGTCCCATACAGTATTCATCCTAGCAACCGAATCACCAGACGGATTACTTCCCACAGTGCGCTCACGGTGCATTACTATAAATCAAAGGGCGCAGGCACCATCAGTATCAGCTTCAATTGATGAAATATCCGATGAATTCATCGAAGCAATTAAAGCTGATATACTAACACTTACCAAGTTCATGTTTCGTTTGGAAAAACTTGACAGGTTGCAATTTAGCAGCTTTTTAGTCGCAGCTTGCGATAGGCTTTCCCAGGAATTAAGAAGCATTACCAAAGACCAAGGAACTCCTTTCGACGGTTACAATTCTGCTTATATAAATATGGCGGAGCTTCTGTCCCATACTGAAAAAACATTGCTTTTAGCTAGTGAATTATTGGGTGTCAACGTCAATGTTGGCCATATAGCTGGTATGATTTGCGCAAATTTAATACAAATTCGCGAGATGCAAAAGCAATAATGGAGGATATTAAATTGACTGAAATAATCAGCGTGCGGTTTAGCAATAGAGGAAAAGCGTACTTTTTCGATCCAGTTGGATTGGTTATAAACAAAGGTGACAATGTGGTGGTGGAGACATCAAAAGGTCTTGAATACGGAGAGTGTACATATGGTAACAGAATGGTGAACGATGATTCCATCGTAAAACCCCTTCGACCCGTTATTCGCATTGCCACAGAAAACGATAAAAGAAACGCCATTGCTTGGAAAGAAAAGGAGAAAGAAGCCTATATATACTGCCAAAAGAGAATCGAAGACTTAGGGTTAGAAATGAAACTTGTGGATGTGGAATATGGCTTTGAAGGAAATAAAATATTATTTCTCTTCACCTCCGAAGGTAGGGTGGATTTTAGAGAATTGGTGAAAGACCTGGCAGCAGAGTTCCGAGCCAGGATTGAGCTGCGCCAAATCGGTGTTCGAGACGAAGCAAAAATGATTGGTGGCTTAGGGGTGTGTGGCAAACAGTTTTGCTGCTCTCAGTTTTTAAGCGAGTTTCATCCTGTATCCATAAAAATGGCGAAAACACAAGGTTTATCACTAAATCCAGCAAAAATATCTGGTACCTGTGGCAGATTGATGTGCTGTTTGAAATATGAAGATGCGGCTTATGAAGATTTGGTGAAAAAAGCACCTAAGATTGATTCTTTCGTGGAAACACCATCTGGAAAAGGCACAGTAATAAATGTGAACCTATTGAGAAGCAATGTGAAAGTACGTTTGGAAGATGGAGTTGATACAACTCTAAAGACATTTTCCTTTGACGAATTGGAAGTGTTGGGCGGAAAAAGTCGAAGAGCCGAATATATCGCCGCCAGAGCGGACGGCACCTTGGAAGAAGCGGGTTTCCGCACCACTCCCCCTCCCCAGCTTGCTCGCTCCACTGTAGATGCGTCCACCAGTGACTTTGAATCAGCAACGGACGATTTTTTAGAAACAAGCACTTCTTCCACAACAGCCAATAGAAGAACAGGAAATCAGCAAAACAGACGCAACAACCCAAGCGATTCCAACCAAAGACAAACAGCTGCCAGCGTAGATCGTAGCCTAAATACCAATGAGACTCAAGGAGATAGGCAGAATCAACAGCAATCATCTGCTTCTGTCGATAACAGAAACAACCAAAATAGACGTAATAACAATAGAAACAACAGAAATAATAATAGAAACAATAGAAACAACACTAGAAATAACAGGAACAATAATAGAAACAATAATTGGCGCAATGAAATTGAAGAATAGCTAGTGTATAAAGGAGGATTGCATCGTATGTTTGTTGGACGACGCAGCGAGCTCAATAAGCTCGATACAGTATATGCCAGCGATAAATTTGAATGTGTGATTATGTATGGTAAACGGCGCACAGGAAAGACAGCCTTGCTGCGAGAGTTTCTCGTGGGAAAAAACGGTACATATTTCGCAGCTCTGGAGTCTAGTAGCCGGGAAAACTTAAATAGTTTCATTTCCAGTGTCGAGGCGATTGCTGGTAAGAGTCTTGATGGTGCTTCCGCAATTGCGACCTTTGAAGATGCACTCGTCCATCTGGGAAAAATGGCTCAAACGGAGCGTATCATACTCATAATCGACGATTACCAATTCCTGGTGACTGCATTTCGCGGAATATCGGAGCAAATATGCCAATGCATTGATAAACACCTGAAAAATACTAAATTAATGATGATTATTTGTGGCTCATCTGAGCTAGTCATGGAGAGGGAAACCCTTGGTTATGATAGTCCTTTCCACGGTAGGCGGACTGCACAAATGAGTCTTCAACCATTTAATTTCTTTGAAACCAGGCGTTTATATACAGATTTTTCGCCCTTTGACATCGCTGTAATCTATGGGCTCACTGGTGGTGTACCGAAATATTTGGAACAAATGGACCCTGAGCTGTCCATTGAGGAGAATATCCGACAAAACTTCTTTAATCCATCTTCCTTGCTCTTTGAAGAACCCGCAAATATATTGCGTCGTGAAATCCGCGACCCCACCTACTATAATGCCATATTGCGAGCCATTTCCATAGGACTGACAAAAAACTCGGAAATATCAGCTGAAGTGGGCTTGGAATCCAGTGCTTGCACCGCTTATTTAAAAAATCTCATCGCCCTTGGTTTAATCGGCAAGTACACACCTGTGACTGAAAAAGCTGGTAAAAAAACCATATATGAAATTGAAGACAGTATGTTTCATTTTTGGTATCGTTTTGTCCAAGGTAACATTTCCCATATCCAAAACGGTATGGCAGATAAAATTTGGCGAGGTGTGGCAAGGGAGATTCCATCTTTCATGAGTATGGTCTTTACCAACATTTGCCGCCAATGGCTAGATCAACGTAGTCTGGCGGGGAGATTGCCTTTGACCATCGTGGAAATGGGGCGCTGGTGGGGTATGGATCCTGTGTGGAAGACGGAAACTTCAGTTCCAATTGTTGCCTATTCCGATGACGAAAATGCGATTTTTGCAGATTGCGACTGGTCGGAGGAGCCCACTGGGGCTAATGCTTTAAACTCCCTCTTTGAGCGTAGTCGTTTGTTCCGATATGAAAATAGGCATTTGTACCTATTTTCCAGATCAGGCTTTTCCGAAGAATGCACCGACACTGCCCGTCGTATCGGAGCCACCCTCGTTTCTTTTGAATAACTATTACGGCTCGAGCGAGAAGCACAACTTGTCTGTTTTTTAGTTCCTTCGCTCAGCTGCGCATCCATGCGCAGATTCGCGCGCTCCACCGTCCATGGTTTCGCTTGACGGAACTAAAAAACAGACAAGTTGCACTTCTCGCTCTTACTGCTATGAAGAATTATAGATAAAATACCTGCGAAAAATATTATTTGACAATTGCAATATCAGACTGTATATTGTTCCTATTCTGCCTTGAAGCGGCTTCGAAACGGAGGGTGATAAATGTCCAAAGAGTTGATTCGCTTGTCGGATTGCACGATGGCGTTTGACCAAAATGTTGTTTTACACAACATAAACCTTAGTATAAATGATCAAGAATTCCTCACACTACTAGGTCCGAGTGGTTGTGGCAAGACCACAATGCTTCGGATTATCGGCGGTTTCCAACAGCCCACGTCTGGAGATGTCTATTTTGATGGTGTGAGGATTAATGACGTTCCGCCATATAAGCGGACTATAAATACGGTATTTCAAAAATATGCTCTTTTCACCCATTTGAATGTCTTTGAGAATGTTGCCTTTGGTTTAAAACTCCAGCGACCCAATGGTAAAAAAATCGATAAAGAAGAAATAAACGAACGAGTCATGGAGATGCTAAGAGTAGTCAGTCTCAAAGGCTTTGAAAAACGCTCTGTGTCCACCCTTTCTGGTGGACAGCAGCAGCGCGTGGCAATTGCTCGGGCTTTGGTAAACCGTCCGAAGGTTCTTTTGCTGGACGAGCCACTTGGCGCCCTTGATATGCGACTTCGCAAAGATATGCAAAACGAGTTGAAGCGTATACAGCAAATGACAGGCATCACCTTTGTCTATGTAACCCATGACCAGGAAGAGGCACTGGCAATGTCTGATACTGTTGTTGTCATAGAAGCTGGGATCATACAGCAAATAGGAACTCCCCAACATATATATGACGAACCTCAAAATGCCTTTGTCGCCGATTTCATCGGGGAGAGTAATATTGTGGACGGCATTATGTTATCGGACAATGTTGTGGAAATATTCGGGCGAAAATTTCAATGCATTGACAGTGGTTTTGAAACAAACGAGCCTGTGGATGTGGTCATACGACCAGAGGATATAGAAATTGTCCCCGTTGAAAATGGGATGCTCACTGGTACCGTCATCAACATCACATTCCGCGGTGTTTTGTATGATATTATTGTTGATTTTGCAGGATACAAATGGCTGATTCAAACAACCGCCCTGAGTCCCGTTGGCACAAGATTGGGAATGAGAATCCAACCTGAGGGTATCCATATAATGAAGAAAAGCCAGTTTTCAGGTATGTTCGGCGATTATAGCTCATATAGCGTAGAGTATGATGAAATCGGCGATGCTGAGCATGAAGTGGAAATAGATCCAGATGCGGAGGATGTATGAAAGCTAAATATTTCGCTTATCCATATGTCCTATGGATGGCAGTATTCGTTGTGGCACCAATTTTCCTTGTGGTTTATTATGCGTTTATCACCCGGGACGGAACCTTCACCCTGGCGAATTTTTCCGCCATGGGTAGATACACCTCGGTCTTTGCTCGCTCCTTTTGGCTCTCAGCAATCGCCACAGTGATTTGCATCATCATCGGATACCCCATTTCATATATCCTTGCCAAGGAAAACGTAAGAGTTCAAAGAATAATGATTATGCTCATCATGCTACCCATGTGGATGAATTTTTTACTTCGCACATATGCATGGATGTCAATACTTGAAAACACTGGACTATTAAACCGCTTTCTCAGATTCATTGGTCTACCTGCACTCCGGATAATCAATACGCAAACTGCTGTCATCATTGGTATGGTCTACAATTTCGTACCATTTATGATATTACCCATCTACTCTGTCATCGTAAAAATCGACAGAAGCGTGATAGAAGCTGCACAGGACTTGGGAGCAAGTAACTCTAAGGTTTTGACAAAACTGGTAATACCACTCAGCTTGCCTGGGGTATTATCTGGTATCACTATGGTTTTCGTTCCAGGTGTTTCCACCTTCGTCATTTCCCAGCTTCTAGGAGGTGGCAAAGAGATGCTCCTGGGTGACCTTATTGAGCTTCAATTTTTGGGAGCTGCCTACAATCCCCATCTCGGTTCATCGATTTCCCTTGTAATGATGATCATCGTTGTCGTCTTTATGTACATCATGAACAGATTTGGCGAAGGTGAAGAAAGTGTGATGCTATGACTAAGAAACCTGGATTCATCGGACGGCTATACAGCGGTCTTGTCCTATTCTTTTTATATGCGCCGATTTTTGTGCTCATCGTATTTTCCTTTAATAGCACAAAAAGCCGCTCGGTATGGACAGGCTTCTCCCTGCAATGGTACCAGCAGCTTGTTCATGATGCTTCCGTTCTTAATTCCTTTTACATCACCATCGTTATTTCCCTCCTTGCCGCTATAATAGCAACTATAGCTGGCACTTTTGCCGCTGTTGGTTTTCACAATATGCATCGCAAATGGCGAGCTCCGCTCATGCAGGTCAACAACATCCCTATGGTTAACGCCGACATCATAACTGGTGTTTCACTGAGCCTACTCTTTGTGTTTGCAATGCGACTCCTACCCTTTGAGTTTGGCTTTGGTACCTTGCTCATTGCCCACATTACCTTCAATATCCCCTATGTTATCCTGTCGATTTTACCTAAGCTGCGCCAGCTTGACAGCAACTTGGTGGATGCGGCAATGGATTTGGGTTGCACATGGATGCAAGCATTTACAAAGGTAATCGTTCCGGAAATTATGCCTGGAATTATAAACGGATTAATAATCGCTTTCACATTATCCATAGACGATTTTGTCATAAGTTATTTCACCGCAGGAATGAAAATAATGACCCTCTCCATGAAGATATTCTCCATGACGCGAAGGCGGGTCAGCCCTGAAATAAACGCATTATCCACGATTTTGTTCGTATCGGTGCTGATATTGCTCATAATTATCAATGTCAGGGAGAGCCGACAAGAGGAACGGGCAAGACGCGCCCAACGGGCAGTAAATTAGGAGTCAATGGATGTTGTCTAATTATATAAACCCACATGAATATTCGATTTTATGCAAACAACATTCTTTTTTCTCATAAACATGAAAGGAGCAATAAAATGAAAAAAATCTTAATCCTAGCACTCGCATTATGCCTAATTTTATCAGCGGTTCTCACGGGTTGCAACGGCAGCACTCCAACACAGTCATCGAGTCCTTCAGGCTCACAGGAAACAGATTCGACTATAGATAACGATGAAACTGATACAGATGACGACGAGGTAACCACAGGTGGCGAAGTCAACGTATTCAACTGGGGCGAATATATGGACATGGATATATTAGCTCAGTTTGAAGAGGAAACTGGTATAAAAGTCAACTATATGGAGTTTCAGAGCAACGAGGAAATGTACTCAATCATAAAGTATGGAATGGCTACTTATGATGTCATTATACCCTCCGATTATATGATATCAAGGATGATCGACGAAGGTCTGCTCGAGGAGCTTGATTTTTCGAATATTCCAAATATTGATTTAATCGATGATGCATATAAAAACTTGGAATATGACCCTGAAGGTAAGTATTCTGTGGCATATATGACAGGTACAGTTGGACTCATTTACAACTCTGCTATGATAGACGAGGAAATAACAAGCTGGGCTGCGCTTTTCGACGAAGCATATGCTGGACAAATCCTCATGTTCAACAATCAAAGGGACGCATTCGGCATCGCACTTAAATATCTCGGTTATGATCAAAATACAATAAACGAAGATGAAATCCGCGAAGCCTATGATTTGCTTCTTGCTCAAAAACCTATCTTGCAAGCCTATGTGATGGATCAAATTTTCGACAAGCTGGAATCTGGCGAAGCTGCCATCGGTCCTTATTATGCAGGTGACTATCTCATTATGGTGGCAAACAACCCAGACTTGGTTTTCGTGCGTCCCGAAGAAGGTTCAAACTTCTTTGTGGATGCAATGTGCATTCCTGTTGGCGCACGCAATAAGACCAATGCTGAGATATTCATCAACTATATCTCCAGCACCGAAATCGCATACCAAAACATGGAATTTATCTGGTATGCATCAGCTAACTTCGAAGCAGCAGAGGAATTCATGGAAGAAGAGCTTGATGACGACGAAATGGAGATCATGTTTGCCAGCGAAGAAACCCTAGAAAACTGTGATGTTTTCATCAATCTCCCCACAGAAATCCTAGACCTCTACGACACCCTATGGAGCGAACTAAAACGATAGTTTGCATTGGTAGTAAATGTAATAAAACTAGCAAAAGGAGCAGTTGCGATTAACGCACCTGCTCCTTTTTTGTTCCTAATTCAAGATTACTCTACATAATCAAATTCCATATTATATATACTAACTGTGTCGCCCTCTTTAATGCCCATATCCTCTAAGCGTTGATATACACCTGCATTGCGCAGAACCCTTTCGAAATACATCCTTGATTCATAATCGGAAAAATTCACATTGGAAACCAAGCGTTCTAACCATAGACCTTCAATAGTCCATACATCGTCATAAACCTCAATCACCAAATCTTCAGGGTTCCCTTCCATTTTTTGCTTTGGTATATAATCTGGCTCATATACTTCCACAGGTGGGAGCTTGCTCAATTCCTGAGCAATTGCATTAATGAGCTCCCGCACACCCATATTCGTTGCAGCGGAAATAACATGGACATCGTAACTATTTTTCTTCACATACTCAATAAAACCATCGGTGAGTTCTTTATCCTGAGCAATGTCTGCCTTATTTGCTGCTATGATTTGTGGTCTGGAAGCCAATTGGGGATTATATCTTCTAAGTTCATCATTTATCGTTTCAAAATCGTCAATGGGGTCTCGCCCCTCGCTCCCGGCTGCATCAACAACATGGACAATTAACCTACAACGCTCAATATGACGCAAAAAGTCATGACCAAGTCCAGACCCTTCAGCTGCTCCTTCAATGATACCAGGAATATCTGCCATGATAAATGAAATACCATCATCGTAGTAAACAACACCTAAATTGGGAAACAAGGTGGTAAAATGATAATCGGCGATTTTTGGATTTGCCTTTGAAACAACGGATAAAAGTGTGGATTTTCCCACATTCGGATATCCCACCAGACCCACATCAGCCAAAAGCTTTAACTCGAATATAACATCAAGCTCCTGACCAGAAAGCCCCGATTTCGCAAAACGAGGAGCTTGCCTTGTTGGAGTAGCAAAACGCTTATTACCCCAACCACCAGTTCCACCTTTCACCAATGTAAATGTCTCTGTACTTGACATATCTGCGATAATCGAACCGCTTTCTTTGTCCCTGATAATTGTTCCATTTGGCACTTTAAGGGTAAGGCTGCTCCCATCTTTACCAGTTCGATTTCTGCTAGACCCATCGGCACCATTTTCCGCTCCATAATTCTTTTTGTAACGAAAATCCATCAATGTTGACATATTTTTATCAACACTTATAACAATGTCACCGCCTTTACCACCATCTCCACCATCAGGACCTCCAGCAGGAACATACTTCTCTCTATGGAAAGAAACAGCACCATTGCCACCCTTTCCAGCCTTAACATGAATAGTAGCCATATCAACAAACACAATATCAACCTCCATTTCAGAGTAAACGCGTGAACGCAGGTGAACGCGGGGACGGTTCTTTTGTTCATTTTTGTGAACGCGGGGACGGTTCTTTTGTTCATTTTTGAACGTGGGTGAACGCAGGGACGGTTCTTTTGTTCATTTTCGCGTGAACGGGGGGACGGTTCTTTTGTTTATTTTTGAAGGCGCTTATGAACAAAGGCAGGTGTAGCTGAAAAATGAACAAAAGAACCGTCCCCCCGTTCAAAAATGAACAAAAGAACCGTCCCTGCGTTCATAGTTGCAATACCAGGGCTAGGACTTTTGCCATTTGTGCTCTTGTTAGTGTGCTTTGTGGTGATAGCATAGAATCACCAACACCCTCGACAATACCCAGAGCCATTAGTGTGGCGGTGGGTATCATTGCATATTCTTCCAGTAATTCAACATCGGTAAATGCAAGCAAGTCTTCTGTATAACCATCGAGGTAATTTATATTCAATAAAGCAAGTGCTCTATAAGTGAAAGTAAAAGCATCCTGTCTACTTATTGGCATTTGTGGATAAAAATTATTATCTTCCAAAGCCTCAGCTATACCTGCTTTTTTTGCCCAAATAAGCGCATTGGTATAATACATATCAGGAGGAACATCATCAAACTCGCTGAAAACACTTACCTCAGGTTCACCAACCGCCCTGTAGAGCATAAGTATGTAATCTCCCCTCTCCATTAGAGCAGAGGGTCCGTAATTATGCTCGGAAACTCCTTTAGTAATGCCGGATTGTAGTAAATATTCCGCAAATTCCTTTGCCCAATGGTCTACCATGTCGGCAAATCCGTTGATTTCAATGGAAATTTCAACACTTCTTCCCCCTGCTTCGATGACAATACTCCCCGTTTCCCCAGGTAATAAGCTTGCCTGAAACACACCTGGTTCCAGCATTTCACCAATATAACCAACAACAGTATAGGAAAAGGAATGAAGCTGGGAAACAACTGGTCGTCTATAATAGGTTGCCACTACACCGAACTCAAATATGGTGGCTGGAGACAATCTAGCTGAAAATTGTGAAATCCCCGAATCACGCCTGGTGGGAGTTATAGAAGTTGGTCTGGTTATCACATAGATTTCACCCATACCAGAAGCTCCGGTGGATGGTGAATATAGAGAAATTCTATCAGTGACAGCCATACTTCCGGCTGTATATATGAAATCTTCGATTATAGCACCAAAACCCATCGTCTCTGCTATCACGTCATCGGGAGTTTCCACGGGAAAATACCCTTCATCGGCAGCCGCAAATGAAATCTCCAAGGAAGATTCTGCAAGGAGGACTACACCATCGTTTTCCAGTCTGAGATGCTTTGCTTCGCCACTTGATACAACATCAGTCACATAAAGAATATATGTGGAGCATCTACGCTGGGAACCATCGGAAGGACGATTAAAGACATTAGTACCCTCTTGACCAGCAATTCGCACACTTAAAGCTGTGGAACCTCCTCCATCAAGATTGACAGCATAAATACAACCCAAATTCAGCATTTCCTCAGCCAATTCATCCAATGTCAATCCGATGGAATGCTCTGAATTTCTCCCATCCATTACAAAACTTATGGTTGAGCCGTCCGCTAATAGTCCAAAAGCTGTTCGCGGTGCCCTTGGCTTTAGAGAAGGAGTCCATTCCTCATTATCCGTTATCAATCCATCGGAAATAAGTATATCTCCGCTACCTGTGGCGTACTGAGCATTCAGTAAACGCACATCAGAGCAGGAAAAATTCAAAGAAACCAAATCTCCAATGGCGAATTTTTCAAAGTCTTCATCGAGATAACTGGCATCAGCAGCGGTTAGGAGCAAATAACCCTCTCCAATTTCCACTTGGGCTTCATCTCTAAAAGTATCAGTCACTTCCAAAAGCATTGTTTCTGTAAGGGACAATGAGCCTTCCAGAATCTTCAACCTAACGAACCAACCTGGGGTGGTTGTTCTAGTGGATATATCGGAAAAGTCTTCGGAATACAACATCAAACCACCCATTTCGCTACGAGTTTTGTTGAAATTACTGAAACTCACAGTGGAGCCGAAATTATCACGACCATCAATACCCACTCCACCGCCTTGATTAAATAGGTTGATTACAACAGAAGCCGATTGGATAATGTCAACGCTTCCATCATAACCAAAAACAACAGCACTCCTATCGATTCCCGGACCAGACTTATATCGCCCATTTTCTATTACAATCCCTATTGGTACGGTGTTCTGCATGAAAAAATCGCCATTGACCACCGCTAATACATTAAGCCCTAAACTTTCAGCATATTCAACCATTTCCGATATGCGAAACCCACCAAACACAGTATCGCCATTTAACACAATGGCATATACCTCCCCATCACCAGTCAGACGTAAGGTGTAACTCTCCGTCCTCCCAAAGGTCTCATCCCATTTGGTAACAGTAGTTAAGATTAAATTATCCGCCAAATACTTTGTATGGGTGTAAACAACATCCCCCAATGCAAAGGCAGCAAAGAAAATGGTAATCAAAATAAAAAATATAAGAAACAAGGATATTAAACGCTTTTTAAACATACCAGACCTCAATAATTAATTGCGAACACCCATAATGGCATCCTTGATGCGCCGTATATCATGAATAAATACCATACAACGGCGCGTCTGGGAAGCCGCGCCCTACGAATGTCATTGAATGTTGTTCTATATTTGAACATATTGCCAGACACGCAAGTTACATCATTCATTATTCATTATTCATTATCAATCATCCTTGTATACAACTGGCATCATGCGTTTGTGTTCGCTGCTGCGGTGGTATCTGTCTATGATTTCTCGATCTTCTGGTGGACACTCTCCATTTAACAAAAAGCTATCGATGGAAGCATAACTCACACCCATGTCATCTTCATCTGTTTGACCATCGAAAAGCCCAGCAGAGGGCTTTTTTTCTATAATTGACGCAGGAGCTCCCAAATACCTGAGAAACTCGTAAATTTCGGTAACTGTAAGGTCAGCGATGGGGTTAAAATCGTAGGCACCATCTCCCCATTTTGTGAAATAACCCATGTGTATTTCGCTTCTATTTCCAGTTCCAGCCACTAGGCGACCCTCGCTGGCTGCAACCGTATAAAGAGTGTTCATTCGCAATCTAGGAGCAATATTAACAGCAGCTGTATCTGAAATTTCCGTTGCAAAACCGACGGCTTCTTTCAAAGCTTCGGCAGTGGCTGTCAAATCAATCACCCTCGTCTCAATATCGAACTGCTCGGCAACGGCTCTCCCATCTGCCATATCTTCGCCATAATTTCGCTTTGAACCGCAGGGCATTATAATACCCAAAGTATTTTCACAAGCCATTTTGCATAAAATCCCCACCAGGGCACTATCTTTACCTCCACTGTTGCCATAAACAACCCCAGAAAGCCTCGCATTATCTAATAAACTGCGAATAAAACCCACTCGATTCGATGTTTCGATTTCATAATCTCGCATATCAGTTACCTCCGATAAAATTTCCCCTCAATTGTACCATACAATACTTGAAAAAGGTAGACGCTTCGTGTATTATATCAAACACTAGCCATTTTTCCCCGCAAAGGCTCCAGTAGGAGACCACATTATTAGAGAGGTTGTGACAAATGAAAAACACAAAAACCAGAATACTGGCAATCATTTTAGTGCTATGCATGATGTTTAGCGGAGCGGCTACTGCGCTTTCCACCAGCGTTAGCACACCATTTAACGAGGTTGTGGAAACCTTATACGATTACAAAATAATCCAAGGCTATCCCGATGGCAGCTTCCGTGCAGATTCCCAGATTACATTAGCTGAACTTGCAACACTTCTCACAAAAGCGTTTCAATTAGAAGCGAAAGGAATTAACAACCAACCTGGACTCTCCAGCCACTGGGCTTACAAGGCATATAATGCTTGCGTTGACAATGGCGTTTATAAAGCGAGTTATGCAAGTACCCTTGCAGATTTAAACAAGTATGTATCGATTGATTTACTACTGGAAATACTCCATGATAACCAAGGTTGGGATGTGACTATTTTAGCCGAACCTAACACTGTTCTAACACGCGGATTAGTGGCAGAAATACTCTATGTCTTGTTATCAACGCCTTTGGGTACAAAAGAGATAACCATCTTTGAACTTTTTGATTCTGCCAGATTAATGGACTCAGCAAGGCTGATTCGATATTTCACATTGGCAAATTATTATGAAGATAATATGATAAACGCTGATACGCTTGTTGATGAACCTGATGTATATGTATATGACGAAGAATATGGTGCTTTTATACCTTTTGACACCGAATCGATTCTAGAGAGCATCATGTATAATTTTGTTGCAGTATATGATGTATCTGGCGAAGGAAAAGGTGATACGATTTTTATTGTAAACCGCGAAGATGCTGATTTAATATGGGTTAATGATACACCTTTCATACTCGCCAGCAACCCTGTTGATTTCACCAATGAATATAACATTCCATTCGGTGGTAGGCTCATTGGACACTGGCGTCTCTTTAATGGAGCGATTGTTGATTATAGCAATGTCGCCACTCGAGGCGACTTGTCTAGCAGCATATATTATTATACCTACGACTGGTATAATTCCACCAGTACAGACAGCTTCACATTTTTAACGGGTTTTAGAACATTCCAGCAAACAACAGGCTGGGCTTGTGGCTTAACTTCCGCATTCATGGCGATGGATTGGTTTGATATGACCCATGGGCTAAATGAGCTTGACCTTTCTGCATTGCGAGATACAAAAGAAAAATATGGCACCCATCGTTGGGGTGGAGCCACAGATGTGAAAATGCTGGTGAATGTTTTTGATAGCCTAAATGAAATGCTGGGCTATGAGGCTTGGCTATATGAATCCACATATGATTTTGTTGATGAAGATGGTGAGCTATCCGATGAATACCTCAGCCCCGAGTGGATACAAGATATGCTAGGGCAAGGTAAACCTATACTCCTTGGTTGGAACAGCTTCGGAGCGCATTGGCAGGTTATCATCGGTTACGATAACATGGGTACTGAAGAAACAGCAGACGATGTGATTATCCTTGCTGACCCATATGACACAACTGACCACCTCAATGATGGAGTGGTGGTTTGGTCATATGAGCGGATGTACTACAATTGGACGCAAAACTTCGACAGAGACTTCGGACGCAGTCAAGGCTACGGAATGCCCGTGATTTTCGTTCCCTATCCAGCGGATTATGACGCTGATGCATATAAGCCGGTCATGGGCGATGGTCTTGCATATTCGGTGGGTCTCCCCTCCGTTTATGATGTGAACGAAACAGACGAAATGCTGATACCATATGGCAGAACCGCCCAGGATTTAGAAGACTCCGATTATAATCGGACAAAATCCGAAAGGGGTGACAATGGTTTAGCAGGAGCTGCAAGCAGCGACTATTACCGCCAAGGTGACCATATTGGCTCCCCATATTACCCCCAATACGACTTCTACAATGGTGCCCAAGGAATTTCCGATACATTGATACTCCTGGAGGGTTTCCAGACTTCACAACAAGCATCTGAATGGACTTGCGGACCCACATCCATGCTAATAGCTCTTAATTGGTTCGATGCTCTAGGCGATGAAACAGAATTCACCCTAGCAGCACTCAGAGACAATGATAGAGAAGGCGCAACAAGCCTAGATGGCATGGTGCAAATCCTGACTGCCCTCGACCTGGATTTCATGTGGTATACAACGGACGATTTGGATGACGATGATTGTATAGAAGGTTATTGCCTCTACGATGGTCCTTCCGACGATGGACTCTTCCCTTGGCTCTTGTCAAATGGAATACCCATTATTATCGGCTGGAACGAATGGGGTGGTCACTGGCAGATTATCATCGGTTACGACGATATGGGTACAGATGATACCCAAGACGATGTGCTGATTCTAGTTGACCCATACGACACCACAGACCACCTTCAAGACGGTTACCTAATCGAATCCTTCGAGCGCCTAGTATACGGCTGGGGCGCCGCCTTCGACTCCCGCGGTGGCACTGTTTTCTTAATTCCAATCCCCATTGGGTTGGAACTGGAATAATCGTTAAGACTTGAATATAAAAGGAGGCTTGCATTTGCAGCCTCCTTTTGTATTTAGTTAGGAGTGAGGAATGAGGAGAGTTAGCTTTCGGTGATAATTTGTATATCGTCATATTCACGTGATTTTCGTAGGGCGCGGCATCCTTGACGCGCCGATTGGGTTGCGGTGGATACCTTGCGGCGCGTCAGGGATGCCGCGCCCTACGAAAGACCTTCATGTTGTTCTATAAATAGTACATATTACCGGGCGCGATACTTGATTATTAATTGTTAATTGAATTCATTCATACCTGAGGGCTTCTATGGGGTCTAGTTTTGCAGCTTTGTTGGCTGGGTATATGCCAAAAAATACGCCGACAGCCATGGAAAATAGTACAGAACCAGTGGTTGTTGTGGCTGAAATTACCAAAGGAACCTCGAAGAATGATGTCGCCGCCGCACCAATGGCAATTCCTAGTACAAGCCCGATGACACCGCCCACACAGGCAATAATCACAGCCTCTGTGACAAATTGAAGGCGAATATGGAAATGCTTTGCTCCTAGAGCTTTCCTCGTGCCGATTTCCCTTGTCCTCTCGGTGACAGAAACCAGCATGATATTCATAACACCAATCCCACCAACCAACAAAGATATACCAGCAATGAAAGCAATGGCGATGGACATGGTATTCATCATATCGTTAATCGTATCCAACATAGTTGTCATATTTGTCGCAGTTACTTTCCAATCTCTATTGTTGATATAAAGAGCGTTGAAATACCTCTGCAGACTTTCCGTCAAGTCATTGACCTCAGCAGGGTCAAGACAAACCACCGTGGCATAGGTATAATTCTTTTCTCGAACATTCTGTTTCGCCGTGGTAACAGGTATATAAAAAGTCGTTGTTACTTCGCTGTCGGAAACCATACCAGTGAAACCCATGGCTTCATATCGATAAACACCCACTATGGTATATACCTCCACCACAGTGGGCTTATATACCTTCACCATTTGTCCAATGGGGTCTTCCCCTTCTGAAAACATATTACTCACAAACCTATCGGAAACAACAGCAGATTGGGTCTGATTTCTCACATCATTGGCGGTTATGAAGCTGCCAGAAATCATAGACAAATTATTCGCTTTCATAAAATCTTCATTGACACCGTTGATGGAAATATTGGCATATAAATCACCATCCTTTGCCTGTGCAGTACCGCCCGATTGGGTCACAGACACCCCAGCGACGTTTTCCGGAAAAGCGAGTTTAAGATCCTCTATCATTTGTGGGCTGATGAGGTCAGATGTCAACGGAACTCTCCCCGTAACGGAAACTCTAGGTCTCCCCATTCCAAAGGGATTATTCACAATGTCTTTTTCTTGAACAGCAAGGGTGATATTCCCCGCTCCCAAGGTGGACACATTGTCGGTAACAGAAGCAGTCATAGCATCGCCAATGGTCATAATGGCGATTATCGACATAATACCAATGATAATCCCCAGCATCGTCAGTAAAGCACGCATCTTATTCGACTTAATGGATGATAGAGCCAGTAGAATGTTTTCAATAATCATACAGCCTCACCATCCTCATTCTCATTGCTTCCCGCTCCAGTATCTCCAACCGTTACCAAGGTACCAGTTGACTTGTCACTTATAATCTCGCCATCATGCAATGTGACAATGCGCTGTGTCATTTCCGCAAGCTCCGTATTGTGGGTGATGAGCAAAACGGTTCTCTTTTCTTCTTGGTTAATGCGCATGAAAATATCCATGACAAGTTTACCAGTCTGGGAATCCAGGGCACCTGTCGGCTCGTCTGCCAAAACGATGTCAGGGTCATTTGCCAATGAACGAGCAATAGCCACCCTCTGTTTCTGACCACCTGAAAGTTCGTTGGGCAAATGGGTCATACGGTCTCCCATTTCCACCAAATGGAGCAGCCGCTCTGCACGCTCACGCCTCTCGTTGCGCTTAATACCCATGTAAAACAACGGAAGCTCCACATTTGCAATGGCAGTTATACGAGGAATCAGATTAAAGGTTTGGAAAACAAAACCGATTTGACGGTTTCTAATATCAGAGAGCTCATTGTCATTCATGGATGCGATGGAAACACCATTGAGATTGTAATCACCCTCCGTTGGTCTATCCAAAGCCCCGAGAATATTCATCAACGTACTCTTGCCAGAACCGCTCTGCCCCACGATGGAAACAAAGGAACCTTCCTCGATATCTAGATTTATATTCTTTAAAACAGTTAATTCGTTTGGCTCATCAACGAAATATTTTTTGACAATACCACGAAGCTCAATCATCATGGTTGAAATCTCCCCTACTCGTCCAGTCTGTAATAAAAGCACTTAAACCACAACACCCAATATTACCTCATCCAAAACGGCAACAAACGTGTATCACTGGACAATCTACCCTCTGGGTCTAGCAAAAGCTCCATACCATCATACAGCTCATCGCTGAATATTTCAGTATTAGTCGAGGTGCGTAGACCAGTTTCAACAAGAATCTCTATGGTCTCCCCTTCTTCAATGGCATAGACATATTCACCATCGTCTTTGCTGACTAAAATGGAAGCAGGAACAGAGTATACCTCTTCCCTGGTTTCCATGATTATGTTCAAAAACGCATTCATTCCAATTCTAATGGTACTGTCAAATGTGAGCAATTGGGATTTCAACTCAAATTCCACACTTGTGGACCCTGCCGCGCTCACCGCCTTTGGCGAAATATATGTGACGACACCTTGAAAAATTACACCAGCAGAAGCATCTGTGGTGATTTCCGTATCCTGACCCACATCCAGGGATGTGAGATTGTACTCCCTCACCCTTGCAGTAACATAAAGGTCTTCGGTATCTTCGATGACAAAAAGGATTCCGCTGGGAGGTGCCCCCACCCTTATGTTGGATTCGGTGATGACCCCATCAGCCGTAGCTACGATGGTGCCGTTGGCAAGGGAATTATTCAACCGCTCCAGATTAAGCTCCTGAGTCCTAATACTGATGTCTCCTGTCGTGGGTCTCGAGGAAGCTTGATTTAACGAGTTCTGCGCACTGGCAACGGAGGTTTCCGCAGACTGCACTTGATTTCGGCTGTCGCTAACTGCATTTCTCGTGTTTGTTATCTTTGTATCAAGACTAGTTATATAATCATCCATAGCACGCTCTTTATCATTTATGGCATTTTCGTACTGCCTTTGAGCATCATCGTATGCATTTTGAGCTCGTTCCAAAGCCAGCTCATAATTTTCCACAGCATCGTTTTTCGCTCTTTCCAAATCTGATACAGCTTTATCATAAACCCTTTGGGCATCATCTTGGTTACGTTTTGCAGTTTCCAGAGTTCTCTCCGCATTTCTGATGGCATTATCCCTTGATACACTATTGGAATCGCCAGCAGCGTTCCATTCGCTATATGCTCTACTCAACGCTCCTTCAGCATTAATAAGAGCCATTTCAGCAGCACCAACAGCATATCTGGCTTCTTGTATCTCATCAGCAGTGGATGATGGGTCTGCTTCAAGGGCTTCTAAATACTCCTGGGCAAGGGTTAGTTCAACTGCCCTTTGGTTTCTAACTTGTTGAGCATTATCAACACTTGATTGATAAATAGAGTCGCTATAACCAGTTGCGCGCCTACCAGCTCGCTCATCGGCAAGATCCTTTTCAGCAGTGGCAACATCAGCCTTTCTGCGCTCTAATGCAATCCTTGCTTCATTAATAGTATATAAAAATGCATACTCATCAAAATCATAAATAGCATTTTCCAAATCAGCCAATGCCTTGTTTAAGTCTTCTTCTCTTCTCTCTAAAGTTATGAGTGCTTCTCTTATGGATAAATCATATCTATAGCTATCAAAAGGCTCTTCTGCATCTAATAATGCCTCTTCCAAGTCATTCTCAGCTCTTTCCAGATTCAACCGTTGACGCTCTAAAGCAATACGGGAAGACTCCAGCTGGTTTTGAGCATTGGTTATATTGTTTCTAATCGTGCGCTGCTCCTCTGTCAGAGATGATAGAGCATTTTCATAATTTAATTCTGCCAAAGCTATATCATTTTCAAGGTTCGTGGTGTCAAGAATAGCAAGCACATCGCCAACTTTTACCCTATCACCCACGCTTACGAAAATCTCCTGCACTGGATATGCAGTGAGTGTGGAATAAATATTCGTGACACTCCCGCTTTCGACAACACCGGAAACAGATAAAGAAAGTGTCATATCCGACTTATCCAAGATAATCGTTTCAACAGGTCTAGCAGAAGCAGCAGCAATCCGCGCTGCTCTGGCACGTAGAAACATAATCCCCCCTGTCATAGCAAGCACAAGGATAAGCCCGACTATAATAAGCCCCTTTTTGCTCTTTTTCTTTTTCTTTTCCATTAATCATCATCCTTTTTTAGCCGCAGCGCAGTTTCCATATCCCCAAACGGCATATCCCATAATACGCGAACAAACATTCATCACGCAAATAAATTATATTGCAATATGATAAACTCAATGTAAACAATAAGCACCAATTTGTCAATGTTTTGTGAACAGATGATGAAATAAAGTTACTAGACAGTTACAGGTCATGGGATGCTAGAATCATTTATATTGCTATTCATTTTATACATAGTACGCACTAACAGTGTCATCTTGAGCGCTAGCGAAAGATCCTATTACACCGAAATTACTGACTAAGTAGATTGCGAAGAGCGAAGCGACCCTCCCCCGTGTCATTACTAAGAGCGAAGCGACGTGGCAATCTTAATAATCAACACGAGAACCCGCAACTGCAACGGTTGCGGGTTTTCGTTTACTGTGGTGGAGCTGGGGGGAGTTGAACCCCCGTCCGAAAGCGCTTTAACGCAAACTTCTCCGGGCGCAGACGGTTATTTCGGGCTAATGCCCATTTCCCTTGCCGCAGCGCAAACCGCCACGCGGTTGCGGCTCAGTAGCTTCATTGTTCATGGTGCGAGCAAAGCTTAACGCACTCACGTTCTCCACTAATCGACGCTCCTATCCGGCTCGTGGACCTTCCGGTAGGAACGGGTAGCACTAAGCGGCTACCGGTAGAACTTCGTTATTGTTCTTTAATTTATAGTTGTGCCGTTTTAGGAGTCAGCGCCTCCGCCCGCTATCTACGCCTCCACACCCCCGTCGAAACCCTTACAGCCCCTCGTCGCTACCTGGATAAATCCGTTTCGTTTCCACCGTCGGGCTTCGCCCTTTGGTGAAAACTGCACTCCTTTATCCAGTCGCTCCTCTCCGATGCCGACCCACTTCGTTGGGCTCGTCATCGGTTTTGGCAATTACAATACGCTTCCCAAAAGCAAGACTTTTTATTTTCACAACACTTTCCATGACAGATAATTCCTAATTCCTCACTCCTAATTCCTAATTCCTAACTCCTCACTCCTCATTCCTCATTCCTAACTCCTTTGAGGTTGCGTTCAATTTCTCGGTTTGAGGTTTTTTCGGATTCGGAGCTTCGTTTGTCGTGGAGTTTTTTGCCTCTGGCTAGACCTAGTTCTAGCTTGACTCGGGAATCTTTGAAATATACTGAAATGGGAATTAGTGCTAAACCGTCTTGCTTGATTCTGCCATATAGGCTCATTATTTCTCGCTTATGCATAAGCAAGCGTCTCGGTCTAACTGGGTCTCGGTTGAAAAGATTGCCTTTTTCATATGGGCTAATGTGCATACCTTGAACAAAAAGCTCTCCGTTTCTCACCATACAGTAAGCATCCTTTAAATTGATACTCCCTTGTCTGATGGACTTGACTTCTGTGCCGGAAAGCTCAATACCCGCTTCAAATTTTTCTAGAATATTGTAGTTATAGTAAGCCTGCCGATTATATACAACCTGCTTGACACCCTTAGCTTTGGGAGACATAATAAATACACCTTTCGATAAAACTGGGCTGCCATACACACAGCAGCCCTATGAAAGCAAGCCTCATGGTCATATTACCAAGAAGCAATGAACCTTGTCAACAAGCATCGACAAACCGTTACAGAATCGTAATGAATACAGCTCAGGCTCCATGGCATTTTTTATATTTTTTCCCGCTACCGCAAGGGCAAGGATCGTTTCGCCCGATTTTCGGACCTTCTCGAACATATGTCTTTTGTTGAACTTCCTTTTTCACCTCGCTGTCATCGGCAAGGCGCAAAATAGGTTCATAATCAAATTCCGCCATCTTTTTAACACGCGACTGGAATAATTCAAACGCTCTTTCCGAAGAGCATAACAAGACATCATTAAAAAAGTCTTTATGTACTTCAAATAGTTCCGGTTCCTCCTTTTTCAAACGCAGCAAAAATGGACGATAACCATCTAAGTCGTTTAATATACTGCATTCCATCGATACTAGATTAAGCTCATCCATTTCATTAGCATCATCAAAAAGGTCATGGTCATGGTCATGGTCATGGTCATGGTCATGGTCATGGTCGTCCAAAAACTCGATTTCATTGTTATCAAAATAAGCAGCAACACTATTATCAACAATCATAGTAATTAATTCGCTAATTGATATCGGATAATCATCAAGCACATCGGATTTTTCAAGTATCTCCAGTTGAAATAGCATTAGACGAGTTTTATCGCTTACATTTGGCATCATTTCAACAATTTCTTTTAGATAAGGTAATGCCTCCACACACGATTGAAAAATAGTATAATACAGCAGATCATCGATTACAGATTCTGCATAAATAAGATAGAGTTCACCATTTATACTCAAGGCATTTACAATTGCTTCGAGATACTCTATCGCTGAGCTATCGTCATATAAATCCAGCAAGGTATATGCTTTGGCATAAAGGCGTATACTCTCCTTATCGTATAGCTTCATGGCCTCTAGTGCATGAAGGCAGGTATTTATTGCGGTTTCGTCATTCACCATTACTCCATAAATTTCTATAAGGAATTCCCAAACAACATCGTCCCAAGCATTACGCTCAAGGTGTGCGAGTAAATGCTTTTCTGCTTTATTAAACCAATTCCGTTTTAGGCAAGCGTGTGCAAGCCCTAAAATATAGTATGTATTGTCTGGTTCGCTGGCGACGATTTCTTCCCAGAGCCAAACTGCCTTATTGGGATTAGTTTCTTCATATTTTGAAGCAAGCTGCGCCTTAACCTCATTTTCAGTAGCTCTTTTAGAAGTAATACCAACATTATTGTTGTTATCACTAGGTTTATCAGCCATACTAACACCTCAGATCAATTGTTTGATTATATTTAAATGCTAGACTCCGAAAACATCTACCAGATTGATACTGCAGCCTTCCAATACATGAACAGGCACATTATCATCACTATCTGAATATGACTGCGCAATATAATCGCCATTATTCAATATATATGCATCCAACAAATTGCTTTCTGGATCGACAATCCAATATTCAAGCACTCCAGCTTTTTTATATGCCTCGAATTTGATATGCTTGTCCATTCTAATGCTGGATGGTGATAGAATCTCCACCACCATATCGGGAACCCCTGCACAGCCTCTATCGTTTAGCTTCGACGGGTCGCATACAATCACAATATCTGGCTGCACAACGGTGTCGTCATCGGTATCAGCATTCAAACGGACATCGAAGGGCGCATGATAAACCTTACATGAATGACCTCGTAAAAACTCATGTAATTGGCTAAACAATTCTCCGCTTATCTCCTGATGCCTACGAGAAGCCGCTGGCGACATAGCATATGCCTTCCCATATATAAGCTCCCAACGCAACCCATCATCCCAGGAATAATAATCCTCATATGTATAATATTCATCTTCTTTTCGTGCGGATGACATATTGTTACCCTTTCAATATAAAAGTAAAGCAATATCAGTACTATAAACAATACGAGGTTTTCTATTCAGCTTGCTCTTCCTGTACAGCGTATTTAAAATAACTTTCGAGTTCTAATTGCACCATTTTATTTGAATATTTTTTATCTACAGACTCTAAAAAACTGCTTATCCTGTCAGGGTGATTACCGAGAAACCATTTAATATGATTGCCTATGTAATCTCTCCTAATATTCGCATCGTTAAGGTCGTTTGGTACGCGTTCCATGCGAGAATCAATACTATCAAAGCCATAAAAAGGCTGTGATAGACGTTCATTAATCATTGTCACATAGTCAGAATTAATTTCAATACCAATACCATAACGATTGATTTGCTGGCACACTCGTAACGAAGTGCCAGACCCACAAAACGGGTCGAGTACAATATCGTTTTCATTTGATGAAGCTAAAATCATTCTCTCAAAAAGTGCTTCTGGTTTTTGTGTTGGATGATTTTGTCTATTTTCTTGACAATAATGAATATGAGAGAATTCCCATACATTGCCAGGATTGGCTCCTCTCATATTATTAACACTTCGATAATACTTTTGTGGTATACGGATGGAATCAATATTGAATGTAAATTTTTTACTTTTGGTAAACATAAGAATGTCATCATGTCGTGGACTAAATCCTTTAGTTTTTCCAATTCCTTGAGTATAAGCCCAAGTTATCCACGAATTAAAATGAAATCCCAATTCTTGTTCCAAAATCATATATATATATGAAATATAACGAACGCCCATGAAAAGATAAATTGTTCCAGTAGGCTTTAAAACACGTTTAGCTTCAGCTAGCCATTTACGTGAAAAATTGATATACTCGTCATGTTTAAGATTGTCTTTGTTGTTACCATAGTTTTTAGAAAGGTTATATGGTGGATCAGTAACAATTAAATCAACACTTTCAGTTTCAATATCTTTAAATATATCAATACAATCTCCATGAAAAACGCTTATTCTTTTATCCATTTATATTTCACTGCCTCTCTATACCAATCATCAAAGGAACGTTTTGATGAGTTTAAGTATTTCTGATCTAGTAATTGGCAAAACTCCCATGTTGTACGAAATTTATAATCAACATAATGAATGTCTTTCACTTGAATTTGCCCTGTTCCAAGCGATGGATTGTAAGAAATATCAGCATCACCCAAAAACTTTAAATCATATGCGTTGTACTTTACAATTTCCATTACACCATCCATAAGACTCGTTTGATAGTTTCTACGAGAATATACTTTATGCTTTATAGATAAAACAACAAAAATCAAGTCAGGGTCATTCACATATGCAGTTCGAATGACACGATATGAAGTAATATTCGGACTCTTTCCAGAGTTTTTAATATCCTCTGAAGTTGCTTTGACATCAATATTCGCACTTATTGATAAATCAGTTTTTTCAAATTGAAGAAGGATATCTGCTTTATTTAATCGAGGTAACGATTCGACATTAACTAAATGAAAAGTATTATTAATATCATCTTTTATATCATGGAACACCTCAAACGCCCACGCTTCAATTATTGGTCCTGCAATCTTATTAATGTTTTCCATCGGCAATCCATATTTTAAATTTGTATTTAATACTATTTTATTGTTCCCCTTCTCTATCGCTGATTGCATAAGTTCCTCTATCACATCAACAATATAGCGAGAATCTTCTTGATATGTTCTACTTTCTATAGGAATTTTGTGATGAACATCCTCATACTTCATAACTCAACCTCAAGAATTAAAATACTCTATATTGTTAGTATATCATAGACAATGATTTTGTTCCATATGAATTTTAATACACAAATAGAAATATTTATCATTCGATACTGGTCATGGTGGTTCTAGAATCTTATGTCTTGCTATTCATTTCATACATAGTACGCACCCTGAGTTTTATCACAAGCTAGCCACGCTGTAAACAGGCAACACTTTGTTACTTCGTCGTTGTTGTAATAGAATACTTAACTCTGTTTCCATATTTTTGTGACTTGAGCAATTCATATTCAGTGAATTTTATGACAAAGCTCCTGATAGTCCCATATGCTGCATTAGCAAAGTCTCGTTCCAACTGCTTTGTCGAAAACTCATCAGTACCATATACACTCAGCACAAAATTCCACAGTTCTTTCTCTTTAACAGTAATTTTACCACTATCAAGTAGCTGGGTATATAAATCAAATGTACTTTCATGGGTGAATGATGCATCTAATTTGTCATAAACATTTTCGATGAAATATAATAGAAATGGGGTTATGTCGATGTGACCACTGATTTTTGCATTTTCTTCTATAAGGGTAAAAGCATCATAATACTTTTTTCTACTAAGTTGGATAAAATGGGAAAATGGTATAAATAATGCAGCTGCATATCCTTGCTGGCGCAAATACCACATATGCAACAAGCGCGCCATTCTACCATTCCCATCAAAATATGGGTGCAGATATGCAAAATAAAAATGGATAACTGCTGCTTTCAACAAATCATTGAAATGACTCTTTTCTTGAATGAAAGAGACAAATTTATTCATATATTCCGGTAATTTCCAATGCTGTAATCCCGTGTGATCTATATGTTGTCCGACTACAAAAACACTATCATTTCTATAATGCTCACCAGGTAACAAGCGGTCGTTTTCATCGAGGAATTGTCCAATTGCAATTTCATAAAGGCTGTAAATATTTTTTTCGCTTATGATATTTGATTGGTCTGCGATAAACTCAAGACCTTTTTTTATTCCATAAATTCGATTTTCCTGCTCGGTAGACGGAGCGAATCCTTGGAATATTTTCCTTACACTCTCCCTGTTATAATCGATATTCTCAATGGAAAGGGATGAAGCTACTTCGTCTTCCATGCTTTTACTTCCGTAGCTGCTCGTAGAAGTATTCTGAGATAGCAAAAGCTTCAGTGCATTCATTGGAATCTGCGTGAAACTCTCAATGAAAACTAAATCGTTCCCAGAAAAATCCCAAATAGGTAAATTTTTATATAGACTAGATTTATATAGCTCTACAAGCTCATTAATATCGATATTAGAATATTTGTGTTGCAACTTCCCTAAATCGTTTGCGCTTTTATCAGATATAATTTTTATAAACAATGCAGCATCCATATACAACCCTCTGTATCAACTGTATTACTGATACCAATTGGTATCAATTAGTATCAGTATACTCTTAAGCTAGAATGAAATCAAGAGGGATTTATTAGTACATGCAAATAAGTTGACTTGTGACTAATTCATAACTTGTTAATGGTTTTTACCTCTTGACCTAATAGGTCTGTTGTGATATAATTAAATGACCATTTTATTCAATATTAGGAGGTCTATTGTGAACATTTCATTGTCCCAGTTGAAAGAAAATCCAGCAAAGTATTTTCATCTTGCTAAAGAAACAGATATAACTGTTACCAAACGAGGAATGCCGCTGGGCAGAATCATTTGTGAAGAAAAAGCAGCAGCTCTCGAAAAAAAAGCCGCCATCGAAGCGTTAATAGGATCGGTGCAATTGCCAAATGAGTATAAAGATTCAAATTATGACCCCGATTACGAAAAGCTACGTGACACAGCATACAAAGACAGGGATTTGTTATGACAAAGATACTTCTCGACAGTAATGTGGTCATTGACGCATTGAATCCAAACTCAAATTTCGCACATGACGCTAAAGCCATTTTTATGCTGATTGGCGATAATGAGCTCAGTGCCTATATATGCGCCAATAGTCTGACTGATATATATTACATACTTAAAAAGATTCAAGGCACATCAAATGCTAAAACGACAATAGAAAACCTATTGAAAGCATTGAACATTCTACCGCTGACAGAAGCAGACTGCAAAGAAGCTCTTGCTCTACCCATGAACGATTTCGAAGATGCAATCATAGCTACCTGTGCAAAAAAAGCAAGCATAGACTATATAATATCTAGAGACAATGACTTCATAAAAGCTGAAACAGCCGTCAGCGTGATAGCACCCAAACAGCTATTGGAGCGAATATAATGTATATAATCAATGGTATAACACATGAAAGTAAATAGAAATAGTATGTCCAACAATAACGAGTAACATAAAAGCCTCTTGACGAAATCGTTGACTTCGGCTATAATCCTACTATCACCCCATATCCGCCGAAAGGAAGAATTATGTCATATATAAAAAGAGATATAGAAAACGCTTTTATGAGAATGTCTGAACAATTTAAGGTGATAATGGTTACTGGACCACGCCAGGTAGGCAAAACAACAATGCTTAAAAAAATTATGGAGGGTACCGATAGAAAATTCGTAACCCTTGATGATTTTGCCATGCGACAACTGGCAAATAATGACCCAGAATCATTCATAAAAACTTATACTCCTCCTGTGTTCATAGACGAAGTGCAATATGCTCCGGAACTATTCAGCTATATAAAAATCGAAGTTGATCAAAGGCAAAAACCTAACGATTATTGGTTGTCCGGCTCACAAGTTTTTTCTTTGATGCGTGGTGTTAGAGAAAGCCTAGCAGGGCGTGTTGGCTTGCTTGATTTATTTTCTCTATCTCAAAATGAAATATATAACCATAAAGAGTGTAAACCTTTAAAAACCGACTTTGAAAGTATAGCTGATCGTACACAAAATATCCCTAATACTTCACCAATTGATATATATGAGCGGATTTTCAATGGGGGAATGCCCGAACTAATCACTGGTGATCTAACACAAAGAGATGTTTTTTACCAAAGCTATATTCGCACATATATTGAGCGCGATGTGCGTGACGTATCAGGTGACATCGATGCTTTAAAATTCCATCGCTTCATTACCAGTGTATCTGCTCGTTGCAGCCAGTTGGTCAATTACAAATCCATCGCCGACGATGCAGAAATCGACCAAAACACAGCAAAAAACTGGCTCAATATATTAGAAACTCTTGGCATAATTTTTTATTTACACCCCTATTCCAACAATACCCTCAAACGAACAATTAAATCTCCAAAGCTCTATTTTTACGATAGCGGTTTAGTAAGCTATTTAACCCGTTGGAGTAGTGTTGAAACATTAATGAACGGAGCCATGGATGGTGCGATTTTAGAAAACTTTGTTGTTTCGGAAATTAAGAAAGGATACCACAATAGTGGAAAAACACCATATCTAACTTACTACAGAGATAGAGATGGCAAGGAAATCGATGTTATTTGGGAAGAAAATGGAACGCTCTACCCATTGGAAATAAAAAAAACATCCACACCTAATGCTCGCTTGACAAATGTTTTCAAAGTTTTAGAAAAAAGCGATAAAATCCTTGGGCAAGGTGGTATAATTTGTTTAAAAAATGACTTTATACCATTAGATAAAAACAATAGTGTAATACCTATTAGGAGCATATGAAACCCCCTACCAACCAGTAGGGGGTTATTATAATGATTGAAAAGTATAACAGCTACTCCCGTTGATTATCTAGCTGAGCTCGAAGCTTTTCGATTTCAGCATCTTTATCCGCTAATGCAGCATCTTTGTCCGCTATTGCAGCATCTTTATCCGCAAATGCAGCGTCTTTATCTGCTATTGCAGCATCTTTGTCCGCAACGACTTCTTCCCATTTTGCACGTTCACGTGACTCCCCGCGTTGTTCGGCATCTGCTAGAGCAGATGCTTCTCTACTCTTAGCATCAGCGCGCAGACGTTCCAATTCACGAAACTGTGGTGACACCACGACTTCTCTGTATGCATGAATCGCTTCGTTCACGACCGGTACCTCAAAATCCTCTAGCTTCGGAGTAGCACCATATACACCTAGTAGATACTGTTTCAAAATTTTGCTATCTTTCCGCACACCATTAAAATCGTTTAATGAATAAAGAGTGCTAACACCGTATTCATCTTTTTCCGTGAAATATACTTGGTCGCGACGTATATCTTCATCAAGCAATAGCACATCATGTGTATTGCATATTAGTTGCGCATTATTTGGATTTTGGCTTATGGAGTTAAACATCATAACAAGGTGACGAACAAGCATGGGGTGGAGTCGAGCATCAATTTCATCAATAAATACTACACCTCCATTTTCAAGAGTGCTGAGGATTGGTCCAGATATTTCAAATAACTTCTTTGTTCCAGCAGATTCCAGCTGCACGGGAAGGGAGACAGCTCCAATGCGTTCCCAAGCTTCATCATATAAATCATGTTTTGCCATTACTGAAACCGCTCGACCTGGCGAAAACGACTCAAGATACCGCTTCTTTACCGCTTTCTGGATAAATTCTAATTCATCTTCATTTACTGTTATTTCTATTTCAAGATCATTTATACCAACACCAGCACTTTGGATAAGACTAAGCACATTATTAGTACCATCGCTCGTACCTTCAATATAATCCACTGTTGCATTTAATAAATAACTTGTATCTTGTGCATCAAATATATTGATATTATCAAACCAGTTGTAAATACTCATTGCTATTTCATTGTTACCACCGTTCGCCCAATATAAAAACAAATTATCTCTCCGAGTGTTTTTAACAAGATTTTTTACATTCGACATATCTTTACTAATGATTGTGATGTCATTGTAATCAGGGCTTGTACGTGTGAAAACAAGCGTTTTTCTACTATTCTTTCTATATAGGTACTCTTTATTTACTTCCCCCGCAAGCAGCTCGAAGCCATATTCGTATTGAGTCCCATTTACTATGATAACTATTTCAAAAAGGCTTGGTACTTCCTCTGACTTCTTAGAAAATGCAAAGTTATCGATATTTGCAATATTTTTACTCTGTGTAGTAAGCTCACTAAGTACAACAGCTTTCATATAATCTATTGCTTTAATAAAATTCGTTTTCCCGCTTCCGTTAGCACCATAAACAAAAGCACTTTTTAATAACTCTCCATATTTTGTTTTAGTAGTATTCAACTCACTAAACTGCGTATCTTTACCCGTTTTCATAGAAAATGTGTTTTCTCCATAAAAAGACATAAAGTTGCTGAATGTAAACCCTATTAGCATATCAATGTCTCCAATTACTCTATCAAATATAATGTACATTATGTACTCTAACCACGCAGAAGTCAATACTTAATACACGCTATTTGTGAATTGTTCACAATTTAATCTAATAACATATTATACATGTAACACTAATTCTCAAATACACTTGAAAAATCCCTTTTTATTTGTTTTGCTTCCATAGATAGAAAAACATTAAAATTAGAACATCGTTGCAGTGAATTCGTTCCAAACTTAATGAACGACCAAGTTTCGTCATATGTATAACCAATGCTTAATTCCAGTGAACTAAAAAACTCATGAAAACCTTTAAGATCATTTACATACTTGCTTCGAAAATTGTTTGCTACCTCTGCTTTACCACTTCGAGTCAAATTAGCATCATTACAAATAACATGATCTAAATTGCATGAAAAGAAATATACGCTAAAAGGAATATTGTTATAAACTTTTGGAAGTGAAATAAGATGGTTGAGATTGCGGCATTTCTGTAAATGTGTTTTTTCAAGCCCTTCTGGATTTATATACCTAATAGTATCATTATCGTAATATGCTTCGTCATATAAATTGTCATATAAAATAGAATCTTGGTTGATATATGCTCCATCCGTATCAACCAGTAGAACCACCTCTGCATAATCTTGTGTCTGATATTTATTTACACTGATATGCTTTTTTATAATGGCACCAATTCTAGCGACAATACCTTCGTTAGAATACTTTGTTGTTATATCACCTTCAGTCACCTCAACTTTAACAAGCTCATTAGAAAGCAATCTTTCCAATGGCAATGCTAATGCTAATTCATCATTTACTCCCTCCACAATAAAAAGCACTACCTTCTTCTTAGCCATCGATTGCTCCTCCCCCTGCTTGCCAAAAAGCATAAGCTAATGCATTTTTACTCTCGCCATTATACAATTCGAAATTATCATCCCCCAATGATATAAGACGAAAATACACATCCCGTAGATTATTCGTTGCTTTAATTTTTACGGTCTTGTATCGGTCCATTGGGTCTGTTGTTGTAAAACAAATTGACTCGTCGCCAAGCTTTTCTAATGGTCTTAAATTATGTGAAGTAAAAATGAACTGCCCTTTACCCGTAGTGTTTATTACACTTACCAGCTCACCCAACAAAAACTCAAAAATGCTAGAATCAAATTCATCGACAACAAGCACAACCTTCGGGTTGTTATATGCAGCTATAAAAAGAGAAAGAAAAGAAACAATCTTCTTAGTACCCAAGGACTCATGCCTCAGAGGAAGCAAAACTCCAGAATCTTTTTCTGCGAATAGTTCTACCTCATAATCATCAGAATCCTCGTCAAGGGAAACCTTTCTGCTCTTATAATCAATTCGAAGCCCTGGTATTACGTTTTGTAATGCCGTATTAAGTGATGGAATTGCTTTTATTAATTCTGAAAACACTTCATCGCTAATAACAGAGATGCTATTAAACGAAAACGATATTAAACCAAGAGATCCACCAGCAGCATCCTCGTTAACAAAATAAATCGGAAACGGTATGTCTTGTTGAGTCTCCCCTCCCACTACAAACAAGCGGACAATCGCAAAGAAGCGTATTGTGCTCATTATTGTTTTGAATTCATGTTTACTATTCTGACTCGAAGCTTCCAGCATACTGTTTGAAAAAATAAATGAACGAGAGCCATAAAATGCAAGCAGCTTGTCTTGCTCCAGCTTTTTGAGCTCATTGCGATTACTACCAAATAGCAGCTTTTGTTTGTCTTTGGGTGATAAAAGCTTTTCATTTTCATTCGTCTGCGCTACCGTTTGTTTACGAAACCTAGTACCATTGATTAATCCAGAAACTTCAAGGCTTTCGCTAACAACTGCAATGAAAGATTTATCATTTTCGTTTGGGTCTATCCGCTGTTCCAACTCACATTGATAAAATGCAGTGTAGTCGGTATGCTCTTTTTCTATAACTTTTAGTTCGACATAAATGCTAGCAGAGTTTTCACCATTAGCGATGCTGTCTAGATAACGATCCGAAATACGCTCACCAGAGAATAAAGCTTTTAGTATAGATAGAGCTTCAACAACAACAGTTTTACCAGACCCATTTTGTCCATATATCCCCATAACGCTTGCTTTTTCATCACGTAAGTCTTCGGACACTTTAAAATTAATTAGTCCATGTTTGACACATTTTATATTATTTATCGTTAAACTGTTAATCCTGACTATAGCAGCCATTTATAATTACTCCTTTAATATAAACGGATTCATATTAGATGATTATAACACAACACAGCCAATTACGCAAGAATTATATCGTATTTTGGCATATTTTATTCTATATTGATACGTTGTTATACGATTAAAGCGCGATAAATGAATTTATAAGTACTAGCAATCAGGATTCCAAATCATCTAGTATAATCGTGTAAAATACCTGTCAATAACCAAAACCCCTGCCAACCGGTAGGGGTTTTGATTATAATCGTTAAACTATATTTTTCAATAACTCGTTAATAACTTGGTATTGATAGGTCTATTCTTTTCGAGGCCAAACGCTGTATTTTTTGTTGCCAACGCACATCCTAATCATATTGTAACATAATTTGACTCGATATAAGTTTTGAATTTTTCTATATCTGTAAAAGGTTTAAATCCATTTTGGATGACTAATTTCTGGTTTTCTATACTTTCATTAATCAATAAAGCAATTGGCTCGCTAAGTCCAGCTTGTATACCTTCTGGCCATGCAAGATCAATAATCATTAGCTCATTATTTTCATTATCAATAAGAGGATAATTTATCTCACCTTGTAAAAGTTCAAAATCTAGCATCCATTTTCGTATATCATGTAATGTGTCATCATCATGTTGCTCGGTATAACTAACTTCTCGATTGGCAAAGTTTTGAATTTCCACTTTGTTATCTGTGTCTGAAACTAATGATTGTAAAAATTCATTTGTACTCTCTGCCAATATTTCTTTACGTTTTTCAAGAAATTGCAAATAATTATCGACTTCCAGAAACTCTTTCTCGATTGGCATCCAATGAGATTCTATAACACCTGGATGCCTCGAAGACAACTCTGGAACGTACTCTATTGGATATCGATTTGTAATTTTTAAATTAGTTTCTTTCGTTAAAAAAGCATAATTTCCTAGAGCATTTACCTGCGATTTTGTGTAACCATGAGCATATAGTAAACTTTTCGGAAAAATGTGATGAACTTCCAAGGTCGAAAATCGACCTAATAGCGCATTTGACAATTCAATGCCTGTATCCCAATCTTTCGCATGATTCACACGAGTTAGTAAGTATAATAAAGGATAAAAGCGAGCACTAGTACTCCAGCTAGTAAAGTCAGCAGCACGCACCGTTAAGTCTCCACGATTTTGCTGTAATATACTAATTAAACCATCAATACCTTCTCCACTTTCGATTATATTTAAATCCTGTGCTAAAACGCTTTCTGTGGCACTAGAATAGCGACCCCAAAGGAATGTGTGGATGTACCAAAACATAAGCTTATTCCATTCTTCATTAGTAGATAAGTCACCACCATTTATTTTTAAGTATCGAACCATTGTTGGAATTGAGTAGCGGCTGCCTAACACCCTATCATGATCTAAACCTAGCCGTGATGCTATATGATTTAATATCTTTTCGATTAATTTTGCTACTTCATACAAAGCAGACTTAAAGTCCGAAATGGGTACATCCGCAAGCTCAGAAAAATATGCTTTACCAGTTAAATAGACTGTTACACAACGTAGCAGCCAGTCAAGGTTGAAACTATACAATGAAGTTTCAAATTTTTCAAGAATGTTTCGCATTTCATTTCTTGCGTTAGTCCATTTTGAACAAATAGTAGCTAATGCCAAATCACCTTTACTAAGTTTAGTCCCACCACTATTTACATTGTTGAAAATTTCAACAACAACATCTATAGTTTTATCTTCGCCAACCACTTCATGAATATGTAAGTCGGTGTTTTTTATACGATCAAGTTTATTTAATCTCTCAATAATGGTATTTATCATTGAGTTATCAAACTGCTCTCCTGATTTTATAACTTCACCGATGTAGTGACCCGCACCTTTTTGCATCAAATCGGTTACATTGATCCAATTGGAGTTGTCTTTCATTTTAAGCGGCGCATAGAATTCAAACTTTTCTTCATCTAAGTCAAAATAAAGGTTCGTGAAAGCATTAGTATTGCCTTGAAAAAACTCAGGTGGCTTCCCACGGATTATCCCATATAGACTTGTAATGCGTTGTTGCCCATCAAGTATCATATTTATCGCGCCTGGAGCAAGTTGCGCATTTCCTCGCGTCAAATCATCATCTGATGGAGTAACCCAAACCAAAAGACTTCCAATTGGATATTCATGGTAGAGCGAATTCATAAGTTTTTTAACTTGATCTCTATTCCATACATAACCTCGTTGGAACTCGGGAAGAGAATAATTTCCATTATCGATTAAGTTGAGTATTGTTTGTATAGTTTTCATATTACCCCATTTTACACCTTTTTTTTTGCGCTTTCACAGCAATGATTCCATAGATTCATGATAATATGCAAAAACTAGCTAACCCAATAGTATTTGCTGATACTTTTCATGAAGATAAACATAAACTAAACTGATTAATACATATTATCTACTACTAAAAATGAGAAATAATGTCACAAAATTCTTCAATTTTTTTGTTTATCTCAGTATAATTATCACCAGTAACACCTATGTAATACTTAATCTTTGGTTCAGTTCCAGATGGACGCACAACGAACCAACTTCCATCTTCAAAATAAAATTTCAATGTGTTTGATTTTGGTAAATCATCTACTCCTTTTAAATAATCGATTTTATCTGAAAACTTCATATTTTTAAAAATATCTTGTGGACTTTCACGAAATTTGTTCATTATTCGTTCAATTTGCAATGCACCATTGATACCCGAATATGTTTTATTTATAAGTTTTTCGTTAGTGTAACCATACCTATTGTAAATAAATTCTAGTGCATCATGTAATGTCATTCCTATTGATTTGTAGTAAAGTGCCATTTCACATATTAGTACAGCCGCAATAATAGCATCCTTATCTTTTACAAAATCACCTGCAAGATAACCATAGCTTTCTTCAAATCCATATATGAAACTAAACTCCTTGCTCTCATTCCATTCTGATATTTTTTCCCCGATGTATTTAAACCCAGTTAGCGTTTCAATAATCGTTACATCATAAAAATCACATATTTTTCGTGCAAGTTCTGAAGTAACTATTGTTTTAATAATAGCTGAGTTTTTCGGAAGCTCGTTTATATCTTTTAGCGATGAAATAATATAATCGCAGAGTAGACACCCAATTTGATTACCAGTAAAATAAAAATAATCGTATTTTTCTTTAAGAGCAAGCACACCAATCCGATCACAGTCCGGGTCTGTAGCTATTATGATATCAGCTTCATTAATCAGAGCTTGTTTTATCGAAAGCATAAAGGCATCAGGGTCTTCAGGGTTTGGAGATTGAACAGTTGGAAAATCACCATTTGGTTCATCTTGTTCAGAAACTGTAAAAAGACTAGTGAACCCAATTTTTCGTAGTACTGCTTTAACAGGAATTTCACCAGTTCCATGTAGCGGTGAATATACTATTTTTAATTTTTCGGCATCTTTTTTTACTAATTCTTTTCTTATGACTAAACTCTCAACACTGTCATAATAAAGACTATTTATAGAATCAAGATCTCTTATAAGTCCTCGCATTTTATAAGCATATAAACTATCAAATATATCATCAGAAAAAAAATTATGTTTTTCAATAAAGGTTGAAATATCATTTGCTGCTTCATCTGTTATTTGATAACCTTCTGCATTATATACTTTATATCCATTATAGTTGCTTGGATTGTGAGAAGCAGTTATAACAATACCAACAAATGCTTTTTTTTGAACAATTGCATATGACAATATTGGAGTTGGTTGTTGTGTTTTAAATGAATAAACAGTTATACCTCTATGGCATAGTACTTTTGTAGTTATTTCAGCAAACTCTTTTGAAAAGTGTCGTGTATCATATGCGATACATACACTATTCCCATTATTACTAATAATATAATCAGCAACACCTTGAGTAATTTTTTGCACAGTATAAATATTCATCCGATTAGTACCAGCACCAAGAATTCCTCGAATTCCGCCAGTTCCAAAATCTAGTGAACACCAAAATCGATCAGAAATAGCATTTTCGTCATTATTAATTTCAACAAGCTCATTATATAATTGCTTGTCATGTTTCGTGTTTAACAACCATTTATTATACTCGTTGACAACATCATTAGTCATATTATTAACCTTTATGTAATTAGTTGCTTATATGATGCTAGATCATGAGATACCATCCTACGAACAAGCTCATCAAAACTAACATCATGCGACCACAAAAGGCGCTCTTTTGCTTTTGATGCATCGCCAATTAATATATCTACTTCAGCAGGGCGGTAAAATTCACTATTTATTCTAACTATTACCTTTCCACTTTTTGCATCGATACCAATTTCATTAATCCCTTCACCTTCAAAATGTAAATCATATCCAGCATATTCAAAAGCCTTTTGAGTAAACTCGCGCACAGAATGTGTTTCTCCAGACGCTATTACAAACTCCTCTGCTTTATCTTGCTGTAGCATCATCCACATTGCCTTAACATAGTCTTCAGCATGACCCCAATCACGTTTTGCGGAAATATTACCTAATTCTAAACAATCAACATCACCATTTTTTATAGCAGCTAATGTACTGGTAATTTTCCGAGTAACAAATTCTTTCCCTCGACGCTCTGATTCATGGTTAAATAATATCCCTGCACAAGCGAACATATTATAACTCTCACGATAATTAATTGTAATCCAATGCCCAAATTGCTTTGCAATACCATATGGACTACGAGGATAAAATGGTGTATTTTCATTACATAAACCATCATTAAGTCCTCCAAACAATTCACTTGTCGATGCCTGATAAAACTTTGCATCAGGTTTTGTATTCCGTATAGCTTCGAGCAAATGTAATACACCCAATGCATCAATTTCTGTTGTATATACCGGCTGTGTAAAGCTTGTCCCAACAAAACTTTGAGCAGCTAGATTATATACTTCATCAGGTTGGGAAATTTTCAATGCATTAATCAATGATGGTTGGTCAGTTAAATCACCTTCAATCATAGTCACTTTATTAACAAGATGATTTATATTACCGTAATCTTGTTTGCTCTTTCTCCTATATAATCCATAAACATTATAACCTTTCGATAACAACAATTCAGCTAAAAAAGACCCATCTTGACCTGTAATTCCTGTAATGAGAGCATTCTTCATGACGCTTCCTCCGTTATAAAGTCAGGATACCTTTCAATATCGTCTTCAGAAAGTATCGTACCAATTTGTACTTCTGTGATGAGTAAATCAGAGATAGCTTTTATGCTGTGTTTTTGTCCTCGATTTATTCTTAAAGTGTCTCCTTCTTTAACTCTTTTTACTTCACCATCTAAAACAAACTCACCATACCCAGATACAATAACCCATATTTCATCTCTGTGGATGTGCGTTTGATAACTAATCGCTTTTCCTTTATACAATAAGAGTTGCTTAACTAAACTATTATTTGTTTTTGCTATTACTGTATATTCCCCCCAACGCCTCTCTTCAAACATCGGTCGTGTATCTTCTAGGTTGTCGACTACTGGTTTTAGTTGCGAACTTTCTACCAAATCAGAAACTAAAATACCATCTGGACTTGCAGCTATGACTAAGTCCTTCGTACCTAGTGCAATAATGGGTATTTCAAGTTCATTTACTATATAAGTGTTCACTGTCTTTTCTGTTTTTGTATATCCTGACACATTGTATGGCATTTCATCAGCTAGAGTACGCCATGTACCAATATCAGACCATGTTCCTTGATATGGTACAACAGCTACTCGTTGTTCTCGCTCAACAACCATATAATCAAAGCTAATTCTATCTAATTCATTATAACGATTTCTCAAGTCATTAAAATCGCTAAAAGCTAATTTTCTTCTGAGTATATCAATGACATATTTTAACTTAAAGACAAATACTCCTCCATTCCATAATGCACCCTGTTCTATTAGAGACAAAGCAATATCTTCTTCAGGTTTTTCTACAAATTGCAATACTTCACTAGCATCTTTAGAAATTTTTTTCCCGGGAATAATATAACCGTATTTTGAAGTAGCTAAAGATGGCTTAATACCAATCAAAGCAAGATTCGCATCGTCACTGGAAATAATTTTATCAAGCGATTTCAATTTATCAAAAAAACCATGTTCAGTATAAGAATCAACAGGTAAAACAGCTATTGTTTCATTATAATCAACATTCTTTTCATATGCTAAAAATGCACATGATAACGCTATAGCTGGAAATGTATCACGCCGCTCGGGTTCTAGCACTATATTTACATTCTCTCCCATATGCGAACGAATACTGTCTACTTGTGAAATATTTGTGGCTACTGTTATGTTTATTTGTGGATATGCTTCACATATTTGTCCATACACACGCTGTGCCATAGATTGAGGATTTCCATACTCGTCAACAAGTATTTTCAAGAACTGCTTTGAACGAATATCATTGGATAAAGGCCACAATCGTTTTCCAGAACCACCTGACAACATAATAATTTGCATATTGTTTACCTCGTAATTTTTTCTATTTCCCCTAACACTCAATATTTATAATGAAATATCAGGAAAAGCTTATTATTGAACGATTATTAATAACGATAATACTAACTTAACTATTTTATGTTGTTACTGAAGCATAAATACTAGCAAACATTTTCATAATTTTCGTTTCATCATAATAGTATGGATTTAAATCTCCATTATGACATAGTTTTATATCTTTTTCTTTGATCCCTTCACGAGCAATCTGAGCAATTATTTCATAAAATCGATCGACTGCAATAACAACAGTATTATCAGAATAAAACTTGTAGTATTCGTTTGGCGAGTAAACTTTATAGCCTTTTATTACCTTCTTCCATTTTGATTCATCATTATCAATAAAACCGATTATATCAACACCTTTTTTATATAATGCATCTAAACAGGCTATTCCATGTACGCCTGATCCCCAAATAATAGCTTTGTCGATGGAAACCTCATTACTTCTTTGTGTGAATCTATTAATTATATTAGTCTTATCATATTTAATCGATACATCATGGCTAGAAAAAGACCCAGTATCATCGATTATACTTGCTACTTTTCTAGCAACATGGTGCCAACTATATTCTCTGATTAGTAGATTAAAGGCATTTAATGCTAAAGCATCCTTTTTATTCATTTCCATTTGACGAAATATTTCAATATCATTCATTATTGTTCCTGAATTAGTTAAAACAAAGTCCTTGCCATTTTCTGCTTTAATCCCTCTCATTCCAAAATTAGTTGAAATAACTGGAATTCCATATGCAAAGAATTCAAAAACCTTTATATTTAATCCTGACCCACTTTCGATTAAATTAACTGCTAAATCTGCTGTCTCTAAATAGCTTATTTTTGTATCTTCATCAACTAATCCAGTAACAGTGACGTTTTTAGGTAATGCAATATTTATAAATGGCATACCAACACTTCCAATAATATTAAAGTGAACAAGAGGAATCATTTCTGCGAATGAAATAAGTTTATCAACAGCTTTTATCGCCATAGGAGCTGCACTCGAAATAAATAGAGCATCAAAACGGCTATTCTTTTTTGACGCTTTAATACTCGGTAAAACAAAGTCACTTTCCTTAAAATCATATCCAGCAGAAATATTTAATATTTTATTGTGAGATATACCATATAACTCACTTAATATATCAGCATCAATCTGGGAGATTGTAAGTATTAAATCCACATCCTCACAACATTCATGTTCAATGTTAAAAATCTCATCGGCTATTTTTTGTTTATCATTGTTATCATTATATGTTGCTAATGCATAATTATACTCAACATTATGTGCTCTATACCAAATGGTTTTACTATTTCCATATATTTTTTTAATTAATTTAAATACATACGGATGTTCAACAATTATAATATCTGAATCAGATGAAATTGTTCTAACAATATTAGCAACTGAGACAATGTCAGACATATAGCGAGAAAAAGAAATACAATCATTAGCTATTTCATTGGTGAAATACTCTTTTTCTTGCTCCTTAAATAAACTCGGTTTAGCTATCGAATAGACACGTAGATTTTCGTTTAATTCAACAACATCGTAATATATATCATATTCGTTAAAACAAATAATGCTAACATCAAACCATTCTGACAAGCCATTAGATAAACCTAGTATTGCTAGAGCTCCTCCGTGATTAAATGGAAATACGTTATAATGATTTACACAAGTTATCTTTTTCTTTTTCATATTCACTCAACCAACCAAGTTTTTTTCTAGACAAATCTTCATTCCTTGTACACTTATATCATCGTAATTATATTTTGTTAGATAGAGTTTATCTATAATATCACCAGTTAATTCAGAGTTTTTATTATTTGTAGTTGAAATTACATTATATCTATTATAAGCAACGTATTCTTGATAATGAATAATACTCATTTTCGATCTAATGAACTCCCATAAAAACTCTGTTCTTGTTCTTCGATTTATTATATTTGAGTGATAAATCGACTCAATCATTTCATTAATTAAAACTTTGTTTGTTTGATATTTATAGATGTGATCCTGCATTTCATTTTCATTCATATATAAATGTCCCCATGGTGGTATTAAGCGTAAATGGTTTATATTCCATGTGTCATCTTTTTCTTGAACAAAATGATGCCCTGAAACTGATGTCCATATTGGAGCAAATATAGTGTAAAAACGACCATTAGGCTTTAATACACGTCTAATCTCTGAAAGTGCCTTTTTTGTATTTCCAATATGTTCAAAAGAAAAATAGCTAATTACAACATCAAATGTTGAATTTTCAAACTCCAGGTTTTCCGCATCACCATTTTTAATACTCCAGTTATAATTCTCAGATTCTCCCAAATTCCACCAACTATTTAAATAACGATCAATACCAACTATGTATTCTGGATGTCCTACATGAGCTATAAATTTAAGAGCATTACCATTCCCACAACCAATTTCTAACACCTTTTTGTTATTGAAATTAATAAACTCTTGTGTTTCCCTAAATAAGGTAAAACTATCACAATACATAATAATATCAGCTGATATACCCATATTAGTTAATTGTATAAAAATTTGGCTATTGTTACTTGGAGTAACAATAATAATATCGTATTTATAGTCATTTATACTTGATGGTGAGATAACTTTTAACCCATCTATAATTTGTCCCCACAAATTATTATCATTATCAGTTAAAGCAACAATATTCGAGTTGTACAACTTAGAAAGATATGGTTGTACAATGCGATAATTATTACCCAATCCAAAGACTATAGCTTTTTTCATAATAAATCCAATCAAAATAATAAAAGTTGATAATGTAATTTAAGCTCGTGAAACTATGAACAAAACTCAGAACAACCATCAACAGCAGAAATGTATACTTTTTCGGTTTCCTCAGCTGTTTTATCCCACGAAAATTTTGATGACTGTTTTAGCCCTTTATTTATCAAAGTGGTACGTAATGATTCAGAGTTCACAACGCTTAGTATACTCGATGATATATCTTCAACATCATATGGGTCGACAAGAATTGCTGCATCATCAACAATTTCAGGTAAACTTGATGTTTTTGAGGTTATAACTGGGCATCCTCTAGCCATAGCTTCTAAAACAGGCATACCAAATCCTTCATATAAAGAAGGAAAAACGAAAGCTAGAGCATTTGAATACAATGCATGCTTATCTTCATCTGTAACATATCCTAAGTAAAGAATATTACTACCATACAAGTGGCTTTGAGTTATTCTATTTACAACTGACTCCGCATTTTGATCTGGATTACCAACAACAACTAACTTCACCCAAGGTATACTGTTGTTGATGTATTCGAATGCTTGAATTAGTCTTTCAATGTTTTTATGCTTAGCTATTGCTCCTAAATACAATATATAAGGTGACATAATATTAAAAGAACCAGATAAATTTTTACTGTAATTACACTCAACATATTCTTCATCATATGATAAGTATATGACCTTTACATTTTTTTCAGGGATATCAGTATAGTGTAAAATATCTAATTTTGATGCAATTGAATCGGTTATCACTATCGGTTTTGTTTTTTTTAGTCTCTCCATTCCGATTCGAAACGCTGTAATTAAGGTGGGATCACATAATTCTGGATATTTCATAGGAGTCATATCATGTATAGTAACAATCATTTTTCCATCTAAATTATCAGGGATAGAAAACAAACTCATAAAATGAAATACATCATCATATGCTCCAGTAAAATCATTATAACTCCGTATATCAAATGCAGTTTTTGATGATTTTGCTACACGATAATCTAAATCGTTGCATTCATATAGACGGAAAGCGAATTCGCTAAAGTATTTATCTATCCATTGTCTGTTGTTCATTTCTTTATTACCATCAAAAAAAGTTAGTCCATAATCAAATTTGTTTCGATGAAGTAATTTACGAATCAATTGCATCGAATAATTAGAAATACCTCTAGGAGTTGGTGTACACGCATGCTGAGCTTCTAACGTTACTTTTAACATACTTACCTTCTTCCTACCAAATCGTAGATTTTTTCAACATGCTCTGCAGTTTTACTCCACGAAAACTTTTTTACTTGCTCGAAACCTTTTGATTTAAGTTCATTTCTAAGTTGCTCAGAAACAACAATACGTTCCATTTGCATAGCAAGCTCTTCAAAATCATATGCATTTACATACAACACAGCATCACCTCCGACTTCAGGTAATGATGTATTGTTGGAAGTAATGACTGGACATCCACAAGCCATGGCTTCAAGAACAGGTATACCAAACCCTTCGCATATAGAAGGGAACACAAATCCAATAGCGTTAGAAAATAAAAGCCTTTTAGTGTCAAGATCAATATATCCCGGTACTATTATACGATGTTTGTATGGTGAGTTTTCGATAGCTTCATATATTGGTTTTGGGTCATCCCAGGTAGGCTTTCCAGCTAGTACAAGCTTGAGTCCTTCATATTTACTTGCTATTTGATTAAAAGCTTTAACAATACTAATAATATTTTTTTTACGCTCGAAAGTACCAATAAAAAAGATATAGTCGCAATTAGTGTCTACTGTTGATATAGCATTATGTTTATTATCTCTATCTGGAAATAACTCATTTTCATCATATGATTGATATACAACATGAATATTATCTTCTTGCATGTTTGTGTATTCAAGCACTTCTCTTTTTGTTGATTCTGAACAAGCTATAATATGAGGTTTCATTTTTTCAACTCTATCAAGAGACATTCTTAACAAAGGCTTCAATGTTGGTGAAGTTCCTTCATCATATGGAATCCAATTTAAATCATGAACGGTTGTTATCATTTCACCTTCTAATCTTGTAGGTATTGTTATAAAATTCATGAAATGATAAATATCAGCTTTCGTATTTGTATACTCGTTATAATTCATATAGTCATACACAGTTTCTTCTCGAATTGCTTTACTATAATCAAGTATAGTGCATTCATGAAGTGGTACATTATACTTGCCGAATCTACTCTCAGCTCTCTCATAATTTCTATTTTCTTTGTTAATATCAAAAAAAGATAGTGAATAGTTGTGTTTATTACGTTCTAGTAATGACATTATTAAATGCATAGAATAATGCCCAACACCTCTTGGTTCATCTAGTGAAACTGCATGTTGAGCTTCTATTACTATGTTCATATCGTTTCACCTTCCAGTTCTGATAGAATAGCTACAGTTTGGTATAAGCTATCATTAATTGAAAACTTACTACTCCATCCTAGTTCTTTTAATTTAGTATTATCAAGTAATGCTACTGTAGCTTTTGAGTACCCTAGGTTTTCTATTTCATTTGGTAGTTCATATACAACATCAACATTGCTATGATTAGCTAAAATACTAGCTAAATCCTTTAGCATAAAGTTTGATTTTTCATCAGATACATTATAAGCTTCGCCACATTTTCCATTTAATAACATACAAAGCAAGGCTATAACAGCATCAGCAACATATATAAACGAGTATAACTGTGTTCCTTGGCTTTTTAATACTATATTTTCTTTATTCACTACATTTTTAATAAATTGAGCTATAACTTTACTATCGCTAAATGCCATTGTAGGTCCAAATACCCGACCGAATCTTGGAATAACAATATCTAATTTATGCTTTTGTATATATGCTTGACATAATGCTTCCCCCATGCGTTTACTCTCTGGATATCCCGCTCGTAAAGTATTACTATCAATATAGCCACAATAATCTTCACTAAACATTGTTACATCACCTCTATTTTCGCCATATATTTCAACAGATGACATATACATAACACGAGCACTTTTTTGATTAACACAAAATTCTAAAACATTATATGTTCCTATAACATTTGTCTGAATAGTACCTATTGGGTCAGTTGCGTAAGCAATTGGATGAGTATTACTAGCACCATGGATTACATAATCAAATTGAATATTAAGATTCAATGGATAATTTATGTCATGTTTTATATACATAAAATTACTATCTTCATTATAAGCATTGAATCTTTGTTTAGCATTATCTGCGTTCCGACTAATTGCATATATTGTGATACCTAATTTGTATAATCGGTCTGCGAACATTAATATATCTATTAAAAAAGTACCGATTAAACCAGATGCGCCAATAATTAAGAATGATTTTTTGCGTAATAAGTCCCATTCTATACTGTTGTCAACGGTAGAAGAAATTAATTCTGAATATTTATTACTTTTATTATACACTTTTAAGCCACGCATCTCTCTCCGTTTTATATAGTGCTTTGAACATATCTAAGTCTTCTAATGTTGTAATTTTCAAATTTTTATCAGAACCAAGTGAAAAGAATACTTCCTCGCCCAAATCAGTCATAATTGTATTCGTATACACTGCATCTGTTATCCCTCGAGAAAATGCTTCTTCATGAACCCAAAGAAACTTACCATATCGATATGCTTGTGGAGTTTGTACTCTCATTATTTCCCATCGATTGATAGATGAATTACCTTTGATTCCATCAATCGATCTAACTATAGTCTCCTGACAACGCATAGCTGCTAATCCAGTTCCATATGTTTTCGCTTTGACTATACAATCAGATATAATATCTAGAGAAACCATGGGGCGAATAGCATCATGCTGAATTATAATATCATTTTCAGTACATATTTCCTTTAGAGCAAGCGCACCATTTCTAGCTGTTTCTTGACCTGTTGCTCCTCCATTTATTATCCATTTTAGTTTTGTAATATTAAACTGTTTTGCATATGCCCACAATATTTCTTCCCAACCTGACAAGCATGGAACCATTATGGCATCAACATCTGGATGACTTTGAAATGCTTCAAGAGTATATATTATGATTGGTTTGTCAAACACATTTAGAAACTGTTTTGGGATGTCTTGATGAGTTCTTTCACCAACACCACCTGCCATTATCAATGCAATATTCAATTTCATCACCTCTAGTTTTTATTTCATTGTTGATTTAACTTTATATCATGTCAGAAAGCAAAGCCTGAGAATCTAAAAACCAAAAATATGTATATGTTTATTCGATAACTATTGTTTCAATAGCATTTTTAAGCTTTTGATGATTCAAATAAAATGGTAATCTACCATATCCATCTAAGTATCTAAATAAAAACTCCCCTCTATATGCGATTATTAAATTTTCTTGAGGATAGTCTTTTTGAATAAAGTTCGAAATAGGCATAGTATAATTAGCAAGAGCGAATATTATATGACAATTATTCTTATCAATTAATGTCTGTTCTGGAGATTGTATGGGTATATTATTTATATAATTATTCCATTTGTTTTTATCATTATCTAGAAATGCAATTGGAGATATTCCAAATTCATTAAGAAACTTTAAACATGATTTACCCCATTCACCTGCGCCATATATATACAAAGACTTATATTTATCAATGATATTAATAGCATTTTCTCTTATATCATTATGCAAAAACTGTGACCAGTCATTTACATATATATTAATATCGTTTAGACTATTTTTAACTACCTTTAAAGCACAATTATCCCATGTATAGTCTTTTATGTATAATTCATGAGCTTTATAAGCGATCCTATCTCTTTCATCAATACTTAATTTCATAAACTTTTGAATTGTCGTTATAAATTCATTCAAATTTACAACAATGCAGTTTACTCCATTTTCTACTGAAATCCCCCTAACTCCAAAGGTTGTACATATTACTGGTATACCATATGCAAAGTATTCGAGCATTTTAATATTAAGTCCAGAACCTCCAGTAATTGGATTTAATGCGACATCAGCAGATTGTAGAAGCCTATTTTTTTCGTTATCAGATACCAATCCAGTTATTATCATATTTTTAGGCAAATTCTTTATCGATATCATATTGCCTACATTACCAACAATGTAAAATTCCACATTTGGTAACTCTTTTGCCATATTTATTATTTCATATGATGCTGATAATGCAACTTCTGAATAACTCGAAATAAATAACGCCATGAAACTCTTTGATGTTTTATTATTATTACGTTGACTCGGTAATACTAAATCGATTTTATCTAAAGATGAGTATCCCGCTGATATGTTTAGTATCTTATTTTTTGATACTCCATATAATTCAATAAAACGATTCGCATCGATGTCAGTTATTGTAAGAATTAAGTCTGAATCATTACAACATTCATTTTCTATGTCAAAAAGCTCCTGATAAACTGCATTTGGTAAATCAATACTCTTCCATGTATGTATTTTATAATCATACTCCACATTTTGCGCTCTGTACCAAAGCTTTTTGTCCTTTGCTACTAGTTTAGCAATACGGTATGTATACATATGTTCAGTGATAATTATTGAAGAATCAATAGACAATTCTTTTAATGTCATTACAAGAGAATTAGACATATGACATTCTCTAACTATTGTCATTATAAAAGCGGGATCAGTATTCGAATCAATGTACTCATCATAAAATTTATTAACATAATTATGGAATTCTATAGGTACAGGTAAAGAAATGACCTTCAAATGATTGTTAATATAAATTTCATTCTGATATAAATCATCAAAAACAAGGCAAACAATTGTAATTTTAAACCATTTTGATAGTGCTAAATAAAAATCTTGAATAGCCATTTTCCCACCATTATCGACAGGGAAAAGATAATAATAGTTAATAACAGTTATCTTATTTGTTTCCATTTCTCACCATTTATATCGATGCATATTTTTCTAAGCAGACTCGAAGACCAGCAACACCTAAATCATTTATTTTATATTCAGTTTCATTTATTCTTTCTACAATATCACGAGATAATTCAGAATCACGCTCACCTGATATTAAACCGAGCCTATTAAACGAAATACGCTCTTCATATGCTCGAATAATCATTCCTGAGTTCATAATGCTATACGATAACGAACTATACGAGCATCTATTAATAACATTAGAGTGATATATAAAAAATATTATTTCGTTAGTAAGTTCTGTATCTCTCATATTATTTTTTAGTAACTGTCTCATTTCATGTTCTGACATATATAGATGAGCCCATGGAGGAATGCATAATAAATGCTTTACTGTCCACCAACGATCATTTCCATGAATAAAATGATGTCCAGCAGCAGATGTCCATATTGGTGCAAATTCAGTATAAAAACGACCATATGGTTTAAGTACACGTCTTACTTCATTCAAAGCATTTTCTATGTTTAAAATGTGTTCAAAAGTGGAAAAGCTTACAATGACATCAAAATAATTATCTGGAAATTCAAGACCGTGTGCATCACCAAACTGTATTTCCCAATTGTTCCCTATACTAGCTTTTGTTTCCCATTCGTCGAGTGCTGGATCAATGCCAACTATATAATTTGGCTCATATTTATTAGCTATATGCTTTACTAAGTCACCATTTCCACATCCGATATCAAGTATGGTTTTTCCTTCTAATTGTGTATATTTTTCTAGGTTTTCACAAAACCAAATATTGTTTTCTAAAACAGTTCGCATAACTACCTCAATTACCGTTTATTCGATCGATATCTCGGTCTATCTCGAAATGGTTGAAATGACATAATTGAAAGACTTGTATCCCCCCAAATGTCAGATATAATTCCACAAGTATTACATGGCAATTTTGACATATCACCTATATGTAATTTTCGACTATTAGTCCATTTTTCAGAAGTAAAAATGTCGAAAATACTATTGTCATTAATACCAAATTCTTTATATCTAGAATGTGGTATGAAGTCTGGATGGAAGTTTGAACAATGAGTGACTGATCCATCGTAATTTACTGTAAATTGAGTAAAGAATCTATCACAAATCCGATTCGCTTTAACATTACGTAATACTGGAGCTTCTTCTGGGAGAGATCCTCCTCTATCACTAGCAACAACTCTATGATTTGCACAACGGAATATTACTGGAAGTGATTTATAGTAACAAATGCAAGTAGTATTGACATTGTTAGCTTCTGTAATAGCATTTATTGATAAATCAAGCTTTTTTACAGCCTTTTCTATAGCAATTATTGAATCTTGATAATTCCAAACCTTGTCGATAGTATCTATATAAATACTAACAGGAAGAAAATCTAAACCTAGTACTTCTAATTCTTCAAGTCTTTTTCTACTTAAGTAATCACCATTTGTGTTAAAGTGCAGTGGAGCATTTGGTAAATAGCTCTTTATCAGGATAATATTGTCATCTAAATCTTCATCAAGCATTGGTTCATTAAATGCTGATAGTGAAATGTCACAGTCATAGTCTATTTCTTGTAATTCTTTTAATACTTTAATTAATATATCATGAGATAGTTTAGTATTAGATGAATGTCGATCTATAATTGAATTTGGACACATCCAGCATCTTCTATTACAACTAGAATTCAATTCTAAAAAAACTAGTTCAACATTGTTTTTAAAGAGTGTTCTTTTTTCTAGTGTACTTAATGATTCACTAAAAAAAAGTGGATCAATAAGAAACTGCGATATTTGTTTGTCATAAATTATTATATGATCTTCATTCACACCATATGAACGTAATTGGTCAGATATTTCTGCAGCATCATTCCCTTCTACTGTAATAAGAACATAATCAAAATCAATATTTGATATCATACATGGATGAAATGAGGGTATACCTTCATATATCATACCTTGCTTTTTTGAATCATTATCTAACAATGCAACAATATTCCACTCATTTGAAATAATATCTTTAAACTTATTCCATCGATTTCCTAAACCAAATACTACTGCTCGTTTCATTAAAAAGCCCTCATCCTACATAAAATTATTGATACATTTTTATTATTATATGAACGAAATAGATTCTATTATCTTATTATATACATTATTGCCTAGTGATGAAGAGGGTTTTTGATCTTCCATATATTTATTATCACGCTCTAGACTGTTAATCACATCCATATACTTGTTGATCGAAAAAAAAGACTCATAGAAAATACAATCAGAATCATTTTCACTGTTGTTAATCATAAGATTAGTTTTCATACGTTGTACTTGCTCTTCAACAATTTTATTATAATCATTATTAGAAATTGTAATTATATAATATTTAATATTATTTTTTTTATTTTCGTACAATATAATCCTATTACTTCGAGCTGAATAAGCAAGAAGAGAATCATCATCAACAGTTTGCAAAATAAAGTTATTTTGAGTAAGTATACTGTCAGAAAATCGTATGTTGTTTAGTTCCGTTTGAAACTCATCAGCAATTTTCACTTCATTATTTTTTGTATTGATTTTATATGCTTTGTTCCCAAGAGCTGCTAGTACCCATATATATTGCCCAACTAGGCTAATATTTTGGAATGGAAAATATTTTTCACATACAAAATCATTGATGTATTCATCATATTCAAAGAGGACTCCATGAGTATAGTTCCATTTTATTATGCTACCTAGAGTAGCTGGTAAAAGCCAAAAACATTCGCCATCAAAGCATATACCAGAATATCCCACATTATTATTATTGATTAGGTGCATCTCATATGCGTAAGTTTCTAGATTCATTGTGATAACTGCATTTGCTCCCGAACAAGCTAAATATAATATATCTTCGACAATAACTCCTCTGTAAAAATAACCAAGTGAATCGTCGGTTATATACTGCTCAAAAAGAATTATCCAATCTGTAATTAATTTTGATTTATTTGAAAATAAATCATATACTATTATGCCAGGATATGTATTTGGTATTAGTATCAAACAATTTTTATAATGGAGAATTTGTGAAAATTTCCTATCGCTATTATATTTAACTGTTATTTTAAAACTTGGAGTAGGAATTTCAATATAATCATATGTTCCGTCAATCATTGAATAAACAGCAATATTTTTAGCAGAAAATGGAGCAAAAAATATTTTGTTACGAATATAAACCATAGACAAATATTGTCGCCATTGGTAAAGCTTCTCATTTTGAGCAATACATATATGTTCGACTCTCATAGTTTGCTTGTTAATGCGAAATAAACTATTAAAGTTAATAGGTGTAATCCAAAAATCATCGTCGACTGATATTAAATTCTCGAAGATTAACACTTGATTATTTTCATTTGCGTCATATTGTTCATAATTTTGAATTAGAACTGGTTTACACACCATTAAATACATTGAAACAAGTGAGCTCTCATCTCCATAATAAGCATCAGTCAGAGCTATTGCTCTATGTAAGTCAGCAGAATCATCAAATATTCCCCAACCTTCATTTATATACTCTTCAATAATGCATTGATACTCTCTTAGTAAGTCGGGTTGCATTGCAATATATGTTGCTTCACTAAGTGGATGGGGTCTCCACCAAAGAACTATGTCATGTCGATTTTGAAATGATTTAATAACATGACGAAGTTTAAGTAAATATTGTCTGCCACCTTCTAATAACCCATGCAAACTAGTATTATAAAGTATAACTTTTCTACCCTTTAAAAGATTTGTCCATTTCTCTGGTATGTCAAAGCATTGATTCATTGAATGATACAATTTATCAAATTTTGGACTTCCTAGTGCAACAAATTTTTCGTCAGGATTCCCAAATCTAGAACCATAAGCATTTTGATATGTCTCAATATATTTTTTACGGACTGAATCTGACTGAACAATCACCATGTGAGCATATTTGCATCCAGGGAGTAAACAAAATTGATCCTTTACTTCATCACTAGTTACAAAATAGGGTACATAGACAAGCAAATCTGTATAATTACGCAATCGTTCACAATAAAAAGCTGGATGAACGCTTGTTACTTGATTCATCGCGTCAAAGGGGTTATTCGTTATAACAACATCAGGATGACGTTTTTCTATATCATAGAGTTCCCAATCAAAGCACTCAATATCTGGATTGTAAAAATCAGCTCCTTCAAAACACATTTTTTTTACTTTACCCAATACTTTGCTTTCAAACTCATAGTATGGTATAGGTATCCAATATGCATCACAATTAGGATCTGCTTTTGCAGCAAAATAAATTGATTCGATGCTATCACTCATACTCGCTTTGTAACTTAAAAAGACAACTTCAATACGATTTGGTTTTAGTTCCTCCATTACACTATTAACGACTAGATTAAGATTGTAATCTAGCAGTTCCAGTTGAGTATATTCTATCTCTCCTTCTTTGATATTTAGGCTAATTTCGTAGAGCAATTCACAATATTTTTCGAGTAAGCTAACAGTATGTGTTCCTTCTCCTTTTATATCATCGATATAGTTGCCAATTACCAATGCGAAATCTTGACAATCAGCAAGTAACCCTATAAGAATCTCAAATTCTGAGTTTTTTGGAATTTCGATGTGAGCTTCTTTTAAAGTATTTAAATACTCCAATATTGTTTTTTGTTGATATTTTCGCATTTTAAATCGTCCAATTTAAATTATACTTTTTTACTATAATTTATATCGATAGATATTTATAATGACTTTAGGTCTTAATATAAAACTATAATAACTTATACGAATGCTATTAGTCTTTCTTAATATGCTTTTTATAAATACAGCTTCCTATATCTAACCTCATAAATCATGCTATTAATGTTTTAACTAAATCAACTATTTTGTATGCAAACTCTTTTTTGCCACTATTATTAGCAGCGCGAGCGATTATTATCAATTCGTTTGGGTCACTGGTATCATAGTACTCAGAAAGTATAAATAAAAGCTCTTCTTCTGTTGTTTTTTTGTTCAACAAGGTGGCTATGAATATCTCTAAAACTTCATGATTGTCTTTATTTAGTGACAACGTAATGGAAGCATATTTTAAAACATTCTCCACATCACCTAAAGTTGCTGCTACAATAACCATGCGTTCAAACAATTCCAGTGGTCTTGCTGTGACAATTGTGGAGACGATCTCAAATTGTTCATTCAGTATTTTTTTTTCAACATTATTAAAAGCTCCCCAAGCTTTTAAGTAATCCCCTTTATTGAATAAAATTACTCCTAAATAATATTCAAAATCAATATCTCCAACCCAGTCTTTAAGAGCTCTAAGACATAGGATTTCGCATTCATCATAATTATTGCTGACATTCACCAAACGTTCCAATAAATGCATATAAGCATATCTTTGTAGCTCCTTGATTAATGGCAAGTCACTATCTATTGCTTCACGATAAAGTACCATTGCTTCATCAATTAGCGTTTCATCTCCACTCATACACATAGCATCAGCTAAATATGTTTTAAGATTTGGGTCATCAGGATTATCGATTAGCTCCACTCTCAACAGGTCTATGTTTCTTGTAGATTTGTTTTTTGTTTTATATGCGGTTTCGGAATACCCAGTATGAATAATGGTAATATCATCGACATACATAATATCATTATTATTCAACGTTAATTGTTCGTGGATTCGTCCAGTATAACGAATATTTGGAATGTTTCGAAATACTCGAGTCTTTGTAATAATTGATAAAGGCTTACCAGTTTCATCAATATTATACATTTTACACAGCAGAGCTAAGTATTGTTTTTGGTTACTTGAAAACTCATGTATACTATCTAAATACTTCATTATTATTGGTGCATCATTTTTGTCGAAGTATTCATCAGCATCTAGAAAAGCTATCCAATCACCTGACGCTTTTTCTATTGCAAAATTTTTAGCTGCAGCAAAATCGTTAATCCAATCAAAGCAATAAACTTTAGCACCATGTTTCTTCGCTATTTCGATTGTTCGATCTGTCGATCCTGTATCAACAACTATTTGCTCAAAAGCTATTTCCTTTGCCCAATTCAATGCTTTTTCAATATTATCTTCTTCATTTTTTACAATCATACACTGCGATAAACGCAAACTGTTTGACAATTGAGTTTGATTCATATATCTCCTATTATTACAATTATCATTTTATGTTTTAATCATTTCTACTATTAAACGTGCTAATTCAATTGCTCCACAGTCTTTCGATGCTTTAGCAATTATTAACAAGTCATTTGCATCATTTAAATCATAGATTTTTTCCAGTAAACCGATGGTATCATCATTAGATGTATTATTCGCTAGAAGAGTGGCAATATACGAGCTTAACAGCGGTTGCTTTGTTTTATCTGCCATTAATAGCATTGATGTATACCTAATAAAACTACTAACATCATTTAGTACAGTTGCCAAACGAGCCATGTATGTAAATAATTGCTCTGAATTAGTGGAAACAAATCGTGATTGATCTAGCACAGTATCGTTTATTAACATTTCTTCTACTTTCAAAAACTCATTCCATGCATCTAAATAATCGCCTTTATTGTATAGAGCAATTGCATAATAATACCTAAAGTCTGGATCTACAGGATCAAATTCTAGTGACCTTCGAGATAACTCAAAAGCTTCATTCAATGCTTCAGCTTTTGTTAAATAATTACGTATTAAAAACAAATAAGCACTCTTTATATGAGCTTTTGTAACCTCAGGTCCTCCATTTATAACTTCCTTATATAAAGCCTCAGCTTCTTTTACATTATCATCCAACCTTCCAATTAATAATGAATCTGCTAAATATGCTTTCAGATTCAAATTATCAGGGTTTTGTTCTAGTTCGCGACGTAGTAACTCAACATTTCGCTCTCTCTTATTTGCTTCCATATAAGCACTCGGCGTATACCCTGTGTGAATGATTGTTATATCTTCTATGTTAGTAGCATATTCACCATTTATACTGAGTCGTTCATGTATTTTACCAACATACCTAATATGCGGTAAATTACGAAATATACGCCATTGCGCGAAAACTGCAAATGGTTTGCCTTCATCATCAACATTAGATATTTTACAACTAAGAGCCAGTGTTTTTTCTTTTGATTGCGGATCTGATTGAAATTTTTTAAGATACATCATCACTTTATTTGCATTTTCTATGCTAAAAAACTCGTCTGCATCTAAAAAAGCTATCCAATTTCCTGTTGCTTGCTCAATTGCATAATTTTTTGCAGCAGCAAAATCATCAATCCATTTAAAATGAAATACCTTAGCTCCCATTTTTTCAGCTATTTCAACAGTTTTATCTGTCGATCCTGTGTCTACTACAATTTGTTCAAAAGCGATTTTTTTCGCCCATGACAATGCTTTTTCAATGTTTTTTTCTTCATTTTTCACTATCATGCATTGCGAAAGTCGTACTAGTGCTAACGGTGGTCCTGCGTTTTTCTTTTTCTTCTTTTTTTTATTGCTCATTGCATTCTCCATATTATTAATTTCATTTTAATATATCGCTAGTTAAATTACTAATCTTTAGTAATTTATATTAAAAAACGAAACTGCCCAGATATTTCTACCTGGACAGATCGGTAAATAAAGTTATTAACTAAATCAAGAATACTTCTAAAAGAAGCTATTTCGTGTGCCTCTAGCCGAGGAGTTGTAATACTCCCTGTGGCAATGCATTTGCTTGAGCAAGCATTGCCGTCGAGGCTTGGAAGAGGATACTATTCTTTGTAAACTCAGTCATCATTTTTGCCATATCAGCATCTCGTATTCGACTTTCTGCTGCCGAGACATTCTCTGCTTGGTTGTCTAGATTTTGGATCTTATATTCTAACCTATTTTGATATGCACCCAGTTTTGCGCGTGCCATAGACACTTTGTTTAACGCTACATCAATAGTAGATATTGCTTCAGCAGCGGATGCTTGGTTTGCTATACCTAGAGTATCATCAGCTAAACTTCCAGCAGATACAGGATTTGTTAATGCAACATTATTTGTGTTTGTTAAAATATCAACACCTAATCCACCTGAGGTCATATCACCAATCATGATAGTCATTGTTTGATCATAATTTGCACCAGCTTGGATAACTCCACCATTTCCTGTAGAATCTCCAAATACACCTGTTCCATTGAGAAGCTGCATTTTGTTAAATTCAGTTGTTTTAGAGATTTGATCAATTTCTTCAATGAGCTGATTAACTTCAAGTTGGAGAGCTTGTCTATCAACGGTATTTTGGTTTGTATCTGATGCTGACTGGACAGCCAATTCACGCATTCTTTGGAGTATATCTTGAATTGTCTGCATTCCACCTTCAGCAGTTTGAACTAGCGAAACAGCATCTTGGCTGTTTTTCGATGCCATGTTCAATCCTCTGATTTGTGAACGCATTTTTTCAGAAATTGCTAATCCTGCTGCATCATCCGCTGCACGGTTAACACGAAAACCTGAGCTTAGCTTTTCCATGTTTTTCGAGATGTTTTTGTTATTGATTCCATACTGCCTGTGGCTATTCAGAGCAGTTATATTGTTGTTTATACGCATATTATGCTTCCTTTCAAATTTTAAGGAGCTTCCTTACCCCACATTTGTTGAATCTATTATAACTAGCATAATAGATTCATTTTGTTCATTTTATTGTTGTTGCAATGTAGAATGCTACATTGCAACAACAATTGTAGTATTTTATAGTGTTATCCGAGAAGTTGTAAGACACCTTGTGGCAATGCATTTGCTTGAGCAAGCATTGCTGTCGAGGCTTGGAAGAGGATGTTATTTTTAGTAAACTCAGTCATCATCTTCGCCATATCTGCATCTCGTATTCTACTTTCAGCTGCAGACACATTTTCTGCTTGGTTATCGAGATTTTGTATCTTGTATTCTAATCGATTTTGATATGCACCAAGTTTTGCTCTTGCCATAGAAACCTTGTTTAGCGCAACATCAATAGTTGATATAGCTTCAGCAGCTGAGGGTTGGTTAGCAATACCGAGACCAGTTGTCGTTGCATCTGGTGCTGGAGTAGGAAGACTGACATTTGACGTGTTTATTAGTAGTGATACTCCTAAACCATCAGCTGACATATCTCCAATGACAATACTCATTGTTTGAGTATAATTTGCTCCAGCTTGTATGATACCACCTGCTGTCGTACCAAACACTGATCCTGGCACTCCTGGTGTACCTGATCCTGTTCCATTCAAAAGCTTCATTTTGTTAAACTCTGTTGTTGACGCAATTTGGTCGATCTCTTCAACAAGCTGATTTACTTCAAGCTGGAGAGCTTGACGGTCAACAGTGTTTTGGTTCGTGTCAGAGGCTGATTGAACAGCTAATTCACGCATTCTCTGGAGAATATCTTGAATTGTCTGCATTCCACCTTCAGCTGTTTGTACAAGGGACACAGCGTCTTGGCTGTTTTTTGATGCCATGTTCAATCCGCGGATTTGAGAACGCATTTTCTCTGAAATTGCTAAACCTGCAGCATCATCTGCTGCGCGGTTCACGCGGAAACCAGAGCTTAGCTTTTCCATGTTTTTCGAAATATTTTTATTATTAATTCCGTACTGTCTATGACTGTTTAAAGCAGTAATATTGTTGTTTATACGCATTTTTACGCTTCCTTTCAATTGCTAAGGAGTTTCCATACTCCTCTGTAATATGTTTTCTACAAAGGGGCGCGCTCCCGGTATGTAGTATTTCATATTATGCAAAGCTGCTGCAACGCATTCATTTATGCATTGCAGCAACAATGCATGATTTAGAATCAAGTTACCAATTAGCCTAGTAACTGTAGGACACCTTGAGGCAACGCATTTGCTTGAGCAAGCATTGCCGTCGATGCTTGGAAGAGTATACTATTTTTAGTAAACTCCGTCATCATTTTTGCCATATCAGCATCTCGTATTCGGCTTTCAGCTGCTGAAACATTTTCTGCTTGGTTATCTAGATTTTGAATCTTGTATTCGAGCCTGTTCTGATATGCACCAAGTTTTGCTCTTGCCATAGAAACCTTATTTAAAGCATCATCTAAAATTGATATTGCCAATGCAGCAGATGCTTGGTTAGCTATACCTTGGGTTGTTGATGTAACACCAGTTATTGCAGTTGTTTCCGCTCCTGGATTAGACAATGATAAAACTGAGAGACCACTAGCAGTCATATCGCCAATTACAATAGTCATTGTTTGTGTGTAGTTAGCTCCAGCTTGGATAATGCCTCCTGTTGTTCCGAAAACACCTGTACCATTCAAAAGTTGCATTTTATTGAATTCAGTAGTTTTCGAAATTTGATCAATTTCTTCAATAAGTTGATTTACTTCTAGTTGGAGTGCTTGACGGTCAACAGTATTTTGGTTTGTGTCTGATGCAGATTGAACTGCTAGTTCACGCATTCTTTGGAGAATGTCTTGAATGGTTTGCATACCGCCTTCAGCAGTTTGTACGAGGGATACTGCATCCTGGCTGTTTTTTGATGCCATGTTGAGACCGCGGATTTGTGAACGCATTTTTTCTGAAATCGCTAGTCCTGCTGCATCGTCAGCTGCACGATTGACACGAAATCCAGAGCTGAGTTTCTCCATGTTTTTTGAAATGTTTTTGTTGTTGATACCATACTGTCTATGGCTGTTTAGTGCTGTAATATTGTTATTAATACGCATGGTTTTTGCTTCCTTTCATTTGTCTGGAAAAATCCGTTTTCCTAGATTTATTATTTACACAGCCCTCTATAAGTGCGCGCAGCCTTATAAGGTTGTTCGGCGTTTTGAGAACGCAAAGTATTCCGAATTTTCATTCGGAATACGGCGCACGGTTGCCCCTGAAGCTTGGTTTCTTACCTCACGATTCTGTTGCATCCTTGCATCGCGCTTCCTATGAATAATTATCGCTCATTTTCAGCATAACTTAATAGAGATTTTATTCTTTTTTATTATTGTAATATAGAAGAAAAAAATGCTTCAGGTAAACATCAGCTTACTTGTAGTTTATTTACTCGTTTAAAAAATCCGTAAGCGCATACCTTATTATAGCTGACATCATCGTGTTACTTTCAATTACTTCATCAAGACTATATGCTTTATATATGTCTGGAGTCCACGAGTTATGTAATGATATAGCACCAAATTTAATTTTTGGTATTACATCCTGTATATCAATGTTATTTTGAGAAAAGAAAAAATTGAAATATTGTTCGCCTGTTGTCAAATTAGTAAAATAATGCGATTCTATTATGTTACCTGTTTCTGTACGATCTAATACATCAACACAATCACTATAATCATTATCATTCAATAATGTATCGAAAATTGAATTTCCAAAATGATCCCAATTTATATTTAACGCACCAATTAATGGAATATCATTAAGTTTCTCTATTGCCATTTTTGCTGCAGAGGATATAAATTTATTCTGTGGAGACAAACAAACAAATATAGCTAAATGCATCGACTTAGTTTCTGGAACACCAAAAGCAATGAGTTTTTTTGAATCCATTTTTTCGAATTCACTAAAAATATCTTTTATAATAATGGTGTCAACGTCCATAAAAATGCCACCATGTTTTTGTAAAACTAGCATTTCTACAATGTCTTTTTGCATTGGCAATGATAATCTAATGAAACGATCTATGTCAAAATTTTCGTCAACCCAATCAAAAATATTATCATGATTTATAACTATTAAATCTAGTTCAGGAATGTGTTCATACCAAGTTTGTAAGCATAATTGCAAATATGCAGGAATAGAGCGACCTGGAGGGTTTACCCAATACGTAAAAATTTTTTTATCCATCATATTAAATTCCAATCATAATAATTTATTACAAACTGACAATCAGTTTCTAATCTTAAAAAATTGTAAGCTGAAACTACCTAATGCTATATAATTCATACTGCCATAATAGTTGGAAATGGAAACCTAATATGCGCATCTGATACCAAGGGTAACCTCAAGTATATAGAATAACTTTGATCAATGGATTTAATCAACATCGGAACTTCAACTATGTCAGCAAGTTTATGATATGCATCTATGTTTATTTTTGGATGATACTTTCGAATCAAACTACTAGCACCTAAAAGTGTTTCTTTGTCCATACCTTCAACATCAATTTTCAGAAATGTAATAGGTTCTTTAATATCATCATCTAGTTTTACAACTGTTACTTTTTCTTCAGACAAAGCTCCATTTGAATCAGATACTAATTTATTGCCAGAAAATACTTGATTGGTATTTAAAATATTCATTTCTGTATTTGTGTCACCAGTACCTTTATGTTTAATAACAATATTATGATACAGAGCAAGGTTCTTTTTAGAAAGCTCAATATGTATTGATGCAATATCATATGTATAGATTCTTTTGTAGTTGCTGTTCACTGTACGAATGAATTGAAGTACTGTATCACCTAAATATGCTCCACAATCTACAAAGACCTCATCATCATAAAATGAAAAGATTGAAGTATCAACAACATCACAATAGTTTAATGCAATTCTTTTCCAGTCTGTATAATCCCATGTCAACCAATATTTAATAAGAGCATTTAAACTTAGTCTTGACAAAGAATCTGCTAAGTTTTCATATAACCATTCTAACTCATTTACGTTTTCTTTTAATGTTTTCATACGATTTGGTATTAATGAATTATTAGCTCCATTTATTCCATCTAGCCAATTATTTTCCATATACCAACCTTGAGATTCTGCAGTAATTAATCTGTAATAAGCTGCATTGTTTGTGCTAAGATTCAACAAATTATTATATACATCGGAAACCAATGATCTAATTGAATTATTTTTTATATAGTAAATTAAGTCGATAAACTCTCTATCGCATCCAAAAGTGCCATCACGGAAATTTTCGCTTATTTTCGATGAATTTCCAGCAGCTGAAATAGTAGCATCTAGTAGTTTTGAAATTGATTTTTTGATGTATATAAAATCGTTTTGATCTATATCATAACCTTTTTGTAATCTATTAATATAAGTAAAGAGAACATTATTAATTGGTAGTTCTAGTGCTAACAACCCTTCATAAAAGTCATTCCAGTTCTCAATCGTGATATCAATTCCTTCTTCATGTGCCGATAAAATTTCTTCCATTGTCATAATTAATTTCAATTTATAGATATATATTTCATGCATTACAACTTCTCTCTTTCAATATAATAAGTAATAAAAAGGTAATAAAATAGCAATTTAAACTATAAAATTGCTTGTGGTAGAAAAGAATGAGTGGCACTTTTAATATCCTCTTTAATTTTTGTTGTTGATATTTCTGGTGTTCGAGGTAGATATATAACCTCACATAAATCAGATAAAAAATCGAATCTATTCAACCAATCATCGCCCATTACAAAAATATCACATAAATATAATTGTATATCATCTCTCTTTTGTTCCCAACGTTCTTCAGGGATAACTAAATCCACATATCTCAACGACTCTAATAAAAGCTTGCGTTCATCATAACTAAAATATGTAATTTTATTCTTTTCCTCTGTATTAAATTTATCTGTTGAAAGTGCAACTATTAAATAATCTCCTAATTGTCTTGCACGTTGTAATAGTTTTATATGTCCATAATGAAGCAAATCGAATGTTCCATATGTTATTACTCTCTTCACATTAAATCCTCCACAATAAATTAGTATAAATATCCTACGAGATAATGTTATTTTTTATATATTTTAAAATTGCTGTTCCACATTGGCCTTCTAAATTGCTTAATAATTGGTTTCTATACTCATTACGCTTACTAGATAATGGATCATTACCTCTTTTAATGTCATATATAAATTTTTCAATAGGTATGTGGTACATAAATTTTTCAAATGAATCACCTTGCTTCAAAAAAGAGTCGAGTCCGCAAGATGGAATAGCTGAATGGAGCACCAAATCGTCATTGGAATTATGAGTTTCATTTAATATTTTTTGGTAATTTTCATCATAATAATTCATAATATCTTTTTGATGCTCTCGCGGATCAATTCCAACTAAAAATACTGGCTTGTTTAAACATATTGATTCACTTATTATAGAACTATTCTCTGATATTATTGCATTTGCGTACATTATTGCAGAAATCACACTTGGTGTTTTATCAATTATTATACGATTACATTGATTCGTAGCATTCATACATTCATCAAAGAGTTCCTTTTTATCGCCATATAATGCTTCTATCATCAAAAATGTTTGAGGATGTGGACGCCATATAAGAGCTAGTTCTTCGTCATTAACAATAATATTAAATAAATGCTTAATCCAACTTGTTGTAGAAGCTGTTTCATTAAACCATATAGATTCATAAAATGATGTATAGTGTGTATTTAACATAAATGTATGTTTGCCATTAATCGCATTCTCCCATTCATCATATCTTGGCCAATCACCACTCTTATAGTATTTCCATAAAAAATCTGATTTTGGATTACCTAATGTAATCATTTTGTCACCATTTAACGATGATTGTGCAAAAGTCCGTGTAAATGATTCCCCTTGTGATATTATTATGTCCGCACTTGTGTGCCCTGGCAATCCACCCCATATATCAATGTTTTGTTGTTCCCTTTCTTTTTCAACATACTCATGCCTATACAAAGTGTATGGAATATAGACTAGTAGACTAGTAAAGGGCTTAATATTAGACGAATAAAACTTCGGGTAATTTACTCCATCATATGGCTGGTTTATGAAAACAATGTCAGGCAAATCAACTTCAAAGTCATAATCATTATAGTGTGTGTTTCTAATACCCTTTGGCGATAAGTAATCGTTATATATATGTTCAACCCCTGTTGGGGTATTCCTTCGAATTGGGATAATAACAATTTCTGTTACGAACATAGGGTCAGATGAAAATGCTTCGTAAACACTTTCTAGACTATCCCATGTATTTTCATAATATGGGAGAAATACGACTTTATATTGAATTGGAACTTCAGATATTTTTTCACAAAACACTTGATAATCAATGAAAATGAGTTCCTGTTCTATGGCAATTAACGATGACTTTATGTTGTCAGATAATATAACAAACTCTTCATTTTCGTTAATTAACTGCATTGTTATAGAATCTAAAAAAAAGCATATATCTTCGAACATATTTTCAGATGGTGATTCAATATAGTACTCTAGCGCTTCATCTAGTGTATCTAACATTGTTATTATTTGCGATTTAATTTTATTTAACATAAGCACACCTGACAGACTATATTATTAGATATTAATTCATGAGTATTATCGTCATGTTTTCACATAAACTTTAAATATTTAAAATTTAATTTTACCTTAACAGCATAGAATATGCTTAGAAATAATTCTTTTTTAATGGAAAAATAGCATTAAGCAGCTGTTACAAAACAGCTGCTAATGAAGCTTTTAACTAGGAGTTTGGGGTGTATCCGCTGAAAATGTATCGGTATATGAAGGATTATTATCCTTTGGTGGTTGGGGAATAGAAATAGAGCAAAAATATTCTCCCCCAGTTAGGACTTGTTAGGGTTCTTACTGGGGGATTGTTTTTATTCGTAATGTGTCCACATTCGTAATATTCTGACGATGCCATCAAATAACTCGTTATTTTCGTTACGCAACAATTCATGGTTTGGTAATATCTCGTATACAAATCGGTGCTAACGATTTATGCGACGCGAATAAAACCAATTGAGATTACCTGTAAGCTTTTCATATGGTAGTTGGTATGGGTTTATTTGTACAATGCGTGTCAGTTCTTTAGCTCTATTTAGCAAGCCTGCTTGTGATAGTTTTTCGATATCTTTTACTGCTTGCTTTGAAAGTACCGTCTTATACATCGGTCCATATATCGGAGACTGCTGTACTGTCTTCCATTTTTTCTGAAGCAGCTGATTGTATCGATTCTACCATGCTTGGTATGTCATTAAGATAATCCGTATCGTTTTCATATATACCAAGCATAAATTTTTGGTACTCAATAAACTCTTGAACTTTTTCCACTGCCTTTTCTGGTAATGTGTCAATTTGTAATTTTACGTAGTCTCGTATGCTCACTTTGCTGTTCCTCTCATTCATATATACATATTTATAAGAATAACATAATATTAGTATATTTGCTATTCTTTTTTAATCAACTCAAATTCATTGAAGATTGCAAGTTTAATTGCCCAAGTTTTTCCAGTAGACTTTTTGCAGCAAATTCTTTGCATAGATTGGCTTTCTTGCCCTTGTTTACCGTTCCATGCAGATGCTGTGTTGCGTCAAGGGCGCA
>WRLE01000015.1 GCA_009777775.1 Oscillospiraceae bacterium
TAGGCACATCATAACATCAGCGATAGAACACCCCGCAGTGCTGAACACTTTAAAGTATCTCGAAACGGAAGGTTATGAGCTTACACATCTCAGTGTAGATGAGCATGGGCAGATATCATTGGACGAACTGCGAAGCTCAATCCGCAACGATACAATACTTATCACAGTCATGGCTGCTAACAACGAGATTGGGACAATTCTTCCGATATCGGAAATAGGTAAAATTGCAACAGAAAGCGGAGTGCTGTTTCACACCGATGCAGTGCAAGCTGTCGGGCAAATCCCAATCAATGTAAGGGAAATGAACATTGATTTGTTATCCTTTTCCGGACACAAACTGGGAGCTGCCAAAGGTGTTGGCGTATTATTCGCAAAAAAAGATTTGCATATGCCACCACTATTGCATGGAGGAGGCCAAGAGCGAGGAAGTAGAAGCGGTACAGAGAACGTCGCTGGTATCGTTTCCGTTGCCGCAGCACTTGATGACAAGCTCCTGCGGCTACCTTTGCACTCAGTTGAACAAATGAGGGATAGGCTGATTAAGGAGTTGCTCAAAATTCCTCGTACAAAACTAACAGGAGATCCGGTGAATAGGCTACCTGGAATTGCATCTTTTGTTTTTGAAGGCATAGAAGGAGAATCCATACTGCTATTACTTGACCAATGCGGTATCTGCGCTTCGTCAGGTTCGGCTTGTTCCTCCGGATCGCTAGAACCTTCCCATGTTTTGATGGCAATAGGTTTACCCCATGAAATTGCTCATGGCTCACTAAGGCTGTCTCTCGGAGAGGACAACACGGATGATGAAATAGACTATGTACTTGAAAAGTTGTCGGAAATTATCGAAAAGCTACGGGATATGTCTCCGCTGTGGCAATAAATTTGAGATTTTCAAAGGAGTATGTTTATGTATTCAGAAAAAGTCATGGAGCATTTTACCAACCCTCGCAACGTTGGCGAGCTTAACGATGCCAACGGCATTGGTGAAGTCGGAAATTCTAAATGTGGCGACATCATGAAAATATTTATAAAAATCGAAGATGATTTCATAAGCGATATTCGGTTCAAAACCTTTATGAAAAGAGGAAACTATTATGAGTCAACATCAAAACCTTGTCAGCCTGATTGGGAACACCCCTTTGCTGGAGCTGGCAAATACCGTCAATGCGTATCATTTATCTTCAAAAATTATTGCTAAGCTGGAATACTTCAATCCTGCAGGAAGCGTTAAAGATAGGATAGCAAAAGCTATGATTGAGGATGCTGAGGAGAAAGGTTTATTAAATCAAGACACAGTCATAATCGAACCGACCAGCGGGAATACGGGAATTGGGCTTGCAGCGATAGCCGCTTCAAAAAAATACCACCTTATCCTGACCATGCCCGAAACCATGAGCGTCGAGAGGCGCAGCCTGCTTAAGGCGTACGGGGCGGAGCTTGTATTGACTGATGGAGCCCTTGGCATGAAGGGTGCTATCGCCAAAGCGGAAGAAATCGCAAACTCAACACCGAACAGTTTTGTACCGGGGCAATTTGTGAATCCAGCTAACCCCGCTGTTCACAAAGCGACTACCGGCCCTGAAATATGGGAGCAAACCGGAGGGCAAATTGATATTTTTATATCCGGCATTGGAACAGGGGGGACAATCACAGGCGCTGGTGAATTTCTAAAATCCAAAAACCCTGAATTGATAATAATTGCGGTGGAGCCGGCGGATTCTCCCGTCCTCTCGGAAGGAAAAAGCGGACCCCACAAGATACAAGGAATTGGAGCCGGATTTGTGCCTGATGTACTGAACACTTCAATTTACGACGAAATTATTGCTGTCAAAAACGAGGATGCTTTCCAAACATGCAGAGACATCGCGCGCATGGAAGGGGTGTTGGTAGGCATATCTTCAGGTGCGGCAGCTTGGGCAGCTATAGAAGCAGCAAAACGAGCTGAAAACGAAGGAAAGACCATCGTGGCGATTTTCCCCGACACGGGCGAACGGTATTTGTCAACACCGGTGTTTCAAGACTAAGGACTCGTCCGTGAATAACTTGCACAATATATTCACGGAAGAATCCTAAAATGAACTGAGGTCATATTATGGACTACAAACAAATAATATCGGAAACGGCGTCAAAACTGCTATCTGAGCAATTCGAATTAACTAAAAACGAAAGCACGACGCCGTTTCCAAAAGCCGAGAACATAGTCAGTATTGTAGGTAAATTGAGAACAGCAATGTTTCCGAGCTATTTTGGAAATATGCCTACGTCAGCCACAGCTTCTTTCTGGCTCCAATCACTGCTTGACGAGATTCACCGTGAATTGGCACAAGAAATTGAAACCGCTTTATTGATAATAGCCGCTGACAATTGTGCATACTTAGCAGGCGAAATATCATCGAAACTGCTTGCAAAACTGGCTGATTTGCAAAGGCTTCTGTATAAAGACGCTCAAGCAGGTTTTGATGGCGATCCAGCAGCGCAGAGCGTTGACGAGGTGATTCTGACGTACCCCGGTTTCTTTGCGGTCTTTGTGTATAGGGTCGCCCACTTTCTATATACGGAGAAAGTGCCGCTCATACCAAGGATGATGAGCGAATACGCACACAGTATTACCGGGATTGACATTCATCCAGGAGCTGAAATTGGTGAAGATTTCTTTATAGATCATGGCACAGGTGTCGTAATCGGGGAAACCGCCATAATAGGCAATCGGGTGAAAATATACCAAGGAGTCACCCTTGGTGCAATGTCCACGCAAAAGGGGCAGGGATTAAAAAACGTGAAACGCCATCCGAATATTCAAGACAATGTGACAATATACTCCGGCGCATCCATACTGGGGGGAGATACTGTTATCGGCGAGGGCGTTGTGGTAGGTGGCAATGCGTTCATCTTGAAGTCTGTTCCCGCAAGAACGGTAGTAAGAGCTTTGAATCCAGAGCTGCAATTCAATGACGGTGGCGAAATAAAGAATCTGGAATTCCAGCAGCCGGACGTATGGTTTTACGAAATTTGACCATACATGAGAAACGTGGACGAGTACTCTCTGATTGCAGCGTGGCATTTCACGCAAACGCCCGCAAAACTATTTAATGCACCCTGAAATTTTTTCTTGACAAACGTCTTTTTTTCCTGTATAAAGTCTATTATCGCAGTTTTGGAGGTTTCCCGATGAACGACCGCAACCGTAAAATGAACAGCCTGTTTAGCAACGAAGCACTTTCGGCTTCGCTTTTTGGCTTTTTCTTTTTTACGAAGCCGGTTGTCAAGGGAAATGCGCCCAGGTTGTAGTCTAACTGCAAAATGCGCGCCCGTGACAATCGGTTGATTGTTGCGGGCGCTTTTTATTTGCCTGAGAGGGAGTGTGATAGTATGGGAAAGCGAGGCGCTTACCGAGGTTTTGTGGTATCGCAATCCACCGCCAAGACTAGGTATAAAACCACAAAATAAATCGGAGGAACAGTTATGTTAATCAAACTTTTGATATTGGTCGTTTTCTTCACGATCATAGTATCTATCGGGCTTTACTGCCGAAAAAAAGCTGTCGATGTGAACAGTTTTGTGCTGGGAGGACGTAGTATCGGCCCTTGGATGACAGCGTTCGCTTACGGTACGACGTATTTCTCTGCCGTAATGCTTGTGGGCTATTCTGGACAATTCGGATGGCGTTTCGGCGTTTCCTCGACTTGGATCGGTATTGGTTGCGCCGTAATCGGCTCACTATTGTCTTGGGTAGTCCTTGCTCGGCGTACCCGAATCATGACGCAGCATTTAGGCAGTGCTACCATGCCAGATTTTTTCGGTACCCGGTACAATTCCAAACCATTGAAGTTGGTGGCTTCGGCAATCGTATTTGTTTTTATGATTCCCTATACAGCATCACTATATAACGGTTTGTCGCGTGTGTTTGCCATGGCGTTTAACATTGATTTTGCTATTGTTATCGTTATCATGGCTGTACTAACAGGGGTTTATGTTATAGCTGGCGGGTATTGGGCTACCGCTATCAATGATTTTCTTCAAGGGAGTGTGATGCTAATCGGTGTAATCGCATTCATAGGCGCTGTCCTTAATACCAACGGCGGGTTGATGTCATCAATAGACGCGCTAGCTCGTGTATCCGACTCTGCGGTTTCCGATTCGCCTGGCGTGTTTGCTTCGTTCTTGGGTCCCGATCCGATTAATCTCTTTGGTGTGCTCATCCTTGTATCATTGGGCACTTGGGGATTGCCGCAGATGATACAGAAGTTTTACGCCATTCAATCCGAGAAGCAAATCGCAAAAGGTACTATCATTTCCACATTATTTGCGATTGTCATTGCAGGCGGCGGCTTCTTCATTGGCGGCTTCGGCCGCCTGTTTGCGGACAGCACAGCCTTTCGGTCGGACGGCAGCGTGATTTATGACTCCATCATACCGGGCATGCTGTCGGGATACTCAGACTTGCTTATGGGTATCATGATTCTTTTGATACTGGCAGCCTCTATGTCTACGTTGGCATCGTTGGTTATGACCTCGGCTTCCACCCTTACCCTTGACTTCATACAGGGGACCATCGTTAAAACGATGAGCGAGAAAAAGAAGGTACTGACCATCAGACTTCTAATTGTCGTATTCGTCATTACCTCTGCTGCAATCGCTATTTTTCAGTATAACAACAGCGTCGTATTCATCGCACAGTTGATGGGTGTATCATGGGGGGCGCTGGCGGGTTCGTTTCTTGCCCCATATCTTTATGGATTATACTGGAAACGCACTACTAAGATCGCCGCATGGTGCAGCATGGCTTTCGGTACGCTTTTCAACATAATAGTTTTTTTGACAAGCATTAATGCGTTGCCTAAAAGTCTGTTGCCGGAGCTCTTGCGTTCGCCCATCAATGCTGGTGCGTTTACCATGCTGTTCGGCTTGATCCTAGTTCCGCTTGTCAGCCTGCTGACGCCAAAGCCGAATAAAGAGTACGTGGACAAATGCTTTTCATGCTATGACGAAAATACCGTAATCGCTAAAGATACCCTCGTTATTAAGTAAAACCTTGCACAGTTGCAATGCTAATGCTTGACAAACATAGAAGCAAATGATACCATTACATACTAATCAGATATGAAATATATGTATGCCTGATGTATGCCTGAAAAAAACGAGCAAAATACCATATGAAAAGAGGGAATAATATGTCAAATAAAAACTACAAATTTGAAACGCTCCAGCTTCATGCGGGGCAAGAAAACCCAGACTCGGCAACAGACGCGAGGGCTGTGCCAATATATGCAACGACATCTTATGTATTTAAGGATAGCGATCAGGCAGCAGGAAGATTTGCCCTGACCGAAAGCGGCAACATATACACAAGGCTGATGAACCCAACATCTGATGTTTTTGAGCAGCGAATAGCCGCACTTGAAGGCGGCGTAGCGGCTCTGGCGACTTCTTCAGGAGCGGCAGCAGTGACATATGCCATACAAAACATTGCCTCTGCTGGAGACAATATCGTCTCAGACAGGCGTATATACGGAGGTTCATATAACCTTTTTGCCCATACTCTCCCCGCTTTCAGCATCGAGACGAGCTTTGTTGACGGCGACAAACCGGAAAATTTCGATAGAGCAATCAATGAAAACACAAAAGGGATTTTCGTTGAAACACTAGGCAACCCGAACTCAACGATTGTTGACATAGATGCAGTGGCAGCAATAGCACACAAACACGGCATCCCCCTTATAGTTGACAACACTTTCGCAACTCCCTACCTGTTTCGCCCCATCGAACACGGTGCAGATATCGTTGTCCATTCTGCAACAAAATTTATTGGCGGGCATGGTACTGTTATCGGTGGCGTTGTAGTGGATTCTGGAAATTTTGACTGGGCAGCAAACGATAAATTCCCCGGTTTATCTACCCCAAACCCAAGCTATCATGGTGTTGTTCTCACGGAAGCTGTCGGAAATCTCGCTTATATTGTTAAAATGCGGGTGACTCTCATGAGAGATACAGGTGCTACCATAAGCCCCTTCCACTCTTTCCTGTTCTTGCAGGGGTTGGAAACACTATCCCTACGTGTTGACCGCCATATCAGCAATGCGTTGAAAACTGTCGAATTCCTGTCGAAGCACCCGCAAGTTGAAACGGTCAATCATCCCGCCCTGGAGACGCATCCTGACAATGCGCTGTATCGGGAGTATTTCCCAAATGGAGCAGGGTCAATTTTCACCTTTGAGATAAAAGGCAGTGCCCAGGATGCAAAAAATTATATTGACCGATTGGAACTCTTCTCATTGCTAGCCAATGTCGCAGACAGCAAATCCCTTGTAATACACCCTGCCAGTACTACCCATTCTCAGTTATCTGAAATTGAGCTTTTAGAACAAGACATCAAACCAAACACCATTCGTCTATCCATCGGCACAGAGCATATAGACGACATCATCGGCGATCTGGAACAGGCTTTTATCGCTGTGTAAAATGACAAACTAATAATGACCGGTGAAAGCCTATGAAGGCTTAACCGGTCATTGTTACATTTCACTTAAATTTATATCAATATGTCTACTAGATTTAGGTTTATTGTATAGTAATAGTATAAATAAGGCACTATTTAAGCGGTTAATTACAGTGTGTGCAACTTATTGCAGTTTAATTAAGCGGCAATTGCAACTTATTGCAGCTTGATTTAGCGAAAAATGCAACTTATTGCAGTAGGGATACAAATAATTACAACAAATAGCAAGCAGAATCATGAATATCTATAGTACAACAACCGTTATTTTAGCAAGTTTTTGATTCTACCTGCGGCGTATTGGGGGTTTAATGGCTTTATTATGAAATCTGAAGCTCCAGCTTCGACGCATTTGGAAACATATTCTTTGGTAGCATTTCCTGTGATGAAAACAATGGGAGTTTTATGCCCCAAATCTCTGATTTTATGTGCCAGCTCTATGCCGTCCATATTGGGCATTTCTATATCAAGGGCGAAAAGATCAGGAGTTTGAATTTGTAGTACATCAAGGGCACTTTGCCCAGTGGTAACACCGATTATTTTGCATTCCAGTTCCTTCATTGCCGCCTTAAATGTGTCTAGGAAAAATGTATCATCATCAACTGCTAATATGGATTTGTTGCTCAGGTCAACTTGACTGAAACCTCCATTATCATCTTCGTCTTCTATTAAGAAAGCCATTTGAATATCAATGGATAATGCAGCCAGCATAGATATGAAAAATATCACAAACGCTTCGATTCGCTCAGGTTTATCGCTGTCGAAGCTATTTAGCCGAGACCAGCATTCATCGGCTAAATCATCTGCGTATATTGCTATTAGTACTTCCCTAATAGCGGTGAGCTGTTTTATGACCGCTTCAATGTCTCTACGCTCCATTGCTTCTTTCAGCTGGACTTCGTAATCCGGGAATGAATCTACAAAATCATTCAATGTATCAGCAAATAGCTCCACTTGGCTATCCGACATAAGCTGCACATGCTTTGCCAGAGCTAAATCATGGATTCTATATAATCGTTGTCTAGTGTTCATTAGACCCTCCTTGGGTTTCAACTTGATGAAATTTCCAATCATCTACTAGTATTAACGATATAATTATACTATTACTTGAGAATTAACCGCATTCGTTTTCGCGAGAAACGCAGTGACGAAACAATCCAGACATCAGCGATAATTATTTGCATAAAAGCAATTATCGCATAGTCTGGATTGTTTTGTTCATTTAATACTCTGGATGATAATAGTATGATATATATTATCACCTTGATGAGTAAAAATAAGTTTTATTCTATTGATATTAATGCGTTAGTCTCTACCTTGCTCTTTGTCGTAGAACTCGCGGCTGTAGCAGAACAGCTCGAAGGTGCCTGCCCAGGCGTGTTCGTCTGTGTAGCCAGAAGCGGAGGAATACATACCGCCACCACCTGCGTAGAGGTCAACGGTTTCGCGGACTCTTTCGCAATATTCTTCAATGCTCAAATTTGGATAATCGGCACCAGTGCGCTCGATGAATGAATTGAAGCCTATTTTGTCACCGTATTTTTCCTTTAACAGAGGAACATCGTTGGCGCGACGTTGAATTTGGATGAAATCTATATCCAAATCAATCATGTATGGAACGAATCTTTCGATATTGCCGCAACTATGAAGCTCAAAAGCAGCACCCTTGGATTTGCAAGCAGCGACAATGCGTTTGGTGGGCTCGAAAATCAATTCTTCCATCATTTTATCGGAATAGAAGGTTTCTTTTTCCGTACCCCAGTCATCATGATATGTGATGAAGTCATATGGGACCAATTCCAGCATACGCTCCACATATCCGACCATGTAATCGGAAAGCTTATTGAAGAAGGCAAGTGTTGCTTCTGGTTCGACAACTATTGCTTCGCAATAAAGGGTGTAGCCGCCCATCAGAGCAACGAGGCGTTCTGTGAGTCCCTGCCCGATATTAACGCGAAGAGGTCTGTCTGGGTTGTACCTGGTTTCCATGAAATGCTTGGCTGCTTCTTCCCAATTTTCACCATACTCAGGGAATTTCACCTTTGTTTCCCAAGTTGTGATGTCATCCATGAAAACAGAGCCGGGTTTGTGCATGGGTCCACCTGCTTCGGGGACGAAAACGGTTTCGACACCCCAGGCATCGGTGAATTCGCGGCGTTCTGTGCCACCCCACATACCACCCATTGCAGGAGGCGGGGTGAGTCCAGTGCCCATGGTGTATGAATCAAAGTCTGTTGCCGAGTTCGGTACCCACAAAGGATTATCCCTTTTTGCGCTGCGGTAGAAGTTTTCCTTTGGTGTTATGGGATATTCCAAAATCGGTATTGTCATCGTATCCGATGAAAACGGACGGGTTCTAGTTTCCACCTCAATACCAGGCTGCTTATATGCCGGTCTTTCGTATTTCATAACTCTCCTCCTTAAAATTGTCGTTTTTTACAAAACGCAAGTTGATTTTACAAATAAAAAGCACTATTGTCAACAATTTATGTTGTTATTATTATTTGTTATTGGTCTCGGAGATGCTAGAATCTTTTACATAGCTATTCATTGTATATATAGTACGCACTAACCGTGTCATCTAAGAGCGATAGCGAAGGATCTTGCTACACCGTAATTGCTATTTATTAAGATTGCCACGTCGTAACGCTGCTCGCAATGACACTTGATTGTTACCCATGACCAGTAACTATTATTTCAATATATATATTTTTGTAAAATCTGAATTGAGTTGCAAAGATATATATGCTAAGATATGTAACATAGCTAACAATAATTATCTAATAGGAGATTCGTGAATGATTAACGAATTAGAATATATCCTCAACGAAGGGGAAAGCTATACTGTTGAGTTTAAGGAAAGTCCTGATAAATCTCTCCCTGAGGAAGTGTGTGCATTCGCTAATGCTTCTGGGGGTAGAGTATATATCGGTGTCCATAATGATGGTTACGTTGTCGGTACAGATACAAGCAATAATGCAAGGTCACGCATACAGGATACCATCAATAAAATCGAGCCTCGCTTGGACGTTATCATGGAAGTTATAGATAATATCATTGTTCTAACTGTTCCGGAAGGTATGCATAAACCGTACTCCTGTCCTGCTGGGTTCTATATGCGCTCGGGACCAAACTCACAAAAACTAGATCGTGACAGTATTATCGAGTTTTTTCAAAGTGAGGGACGAGTCCGTTATGATGAAATTGTTCGTGATGATTTACCTGTTGCTGGCTATTTTAATGAGGAAGCTTACAAAAAGTTTATACGACTTGCTAAAATCTCTGAAGTCCATGATAAAGAAACAATCCTTAAGAACTTAAAATGCGCTGCTGAGGTAAGAGGAGAGCTGTGTTTTACAAATGCAGGCGCACTTTTCTTTCGAAAAAATGATGATGATATTGAGTTTCGTCACGCTGGTGTTGTATGTGCTTTATATAAGGGAACAGAAAAAGTCTACATCCTAGATGCGAAAGAACTTGGTGGAGATCTTATAAACAAAGTTGATGATGCTGTTATTTTTTTGAAAAAGCATCTGAGGTTGAGTTACAAAATTGAATCTGTTCGAAGGGAAAACATCCTGGAATTGCCGGAAGATGCACTTCGCGAAGCCATTGTCAACGCTGTATCACACCGAGATTATTTTGAAAAAGGCGCACGAATCATGGTTGAAGTCTTCGATGACCGTGTGGAGGTTGTCAGCCCTGGCGGGGTCTGCAAAGGTATTACACCAGAAAACTTCGGTTCGATAAGTCTGACACGCAACAATGTTATCGTCAACTTATTGCATCGTTGCGGATATATTGAACAAATGGGTACAGGTATAAACCGAATGCGAAACGCAGCAAGAGAAGCAGGAGTTACTGAACCCAAGTTTGAGCTTTCGGGTTTCTTCAAAGTTATTTTCAAGAGAAGTCCTCCTGATGTTTCCATCACCCATGAACTGGCAGTCAATCAGCCTAATAGTAGATTAATTGACATAGAAGATGGCATAGAAAGTGGCATTAATGGCATAAAAGATGGCACTAATGGCATTAATTTCATCGATAATGGCACTGAGAATAAGCGCGAAAAAATAATTACTTCATTACTTGATGATCCATATATCACTCAGAGTGTGCTGGCAGTAGAAATTGGAGTGTCTGTACGTACTGTCGCTCGTGAATTGAAGCTTCTCCGAGAAGATGGAACAATCAAGCGTGTTGGATCAAATAGAGTAGGTTACTGGGAGGTTTTACTCTAATACTCGAAACTGTTCAGCCCCCCTCGACTATAGCTATCACAACCTTAGCCATCTAAACTAAGCTTGTCCTGAACTTGTTTTTCAAAATATTTTCAAGTTTTTTTAACAGTTTGGCTATTGACATAAAAACGTCTTTGTGCTAGCGTCATACTTGACAATCAAGCGAGCGGAAATATTTATAGATTTTATGCATAGGACATCTTTCACCATAAATGGTGGAGGACGCAACCTTACTGTCGCAGGGTTAAAAATGGGCGAAGCAAGGGGATATAAACAAGCAATAAATTGTAAATGTTTACGTTCGTTAATATTTTGTCGTTAAAAATATAAGGAGATGATTAAATGAGTAAAACGAAGAGAAGTCTGGCTACGGTTCTCGTATTAGTTATCATTATGGGAATGCTCTCAGGAGCTGCATCAGGGCTAGTTATCGACCCTGCTTTGTCTAGCATCGTTGGAAATGCTACAGGGAGTGGTGCTGCACTAGAGATAACTACGCTTTCTACAAACCCAGCAGAGGCTGTTAGTCGAGGGATATTTGTCCAAAATATCAATCAGGCATTCCGCTTTACTGTTAGGGGAGAGCTTAACTTCAATGATATTGAAGAAGAAGCCTGGTATGTGGATGACATCGCATATGCGGTGGGAGCAGGATACCTCTTGGGTTATGGCGGCGGAGCCAATGCAGAGGAAACAATAACTCGTCAGCAAGCAGCGGTGATTGCATACCGTGTACTTGATAGGCTGGAACTCCTAGGAGGAAACGTTAATGATGTGGCTGTACCAGACATCGACGATGCTTCACCTTGGGCAAAAAAAGAAATCGAAATCCTGGCGGGCTTGGGTGTGCTAAAGCTTGGTAATGACGGCTTTAGACCCCTCGGTGCATTGACCAGGAGCGATGCAGCAGACTTAATTGCAAATATGCTTGCTCTGGCTGCGAGCCAGCAAAAGGAACTCACCATTATGTTCACCAGTGATGTCCATGGCGCCTTTGGTGGCTTGAACTACGCAACAAATGTGGAACATCAAGGACTCTCTCGAGTGGCAACGGAAATACTTTCGAGAAAAGCGAATCTTGATGCTCAAGGGAAAGAGTACTTAATTATCGATATAGGAGACACAATCCAAGGTGCTGGTACCACAGGCTTTATCAACAACAGCGATTATGTATATCCGCTCATTAAAGCTTTCAATTACCTTGGCTATGATGCTGTCATCCCTGGTAATCATGAATTCAACTTTGGAATACCCGCCGGTCTCGCTGCATACAATGGTACCCAAGGTGGCGTAGGCGGTTTCGATGGTGTGAAACTTTGTGGCAATATGTTCCTGGGAAGCTTCACGAATGATGCTTCGGTAACAGGAAACGACCCGCTTTTACCAGGCTTTAAGGCATATGAAATATTTGAGATGGACGGTATAAAAGTTGCGCTCATTGGTATGACCAATCCTGGCAGCGATAACTGGGATGCTGTCAAGCTTCAAGAAGCTGGTTATTATACCGAAAGTGTAATCGGTGCGGCAAAGCGAGCGATTGAAGAAATAAAAGCAGGCGAACTCGCTGATATAATTATACTTGCAGCACATATGAGTACATTTGACTCCTTTGATCGAATCGGCTCGGGAGCTATCAGTGTATTAGCAGATAGTTATATCGCCGAGAATGTTGATGTATTCTTAGGTGCTCATGGTCATACTCGTACATCAAGGGTGATTAACGGCGTAAGATATGGTGAAAACTCAGCCAACGGTAGTTCTGTTGGTATTGTATCCATCAATGTCACTAATGTGGATGGCAAATGGACTGTTGTGGACAAAGGCAATTCAGGTGTTTTCATGACAATCCAACAAATCTCCTTTGAGGGAGAGCGTAATGCTGTCGAAGCAAATGTAAGAGCAGAAAATGCTGCTTATCTGGCTCATATGAAACCCGAAATCGACTTTGCTATTGCTTATTCAGAAATCGAAATTGGAAAACTCATTAATGGTGATATGATTGGTGCATCACCCCTAGGTGAAGGGATGAACATCGCCTATACTGAGCCGACTAAGCTGGTGGAGTTTATCCATGATGTTCAACTGTATTATGGCGAAGCTGACCTTTCCATCGCCTGCCCATTTAGCATGTTTGTACAGCATAGAGAAGGTCCAATGTCCAGAGGCTCACTCATTGGCATTTACAACTACGACAGCAATACGATTTATCGTGTTGAAATGAAAGGCTGGCAAGTCAAAAAGTTCCTCGAATATGTAGCGCGGACACAATTCACCGCTCCCGATGTGGACAATGATTTGTCAATAACCCACCTGCCAAGCTATAGGACAGACTCCGTAGCAGGTTTACGCTATACAATTGACCTTACAAAACCTGAAGACGATAGGGTTACTATCACCGAAGCAAGGCGAAATGGAGTGTGGGAAGCCTTTGACCCCGATGCCACGTATATTGTTGCAGCAAATGACTTTAGAACAAGCAGCGGCATCATGTCAAGAGGTTCTGGTATATTGTCTCCAGAAGACCTTGATAGGGATGATGCTCCAAAGATTCTCCAACTGGATTGTAACCGCGGCAGACCAATTGCCCCTGACATTCTAAGCTTGCTTGTGGATTATATCCAAAATGTCAACAATGGTGTCATCGATGCCGAGGATTTTGAATCCAATTGGGAAATAGTACCTTGGTGGGATGCTGACCTTAGGGCAGAGGGCGAGAGGCTCATTGCTGAAGGCAAAATCGCCGATGATGACCTGCCCACTCCTGCAAAACCATTAACTGTGGAAGTGGTGGAAGCAGCGTTGGCAGCCGAGCTAGCAGCTGCTGCATAAAAAACAAGCTAACTTATTCAATCTAGATATATATCGGTTCGCTATCCCTATTAAAAAGGGGGTAGCGAACCTTTTTATCTTTGACCAGGGTGTATTTTGTGTTTGTCTTTTTACGCAGTAGGGTATTTTTATTTCGCTGGAAAAGGAGTATGTTTTTTGTAGCGTTTAAAAAGGAGACAAACCAATATGAAAAAAATTATGACAAGCTTGCTTGCTTTGATTTTGTTAGCAACAGTGTTTTTGACATCGTGCAACAGTCAAAGCTCGACTACACCGTCCGCTTCTCCATCAGAGCAATCTAGCAATGAGCAAAGCAATAAACCAATCGAGGTCGATGGAATTACATCTGCATCTGTGAAAGAATCTAGCGATTCTGCTAAAATTATAGCCGGTCTTTCTGAATCCGGTTATTGGATATTCGCAGTTCTCAGCGATGTTACCTTGAACGAGGAACTGGTAGTCAGCGGAGAGTTCCACAACAAAGACGATGCAAACGACAGGCTGTATCGCAAATTTTCCCTTTATGCTCAAAATGAACAGCATCAAGTGACCGCTGAATATACTTTAACAGTTCCGCTTATTACTGTACTTTCGCCGAATTTCCGTATTCAGAACGGTACAATCAAAGGCGATATATTTGTAGATGCCGATGGCTTTGAACTATATGGCTGCACCCTGGACGGCAACCTCACTTTCAAAACTCAAGAACAAATGGATTCCGCAGACATAATGACAGGAACCGTAACCGGCACTATAACAGTAGCTGGATAGGTAGATTCATAGATAAAACGAAAATTATAATAAAAAATGTGCTGTTATGCTATGTTTTAGTATAACAGCATATTTTGTTATATATGCAAAAGGTTACTGGTCATGGAGTGCTTGAATCAAGTATATGCTAGTCATTGCATACATTGAGTGCACAAACAGTGTCATTTAAGAGCGATAGCGAAGAATCTTACTGCACCGAAAATGCTGACTATTCAGATTGCAACAAAGCTTCACTCTTTGCAATGACACTGGATTGTTACCCTTTAATCAGAAAATGTGCATATATTATTACTTAAAATTATTCTTAATATATGTTGCATATTTTTGGAATTAATAGTATAATTTCTTTATAAAAAACAAGGAGATAATATGATGCCAATAATTAAGCCAGTTTCAGATTTACGAAATTATAACGAGGTTTTGCGAAGTGTTGATATAGGACAGCCCGTTTTTCTCACAAAGAATGGGCGCGGACGTTATGCAGTATTGGATTTACGCGATTATGAGACTATACAAGCGACTATAAAACTGTTGACTGAACTTTCAAAAGGCGAACAGAGTGCAAAAGAAAAAGGATGGATAGCGGCTGATGACGTAGAAAGCAGGTTGAGCATTAATTTTGAGTAATATTGTGTACATAATTCGTGTTCTTTATGGGCGGCGTGACTATTTAACAACATTGTTAGATGAACTACCCTCTGACGATGATGTCTAGACCTAATGTTTGAAGTTTCTGTTATTAGTGTTAGAATACTCGGCTTGTAAAGAATAATAAAATTAAGACAAGGATCGATTCCTTGTCTTGTTTTATTTAAATATAAATGCTTTTAGGTGTAATTTGCGAATTTGATATATTTTATTTAGGTGTTATTCTTTATCATACTCAATGCTAAACTAGCATTGAGCATCTACTAATATGAAATATTATGATAGCAGATACTAATAAAACTACAAAACACAAAGTTTAGGAGACCAATATATGAAAGGTATAAAAAAAATACGTTACTTGCTATTTTTATTAAAGCCTCGGTGGAAGTACGGGAAGACTTATTTTATTATAACAATTCTAGTGGCTGCATTATTGCAGCCTGCTTCGGCTGTGCTTGCTACATTGATGCCTAAAATTGCAATAGATGCGTTAATGACTGGTGCTGGTATGATAGATATTATTAAAATAATTACTATATTTACACTTTTTATAATGGGAATTTCCATTGCACACAATGTAATTACACAAGTCTACGGAGGGGTAATGGAATCAAGAATCAATTATAAAATTATGCAAGAGGTTGCAGATAGAGCATTACATACTGATTTTAAGTATTATGATAATCCAGATTTTTTTAATACTTTTTCTTATGCTCAGGAAAACTATTCACCACAAGCAAAAATTACTGCGCAACTTGTGCCGGTTTTTTTGGAGCTTGTTGTAACTACACTAGCAATGGCAGTTATAATTTCGCAAGCTGGAGCGATTTTGCTGCTTATTACAATAGCATTTGTCGCTATGCAAGCACTACTTAATCTACCTATAGCTAAACTTGGTGCAGACTTTTCTGTGAAAGTAAATAGTCTTTCGAGACCGATTGTATATATCTATAGGTCGTTACTACAAAAAGAAAATGCAGCTGATATGCGGACATCATCAGCAGGCGGAAAGCTATTACAAAATTACGCTAGCGTTACAAAACATTTTGTAGATTCCTTTCGTGAGTTTGTAGTGAAAAACATAAAATATTCAGTTCCACAGGGGATTTTAGCAGCAATGCAAAATGCAGTTGTACTCATTTACATTGTTGCGATTATAATAGGTAATGATTTGTCTAAAATAGGACTTTATGCTAGTTTATCTGTGGCGGCTGGTGTATTATCAACCAATGTAAAAAATTTCTTAAATCATATAAGCAGACTATATGAATTAACAATGTATGGTGAACGAATTGCGCAGTTTTTCGAGACTGAAAGCACAATTGAAACACCTGCATCAATAGATGCACTATCTCCTCCAGAGGGACAATATTCTATTGAGTTTCAGAATGTATCATTTCGATATGAAAACGCACAGTTTGCTATTGAGGATTTTAACTTATCTATTCCTGCTGGAAGTCGTGTTGCCATTGTTGGTGAAAATGGTGCGGGTAAATCCACTCTTACTAAGCTGCTACTTCGGTTGTATGATGTCGAAAAAGGTGAAATACTCATTAATGGTCGTGATATTCGTGAATATAATATACATGCTCTTCGGAAAAAAATCGGTATTGCATATCAGGATGTGCGAATTCTTGCAATGAGTTTGCGCGACAATCTGACAGTTTACAATGATGTAACTGATGAAGAGCTAATAAATGTCATGAATAAACTAGGTCTTAACGAAGTGCTTGAAAAAGCAGGTGGAGACTTAGATATTATGGTTTCTCGCGAATTTACGCAAGATGGTATTGTATTATCTGGTGGAGAAGCACAGCGGATTGCTGTTGCTCGCTTGTTCACAGGGTCTTTTGGTTTACTCATGCTTGATGAGCCAAGTTCCTCCCTCGATCCACTTGCTGAATATAATCTGATGAAACAAATTAACGATTCATCTAATACTGCAACAACCATCATGATAGCGCATAGACTTAGCACAGTTCGTGACTTCGATATTATTTACCATGTTAGTCAAGGTAACATCATTGAATCGGGTACCCATGAGCAGTTGATGGAAGCCGAAGGCAAATACTACGAAATGTTTATGCGACAAGCAGAAAACTACCAGGATATACGTTCGGAAGATTGTCAGGAAACGTATGTGCATGCTTAAAAAGAGCATTGCTACTGAAATAAATGCAAAAAAAAGAGCTATCGCTCACGGTTAATGAATCGTTTGCGATAGCTCTTTATGTAACGTCTTTTGTAGGGCGCGGCATCCTTGATGCGCCACCTGGGTTACCGTAGATACTTTGCGGCGCGTCAGGGATGCCGCGCCCTACATTCGTTTTAGCCTATTATGCTTAAAAACCTCATTAGCATGGTTGCGGTTTCGGCTCTGGTGGCTTGTCCTTTGGGGTCTACTAGGTTTCCTGGTTTTCCTGTGATTATGCCTGCTCTTGCTAGCTGGCGTACTGACTCTCTGGCGTAGTCGGATATGTTATTATCGTCTATGAAACTAGGATAATCATAGGTTTCGGGAAGTGTTATTCCAGCAAAAGCTGCGTAGTTACTAATGATTACAGCTAGCTGTTCTCTGGTGATATAATTATTTGCTCCGAATAAACCGTTTCCGTAGCCTTGGACTATGCTGTTGGAAGAGGCCCATTTTAGAGCATCGGTATACCATGCACCATCGCTTGTATCGCTATAGGGATTATCAAGGGCAGATACATCAGGGCTTCCAGCTAGTCTAAATAGCATGGTTACAATCATACCCCTAGTGAGGTTTGAATTTGGGCTAAAGAGCGGTGGATTTTCGCTGGTTCCCACCATGAGTCCTCGGGAATATATTTCCATAATATCTTTGTGGTACCAAGCGTTTGATGCAACATCGTTAAATATGCCAGGTGTTTCTCCTTGGGGTGTTTGACCATCTGGAATTGTCGTTCCGCCTGGAGGGTTTGTTCCAGGTCTTGTGGTATTTGTTGTATCGTCGTCTTCGTAGTAGTTGTAATAATCGTAATAGTCATAATCGTTGCTGGAACCAGAACCAGTGCCGCCAGTTCCTCCACCCAAACCTGTGCCAGTACCAGTGTCAGATTCATTTCCCGGCCCAGGCTCAGTTCCAGGCTCGGTCCCAGGTTCTGTTCCAGGTTCAGTCCCTGGCTCAGTCCCAGGTTCGGTCCCAGGTTCGGTCCCGGGTTCAGTCTCTGGCTCAGTCCCTGGCTCAGTACCTGGTTCGGTTCCGCTGTTCGGGTCTGGGTTGACGATGAAACTCAGTTCCAATGTAGCTTCGATAGCGTTGCTTCCGCTAACTTTTATCGTTGCAGCATAAGTGCCAGCTTCCAAACCTTCCACAGGAGCAAAGGTAAATGATGTATTTGTTTCTGGTTCTAGGCTGCCAAGGGTACTTTTATTAACACTAAAGGCTTCATTATCTCCAGTGATGATGATTGTCAAAATACCCGTGGGTTGATTGCCTGTATTTGTTATGGAGACTGTACCCGCAGGGAGCGGGTTGTATCCTTCAATGGCAGCGGGGAAGGTATAGCGGCTTATATCAGTAGCTATGCTATAAACCGGTGTGGGTCCAACAGGAATACCTGGGACAACAGTAACGAAAAAGCTATCCGTTTGGGTAATTCCATTTTCTGTGTATGTCACAGTGATTTCCACTTTACCAGCAATTTTAAATACATAGCCATCTGTGGGAGCGACTGTGTAGCCTGTGATAGATACTTCGCTATCGTCGTCATAATATGCTTTCACCACCATGCCAGATAGGCATAATTCCTCGTCAACGGTGTATTCGGTAATCGTAGGCAATGTAATAACTTCGATGCGTAAAAGCTCTGGGATTGGCAGGGTTACTACAACCGTAGCAACTGCGCTGAACTCTGTCTCTGGACCGCACCATGCTTCGCAATAGAAATAATAGGGGCTATCTTCCGCTTTCAGGTCGGCGGGAATGACAAATACGGCTTTATTGGCGCCTTCTATTCTTGTACCACCGCTGTTCGATTCGGTATTATTTGTGTACCATTGATATCCCACATCCTCAGGCTCGGCTCCAATGGGCTCCGCCTCGATGAATATGCTGCCAGTGATGGAGCCTTCAACCACAGTGGTGAGCGAGTTCGGTTGGGTAATAATTTGCACACCAGGGTCGATGGACATATCAAAAATCATTACATTAGCTACACGGCTGACTACACTACCCTCTCCATCAGGACTTTTGGCATTAACTACACAGTAATAATTATAGATACCTGGTATGAGTTTGATTATATATTCGTCACCAGTACCGACTTGCGTATCTGTTGCCGGGTTTGGCTGGATACCTTTTTGCTCATACCAAATATATTCGAGAGTGGCATTACTAGCAACTTCAACCTGTATTTTTAACCTATCTTCACCGCTTTTGATTTCGTCGCCAAAAATAGATACTAGATTGTCTTGCGGTTCACTGATTATGGAAATATCTAAACTTGCCTTAGGATTAACGACAAGGGTGACAATATCGCTGTATTCCGTAATGATGCCACCCATCACTATACAGTAATAATAATAGGGACTACCATCAGCAGTTAAGTCGGTGGGGATTGTATAGCTAGCTTCTGTTGCTCCTTCAATTGCTATTCCAACATAACCGTTGGGTGATAGAGATCTATACCATTGATAAATAATTGAAGTATTGCCAATGGGAACTGCTTCAACAAAAAGGCTTACATTGATGGAGCCTTCAGTTACAGTGGTGAGTGCTGCAGGTTGAGTTACAATTTCACAGCCAGGGTCGCTTATTACAATTATCAAATCAACGGTTGCAACTTCACTGATTACACTATCTGCACCCTCTGCGCTGACAACGCAGTAATAATAATAGGATCTGGGAACAAAGTAACTCATTGATTTAGTGGGCAAGGTCAAGCTAAGACCGGTACCCTCGACTGTATCAATAACAGGATCGGGCTGGGTTCCTTGCTGTAAATACCAAACATATGTTAATGCCACCACAGGCTCCGATGTGGCGGATATTGTTAATTCGACTTCTTTGTGTACAACACCATCATAAATCGCTACCTCACAGTCCTCGGGCTGGTCTATAATGCTTATCAACAAGTTCGGTTGCAATGTGCGTTGATTATAGAATATGAAGTTGCCACTGCTGGGATAGTCAGGGTTAGGTCTGCTTAAACCAATTTCCTCCCAGCCGACTACATCGTCAATTGTTTCCATGAGGTTGCGGGAACAATTGAGCATACTTAATGATTTATTTTGTGACACATCAAGGGAAGTTATCAGATTGTCGTGACACAAGAGTTCGTTCAAAGCTAGGCTGTCTTTTGTTTCAAGCTCAGTTAGCAAATTGGTAAAACAATGTAGAATTTGTAGCTTTGTGTTATTTGTCACATTTAGCATCGTAAGTTGGTTTATTTGACATTGCAAGACCAAAAGAGCGGGATTATTTGATACATCAAGGGTGGATAAGCTGTTGTTAAAGCAGAGCAGAGACTCCAACATGGGGTTTTTAGATAAATCTAAAGTTTCCAGCTGATTTTCAGCGCACCAGAGCTCCAATAGATTCGGTAACATAGAGACATTAAGCTCCGTCAGCTGGTTGACTGGGCAATGGAGGTAGATAAGGTTAGTATTTTGCGAAACATCTAACTCTGTAATTGCATTTGAGCCGCATGACAAAGCCGTGAGTGTATCGGTGGCGGGTAGTTTCAATGTGGTAATTTCGTTGTATAAGCATCTGATTTTTTCGAGATTCACATTTGATGCCAGATTCAACTCTTGTAAATTGTTGCTGGAACAGTATAGTTCTTTGAGCATTATGTTATTTGACAGATCCAACGATGTGAGGCTGTTATTATCGCAGGTGAGCTCTACCAAATTGGTATTCATAGTCAGATCCATCGAAGCTATTTCGTTGTCTTGGCATGATAGAGATTCCAGTAGGGTGTTTTGTGTCGTATTTAATGTGTTAAGTTGGTTTTTATTGCATGTTATTTCTACTAATTCTGGATTGTTTGTTATATCCAGCGATGTCAATTGGTTTTGGTGACAGTATAGGTATTCAAGCTGGGGACATGGCGACAAATCCAGTTCTTTTATCAGATTCTCCGGACACCATAATAATGATAGCTTTGAGTTATTTGACAAATCCAGGGATTCCAATTGATTCTCAGCACACCATAGGTTCACGAGACCAGTGCTTTTTAATAAATCGAGGGAATTGAGTAAGTTAGCTCCGCAGGAAACACTATACAAGGTATCGCTACTGGGCAGGAGCAGACTAGTAAGTTTATTTTTATCGCTATTAAGTGATTCCAAAACTGTGCAGTTGCTCAAATCCAAAACGGATAAATTGTTATCGTCCACCCGAAGGTTTCGTAGTGCTGTGTTGTTTGATAAATTGATTGCACTCAGTTGATTGTATGCCAGATATAGGTTTTGTAGTTCGATATTTTGGGAGACATTCAATTCTGTAAGATTGTTGTATTGGACACTTAAATCGGTGAGTTCGGTATTCGTTGATAAGTCTAATGCGCCAATTAAGTTATTATTTAGTGATAGTTTTGCAAGTGAGGAGTTTGCTGATGTATTGAGCGCGCTGAGACGATTAGAATTGGCGTTTATATTGTTTATGTCTGTCAATAATGATATGTCCAATGATGTGATTTGATTGTCGGAACAGGTCAAGCCTTGGAGTTTTGTATTGTTATTGAGATTAAGCTCTGACAATGAATTTTGTGCACAATCGAGGTGTAGAAGATCAAGGCACTTGGAGACATCCAAGGTGCTCAAACCGTTGTTTGCCACATATAAATGGGTAAGCTTGGTATTATTGCTTAAATCAAGGGATGATATATTGTTGTTGCTACAATTGAGACCTGCCAGGTTCACATTGGCTGATAGGTCTAAGGAGCTTAGATTGTTGTTGTAGCATTCTAGTGTTTCTAGCACAGGGTTGTTACTTAAATCGAGAGAAGAGAGCTTGTTATCATAGCATTCTAGATTCAAAAGAGCAGGGTTGCCACTAAGATCAAGAGATGTTAGATTGTTTGAAAAGCACTTTAAACTAAATAGTAAAGGGTTGTTCCTTAAATCTAGTTCTGACAGCATTGTTCCTGATGTTTCGAGTTCTAAAAGCCCTGGGTTCTTTGTAACATCTAAGGTGGTGAGCGGGTTATCCGAGCACCTAAGTCTAACAAAGCTTTGAGTTTCAGGGAGAATTATTGATTCTAGTTTATTGTTATCAGCTATGAGACGTATGAAATTTGCGCTGTAAGATAAATCTAGTGAAGTTATGTTGTTATATTCGCAGTTCAGGTATTGAAGGTTTACTAGTTTTGACAAGTCAAGGGATTCGATATTGTTATTGTTTAAATAAAGTACTCGTAAGTTAGGGTTAGAGGATAAATCAACTTCGGTTAGATTGTTGTACATACAAAAGAATTGTGTCATATTGGTGTAATACTTTAACCCTGTCAGGTCGGAAATGTTTTCGTTACTTACGTTAACACCTGCCCATTTTCCAATTTCATTCATATCAGCTTGAGTAATGATATCATCGGGGTCTTTAATTTGGGGGAATAGATAGCCCGCTGCTCTCATAGAAAATAGTCGAAAGTTTTCGTCGGGAAATGCTTCCCGAAAAGTCACTTGGGGAGTAGGAGTAGCCGCTTGCGCAGATGTTGGTGCGATAGCGGTGCTCATTGCGAAAATAAAGGCTATAAGCAAGACAAAAACAGCGAGTCTAGCTAAAACCTGGGATTTGCTACCACTGCCTTGCCGCTGATTAGATGCTGTTGCGCTCGACGAGGGCTTTAGTTTTGTACTCCTTGGGTATGTGCTTGATTGCTGACATAGTTTTTCCATGTTATTTCCTCCTCAATTAATTCCTACATTTCTGGTAATAATATTGCATTTTATCATAGATTAGTTTAGTCCATATTTAGCCTGTGGTTATGTTTTTTTGTTATATAGCTTGTACAGTACATAGCTTGTTGTTTTATTTTATATCAATCGTGGTGCAGTAAGATTCTTCACTTCGTTCAGAATGACACTGTTGGTGCATCTGGTGGCACCGTTGGTGCAGCTGATGACATTGTTGGTGCAGCTGGTGGCACTGTTGGTGCATCTGGTGGCACCGTTGGTGCAGCTGATGACAGTTTAATGCTGATGATACTTGAAGTTTGTTGTCACTTTGTTGATGCTTTTTACCATTATTTTATTCACCGATATGGGCTAGGCCGTTGTCGAAGATTAGTTTTACGTGGTCGTCTGCTAGGGAATAGTATACTATTTTACCCTCTTTGCGGAATTTCACCAAGTTAGTTGTACGCAGGGACTTCAACTGATGGGATATTGCTGATTTTGTCATATTGAGCAAAACAGCCAAATCGCATACGCACATTTCGCTCATTTGCAAAGCCCATAAAATCTTAACCCTGGTGGGGTCAGAAAACATTTTGTATAAATCAGCTAAAGCTGTAAAATCATTGCTAGGAAGCATGAGTTCACGCACTTTTTTCACAGTTTCGCCATGGATAACCTCGCAATCGCATTGCACTGGTAGGGATGATTTCGGAATCTTTACTGTTGCCATTAGCATCGCCTCCTTATCTAATGACCGCTAAAATACTTTAATAAAACTTCATATATTCTTTCGTTTCTAGCTATTTTTGCCACATAATTTCTCGTTTCCTCAAAAGGGATATAGTCCAGCGTTTTCCCATCGCTGCTATACAAGGGGTCATTAAGCCACATGGAAACATTCCCGCTTCCAGCGTTGTAAGCAGCCAATGCAACATCCATTTCACCATATTGGTCTTCGAGCATTCTCAGGTAAAAACAACCAAGTGAAATATTTGTTTCAGGGTCAAAAATGCTTTCATAATCGAACGTTGTCAAATCGGATTTTGGCGCAATCCAGTATGCAGTGCTTTCCATAATTTGCATCAAACCGCTTGCTCCAACACTTGATACTGCATTGGGGTCGAACCTGCTTTCGGCATGTATGACTGCACAAACCAGTTCCGGTCTTAAATTGTGTTTTTCGGCATATGTATATATGAGGGGAAGATATTTAAGGGGAAAATAATGTCGAATAGTCAATATGGAGCCGACAAAGAGCATGAGTAGCAGTATTGATATGACAATTAATGAAAGCCGTATTTTTCCTTTGTTTTTTTTTCTGCGCACTTTTCACATCCAAGATTGTAAATCGTTTCAGTATTCTATCGTTTTCGTATATTATTATACAGATTATCAGAAAGCATTTTTTTTGTCAAACATTATGCATTTAATGCATAGTTGCAAGCAGATTTTCTTCATATAAATAAGCTGTATTTGTCGCTACTTAATCATTAAAACAGATAAATTAACGATAATATTATTATATACTAAATTTTTCTGGAGAGATGACATGAAAAAAAGAATTATATCAGCATTGCTTTTATTTGCGATGCTAGGCACTCTAGTTTCAGGGTGTAATAATAATGATAACATCGTGCTGACCTTATGGTGTGCTGAAATGGATTATGCCGTGGTCAGCATCATGGTCGAAGAATTTGTAAATACCCACTCCTCGGTAAAAGAGGTGCAGATAGAAATCTGTGAAGATGATATGGCTCGGGAAACCTTTGAAAGTGACCCGGATGCAGCACCGGACGTGATATGCATACCCCATGACCAACTGGGGGCGTTGGCTGCTAAAGGATATCTCAGTGAAATAACCCAAGCAAACCATATTAATGCAATTAATGAAAACTCAGTTCCATCGATCAGAGCAGGGCAAATAGATGGAAAACAATATGGCTTCCCTTCGAGTTTCGAGACCCATATGCTCTTTTACGACCGCTCTATTATATCTGATGAAGCGGCGAAGACATTGGAAGGAATCGTTTCTAGTGTAGTACCTGAAGAAGGAATCGCCTTTGGAATGGATTTTTCCAATGCTTACTTTACGGCAAATTGGTTTTTCACATATGGCTGCCTGTTATTTGGCGAAAACGGTGAAGATGCTGATTTTTGCGATTTCGACAGTGAAGATGGCGTAGCAGCAATGACATATTTAATCAACAACAGAGACAGTTTTGGTGATGTAACTGGTGAAGCAGCAATAGAATTGTTTAGAGAACGAAAACTGGGAGCTTTTATTGGGGGACCATGGAATGCTGCTGCTATTACTGATGCTCTGAAAGGAAATTATGGTTGTGCAAAGTTACCAGCTGTTGATGGAAAGGCGATGCAATCCTTTGCTGGATTCAAACTATATTGTGTAAATGCCAAATCAAAGAATACGCAAGCTGCAATGGATTTAGCAGCTTGGCTCACCAATCCGAACAATCAAAAGGCAAGGTTTCAAGATCGAAATCTAATACCAGTTTCATTGTCTCTGGTGGATGATGCAGATGTGAATGTATCTACCACTGCTAAAGCTGTCATGGCTCAAGGGTCAAACGCCATTGCGATGCCATCCATAAAAGAAATGAGTAATTTTTGGGATCCAACAGGCGAGTTTACCCTCGCTTGCTATATGGGAGAAATCGAAATCTCGGAATTGTCGGAGAGACTAAAGGAGCTGACCGACATCATAAAAGGAAACTAGCAATTTCAATAACGAAGAGTATTCAAAAATCAAAGTTTTCATTTAAGTAACTATAAAACCCACATCGTCATAGCGAGCTAAACCGCAATCCCATGCGGGTCAAGGGCATGAATGCAGATAAATATTGCAATGACGATTATTGAAGGGGTAAATTATAGCTTACCAACGATAAAAAATGCAACAAAGGCAAAGGGTCACAATGGACGAGCGCATTGACACAAGAGGCTTTCTAAGAAACAATCTCTTTCATTTTATATTTTTGTTTTCAGCCTGTGCGATACTCATTGTATCTTCAATGACGATATACAATATGTCCGACACAGTTAGAAACATCAACACTGCAAGAGATACTCTAAATTCTGCGGAAGAATCTTTATTAAATAACTATATGTATAGGCTTCATGCCAGCGCAGCTGCTGCTCAGAATCTATTGACTGTCGAAGAGCTGGAGAGTCTACGAATCAGTCCGGATTCTCCTGATAGTCCCGCAGAGTGGTTATCGGATAATGGTTTTATACAATATAGGGAAAAGCTAATTAAGTTCGCAACCGATAATGGGTTGGAATTTGTCTATTTCTATTTTCGAATCGACAATTATGTCCAACCGATTATCGATAATGATGCCGATTTATTTCGAGCATATACTCCATCTAATCAGCTTCTGACAATAGATCCCGAAGCCAGGTGGGCTTGGAATAACAAACAAATAACCATTGCAGACCACGATACCCTTTTCGATTCAAGCGGATTGATAACTGCATATGCACCCATTTTTGATGAAAATGATGATGTTTTCGCCTTGGTGGGTGTCGATATTAGAGATAACCAGATACATAGACTCAGAGGACAAATAGTATTTCTCAGCGAACGGATTGTTTCTTTAAGCAGCCGAATCACTATTTTGGTTGCTGCCATGATTACAGCTATTTTGCTCTTGGTGACCGGTGGAGCGATTACCTTTTACCACCAGCAGAAAAATGCAAAAATGCTCAAATCAGCTCTGGGTGAAGCAGAATACGCAAGCCGTGCAAAGAGTGATTTTCTAGCCAACATGAGTCACGAAATGAGAACACCTTTAAATGCTATTATTGGTATGACAACAATAGGGAAAAACTCTGATGATTTAGATCGAAAACAATATAGCCTTACAAAAATCCAAGAAGCATCTTTGCAGCTCCTTGGAGTAATTAACGATGTCCTGGACTACTCGAAAATCGAAGCAGGGAAGCTGGAACTCAGCAATGCAGAGTTTTCCTTTGAAAATATGATGAAAAAGGTGAGCGATGTCTTTGCCTTTAAAATCGCAGAAAAGAAGCTTGTTTACAATGTTTATACCGATATGGATATACCTCCTGTGCTCATTGGCGATGAACAACATATTTCTCAGGTAATTACCAACTTGTTATCGAATGCGGTTAAATTCACACCTGAGTACGGTTGTATCACCCTCCATGCAAAATTAGTTGATGATAATGATAAATATCCAAATGATGAAGGCTATCACCATATAAAAGTTGATGTAATAGATACTGGGATTGGAGTTTCCGATGAGCAAAAATCCCGCATCTTCAGGTCATTTGAACAAGCAGACAATACCATAACAAAACGCTTCGGTGGTACAGGGCTGGGTCTGGCAATTTCTAAAAATATAATCGAAAGTATGGGTGGTTCTATAAGCTTTGAATCCCAGCTGGGTAAGGGTTCGATGTTTAGCATTGTCGCTCCCTTTTTATCAGTAGAAGGTGAAAATGAACAATTGCTTGAAGCCTGTGGTGATTTTTCTGATTTGAAAGTGTTAGTGGTAGAAGACAATCCAGCTGCCATAATGTGCTTGACTGATGTGATGGAGCGATATGGAATCTATTGTGTTTTCGTTGATAATGGGGAAAAAGCTATTGATACAGTAGATAATAATGAGGTTTATAACATTTGTTTCGCCAATGCCAAAACTATTGGAATGGAAGCTATCAATATGTTAAAAAACAATGGTACTTCCCATATAGTAGCCATGCTAGAGATAAATGATATGAATGATGCTGAATATGAGATTTTATTAGATAATGTGAATTATACGATTACATTTCCTCTATTTCCCATGGAAGTATTGAAAGTTTTAAATGATATTTGTATTGTCGGTACGAAGGAAACGATAATGCAAAAAGATGAAGAAGCTACTATAGATTTCACCGGTTTTCATGTGCTTCTCGTTGATGATGTGGAAATAAATAGGGAAATCGTTTTAGCTTTGCTGGAACCAACCAATATCAATATTGATTGCGCTGAAAATGGTGCGATTGCAGTGAGGATGTTTGCGGAAAACCCAGATAAATACGATATAATTTTCATGGATGTTCAAATGCCGGAAATGGATGGTTATCAGGCTACAAGGGTAATAAGGTCAATGGATGTTCCCGAGGGGAAAACCGTTCCGATTATCGCCATGACTGCCAATGTGTTTAAAGAAGATGTGGACAAATGCATCGAAGCCGGCATGGACGACCACCTGGGAAAACCCCTAGACATCGACGATGTGTTCTTAAAACTCGGTGAGTATATATATAAGCACTAAAACTGAACGTGTGTGAACGGAGTGAACGGAGGGACGGTTCTTTTGAACGGAGGGACGGTTCTTTTGTTCAGAGTAAGGGGGCGTCCCCTCACTCTGAACAAAAGAACCGTCCCTCCGTTCAAAAGAACCGTCCCTCCGTTCACTCTCCGTCCCTCCGTTCAAACCGTCCCTCCGTTCACTTTGTATATTTGAAATATTTTGTTGCCATAAAGGGGCTATTGGTGTATTATTGATGCAATCTAAAAAACCTGCAATAAGGAAAAGCAGAAAGGAATCAAATCATGGGACTCATTAAAGCGATATCAGGTGCAACCGGAGGGGTTTTAGGCGACCAATGGAGAGAATACTTCTATTGTGATGCGCTTCCTACGGATGTGCTTGTAACAAAAGGGCTAAAACGAACATCAGGACGCAGCTCAAACACTAGGGGTAGCGATAATATTATTTCCAGCGGCTCTGTCATTGCTGTGGCGGATGGCCAATGTATGCTCATAGTTGAGCAAGGGAAAGTAGTTGAAATATGTGCAGAACCTGGTGAGTTTACCTTCGATGCATCTTCGGAGCCATCGATTTTCAGTGGAAGTCTGAGCCAAGGTATTCCAGCAGTCTTCGCCAACATAGGTAAACGCTTCACCTTTGGTGGAGAAGCTCCGATGGATCAGCGAGTGTACTATTTTAACACCAAAGAACTCATTGGAAATAAATATGGCACTCCATCCCCTGTACCCTTCAGGGTTGTTGACCAAAACATTGGTTTGGATATTGATATTTCAATACGCTGTTCGGGAGAGTATAGTTTCCGTATCACAAATCCCATATTATTTTACACAAATGTATGTGGAAATGTTGAGGCGGATTATACCAGAGAACAAATCGAAAGCCAGCTGAAAAGCGAGCTTTTGACAGCTCTTCAACCAGCCTTTGCAAAAATTTCCACCATGGGTATACGTTATTCCATGCTCCCTGCACATACAACGGAATTGTCTGATGCTCTCAATGAAGTACTCAGCAGCAAATGGAGCGACTTGAGAGGTTTGGAAATCGTCTCCTTTGGTGTTTCAACGGTGAAAGCTTCTGATGAAGATGAAGCAATGATAAAAGAGCTGCAGCGGAATGCGACATTCAGAGATCCCACCATGGCGGCAGCGCAAATCGTGGGAGCACAGTCAACGGCGATGCAGGATGCAGCTAGAAATGAGGGTGCAGGAGCACCGATGGCTTTCGTGGGTATGAACATGGCTAGCAACGCTGGTGGAGCAAGTGCGCAAAATCTTTTTGCAATGGGACAACAGCAGCAGCAACAGCAACAGGAGCAACAACAGCAAGCAACGCAAGCCGACACAGGAAAAGGATGGGTATGCAGCTGCGGACATACAGGGAACACTGGTAAATTCTGTGCCGAGTGTGGTACTGCCCAGCCTCAAACACACGAATGGACTTGTAAATGCGGTCATGTGAATCAGGGCAAGTTTTGTTCAGAATGTGGAGAGGCGAAACCTGCGGGGGCTTTGAAATACAAATGTGACAAATGCGGTTGGGAGCCTGAGGATGCTTCGAACCCACCAAAGTTTTGCCCAGAATGTGGTGATAAATTCGATGAAAGCGATACAGTACAGTAAAATAAAGTTAAGTGTTGTATGGATAAAATGACTTGGCAAACTTTGCAAAGTTATTTAAATACGCATGATAAACGAAAATATTAATTGGAGGATATAAAATGAAAAGGGCGACTAGCATATTATTGGCGATTATTCTCATGTTTAGCCTTGCAGCCTGCAATGGCAACGGCAGCAATGGCGGCAACGACGTGGTAAACGACCCCAATGTGGGAAAGTGGATTGCATACTCTGTGGACATCATGGGCGTGGAGTATAGCCCCGAGGAAGTCTTCGACGCAGAAGCAACAGTTGAGCTAAAAGCCGACGGAACCTTTGTAATTGTTCTAGCCGATGAAGTCTTTGATGGAAATTGGTCTATGTCGGGAAATCAAATCACAGTAGATGATGGAGTTGATGTCTCTTATGGAACCATCGATGGAAATCTCATGGAGCTGATTATTGAAGAAGGCTTTATGTCGATTTTTTATCGGAAGGAAGGAACCAATCCCCCCAGAACGGGTTCTCTAATATCTCCAGGGAATATTATTCGAGACAACAACGATGATGACGATGATGATATAGATGAAATTGACGATGATCCCAGCAGCTCAGGTATTATTTTGCCATCGATTCCACCAGTGGAGGACGTTGTAATTGATGCTCGTAATGTGGGTATGTGGATAGGTTATATGGTACAAACCGCTGGACGGGAAATCGACATGGTTGACGTTTATAGAAACGGTGCTTGGATCGAGTTGAGAGCAAACGGCGAATGTACTTTGAGTTTCGACGGAACCGCAGACACATATAAATGGAAACAAACCGGTAGAAACGTGACATTTACTGCGGGTAATCTGGAGTATTATGCGATTATCATGGGCGATGTTTTGGAATTCGAGCTGGCAGACGACATTATAATCGTATTTGGCAGAGAAGGAACAATTAACACAACGGATTCTAACAATGATGTAACACCAGATATCAATATCATTAGACCAGACAGCCTAGGCGTCTGGGAAGGCTATTACTATGGTACCTTCTTTGTATACGAAGGTAATGACCCATATTCAGAGGTTGTTGGAACTTTTGAGGATGTTTATTGCGTCATTGCTACTTGGGAAGACAACTCAGGAATAGTTTTGCTGTGGACGATGAGTTATGAGCTGGGAACAGTTGAAATCCTCATCAATCCCGCCGGTGGAGGAGCGATGGGCTCTGCCGTATCAATCAGCGGAGAACTCTTCGGTGAAGCTATCAGCAGAAACGATTGGACAATTCGTCCATCGGATTGCAAATACGATAACATGATTGAAATAAGGGAAATCTTTGTGGACAGCGATGGAGATTGGTTCGATTATGAGTTCTATCTACGTCCATGGGGAATGGATTGGAACGATGTGGAAGAATATGACTTACCACAATACTACGATTGGTATTTGGCTGTTTGCGATTTTGATATGCTTGAAGTTATTCTTTCTGAAGGCGAATATATGCACTCTGCATTGACTTAATAATCCATAAATCATATTAAAGATATCAAACAAACTTTATAAATTAACAGACGTTTCGTCATTGCGAGACTTAGCAAAGCAATCCAGACACATACAGTCGCATTGAATAAAAAGCAATGTGCTGATTATACCACCTGGATAGTTCAAAACAACATTGCTCGCAATGACGAAGTCTGATGTTTTTCACACCAAGGAGACTAAGGAGAAAAAACAATGTCTTCACAAATGACAAATTACCAATGCCCAAATTGTTTAGCGGGCTTGCGTTTCGATGGTGGAAAAGGCAAGCTCCTTTGCGACCATTGCGACAATGAATTCGAGGTGGAATTAGTTGAGCAACTCTTTGCAGACAAAGAGGAAGCTGCAGTTTCTGCTGGCGTCGAGCCCCAATGGGATATTACCGAAACAAACAATTTCACAGATGAAGAAGCCGCCCATTTACGAGGCTATATTTGTTCCTCCTGCGCGGCTGAAATTATTTGCGATGATACAACGGTGGCGACATCTTGCCCATATTGTGGAAATCCCACCGTCATCCCTGGTCAGTTGTCTTCCCAAGGAAGACCTGACCTCGTCATACCCTTCAAATTAGACAAAAAAGCTGCAATCGCAGCACTTAAGAATTATTATAAAGGCAAAAAGTTTCTGCCAAAGAGTTTTTCCGATGAAAACCATTTGGAAGAAATCAAGGGAGTCTATGTTCCATTTTGGCTATTTGATGGTCAAGCGGATGCTGATATGCGTTTTAGGGGAACAACTTCACGTACATATACCAGCGGAAATTATAGGGTGACAGAAACCAGCCATTACCGTATTACCCGCTCAGCGAATGTATCCTTTGAAAAAGTTCCAGCTGATGCCTCATCGAAAATGCCTGACACCCATATGGACTCCGTGGAACCCTTTGACTACAACGAGCTGAAGCCATTTTCCACAGCATACTTACCTGGATTTCTTGCAGATAAATATGATGTTAAAGCAGAAGATTGTGTCGAGCGAGCTAACACGCGAATAACAAATAGCACCGAAGAAGCCATTGCGAACACAGTGAGCGGTTATGCCACCTTGACTCGTGAATATTCGAGAATCAATTTGCGAAGCGGCGATGTGAAATATGTGCTGCTTCCAGTTTGGATGCTTTCAACAAAATGGAATAATAAAAACTATCTCTTTACCATGAACGGTCAAACAGGGAAGCTCATAGGCGACCTACCAGTGGACAAAGGAAGATATTTTACATGGTTTATTGGAATCGCAGGGGGGCTTTCTGTAATACTCTCTGTGATTTCTCTGTTTATTTAAGGAGGAATTTGCTATGAAAAAAACTGTTATATTCCTCCTTATCTTAGTCGTTGGGCTGTCACTGCTGCCCTTGGGAGTTGTCGCAACTAACTCAGAGCTACCCTATGTCTATGATGGTGTTGGCTTGTTGTCCGAGTTGCAACTTATTAGATTGGAAAATAGAGCAAAATCCCTATCGGAAACATACCAATGTGATTTGCGAATTATTATTGTCAGCGACATGAGAGAATATGGGTACAGAGACATACTTGATTTAGCCAACGATTTATACACTAGTTATAATCTCGGGTATGGTTTGGAAAAAAATTGTGTATTGCTTACATTGAGCATGAATAATAGGGACTACGATTTTGCAGTCTGGGGTACTCGTGCGGAAAACGCCTTTACCCTATACGGCATAGATAATATACTAGACAAGCATATCTTGCCCAAATTGGCAGATGATGATTATTATTCAGCATTTGGTGCTTTTTTCAACAGAGCAGAAGAATACTTCGATATGGCACTAAATGGCAGACCCTTTGATACTCGGACAGACAGGTCGAATGTGGGAAGAAAAATCCTCGTAAGCATTGTTATTTCTATAATTGTGTCCTTTTTGTTATGTTCTGTGTGGAGAAGCAAAATGAAAACCGCAAGTATCGCTAAAACAGCCCACAATTACATACCCGCCGGTGGCTTTATGCTAACTGGACAAATGGACCAATTTCTTTATCGAACTACCACGAGAACGAGAATACAATCCAACACATCGTCCGGTAGCGGAAGGGCGACTAGCGGCAGAAGCGGCGGCTCATCAGGCCGCAGCGGAAGGTTCTAGTCGTAGTTTACATAGTACGCACTAATAGTGTCATCCTGAGCGATAGCGAAGGATCTTACTATACAGAAAACACCGAATATACCATAATCTACCGAAAGGGTGAAAACAGTGAAAGCTCGAAAAATCATGGTTTTGTGCGCAATTATACTGTGTTTTGCGCTGCTAGTGCCTGTGGCTTCGCACTTTAGTAAGCAGCAATTGACGACTCCCGCCGTTGCGGTTAGCGAGCGAATCGTCACTAGAATGACGGTACAAAACGCACAAGCTGCCTTTGAAGCAACAGAGGTCATTTATAGCAATTTGATTGAAATTGTTGGGGAGGAAATCGAGTCATTTGATTCTCCAGATGATTCAGACGAATTTTTCGTGGAAGAAGCAACGGAAGCTTTAATGGAACTCAATGAATATGTGCAAACCTTAGAGGACTTGCTAGCCAGCATAAAGGATTTAAACGCTAATGCTGACACCCCTGATGGATTGACGGTGCTTGCTGTCAGGGAATACATGACACTGCTCATCAATATATCAAAGGATTTAAGCGAGTTGGTGGAGTATAGCATCGAACTTTACAAAGCTTTAATAGCTTTTGATGAACTTGGTGAAGATTTTTCCAGTTATGAAGAAATTGCTGAAGCCATATACTATGCGTCAAGCAATAGCCTATCGATGCTGGAAAATATCACAGCTCCCGCTTACCTTAGCATAACCCATAATGACCTGATATTGAGATTTGAAGAACTCGAAGACTTCTGCGTTGATTTCTACATTGCAGCGGAATTGGATGACCCCCTACGCTTATACTCATGTTTTTCGCGAATGAATCGCATTGAAATGCAAATAAATCGTTGTGCAGACAATTTGGACGATGATTTACAACTGCAATTCAATCAAGCGGAAAGAAGACTCATGGGTCAAGTGACAACTCTCAGAAACGAGCTAAAAAGCAACATAGCAACGCTCCTTTCTGCTTTGGGGGGTTAATGATGAAAAAGTGCATTAAATGTGGAGCTGAAATAGAAGAAAACGCAAGATTCTGTAAAGCCTGCGGACATGATCAAAATGCTCCGGTTAAAAAGAAAAAGGGTAAAGGGATAGCAATTACAATTATTATTTTACTCTTATTATCGGGAATTGGCTTTGGGGTTTACTATTTTTACTTAAAAGATAGATTAAATCCAAATCCACCTGTTATAGAAAACTCTCCAAATGTAACTCCAAGCAGTGATGTATCAGCCAGTAATCGTCCAAGCACCAGCCTGCCGGATGTGAGTTATACCATTTTTAGCAAGAGTCCTGAGGCGGTGATTGATATAACTTCCGTCGATAGCGTCTATCCATCAAATTATCGCTCATTGGAAGCCTTGCTCACATTTACGGGCTATTGCGATTATGGCGAAATGGATGTCATAATCGAAGTGGAAGTGCCGGGCTTCACCCAGGTATATAGACAAAAAATCACCTTGGGGAGACAAGTGAGCAAATTACGGATTATCCCACCGCTGATTACTGGTGATATTGATCTTAATTCGGAAAAAACTGCACAAATCGTTTATTCTGTCACCGATGCGCAAAATAACAAAATACTTGTCCAAGAAAGTAAAAACATCAGGATTCACAGCAGATACGATATGGTATGGAGCGATGGAATATCTGCCGATGCCTACACAGATAACATATTGGCTTGGCTCACACCTGATGCTCAAGAAATAGTAAATCTAAAGCGTGATGCCATCGATTATCTCGGATATATATCAGATGGTGCCTTGGAAATGCTGGTGGGTTATCAAGATATGGGTCTGGGTGATTTGTATTTTAATACATGGGTACAAGCTGTTGCACTTCAAGGTGCCATCAGCGACATCGCCCAAGTCCGATATAATAACTCAATGTTTTCCATGGACTCCCAGCAACGTGTCCTTTTACCTGCCGATGTGCTTCGCACCAGAAGCGGAGTCTGCATAGAAACTGTTATGCTCATGGCATCTGCTCTACAATCTGCCGGCATGAATTGTATGCTAATATTCCCACCAGGTCATGCACAGCTTGCCTTGGAAGTTTGGCCCTATTCTGGGGAATATTTCTTGATAGAAACGACAATACTACCCATGGAAATGAGTTATGATGGTTGGGATAGCGTGGTCATGTATCTTGACAAAGATCAATGGTTGGGTTACCTATCTGGCGAAGGTCGTTACACCCTGGGTCCCTGCTATGTTGTAGATTGTGACCTAGGCTCCAAACTAGGCATCCGCGCCATGAGCAATTAACGCACCCACCCGCACCAGACGCACCCCCCGTAGGGCGCGGCATCCCTGACGCGCCGCCCGTACCAGACGCACCCCCCCGTAGGACACCGCATCCCTGACGCGCCGCCCGCACCAGACGCACCCCCCGTAGGACACCGCATCCATGACGCATCGCCCCGCAAAACGCAGCAGCAAAGAAAGGCTCGTGAAACAAATGTAAAACACTCAACCAAAGGAAAGAAGGTAGCTGCACTTGGCTCGATTAAAAATCACCCGGGAGAATCGGCGCGACTATATGCTCACCGTCCCCATGCGCAGGCTCATTCCTGCTATGGCTCTACCCACTGTTATGAGCTCGGTTATCAATCAAATATATAACCTGGCAGACACATACTTCGTGAGCGGACTTGGTACATTGGCAACCAGTGCTGTTGGAATCAACTCGTCATTGGAACAAATGATCAGCATTGCGGGAGCCTTTTTTGCAATGGGAGCTGGAAGTTTCATATCGAGGCTCTTGGGTGCTAAGGATGATGAAAAAGCGGAACAAGTGTTTATTGCAACCCTCGTGACTGGCTTTTTATTTGGTATAATTGTACTCATTGTGGGAAAAATGTATATGATTCCCATTGTTCGTTTTATGGGAGCTATCCCAGAAATTGAACAATATGCCATTGATTATGCAGATTATGTACTATACGCTGCCCCTTTTATGGTCTCCCAATTAATACTAAACCATTCCCTAAGGGCCGAAGGGTCAGCAACATTCGCCCTCATAGGGATAACCTTTGGAGGAGTACTCAATTGCGGTCTTGACCCACTTTTTATATATAGGCTTGATATGGGGATTCGAGGAGCATCGATTGCCACCGCATTATCGAAACTCGTCAGTTTTATTATTTTGATGTTTCCTTATATTAGAGGAAAGACCGCTGTGAGACTTAATTTTAAACAGTTTCGATATACAAAGGATGTTGTTGCAGAAGTTGGAAAAATGGGAAGCCCAGGACTTTTCCGTTCAGGCTTACAAGTGGCAACTGGAATCATCATGAACCGTATTGCCGGAGCTCAATTTTCTGCAGCTACCCTAGCAGCAATTTCTGTGACCAATAGGCTTATGATGACACTTCGTTCCGCTTGCTTGGGATATAGCCAGGGATTTCAACCTGTGGCTGGTTTTTGCTGGGGAGCGAAACGATATGAACGAGTAAACGAATCGTATAAATTTACTGTGTATTCTTTGGTGATCCTTATCACAATACCTAGTGCAATTATGTTCATTTTTGCACCCCAGGTTATAAGTCTGTTTTCTACAACTGATGCGCAAATGCTTGCCATTGGCACACTTGCCCTGAGGACTCAATGCATAGCCCTACCCTTTGACGCTTGGACAACTGTGGTAAATGGACTCTACTCAGCAACAGGCAGAGCTTTCGGTGCCATGGTGATAAGCATCACTCGACAAGGTTTATGCTTCTTCCCTTTGGTTTATACTCTACCCAGATTCTTCGGACTCAACGGACTCATCGCTGTAAACCCAGGCGCCCAGGTGTTGACAATGATGGTTGTTGCACCTCTAGCCATAAATATGCTAAAGCTACTGCGCCAACGAGTATCAGAAGAACCCGGAGAAAGTTCAGAAGAACTCGTAGCAGACCTTGCCGATGAGATTCCAGATTGAGACCAAAGCAACCAATATAAAAACAAACCTCCCAACGCTTAAAACGAAGGGAGGTTTTGTTGCCTTCATATGCGCAGATTAAGCATAATATTTGAACTTATTCTTCTCGTACTCGTCGTTAATCCACTCGTTGCGTTCGGCTATGTTGGTGTTTTCCCTATTACCCATTACACCGCCACCGAAGGCGAAGCCACCGCCAGGTGCGAGGGTATCCATAACTTCCCTCACATATCCGCGAATGTCATCTTCCGTGGACTGCTCCCAGGAAACCATTCCATTGCTCTCGAATCCGCCGCAAATCGCCAGCTTATTGCCGTATTCAGCCTTGACCCTGGGTAAATCGTTAAATGTGGGTTGTGCTGGATTCCAAGCATTGAAGCCCATATTGACAATATGCTTCACGAAGGGATAAAAAGCACCACAGTTGTGATGTTCCGCTGGCAGACCGGCTTCTTTGTAGATGGCTGTGTTTTGCCGCCACATTGGTTCAAAGATGTCCAGGAACACTTCTTCGGAGACAAATGGAGCTCTCTCATGGGCAATGTCGTCTCCCATGTGGTACATATCGGGTTTGTACCAATGCAAAAAGTTTTTGCCCAGCTCAAGATTTAGCTCAAGGATAAAGTTCAACAATGCCTTAACTTCGTCTGGCTCTTCCATGATTGCGATGAGTGCCTCGTTGAAACCCATGAAGTAGGTGAGCATCATAAAATATCCGTTGCCCACGCTGCCACCGCCGCTTTTCAAAAGCTCGGGGTCCCTGTCCTCTAAATCCTTTTTTGACATTGCTTCCCAATCTACTTCATCAAAGACCGCTGGTCTTTTTACGACATCACGCCACTTACGAATGTCTTTGAGCAGGAAATCGTTGGGTTTTGGAATAGGTCCACTGTTGGGTTCCATTACCATGGGAATGCCAAAGAAGAAATCGGTAAATTCCATAGCGTTGGGATCGGGTGGGCGAGAGAAGCCAGAAGCCCGAACGCCGCATCTCATACCCAGAGTTCTGGGAACATACTCGGGTACGCCGCCATTAATCATGCGTAAAAAGTTTTCTTTTTCCGATAGATGCGTAGCCATAAGCGTACTCTCCTTTAACTATTAATAGTATTTATACTTATTTTTCTCATACTCGTCGTTAATCCAAGTGTTGCGCTCTGCAATTGATGGATTATCGCGAGGACCGAGGACAAGACCGCCAAAGGCGAAACCGCCGCCTGGTGCCAATGTGTCCATGACTTCTCTAACATATCCGCGGATGTCTTCTTCCGTAGATTGATCCCAAGAAACCATACCATTGCTTTCGAAACCGCCGCAGATTGCTAGTTTGTTGCCAAATTCTGCTTTGATGGCTGGAAGGTCATTATATGTTGGTTGTGCAGGATTCCAAGCGTTGAAGCCCATATTTACGATATGCTTTACGAAGGGATAAAAAGCACCGCAATTGTGGTGTTCTGCTGGAAGACCAGCTTCTTTGTAGAGAGCAACATTTTGTCTCCACATGGGTTCGAAAATGTCCATGAAGACTTCTTCTGAAACAAAGGGAGCTCTCTCGTGGGCAATATCGTCACCCATGGAATAGATGTCAGGTTTATACCACTTTAGATAATTTTTTCCCAGTTCTAGATTTAGATCCAATAAGAAATTGAGCAAAGCTTTGACTTCATCGGGCTCCTCTAGGATAGCACATAGAGCCTCATTGAAACCCATGAAATAAGTGAGCATCATGAAATAACCATTACCAATGCTACCGCCACCCACTCTGAGCATATCGGGGTCACGGTCTTCCAAGTCTTTCTTAGAAGTCATTTCCCAATCGACTTCATCGATTATTGCGGGTCTTTTAATGACATCGCGCCACTTGCGGATGTCAGTGAGCAAAAACTCATTGGGTTTAGGAATTGGACCGCTGTTAGGTTCCATCACCATGGGAATGCCGAAGAAAGCATCGGTGAATTCCAATGATTCCATATCTCTGGGGCGTGACAAGCCAGAAGCACGAACGCCGCATCTCATGGACATCATTGTGGGAACATACTCAGGTACTTGACCGTTTAACAAGCGAAGATAGTTTTCTTTTTCAGTAAGATGAGTTGCCATAATGTATTCTCCTTGTTTTTAATAATACTTGTACATATTCTTTTCGTACTCGTCGTTTATCCATGCATTGCGCTCTGCAATATTGGTATTCTCACGGTTACCCATAACATTTCCGCTGAATGCATAACCGCCGCCAGGAGCTAGGGTGTCCATGACTTCTCTGGTATATGCGCGGATTTCTTCTTCTGTCGTATGCTCCCAAGAAACCATGCCATTGCTCTCGAAGCCTCCGCAAATTGACAGCTTATTACCATATTCCTTCTTAATGGCGGGTAAATCGTTGAATGTGGGTTGTGCAGGATTCCAAGCATTGAAGCCCATATTCACAATATGCTTTACGAAGGGATAAAAAGCACCGCAATTGTGATGTTCCGCAGGTAGACCCGCTTCTTTGTAAATCGCAGTATTTTGCCGCCACATTGGCTCGAAGATGTCCATGAATACTTCCTCGGAAACGAAGGGAGCTCTCTCGTGGGCAATGTCGTCACCCATGGAATAGATGTCAGGCTTGTACCACTGCAAAAAATTCCTGCCAAGCTCAAGATTGAGTTCAAGCAGGAAATTGAGTAAAGCTTTTACTTCGTCGGGCTCTTCCATAATTGCGATAAGAGCCTCGTTAAAGCCCATGAAATAGGTAAGCATCATGAAATAACCATTTCCGATGCTACCTCCGCCGAATTTCAAAAGGTCAGGATCACGTTCGTCCAAATCCTTTTTCGACATCATTTCCCAGTTGACTTCATCAAAGATTGCAGGTCTTTTCACCACATCACGCCATTGACGGATGTCTTTGAGTAAAAAGTCTCCAGGCTTTGGAATGGCTCCGCTGTTCGGCTCAACCACCATGGGAATTCCAAAAAATGCATCTGTGAATTCCATGGAACTGAGGTCTCTGGGTTGACCAAAGCCCGTTGCTCGAACACTGCAACGCATCCACAAAGACCTGGGGACATACTCAGGTACTTCGCCATTTATCATGCGCAGATAATTTGCTTTTTCTGATAATGTTGCCATATAATACCCTCCTTTGATATTAATGCAAAAATTTTACTACAATTTAGCATTTTCGTGTACACTTTATCAAAAATAAGGTTAATATGCAAGATATTTTATACATAAGCTATAATAGATATTTCGATTAAATGCAAAGATATTACAATAGCTAAACAAACACCTGCAAACCGAAGCTCGCAGGTGTTTGTTTGTCATGGAATCGAGAACTTGCAATGCTTTAAAATGTGCTAGTCGAGCATTGACAGCCATTTGTAGAAAATGGAAGCTACTTCGGCTCTAGTGGCTGGGCTGCGTGGGTTGAAAGTGCTGCAGGGTAAGATTCAAGATATGCCAATGTCTTACGCACATTTTCTAAACTTATCTTTTGACAATCAGCATGTTTTAAAAAAGCGGTGAGATTACCATGATTTAGCTTCATGTCTTTATATAAACGGTAGGTTGTAACATTTTTATCCTGCTGTAATTTGATAATACGATTATGCATAAGTAGCTTAGTGTGATTTTCACTTTTTGTTTTATCTCTAATAGCCAGATAGCTTTGATAAATACGGTTATATCGTTCGGGTAACAAGGAAGTTCCTGAAATTAATTCCTGCATCAGTACCTCACTCTTGTTGTTTGTCAGATGATTCGTATATTCCTGCCGCAATTTATCATTTTTAGTAGCCTTTAGTAAAACGTCTTCCTTATTCCAAAATAGAGCATAAAGAAATAATGGTTCGCATAATCTCGGATTGTTCGTAGACGCTTCTTTTGCAAGCTGATACAATCCGCAAGTATCCGTGTAGGAGAGATTGCGAATATATTTTCGTAAAAACCCTTTAAAAGTCAATTTGCTCATAACTTAAATTCCCTCACATAGTCTTTGTAGGCATCCAAAAATATGTTATACGAGTTATCGTTTAATCTACTTGACCAAGCTTCACTTTCGTCTGTGGCTAAAAATTCTAGCTTGTCCCAATCAAGATTCATCAATACATTACTATCAGTAATATCGACTATATCAACCGGTCGCGAAGCGTAAAGTTTTGCTATAACAGCATCTTCGAGGGAAACTACATATACGTCAATTTTACGTCCTTGAAAGACTAGTTTAAGTCGATCTTCATAATTATATGGAAAGCAATTAATATATGCTTGTGCTCTGGTATTTATATCGTGTTTTTCTAATAATGGGTACAATTCCTTTGATACGCCAATGGAATCAATGTCATGTGTTGCAATAGTTCTCAATTTATGTAAAATCAACGCACTCCCACCAACGATAATTAAATAATATCGTTTGTCGGTATCGAAAGATAGATACACGTCCTCGTCCAGTCGATTTAAACGTAATAAGACATCATCAAAAGACATAGCTGTCATAAAGAACCTCAATAATAATGGTTTATTAATACTATTAGTATACAGTTATTATAGCAATAATACTGTTTTGTGTCAATCTTAAAATACATAACAAAGGCACCTGCAAGCTTTGTTGCAGGTGCCTTTGTTGTCATGGAATCGAGAACTTGCAATGCTTTAAAATGTGCTAGTCGAGCATTGACAGCCATTTGTAGAAAATGGAAGCTACTTCGGCTCTAGTGGCTGGGCTGCGTGGGTTGAAAGTGCTGCTTGGGAGGTCGTTGAATAAACCTTGTTCATTCAACGAATTAACAGCACTGAGTGCCCAGTCGCTAACATTGTCGATGTCGTCAAACACGATTCCGCTACTATTTGGTAGAGCTGAGTTTTCTGCTTGTTGCGTCCTATAAATAAGGGCTGCAAGCTGCTCCTTCGTTACAGGGTCATTGGGACCGAATCTACCGTTGCCATATCCAAGAACGATGCCGTTGTCAGCACCCCATTTGATAGCGTCTGTATACCAGAGGTCTTCAGCCACATCGTTGAAAGGATTGGTCAGCCCTTCTACGCTGGGTTCACCAGCAAGACGGTAAAGTATGGTCACAATCATACCCCTTGTCAATGTGCCATTGGGGTCGAATCTGTTTGCAGGAACACCTATCATCAAGTCTTTGCTGTACATGAACATAACTGCATCATAGAACCAATCATCTTCACTTACATCGGTAAATGTGAAGGGTGTCTCTTCTCCTGGTGTTTGAGTATCGTCTATAGGAGTTGTGGTACCACCGGAGCCACCACCAACATAGCCGCCACCTCCAGAAGCTCTGCGTACAGTCAAAGTAAATGTCACTGTGTCTATACCTTCGCTATTGCTTGCTGTGAGTACAACTGCGTATGTGCCAATGGGAAGCCCTGTTGATATATCGAGCTGCTGGGTTACATTGTTCCATACTAGATTGCCACCGTGGTCTGTGTCTTGGGAAACAGTTGGAATTGGGTTACCTGAAGGTGTGAATGTTGCTGATGAAGTTGCTGCATAGCCTACAGTAAGCGTCAGGTCGTTTGGTCCTGTAATACTAGGCATTGTGGCTATAGGCGGTAGGGGAGCAGGAGGATTAATGATGAGAGTGAAAGTAAATACTGCGTTTGGTAATTCACCATTTGTAGCTGTGAGCGTGACAGGGTAGTCACCAACTAATAAGCCTTCAGCTATTTCAAAACGCATCGTGGAATCGTTCCAAGTTATCATTCCTCCGTAATCAGTATCAACTGATATAGTAGGAGCTGGTTCGCCTGTAACGTGAAACTCCATACTGGTTTCTGTGGCATATCCTACTATGAGTGTTAATTCATTAGGTCCTGTGATAGTAGGAGCTTCTAGTATAGCATCAGTTTTTACATTCAATGCAGGGCTTACTGCAGATGCTTCGGTGTCATCAGTCTCTTTTATCCTCTGATAGAAAGTATATTCTGTATTTGGTGTTAATCCGCTAAATACATTATTATCTTCCCACTTGATGCCACCATTAATGCTATATTGATAACCAGCAGTATCAACCAGTGTGACAGTTTCGGTTGTTTTTGAATTAAGGATGGGAGCAGCTGGAGCTGCTGGAGCAGCTTTTTTTAGTACAGGATCTGTGGCTGCGCTAATGGTACCATATTTATCGCTAGATTCAACTTCAAGTATAATGGATTTACCTAAATCACTCAGCTGTACCACATAATTGGGACCTTTACCAAGTTCTGTTGATCCAGATTTCCATGTAAAGGGGAGTACAGCAGAGCTGTTTGTATCGGTAAAATTACCGACTAATGTATCTCCTATCCTTGGTGATGTGTTGCTAATCGTTGCAGTTCCTGTTAAATCCTCTGTTTCATTTGGCACTTGGAAAGTAACAGGACTCCAGTCGCTTGTGCGGTTGTCTCCATCTTTAAGTATGTATTGGAAAGAATCCTCACCTTTGAAGTCTGTTCGCGGTAGATATTCAAAATTGCCATCTTGGTTAATCCAGACTCTACCGCCATTTACAGTGGTTACAGCATGTGCTCCATCTGGGTCGTATGGGATGTCACTCAATTTAAATTCATCTGAACCATCTTGAGTTCTTACTTTCCAAACAATATTTTGTATAGGAACTGGATTTCCCAGAGGTTCTATCCAATTTATTGATTGTTGATCATTATCTAATACATTTCCATGGAATCGGTAAGCAGCATTGTTATAAAGTAATGTATAATGATCATCAACAGCTATGGGCGTATCATAAAAATCACTAACAATATCAACTTCAACTTCGTTTTTTGGATAATTTACATCGTCAACGGCTCCCCATAAGTATGTTTCATCATTGTCAGCATCGAAAATGGTAATGCCTGCATCTTCAGGAACTGCAGATGGATAGAATATGTTAATAAATCCACTTGAGTCGCTACCATCAACAAAACTGAAAGTATTGTTTCCGAGATCATCGATTGTTTTACCATCTTGAATCCTGAAATAAAATGCAAACATATCGACATAGCTACCATTGGATACCATATGACCACCAAAGCTCGCTATTGTGCATTCAAAACCCATGCGGGTAGTTAGGTATTTCCATCGTGTCATCATAACTACGAATCCAGTATCTGGTACACAAAGCTCCTCCATGGGATCCTTTAAAACATCATCGTTGACAACGGAAATGTCGGCATAAGGAGCTGTGCTAGCAATGGGTTTGATAATTACGTCATCATATGTGAATGCCACCATCAGACTGCTGATATTATTTGGAGACATTGCGCGAAATATTAGTCTATACACATTTGTTGCTACAGCTTCACATTCGACTTTGATTCCAGCGTCACCAGCTGCGGCAATGGCTAGAGTTTCGTACATGGGTATCATAGCTAGAATCATAACTAATACCATCAATAACGATAGTACTCTATTAGCCTTTGATTTATTCAAGTATAACGCCTCTTTCTATTATATTATGTAGTAGATATTTGTTCATATCTGAACTAATGTGTCTGGATTGCTTCGTCACTGTGTTCTTCGCAAAGACACTTTATTATATTCAGTGCTTTTGCAAAAACCTAGTTTTAAGTCATATTGGGAGGATGGATATAGATAGTAGATTTGCCATAATTTGTTACCAGCAGATCAATATCGATATCATTAACCTCTCCGTTACCGTCGAGATCAGCAGCGAGATTATCTCCAGTTTTACCATAACTCGTAGATAATAACATGAGATCCTTCCCATCGATTTGACCATCGTTGTTGATGTCACCCACATAAAGATTTATTGTGTTTTCGATTGTAAAAGAGACGCTGCCAACTACGAGCCAATAATTGATATAGCTTAAATGCTGTGGTTTTCTAGCTTCCAGGGTGTAGATTCCTGGTTCAACGTTAGGAAATGTGTACTCGAACAAACCAGGCTTAGCATCATCTGGTATTGTGATTACTGCAGTATCAACCTCGACAATCACATTGTTTTGTAGTTGAAATAGTTTCACAGATACAGTGTCAAAGGCATTCTCTGTAGAAACTAAACCTGATATAGTGACACCTCCGAGTTGGCTTGCTGAACTTGCGAAATTTCCAAGGTTTTCACTGGAGCTTGCGCTTACTCTTTGTGATATGCTCGGTACGAGTAACAGCATCACCACAATCAGAGTAAACATGGTTGACAATACTTTTCTAAGTCTCGTTTTAATAATAATCCTCTCCTTATAATAAAATTAATTGTTGATTATGAAAAACATATGTTTCTTTAGTGTATTTGCTATGCAGTAATTGCTATACTTTAATTATTTATGAAGTTTATGTGTATGATTCTGTGTATAGCAAGTATCTGTGGAGCATTGTAGCTACTTGTGCTCTGGTTGCTGTTCCTTTTGGATTGATTATGACTCTACCGTCGCTAGTTTCTCCTGTGCCTGTGATGATACCGAGTTTGCAAAGGATCTGAATGGCATCTTTTGCATAACCTGAGATTGCCGTTTCGTCTGCGAAATCTAAATACACATCTGGCACCAGTGGTACGATGCCTTTGTAGCTCATATAGCGGATCAGTATAATTGCAAGGTCTTGCCTTGTGACGCTGTCCATGGGTCCGAACTTTCCGCTACCGTAACCTTCCACTATACTCTTGTCTTGAGCCCATTTCACAGCGCAAGTGTAGTATTGACCTTCTTGGACATCATTAAAGGGGTTCATTGAATCTTGATAATCAGGCTCCTCTTCCATGCGCCAGAGTATGGTCACCAGCATTGCACGGCTCAGGCTAGCCGATGGGCTGAACATATTGGAGCTTGTTCCATTCATCAGTCCTTTTTGATATATACTTTCCACATATTCATAGAACCAATCGCTCAGGTTTATGTCGTCGAATACTGGCCAGGGTTTTTCTGCAAGGGGTCCTTCTGTATCGTCGATTGGTGTGGTGATGTCTTCATCATCGACAACAACGGTCACAGGCGGTCTTACATATCCACCTCCGTAGTTACCACCGCCACTGCTACCACCATTATCATTGCCGTTGTCGCCACCATTGTCGTCGCCGTCATCGCCACCATCACCATCACCACCACCATCGTCATCGTCAACTGTCACAGTCACGATGCAATATGCTTTGAAGCCGCCTTCCACAGTGGTTACGGTAACAACGCATGAGCCTTCGCCCACTGCCGTGACCAAACCTGTGGCATCCACCGTGGCAATGCTGCCGCCGCAGCCTGTGCTCCAGGTCACTTCCTTGTTTGTGGCTGCTCCCGGCAATACTGTTGCCGTAAGTTGCAAGCTCTCTCCCAGTTCCAGTTCTATTTCCGCTTCACTCAATAGCACTCCTGTCACAGGGATATCACCTATCACTGTAGGAGTCTCGGAGACATATACATTGACATATGCCTCGAAGCCTCCCTGGGAGCTGGTTGCCGTCACATAGCATATACCGGAATCGACGGCAGTGATAAGCCCGCTTACACCAACTGTGGCAACAGCGGTATCTGACGAAGTCCAGCTGAGGGTTTGATTGGCTGCATTGGCAGGCACAATCTGAGCTGATGCCTGTACCGTATCGCCCGGGTCGAGGTAGTAGCGCTCGGTATCTATTTCTATTCCTTTCACAGCAACCGGCGGGGGTGTTGTCACCGAAAGGGCAAACCGCTCGCCTTGGTCGTCAAAACCAAGGGGAATGTCTGCATAGCTGCTGATGGACGGACTGAAGCTTACGTAATATGTTGTTCCAGCCATAAACTCTTCTCCAGCCTCCAGCGTGAAGATAAATGCCTTTGCAACTTGCTGACCTTTGTACACCACTGGCTGTGTAGCCGCGAAGCTGCCTGACAGGAACTCATTGCCGCCAAGGGCAGTTCCGTCTTCTGCCAACGCAGGAGAATATACATTAATGTTATTTCCATTGATGTCAGAGGCTTTAACATATCTTTCAAAGACTATTTCTATGCTATCTCCATTGTCTGTGAAGTATGCCCCAATTGGTATCGCCGGTCCTTGATATTCCAAGGCTTGGTGAACATCAAGGCGAATGGGTGGCACGTACATTTCGTTGCTGTACTCGGTTTTATAACCTTCTTTTTCGTACATCACCATCCAATTGCCCATGGGAACATCCCACTCGTACCAACCGTCGCTTCCTGTTATATAGGGGTTGATTTGCCTGTACCATTCCATGTCGAAGAAGCTCCAGTCGCCAGAACCTGCTGAGCTTGCACCTTGGTCTGAATCGGCTTCGAATAGCAAGGTGGCTGTGACTCCATCGATGGGGTTGTCCAGGCTTACTTCATAGACGATGCCGCTGGGGTCGTGGATCCATCTTGATCTGTAGGGTCCGGGCCAGGTTTTGTATCCGGAACAATACCTGCTAAACCAGCGAGTGTCAGGAAAGTCTCTATCTCTATTCAACTTGGTTCCACATTCGTCTAGACTTATTGCAACTATCTCGTCTATTATATCGTTTATGCCGTCAATGACGTTTTCGTTGCCCATCCAATCGGTGACTATTCCCGCTCCTGTAATAACCGGGTCCATGGGTGAATCCGTTTGTCCGCCCATGGTGACAATGGAAGCGGATTGCTGCATGGATGAATTAGTAGTATACACTTTCCGAATATCACGAAATATGGAGTCTACTCGCGATTCTGGAGTATTCTCACACAGATCCTCCGTTGCCTCAACTAGGTTTTCAGTGATGTCCTTACCCCATCCGTTCGTCCATTCGTATGATTCAGGTTCTTCGAAAACCAGACCTGTGACTTCGGTATCCACTTCATATCCATGGGGATCCACCCCGCTTTCAGCTGGTGGGATGAGGTATATGACCGAGCTGGACCTATATGTGTATGTATCGTCTTCTATGGTTAGGCTATCTTGGTAGTTATAGACCTGGATCTCATCATGAACTCGGTTGAACTCGCTGAGGGTAGCAGGCAGCGTTATCGAAGCCAGCTCTGTAATGGTTATATTCACCGAAGATTCGCCTACAATATCAGCCACATCGTAGCTGAATAAAACCGTGCTGCCAGGAACCAGCGTATATTCAGCCTTTTCATCATCAGGAGAATATGTATTCGGATCAGAGTCGAAGTCATAGGCAAGGTAGCCATCCGCTACGCTGGCGCCTTCATCCTTCCAGCTGATGCTGAATTCGCTCAGTTCGCCGGGAAGCTGGTTGCGAAGCTGTGCATTCGTAGTTTCGTTGAAGAGGTCGTAATGGGCATAACTTGGGGTGAATATCACATTGATGATTGCTTCGGAGAAGTCGCTAGCTCCTATGATCTTGAAGGGGTCTAAAATCACAGCGTCCCAAGCATCAGTTATAGCATTATAATTTGCCTGGGCATATGCAATGGCACCGTTGGGGCTTGTTATTTGGATATACACATCCTGCACATGGCTGTTGTCGGTAAACACCGCTGAAATTTTCAGTTGGGTTTCTTTGCCGGTTAGCGTATAGGGGAAGGAAACGGGACCTTGACCTGCATCAAGCACTGTATGTACCGTTCCGTACATTCCATATACTATCAGTTTGCTCAATCCTGGGCGGTTGGGATCATAAATCATAATCTGTCTTTCGCTGATCAGGGTACTACCGCCGTGCTCGGTTGCTGCCACCAATTCATGGCGGTACCTGACCCCGTCTTCCCCTGGCAATATGACATTCAAGTTCCAATATCCCGCAGGGCTTGCCATTACCTCTCCAATTGGCACTCCCCTGTCGTATATTTTCACCAAAGAACCTGCGGGAGCAAGTCCATTGATATGGATATCGCGCCTATATGTGTATGCATCGGCTTCCAGACTAATGGTTTCTATATAGATTTCAGCTGTTCCCAGAGAATTTGAAAGGGCACCCGACCTGTAGACAGCTGTGGAAAAGACATGGTTTACTGTTATATCGGAATTCACCTTCACCCGAAATGCTACGAAACCGCTGTTTGCATCTGCTGCTGTGACGGGAACTTGGAAGCGTCCAGAAGCATCGATGATGGGATTCGCCAAGCCGACGCTGTTTTTCGTCAAGCTCCCTTGGATGAATGTAGTTCCCGAGGGAATCTGTAAAGTAATACTGTCTGCATCCGATGGCGCATTCATCCGCTCGTAACTTGCCATCAGCGTGACTATTCCACCTGGTGCGGCGTTTACTGGTGCTACAACATATGAACCAGAAGCAACATCGGAACCAACCGGATTCATTATTACATCACCATAATCGATTATGTCACCATCAGATGCCGTGATTGTACGGCTTGCAGTAAATTTATTGCCGTTTGGGTTCTGATATGTAATTGTATCAGTGGAAAACAGAAGCTCGTATGTCTCCGCTTCTTCAAAATAGACCCGATATACGCCCCCTGCCAGGTGATAACTCTGGTATTTCACTATGTGGTTGGTGTTGGTATCTCGAGCCATAATAGAAACATAAGCTCGATTGTTGGAATTATAATACATCACAGCATTGCCGTCGGGACCCACAGGCTTTATGTCCACTGCGGCTGTTTGCATAACATAGAAATCATCAGAAATTGTATAATTGTTGTCCACAGTAAGAACACGCTGATAATCCGGCATATATAACGAAGCTACTACTGTATTCCATGTGCCTCGGACGAGTATTTCATCTCCAGGTACCACCACTAGATCCACGGTTGATTGTGAAAAAATTGTGGCAGTTTGGTTCGTGCTCAGATTTGTCAAACGAATTACAGGACGCAGAGCCAATAATGATGCACCTTGTCCATATACTGGAACAGTGGAATAGTCTGCATCGCCGAAAGATTTAGCATAAAGTCGCAAGTCGGTTTCCAGCCGCTGCCCCAATCCAACAGCAATGTCCTTTTGGTTGATTCCTGCTGTTGTAACGAATGGTGTTGTCTCGGGAAGGTAAGCCGTTGAACGCTCTAGAATCTTAGTGACGCTGGCTGTTGTTTCGCAAGCTGATAAAATCGGCAAGCTGTAGTATCCGTTTTCATCAGTAATTGTATTCCAATACTCCTTTGAGCTGATTCCACGGCTCTGTAGAGATTGCGTCACTGTGACCGTGGCACCGGAAATAGGCTGCCCGTTTTCCAAGGTGACGATTCCCTCCAAAGTTCCATCGAAATGCAAGATGTAATCAGGCAAATGGATAGTCAGGCTGTTTTCGCCAGGATCTGGGGTAATATCCTTTGTAATAAAGCTGGGGTAAAAGAAATAGTTCAGCTCGCCTCCGGAGTCATATGCTGTTCTGATCCCCGCCCTAAGGGACACTCTATACTGTTGGAATGCTGTCAGCCCTGATAAAGCAGGATTATTGTTTCTTATATTGCCAGTTATACTTCCATTGGCTGTATTTTGAACTTGAATTATATAAGACTCAAATAGGCTCTCTTCAATGCTGCTGCCGAAACTGAGGGCGACTTCCAAGTGAGCTTTCACTTCTGGGGTGATGCTTACCGGTGTCAACTGCCCGGCTGTAACTGATATTCCATTTACATGGGCGGTCACGTTATTGTATTGATCTCGAAAAGTGAGAGTTATTCCTGTTCCTTCAATAGTACCTTCAGCTGATCCACCAGCTGCTCCAACAGGTATGCCTACGATGATGTACTCGTCCTGGGCAGCGTTGAAATCGACTGCGATGCTGTTGCCAATGCCATTGTATGCTGCGGTGAGGGTACCTATGATGCTCAAAGCTGGAAAGTCTGTGAAATAATCGTTGATGATTGTCACTCTCAGCCCACCGCGGATTTCAGGAAGCCTGTATGCGCTCAAAGGAACTTCCGCAGCCGTTTTACCCGCTATACCTTCTAGGGTAAAAAGAACTCCGCTGATTTTAGATATGCCTTCTGCCATGGTGAACGTGCCTGAGTAGAGACCTGGCGTGGCGGTACTTTCTGTTAAATTCACGATTGCGGTCTGTGCTGTCAAATTTTGTATAGCGTCATCGTAGGTCACTGTCGCCTTCGCTGTTCCGCCTGCTTCTCCATATAGTGTAATGTTCATCATGTCGTTTGGGCTATAATAAGGCTTCCCATCGTCCGTGGCGTTTGACAGCTGCATATTGTATATTTCGGCAACATCGCTCGCAGCTTCTGCTTTTACCCATAATTCGCTGTTTTTGCTGGGGTCACCAGCATCGAAGACATGCTCATAAATAAAGTAGCCTGTGCCTGAGTTTCTATCGTACTCTCCTTCGTTTCTCCCATCGACCCAGGGCCACAAATAATCATTTTCGCCAAATATCACATAGGGCGCATCCGGAGAGCATGTAATAGTTCCGTCTATAGTCACTTTAGTAGCGAAACCAAGAATAATCCCGTTTTCCCCTGAAGAGCTGGCATTGCCATGAATATCAATGGTGGCTCCGGGATGTGCTCTTATAGCACTGGCTTCAAATGAAGTGACATCACCCATTATTATAAATTCTCCATTACCGACCACAGCATCATTTATAGACCAAACATCGCCGTGAACAGTCACTTTTGCAAATTCGTTTCCGTAACTAATGGCATTTACACCATAACCATCCTCATTGACGTTGGTAACATCGCCAAATATCTCTACAACAGCGTCTGATTCAATGTTTAAGCCTTCATTGTAGCGGCCATTTTGATTTAGATCATTTTTGACCGTGAATTCTCCGCCATTAATATTGAACGTGCCATTTGCATCGCCTTCGATGTATAACTCGGATCTGTATGTATTGCAGGTTCCGTTGAAATCCCCACCGATGGATACTTTGCTGTTACTAATGGTAATTCTGTATGGCTCTCCAAATTGCTCAAAATCGAGTTCCTTCACCGGCGCGCTTACACTTCCGATTATTTCGAAAACAGAATCATCGGATTGTATGACCATGCCGCCGTTATAATTCGCTTCCTCGCTGACGGAAGCAACTATTATATTGTCAAGGGTAAAAGACGATTCCTCCGCCATAAGAACATTAATGTAAGTATAATAGTAATAGGTTTCGTCATCATATGGGTCGTAATAAGAGTCTATTGGTTCAGGGGTGATGACAATGTTCAGCTTCCCTGTGATGCCTCTGTCAACGGTTAGATTGACATTGACTAAAGACATGGCGTAGGCGCCGATATCATCCATTTCCAATTGGTCGCCGAGAATGTTCAGCACATAGCCGTTCAAATCAAGCACGATTTCCATTGGGTTTGAACCTGTGCCTTCCAAATTGAAGTTGCCCTCATAGTCAAGGTCGTCTAGCAGCAAAAGAGTGTCACCATCAATCAAGTCTACCAGTGCGTCTGATAGGTCACCATATGAACCTGACATGGTGCCGCCTCGCCAAATCTCCCAGATGTCGCCAGGGGCTGCATATGCTCTCAGAGTTGATATTGGCAAAAATCCGAAAATCATTGTCAATGCCAAAAAGAGCGCAAGGGTTTGCTTTGTTTTTACGGTTGTTTTAGTGTTAATTTTCATCATAGGTGCCTCCAATAAAAATGTTGTCTATTACAATTTTACTAATGTGTTATATGTTTTGGTATATGAGTTTTATTTATATATTATATGTACTCCAATAAACCACCATTTCTGGCAGCATTATACGGTATAATTTCAAATTTGTAACCTATCCCAAGGATAGGTTTTGTAAAAATTTAGTAATTTTTTTATTTAGAGAATACTCAAAAAACACCATTCATTAGAAAATTAATGCCTGTAAAGCATTGGTATTAGGTCATTTAATGCATTAATGAATGATGGAATTATATATAATAATTAACTTATGAAAAAAATCATAAAATTAAAAATATTTTATGATTTTTGAGTTATTATCTGAGTATTGTGTATATTTTTGAGGGTAGGGGAGAGTATTCATTATCGATAAACAGCATAGCGGTCAAAGCAACTCTAAATGAGTTCAAATAACACGCATAAAAAGTACATACGACCCTGTAATGTGGTCACAGTATAAATAATACTAAATCACAGATTTTCACTCTGATACATCACAGCAGATAGGGCAACGATGGGAGCAGTTTCGCAGCGGAGGATTCTGGGACCCAGAGAGACGGAGAGTAGACCCAGTAAATTTGCATATTCGACTTCTGCAGGCTCAAAGCCTCCTTCGGGACCAGAAACAATTGAATAAACAGATGCCTCTGAGTGAAGCTCTAATGCTTCTTTGAGGTGAATCTTTTTTTCGTTTTCGTAGAGAAACAGCGATATTTCTGACTTCGATGCTCGATCCATTGCCGATTGGAAAGACTCCATAGGAAACACAATGGGAACAATACCCCTACCGCTCTGTTTTGCAGCTTCAAGTGCAATCCGTTCTAGCCTAGTCGTCCTTTTTGTAATATCCTTGGGAACAGCTACGCTGCGAGCAGAGGGAAAGAGGATGATTTCCACAGCACCCAACTCCACGGATTTTTGCACCACAAATTCCATTTTATCGCTTTTTGCCAATGCAATATAAATCGAGCAAGCGATGCTAGGTTCGCCCACAGAAGGACGAATTTCCACAACATCTGCAATATCGCTACCCTGAGCTGTGAGCTTGCAAATATAATCATTACCTGCACTATCACAGACAATAAAGAGTTCAGAGCTGCGTATACGCAATACGCGAATATGCTCCATATCATCGTTGCTAAGTTGCACAAAACCATCAGAAATATTCGTGGAATCAACGAAAAACCGTGTCATCTATATGAACTCCTTTGAAGGTATGTTACTGGTAATGGGTGACAATCAACTGTCATTTATGAGAGAGCTTGCGAAAAAAGATGAAACCTTGTTAGGCTTCATCTTACTCTCGTTTTTATTCTTGGTTTCTCAGCTCTGCTCGTTTTATTTTGCCTCCGATGGTTTTTGGTAGCTCATCAATGAATTCTACAATTCGAGGGTATTTATAAGGAGCAGTTGTGCGCTTGACAAAATCCTGTAGCTCTTTTACCAGGGCATCGGAAGGCTCATAACCTTTATTTAAAACAATCGTTGCCTTGACCACCTGACCGCGTTGGGGGTCGGGGGCTCCGGTGATGGCACATTCCAATACAGCATCATGTTCAGATAAGACACTTTCAACTTCAAAGGGACCGATGCGGTAGCCTGAGCATTTTATCATATCGTCGTTACGACCAATGAACCAATAATACCCTTCGGGGTCTCGCCAAGCCATATCTCCAGTATCATATACTCCGCCTTCAAACGCATTGGCAGTTAGTTCATCATCCAAATAATAACCTCTAAACAAACCGACAGCATCAATATTGCGGATGATTATCCTGCCTTCTTCGCCGTCCTCGCAAGGATTTCCTTCCTCATCTACCAAATCAATATCATAAATGGGAGCAGGTTTACCCATGGAACCAGGTTTTGGCGAAAACCAAGGGAAATTGGCGATGAGTACGGTGGATTCGGATTGCCCGAAACCCTCATGCATATCCAAGTTCCATTCGCTTTTTATTTTATTGAAAACTTCGGGACTTAGAGGCTCGCCAGCATTTCCGCAATGCTCAATGGCAGAAAAATCATAGCCTTCCATGCTGTCTGCCAACATGAAACGATACATAGTAGGTGGAGCGCAAAATGTTGCTACCTTGTGTTTTTCGAGATGCTCCATCAGTTTAGCTGGTACAAAATCATCCATGTCATATGCATAAACAACGGCACCGCAAATGAGCTGACCATAGATTTTACCCCAACCGAATTTTGCCCAACCAGAATCTGACACAGACATATGGAGTTTGCCCTCTCGCACCTGCTGCCAATATTTCGCTGTGACAATATGCCCCAGGGGATGAGCGAAATTGTGAAGGACCATTTTCGGCATTCCAGTAGTACCAGAGGTGAAATAAATAAGCATGGGGTCATTAGCAGTTACTGCATCATTGCCACTGGGACGCTCAAATGTCTCTGAAAAGCTTTCAAGGGGTTTGTTAAATTCCAGCCAGCCTTCACGCAATCCTGGGGTGAGGATTTTCACCTGGACTGTTGGGCATTGGGGGAGTGCTTGTTCCATTTGGGTAACGATGTAGTCGTCATTGAAGCAGATGACAGCCTTTGCGTTGGCAGCGTTTAATCGATATATGGTATCTTTTGATGTGAGTTGTAACGTTGCTGGTATAAGGACAGCACCCAATTTACAAAGGGCAATTGCGGCAATCCAATATTCATAGCGTCGGCGTAAAATGCACATTACCACATCGCCTTTGCCAATTCCAAGGCTCCTAAAATAGTTTGCTCCTTGGTTTGAGAGCCTACGTAAATCATCGAATGTATACAGTCGCTCGTCTTCGTGGTCATCGCACCAAAACAAAGCGGGTTTATCGGGCTCTAGCTGCGCCCAAGCATCAATAATATCAAAGCCAAAGTTGAAATTTTCTGGTATATTCACCTTATAGTTTTGAATAAAATCCTCATAGGAGTCAAACTCGACCCGAGGAAGAAATTTTTCAAGCATAAATGCCACACCTTTACATTAAAATAGGAATCGGTCACGGAGTCATTGTTCATTGCTTTCCGTGATTACCGTTAGAAACCTTGCTTTTTCTGTGCCTATGACCTTTTGCCCATGGGGATGGGTGGGGTCGAAGTATACTGCATCTCCAGGGTATAGTACATATTCTTTATCGTCATAGGCAATGACGATAGTGCCCTCCAATACAAGGTTAAATTCCTGCCCGTTATGGGTAACAAGAGCGGCTTCGGGCTCTCCGGGCAATAATGTGACAAGGAGCGGCTCCATGATTTTTCCTGTAAACCTAGGAGCGAGGCTCTCGAACATATAACCGGGGTAGCGATCAATAACTGTGCCTTTCCCTCGGCGACAGATTTGAATGGTGGAAAGCCTAGCGGGTTCGCCGGTGAGGATTTCAGACAAGTCCACATTGAATTTATTAGATATATGGTACAATACACTTATGGGTATGTCTTTTCCGCTGGATTCATATTGTGTGTATAGCTCCACAGCAACACCAGCTTCATTCGCCATTTCTTCTATGGTATAATCAAATATTTCCCGCAATTCGCGAATGCGTTCGGCGATTTTTTTCATATCTTCTTCCATATGGCTCTCCTTTCAGATATGCTCATTTGAATTTTTGAAGTATATAGCAAACACTTGGTATTGTCAAGACATTAGCATTCATGCTATACTAAAATTACATAAAAAAGTAGCTGCGTTGCGGGTATCGAGACGACATAAAAAGCCCCCAAAGATATAATAGGAGGCACGGTTTTGGCGAAAAAAAAGGAAACAGTGCGACTACACAGGGTCATTCCCAGAATTGAAGCGTCTTCCCAACAGGGTCTTAGTAGCCAAGAAGCGGCTGAAAGGTTGCAAAATGGATATGGGAATACGAAACCCGACTCTGCTGAAAAGTCTGTTGCCCAAATTTTTAAAGATAATATTTTCACATATTTTAATATGGTATTCCTCTTGCTTGCATTATGTGTAATTGCTGTTGGTTCTTTTCGCAACCTTACATTCATGCCTTTGATTTTTATAAACACTTTCATTGGAATAGCCCAAGAGATTAGATCAAAACGCGCCCTTGCCAAGCTGACATTTATAAACGCTCCACAAGCTACGGTAATAAGGAACGGTGAAAAAATAAATGTTTCAGCGGACCAAACGGTGCTTGACGATATAGCGATATTTTCAGCTGGGAACAGCATTTATGCCGATGCCATCGTGCTAAATGGTGAATGTACTGTCAATGAAGCACTGGTTACAGGAGAATCCGATGAAATCGAAAAAACAATGGGCGATATATTATTGTCAGGAAGCTTTGTTGTATCAGGACAATGTACCACTCGCCTTGATAAAGTAGGGCGAGATTCATTTGTCGCTCAGCTTACTTTGGAAGCAAAAAAATCCCAAGGAAAAAAGCCACCTGGAATGGTAACATCCCTCCAGAGGCTCGTGCAAATAATTGGCATAATCATTTTTCCAGTGGGAATCATAATGTTTTATAGACAAACCCAGCATTTTGGTTTAGCCACTGTGGATGCAGCGGTGAGAACAGTGGGAGCATTGGTGGGTATGATACCTGAGGGCTTGTATTTATTGGTTTCAGTGACACTCACCGTGAGCGTCATGAGGCTTGCGCAAAAAAGAACGCTGGTTCATGAACTGAGTTGCGTGGAGACTCTTGCAAAAGTCGATGTGTTCTGTGTTGATAAAACAGGTACGATTACAGAAAACAGCATGGAACTAAAAGGCATAGAGCTTTTATGCAGCGATAGATTCAACGAAAATGATATAGATTCAATTTTGACAGATTATGCCAGCAATATTCCTGTGGATAATGAAACGATGGTTGCCATTGCCTCTCGTTATGCATCGACTCAAGCGCGACTTGCTCAAAAAATCGCGCCTTTTTCATCTGCGGTCAAGTATAGCGGCGTTTCTTTTTATGACGATGAATCCTATTTTTTAGGAGCTCCTGAGCGGATTTTGCTGTCGAAATATCCACAATATAAAAGCCAGATTGAAACATATTCCTCCCAAGGATTTCGTGTTTTACTCTTAGCTTTATACGATGGCGATGTGAACATGGAAATCGATGACAATAGGGTTATGCCCTTAGCTCTTATTATGTTGAGTAATAAAGTGAGAGAAGAGGCACCAGCCACTTTCAGATATTTTGAGCAGCAAGGTGTAAAAATAATCGTTATATCAGGAGATAATCCCGTTACAGTTTCCCAGATTGCTAAGGAAGCGGGAATCGCGGGAGCTGATAAATATATCGATGCGGGAGAATTGACCACAGACAGGCAGATAAGAAGAGCGGTGAGCGAATATGTGGTTTTCGGGAGAGTAAGCCCTGAGCAAAAACGCAAGCTTGTCAGAGCATTGAAGTCCATGGGTCATACAGTTGCAATGACCGGAGATGGGGTCAATGATGTGCTGGCGTTAAAAGATGCTCATTGCTCAATAGCTTTAGCTTCAGGCAGCGAAGTGGCTAGCCAAGTGGCTAATATTGTTCTTTTAGACTCGGATTTTTCTACAATGCCAGAGGTGGTACTTGAAGGTCGGCGAGTCATTAATAATATTGAGCGTTCTGCTGCATTATATCTCATGAAAAATATTTTTGCTTTCTTGCTTGCCATGGTTATGACTGTAATATTGGCGCATCCATTCCCCTTGGAACCATCACAGTTGACATTGTTTAATATGATGATTATCGGCATACCTTCCTTTGTCCTTGCTTTGGAGCCCAACAAAAGTCTGGTAAAGGGTAAATTTATGATGAATGTGTTTAAAAGCGCATTGCCAATGGGTCTGACTTCCTTTGTTGCTTTGGCGGCATTGACATTTCTATGTGACAGACGAGAAATTATTGGCACTGAAATGTCCACCATGTCTTGCGTTATCATCACTTTTATTGGCTTGCTTATGCTATACAGGCTGTCTCGACCCCTCAATAAAATTCGTCTTGCATTGCTAATATGTATGACAACTGGCTTCTTCGTTGGTTGGGCATTTCTAGGAGAAATCATCTTTGGGCTTACACCGCTGATGGGAGATAGGATCTGGATAACCATCGTGTTTTGCATTATATCTGCACCGATAATGCTACTGCTTTCAATTGCCCTTGGTGATAAAAAAGAAAAGGCGATAACTCCCCTAGAGGCGAGTGCTTGACTATTAGTATATAATACTTTGTAGATTTGTGGATTCTAGGGGGATTTCGGCTCAGAATCAGCAATAAATAATTAAATAAACTCTCCAAGGGAAGCGGATATGCCCCAGTTTTTTCGTAGGGCTATCAGCTCTTTTATTTTATCTCCATCTAATGTGCGCTCAAAGCCAAGAATCGTTGAATACATTGTGATTTTAGCAGTATATTCAACATTTTCCATTCTGTATAAGGCTTCCATGACGCTAGTACCCCAAGTCAAGGCTCCATGCTGTTCCAACAAAACGCCATGGTAATCCTGGCAATAGTCACTCGCGGACCTGGCAAGTTCCTGGGAACCAGGTGCTGCATACTTTGCAATGGGAATAACACCCAGGAGCATGACGGTTTCCTGAATGTATGCCTTATCAAGGGGAACACCAGCAGCAGCAAATGTGGTTGCAATGGGAGGGTGGGCATGGCAAACTGATAAAATATTGGGTGATTTCTCATATATAGCAAGGTGCATTTTCGTCTCAGAAGAAGCTGTTCCAGAACCGCTGAGTACCTTACCACTCATATCTAGCCTCACAAGCATATCTTCGTTCATGAACCCCTTTGAAACACCACTGGGAGTAATAATAATCTCATCTTCAGAAATGCGAGCACTCAAATTCCCCTCACTCCCACAGATAAGCCCCCGTAAATACAAGCGTCGCCCAGCCTCGATGATATCAATTCTAGCTTGCGACTCCGATGGATATGGAATATTAGACACTTTGAAAAACCTCCGGTTTTTGTAATTAATTCAACCAATTTATCCCGGTTTCGGTGATAATTGCGGTTATCAAACTGTGGTCAGTCACATCAAAGGATGGATTATAGCAAGGTACTTCATCCGGTGCTATTGGGTCTTTGAAATAGAGTTCTTTTATTTCGTTGGGATCTCTTAGTTCGATTGTGATGTCGGCTCCTGTTTCACAATTTGGGTCTATGGTTGATGATGGACAGCAAACATAAAAGGGGATGCCATAATACTTAGCTAGGATAGCAACGCCGCTGGTGCCGATTTTATTGGCAGTGTCGCCGTTTAGCGCAACTCGGTCGCAACCCACGAAGACGGCATCGATTTTACCTTCTTTCATCACAATACTTGTCATATTATCACATATCAATGTGCAAGCCACACCAGCACGAGACAATTCATAAGAAGTCAAGCGTGCTCCTTGCAACAATGGACGAGTTTCGCAGACATAAGCATGCAGGTTTATACCTCGCTCATTTGCCAGCAGTATCGGACCTAAGCCTGTTCCATACATCGAAGTCGCCAAAGGACCGGCATTACAGTGGGTCAGCACACCATTTCCATTTTCGATAAGGCTCAAACCATACTCTGATATGGACAAGCACATATCTATGTCCTCCTGTTGGATTTTACTAGCCTCAGCTCCCATTGCATCACGAATATGAGACAAGGGTAATTGTGATGAATCTTCCACCAGCTTCATCATGCGTTGTAGCTGTTTGGAAAGATTCACAGCTGTTGGTCTGGCAGAATCTAAATAATCACTCTGCTTTCGAAGCTCCGTTAGAAAAGTGTTGTAATCATTTGCATCTAAATTCAGAGCGATTACATATAAAGCATATGCGGCGAAAATTCCAATGGCAGGTGCGCCACGTACTCTCAGCATCTTTATAGCTTCATGGAGCTCCGCTGGGTTGGAAAGCTCTAGAAACTTCGTTTCCTTGGGTAGCAAGGTTTGGTCTATAATGACAACAGCGGTACCATCATCGCTTAATCTAATATTTTCCGGTTTATTATTGGCCAAAATCCATGTTCTCCTTTATAGTATAGGATAATATATGTTTCGTATTATAAAAACGCTCATATTAAAGACAACATAAATGTCTTCCGTAGGGCGCGGCATCCCTGACGCGCCGCGAAGCATCCACCGCACCATGGGAACACATCTTCCGTAGGGCGCGGCATCCCTGACGCGCCGCAAGGCATCCACCGCAACCTAAGCGGCGCGACAAGGACTTCAGCCCCAGAAGTGAATGAAGTCCACTTCTAGGGCTGTTATACTGGCAAGTGAAAATCCTGTCCATCTAAAAGCCAGTTGATTTTTATTGATATTGATTCAAGTCGGCAGGGAAAGTGATGCTCACGCTGCTGCCAATGGCATTGATGTCGATATCTAGTTCAACTCCAGAATCCATTGGTAAGCCATCTATCTTCATTATCGTGTCAAAAACAAATGTCATTCTTACAATTTCACCAGCTGCGTTTACATATATGTATCCATTAAGCTCTCCTTTAAGTTCTCCGCTAAATTCGTCAGGAGCCAGTTCAGGAGTCGCAGACATCATTCCAACTATTATATCAATGAGAGATTGGATATTGTCTGTGGATAAAGCATATGTATAAACTGTTAAACCACTCTGGGTACCCTTTGTTATGCTGCATATTGAATAAATTGGGTTTGTGCTGTATGCAAGCGCCCTTACTACATCGTTCACGGCGAGCAATTCATCACTGATACCGGAAGTGGCTGAAGCAGAGGTTTTAGTTTTCATTCCCCTGGCATTAACATAAGCGAATCCATCGGTAAAATAGATTTCCCCAGTGAGTGATCTGTCAGCCATGGGAACAGGAGCATCGTATTTTATCGCTCTTTTTACATCAGAACCTGCGATAATAATTGCTGTTTCCATGGTACTGCTCAATGTCATTTCTGTACCGAGTAAAACGACATCCATGTCAAGCTTCAAAGAAAGGTCGATGCTCCTTTCATTGGCAAAGGATGCACCCACTTGATTAAACTCGTTGATGAGATTCAAATACGACACAGCTGTTGCAGCAGCCGATGAAGAAACAGCACCATCGCTTACAAGTTTTGCCAGTAATGTATCAAAAGCACCGTCCGAAGTGGGTACATATAGCGCTAAATATGAAACGGCAACCATATGTCCTCTCAGGAAAGGTGTGGCATTTAAGGTGTCATCAAGTATACCGATGTTCCTTCCGAAAATCAATGCCTCTGCCCATAGGGTGCTTTGCACATCATTGTCTGTATAACCCAAGGCGCGAGCAACAAAGGTCACATACATTTGCGCTGTGCAAGCTCCACCTGGAGTAAAAGTAGTAGTGCTTGTGCCTGTGGTAAGCCCCATTTCGTAAGCTAGTGAAACATAGGGAACCTGCCATTCTACTAAATCTGTGAAGGGATGGCTAAAGCTACCGTTTTCAGCAGTTTCTTCCAAGCCAAGCAAGCGCACTAGCATTGTGACGGCTTCAGCTCTTGTGGGTGCTCGCTCCAAGGAAAAGCCTGTATCTGTTCCTCTGAATAGACCCAGTCGGTTAAGCTGCTCAGCTGGTCCACGATATCCAGCCGCCGAAGCACTAACCATCAAGGCTAATGAGAGCACGATTATTGTTATCAGTATTGCAATGGTTTTTTTCACGATAGTAACCTCCAAAATTTTTTCGCTGTGTTTTGTCGCTTAATAAAATTGATGTTGCGTTTAATAATATGTCATATTCTACGTAATATGTCAACAAAAACGGTGGGTTTTTAAATTTTGCTTAAAAATGAAAATAAATTATGAAATACTTGACAAGCATCAAATAGGGTGCTAAATTATAATTAGCACTCGTAGGCGGAGAGTGCTAATATGATGAAACATTATGAAAAATACCAGAGAACAAAGGATGGTATTTCAAAAGGGTTTTGTAAAAGATATGGATTTGAGCAATCGCAAAAGGGAAATATTAAAAATAGTCGTTGAACAATTCGTTCTAACAACAGAACCTGTCGGATCTAAAGCAGTTTCCGAGGAATTGGGTTCTGCCATATCATCGGCAACAATCCGCAACGAAATGGCGGAGCTGGAGAGTATGGGCTTATTGGAACAACCTCATACTTCAGCAGGTAGAGTGCCTTCGGCTCAGGGTTACCGTATGTATGTGGACGAATTGATGCACCACTACAAATTATCCAGCGATGACACCAATGAAATCGACAAAGCACTTATTTCAAGAGCCAATGCGCAAACACAGCTCATCGATGAAGCTGGATACGTAGCTTCAAGGCTCACCAGATACCCAGCCTATGCCATGACCTCCACTACGGGTATAGTGAGTATTGCGAGACTTGATTTTATATATGTAGATACATACACATTTATTATCGTAGCGCTCCTCAGTAACGACACTGTGAAAAATAAACTAGTTCACTTGACCACCACTATTAACCAAGCAATTCTCATAAAGTTAGGAACAGTTTTCAACGCAAGTTTCACAGGAATCCCAGAAGAGCAAATAACCACAGCACTCATTACCTCAACAGAAAGAGCTCTGGGAGACACCACAGGCATTGTGGCAGTCATCGCTGGCTTCATCATAGAGCTTCTATGCGAAGCAAAGGCTGGTCAAGCGCGGGTGGCAGGAGCGATGAATCTTTTAAACCATCCTGAATATCGGGACTTCGACAAAGCTTCGCGGCTGATACAATATCTATCAGATGCCGATGATAAAGAATTATTTAAGCTACCATCGCCAAGTACCTCTGGTGAAATCAAAATCACCATTGGTCCGGAAAATTTAGCCCAGGAGCTTCAAGACTCCAGTGTGCTAGCGATAAGGTACAATGTGGGGGACGATATGGAAGGACTCATTGGCATCATAGGACCAACGCGAATGGAATATTCGAAAGTTGCCGCAAGGCTTACATATATAGCTCAGGGTCTAAGTTTACTGCTTTCGGGCAGTGAAATACCGAAAATAGCAAAGCTGGGAGTTGATGATATTGGACACGAATGACAACACTGAACGTAAAGAGCCTATGGAGGACGGCACCACCGAGGAAGAGCAAAATGCAAATCAATCCGATGGAGAGCAATTTGAAAATATGCAAAACGATGAAAATGAACAAAATGCAAATTCAACTGAGTCCGTGCAAAATGATAGCGACGATGAAAATAACAATGAAGACTATGATATAGAAAACTATGAAAACGGTGAAACAGAACAGGAAGTGGAGCAAGACCCAATCGCCATGATGGAAAAAGAAATCGCTGCGGAGCGGGACAGATATTTGCGCCTTGCAGCAGATTTTGACAATTTTCGTAAACGAAACGCCAAAGAGCGAGAAACCCTTTATAACGACGCTCAAAGCGAGGTTATATCAAAGCTATTACCAGTATACGACAATCTGGAACGTGCATTGAAAACTCCTTGCGAAGACGAAGCCTTTTACAAAGGTGTGGAAATGACGATGACCCAATTTTGTGAAATTTTAAGCAATATTGGTTTAGTACCCATTGAAGCACTTGGCGAGCAATTTGACCCAAACCTGCATAATGCGGTTATGATGATAGAAGACTCCAAATTTGGCGAAAAAATCATAGCAGAAGAATACCAAAAGGGGTTTATCCTTGGGGATAAAGTTATAAGACATTCCACCGTAGTGGTGGCGAATTGACAATGAACTAAATGCGGCTAAGTATCGCATAATATAGGAGGCAGAAGAATATGGGTAAAATAATCGGCATAGACTTGGGAACTACAAATTCATGTGTAGCTGTAATAGAAGGCGGAGAACCAATCATTATTTCCAATGCAGAGGGAGATAGAACAACACCCTCGGTTGTAGCGTTTTCCATTGACGGAGAACGGATGATTGGACATGTGGCAAAACGCCAAGCCATCACAAATCCCGACCGAACAATTTCTTCCATAAAAAGAGAAATGGGAAGCGCATACAGAGTTGGAGTAGACGATAAGCAATATACACCTCAAGAAATATCCGCAATGATACTCCAAAAGCTTAAAACAGATGCAGAAAGCTATCTGGGCACAAAAGTTACAGAAGCAGTCATTACCGTTCCTGCTTATTTCACCGATGCCCAGCGGCAAGCGACAAAAGATGCTGGCAAAATAGCTGGTCTTGATGTGAAACGCATAATAAATGAGCCAACAGCAGCAGCTTTGGCATATGGTCTCGACAAAGAACAAGACCAAAAAGTCATGGTATATGACCTTGGCGGCGGCACCTTTGATGTCTCGATTTTGGAAATCGGCGATGGGGTAATTGAAGTGCTAGCAACTGCTGGTAACAATCGTCTGGGTGGAGATGATTTTGATGAATGTGTAATGAATTATCTTCTGGCTGAGTTCAAAAAAGACAGCGGAATCGACCTTTCCACAGATAAAATCGCCATGCAACGCCTTAGGGAAGCTTCTGAAAAGGCAAAAACTGATTTATCGGGAGTGACCACAGCGCAAATCAACCTACCATATATCACCGCAGATGCCACAGGACCCAGGCATCTTGATTATACATTAACCAGAGCGAAATTCAATGAATTAACCGAGCATCTCATAGAAAAGACCATGGGACCCGTGAACCAAGCCCTCAGCGACTCGGGATTAAACGCTTCCCAACTCACCAGAGTGCTACTCGTTGGCGGTTCCACCCGCATCCCAGCAGTGCAAGACGCTGTGAAGAAAATTACTGGTAAAGAGCCATTCAAAGGAATAAATCCTGATGAATGTGTCGCAGCTGGAGCTGCCATACAAGGTGGCGTGTTAGGCGGCGATGTGGAAGGAATACTCTTGCTTGATGTTACACCCCTTTCATTGGGAATCGAAACTTACGGAGCGGTATTCACTAGGCTCATTGAACGCAACACAACCATTCCCACAAAAAAAAGCCAAGTCTTTTCAACAGCAGCCGATAACCAAACCTCAGTGGAAGTAAACGTGCTCCAAGGGGAAAGGGAAATGGCTCAATACAATAAATCCATTGGTAGATTCCATCTTGACGGAATTGCACCAGCTCGAAGGGGTATTCCGCAAATTGAAGTCACATTTGACATCGATGCCAACGGAATAGTCAATGTCTCAGCAAAGGATTTGGGAACCAGTAGGGAACAGAACATAACCATCACCGCATCGGCAAACCTTTCCAAAGACGACATTGAAAAAGCCATTAGAGAAGCAGAACAATTTGCTGCAGAAGATGCAATTCGTAAAGACGAAGCAGACACCCGTAACCATGCTGACCAGATGGTATATCAAAGCGAGAAGACCTTGGAAGAAATGGGCGATAAACTAGAATCAGAAGATAAAGCAAAAATCGAAGCATCCATCGACAAGGTGAAAACAGCAATGTCGGGGACAGATATCGAAAGCATTAAACAAGCTGTGGACGAGCTGGAAAAAGCCTTTTATGCTGCCAGCGAAAAACTATATAGCCAAGTGGACCCACAATCGGGAGGAGCTCAAGGCTTCGATGGCTTTGATGGCTTCGGCGGTGAAGATGGTCCAGGTGGCGATGCTGGATTTGGTGGCGACAATGTATATGATGCGGACTACGAAGTTGTGGACGACGATACACCTGAGGATTAAATCGACATTGGCGACCATACGACCATACAAAAATAAACATAGAAGCAAATAAAGAGAGGCGTTGAAAATATGGCAGAAAAACGAGATTATTACGAAGCGCTGGAACTAAATAAAAACGCCTCTGAGGATGATATCAAAAAAGCCTTTCGCCAGCTGGCAAAACAATACCACCCTGATGTGAATCCTGGAGACTCCAGCGCAGAATCTCGCTTCAAAGAAATCAATGAAGCATATGAAGTGCTCTCTGACCCATCGAAAAAAAGTCGTTATGACCAGTTCGGACACGCTGGAGTTGACCCCAACTTCAGTGGTGGCAGTGGCTTCGGCGGCTTTGGAGGTTTCGGTGGCTTCGGCGGCATGAGCTTTGATTTTGGAGATATAATCGACACAATCCTTGGTGGAGGTAGAGGCGGTGGAGCGCGAAACCGCAATGCACCCAGAAAAGGGGAAAGGGTATATGCCGAGCTACTCATAACCTTTGAAGAAGCAGCCTTCGGCTGTGAAAAGGAAGTTACTGTTCAAAGAATAGAGCATTGCGACGATTGCGAAGGCACCGGCTGCGAAGAAGGAACAACAGCCGAAACCTGCAGCAATTGTAATGGAAACGGTGTCGTGATGATGCAGCAACGCTCAGGCTTCGGCATTATCCAAAGCACTGTGGAATGTCCCAATTGCTCAGGAAGAGGAAAAATAATCAACCACCCCTGCCAAAAATGTCGTGGACTTGGATTGGTGCGAAAAAACAAGACTATACAAGTTTCAATACCAGGTGGAATCGATGACGGACAAACACTTTCCGTGGGTGGCGAAGGCAGCGCAGGTATAAATGGTGGCGAAAGCGGAGATTTATATGTGACAGTTTCGATTATTCCCCATTCAGTATTTGAGCGAGATAGAAACGCTGTTTTGGTAACAATGCCCATATCTTTCGTCCAAGCTTCTTTAGGAGCAGACATCGAAGTCCCAACCCTCGATGGCAAGGTGAAATACACCATCCCAGAAGGTACCCAAACCGGCACTGTTTTCCGCTTGCGAGGGAAAGGTATTCAAAACCTGCGTGGCTTGGGAAGAGGCGACCAATTTGTCACAGTAACAGTATCAGTACCAACGAATTTGAGCGAGGAGCAAAAAGACCTACTAAGACAATTCGCCACCAGCAGCGGCGAAGAAACAAAGGATACCAAGAAAAGACGAAGAAGAAAATAGATATTAATAAACCAAAGGCTGTATAACCAGATTCGGTTATACAGCCTTTTATTATTTAATAAGAATATGCCAAAGTATCAAAAACCGACATTTCAGACAGCTATATGTATAATTGAGAGGGTAAAGCTTGTAAGGTGTAATGCAGAAGTGTATATTATTTGTACAGAAAGCATCAAGCTATGTCAGATAAAATAGAGGAGTTACCAATTGTGATAGAAGATATTCGAGTTTATCTGCCGATTATAATCCCGCTTGCAATCATTCAACTTGGATTGATGATTTTTGCACTGGTACATGCTATCCGTCATCCATATTACAAAATAGGAAACAAAATAATATGGATTGTAGTAATTATTACCCTTAGTATTGTCGGTCCGGTTTCTTATTTTATACTTGCTAGGAGCGAAGAAAGAGGAGAAGATTCATATAATGATACTTGATATTGTTGATTTATATAAGAGCTTTGGAACGCTGAAGGTTATTGAAGGATTGAACTTATCCGTGCCAGATGGATCTATCTTTGGATTTGTTGGCATCAATGGCTCTGGTAAAACGACAACTATGAAAATGATTCTTGGTTTACTAGAAGCGGATAGTGGCGAAATTACTGTTTGTGGCGAACGAGCGCAATATGGTAAAACTGTAAGGAGCATTGGTTATATGCCTGATGTTCCTGAGTTTTATTCTTATATGAAACCGTTGGAGTATCTTATGCTTTGCGGTGAAATTGCTGGAATGCCACGCAGCAAAATAAATGCTCGTAGCACTGAGCTTTTAGAGCTTGTCGGATTAAGAGTTAATAGGAAAATTGGCGGATTTTCAAGAGGTATGCGCCAACGGCTTGGGATAGCGCAAGCACTGCTTAATGAGCCAAAATTATTGATATGCGATGAACCGACTTCTGCGCTAGATCCAATGGGAAGAAAAGAAATACTGGAAATTCTAGCCGCTTTAAAAGGACAAACAACAGTAATATTTTCTACACATATTCTATCTGATGTTGAACGAATATGTGACAGAGTAGCGTTTTTGCATAATGGAAAAGTAGCACTGAGCGGATTACTTTCAGATATAAAAAAACAACGGTCGGATGCATATGGCTTAGAATTTGCAAATAGCGATGAAGCCGCAAGTTTCGCCAACTCTTTTCGTACCGCAGAACAGGATGATGTTATTTTATCGGAAAATTCGCTTACAATAAAAAACAGCGATGGAACGCATATCATTGCTTTACTTGCAAAAGCGAATATTGTACCAATAAAGTTCGAACTCCTAGAGCCATCATTGGAGGACGTATTTCTGGAGGTGCTTATATGAGAGTTTATCTTGTATTTCTAAAAAAGGAACTCATTGAAGCATTTAAGACATACAAGCTATTGATTATGGGAGCTGTTTTCATTATTTTTGGTATACTAAGTCCACTGTCAGCGAAAATGATGCCAGATATTATTAAATGGGCTATGCAAACTGATCCTTCGACAGCAGGGATTGACCTTGCAGCGATATTTTCTGAGCCGAAAGCCCTTGATGCTTGGTCGCAGTTTTACAGTAATATCGGACAAATTGGTTTGCTTGTTCTAATGATAATATTTAGTGGAATGATTGCTTCAGAACTCTCTGAAGATAAACTTACATTAATTCTCACAAAGGGGCTATCTCGAAGCGCAGTTATTATTTCAAAACTGAGCTCATCTATAATCATATGGACAGTTAGTTATACTATTGCCTTTTCGATATCATGGGTTTATACAAACTATTATTTCTCAGATTATAAACTTCCATATTATTATTTTCCAGATTATAAACTTCCATATCTTCTATTTGCAGGTTTTTGTCTTTGGTTATTTGGTGTGTTTTTGTTATCGTTGCTAACTTTAATGGCAACTTTGACTAAAAAGAGTTCGATGCTCTGCCTACTATCTTTAGCTGCTTCATTTATAATACTCAACATATTTAACATTTTACCTTACGTTAAAAAGTATAACCCTATCACACTGGGAAGCACCTCTATAGCTCTCCTCTCAGATACAATTACACCCAGAGCTGTATATCCGACTTTGATTATCGCTGTATTTGCTATTGTAGCATTGACCATTTTTGCTACAATCTTCTTTAGTGCCAAAGCACCCCCAAGGATTGTAGCGACTCTTATAATTTCGTTAATTGCATCAATTTCTGTAACAGTCATGCTCGGTGAAGATATACCAGCTAGACTTAGACTAAACAGATATGTTATTTCAGAAATGGTTGTTATAGGCGCAGACACAAAATGGGAGCTTGCTGGAATTTTGACGCTGCCAAAAAATGCTCAAGATAAAGTTCCTGCAGTGGTGCTTGTCCATGGCTCTGGATCTAGTGATATGGATGAGACGATTTTTGATAACAAACCATTTCGCGATATTGCTGAGTATCTTTCTAGAAACGGAGTCGCTGTACTCAGATACAATAAACGAAGCTACACATATGGATATGTTATTTCGCAAGAAAATGACGGAGGTTTTACTGTTTGGGAGGAAACGATAGAGGATGCTATACTAGCAACACAGCTTCTCAAGTCAGACCCGCGTATTGACGAAAACAGAGTATTTATTCTTGGGCATAGCCTAGGAGGAATGCTAGCTCCGAGGATACATGCAATGGGCGGTGACTATGCAGGATTAATAATATTTGCGGGTTCTCCGAGGTTTTTGCTAGATATAATGAAAGACCAGCAATTCGCTGCTCTTGATATGTTAGAAGATGGTGATAAAAAAGCAATTGCAATAGAAGAAAGTTATGAACTATTCAATAGCATAGAAAGAGCTTTGAAACTGACCGATGAAGAAGCAATGACGACAAATATCGAAGGAGTGGGACCTTCAGCATATTACTTCAAAGATATGTATGATAATCCTACATCAGAATATATTAGTAACATATCTATTCCATTCCTCGTTATGCAAGCAAATGCAGATTTACAAGTGTATACAAATAAAGATTATGCCTTGTATTTAGAACTACTCGATGGTCGCTCGAATGTGACATTTAAGCTATATGAGGGACTAAACCACCTATTCATGCCAGCAAAGGTGAGTAACATTAACGAAGTTATCGATGAATATAGAATAAAATCGAGTGTTGACAAGCAAGCACTAGAAGACATTGTGGACTGGATTCTGAATCATTAGTCATTATAAATGTTACTGTTCACAGTGGTGCTAGAATCTTATATCTTGTTATTCATTTCATAAATAGTACGCACTAACCGAGTCATCTAAGAGCGATAGCGAAGGATCTTACTACACCAAACTGCTGATTAATGAGATTCTTCGGTCGCAGGCTCCCTCTTATATGACACGGGATTGTTACCCCATGACTAGTAATTGTATTTTGTGACACCCGAATATACTAGAGTATCAAAAATCGACATTTCAGACAGCTAAATGTATAATTGAGAGGGTAAGGCTTGTTATATAAAATGCTATGAAGTAAATTAAAATCAAACTAAGAAAGGGTGTAGATTCTAATGAAAAAGAAAGCTATTATTATAATATCAATCATGCTTTTTATGATAATGTATACAACCACAGCATTCGCTGCAAGCCAGTCTCAGGATGAATACTTTATTAAAAGATATCATGTGCATGTTGTGGTTAATGATGACCGAAGCTATGACGTAGAGGAATTTATGATTGTGCATTTTAATGTGGAATCAAGGGGGATTTATCGTGATATAATAACTAGAAACGCAGATGAACGCTTCAAAGTGGAGAACATTGAGGTACACGGCGAACCAGTAAAGATAAGCAAAAAACTTGGTTATATCAATGTGCGAATTGGTGACCCCGACGAAACTATAATTGGCGATAAAAGCTATTCTATCTCATACACTCGATACCATTATGATGATAACATTCCGGAACTTGATTTATTTATTATGAATTTGCTCGATAATAATTGGTCAGTACCCGTTGTATCTTTTATTGCAACAGTGGAATTGCCTGAAAACGCCAATATGCAAAATGTTTCAATCATATCTCAGCGTCTTGGCAGCACAGAACCATGGCTGGAGAGTGAATACAACATGGAACAATTATATAATTTAGGAGCATCATTTGATAGACCATTTTCAATGAATGATTATGATGGCGATAAGCAAATTGAAATAACCTTTTATGGAAATTCAATGTCAATTGAATTATTAGGACAGCTAAATAGCTACACGGAAGTCAATATGAGAGTGGAAATGCTTCCAGGAGCTTTTCCAAATGCCAAAGTCTCTTTATCCAATCAGATATACAATCAAGGAGAGCAGCTAATTGTTTTAGTTATATCTCTCATTGCAATACTTATATGCCTTCTTGCCTACAAGAACTCGCAAAAAAACGAAATAGTTGTATTACAGGAATATTTACCACCAGAAAACATGGACCCTGCGACAATGGCGTATTATTTGAAAGGCAAAATAGCAAGAAAAGATATTATTTCTCTAATACCCTATTGGGCTTCCCATGGTCATTTATCCATGGAAATAATTGATGATAAAGAAAACTTTACGCTCACCAAGCTATCAGAACTTGATGAGTCCCATACACCATATGAAATGAAGTTTTTCGAAGAGATATTTTATATTGGCGAAAATGACTTGGTAAGTAGCGAAAACCTAAAAAAATACATAAGAGGCTCTGTGACTTTCAGCACATCCATTGATAAAACGATTTCATCGATTAAAGATTATTTTACTGGCGAACATGAACTAGAGCAATATAAGATCCGTCCATATATATTCGCCATTATAATGGTGATTGCATCGGTAATTATGATGTATATATTATCGAAGATGCACGATTATACCTATGATTTCACATCGGTGGGATTCATTGTGGTGGTGATGTATGTGTTACTCTTTGCGGGACAGTTTGTAAATTACCATAACAAATATGTGCATATAAAAAGCAAAATAATTCTAAATATAATTTATACCTTGCTACTCCTGTCTTTTGGTACTTTGATATATATGACAGTGGCAGGAATAGCAATGAGTATAGGATCGACTCTTGTAGTAATAACGGCTCTGGTAGCGGCTCTGTATGCAACACCGAAACTCAATGGGAGAACAGAATTTGGCGCAAAACATTTAGAACAAATCCTAGGGCTGAAAGACTTTATAACAAAAGCGGAAGAAGCGCAGTTGAAACTTCAATTAGAGGAAAATCCTGATTATTACCACTTCATATTACCATTTGCGCAAGTCATAGGTGTCGCTGATATTTGGTCAAAACGATTCAACGAAATTACCATAAGAATGCCCGCATGGCTCAATGTACCTCCACTTCCATTCCCCTTGGGAATCAACGCTTCAGTTGCATTAATGGCTTCCGTTTCTCCATTTGTGATTTTTTCGGTAATGGATCCTTTATATCACAGGATTGCATCACCTTCTTTCTCCACAGCAAACGCAGGTATAGCAAGAACAGGCGGCATAGTAGGCACCAGTACAAGCAGCAGCGGAAGCAGCGGCGGCGGAGGCAGATGGTAGTTTTGAATTAGGAATGAGGAATTAGAGAGGAGTTAGGAGTTAGGAATGACGAGTTAGGAATGTGGCAATGATTGCGTATCGTCTATAATAGATAAAAAATGCATTTATGGTCAAATTCTCAAATATAACGAGGCTGTTAAACTTCCTGTTCAACAGCCTCATAATAATGTAACAATTTATCTACAGGTTAATATCTCGAGCTAATCGAATTGTATTAGCTTGTCAATATATCGCAAATCAACTTAAGATTTTTGCTTGTTAATTGCCCTATATTTCGAGGTTCACTTAAGTTTTCACCAAACCTGATTACCATGTTACCAAGCCGCACATAGGTATATAAATGTCTTCGAGAATTAGCATTAAATAGTGTATCAGCATCACGATACATAACTGAGTGAAATAGCAATGCATCAATGGTGTTTGATATTTTGACTAATCGATACTTTCTACCACCATGGGTTCTCTCCCAAGTAAATAAATCCATTGCATTTTCCGGAGTATCAAATATATAGAAAGAAATATTTACACTAGCAGGAATACCTCTATTACGCATGGTATAAGTATATGTCCATTCGCGACCACTGCCACCGCGCCATGAATGCCCACCAAATCTTTCTACACCGTCAACATCATTTAACAGTTCAATTCTTTCTTTTAGCTCATCAAGGTCATACATCGGATAATCGAAAAGTTGATTCAATGGTGATATATCAACCTTTGAAGGACTGCTGTAATCGCTTATAAAAAAAATATAAAATAAAAAAACTAGTAGCATACAACAGGCAACGCAAACGACTGTTTTTAGATTACGATTGTTTTCAGTTTTTCGTATTTTTTTGATTCCCCATATAGTTAAAATAACTGTTATGGTAGAAAGTAATATGCCACCGATTGGCCCAAATAGAAGTAATAATATGAAAGTCATGGTTGGTCAATCTTCCTCTCTCGAATTATCGAACTAGCTTCATACATTCTGAGAATTCAAATAATAAAAGATTGTTATCGTTGGGTATAAGGTGCGTAAACATGATTTGGATCTTCCTGTATTATTAATGAATAGGGGATATATTCGCCATCTCGACACATCTTCCATGGCTTTTGCTCATGTGTAAAATTTACAATTTCACTGGTGCGCTTGTTTTTCCAATAGGTACATATTTTTTCTAATAAATCTTTTTCATCAATTGATAAAAGGTTTTCATCATTTTCAATTGTTGTTGAACTAATCATTAAAGCATGATCTAGAGGAACAATATTAATTTTGCCTCTGTCATATAAATCATCAGTCATTTCGAAAAAGATGTCAGCAACTGGCCCATAATTACGTCGAATGTAACGTACACCGCTCATTGGAATTAAATTATCATAGTAATAAGCAAAGTCCGCTAAATATAGTAGTTTTGCTAGTTTGGTCTTAGGAATACCATCGTTAAAAAAGCGGAGAATATAAAAATACATTTGTTTAAATTTTTCATTATTACGTGGTTCGTCAAAAAACTCTGCAATGGGTACACTAAAATATGCAGAAAGCTTCTCGAGCTCACCTACTGTTAAGTCGCGAGAACCTTTTTCAACATTAATATAAGTCGTGCGGCTCACACCTAAAATATCTGCGACTTTATTTTGTGTAAGCCCACGAGATGACCTCATTCTCTCTACAGTTTTTGCAATCTCACTCATATTAGCATCACTCCCTTCATTTATAAAGAGTATCATATATTTTATATGATGTCAAGAAATTAGACATGGAATGTTTATAATATAATACAATGTTTAGATAGTTGTATAATATTGCATACAGTTTATTTGACCAGCAACTCTAAACCTTACAATCAATTACAAATTATAGCAAAAACTTGAAAAGACATATAGACTAAGCTATAATGGCGACATGGATATGCAATAATTTTGTTTAACCCAATTGTATAACACGATAAAGACACGCAAATAATACTAAAAATGAGGAAATAATATGTCAGAAACTCCACTAAACATAATTGTCGATGAAAAAACGAAAGACCGCTTTAATCAAATAGCGGAAAGTAGCGGATTTAGTAACAAAGACGATTTTATAAATAGAATACTAGACTTATATCAAATAGAATCTGAAAAAGACTCATCTGTTGTAATACGAACTGAAAGCGAGATGAATAATCTAGCTGATGGAGTCATGGAAGTTGGCGATAAAGCGGTAATATATAATGAAAAAAGCTCCACTAAGCAAAAAGCAAGCGAGCTATCTCAAGATACAGATAAATCAAAGATATATGAACGAACTTTCAAAAAAGAAATTTTGATCGAATTTGCATCAAGTATCCATGCAAGTTTTTGTCATTACATGGACAGAAACAATATAGATTTCATGGATACAACGAATATTATTGCGATGTTGGCTTCAGATGCTGCACAATCAAAAAATGATATTCTTGATTGTCCAAATATTGAGGGTCTTTCACCAATTGACAACTATTTGCAATATCTTCAAAGTGTAATTCTCCGACTAAGGGAGATTGAAAAAAATGAGCAGTAATGAATTATCTGCTTATTCTGATGAGCAGTTTGAAATACAATACAGGAAACTCCTATATGAAATTATTAAAGGTCGCAAGCAAGTTTCAGAGCCATATGCAATAATACTTGGTGGACAACCAGGTTCTGGAAAAACGACATTACATGAAAGAGCAAGACAAAAGAATAGAAATATTATCATAATTAATGGAGATGAATATCGACAATTTCACCCAAATTTTATTGCTTTAAATGATATATATGGTAAAGAAAGTGCCACTTATTCACAGCCATTTGCTAATTCTGTAGTTGAACGGTTGATAAACGAGCTGTCTGATGCTAAATATAACCTAGTTATCGAAGGTACATTACGAACCACGGAGGTACCTTTAAACACGTGTAGAATCTTGAAAAACAAAGGTTACACGGTGGAATTATCAGTAATGGCAGTTGATAAAGAACAATCTTGGCAAGGTACCTTAGATAGATATAATGATATGGATGCAAGAGGAATGACCCCACGAGCAACACCTAAAGAACATCATGACTTGGTTGTTGCAGCATTGCCTGATAATATCAGCGAATTATATCTAAGTGGAGAGTTCGACCAAATAACACTATATAGCAGAGAACTAGATTGCCTATATAACAGCATAGAAACACCTGGTACAAACCCGAATGAAATACTAAAAGCAGCCTTGGAAGGAAGATAGCATATCATTAATGTTACTAGCAATAGGTGCTTGAATCTGGCATATTGCTAGTAATGGCATGCACTAAACGCACTAACAGTGTCATCTAAGAGCGATAGCGAAGGATCTTGCTTTCCGAAAATGCTGAATAATAAAATTCTTCGCTATGCTCTAGGATGTACCAAAACTCGATTTGGCAAGGCTAGAAAAAGAAGCTGCCGAACATGGATGAACGTAAAAATACAATTCAGCAACCGAAGGAAACGAAAATCAAGAAAAAGCTGATGAATATCGC
>WRLE01000016.1 GCA_009777775.1 Oscillospiraceae bacterium
AAGGTAGCAACAAGTATACTGGTAATTTCAAGGGCGAGACGCCGCGTGAATGCTGGTTGTATTTCATCGATTTGAAATTAGTTTTGTGACATCCTGGCTCAGAATGACTCTGTTAGTTTTTCGTAGAGTCCCATGACCAGCAACTAACTAATTGAAAATTCATAGATTTGTTCTATAAAAGAAATGGTTTTATCACTCTACACATGGTATAATCAAATTAATAAAAATTATACAAGCAAGAATAATCATTAATGGAAGGTAAGCTGTGAAAAAACAGGTACTTATTGGTGCGGAATCCTTTGAAGAAATAATTGAAGGCGACTATTTTTATATAGACAAAACGCTTTTTATTAAAGAATTGTTCGATAACAAGGGTAAAGTCACCCTAATAACAAGACCTAGGCGTTTCGGTAAAACCCTGAACATGAGTATGTTGAGGAGTTTTTTCGATGTCCAACGAGATAGCAGAAGCTTATTTGAAGGTCTAGCAATCACTAAATACTCTGATATTATCAAAAAGCACCAAAATAATTATCCAGTTATTTCTCTGACTTTGAAGAATTTAGATTTCAACTCATATGAAAAAACTATATTAGGGATTAAGAACCTCATAGCGGATCTATATCGCTTAAATCTATATCTCTGCGATGGCGATAAAATGAATGAGTTTACTGTGAATGATTACAAACGATATTGCTCCAAGGAAGTAGACGAGACAGATCTAACATCAGCTCTTCGATTCTTGACAGAATGCTTCCATACATACCATGATAAACGTGTAATAATTCTCCTGGATGAATACGATACACCAATCGATAGCGCGGAGCGACACGGTTATTACAATGAAATGATTGAGTTCATGAGGGGCTTTTTAGGGAATGTGTTTAAGACCAATGACTTTTTAGAATTTGGTGTGCTGACTGGAGTGCAACGAATATCAAAAGAAGGTTTGTTCAGCAGTTTTAACAACCCTAAGGTTTGTGGAGTCTTGGATAATGAATTCGCAACAAGCTTTGGCTTTACTGACGAAGAAGTAAAAGCAACTTGCGAAACATATGACTTAAGTGATAAATACATTGATGTAAAAAACTGGTACGATGGATACAGGATTGGCAGACATGATATGTATAACCCATGGAGCATTACAATGTACCTCCAGAGACAAACAATCGAAAACTACTGGGTAAACACAGGTTTGGTTCAAGTTTTGAGAGACGTATTCCACAAAGGTGACGACAGGTTGAGAAACGACTTAGCAGGGCTTCTGACAGGTTCCCCAATCACCATGGCTTTGTCTGATCATACAACATACCCTATAGAATACGTCAGCTCAAACACTTTTTGGACACTGCTCCTACGCGCTGGCTACTTAAAGCCAAGCAACGGCGCAAAAGAGAATTGGTTCGAAGCAGAACTGGTGAATATGGAAGTAAAAGACACATTCACCCACTACGCCACCGAGTGGTTAAACGAAGAAAGACTCTTCGTTTCTGATTCTATTCGCAGATTCATAGAATGTTTATTGAGCGGCGATTATGAGGAAGTTAAAAGGACACTGAATGAGGACATACTAAATAACCCCAGCAGCTTTGATCTTAGTCAGGAAAACAGCTACCATATGTTTATATATGGGATGCTTTTAGCATTATCAGGTAGATATACGGTCAATTCAAACCAGGAGTCAGGCAAAGGCAGGTCAGACTGTATGATAAAACCTGCTGATAAGAACGCAGCTGCTATAGTGCTGGAATTCAAGCACATTAAAGACGAAACACAAGACTTGAAAGCAGAAGCAGCTAGAGGTCTGGAACAAATAAATGAAAAAGCATATATCCAAAATTTGAAATTAGAGGGATACACACATATTCTCAAATATTCAATTGCATTCCATAAAAAAACCTGCGAGGTATTAATGGAAGCCAATATGTAATTTAACATAATCAACAATCTATATAAAACGCACAAAGCCATAATTATCAATGGTAATTATGGCTTTATGTGATTTAATCTCTTTGTGAATGAAACGAACATGATAAATTACATAGGTTTATTGCATAAAAAAAGCTTTCAATCACGCACTAGCATGAAAATTGCTATTTTTCCAAAGACGGGAATGCTAGATTCGCTTGTTTTGTAAACTTGGATTAAAGCTTTTATTGCATAGCTATACACAAATGTTGAAAAAAGCAAAAGAAATAATTGCATGATAGCAAATGGTCTAATATACCAATCAACTGAACCTCCAGTGATTGACACGAATATAAAAAATAACTGCATCACAATCCATTTACCTGAAAAATACACACCAATACTTACAACAAAGGTGAATACAAGATAGGCAATGCTGCATATTACTTTTGTCACAGGTTTCCATGAAAATGAGTTCATAAAATAACCTCCAATACATTAGTTCATATATTCGTAGGCTCTAGGGTGTTGTGGTTAATGAATAATCGTGATATAAATATGAATGTAGCTTTTGTTCCAACTTATACGATCAAACGAAAGGAAATTTTCAACATGACAAATATTCCATCACCAAGCGAATATGCAAAATTCGGTGAATATTTAAAAGAACGCAGGCAAGCACTAGGTAAATCAATACGCCAGTGTGCTGCTGAGATAGGCATAACGCCAGCATACCTGAGCGACATAGAGAAGGGCAATCGGAATCCACCAGCGAATTATCATGAAATGGTATTGAGCGTTCTTGAAATACCAAAAGATCAAGTATACGCGTATTATGACCTAGCTGGTGTAAGCGGAAATAGCAACCATATCGACATTATACCATACATTATAGAAAATCCAATTGTACGACTTGCTTTGCGTAAAGCACGTGACAAACAAATCACAAGTGCTATGTGGCAAAAAATAATAGAACATATTGATGAGTTAGCGGAAGATGCGTAATTTTCGCAAATGCGCATAGTGCTTACTGTATTTGTTGTTAAATCAGTTCAACTGTGTTTGTCAACCGAATTACATACCAAATTGGTCGCAATTGTAACACAAATCCGACTCTTTTTGATGTGTTTATTATGGAGGTTTTGGTATACGATATATGCTATGTATGCACAAAAAGTGTCATTCTGAACGAAGTGAAGAATCTCATTCCACCAAAACCGCTGTATAGTGAATTAATCAGGATAAGGTTTTGTTAATACAAACTCATTATTATTACACAAACAAAAGATCGAGCAGATATATAGTTATATAAAACACTAAAAAAGCGTTGGTATACCACGCTTCATTCATCGATTATTACAGTGTTAATATACCTTCCATACTACAACATATTATGTAAAAGTAGCATTGAGACCCGATCTCAACAGGGTCTCATTATTTCATAATAGGTTGTATATTTTATTTGGTATTTTTATTATCCTATAAAATATGTGAAAATTTAATTATTTTATTGACAAATAATTTACCTATATTATACTTGATTTGTATAATATAGATTATGTTATGATTGTGACGAGATTGGAGGTAAAGAATGGGCGAAAAAGAAGAAGAGCAAAGAATGAAAATTCTTAATGCTTTACAGTTAGCATATACAAAGTTTTATGCACGAAATATGTACATTCCAATAAATGATGGGACCTTTCCGATTGACTCGTTATCAGCTCTGGACCAATTAGTACACAAAGCAGGTGAAGCAGTAGCAGTTATTTCTAATGAACTCGATATAAAGATTGATTTGTTTATTCCTGATGAATTACGTATCTTGTCAACAGAAACAATAGTTATGAATAAATTTAGCAAAGATGAATCTAGTTCAAGTAAGTATTCTCGAGTAGATAAAGACAATGGGGACAATAAACCGGTTCTTGTAACTATTCAAAAGAATAAACTTAAAATAATAGATGGTTGGAGAGGCAAAGAGTCAGATAATAATGGGCTATTCGCAACTGATTATCCAGTTGCATTTCTCGTCAGTTTCTCCTCAGAAAATGATTCTGAATGGGGATTGGATGAAATAGAAGATGACATAGAACGCAGCGAGAAGCGTACTATGTTTCGTTTTTACCCTCAAATAATACGAAACGCAGTAAATGAAGAATCATATGATACTCACACGAGTCTTCGCCATGCTCTAGCGAACATATTATGCTCACTTGCTGAGTTTATCAGAGCAAGAGGTATTGATATAATTGCTCAATTCCACTCAAAACGAATGACTTCTTTTACCAGAGTTACACGACATGAACTATTCCAAAAAATACAAGGTATGAATCAATTACTTGAATCATATGAAGCATACCTTACTAATTATTTTCAAAAAAGCTTAAATACACCTATAATTGATAACACATGGGAAAACAATGTATTTCAAGATAATCTAAGGGTCTTTCTCCTTGATACTAAATCCTTTGTAAGAACAACATCGGTTCAAATCAATGCTAGTAGATTTGTAGATGGTATCCCTGACCCTGAAATGAGATTCTTTTATCCATATCGTGAATTTATGTTCAAATGGGAATCTATATTTAGGGAGCTTTGCAAAAATAGACATATTGATGTCGATTTTTCGGAAATTATACGTTTAGCTGATTCGAATCGGCCTCAAATGTATGGTGACCCACAGCAAATTGAGCAGGTTGTTTACAATTTATTTTTAAATGCGCTCAAATACGCCCATGAAGATACAGTGGTTGAGTTTGACTTAAGGCTCGATGATACTAAAAGAAACTATATTTTTGAGGTTACAAACTACAGCACACCTATTCCAACAAATGAAGAAGATAGTATCTTTAATTTTGGTGTTCGTGGATATGAGTGGATGCACGGTGATGGTAAAGATAATACAGGTGATGGATTAGGTTTACATATATCAAGAGAGATAGCTCGTAGACATGGTGGTGATGTCGAGTTGATAGAAAACTCGCATATTGATAATTATAATATCCCAGCTTTATTATTATTGCCATTTATACAAGATGAATGGAAGCATGGTGGTAAGTATTATTATCTAAGGCAACCAAATTGGCAGAATGAATCTTTGGAATCTGATGCATTAGAGCATAGCAAAAACTTATATAATACAGGTAAATTTAAGACATCAGAAAATATTATTGAATATAGTCTTGAAAATCTAGTCAGCAATGATTTACTTCGATACATTAAGGCTCGAACTGAGGGATTTAATACTTTATGCGATTTACCTGACTTTTCCAGAGATTATTACTCATTACACAAAATGCGAGAGTATTGGAAAAGGATAGATAAACCTACAAACCGTATAACATTTAGAATGACTATACCACATACAAGTAATGAAGAGTGACACAAATGAAAATGGAACATATAAAACGAGTATTATTAATAGAAGACCAACTTGGACCAAGGCGAATTGCTTATAATTTACAATCATTTGGATTTATCGTTGAATGCGCTAATAATTTAAATGAAGCGTTTTGGTATCTCGAACTTGATGAAACTATACCAGCTTTTGATGCCATTATACTAGATTTAAATTTGCCTAGTATAGTCAATGATTACTTACCTAGCAATGATGGTCAAATGAAAAAAAGAACGATAAATGATCCTTCAGGAATGAACGGATATGAATATTATAAAAGCATTTTTCTTAATGAGGAAGCCGTTATACCAAATAATAAGAAAACCTTACTAAGTTATGCTACTGAAAAACGTATTGCTTTTTATACTGGATATGGTCACTTAATTAGAGAAATAGCAGAAAATGATGGTATATCTTTAAATGGTATACCTATATTTGACAAAGCAGATTCAAATTTAACAAGAGAAATTGTAAATTGGATTAATGAGCTTGAACCTGTAGAATCGTGACAATACCAATGTAATAAACATTCTTTTATGAAAGTGACGATATTATAATATGAATAGATATATTGATTGCCCTGATAACTGTGTTGCCAGAAATTCATTTTGTGGGTTAGAAAAGCATCTTGAATGTTGTGCGCAATTAAGCGAAAAATATAACTATTTGTTTAGTAGGTGGGTAACAGATAAAAAGAAATATCAAAGCAAACTAAGTGCAACTACCCACTCATATCCAACTTATAGTCTTCATGATGCTTCACATTCTCAGGAGATTATTGAGTCAATTGAGCGTCTACTAGGTGAGGACCGTATATGTATGCTATCTCCAACAGATATATGGCTTATGCTAGAATGTGCATACACTCATGATTTTGGTATGCTTATTTCACACCAGGAGGTTGTTGATGAGTGGTTTAAGGATTTTGATCGTTTTAAAGAGTTTCTGTTAAGTAAGGTACTAGAAAATCGCTCATTGTGGGCACACTTGGAATATGTTTTTCCATTAATTGAAGAAATAGCAAATCAAAAAGACATAAACATCGACGACTTAAAGCATGCGTTTTATTTTCGATATGATGAGCAAGATAAGCAACAATTATTATCTTTGCTAAGTGCCAAATCTAGTTCTCCATTAAAATTCACAAACGCAATGACATCTGTAATGCAAGAGTATAGACGATCTAGTCATAACTATCTTTCTAGTCATAATTATCTTACTATGATTGATGAAGATGACCCAATTGATGCATATTTACATAAGCTAATTGCCGATGTATCTTCTTTCCATGGAGAGGATTTAAAAGAGCTGCTTACAAAATTTGACAATAAAATTGTTGATGGGTATGGCTCAGACTATGCACATCCACGATTTGTGGCTATTATGCTACGATTGGGTGATTTATTAGATTTAGCATATGGAAGATTTAATAACCATATTTTGAATGTTAGTGGAAATAATGACAGAAGCTCGTTAATTCATCAAATTAAACATCACTTTTCAACGAAATCAGTCAACCCAAAGAGAATTGTTGTTCGTGCTAATTATAAAACTGAGGATATTAAACGATATATTAATACTATTTCAAATGATTTCAAAGTATTTGAAAATCAGGAATTTGAGCTTGGTATAGAAGCAGCTAAAGCGTTATTAGTCTGGTTGGAATGGTTGACAGAAGAAATTATGTTTCTGGCTGTAAACTGGATTGAAATAGTTCCTGAAGACTTTAGTGGGTCAATCCCTTTATGTGATTTTATTGTCAAACTTAATGATGATGAAGTATTATTAGATAATGTCGACTTAAAGTATGAAATAAACACAAAAAGGGCAGCTGAAATTATTGAAGGCGTGAGTATGTACAATTCTCCAGGATTAGTCTTTTTACGTGAGCTTATTCAAAATGCAATTGATAGCTCGAAGCGCCAGCTTTTTTATGACATAGAAAATAATGGAGTATATCCATTAACTAGAAATCAAATAGACTCGAATAACGCAAAAAAAACTAGTACAAATAGATGGAATAATAATCCATCAGATTTGTACTGGTTTTTGTCCGAATTGGGAGAACGTAACATGCAATATCGAATTGAAATATCTGTAGTACACGTGAGGGATGAGTCGTGTACCATTAATAATTGTAATGGTATCGAATGTACAAATAATTGTGATTCTAGTGTACAAATAAAAATACGAGATTATGGAATAGGATTAGATGATAATCGTTTCAAACATATGAAAAATATTGGAGCTATATATGATGAAGATTTGAATAGAGTGCGACAGCATATGCCAAAATGGTTAAGGCCAACTGGTGCTTTCGGGGTTGGTATGCAATCAGTTTTCCGCAATGTAAAAAGCTTTTTAGTGAGGACTGTTTCGTATGAGGGAAATAGTAGGACTGGAAGAGAGGCTGTTTTTTATACATCGAGAATGGGAGGAGAAATTTACGCAAAACCAATGGATATTGATGATCATAAAGATTTTGGTAGAGGTGCTGAAATTGTCATCCAGTTTAATGATAATGATGCTAATACTTTTTTACGAAATGCGTATATTGGATCAAATAGAAAATATTACAATATTGATACATTTGTTCCTAAATATATTCAAATTAGCGAAATTATAAAGAACTATGTTATAGACAATTGTACATATGCTGGATTTCCTATTATCTTTCTTGACCCTGAAAATAAAAATACTCAAACACATCACAATAATATATATGGTTTGTTTGGTGATTTTGTTATATCAGTATATAATGGTTCTCATATTTTGGTCAGAGAAGTAGCTAATGTTAATGATAAACTGACTTATAAAAAAGAGCTTGATGATAATAATAATAATTCGAATGAGATATTTGCATTTTCGTATTGGGATGATGAAAATGCTATTTTAATTAAGTATACTGTATTAAAAACATCAAATAATGACAATAAACCGAATATATGGTTTAAAGGTATTAGGGTTAATGAGGAATTTGTATCTTCATTAGTAACACTACCTACGATTTTTGGAACACGGTATAACTGGGATATTGATATACATATACTTGGTTTCGAAGCCTCAGATTATTTGGTTGTTAGTCGTGAAGGTTTTTTGCCATTAAAAGCATCTCAGATATCGAAAATAATCCAAAAAACACATATAGCTTGTATTAAAACGATATTTACTATACTTTTTGACAATTTTGTAGAAAATAGTTATTTTAATGGTGATAACAAAGCAATTGACAAATTTATTCAAATATCAAAAAATTATAAATTCAGAATGGCATTGTCGAGTATGCAAATGAGTGGTATAAGTGAATTTGTTAATCAGTTAACAAATGAGTATAATGATTTATTGAATGAATCTACCATTTATACATTAAATAAACGTTCTATTGCACGAATAACAAATGTTAAAAACGTTGATATGCTTCTTTGGTACATTGATACTAGTTTTTTTGCAATGTCATCATCTACTTTATCGTTTTGCTCAATATTAAGCAATATTTTTGTTTGCGCAGACGCAACATGGAATAGTTATTACCAGATTATTGGTGCTGCTAGAATGCACATAATTAAACTTGAGCCAATATACTTTGAAAATACACTAATACAAAATCCTGCAAAAATTATTTATATGCCAGAGATACGAAGTGATTCAAATATATATACTGACATTAGTAGACAAGCATTTCATTTTTATGGTAATGATTTGTACGAATCCGCTAATGATATTGTTAGACCGGTGCTACCTGGGATACAAGAATATAAGGAAATTATAGTAAAATCGATTCCAGATGAATTACAAACTCCTAGTAACCGTCTTTTTATAAGCTGGACTGTAATGCCATTTACAGTTAGCGAATATGAAAATGTAAAAAATAATAAAAGTTTCAAAAATGCAAGCGAGCTAGTTTCAGAGTTAGTTAAGTTCCTTGAATACCCTGACAATGTTAGGCTTATTACATGGGTTGCTAATCATTCAGCGACACTTGATATGTCGCAATCATTAAATAATAGAATCGCATTGGTTAAGAGTAAGTATCATGAATTAATCGAAAACCTATTTGGAGAATCATGGTATTGATACTAACCTAAAGAGATACGCACCATGCCACATATTTAGTATTGATTTGCTAGGTTACGAATCTATTTTGTAAAATAGCATATTATATGAAAGGAATGCTATTGCAATGAAATCGAATAAAATACGAACATTTAAATTGAGTCCAATTACAGCATCGGTGATTTTAGGTATGTTTACATTTATTATTGGCTGGTGTTCGATGTTGGTTTTCTGGATATCATACGGGAAACCAGCTGATCGAGGATTTACATTTTATGTTTCATTTTTGTTTGGTGATTCGATATTTTTACCAATTCTAGCTGGTTCGCTTCTTGTGTATGTTAAATTAACTGGTGTAAAACATGATAATCAAGCTCCTTCATTGTTTCAAAAACGTATTGCATGGATTGTAGCTATAATCAGTGCATTAATTGGTGCTATCATACAAGGTAGTTGGTTACTTGATAACCAAATTGAATTAAACTGGACTATACCAAATCCGCATGAATTTAATGGTGCAGGATGGTGGCATGCAGCATTTTTCGTATTCTATTTTGCTATTATGGGTTATCTCTTAGTAAGATTTATTATAGCAAGATATATAGGAAGATTGCATATTGAAACAAACTCACAAAAGAATTCATTATATTTAATTTGGTTTGGTGCTAGCGGTTATGCATATTTACGACAACAAGAAAGTCTTGGTATTAGCTTTGTAAACTGGAGACTCTTAGTCATGATTCCTTCTGTTGTACTTGTTGGTTTGCTTGTTAGCACGATGCTATGTAAACGACGTCCAGTTATTACCGACTTTAAAATAATATTAGCTAGCAGTATTTCTGCATATGGAATTGCTGCAGTTTCTGTAGGTCTTTAATATAATAATGTTGAACCATGGGAGATTCTTATTTCGATAGTATTCGCTTTAATGGCAACACGTTTGGTGCCTGTTTGCCAATCTATTAGAAATATTATTATTTCTGTTGAAATTTTAGTTGGCACTACTGCTTTTTCGACAATCTTTATTTTTATACAAATTCCAACAATTACACAGTCAATTACTACAATGATTGTTTCAGCCGCTTTATTAATAGGAAATCTTGTGTTTATTGCCGATAGTTACCTATTATTTGAACAGATAATATTACATACAAAGCAAAAAGAACGCTTAAAATGGGTTATTTACTTTTGGGCACCTATTCTATTATTCTCGACAATGCTTCTCAGTATAGCTCTAGATAGCAACTCTAGATTCTATGTTTGGCGCGAATGGTTACTTTCGATAGTATTAGGGACATGCATTCCTATTTGTCAAATCATGTTTACTGTTTTTGCTACTTTCCCTGAAGAGTACAATGAAATAAGGTATTCATCAATAAATAAGAATACTGCATATTTAAGAATTGTTATTATGGTCGCTTGTGTAGTTGTATTATCAATTCTATATGTTGGTCATTTTTCTTTAAATTTTTCTCACACATCATTAAAATATGTTTTCCTGCTTCTACCACTCCTAGCTTCATATCTAATTATGAAATTAATGCAGAGACATAATAAAGATCAAACAGATTACATAAATTCTAGTATTAATTCTATGTTTAAAACATGTGTTCTACTGTTTGTTGTAGCTCTTGCTTATGCCTCACTATTTATGCTAATAAAAGGTTTACGAGAGCCAATCTATTACTCTTGGTGGGATATAATAATACCTCTACCAAGCATTGGTACGACATTCTTTATAATTAATGGAATAGTTTATAACGGTAGATTATTATGTGGTTTTCGTTTGAAAAAAGTAAAAGAAGACAAAGCTTTTATAATTATTCTAGTTGAAATATTATTTGGTTGCATTTGTATTTTCCCATATTCGATACTACCATCTAAGCTACCTAATAATGTAGAATTTTCAGTATTATCACCATTAATAGGGATTATAGGACTCTATTTTGCTATCTGTACACTTCCTCGTAGTACTATACAAGCGTTAGGATGCTCATCAAAGGGAAATGTTATAGAAAATGCAGGTATGGATGGTGTTATTCAAGATACTTTCAATTCATTTATTATGATTGCCATTGCAGGGCTTCTTGTGATACACCTCATTGAAATATTGGCAGTTTTCGAAAACTTATATAAGACAATTGCGTTTGTATTAGCTTATGTTAGTGCTGTTATAGTAATAATTGGTTTTACTCTAGAAAACAATTCCAAACATTATAAAGTTACATATATCGAAGGGATTTTTATGGAACTAGACTCTAAAGGTGTTGATATTACGTATGAAAAGTACACATTAAAAAAACACTTAGAAAACCAAGCTTTAATATTATATGTTATGATGTTTCCATATTCTATACTACACTTTATTAAATTTTTAATAGAAAAGTTAACAGACTCAAGAAATGCAGGAATTCCACTTAGGATTTCTGCCTATAACGAATTCCTACTTCGTCTTCCAGGACTGAATAATTTTGCATCGGATGAAAAGTATAAAGACTCTTTTGACCAAAGACTGTTACCTGTTGTTTCACGCAACAATAAATTATTTGATGGTAAGTGATTTTAAACAGTCTTTAAACAAACAAGGTATTATCAATTCAAACTGTATTAGTTTGAACATATTGAAACAATGATGTTTGATGGACAAGCCCAACCTTATATTATATATCGTATACTAGTGTATCTAATAATTCGCAGTGGTATAAAATATTGTAATCTATAACAATCTTTAATAGTACTATGATGTAAAGATGTAAAAAATTTGAGAACACAAACAAACTGGTTCAGTTTTGTAAACAAATATACGATGAATATAATATAACATGGATTTTTACATGAGATGCTCTTTTATCCTGTAAAATTTATGAAGTGTTTGATACATAAAATATTAAATTATATTCTTCTTGATGTATGAGCCTTTCCTTGAATGACTATACTCATAAAATAAGATTATAAAGTATTTATAATATTTACCAAAATTATACTATTTTTTTTTAATTAACCTATTGACATTGGAATATATTATCTATAGAATGACTTGGGTATTGCTAGATGCTGCAGTTTATAGCTATACTCTTGAGGAGGATACAAAGTGAAGAAAATCGTATGTAGTGCCTTTATATACGATTATCATAGCTTTTTCGAGAGATAAGTGTCTTGAAGAGGTTGTGTAGAGTTTTTGCACACCTCATTGAGGGCTTTCTTTATTTGTGGGATTTCTCTTATGTATGCTCCTCTAAACTCCCAATGTTATAAATGGGATTTAAAAGGGGGCATTACTGGTGGTAGAAATCATCAAAGACGAAGCTTCTTTTGCCAATGACAATGAAATGTATCATGCTACGAAAAAAGATGCGAAAGTATCATATGATGATATATTAAATGAACTTAAAATTGCAGATTGGGTGAAGATGGAAGCACCACCAATCGATGGAGAATATATTTTAAGGAAATCTCTCGAAAACTTAGATTACGAGATTTGGAACAAAATCACACTGGTTGTAGATGAGTTTTTATCAGCTCGTTGTAGTTTGTTGAAAAATATTGATGTGGAAGGCATTATAGAAGGAAATAATGCTTCTATTTCTAGTATGATGAAATTTCTCCCAGTATACCTGCAAACCCATGAAGATATGTTAAAGCGTTTGTTATCGTTAGCAGATAATCCCGATTATGCTGACGATATTTTTGATAGTGGAATTATTGAAGCAGCTGTTAATTTTGATTTTGATATTGACGAATTTGATGAAAATATAGATAAACGGAGATATCCAAAACCATATTTTTTCGCACCAATAGTTCTTGATCAGTTGCTATTAGCAGACACGATTAGAAAAAAGCACAATGAAATGGTAAGCCAATATACAGGAGACTTTGCACAATGGTTAAAGATGCTCGCAATGGCAAATCTGCGGCAGTCTTTTGTATTTGCTACTCGTTATAATAATAAAACTTATCGGTATAAACTTGGTGTTGAAGCTGGACCAACTGCGACTCGTCAAAAAAGTTCTGAAATTCATTTAGCTAATTTATCGAGACACATTATTTCCGAGTATTATTCACAAGCTAGTTATTTAAATACTAATAAAAACAGTGGTAGAGCGGAATTTAACTTTGCATTGATTGGTGACATTGATAGAGAAGAATTACGACAATTATGCATTTCACTAGACCAGGATTTTGAAATTGTTGAAATAAAAACAAGCATTAGAGTGGATGTCAAACTGTCTGTGTACACTAACACTAACAAAGATACAGATACAGATACAGATACAGATACAGATATCGAAGGATTACTTAATAATCGTAATGCTAATTTCGAATACATTACCATAGTAAAAGAGGATGCAGTTAAGAAAAGTGGCAATGGGTTAAGATTTGACAAGCTCGATGGACTGGAAAAAAAGCTTCTAAGCGAAGGACACAATGCTATATTGTTTTTTGATAATTCAGCTTTTTACAAAGTTCGTACTCTTACTACTGATAAGTTAAAAGAATTCAATGCGAAGGTATATCAAGATAGTCACCGAAATCGCCCATTATGGATTCAACGAGTGCAATTAATGCAGTATGAAGCATCAGGCGAGTATGGATTTTCTAGATGCAGGAGATTCAATAATCGATTGTTCAAGCAAATACGAAAAATGGCTGAACGACTTAATAGCAGTAACGGAGCGTCAACATACATAGTGTTGTCTGGCTCTGATTGTGCTCAATTCATTATGGAGTGCCCTGAAATATATCAGGAGTATGCAAGCAGCGATGAATGGGATATGGCTACTCGTGTTACAGTATTAAGGGTATCGACTTCAATGAAAAAAGAACCTATTGTCCTTAATCCAGATGATGAGGAATATGGTAGAGCTGATTACAATACTTTAAAGCTTTCTCCTTCACAAATATTTCGTAGAATAATAGAACCAGGAAAGTATCAATCTTTATTTAGTGATGATGCTGTCAATAACAAAAATTATAAATCTGATAAGATATTTAAGTTGCTTAAGGATCTCATAATCCAACTCGACTTTTCTAGAATAAAAGATAATGGTAATAGTATAGTGGAGTTCGCATTATTTAAATTTGATAATAAAACAAGTGATCCACCCAAAATTGTATTAGAAAATCAAGTAGGTTATGAAGCCAAAGTCATATCTCTTGTTAAAGGTTTCCTTTCAGCTGCATTTTCTTCTGTAGCAAGTGACACCAGTATACCATGTACTATTAGCGACTTGTTTAGCTCTGCTGTAATGCGCTACGGAACTCATGTGAGCTCTGTTGTATTTCTGTATTTCTATAATACAGGCAAATTTAATCGTTCTTCAGTAAAAATAGAATATAAAGATAATATGGAATATATACCAAGTATAGAAGGCCCCGAACGTCGAGCTGAAATCGCTGCAGGGGGAGATATTTATGCTTTGGATGGAGTAGTGAGGACACTAGCGATACCTGGATATGATTTCGGACATGAGTATGTTGTAAAAACAATGTTAAAGAGAGCACTTGCAGGAACCTCACGGGAAGGAGAGGTAGATAGAGTCTTCAACTTCTTAAAGGAGTGGATATCTGAATCTTGTAATGAAATGGGCTTTTCTACATACTATCTTAACATTAATGCGAAAAAGGCATTGTTAAATAATACATAAGTATATTGTAAACCGGACTGCGTAAGCCGTCCGGTTTTTTTGTGCTTAAAGTTTGTAAAGCATGTGTAAAATGTTCGTAATTTATCAGAGTGCATTATACATATAATTCGGATTCTTTTGGTATATTTTATATAATTATTTTTTGGAGGATACGCAGACATGCCTAATAAAACAAGTCGTTTACATCTCTTTACATCAGTAAAAGGAGGGAGTGCAAAGACTTCAACAGCACTACTATATGCGCATGAGTTATCTTTGCGTTATGAACACAAAGACAAAAACGGAGAGACAATATTCCCAAAAGTCATTGTTATTGATGCGGATGTACGTGGGACGTCAATGGAAACCGTTTTATTGGGGAAACAAAAGGATGTTGGTATAGAATACTTAAATGAAGGTGATGTAGATACCGATAGTACAGAATACTCTATTAGAGACAACAAGTATAGTTTTGATGATTACGGCAGTAGGAGATATTATACAAATGCGATTATTGGACTAAGAATGTCATCGGAGCTTGTATGGGAAGATGGTTTTATTACATATGTTGCTGCTATGAAAGATGCAACGGATACTACTGCTCAGGAATTTGAATTAGAAATTAATGAAGCGGAAGAAAACGATATGACAAATGATGATGAACCATTATTAGACACTCTAGAACCAGAACAAAATGTTATCGATCAGCAGGGGGCGTTCTATGTTGCTCTAGCTAATCAAAACCAAGGTAGCAAAGACAGGTTTGGTACAGATGTAGCATCAAGAGATGGAGCAGCTGTTTCTACCATGTATTTTCAGACATGTTTTAAAACATTGCTTGATTCACTCGATAAGATGTCATTAAATGACGATGGTGGATATTTAGGATTCGACTTTATTTTAATAGATATGTCACCAGGCCATGATGAATATGTTCGCTGTATAATTGAGCTATGTCTTTCGAAATATACAGATAAAAAAGTGACAAGCGAACGTCTAAAAGAGCATAGAGATTATAAAGAGGAGAGATTGCTTAACACATGGGAACCTACTATACATAGTATGACATTACCAACAGAGCAGCATTTTTATCCTGCACTTAATCATTTGCTAGCGATAATCGGATCAACTAGACTAACAACAAACCATATGAATCGAATTAATCTGACGGTAGTTGATTCATATAATTATGCGAAAATACCAGAGGAAACAAATCAGAGATCAGATGAACAAATAACGAAAGAGTTACACAAGCTAGTATATACTTATTTATTAGGTGATTATGGTATATTACGGAGCATATCGATACAGAGACGAAATTCTATCGTAATGAAATTACGAACAATTCCGTATATAGAAGCTTTTGGCAGTCTAACATTACCAGTTTTCGATATAGCTAATACAGGGGGAGTGTTGAAAAAATCAATTGATAGTGTATTACGTATGTTTAGTGGATTGGGTGAGCATACAGACTCAAAAGTAATTAAACAGCTAGGAGGGGATTATTACTTCGATACTGACTTAGTAGCTAGTATCATACCATATACCGTATGTGTTTATTGTGTAAAAATGACAAGCAGCATAGAACGGCTCAATCCTGAATGGGATAGCAACAACTCGCCAATAATAACATTAAGAAACAATGATGGCGAAGAATGTGAATTAATAGAAAATGCTCTTAGTTCAGATAAAAAAATCAATATGCACACATTCCACCTTACTAGTAGTGAATTTGATGTGTTCAAAGTCTTTTATAATGGTAACGATACAGGAGCAGAGATAAATGAATATGAGCAAAATATTACATTAAATTTTCTTACGATATTTTTTAGACTCAATGATACTACTGAGTCTTCCTGTTGCACTATAAATGCTTTTTATAACGATATTGAAATCGAAAGTGGAGATATTGTACTTGGTACAAGAAATTTTGAAATAATTATTAAATGTCTCAATATTGAAGAATACAAACTGACCTGGACAGGTATACCTGAAGGGACTTCTGTTAAAAATGATAATTCGTTGCGCGTTAGCATAGATCGTCTTAGAAGGAGTCTTGATGTAGAAATTATTGTAGAAAAGATTGATACGAGTGAATCAAGAGATAATGAATCAGGAGGCGATGTTAATGACTAATGATAGTTTCAAAATTATTTTTAGTGAAGCAAAATTTTTAGAATTTATGCAAAGCTTTAGGTTAGAAAAAGTTAATGATGAATTAATCACTACCATCGATGATAATGAAAGTAATGATATGTTTACAGCGTCTCCTGAAAAAGCTTTTAATATCAATCACAAATCATTAATTGAGGAAATGGACTTCTCTAACCCAATACATGAAGTAGCATTTCATGTGTTCAAGCAACAAATAATGAATAAGTATAATGTTGATATGCCTTCAAAATTTATTGAAACTGATGCTGAAAACCTGCGAAGTATGTACGAAATGGTTTATGGAGAAAATGAGAATAAACGAGAATCATTATATTCATTTCGGTTGTCAGAAGAAATTTTATTACCTAATTTTGTTGGTATATCATCATTAACACGCTTGTTTAGTGAACGATATATGCATTATGAATGGAATATGCATACAGAAATTAAAGCAACTGCAGATAATGAATTTGATTGGTCATATTATCGTGATCATATGACACATCAAGTGCGTAATGCATTTACTGCTATTGAATTGCTAGATAAGCTTACCGTTAGATATGAAAACCGACAAGATGGAGCTGCTACTGATGTGAAACCTATTTCACTAATTAAAACAATGTCTGAGCTATTATCAGGTCAAGTAAGCTATGGCGATGGAGGCGCAACGCATATTTCTAGCTATTTTATTGAATCTGTACGCCGAGCAGTAGATGATATAAGATCAAATCTACCTCTTTTTAAAGTGTATGATGACTTGCTGAAGGTTGTTTATAAATCAACTAATAATAAGTCCATTAAAGTGATTAATGAACGTAAATATAACGTTTTTCTTAATGACCGACTTAGTCAGCATTTTAGTGAATACATTATTAGGGCTTCTCTTGTTATGGCAGCTCTATTTCATGATTTCGGATACCCAATAGAATATACTCGACAACAATCGCAAATGCTTGGTAAACTTATTGATTCTGCGCATTATTTTATTAGTGAATCACACAGATTTGATGAAATATACAGTCTGCTTTCTGATAGTATACTATGTAGACTCGTAGGTAAAGACGAAATCAGAAAAGTTTTTTTGGAGACAAATTCTGGAGTTACACATGGGTGTCTCTCTGCATTGGCGTTTTTACTATTCTTTTATGAATCTGGGCAGATTCACGGATTACCTGCCGAACAAAGAGCTGCTGTTGAATTAGCTGCTGTTATTATTTATGATCATACTCTTTGGTATCCAAGTATGCCGAAGTATTCTGGTGATGATAGTGTACCAAAACTACAATACATAAAGCCATCTAATGTCCATAATCCTTTATCTTATTTTTTCCGATTCTGCGATGATATTCAAGAATGGGAGAGGCTTTATTTTAAGCTTTCAGATAACGAAAACTTGCGAATATGCTCAGATTGTCATTTACCGATAGTGAGTTTTGTACCTGAATATAGCCATGTAAGTAATAGTGAAGCCGAAAACAAGCGAGATAGAAAAATTCGTAAATTTCTTAAAGAAAATCCTGCGTATATCTGTGAATGTGTAAGACGAACGCATCCTTCTTTAAAGGAAGTGACCAAGGCATTATTTGATGTTGCTAGTGCAGCTAATAGTAAAGAAACAAATTGGTCTAATATGCTTGAGCATATAGGAAAGACTGTTATTGCATCAGATATTGAATTCAGACGTATAAACATTGTAAATGCTTGTAAGACTGTTGAGTTTATACCATTACAGGATCAATTTGGGTCTGTGAAAATGGAGATATTGAATAATTCAATTTTTTTACCTGAATCTGTGAAAGCGAAAATGATACCTGTTGATGGTATGAAACGTTCACATGCTCATTATCTTCTACATATTAATTATAATCATTATAAAATGCTTCAGATGGCAATTATCGACCCGAATTTTGCTTTTTTTCGTATGAAGGAAATCAACGAAAACTTGAAACCTCTCCTAGAAAGACAGCTTTCTTTCCCAGATATATTGGTTTATACTGTTGCATCTATGAATCCCATAACACTGAAAGTACGAATAATAGAACGATTTCTTTTAATGAATGATATTAGTATTAGAGAATTAAAATCAATGCCTGAGCCTGATATTAACCGGATTATAAAATATATAATGAAACCAGCCTCATTAAATATGAATAGTAGAAATTTTAACATATTTTATGCCTGTATAAAAATTTATTTAAATCTTTTATGTAAGTCATATGAGATTCACTCCACGAATCAAACTGATCATGTATTGCTTGGGAAAAAACCAATTACTAGCAATGAATTTAAAACTGAAATAGAGCAATTAGACGTAAGCATAATAGATGCACAAAGGCCAGGGCTAATAGAATCATATCGAAATAAATTTGGAAATGCTCTCGATATGCTGATTCAAGAATTTTTTAAAGACGAGTGTAAAATGATAGGGTATACCGAAACTATAGAACCTGGAATCAAGTCTGGTCTACCTAGCAAATACTATGAACAATATTGGGACAAAAACAGCGCAAAACGCATTCGTACTGTTGTTAGTACATATTGCAGGTCAACAAATTATGTTTACTCTCTATATAATGAGGTTGAAGTGGAGAACAATTCTTTTAAGTATATACATACCCTTGATGTACATTCAGATTTAACGATATTTCATGCTCTTGATAGGTGGATTACGCTAGAAGAAGAAAAATTAACGCTACCAGATGAAGGACAACAATAGTTTTTCATGACCTGTGCGATATAGTTCTGAGCTATAACTCAGTAATGCATGTAATCTTAATCTATGATATAGAGAGATCCTACTGGTTAGTAAAAAGTATTCCTTTGCTTGTATTTTTGATAAGAGAGTATAAGGTGATAATAAAAAAGAGTTAATAAAACTCTCGGGTTATGCTCAGTTGCATGAATTGTCTGCTGATGAACATATATAAGTAATATGAACACAGAGAGCGAGCTTGGCGAATACCGTGTCCTAGTATGCTTGCTAATCCTTATCATTGTGATATAATTATTGTCATTGACAAACATGAATAGTATATGTGTTATATGAAGAACGATGTTTGATTAATACTTATACAAGACGATTAATAATGCAATTCTCAACTGCTCAGAAATAAGATTCTTCACTTCGTTCAGAATGACACGGTGGGTGTAGGCACATACACATAACATACACATACACATATCATAAATATTCAAACACAAAGAAAGGCAATAGATACCATGGGGAAATCCCTTGTTTTGGCGGAGAAGCCTTCGGTGGGGCGGGAGATTGCTCGGGTGTTGGGGTGTCGGCAGAATGCTGATGGGTATATCGGCGGAGATAAGTATGTCGTCACTTGGGCGCTGGGGCATTTGGTCACACTGGCTGAACCGGAATCATATAATAAAGAATATAAGACTTGGAAGCTGGATTATTTACCGATGCTTCCTAAGAAGATGCAGCTTGTGGTGATAAAGAACACTTCTAAGCAATATAATATTGTACAGGGTTTGATTAGACGAAACGATATTGATGATATTATCATTGCTACCGATGCTGGGCGTGAAGGGGAGCTGGTGGCTCGCTGGATTTTGCTCAAGGCTGGGAATAAGAAGCCCATTAAGAGGCTTTGGATTTCGTCGCAAACCGAAAAGGCTGTGCGGGAGGGTTTTGCGAAGCTTCAACCTGGGGGTAATTATAACAATCTTTATTTATCTGCCCAGGCGAGAGCAGAAGCGGATTGGCTTGTTGGACTCAATGTCACTCGGGCTTTGACTTGTAAGCATAATGCTCAGCTTTCTGCTGGGAGGGTTCAGACTCCAACTTTGGCAATGATTGTTGCTAGAGAGCAGGACATCAAGAGCTTTGTGCCAAAGGAATATTATAATGTGAGGGCAAAGCTACAGGGCTTCAATGCTCTTTGGAAAGACAGCAAGGGTCAATCTAGGATTTTTGATAAGGATAAAGCTGAAGCTTTGTTGGCGGCTTGTTCGGGTAAAGAGGCAATTGCCACTGAGGTTAGTAAGCAATACAAGCAAAAGCCTCCTCCGGCTGCATATGACTTGACGGAGCTCCAGAGGGATGCAAATAAAAAATATGCATATTCGGCGAAGCAGACTTTGTCGATAATGCAATCATTGTATGAATACCACAAGCTTTTAACCTATCCCAGGACGGATTCCCGATATGTCACTGATGATATTGTTTCCACTCTCCCAGATCGACTGCGGGGTATTGCTGTGGGGCAATATCGTGATTTGGCAGCAGCATTATTGAAGGCGAGACCTTTGTCCACCCGCTATTTGGTGGACAACAATAAGGTCAGCGACCATCATGCTATTATTCCCACTGAGGAGCAGGCGAATCTTTCTGCCTTGTCTCCCGAAGAGCGTAATGTTTATGATTTAGTTGTTCGTAGATTTTTAGCTGTATTGTCTCCTGCTTATGAATATGAGGAAGTCAAGCTAACTGTCACCATTGGGAAAGAAAAGTTCCATGCCAGGGGGCAGAGCGTCACTTCGCCAGGTTGGAGACAGGCGTATGAGCGAGATTTGCTAGATGACGATGATGCTGAACAAGATAGCGATGAGCAGGATCAAATGCTTCCTCAGATTCGCCAGGGTGATAAATTAGAGTTAAAGTCCTGTGAAATTACAACTGGAAAGACGAAACCGCCGTCGCGGTATAATGAAGCCACATTGCTCACTGCCATGGAGAATCCTTCCGACAGCACAATGAGCAGCGAATTACGCTCTGTGTTGAAAACTACGAGCGGTTTGGGGACTCCTGCCACTCGAGCTGACATCATTGAAAAGCTTTTTTCCTCTTTTTATGTAGAACGGCGATGGAAAGAAATTGTTCCCACTTCAAAGGGTATTCAAGTGGTGAATTTGGCTCCTGAAGATTTGAAATCTGCCACTTTAACTGCGAAATGGGAGCAGGAGTTAGCTCTCATCAGTAAAGGTGAGAGTAAAAGTGATGACTTCATTAATCAAATGCATAACTATACTAAAAAGCTTGTTTCCGATGTTGTGCGTAGCGAGGCGAAATATACCCATGATAATATGACTAAAGAAAAATGTCCTGATTGTGGTGGGTTTTTGCTTGATGTGAATAGTAAAAATGGTAAAATGAGGGTTTGTGCAGATAGGGATTGCGGTTATCGAAAGAGCGTTTCCACTCAAACCAATGCTCGCTGTCCCAATTGTAATAAAAAGTTGGAACTTCGTGGTGAAGATGAAAAACGGACTTTTTACTGTGTTTGCGGTCATAGGGAGAGGCTTTCAGATTATGAAAAACGCCGTGCCACAGCGGGCGCGACGAAAAATGATGTTAGGGATTATATGGCTTCCCAGAGTAGGCAAAATGTGAGCAGTGGTAATTCTTCATTGGCTGATGCTTTGGCGAAATGGCAGGAAGCCAATACAGATGATTAAGTTGGTAATTATATGAAAGGTATCTTCATGCGATGCTTAAGAGAGTAACTGTGACCGAGATATTTCATTATTATGCTTTATTGGAGCAATAAGATTCTTCGCTGGCGCTCAGAATGATACTGTTAGTGCGTCTGGAATACTCGCTGTGCAGTAATTTTCGTTTAGCTGCGTCTTCGTTGGGAGAGGATGTAGCCGAAGAAGCCGCCGCAGATGCCGCCTATTATGTGGGCTAGTTGGGATACATTATCGACGATGGCGATTCCTTTGACTACTTCGCCACCGATATATAAGACGAATACAAGGAGCATTGTCAATGGCAGTGTTCCTTTTTTGTATACAAGAAATGTTGACATTATTATTAACATGAAGACAATTCCGCTGGCTCCTAGAAGCGCAGAGCGGGGGAAAAAGACAAATTGTATGATGCCTGAAATGAGTGCTGTGGATAATATTACCAGGAGTAGTGATTTCGAGCCAAAGCGTTCTTCCACAGGGGGTCCTATCACCAGTAATAGTAGCATATTTGATACATAATGGCCCATGTCTGCGTGACCGATTACATGGAGGAAGAAACGCATATATGCTTGCAGGTTGTTTAGGGGAGCGCGGTATATGCTAAATAGTGTCCTTGTTGCAAGGCTTCCGGGGAGGCTTCCCAGGATCAATGCGACGAAGGATATTCCTGCGAAGGTCAGTATAACTGGGGAGTTGTAGGTTATTTTTCTTTGCATGATTTATGCCTTTCCGTCTTGTGTTGCTTTTTATTTTATCATATTCTCTATGAAAACACGAATCTTGTTCTTTTTTTGTTATTCGTTGTATTTGCAACCGAATGTTTTGCTGGATGCAGCTATACTTTCATTAAGCTATCTAGTGTATTGTATGTAAAATAGCTAGCTTTATCATAGCAAATAAATGGGAGGAATACTATATGGCAATGTTTTGTTTTCAATGTGAGCAGACTCTGAGGGGAGTTGCTTGTACAGTTAGTGGTGTATGTGGGAAAAGAGAGGATACTGGGAAACTTCAAGACCTGCTTACTGGTGAGTTAATTGGTCTTGCGCGAGCTGCCGATGGTACAGAGCCTGATGAAAAGACGCATCTTGCAATTATCAACGGATTGTTCACCACAATGACCAATGTGAATTTTGATAATGATTCATTAAACCAACAAATCGAAGCAATCAGGGAAGAAAAAAATGTGCTTGTTCCCCAATGCGAAGATTGTGCGAAACCTTGTGGGAGAAACGACCCATATGATATGGATCTTCTATGGGAAGAAAACGAGGATATTCGTTCTTTGAAATCATTGTTGTTATTCGGACTTCGTGGCATGGCTGCATATGCTCATCATGCTTATGCCTTGGGAAAAACAGATGAAACAGTAATTGATTTCTTTTATAAAGGATTATTCGCCATCGGCGATGAAAAAACCGCCGAGGAATTACTACCATTGGTACTGGAACTTGGTACTGTGAACTTGAAGTGCATGGAAATGCTGGATGCAGCGAATACTGAAGCTTTTGGTATTCCTGTTCCAACTAGTGTTAGCACAAATTTGGAAGCAGGACCTTTCATCGTCATAACTGGTCATGACTTGAATGATCTGAAAATGCTTCTTGACCAAACTGAGGGGAAGGGTATCAATATCTACACCCATGGTGAAATGCTTCCTGCCCATGGATATCCAGAGTTGAAGAAGTACTCCCATCTAAAGGGGAATTTCGGTACAGCTTGGCAGAGCCAGCAAAAGGAGTTTGATGGTATTCCAGCTCCAATTTTGTTCACGACCAATTGTCTGATGCCTGTCAGAGACAGTTATAGTGACAGGGTCTTTACAACAGCTGTGGTCGCATATCCTGGCATGACTCATATTGGTGGAAACAAGGACTTTAGTCCTGTCATTGAGAAGGCTCTAGAACTTGGTGGCTACAATGAGCAACGCAATATGACGGGTATCAATGGAGGTAGTGTCTTAACCACAGGTTTTGCTAAAGATACTGTTCTCTCCGTGGCAGGTACTATTATTGATGCTGTGAAATCAGGTGATATAAAGCACTTTTTCCTTGTGGGTGGTTGCGATGGTGCGAAGGAGGGGCGAAACTATTATACCGATTTCGTGAAACAAACTCCTAAAGATACGATTGTTCTCACTCTCGCTTGCGGGAAATATCGTTTCAACGATTTGGATATTGGCACCATTGGCGGTCTGCCTCGCATTATTGATATGGGTCAATGCAACGATGCTTTCAGTGCCATTATGGTTGCTGTTGCCTTGGCAGAAGCCTTTGAGTGTTCGGTGAACGAGCTTCCTTTGACATTGGTACTATCTTGGTATGAGCAAAAGGCTGTTAGTATACTTTTGACTTTGTTATCACTGGGGATAAAAAATATTTACATTGGTCCCAGCTTGCCGGCTTTCGTATCACCGAATATCCTCAATGTCTTAGTGGATGAATATAGCCTCACTCCGATTTCCACTCCTGAGGCAGACTTGGCTGCTATCCTCGGTTAATTTGGTTTTGATTATGTTTAATTGAATATTGGAGCATACGCAACAAAACCAAGGTCGTTCTACTGGACTACCTTGGTTTTGTATTGTACAACTCATGTTAGTCTGAGTGCTTGCATATTTGTTTTGGCTTTGTTATTATGTAATTATTAAAATTCAACGAAATTATAATCATAAGCATTAATTTCTAATCGAACGAAGTTTTAATCTAACGAAATGAGAGTCGCAACCGAGCTTGCTCGTTCATGACCGAATGAGTGAAGATTTAAACGAAGATTTAAAACGAAAGGGATGAATAATGGCAGAAAACGAAATTAAAGAAGAAATGGAAAATACATACCATATTGTACTACTGGAACACAATTTATTTATTGTCTGGAAACCTGAATACAATCTTGGTGTGCCTATAATAGATGAGCAGCATAGAGGGGTTGTTACTACAATAAACTCATTTCATTATGGAATGCAAAACCATTATGTGAAAGAAATGCTCTTGCCGATAATTGAAATGATTCATGATTATACGAGAATTCATTTTAAATTGGAAGAAGACTTTTTGGAAAAATGTAGTTTTCCAAATGCGGAGGAGCATCACGAACTCCATCGGGCGTTGCTTGTACGACTCAATGAGGTCGGCAGGCAGAGCATGATTGATAATGACCCATTCCAATTCATGGAGTTTCTCAAACAATGGTGGATAAACCACATACTTCATGAGGATATAAATTTCCGCAACTTTCTACTTAGCACAGCGGGGAAATAATCATTTAAGGAGCAAGCCATGTCATATTATGGAGGCGGTGGGCGTGATAGGCGCGAGACGCGAACGGCGAGGGAAAGTGCCAGCGTCCATGAAGGAAATTTCATATTAATGCGAAAAGACGTTCCCGTTTGTGCATTTAGCATTAACAGCTCAAGGGGGGCGAATTATCGCATTGCTGTTGATATTCTAGAAACTTTTGATGAAGAAAGATTACCCATTGAAGTGCAAAACTTCTCCAATATGGGTTATTTCCTCATAGAAAGACTGACTCCTGTTTTTCGTGGATATTTAGGACGCTCCGTGTTGATAAATGGTGAACCTCTGAGTAATAGTATTAGAAATATCATTGAATATACAGGTGGTATGTCCCTAATTGATGACTTTTGGATGAAGCTGCCTGGAGACGATGAAAAAACATGGGAAAAGTGCAATTTATTCACCAACGATATAAGCGATGAAATTGCTGCCATATCCTTTTCCGGCGATGGCAGGTACAATGCAGATGGTTTCGTACATTCCCCCGAGTTCACCACCGATGGTATGATGGACAAGGCTTGGCGAAGGATAGATGGAAAGACGAGCCTTTACAAAGCGGGTACAGGCTGGGGAAATCAAGGCAATGTACAATATTCCGAGTATTATGCAGCGCAGATTGCTCAAAGGCTTGGTTTGCGACATGTGAATTATGGATTGGAGACTTGGCTAGGTCGCTTATGCTCAACTTGCGAATTGTTTACCTCTGAAAAATACTCATATTTATCAGGCAAAAAAGCATTGTCAGGTGATGTGGACAGCTTTGTTGCTAGTTTAGACAAGGACAGCCAAATCTATCAAGATTTGGCTGATACCCTTTTGTTTGATGGAATTGTGGGCAATGGTAGGCATTTGGGCAACTTTGGTTTTATCCAAGACAACGATACCATGGAGCTTGTGGGCTTGGCACCTATATTTGACAATGGCTCTGCTTTATTTAACCGTATACCCGATGCCAATTTGATAATTCCTGCATATACATCCACTTTTTTCAAATTAAGCAGCAGGATGTATCACCAAGCAAGCGTGAACGAAATCAGAGCCATGCTCACAGCTAGACAATTCGAGCTGGCAAAATTGATGGATGGTTTCGAGTTTACAAGGCATCCCGAGCATAACCTGAACGATGGTCGTTTGAAGGTATTGGAACGTATTGTCCAGAGAAGAGCTTTGCAGCTTACTTAATTTTTGATTGCTGACGATAGATTATACATGGAGACTTTGTGTGGAACTCGTTATTAATGTTTCTCATAAAACGGAAAGTGCTATGTATGAGATTCTTCGCTGACGCTCTTAAATGACACGGTGAGTGCTGGCTAAGCATATCGATGAGTGCTTTTTGAGTGTGTTGCGATGCTCTTAAATGACACTGTGAGTGCTGGTGTAGTATGACTCTAAAATCAGCTTTTCATGAATTGGACTCTATAGCCATCGGGGTCATTGACAAAGAAAAAACTAGTATTTGGATTCGGGCTAGAGATTGCACCGTCGGTCTCGTAGCCTTTTTCTTTTACCAGAGCAATCATGTCATTGAGTTCCATTTCCGTTTGAAAGCCAAGGGAAATGCCGCTTCCTGCATTGACAGCTTCAGATGAGCCTCTGCCAATTAATTCCACTTCAGTGCCGCCACTGCTAAGGAAGACTATTTCGGCACCGCTGCCAGAGCTGAATCTACGGGTGATTTCCAAGCCAACGATTTCTTGGTAAAACTTTACGGAAGCTTCCAGGTCTTTTACCGACAATGTGACATGTACGAATTTCATGGTGATTTCTCCTTTTTTTATTTGTTTAATAATTATAACTGATTAGAACTCCATGATTTTGAAAATGTAGCGTAAACTCTTATTTCTAATAATCCTAGAAACACATTAGAATTAGTTGCTTCGCGTCCTTTCATATAAAAAGTTTTGAGCTAGAGAAAAATGCTACATGTAGCTGCATTTAATGAACAACAACCGTTGTGCCGTCGGGGATGTTGTCATATATGAACCAAATATCTTCGTCATACATCCGAACGCAACCAAGGCTAATGGGATAGCCAATGCTGGGGTCTCGAATCTCCGTTGTGTTTGGATAATATAGCCTGGAATGGAAAGCGTAGCCGATGCTGCCTCGGAATCTGACCACTGGTTTAACAGTGTAAGTTGCTGTTGTCCATCCGTGTAGCTGCTTATATGATGTTGTCCAAACTCCTGGAGGTGTGCCTCTGCCTGGAGCACCTGTGCCAACGATGCAGCTTCTGATGAGTTCCCAGATATTTTCATCATTTCGCATGAATATATTGACCCTTTGATAGGCAAGGTTAATCCATAACAGATACTCAGAATTGCTTTTATATCCCTTTGCATTGACCCAGACGGTCTTTTCGTAGTCGCTTAAATCGTTTTCCAATGCCCATTCCAATGTATAATCGCCTAGATATCCCAAGGTTACTTTTTCAAGTACACTTTTTGCGTCAATGGAAAGCCAATAGGCGGTGTCATAATTTTCCAAAATAACGCTATTACTGTCGGAAATTTGTTGCATTTCACCCTGTACTGTCGTATAGCTGATTTCCACTTTTATTTCAGCTATTTCATCCATTCCGTAACTATATTCAAATAAATGGGAAAAGGCGGGGAGAGCATCATCTGTCATAAATGCTTGTTCCAGCATAGGTACATCGTCCAGATACCAAACAAGAGCATACTCAATGCCAGGCTGGGCATCCACCAGGGAAGCGGAGGCAAGCAATGCTTCGCCAACTGGTAAAGTATCGGGTATTTCAACATTAACAATTGCGTTTTCCAAGCCATAATCAGTGGCATCAATTACATTGCTGGCAAAAATATCCAGCATTGTTTCTTGGGTATAACGTATAGTCTCGGCGAAACCCATTCCGCTGACTTCGGAGTCTTGGCTCTTTATCAACAATTCGCCAATATTGCCATCTATTATTAATCGACTCCCAATGGCATCATCTAGTAATACTATGCTGTCCACCTGAGCACCTTGGGATATGGTTATTTTATTATCACTTCCGGAAACCAGGAGAGTTTTCACATTTCCAGAGATGCTCACCTCGCGGCTGCTCCCGCATATTTCTATATTCCTTATACCTTGGACTGAAACCTTACCATTACCAGCTCCAATAACTAGACAATCAACAACAGCAGAGTTATTTGGAATCACCCTGACATCTCCATTTTGGTTTACCAATGTGAGCTGCTTTATATGACTGGAGTTAGTAATTGAGAGAGATTTTAAGTTATGGGAGCGGATGATAATGCGCTCGGCGGTGACATTGTTGAATACAAGGTCGGCTGCGTTGCAATCAAACCATACCGTTCGATTGAAATCCACTCCGAATAGCCTAGCTGAACCGTTCACCACTGCACTGTAAGAGACATTGCCATAAAGGTTGCTAGCTGGGGTGAATCTGCCCACTATCCTATAAATGACTGTGAGGAAAGCAGCCAAACTTATTTCATCTTGAGGACAAAGCTTTTCATCGTTGCCATTGAGCAAATCTAAAACTGTCAATGAAGCAATGGCTTTAGTGTTTTCTGGAGATATTTCATGGTAATCTTCGAAGCGTTCCAAAGCCGAATAGTCTGGGTCTGTTTCAATGAGGGAAAAGGCTTTCGCAATCAAAGCAAAGGCATCTTGTCGAGATATGGGCCTATAAAGGTCGATGGCATAAAATTGGATGTGGGTATCTATTTCTTGGATGCTGTCTAGATCTCTGATGTTATCAATGTCTTCGATGCTGTCAGAATCCCTGAAGCTGTCCATGTCTTGGGAAGGCTCTGATATCAAACCGAAGTGAATTGCCCTTGCTAAATAATCGTTGTCCTTTTCGTCTTCTAAAACCATTGACAAAGGCACTTGTGCCTTTTCCGTGGCATTAAAAACCTTACATAATATCGTGAGAGCGTGAATGGTGCTAATGCTTTCATCGGGGAGGACGTATCCTTCGTATCCATCCACTAGACCATCGTTTTGCGCTTTTCTCAGAGAGGAGGCAGCCCAATGCTCTCCCATTGCTGTGCTGTCTTGGGTGGGAGCGAATGCACTGGCTAAAGGAGATAGGAGGGTTATTATAACTAGAGCGTAAATTATTATGCGCATTATGTTTTTCATAAATACCTCCTTGGATGGATAAGTAAGCTCATAAAAATAAATATGTAAAAATTGTGTGACGATACTGGTTTCTTTGCGAAAAAAATGCTATACTTTGTTGACATCAAACTGATGCATCATTTTGCATCGGCTCGGGGGCTATTGGTTGATGAGGAACAAGCTTCGCAACCTAATGACAGGAAGATATGGACCAGATCATCTAAACATTGCGATGGTCATTACTTCCTTTGTCATCAATTTATTACACCTCATATTACGCATTGCATCAATGCTATATATGTCGTGGGGATTTCTCGTGCTGTCTGTTTTTCGTATGTTATCGCGAAACATAGAACGGCGACGGGGAGAAAACGATACTTTTATTAGGTATTGGTGGCCGGTGAGAACGCAAATCGGGCGCTTGCTTGCCAATGTTAAACATGGAAAGACCCACAGATTTATTAAATGCAATGGCTGCGGGAATACTTTGCGGGTTCCAAAGGGTAGCGGTAAATTGCAAATAACCTGCCCGAAATGTGGAGAGCGGTTTATAAAGAAGACTTAATATACAGTGTCATCCTAGAGCGTCAGCGAAGGATCTTACTACACCGATATTGTTGATATATAAGATTGCCACTTCGCTACGCTCCTCGCATTGGCACTTTTTGCAACTTGCACTAGTGCTTTAATATTAACGACAATTGCAGCTTTGTTAAAGCTGCGTTTTCTTTTTTCGCCTGATGTCATCGCCGCGAAATGTTAAAATATCATATTCTCCTTCGATGCGAGACATGATGGGGTCGGAATAGCGGTTGCGGAGATCATCGAGTTTCAAATTAGAACTTATAATTGTTTTTTTACCAGTTATCAACCTGGTGTTGATTATATCATATAGTGTGCTAATGGTGAAAGAATTCGTCATTTCCGAGCCTAAGTCGTCTAAGATAAGCAAATCGCATTGCATATATCTATTCGCTTCGCTTTGTCTGTCCTCACTGTCCTCTGTTCTATTGAAACGAAGCTCCTCAAAAACTGAAAAAAGAGATATAGCCGTGTCATAAACAACAGAATGTCCGTTATCCGAAACAACACGGGCTATGCAAGCAGAGAGAAATGTTTTTCCCAAACCGGTGGAGCCGTTGAAAAACAAACTAATATTTTTGTCGCTAAATTTACGGGCATACTCTACACAAGTTTCATATATCAGCTCCATGCTTCGACGAGGTGAAATGCTCTCTCCAGGTGAAGTGCCATCGCTATAATATGATAAATCAAAGTTGTCAAAGGTTTCATTGCCAAGCTTTAATAGATTGCTCAATGATTTCTTTTGTTCTTCTTTATATAATTCCAATAGACAAGCACATATACTGGTGCCCACATAGCCGCTGTCTTGGCAATCGGGGCAAAAATAAGCATCATCTAAATATGACTCAGAATAACCGATTCTCTCCAGCTCCATGCGCCTTTGGTCTTGGAGCTCGAGATTTTTTATACGTATTTCATCAATTTCGTCTTCATTATTTTTTGACAGAGCTATACTGACAAGATTCCTCATGGTTTCTCGAATTTCCAAATCCAAACTACGCATAAGGGGAGAAATAGCATAGACACGCTCCAGCTTTCGCTCGAACTCTTCATCGTTTCTTCTTCGTCTTTGTGCCAGCGTAGTTCTAGCTTTCGCTAGAGTTTTTCCATCCAGCGGCAACGCTAATTCCTCCCTTTAATCATTTTTCAATCGTTCGAGTAGCCTTTCCATGCGTTGGAACTCTTCTTGCGTTGTTACTCCGAATTTTTCGTCCAAGTTTCTCAAATCGTTGCCTTTTGTTTTGTTTTGTTGCACAGAATCTTTGGTGACTATATCTTGTACTGTGAGTAAACCTCTTTTTTTCCACCTTAGTATAATGCTGTTTGCATATTTAAAAATACGCTCTCCAGTGTTTTCCATTGTGAGCTCTGCTGCGATTTCCACGGCTTGGGCAGTATATCCCAGCTTTATCCATGAGCTGATATATGCTTTTTCCGATGGTTTCAGCTCCCGATCCACCACTCCCATGGCTATTTTCATGTCGTCTCGCAAAGCTCTGGTATTATCAAGTGTTTTTAAATATTCTTCAGCCAGTTCCAATGTGAAGAGTTCTTCCTTTTCCCAATCATCAGCCGCTTTTTTTATATAGCTCAATGAAGGTCTGCGTAGCTTACCACTCATTTTTGCTTCGTCGATGCAATGATTTATTAATAAAATGATGACAGTTATAGGTAAATGATGACCTATATACATGGCATATAGGGTTTTTAGTTCAAATTCCTTTAAATGCCGACCAAAAATACTTTGAGTTTCATCAATTAATGTGGCAAAATTTGCATCATTTTCCTTGGCTTCCAAAATCTCTTCTATCGTATACTCTTTTGGTGCTTCTTCATCTGTCAGCATGGAATCATCAATGCCATCGGGAGAGCCTACAAGGGCGAACATGGAAAGCCTAGCCAAGGCGGAGGCAACCCAGCCATCGCTTTTACCCAGAGCTTCCGCCGCACCCTTTTGGGTGATTTTTCCACTGGTACGTAGTATATACAAGTATAGTAAAGCGGCATCGCCATCGCCCAATTGAATTAACCTGTCAATTGTGTTTACAGCGATGATAACTGCTTCAGGGTCGATGATTTCAAAGGATTTTTCGGACATACTAACACCCTGTTTCCGGTGATTTCTTAATACTCGTAGCTTCCGCCACCGATGAATTCCCTTAGTATGGAATCTGCTGGGACAATGGCGGAATCGATTTGTTCAAATTCTTGAAGCTCGGGGAGCATACCGTATAGTTCATCGCTTCGATCGGTTTCCTCGGGTATGTGGCGCAGTGCATCGAGGGCATAGGGCTTCATCACTGTGACCTCGTATTGCATGGATGAATCGAAGAGGATGTCAGCTTTATATTTAAATGGTGAAATATACTCTTTTTCACCACGGCGAACATTTGCCCACATTCTGATGGTATCTAAAGCTCCTGTTCCTCGGAAAAAGGAATCTCGCACCACACGCCTCATCAACCTTGTCCAAGTTCTCTTAAAACAAATATCATTTTTATTGATAATATCCGAACGTGCGCTGATATATAGTTTGAAAGCGTTGGGATGCTTGCTTGTTAGTAAATCGTTGAGAGCATGTATCCCTTCGAAAATAACAACTTCCCCTTCGTGAAGCTTCAGGCTCACCGCTCTTTCGGGTATGCGAAGCTGGGATTTAAAGTCAAAGTGGGGAATCTCCACCTCGATTCCCTGTTCTAACTTGGTGAAATGGTCAACTAACAATTCTAAATCAAGACAATATGGGGATTCCAAGTCAATTTCTCCGTCATCTGTGCGAGGAGCGGTTTGGGGGTCGTGGGAGGTGTAATACTTATCCATCGCTATGGGATGGGCGTGGATACCAATCCCTTCAAGGGCATCGCAGATTTTTTTCGCTGTGGTGGTTTTTCCAGAACCAGAGGGTCCCGACAAAAATACCACACGGCTCAATTCAGACCGCTCTGCAATTGATGCTGCGACTTCATCAACCTTTCGATTAAAAATAGCCTCACACTCCTGAGCAAACCCCCGAGGATCAGCAACAGCGCGCTTATTAATGGTTTCGATACTATAAGGATAAGGCATGGCGGGTCTCCTTGAATAATTAATAATGAATAATGAACGATGAACGATGGTCAATTAACGATTATTATTGAACTTAAGTTTAATGTATTAATCGACGAGTTGAAAACAACGATAAATAATTATTCATTATTCATCATTCATTATTAATTGCTCAAAAAACTCTACAATTTTTTCTGTTTTCATAGGAATCTTTGAATCGTACGAATTTATGTATTCTTTGGGATACTTTGGGTTATAAATGCGGTGGATTTTTCCTTGGGGGCTTACTAGTTTTGTTACGGCACCTCCGCCTAGGCCTATTACTGTACAGAGGTCTTCCATCATGGATATATTGTAGATGCTCTCGTGTCCTGGTAGACTCCAGCCGATGTTTTCAAAGCCTCCGGAAGTATATTTTTGTCTGTATAAGTAATATGGTGAATATCCACTTTCATATAAACGAAATGTTGCATAATCAAGCATTTCTCCCACTATTTCACCATTGGGGATTGTTGTCCCTTCCAGCATGATACGGGAGCCCTTTTTTAGGGATAATGTGTGAATGGTGATATTTTCAGGAGCCATATCAACAAGCGTGTTAAGTGAGTTTATAAACCCTGCTGTGGTATCTTCGGGTAAACCTGCTATGAGATCCATATTAATTTGCAATGCACTTTTTTTTACTAGCTCAACTGCTTTAAAAACGTCCTCTGGGCTATGCCTTCGACCTATTGCAGATAGTACAGCGGAGGACATTGTTTGTGGATTGATGCATATTCGCTTTGCGCCAGATGCTAAAATCATATCAAGTTTCTCCTGGTCTATCGTTTCTGGGCGACCAGCTTCCACTGTAAACTCCCGTAAATGGGAAAAATTAAAAGAGTTTTGTAGTGCTTCCAAGATGGAGGCAAGGGAATTGGCTGATATGGAAGTGGGTGTTCCACCGCCGATATATATTGATATGAGCTTTAGTTTTTGTTCATTAACAATCTTTGAGACAGTATCTATCTCCTGGAGCAAAGCTTCAACAAAAGGCTGGGTCATTTCAAAGGATTTTTCTACACTATTGCTAACAAAGCTGCAATATGTGCAGCGAGATGGGCAAAAAGGTATCCCTACATAAAGAGCTATGGAGGTAGTATCAAGAGAACCTTTTAAATGTTCAGCTGACAAAGCAGCACTTGTGCATAATTTTGCCCTAAGGGGGGCGACATAGTATTCATCTGATAAAATCTGCGCAGCTTGTTGCTCGGTTTTTCCGGATTGGAGCAAGGGATAGACCAGAGAAGCAGGACGTATACCTGTCAGAGAACCCCATACAGGTGCTTTATCAAGATAAGGCAGAGCAGCTTTATAAAATGATTGCTTTATAATACGTTGTAAATACCTATCCTTTAGCAACTTGTCAGTTAGCTTGCTAACTTGCACTCTTGCTATACCCCTTGTGAGCTTCCCATTGTTTCTTATAGTGGTGCTTGCCTGTGCGTAGACTTTTGACATGCTCAATCGAGATTCGGCATAATAGCTTCCATTCATTGCATCTGAAACTGCGGGAGCCGTGGATTCTGCAGGCATATCAGGCGCAGCAGACACCGCAGGCGCAGCAGCAGGAGCAGCAGACGCAGAAGCAGGCGCAGCAGCAGGCACAGTAGAAGCGGCAGGCGTTAAAGGTGTAATCAGCGCATCCGGCTTATAACCAGATTCCTCCACCTCATCATAAACGGGACGCTCAGAGGGGAACAATGCCAGCATTATTTGTTCTACAGCATACTTGTAATTATGCCCGATAAGGTTTAGTTTCATGTTAAGCGTCCGAATCAGATACAGCTTTTATCATATATTGATTAAAACTGCGTTCGCGGTTCAAAGTGCTGGAATCTGCGTGTCCGGGATAGACTTCATAATCACCATCTAGCTGAGACAAAAGGCGTAATGAAGCGAAAAGGGAGTCAATATCTCCACCTTGGAAATCCGTCCGTCCACAGCTATCACGAAAGAGGGTGTCGCCGGTAAATAAAGCCGATTCGCAAATTAAAGTGACAGAACCTGGTGAATGCCCTGGGGTCTCAATAACATGAAACTCAAGAAGCCCAACGGAAATGATGTCACCCTCCTTATATGTCCTTTGATCGTCATAATCGCCGAAATCAAAGCTTTGGAAGCTATTGGCGATTTCGATGTCCGAGCCATGGATATATACTGGAGCATCAGTGGCATCCATAATGTATTCCAAAGCCATGAAATGATCATAATGACCATGGGTTAGGAAAATGACTTGGGGTGATAAATTGTTGGACTCAATATAGTCCAAAATGATGTTGGAATCTGAACCAGGGTCAATGATTGCGCATTTGCGTGTAGTTTCATCGGTGACTATATAGCAATTAGTTTCAAGATGTCCCACAGGCAAGGTTTTTATGAGCATTTGCAAACACTCCCTTATTTGTTTAAAAGCTATGAAGCTGCTGTCATATATGCAGTTATAAGTTCGACGATTTCATCAAAATCACTGTGAAGCAGGTGGGTAGATATTGCTGCCAAGAGTTCATTTGTAGATTTATTCAATGGTTTATCACTCAATAGGTTTATTATCTCTTCAATACTTGATTCATCGTATTTTTGGCAGGCTTCTAATATACCGAATAAACACTCGTGGAGTTCTTCCAGATTTTCAGACTCTTCATCAAGTTTATCTCCAATAGATTCATCTAAAACATCCTCTTTTGGAGAAAGCTCCTCCACTAAACCACGCAACCTATCAATAAAGCTTTGGGTTTCGGTGGAAACGGTGTGAATATCGTTGTTTCTAATGGCTATTTCAAGATTCAGGGCTACTTCTGATAAATCCGTTCTTCCAATGCTGGCAAGGGCACTTTTTATTCCGTGAATGCTTATCGTGTAGGCTCGCACATCATCATCGCTGTGTCCAGTATCCTTTTCCATGTAAGCTTCTAAAATGTCAAGGGTTTTGACCGCATCTCTTATAAAAATCTCGGCGAACCTTGGACTGATGGCAACCTTTGAGACAGGCTCAGGGCTTGTGTTTGTTGCGTTTGATGCCTGCTGTCTTGCTTCGTAAATGGTGTTGGCATCCTGCTTGTCCCTAATGAGTCTGTTTAATATGGTGTTTAATTGTCGAACATCGATGGGTTTTGCTATGAAATCGTCGAAGCCATTGTTGATAAACATATCTGACTGACCAGAGACTGCATTGGCGGTCAGCGCAACGATGGGATGGGTGTAGCCCATATCGCGAATGAGCTTTGTCGCTTCCAAACCGTCCATTTGCGGCATCATATGGTCCATGAATATTATATCGTATACATTCCCAGCTTTCACCTTTTCGATGGCTGTAAACCCACTGTCTGCGTGGTCTATATGTAAATCATATGGGGAAAGCAATCCCCTGGCAACATAAATATTGGTGTCCACATCATCCACAATCAGGACGCTGCCATAGGGCATCGGTTCTCGTGTGATGCGAGCGAGCCTGTTTTGAGACCTGCTGCTTGTGCGGAATTTTTGCAAGTTTTCCACCATTTCTTTACCCAATACACCAGGACCGACTCTCCTTTGGGGAATATGAACGTAAACTGTTGTTCCCACATTCACTTCGCTTTCCACACGAATCTGACCATCCATCATGTCAATGAGCTTTTGAGTAATGCTCATGCCAAGACCAGTTCCTTCTGTGCTACGGTTGGCATCGGCGTTGAAGCGGGAATACTCGTCGAAAAGCTTTGCAACCTGGTCTTCCGACATGCCCTGTCCCGTATCGCTGATGACGATGAGCAAAGGCACACAATCTTCATCAAGATCGTCTTTATTCATTGCCTCTAAGGTTATGGACAGAGTGACTGTACCAGCTTCTGTATATTTAAAGGCATTTGACAGGATGTTGTTTAATATTTGCTTAACCCGCAATTCATCGCCCTGTAAAACAGTTGGTAGATTTTCATCAATATCTATTTCAAATTCAATGGGTTTACTACCTATACGCATCATGTTTAATTGTGCGGAGTCGCTGACAAGGCTGGCAACTTCATATTTATCCAATACCAGTTCCAACTTGCCGGATTCAATTTTTGATAAATCCAGTATATCGTTGATAATGCCAAGGAGCATATCACCAGAAGTGTAAATCTTTCCCAGCGCATCCCTGGTTTCCTCATCATGGGAGGAATTTTGCAACTGCACCTCGGTGATGCCAAGTATCGCATTCATGGGAGTGCGAATTTCGTGGCTCATTGTGCTTAGAAATGCACTCTTTGCCTTGTTGGCTGCTTCGGCTTCCAGACGCTGACGCTGGGCTTCCAAAAGGAGTTCCTTGCTTTCTGTGATGTCCATCAAGGCTCCCGAAACTCGAAGGGCTGTACCCATTTCATCACGGATAGTGGCACCGGTTACTCGATAATATGCAAACTCACCATTTCTTTTTTGCATACGGTGTTCTATATCATAAGGTGTACGCCCTGTGGAGTCAAGTATATGTTTCGAAAAAGCATCGATTACTCTTTCCTTGTCCTCGGGATGCAATATATCTTTCCATTTTCCAATGGTATTCGGGAATGAAGACAAGTCGCCATAACCTAGTAGCTGCAAGGATTCAACAGCCCAATTTATTTGGTTATCAGCCCCCAAGGGGTCGTCGGCAACCACGTCTAGATCCCATAAGCCAAGATTCGTAGCGTGGACTGCGAGATTCAACTTAGCAAGTTGTAATTCGTTTAGACCTTGTACTCGCTTTAGTTCCATTTCCCGCTCATGGATACTTGTCATATCGTAGAAATACCCAACTATGGCAAAGCTTTCACCATAGGGGATTTTTTTAAAGTTTACATCCAATGTACGCACTTCGCCATCGACGACCAAGTCAGTCTCGAAGCTTACGAAACCTTCGTTTATAACTGCTTGAAATCTTTCGGATAGGGGAATAGATATTCTCCCGCTGGATTGGTACTCGGGGATGCTGTTTAAAGTGCGTTCCAAGAAGCCATCGATTAGGTCTTGTTTAGTGGCAAAGCCCATAAAATTCAAAGCAGCGAGATTGCAATCAAGAACTTGGAATTTATCGTTGAATAATACACTAATATGGGGATTAGCATCTAGCAAGACACGGATATGTTCATCGGCTTCCCTGAGCTTTTCCATACGGTTGATTTGCTCGTGGGCAGCCAGGAACTGTTCATGTTCATCCTTTGCAGTTTCCATGACAAGCACCATGCAATTTGAGACGATGTTCACCCCCAGGGCTATTTTCCGAGCCATATCGTAGCAAGTGGCGGAACCGCAGGCACCACAGTCCACATGCTGTTTATCATAATTGTTTTTACCCAATTGAAGAAATGCATCTTCTATTTCAGCGTCAGTTATATTTTTATGTGTATATTCGATTTTATTATAATTACGAAGAAAGCTAGATAGTTGAAGCTTCTCATCGAAGCGAGCGTACTGTTGGCGAAGATGCTCGCGCCATTGTTCATCGCTTTTTTCATTCTTTTGCTTTATCATTAATGATTCCACTTGGAAAGGGTTTTGCTCTTGATGAACAGCAGGTCCGATGTTGCAACCCTCTTGACAGTTGAGACAATCAAACAAGGCGGGCAAAAACTCCCAGGGGGTCAAAGCATAGGTGTCTAATTTGTTGAAAACTCCGAAGCCTTCAGATTTTGATATATGGAACTCATTGCCAAAATAAAATTCGATGTTTTCCTTCAAGCCTCCAGGCATGGGAAAAATCGAACCAAGTCCGCTTTCTATACTATCAAAATCAGTTTCTTCCATAGGTAATTCAATGCCATTTTCGAGCAAATACTCAAGTAGCTTGGAAAAGGTTACGTTATATTGAACGAGCCCTGTTTCTTCAAATTCCACAGACTTTGCAATGCATGGTGATAGAGCAGCGATGGAGTCACCGATGCTTTCGTATTCTTTCATATAGATTGCTGTACATGCCATGGGGCTTTGCAAAGGAGCTAGATTGCCAATGAGTTCGTGGCGATAGGTTTCGCAATAGGAGACAATCACCGGACATGGCTGGGTTATCATGGGTTTGTATTCGTTTTGTTCCAAATGTCTCACATGAGCCCATATGGAAATATCGGCACCAAAGGATACATCGTAGATTTTGTTCACGCCTAGGTTTTTTAAATGGCTAAATAGTCTTTTATATTCAGGAATGTTTGTTTTTATTGAAGGAGCGACGATGAGGGATATTTGCATCCCCGTTGCCAAGTCATCAAGAAAGCGCATAGTATCGTCTTCATAGTACCTCACCTCATGGGTACACATTGTGATGCATCTTCCACAATTTATACATTTTTCCGGGTCAATTTTAACCTTTATACGCCCTTCTTCATCAAGATATGTTATATTAGCAGTTTCCATGGGACATTCCCGAACGCACTTGTTACATCCGGTACACAAATCCTGCCGCGATTTTATAAGTTCTGTCATCTTTCCATGCCTTCCAATCCATACCATTGCTTGCCCCGCATAATGTGCAAAACGCGAACGTAGATATGGAAAATCGTTATTCCTCCTGCCCAACTTTCCGGAAATCATCTTCCACTGATATGAAAATTCGGGTGAGGTGCGGGTCGAATTGGGTTCCCGCTCCTTCTTCGATTATTTTAGTTGCTTCTTCGTGTGTAAATGCCTTTTTGTAAGGTCTTTCTGAAACAAGGGCATCGTATACATCAGCAAATGCCATGATGCGACCCTGTATAGGTATATCGTCTTGATTTAAACCATATGGATAACCTCTACCGTCCCAACGCTCGTGGTGGTACCCAGCAAATAACTTTGCATGGGATAAAAAGGCTTCATCTTCACCGGCTCGGGAAACAATTTGTTCGATGATACGTTCGCCTTCGGTGGTATGGCTTTTCATGATTTCAAACTCTTCTTCAGTAAGCTTATCTGGTTTGTTTAATATTGTGTCGGAAATAGTAATTTTTCCCACATCATGCAATCTAGCAGAGGTGACAAGTATTTCAAAGTCGAGATTGCCTAGTTCATCTGTATATAGTCCTTGTTCCAATGCAGACTGCGTCAAGACCTTTAAATAAGCTGTAGTGCGATCCACGTGTCCTCCGGTGCCGTGGTCACGGTTTTCCACCATGTCCGCCAAAACATAGATAATACTGTTTTGCAAGCGTTGGAGCTTGGATGTTCGTTCTTTGATGATTTCGTCGATGTTCAAGTGGCTTTTTATACGATTGAGTAGTACAGGAGCGGAGAAGGGTTTCGCAACGAAATCCACAACTCCCATTTCAAAGCCTCTCGCTTCAATGGTGGCATCTGTCATACTGGTGAGAAAGACCACAGGAATACCTGAATGGAGAGCGTTTTCCTTGAGAAGCTGCAGTGCTTCAAAGCCGTTCATTTCGGGCATTTCTATGTCCAGCAGTATAAGGTCTGGGGTGATTTTTTCCATGAGGTCAAACATCCTTGCAGCCGATGGTACTGTCAAGACTCTATATTGACTTTTTAAAGCTTCTTTTGCAACGGATAGATTGATGTCGTTGTCATCGACCACGAATATGGTTTTAGGCAAGGATTGTTCCTCCTGTCGTTTGGGTATATGTTGGTTGTGTAAAAAATATATTTTAGGGTGTATATATTATATCGTTTTTCGTGTAAATTTAGTGTAGGGATTTTCCCAGATTCCTTGTGTTTTCCCCTGATGTTTTCAATACTTGATTATAACGCTTGTTTGGAGTTTTAGTCAAGCTGTCCTTTGTTTTTCTTTTTCTGTGTATCTGCATGGTAAAATGCCTAAAATGTATGGTGAAAACACACCATTTACTGTGCATATTGGTTGACATAAGTTTACATATGGAGTAGAATGTATGTATAAAAATTACAAAAGATATTTGTTGAAATTTATACAAAAACAGCCCAGAAAGGTGGTGAGGTAATGCATTACAATGCTTACTTTCAAATAATAATTAAGGATAATGGAACATATATTAAACTTTTTCCACCATCAGAATATGGAGAAGCCCTAATGCTTTCGGAAATTAGGCATTACTTAAATAATCTTGGAATTGATATATTTTCTGATGCTGATTTGGCTGCTAGTCTAGTGGAGGCTTTAGTGGTTCAAAACCAAGAGCGGGAAATACTCATATGCGAAGAAAAAATAAATCCTGTCAACGAAATTGCAATAGTTTCCGTTACCAAGGACTTGATGGAAGCGAATGTCAGGTTATATCCGGCTTCCCAGGAGGGTAAGCTACTTAGTAAGAGCGACATTATCGAGACATTACAAGCTGCTGGAATTGTTTTTGGAATAATGGAAGAAAACTTAGATGAGTGGCTTTCGAATAAACGCTATTGTACCGATTTACTAATGGCAAAGGGTATGTTGCCCCAGGAGAGCAGAGATGCTTTTATCGAGTATTATTTCGAGACTGAAGAAGGATTTCGCCCCACATTTAAAGATGATGGAAGCGTCGACTTTCATGATTTGAATTTACTCAATGATGTGTCCCAGGGAGATAGACTCGCTGTGTTGATTCCAGCCCACAGAGGTGAGTTTGGAATGACTGTACTGGGAAAGGAGCTGCCTTCTGAGCATCCTGTGGATAAATCGTTGAAATATGGTCAAAACACTATATTATCTGAGGATGGTTGTATACTTCGAGCTTCCAGTGGCGGTTATGTGGAACTGGAAAATGAAAAAGTTGTTGTCCGAGATGTATATGTGATAAAAGGAAATGTGGGAACTGCCACCGGCAATGTGGTATTCGATGGTATTGTCAGAATTGGCGGCGATGTGCAAACTGGCTACAGCGTAAAGGCGACCAATGATATTATGGTTACTGGTGTGGTGGAGGGTGCCACATTGATTGCAGGACGTAATATTGTCATCGCCAGTGGTGTCCACGGAGCGGGTAGAGCCGACATTACAGCTGGTGGTGATATAACAGTTAATTTCATACAAGAAAGCACCATTACAGCTGGCGGTGATGTTTTGGCAGGCAGCATTCTATTTAGCAATGTGACAGCCAATGGTAGTATCATCGTTAGTTCCAACAAAGGCTTGGTCAAAGGAGGAGTTTTGTGTGCAAAGAACCTTATTTCGGTGAAAACTGTGGGTTCTGCTTTCGCCACTGCACATACCCAACTAACTGTGGGCTCAAGCGCTGATGACATCAACCTGCTAAAAGAAATGGAAGTTGAACTGGCTGAAAAGCGTGCTCAGCAATCGAAACTTCATCAGACTCTCAACTTTCTCACACGAAAAATCGAAAGTAATGAGGATATGGAAATCGATCATCAAAGGCTTTTGAGGATATTGCCATCAATGCTTGTGAAGGGTGAAGACGAATTAAACGAGTTTCTAAATAACTACAATAGGATGGTGAACAATTCAACAAGCGGTGAAACTGGGAAAATCGTTATAGAGGGGACTGTTTATGAAGGTTCCAGTATAGGAATTTCCAATGCATCCTACTATATCCAAGAAGATTTGGCTTCATGTCAATTCGTAAAAAAAGGAAAAGAAATCGAAGTGCTTTCATTGTAGGGGTTTGTTGCACAAAATTGTATAATATGATAATATTTAAGCTAGTGGAATTGCCACTAGCTTAAATTTTATTGAGAGGAATGAAGGTATGCACTATAAGGATTTTCAAGGTAAACAATTCTCGTTTCTAGGAATGGGTAATATGCGTCTGCCTCGCTCAGCTGGAAGCGGGGAGGATTTTCGGAACGCTGTGATTGATTATGAAAAAGCCGCTGAAATAATCGATTATGGTATGGCAAATGGAGTGAATTATTATGATACTTCACATATTTATGGCGGTTCTGAAGAGTTTTTAGGCAAGGCTTTATCCAAATATCCACGAGATAGTTATTATTTATGCACAAAATACAACACAATGGGTGGACCGGATTTCGAAGGAAATTTTCAAGGTCAATTGGAAAGGCTTAATACGGATTATATAGATATTTATATGATACAAGCGGTGCTAAATGATCAATCCGCAGAGAATTATTTAAAGAGCGGTTGTATGGAATTCATCGAAAAGCAAAAGGAAGCTGGTCGGATTAGACATGTGGGCTTTTCAGCCCATGCTCCTGCCTCTACTTTAGAATGGTTTGTGAAGGCTTATCCCTGGGAAATTGCCATGATACAACTAAACTATTTCGATTGGGCATTTGCTGGAGCGGACGAGCAATACAAGGTTCTCACCGATAACGGCATACCAGTGGTGGCAATGGAACCCGCTAGAGGGGGAAGGCTAGCTAATCTCAGCGATGAAGCTACTTCCATGCTAAAGGCTTTGCGACCGGATTGGAGTCCCGCATCTTGGGCATATCGCTGGCATATGGGTCTATCTAATATGCTTGTGGTATTAAGCGGGATGTCGGCACTGGAGCAAATTGTGGATAATGTGAATACTTTTGAAACACTTTCACCACTGACAGATGAAGAAAACACCCTTTTAGATCAAGTGCGTGAGCAGCTGAAATCCGAAATTGTAGTGCCTTGTACGGAATGTGGTTATTGCTTGGAGGATTGCCCTGCACAAATTGACATACCCGAGGTGATGAAAGTCTACAATGATTTGAGGATTCTATCTTGGGCGATGTCAGGACAAGCCATAGCCAAGCTTCGTGATGCAGAAAAAACCCCCGCCGACTGCACAGCCTGCAAAACCTGCATAGAACGCTGCACCCAAGCCATTAATATCCCAGAAATCATGGAAGAACTAACAGGAAGACTATCCAGCGGAGGCCGCCGTTAAACAGTACAAGGGAACAAATGCAATGACCTTCGTAGGGCGCAGCTTCTGTAGGGCGCGGCTTCTGTAGGGCGCGGCTTCTGTAGGACGCGGCTTCTGTAGGACGCGGCTTCTGTAGGGCGCGGCTTCTGTAGGGCGCGGCTTCCCAGACGCGCCGCAAGGCATCCACCGCAACACAGGCGACGCACTGTCCGATTGAAAAACAGTACAAGCTCGCTGCGCGTCAAGGATGCCGCGCCCTACGAATATTTTGTCATATTACCGAAATACGTATTATCACCAATTGTTAATTGTTCATTGTCAATTGAAAACGTCTAAATAGGATTTTAATCCTATTTAGACGTTTTTTCATGGTCGGAGTGGTGAGACTCGAACTCACGGCCTCATGCTCCCAAAGCACGCACGCTACCAACTGCGCCACACCCCGGACTGTGAAAAGAATTATACAACACATCGCCCGAGGTTTCAAGTACATATTTTAATAAAACTTCATTTTCACTTACCATCCATCATGTTGTCTCTGCTGCTAGCTATTATTAAAGCCTTTATATAACCTTTGTCAACTTCATCTAGCACATAGGGGCGGACTCGGAACACCCAATTGTCTATTATAGTTCCTGGAGTATTTGTACGAGTATCAGCACCATATCCCAATAAATCCTGAATGGGCATGATAGCCAAGGAAGCCCCGCAGGTGAATAATGAACGCATCCAAGCTCGAATGACAGCACTATTGGGACCACCAGCTGTCCAGTCTCCCTCGAAACCGATGTAAAGCAACGCTCGATCTCGATATTCAGCTGACATTTCCATCATCCAAGCCATGATGGTGGTATTATCATGGGTGCCTGTATATGCAATTTCATCTTCGGTTATAAAATGGGGGATATGCTTTTCATCGCCAATGAAACCAAATTGGATGGAGCGCATTCCTCGGTATCCACTGTCTTTGAGCAGTTGCGGTACATTGCCGTAATCATGCCCCAAGTCTTCTGCAATCAAGGGTAAATTAGTAGAACCCAGTAAAGCCTCGATTGTTTTGAAAAATTGTAAACCAGGACCTTCCACCCACTTTCCAGTGGTGGCATCAGGAGCACCAGCGGGGATTTCCCAATATGTATCGAAGCCACGAAAATGGTCTATTCTCACATAGTCATATCGTTCCATTGCGGTCTTGATGCGCCTTGCCCACCATCTATAGCCTCGACGTTTCATTAATCTCCAATTATAGATGGGATTGCCCCATAATTGTCCCAATGGGGTGAAATAATCTGGTGGAGCTCCGCTGACAGCGGCAAAATCACCATTGGCTTCGGCATCGAATAGATCCCTTGCGCTCCATACTTCGGCACTATCGCCGGACACATAAAAAGGCATATCGCCAACGATGGAAACTTTGCGGGAAGCTGCGTATTCTTTGAGTTTTTGCCATTGTTTGTCGAAAATCCATTGGATAAATCTATACACATCCATTTCGTAGTATAAATCAACTTTTGCTGCTTTAATGGCAGCGGTATCATAGCTTCGCAATGCCTCGTCGGGCCATTCATACCAAGGAGTCTCGCCAAAACGATGATGAAGAGTCATATAAAGTGCATATGTTTCAAGCCAAAAAGGCTTATAATCCGCATGGGGTTTATATTCCAATCGTGAATATGCTTTTCTCAAAAGAGCCCATTGCTTTTCATGCACAAGCTCGTAGTTAACATAATCATCCCGCATCCCCTCTGCTCGCTCTGCCAGTTCATCTGCTGTTATGAGATCCATTTCCAAGAGCATTCGGGGATCTATCAGCATCGGCTCACCTGCAAAGGCAGATACGCATTGATAGGGTGAAAATGACACATCTGTATGCTCCACGGGAAGCACTTGCCATACATGAAAGCCCGCTTCGCTGAGAAAATCAACGAATGCCATGGCTTCTGCACCCAGGACGCCAATGCCATATGGACCGCTGAGCATCGGCACAGACATCAGCACCCCAGCAGAGCGCGGATATTTATAAATAGACTTTTCAACACCAGTTTCCATGTATAACTCCTTGTTGGTTAATTGTTAATTGTTAGTTGTGCAAGGTTCATTGTTACCGCAGCGGCGCGTCAGGGATGCCGCGCCCTACGAATGTTGTTCATTGTTAATTGTGTATTGTACATTGAGCGTAATTCATTGTTGCCGCAGCGGCGCGTCAGGGATGCCGCGCCCTACGAATGTTGTTCATTGTTAATTGTGTATTGTACATTGAGCGTAATTCATTGTTGCCGCAACGGCGCGTCAGGGATGCCGCGCCCTACGTATATCGTTAATTATTCATTATTCATCATTAATTACTTATTTATTGTCTATTTTCCAGATTTCTTCTGCGTAGCGTTTTATTGTTTCGTCGCTGGAGAATATGCCGGAATGGGCTATGTTCATGGCGGACATGAAAGACCATTTGTCCACATCTTTATAGTACTCATTGGCTTTGGCTTGGGCAGCGGCGTATGCATCGAAATCCTTTAGGACGAAAAATTGGTCGTTTTGGGCTGTCAATGAATCGAAAATGCTGGGAAATTGCGCCATTCCCACCAAATGGGGGTTGGCATTAATCATTTCGTATACGATAAGACGCAAACGCTCATGGCTGGTGAGAAACTCTCTGCTATTGTAGCTGTTGTTTTTGCGAAGTTCTAAGACATCAGCAACGGTGAGTCCAAAGGGGAATCCGTTTTCATCACCCACAGCTTCAAATATTTCCACATTGGCACCATCGTAAGTTCCGATTGTTAAGGCACCGTTCATCATAAATTTCATATTTCCTGTGCCAGACGCTTCCATACTTGCTGTGGAGATTTGTTCGCTTAAATCAGATGCGGGGAAAATATTTTGTGCAAGGGAAACCCTGTAGTTTTCGAGAAAAACAACCTTTATCAAGTCTCTGATACGAGGGTCGTTGTTGATGGATTCCGCCACCACGGACACCAGTTTGATGACTTCTTTGGCGAAATGATAGCTGGGAGCAGCCTTGCCTGCAATGATGAATGTTCTGGGGATAATGTCTATATCAGGATTAGAAAGCAAGGTATTATATAGGTCGATGATATAAATGAGCAAAAGAAGTTGCCGTTTGTATGCATGGATTCTTTTTACTTGCACATCGAATATGGAGTCTGGGTTGATGACCACATTGTTGCTCTCGTAAATTATTTTCGCCAAACGAAGCTTATTATCCCTTTTAATTGCCCTGAGCTTTTCGTGGAAAGCTTTATCATGTACAACACCAGTTTCGTCAAGTAGTGATAGTTTTAGGGGTTCCTTTAACCAACCATCTCCTATTGCTTCGGAAATTGTGCTTGTGAGTTTGGGATTTGCCATTTGGACCCATCTTCTATGGGCGATGCCGTTGGTTTTATTGTTGAATCGTTCGGGGTAAAGTTCATAAAAATCTGCGAAAAGTTCATGTTTTAAAAGCTCGCTGTGGACATGGGCGACGCCGTTTATGGCATGGCTACCCACGATTGCCAGATATGCCATGGAAATATAATGCTCTGAAATGATGGACATTCTCGGTAACCTGTCATCATATTCACCGTATTTTTCAATGAGAGTGGCACAAAAACGTCTATTTATTTCGTGGACAATCATATAAATTCGAGGGAGCAGACCTGAAAAAACATCGATGGGCCATTTTTCCAAAGCTTCTGGCAATATGGTGTGGTTGGTATAGGATATGGTCTTTACAGTAACCTCCCATGCTTCATCCCATCCTAAGTCTTCTTCGTCCAATAAAATCCTCATCAGCTCAGGAACAGCTAGAGCCGGGTGAGTGTCATTAATGTGAATGCCGACATATTCTGGTAAATTACGCACATCGCCATAATAACGCTTGTAATGGCGAATAATACTTTGAATTCCAGCGGAAACGAAGAAATATTGTTGTTTTAGTCTGAGCATCCGATTTTGGTAATTGGAATCGTCAGGGTACAAAACCTCGGAAATTGCTTCAGCAGAATACTTTTGAGACACCGCGTTTAAGTATTCACCACCAGAAAAAGCCCCGAAATCGAACTGCTGGGTGGACTCTGCGCTCCATAACCTCAAAGTATTCACAGAACCGTCTTCACCACCTGGAATTGGAACATCGTAGGGCATGGCTATGACAGTTTCATAGTTTTCGTGGTGAAATACATGGCGACCATCGCTCACTTCCACTCGAACGGAGCCATTGAATCTGACAACCACGGCTTTGTTCGGTTTTTTCACTTCCCAAACAACCTCGTTGCGCAGCCAATTGTCTGGCATTTCAACTTGATAACCATCGATTATTTTTTGCTCAAATAAGCCATACTTATACCTGATGGAACAGCCGTTTCCCGGTAAGCCCAGGTGGGCGAGGGAATCCATAAAGCAAGCGGCAAGTCTTCCTAAACCGCCATTACCCAAACCAGGGTCAAGCTCCAGATTATAGATTTCATCCAAGTCAAAGCCAAAGCTCTCCATGCTCTCTATGCAGACATCCCGTAAACCAAGTGCTGTAATATTGCTTTCCAAAAGCCTGCCCAGCAAAAATTCCAGAGAAAAATAGTAGATTTGCTTCTTGGTTTCCTTCTTATATGTGTTTGCTGCAGTTTGCATCCATTTTTTCATTATCTGATCTTTAATAAGATATGAAAGGGCAAAGTAACAGTCTTCCAAACTTGCGTCTTCAACAGATACACCGCGCGTTACTTCGAGCTTATCCCTGAAAAGTAGGGAAAAAGCTTCTTTGTCATGAATATACATCCAATTATTTTCCTTCCATCATTATGCGTGATTGCGTGTGATTTTCCAAGTTTAACAGCCCCAAAGCTACTAGCAAGCGATGTGTTAATCAACTCATTTGCATAAAATTCATCTACAGGCAAAAATACCAGCTTGCCCTGGGCTAAGTGTTATTGTATCAACGGTGGTATTGCTCAATAAGTTTACATTGAAGCCATCCACGTTTATTGTTCTATCCTTGTCCGTCGTATTCACCCCAATTAATATTTGCTCCTTACCTTCACCTCGGGTAAAGGCAAATAAACCTGCCCTTGCTTCCACCAGTTTATATGCGCCATTTGCAAAGGAAGGGCTGGATTTACGAATGCAACTAAGGTTTTTATACCAAAATAGCAAGTCTTCATCTTCATGACCCCAGGGATACCCGCGCCTGTTAAAGGGATCTATGCAGCCTTCCATTCCAGCTTCGTCGCCATAATATATACAAGGCACGCCCGGCAAGGTAAATTGCAAGACAGAAGCCAGCTTAAGCCTTTGCTTTGCAAGGGCAAGGGAAGCATCATCCAATGAAAAATGCTCCATATCCACCTTGTTGCTGGGTATCGGCACATCGCTGAGAACCGTGAGGATACGAGCTGTATCGTGGGAACCTACCACAGTCATCAAAGAATGGAGGACATATTCGGGATAATTGCGGCAAAGGGTTGCCATGGTTGCCGCCAGCTGCTCTACATTTCCCTCTTTTACGCATGCGATAATCGCATTTTTCACAGGATAATTGGTGACGCTGTCCAGCTGTCCGCCATGGAAGTACCTGCGGCGCACATCATAGGCAATTTTATTGGAAGCATCTTCCCAGACCTCGCCAACGATGATGGCATCACCCTTTTCCCTCTTTATGGCAGCGCATAGGGGATAGAGAAACACATCGGGTAATTCGTCCACAACATCCAAACGCCAACCGGAAACACCCTTCTTGGTCCAATGGGCAATGACCCCATCTTTAGCGCAAATATAGTCCCTGTAGGCTTCGTTACTCTTGTTCACCGCTGGTAGCAATTCTATATCCCACCAGGACTCATAGGTGCCGTCTTCGCGGAAACGAAACCAATCATAATATGGAGAATCGCTATTTTGGTATGCTCCCAGAGAGTCATAATTACCATATTTATTGAAGTAACGGCTGTCAATTCCCACATGGTTGAAGACACCATCCAAAATGATACTCATGCCACGGTCCTTCGCCTTTGTACACAATTCTTCAAAGGCTTCGTTGCCACCGAAAGCGGGGTCGATTTGCATATAATCACCGGTGTCATACTTATGGTTGGAAGCGGCATCGAATATGGGGCTGAGATAAATGCAAGTTACTCCCAATTCCTCGAGATATGGGAGTTTTTCGATTATCCCATATAAATCGCCGCCAAAAAAGTCGTTGTTATGGACAATACCTTCTTCATCGGGTAAATAATAGGGAATACCATCCCAATCAGACCTGAAAACGGCACCAGAACGAAGCCTTAGCTCCCCGCCACGGTGGAATCTATCGACAAATATATGATAAATGAGACCACCATGAATCCAATTGGGTGCTATGGCAGCGGCACCGTGGGCAGTAATTTGAAAGGTGTTTTCAGAATTTTCCGGTATGGTATATTTTCCACCATCGGGAGTCCTAATGTGGAAAGTATACCAATACAAGCCAGGTGTATGTATAGTAATTCTACATTTGTAAAGATCAAAAGCTCCTGTCACAGTTATAAATTCCATGACTGTTTCTTCGGGGACACCATCGTCGGGATGGAGGTAGACGCTGGCTCCGATTGCTGAGCCTCTAGCGAGTTTTATAGACAATTCGAGGGTACCAGGTGTTTCAAAAGCTCCGCTGGGATACCTGAAATACTCATCATCCTCATCAAAGATATACAAAGTATCGATCATTTTCTTCTTATTTAAGCTCCCTATATAGACTGGCATATGCCTTTGCTGAAATATCCCAGCCAAAGTCGCTATTCATAGCTTCGCGCATCAGGTTTTTCCAATCATCTTCTCGATTTGTGTATAAATCCAATGCTTTATTAATAGTTTTCATCAGAGCGGCTCCGCTGTATTCTTCGAAAACGAATCCATTGCCAACACCAAGGCGGCAGTCTTTTATCGTATCACCCAAACCACCAGTTTTGCGAACAATGGGAATGGTACCGTAGCGACAAGCAATCATCTGCGCCAAGCCGCAAGGCTCGCTTCGAGAGGGCATGAGCATGGCATCGGCTCCTGCATATATCTTGCTGGCGATTTCCGGATTGTAGGCAATGCTCACTCCCACTTTATCCCTGTTGGTCACCGCTTTTTCTTCAAAGTACAGTTGAAACTCATGGTCTCCTGTACCCAGCAGCAGAAACTGGACATCTTGCTTTAGCATATCGTCCATAATATATGTGATTAAATCAATGCCTTTATGGGAAACAAGGCGAGAAACAACACAAATGAGCATAGAGCGGGGAGACTGGGGCAAGCCGAAAAGAGCTTGAAGCTTCTCTTTGTTAATAGCCTTCAACTCCAGGTTGTCCACCGTATAATTCATGGAAATCATGGGATCTGTTTCTGGATTGTTGACTTTTGTGTCGATTCCGTTGATTATTCCAGTTAGTTTATATGAATTTTCCCTGAGCATGGCATCGAGCCCATAACCACCGCCGGACTTAATTTCCTCGGCATAGGATGGGCTTACAGTGGTGATTTTATCAGCGCATACAATGGCACCTTTCATGAGATTCACATCATTGTTATACAGCACCAATCCAGCTTCTTCTTCATATAAATCGAAAACATCAGTGAGGGTATCTCTAGCATAAACCCCTTGGTATTCCAAGTTGTGTATGGTGAATACCGTCCTGATGCTGCCATACTTGTCTGCATATCTTGTTTTCAAATAAACGGGAACCAAGGCTGTTTGCCAATCGTGGGCGTGGATAACATCGGGAACAAAGCCAGTGAGTTCTAACACGGCAAAAACAGCTTTGGAAAAAAGGGCGAACCTTTCGCCATCATCGTAATATCCATATGCATTTTCGCGTCCAAAATAATGGGAATTATCAACAAAATAATATATTACTCCTTGATGGGCAAGCTCGTAAATTTTGAACATTATTCCCCGCCATGCCAATTTAACCGGCACCTCTCCCAAAAATTTCATTTGGGATTCATATTTACAGCGAAATTGCTCATAAAGGGGAACCACGGTTCGCAAGTCTAGCTGGGAATCTGTTTCAGCCAAAGCTGAAGACAAAGCCCCGGCAACTTGGCCCATACCTCCAGTTGCGATAAAAGGGACGACCTCCGATACAACGCTTAGTATCTTTAGTCTCTCGTTTTCATTGCTCATGCAGCAAAGCACCTCCTTTGGTTTTTCTACATTCACATCTTTTAAATAATTCTATACCTATCAACATAAACAGGATAACTCACATCACCCATCAAGCTGCGATGTTCGGATATTATAACGCCGCGATCGGTGACTACGCTGTCCAGCATCGCTGTTTTCTCTATTATAGTATCGTCTTGAAGTATACTATTCTTTACAACAGCACCTTCTTTTATTCTCACATTCCTACATATTATGCTATTAATCACCGTTCCTTCTATTTGGCAACCATCGGCAATCATGGCATTGTTCACTTGGGCGTTAATGCCATATTTTGTGGGTAATGAATCTCTCAAACTGGTAAAAATACGTCTTTTTTCATAATCGAATAAAGCATTGCGGTTTCTGATGTCCAACATTTCCATATTACATTGATAAAACGTCTCCACAGAACTGATGAGGGCGCAGTATCCTTCATACTCGTAAGCCAGGACGTTTAGTCTGCTCAAAGCTTGGGAAAGGAGTACCCGGGAGAATCTCAACATTCCACAGTTTTTTTCACCGGATGTGAGCTGGATAAAGTAACCCTTACGCATGATATAAGCACCAAGGGAAATATTCAATTTGTCGCTGGAATAGGGAGCGCGGTTTACTCCGAATACTCGCCCATCCTCTGTAATGTCGAAAATAACTGCGTTTTCCCTCATATTTGGTGTAATTCGCTTTTTCGTATAAATTGCGGTCACATCGGCTCCGCTTTTCCTATGGGCTTCGATTGCTGTGCGATAATCCATGTTGTAGACGATACTGCTATCAACAAGGACAATATATTCTTCGCTGGCACCCATGATATACTCCACAGCCCTTTGCAAAGGACCATCGTTTTCGCTATTGACGCTCTGGCGTTCATCTGCTAGATATGGAGGAAAAAAGGTGACACCCCCGGTTTTTCGTGCCAGGTCCCATTCTTTTCCCATTCCAATGTGACTGATGAGGGATTGGAAGTGACTATTGAGAATCATTCCAATTGTGTTTATTTTAGAGTTAACCATGTTGGATAACATAAAGTCCACTAGGCGGTATCTTCCAGCAAAACGAGTGGCGGAAAGTGTTCTTATTTTGTTGCCGTCGCTGGCAGTGTCGGGATGGGGGTCGGAAAGACTCAGACCTATATACATAAACTTGAAACCTCCTGTTTCAAAAATTCGGAATTTGGTATGCAGAATTCGGAATGCTGCTGGTATGTAAATGGGTAATAATTTGGTTGCTTACTTAAGCATTTTGAGTTTCGAATTCCGAATTTGATATGACAGTTCCGCGAGCGTATACTGTTAATTTGGCATCTTCGGAGTCCAAGGGCATTCCTGCGAAAGCACCTTCGGTGACGACAGTATACTCATCAAGAATGGAGTAATTTACCACAGCATTTTTACATACTCTGGTATTTTCCATTATCACACTATCTTTCACCACAGCTCCTTCCTCGATAATCACGCCTGCGGAAATAATGCTGTTTTCCACATATCCGTAAATTTCACTACCTTCGGTGAGCAAAGAATTTTTGATGCTGCCTGTGGGGGCGATGTACTGGGGAGGCCTTCCAGCTGTCCTGGACAAGATATGCCAGCTCTCCAGACCTAAATGCATATCCTTTAGCAAGTCCATGTTTGCTCGCCATAAGCTGTCCACGGTACCCACATCCTCCCAATATCCATCAAAACGATAAGCGAACATATTTTGACCCTCGCGCAGCATTGTGGGGATTATGTCCTTTCCAAAGTCATGGGAGGACTCCAGGTCTTTTTCGTCTTCGTAAAGAAACTCGCTCAATACATGCCAATTGAAGATATATATCCCCATTGAAGCAAGATTGTTTTGAGGTATTTCGGGCTTTTCCTCGAATGTGATTATTCGATTAGTTTCATCGGTGTTCATAATACCGAAGCGGCTGGCATCTTCAAGGGGAACCTCAATGACAGCAATGGTGCAATCCGCTCCCACCTCTTTGTGATAATCCAGCATGATGGAAAAATCCATCTTATATACATGGTCGCCTGCCAGAACTAGGAGATAATCAGGGTCATAGGACTCGATGAAATCCTGGTTCTGATAGACTGAATTTGCAGTACCACTATACCAAGCGGTGCTGCCCAACTTGCTATGGGGTGGGAGTATGGAAACACCGCCGCTGAGGGTATCGAGATCCCAGTGCTGACCCTTGCCAATATAATCGTGGAGCAGCAAGGGTTGGTATTGGGTCATGACTCCCACGGTGTCAATTCCCGAGCGCACGCAGTTTGTCAGGGCAAAGTCGATGAGCCTATATTTGCCGCCAAAGGTGACGGCTGGTTTGGCAATCTGCTCTGTCAAGGATTCCAAGCGGGAACCTCGACCGCCTGCAAGGAGAGCGGCTATCCATTCTTTTTTTTGTACCACTATATTCACATTAATCACGCTCCTTAACAGTTTTTATCCTACTATTTCTTTTTCGGAGTTCTGGACAATGCCATTAACTGGAAAAATATCGCACTACATTCGGGATAAATAATTCCAAACTGCTCTTTGTCCAAATAATTGCTTCCGTATAAGAGTTCCAGCCAATATGCGCTTTCATCGGCAGCTCTCAGAGCAGCGTTTAAATCAGCTTTCGGCTGCTCTCTTGCTAGCTCACGCACATGCAAGCCGGTTGTTGTTGCACTTTCCAAAAGACGAGCTGACATAATATGCTCGTTTTTATGATCGATTAAATATTTGTGGAGGACGATGATGCGCAGTGCGAATATTTTGCAGTTTTCCAATACTTCGTGAATATCCATTAGCGTACACCTCCAATCACTATAAATTTGCTAGGATATTTAGTTTTCGTTTTACTACTTCGATTTTTTTAAAACTACCATTCCCAATGGAGGAACTGTCAAACTCACACTTTGATCGAAACCATGAAGTTTGGTTTTTTTAGGAACAATGCTAGCGTTTTTATTATCCCACCCCCCAAATTCAGGAAGGTCAGAATTAAACACTTCAATATATCCGCTGTTTTCGGGAACACCGATGGGATAATCGAACCTGGCAACTGGTGAAAAATTGATAACAACGATGATATATTCACCCTTTTTGTCCGTGCGAATAAATGATATTATGTTCTGATCTCTATCGTTTTCATGTATCCATCTGAAACCTTCCCAAGAATAATCGATTTCCCAAAGAGCTGGTGTCTGAAGATAAAATGCTCCCAGTTTTGATGTGAAATGCTTTAATTTATTATGCATTGGATAGTCCAAGAGAAACCAATCCAGCTGGGTCTCAATGTCCCATTCCTTGAATTGACCAAACTCAGAACCCATGAAGCTGAGCTTTTTCCCCGGATGGGTCATCATGTATGAGAGAAAGGCACGAAAGCCAGCAAACATATTGTCGTAATCCCCAGGCATTTTGTCTAAAAGGGATTTTTTGCCATGAACCACCTCATCATGGGAAATGGGGAGTATGAAGTTTTCACTGAAGGCATAGAGGAAAGAAAAGGTTATTTTTTCGTGGATATGTCGTCTATATATGGGGTCAGTTTCTACATAAGAAAGCATATCGTTCATCCAACCCATGTTCCATTTAAAATTGAAACCCAAGCCTCCATCGTGGATTGGTGCTGAAACGAGAGGCCAAGCAGTGGACTCCTCTGCAATCATCAATGCGTTGGGATAAAATTCAAAAACAGCGGTGTTGAGCTTTTTCAAAAAGGCGATGGCATCCAGGTTTTCGTTGCCGCCATGGGAGTTTGGAATCCAGCCGCCATGCTCTCTACCATAATCCAAATAGAGCATAGAGCTCACCGCATCAACCCTTAGTCCATCGATGTGGAACATATGAAACCAATACATGGCATTTGAAACTAGAAATGACTGGACTTCTGTGCGACCATAATCGAAGCAGCGTGTACCCCACTCGGGCTGTTCTTGCTTGTCTGCGCCATGGGCTTCGTAAAGGGAACCACCGTCATATTCGATGAGACCATGTTCGTCCTTGGGGAAGTGGGATGGTACCCAGTCGAGAATGACAGCTATACCTGCATTGTGGAAAAGGTCGACAAATTTCATAAAATCATGGGGAGTCCCATATCGGGATGTGGGTGCAAAATATCCACAGATTTGATAGCCCCAAGAACCACCAAAGGGATGCTCCATCACCGGCATAAGCTCCAAATGGGTGTAATTCATCTCCAGCATATATGAAATGAGCTTTTGAGCGATTTCCACATATCCCAGAAGGCTTCCGTCATCAGACCTCATCCAAGAGCCAATATGAACTTCATAAATGTTCATTGGACCGTCAAGAGGAGAAGACTTGCGAAGTGATTGCTGCCACAGGGCATCTGTCCAATTGAAGCCATTTAAGTCGTAGACGATGGAAGCGGTTTTATCTTCTGTCTCAGAATAAAAAGCATAGGGGTCAGCTTTTAGTAGCCGTTTTCCACTTGCTGTGAAAATGGCATATTTATATCGTTGGTTTTCCGATATTTCTTCTAGAGTTGTCTCCCAGACTCCGCCATCGGAGACACGGGTCATTTGGGAAGCTTTCTCATCCCAATTGTTGAAATCTCCAACGACATATACACTACTGGCACTGGGAGCCCATGTGCGAAATACAGCTTTTCCACTAGCCCTATCAAAGTGGCAGCCCAAGTATTCGTAAGTGCGGTAATTCGTCCCCTGGTGAAAGAGATATGCTGGTAATGTTTTTTCATTTTGTTGATTTAACATACTAAATAATCATAACCTCGCCCAACAATCATTATTAATATCACTATATACTATTTCGTAAAAAAAACCAGTAGAATTACACATATTTTACTGAATATACACAATTAAAAAAGGGAAATTGACAAATTGCCCCTGCAATGGTAATCTTGGAAGGATTGGAGGATAATGCGATGCTTGATAAGAATGTACCATATGCTGGCTTTTATATGCATAGAAAGGCTGGAGCTGCCATTGCACCTTTCCCCTTACCGGATGGATATCATTTCGCCTTTTACGAAGCTGGCGATGAATTTAACTGGGCAAGGATAGAAACAGCGGTTTTAGAATTTGACAGCGAATATGCAGCTCTTATGCGCTTTACCCAAGATTATATGCCTTACCCAGAAGATTTGAAGCGTCGTTGCATTTTTATTGTGGATAGCAATGGCGAAAGAGTAGGCAGTAGCATTGCTTGGTGGAGATTCGTCAACCACCAACGCCGCCCCTGGCTCCATTGGGTCGCCGTCCATCCTGCATATCAAGGTTTGGGTCTAGGAAAAGCCCTTATATCAAAAATCGTTGAGCTAATGATAGAGCTGGAAGGTGATGTGGATTTCTATCTAAGCACACAAACCTGGAGCTACAAAGCGGTAGACATCTACAAAAAGAACGGCTTTTTTCCAACATCAGAAAAAATCCTCTACATAGAAAGCAACAGAAATTACAGAAAAGCCATGAAAATAATGAAAGCCCTAGAAAAAGAACGAAAGAACAATTAACAATGAATAATGAACAATTACACAAAAACGCAACACAAAACAATGACATTCGTAGGGCGCGGCATCCCTGACGCGCCGCCACGGAAACAATGAACAATGCAAAATATCCAATAACCGCAACACAAAACAATGACATTCGTAGGGCGCGGCATCCCTGACGCGCCACCACGGATGCAATGAACCACGCACAATTAATGAATAATGAATGATTAATAATGAATAATTAACTTGGGAGCAATAAAATGAAAGACATATCAAAATTCGAAGGCATTGCGATGTTGGAATTGGGTGAAAGTGATCGTCAACGACTGGAGGAGCTTGCTGATACGATTATAGATAATTTCGATGCACTTGAAAAAATCGACACAAATGATGTGAAACCACTGGTGTCTGTTTTAGAAACCATCAATGTTCTGCGGGAAGACATCGTAATAAAAAACGTGAGCCGCGACGAATTAATGACCAGAGCCCCAGAACACAACGATGGCTATTACCAAGTCCCAGCAACGATTGAATAATGAACAATGAACAATGAACAATTACACGAAAACGCAACACAACACAATGACATTCGTAGGGCGCGGCATCCCTGACGCGCCGCCACGGAAACAATGAACAATGAAAAATATCCAATAACCGCAACACAAAACAATGACATTCGTAGGGCGCGGCATCCCTGACGCGCCGCCACGGAAACAATGAACAATGAAAAATATCCAATAAACGCACCGCACCAACCGTGTCATTTTGAGGGAGCGTAGCGACCGAAGAATCTTATTGCACAACAACGCAATCAGCATATTCATTAAACCAACCGCCTTGAAACGAGGAAACATAATGGAAATATTTACCAGCGAATATCAAACTGAGCGTCAAGCAGGCGTGCTATATGGTGTGCTTGAGGACTCAATAATGCATAAAAATCAACTCGTAGCAGCAGGGTCAAAAATCATGGATGGCTTTACTTCGCCCATTGAGGCTACCGTTGTATCTCGCCTTGAAGAAGCGGGCATCGGCATATTGGGAAAAACCTGTATGGACGAGTTCGGCATAATGGGCTTATACGCAAAGGAGCTAAATTTCACCTCTGGAGCAGTTGAAGTTGTGGCGACGGGTGTAGCGGATTTCGCATTATGTAATGACTACACGGGATATATTACATCTCAAGCCGCAGCCAAAGGCTTGTATTATTTGCATCCAACTTATGGAACGGTATCACGATATGGACTCATACCCGCTGTTGCATCCATTGACCAAATCGGTATAGTTTGCAAAGAGGTAGAAGTGGGATTTCGTGTACTTTCGATAATATCTGGATATGATAGTAATGATGGAGCTGTACTTCGTGAATTAGGAATTAGGAATGAGGAGTTTGCCGAATTAGGAATTAGGAGTGAGGAATTAGGAGTTGGGGAGTTGACGGTTGCGGTGCCTCGGAATCTGGACACTGGAAGCGTTGATGTTTCTGAACTTGAGTTTTTACATCAACATTATAATACTGTCGATATTGAGCTTCCCTATTTTGAAGTTTATGGACAGATTATGCAGATTCTTTGTTTTGGTGAAATTAGTTGTAATATTAGCCGTTATGATGGTATTAGTTTTGGGTATAGAGCTAGCGATTTTTCGGATTTAGATGATCTTTATAAAAAAAGCCGAACAGAAGCCCTTGGAGAGGGAGCAAAGTTAGCGGCGCTTATTGGCTCTATGGTGCTTTCGGAAGAATACTACGAAAAGTATTACGAAAAAGCAATGTGTGTAAGGCGACTTGTTAAAGAATCGTTGGAGTTTGATAAATATGATGGGATTATCATGCCAGCCTGCCCAGTTATGGCTACAATACCGTGGCAGCTTGAGCTCCATGCATTACCCAGACTTTGTGGTCTTCCAGCATTGACAATACCCAACGAAGTTGGAGGATATACTATAATTGCCAACGCAGGTAGAGAAGACAGATTAAATAAAATAGTTGAAAAAATCCTTCTATAACATTTAAAACTAGATAGCTCTCATCGGCGAAAACAAAGGAACACTCTCAAAGTACCTATGTCAAGGAGATACGATATGAAATATGAAACTGTAATGGGATTGGAAGTCCACGTGGAATTATCCACCGAATCGAAACTCTTTTGTTCATGCTCTGCAAAATTCGGTGCCCAAGCTAACGAAAATGTATGCCCCGCCTGTTGTGGAATGCCAGGCATGCCTGCTGTCCTCAACAAAAAGGCTGTGGAGCTGGGGATTGCCGCTGCGCTTCTCACCAATAGCGAAATAACTCCCATAATGAGCTTTGATAAAAAGAGTTATTATTACCCGGATTTACCCACAGGATATCAAATAACCCAGTGGTTTTCGCCAATCTGTACCAATGGTTGGATAGAAATTGACACAGAAAACGGCGAAAAAAAGATAATCACTCTTAAACAGATTCATATAGAAGAAGACGCTGGAAAGCTTGTCCATGACCCATATACTGGAGCTACTCTGGTGGATTATAATCGAGCCTCTGTACCTTTGGTGGAAATTGTGTCGAACCCCGACTTTCGCACAGCTGATGAGGTTGTAGCATACTTGGAAAAACTCCGCTCTCTACTTAGCTTCGCTGGAGTCTCTGACTGCAAAATGCAAGAGGGTTCCATGCGCTGCGACGTGAACATTTCTGTGAGAGAAGAAGGCAGCAATATACTGGGTACAAGAATAGAAATCAAAAATATGAACTCCTTAAAAGCCATCACCAGAGCCATTGAATATGAGTCATGGAGACAAATAAACGCACTCGAAACAGGAGACGAAATACTTGTCCAGCAAACCAGACGCTGGGATGACGATAGGGGAGAGACATATTCCATGCGAACAAAGGAAACAGCTGCAGATTATAGATACTTCCCAAATCCGGAACTAATGCCCGTGCATCTTGACGAAAAGCTCATTGACAGCGTTAGAGCAGCACTACCGGAAACAGCTCAGGCGATGTTCATGAGAATGACCCTTGAGTTGGGTTTGCCAGAATACGACAGTAAGATAATCACATCTAGCCGTAACCTATCTAGGATTTTCAACGAAACCTTTAAATATATTAATAATGCAAAGGAAATTTCCAACTGGATAATCGGTGATCTACTGGGAGTGGCAAATGCAGCTGGCATCACAGAGGAAGATATTAATATCGATTGTGAAAAATTTGCAAGTTTAATTAAACTTGTGGAAGAAAAAACGATAAACAGAGCCACAGGGAAGAAAGTCCTGGTCGCAGTGATTGAAGAGGGGATAGACCCAGCAGCATATGTAAGCGAACACGGTCTAGGCATGGTTGCTGACACAGGTTTACTGGATAATGCAATAAAAGAAGTTGTAGCCGAAAATGAAAAATCCGTTGCAGATTACCACAGCGGAAAAGATAAAGCCCTTGGTTTTTTAGTTGGGCAAGTAATGCGAAAAACCCAAGGAAAAGCCGACCCCCAAGCCGTCAACGAAATGCTATTAAAAGAACTGAATGCTGAGAAATAGAATATCTTATCGATTCTTATTTATGATTTGTTTTCATATTTATTTAAATGCTAATCTATTTAGTAAAATAATCACAATAAATTGTGCTGAATTATTAATATTTGGCATTATACAGGTGATGGTATTATGAAAAAACCAATATTTATTGGAGCTGAGTTTTTTGAGAGAATAATCGAAGAAGATTGTTTTTATGTTGATAAAACACTTTTCATTAAGGAACTACTCGATAACAAGGGAACTGTTACCCTCATAACTAGACCCAGGCGTTTCGGAAAAACCTTTTACCGCAATGATAGAACGAGCCTTGCTATATGCGGAACAATCCCTTGCCAGCGGAGCGAGGCGCGGGGACACCATGGAAAAGGTGATCTCGACAATGCCAAGGGTAATAGTAGTGAATTTGTTAGAAAAAGCACTTCGGGTATCGGGCGGATACCATCAAATCGTTGAGATGCTTTACCGCGAACCCCCCTACCAACGAGCGACGGACAGGCTACAGGTACACAACCTCGAGCTTGACAAATACAGACAAAACGAAAAGCAGTTCCGGAGACCCCGCTGGAATGCTGGCTGACGGCGATATGTAGATCACAGGACGAGAAGAAGCCATTGACGGAGGTGGTGAAAATGGACCCGAAACTGAAGGAACTATATGACAGCGACCCCGGGTTCGCCCAATTCGTTGAACGGCACGGGCTAGTCGCTTCGATGCCGGAATTGCGCAAGGCGTATCGGCGATGGGAATACGATATTATGCTGGACAGGCTCGATGAAGAGCGCAGGAACGAGGAAGTAAATATGCGCGTTGCTGAAGGCGAAGCAAGAGGCAAAGCAGAAGGAATTGCATGGACTCAGGTGGAAATAGCGAAAAAAGCTTTTGCAGATAATAAGCTGGGTGCTAGCGAGTCTGACATCGTTGATCTGTTGAAATCATTTGGTATCCCCGACGACATCATTGACGAGGCTCGAAAAAACTAAAAAATTTCCTTTTACTAATCCTAACCCCCTGTTAAATGGCGGGGAGTACTCGTTTACCTATGATATGCTATTTGCTTATACAATGGTACTCATTGCAGTTATTGCGCTCTGCTATAAGCTTTTTCGCAGAAAAAGACGCAGATAGAAACGTAAAAAACACGAGACGCCTTAGCAACTAAGGCGTCTTGTGTTCGTCAATTGTACGGACCGAGCCGCCCTGCTTAAGCGGCAGTTCCTTTGTGTTTAATTTATCATGTGAGCAGCACCATTGTCAATATTTTTATTTCAAAATATCGTATAATTGATTAATCACACAAACAAACACCCGGAGCTGACCATACAAGCCAGCCCGGGTGTTTTTTTATTATTTGCTATATGAGTTTAGGTCTATGCAGCGACATCGAGTTCGTCTACATCAGAGCTATTCGCTTAATTCGCTTTGCTTCTGTAGCTCGGCGCGCAGCAACTCGATTTCTGCATCTTTCTCCGCAAGTTCCGCGTCTTTATCAGCAAGTTCTGCGTCTTTATCAGCAAGTTCTGCATCTTTCTCCGCAAGCTCAGCATCTTTTTCATCGACAATGCCTTGCCACTTTTCATCAGTCTCGCGTATCGCTTCGCGCCTAGCATGACCAAGCGCAGAAGCTTCTATGTTCAGCGCATCTGCACGCATACGCGCAAGCTGCCTGAACTCGTCGGTAGCCGTAACCGCACGGTATGCATCTATTGCTTCTTTCATCACGTCTCCCCCTATAGCTTCAATTTTCGACAAATCATCTTCTGTCTTCGCGTTGAAGAGCGACAACCATAACAAAAGCTCGTCGTCTGAGTCTTCGACATCGGGAAGCTTTGGCAACTCGTAATATTGCAAACAAAGCCTGTCGGTCAGCAATGTATGACGAGTCACTTCAAGGACCATATGCTGTGAAAAATATTCCGAGCAGCTAAACTGCTTGAAATTGAGAATACTAATGATGATTGTGCGGGGTAAATCAATGTACTCGCCGCCTGCTTTTAACGCCGAAGAATATTCACGAGCCCAATAGTAAAGACTGCGTTCAGGGAAGTCACCCTCGTTTGAAACTTGAACTTCAAGCCCTATACGGTTGCCATCAACAACCATGGCAATATCAAGACGACAAAGCTTTTCCTCGACCACCTCTGGCGGTATATCAGGATTGGTTATGTAAAACTCATTTATACTATCCAATGGAATTCTGAGCATCCCTGCGACAAGTCTTTTAAGCAAGTTCTGATTTCGGGTAAACAACCATTTGAATAAGACATCGTTTGTAAATCTGTATTCGAGATCAGGCACAGCCACATCCACTTCCTTGTAGAAAAATAATAACACAAGCCAAAACAAAACGCAATATCATTTGTAGTGATTGCGTGGCTGACTTTGCTATACTTCCAGTTTACAACACTAGGTGTATCTTGTAAATAATCGTTTGCTTGCAACTTGTTTGTAATAATTAAATCAATGGTGTTAAAACACCCGGAGCTGACCGTTTGAGACAGCCCCGGGTGTTTTGTTAGTTTTTACTACATGAGTTTAGGTCTATGCAGCGTCATCGAGCTCGTCTACATCAGAGCTATTCGTTCGACTCGCTTTGCTTCTGTAGCTCGGCGCGCAGCAACTCGATTTCTGCATCTTTCTCCGCAAGTTCTGCGTCTTTATCAGCAAGTTCTGCATCTTTCTCCGCAAGCTCTGTGTCTTTATCAGCAAGTTCTGCGTCTTTCCCTGCAAGCTCTGTGTCTTTCTCATCGACAATGCCTTGCCACTTTTCTTCGGTCTCGCGTATCGCTTCGCGCCGTGCATGACCAAGCGCAGAAGCTTCTATGTTCAGCGCATCTGCACGCATACGCGCAAGCTGCCTGAACTCGTCGGTAGCCGTAACCGCACGGTATGCATCTATTGCTTCTTTCATCACGTCTCCCCCTATAGCTTCAATTTTCGACAAATCATCTTCTGTCTTCGCGTTGAAGAGCGACAACCATAACAAAAGCTCGTCGTCTGAGTCTTCGACATCGGGAAGCTTTGGCAACTCGTAATATTGCAAACAAAGCCTGTCGGTCAGCAATGTATGACGAGTCACCATAACATAAGCCCAAGCAAAACGCAATATCATTTGTAGTGATTGCGTGGCTGACTTTGCTATATTTCCAGTTTACAACACTAGGTGTATCTTGTAAATAATTGTTTGCTTGCAACTTGTTTGTAATGTAAGCGAAAAACCTTAGGGTATCTATCCACAGAGCAATTAGAATGATAAACTGCTCGTTTGAATCAGATGCCATATATCAGTGGACCCATTTTCGATTGGAAAACTATTTGTACGATGCGTCAATCCACAAGTGACAACTGCCCTTTAGCGTCTTGACCGTAGCGACAAGTCTCCTGAACCTCATTTGACCAAGGGAAAAACCTCGTCAAATCGGCATCAGGGTCTTTTGTTAAAACGGTTGGAAGCTCGGTGAAGAGGTGTAGCAGGTAACGGTATGGGTTAAGCCCATTCGCCTTAGCCGATTGGATGATGCTGTAAGCCACCGCGCTGGCTTTTGCCCCCGCAACAGTGTCAGCGAATAACCAGTTTTTCCTTCCAATTGTAAAAGGACGGATGTGGTTTTCGATGCGGTTTGTCGATATTTCTATGCGCCCATCAAGGAGGAACGCCGACAGCGGCTCACGCTGATTGACGGCATACGCAATCGCATGGTAGAGCTTGGAGCCCGCCAGCGGGTTTACTGTTACAATCCACGCATAAAAGTCGTCTAGTACAGGCTTGGACAGCTCCAGCCTCTTTTCAAGCCTTTCTTCTGGGGAAAGCTCCTCAAACTTGCGTTCCAAAGCAAAAAGCTTTTGGCAATATTCGAAACCGATGCGCGCAGGGGTGCTTTCGTCGGCTTTTTTCGGCATCGCCTCGTTGAACCTGCGCCTCAGGTGGGCGAAGCAGCCGCAATGTACAGCGTTCTCAACGGTATTGTAGCCCGCATATGCGTCGGTATGCAGGTAGAACGCATGGTTAATCTTTAAAAATTCTTTGGGGTGTTCCCCTGAGCGACTCGGTTGGTATTCGTAAAGGACTATCGGGGGCGGCCTCGCGACGTTTCCCGTGCAGTATACCCACATCCTCGATTCCGACTGGGGCGACTTGCCTGGTTCCTTTAGTATCTGGACTACCGTTTCGTCCGCCATTATGATGGGTGACTCCAGCAGAAGCGACTTCAGCTCCAGCCAGAGCGGCTGGAGCCAATTGGTGGAGGTGTATATGATCCAGTTTGCGAGCGTGGAGCGCGACAGAGTCACGCCGAAGTTCGCCCAGTCTTTCTCCTGTCTATACAGAGGCACGGAGTTTGCATATTTCTGGTACATCGCATAGGCTGCGCTGCTCGGCGACGCCAGCCCGCGCTTTACCACTGGCACTGGTACATCGGGCTTGACGATATTTGCCTCGTCGCTCTCTTCCATGCAGCGCGCGCAGCTGTAGTTCACCCTGTACGTTTCGGTGACATACACCTGCGCCGGCACTACGCTCAGCTCACTGCGGACGAACTCCCTGCCTATCGGGTGAAGACCGCACTCGCAGATGCCGCAGACGCGTTCTTCTTCGGGAAGGTCTATGACGACCTCCTCAACTGGTAGATCCTTGGCAAGCTCCTCTTTCGTGCGTTTAGGTTTGCGCAAATGCTTCTCAACGACGACGGATTGTGGCGTATCGCTAGAATCTTCATCCACGGCAAAGACTTCTGCCTCGTTGAAAAGCGTCTCCTGCTCGTATCCGTCCTCCAGTATGTACCTCGACTTTTCGCCGGACTGCCCAAATCGCGCCTTTTGCGCGAGCAGCAGCATTTCGGTTAGCCTTCCAACCTGCGCCTGCGAGTTTTCCAGCTTCACCTCGAGTTCGAAGAGCCTGATTTCGATGCCCTTGACATATTCCATTATCGGGGCTGGCAGCCCATCAAGTGTCATCTTTTCCATGGCTGAATTGTATCACAAAAAGCTTGTAATTGCAAGGGTTATTGGCACTTTTTCACCTTTTTTATCTACTTTTTCTACGCTGTTTTTCCAACTCGCTTTATTCAGAAGTCGCGGGCGGTTATTTCGCCGAATCCCCGGGGCGGGTCTACCGGCATACCACCCAGCAGCAGCTCCAGCTGGGCGATGCTTATGCCCCTGACAGCTTCCACGCTGCCCGGCCACGCAAACTTCGCACCTGCGCCGTCGAGCCGCTTGTAATACATTGCGAACCCGTTTTTGTCCCAGCTCAACCCTTTTATCCTGTTCCTGCTCCTGTTGCAGAATAGGAACAGGCAGTTGCCGAACGGGTCCATTTTAAAGTCCTGCTTGACTATATGCGCCAAGCCGTCAACCGCCCGCCTCAGGTCGGTGCTCCCGCAGGCAATGTATATCCTGTCGTACTCCCTTATGTCTTTCAGCAGCAAGCCTTGCTCACCGCCTTCAGAACATCAGCCAGCGCATCTGCATCGAACCCCGGCTCCGCTGTTATCGTCCAACCGTTGCGTTCAACCCTGATGGCGCCGCCTGCTTCGCATTTCGTTGCTTCTTCGCTCTCGGCAACTATGCTTGCCCATACTATCTCTTCCAAGTCGCTGGCTCTAGCAGTCTGTTCATCTGCTTTTTTTCGCCAACCGAGAAATGTGGTGTATGGTATCCCTTTCGCCCGGCACCACGCCTTTATCGATATTCCGCTTGTCGCTTGCTCCTCTACCAGCTGTTGTTTTTCTTCATTGGTCATTTTTATACCCCTTATCAGTTTTTGGGGTACTCTATCATACGTTTCCAATGCTGTCACATCGCCCTAAGGTTTTTCGCTTACTTTCGCTTACCCTCTACCAGCTGTTGTTTTTCTTCATTGGTCATTTTTATACCCCTTATCAGTTTTTGGGGTACTCTATCATACGTTTCCTATGCTGTCACATCGCCCTAAGGTTTTTCGCTTACGTATAATTGATTAATCACACAAACAAACACCCGAGGCTGACCATGTAAGCCAGCCCCGGGTGTTTTTTTAGTATTTGCTATATGAGTTTAGGTCTATGCAGCGTCTTCAAGCTCGTCTACATCAGAGCTAGCAGACCAAATCTCGGTGTTGTCTTCACCTATGGTGAAGCTGTGCGGTACGCCTGCTTCGAGCATATCTTGGAAAGCCCAGTGTGATCTTTGCAGGTCGCTGAATGTGCCGTAGTATTCATCGGGGATGTTTTCGGTGCGAACAATGCGACCGATGATGCGGTTAATGATGGTAACGACCTCGGCGCGTTTGATATCGTTCTTCGGTCTGAATGTACCATCGGGATAACCTTCGACCCATCCATTTGCCGCTGCTGTGAGGATGTATTCGTATGCCCAGTTCTCGCTCACATCGCTGAAGGGATTTTCACTGCTGTCAATTGCCACATCGAAGAAGCGGCAGACAATAGCTGTGAACTCTTCGCGGGTGATGGGAGCATCGGGTCTGAATGTACCATCGGTATAGCCTCTGAGGATACCCAGGCTTGCAAGGCGGTTAATCGCCACTGCATACCAAGCTCCATTGGCAACATCGCTGAATGTTCCGCTGCTGTTGGTGCTTTGTGCATTTGCGGGAAGCAGACGCCAGATAATCATTGCAACTTCAGCGCGTGTAATATTGTTATCTGGGCGAATTGTTCCGTCTGGATAGCCTTGGATATACGGAGTATGGGACTCGGCCAATGGTGTGATGATTTCATCAATCTCGTCATCGTCCACTGAGGGAGTTCCACCACCAGTATAGCTTCCACCACCACTGAGTCTGCTTACGGTTACCGTTACAAAATAGCTATCAACAGATGCGGTTTGATTACCTGTTGCTGTAGTATTAGTATTTGTAACGACAACATAGTAGTAGAAAGTTCCAACTACTGATGTGTCAGGAGTATAACTTGTATTCGTGGCTCCTGTGATTAGTGTTCCACCAATATAGCTAGCTGTAGTGTTCCTATACCATTGATAACTCAGCGTTCCACCATCTGGTGAGATTGCAGTTACGCTTAGGTTCGCTGCATTATTAACAGTGACTGTTACATTTGAAGGCTGGTTTGTGATTATTGGTTGCTGTGCGTTGACGAGCGGATTGACGATAACTGTAGCAACTTGGCTTGTTTTAGAAACTGCCTTTATGCCGCCATCGCCGTTGTCAACAATGGTGTTTGTGACTACCACATAGTAGTAGAAAGTGCCATCAAATGTAGTGTCAGGTACATAACTCGCACTAGTTGCTCCGGCTATTAGAGTACCGCCAGAGTTGCTAGCTGTGGTATTGCTGTACCATTGATAGGTCAGTGTGCCACCATCTTGTGAACCTGCGATTACTGATAGGTTGGCAGCTCCACCAGTGTTCACCATGACATCAGTTGGACCAGCAACAATTGGTGCCAATGCGTTGATTTGATAAACAACGACAATTGCTACATCACTGGGTAGGCTAATCGACTTGATTCCACCATCACCATTATCGACATCCAACATGTTGGTTACAACAGCATAGTAGTAGAATGTGCCAACTGTTGAGGTGCTTGGCGTTAAGCTAGTGCCAGTCGCTCCAGCAATTACAGTTCCACCAGTGTTGCTGTTTATTGTGTTTTCGTACCATTGATAGCTAAGTGAGCTTGCAGTGCTAACAATGGTGGCTCCGACAATCAGATCCGTTGGTGTTTCGTTAACCAAATATGTGTCGCCGAATGGTTGCGGATTGATAACTGGGAGCTCTGCGTTTTCTTTAGTTGGGTCTATTACGATGATTGTAGCTGCATTGCTTGTTGCAGTTGCTGTCTTACTTCCTCCATCGCCGTTGTCTGGAATGGTGTTTGTTGCCTCAGCATAGTAAGTGAAGACACCTAGTGTTGTTGTGTCGGGTGTGTAGGTATCTCCAAACCCAACAGATGCTCCGCTGCCATCGAACCATTCAAATGTGATGGTTCCATTATCGGTTACAGTTGCATCGACAATCAGTGCAACAGCGGTATCGAACTGGTCATATGTAGCACCAATGGGTTGTGGAGTAATTACTGGTGTATCAGCGTTTACGATTGGGATTACTTTCCATATAGCTGTTAGGCTAACATTGGTGGTTATTGGGTCTCCAGCGTTGTATGACTGTCCACTGAGATCAAGCCAGCAGTCAAAGGTATGACCCGCAGGTGGTAAGAAGTTCAAGAATGGGTCATTGTAGCTGAGGACAGTGTGAGTCGATCCTGCTGCTTCTGGTATAACGACTGCTATGAATGCTTCTAGATAATTATATGTTACCGTGAAGGACTGAGGTGCAGTCGTGTATACAGCAGTCAGGGTGATAGCAGTTGAAACAGTATCAGCTGGGTCGTAATCGTTACCATCATCACCAGACCAGTAATCGAAGACTTGGCCAGCTGGTGCTGTGAAACCAAGTGACGCATCACTGAAGTCTAAGACTGTGTGGTTTGTACCTACGTTTTCGGTGACGGGTACTGTGTTACCTTGGTCGTCGTCGTAGGTTACGGTGTAGGTGTTAGGTTGCGCAGCTGATACGGTGATTGTACCAGAAGCTGAAGCAACGAGGGAGCCTGTGACGGTGTCGTAGAAGTTGAGCGTGTAGTCGAAGTCTTCGCCGACGGCTGCCGCTAGAGCGGTGAGTTCAAGTGTGACCGTACCGTTCTGGAGAGGGAGCATTAATCCGAGGTTCGGGTCTCCAGTACCAGTAGTGGCATCGTACATTGCTAGCCATGCAACGAGGTTCTCAGCTCCGATGGGCTGC
>WRLE01000017.1 GCA_009777775.1 Oscillospiraceae bacterium
CGAGGGCGGGTGGGGCGAAGGTAGCAACAAGTATACTGGTAATTTCAAGGGCGAGACGCCGCGTGAATGCTGGTTGTATTTCATAGATTTGAAATTAGTTTTGTGACATCCTGGCTCAGGATGACACTGTTAGTGCGTTCAATGTATGCAATGACTAGCAATATTTTAGTGTCAAGCACCCCATGATTATTAACTTTTGAAAAGCAGCTTGTGGTTAATTTAATACTTTCTATGGACAAACGCATTAATATCGGTTATTCTTTGTTGGAAAACGTATTAAGAAAACATATATTATTTTAGGAGGATACAACCATGCTTAGTACAAGAGAAAACTTCATGCGTTTGCTGAGATGCGAACTCCCTGAGTATGTACCCACATACAACCTTTTTTGGGGACTGACTTCGCCATCATGCTTTAGAAGAGAGGATTTAGGAGATGGAGTTACTAAAGACCAATTTGGAGTAACTTGGGTATCTGAAAGCAACGCAGGACCAGTCGCTTCCATTCCAAAACCAGGCACATTCATTTTAGACGACATTCGCAAGTGGCGAGACATCATTAAAGTACCAGACACTTCAGACGTTGACTGGGAAGCACTAGCAAAAACAGACACCGAGAGACGCGACCCTGAAATGCCCTTCGGCACACAAGCGGGCGGTATTTTCGGCTTTTTCCAAGGGCTGGTGGCATTTATGGGTTTCAACGAAGGACTCATGGCTTGCTTTGAAGAGCCAGACGAAGTGAAGGCTCTAATGGAATATCTGTGCGACTTCGCCGTTGCAAATATCAAAAAAATAATCGAGTACTACAAACCTGATTATGGTATGCTGGCGGACGACATCGCCCATGAGCATAACCCCTTCCTATCTCTTCCAATGTTCCAGGATGTTATCGCTCCTTCTTGGAGACGCTATGCTGCGGCATTCCTTGAAGAAGGGCTTCCAATGATGCATCACAACTGTGGGCATTTTGAGGAATATCTTGATGATTTAGTGGACATGGGATACAGCGGTTGGGATCCGGTGCAAAACTCCAACGATATAATAGCCATCAAAGCAAAATTCGGTAACCGCCTTGCCCTATGCGGTGGCTGGATTGGCAAAAGCCTGTTTGAAATAGGAATGGATGCTTCCGAAGAGGAAGTACGCAATTCCATAAAAACAACAATGGATACTCTGGCTCCAGGTGGTGGTTTCGCCATGTTCGGAGTCGGTGGCTTCCCCAGCGAAAACCCGGATATCCAAAGGCGCAACGAATGGATTCGTGACGAATACGACAGGCTGAAATTCACATATTATCAATAAGCATCCGGAAACAACATATCAAGCAACTAAGCTGTATCATTTCTTCGCAATATCTAACAAATGCTGCTCCCAGGAGCAGCATTTGTCAATGGGTGTAAATAAATTCATATATCTTATACATATATGAAAAAATAATGTTTGCTTTTTTCATTGGGAGAGTGTATCATGTTCTAACTCGTGTACCACCTTATGGTGGATGCGAAGTGCAATATGAAGGAGAATCTAGTAAAATGAAACACGCAAGAAGAACCATCGTGGTATTGCTGTGCGTCACTATGCTGCTTCTAATGGTAGCGGGATGCAACAGAAACGAACCACAAGAATCACAAACCCAGACTGAAAGCCCCGACACGACCGAACCCGTCAGAGACGACATAGTCATCGGCATTGCTCAAGACATCGACGTGAGTCTTGACCCACACCTTATGACATCAGCCGCTTCCCGAGCCGTTTTATTTAACGTCTTCGAAGGACTGGTCAAACCAACTCCCGAAGGATTTCTCGCTCCTGCTGTGGCTAGCAGTTTTGAAATTTCCGAAAGCGGCGACACATTTACTTTTACTCTTCGGGATAACATACTCTTCCACAACGGCGAGCCAGTTACAGCACAGGATGTGGTATATTCCATTTCTCGCGTATCCGGATTTTACAATGATGGAACAGCTCTTATCCCAGCATTTTCCATCGTGGAGTCCGTCACAGCCGAAGATGAAAACACCATTGTTATCAAAACAACCGTACCGAATATCGAGTTTCTATCTTTCCTTACTGCAGCGATAATTCCAGAAAATTACGATGCACAAGAAACCGCTCCAGTGGGTACGGGACCATATATGTATGTATCGCGCTCGCCACAAGAAAATCTTATCTTTGAAAAATTTGACGATTACTGGGGCGATGTACCCAGCATAACCCATGTCACATATAGAATTTTAGACAATACCGAAGCTTTGATGATGGCTCTCCGCAGTGGAACCGTCGATTTTTGCTCCCACTTGATGTCCAGCCAAATGGCTGAGCTCCAAGGATTGGGGTATAATTTCGAGATTGGCACCATGAACCTAGTTCAAGCTGTCTATCTCAATAACGCAGTAGCTCCCTTTGATAATGTTGAAGTGCGCCGCGCCCTCGCCCATGCCATCAACCGTTCGGAAATAATGGATGTGTTGGCAGACGGTCTTGGAGTGCCTGTGGGCAGCAGCATGTATCCTGCTTTTTCCAAGTATTTCACAGCCGAACTAGCAGATTATTACGATTACGACCCACAAAAGGCAAAGTCCCTTCTCTCTGAAGCCGGATATCCAGATGGCTTTACAATGGAAATTGTCGTTCCATCTAATCACGGTCCCCACATCGACACAGCGACTGTTGTGGTGGAGCAGCTCAGAGAAATCGGCGTAACTGCAACCATTCGCCTAGTGGAATGGAGTACTTGGATAGATGACACATATAGAGGTCGCAATTTCGAAGCGACAGTCGTGGGAGTTGATGCCTCTGCAATGACAGCTCGTGCAATGTTGGAGCGTTTTTCCAGCACAAACGGCAGCAATTTCATTAATTTCTCAAACGCCGAATATGACGAGGTCTTCGCCGCTGCCATATCTGCAACAAACGATGAAGATCAAGTATTACTCTATAAGGAACTTGAACTAATATTAACCCAGCAGGCAGCAAACCTGTATATCCAAGACCTCTGCGACATCATCGCAATAAATGAAGATATAAGCGGATTTGAATTTTACCCGCTCTTTGTAGAAGACTTGGCAAGGCTATATTACAAGTAAAAAGCATATAACAACTCGCTGATGGGATAATAGCATAGCTAGCATAAACCACCCAATACTTCAAGCTGGCTCAATCCACAGCGCAAGGCACAGCCTAGTCAAAATGCAAACAGCACTGGAAAACTCCGAAGTGCATTTGCTATTCTTCAAACTCGAAAGCATGGTTTATTAGTAACCCTGCCATCGTGTATGACTGCAAGGAGGGTGATGACATTGAAATACATCCTAAAACGCGTGGGTGTCTTTGTCGTCACCCTTTTCGTCATTTCCACCCTTGCTTTCATCGCTTTTTCCATCATTCCCGGTGACCCAGTAACGAGAATGTTGGGAATGAACGCAAGCGAAGAGCGCATCGTAGAAATGAGAAGCGAGTTGGGACTTGACAAACCCATACACACAAGGTTTTTCAAGTGGCTTCAAAGCTTTGTAACTGGCGATTTTGGTAAATCCTACAGCTACAGCATCCCTGTCAGAGAGCTACTTAGCGATAAAGTTTTAACAACCGCTTCTCTGTCTTTGATGGCATTTGTGTTTGTGCTTGCCATATCCATGCCTTTGGGATTGCTCCTTTCGAGGTATTCCATCATTTCATCTAAAGGCGCAAAATCAAGTTTCCAACGAGCGATAATATCTGCAGCAACAGCCCTTAATCAAATCATCATGTCGATTCCGCCGTTTTTCACCGGGATAATTATCACCTATGTGTTTGGGCTTATCTTGCGCTTCTTTACTCCAGGTGCTTTTGTTCCATATTCGGGAAATCCAGCTGCTTTTTATGCTTATTTGATATTTCCTGCTCTATCCATCGCTCTACCAAGGAGTGCCATGGTGATAAAACTCATAAGGGGCAGCGTCTTGAACGAAGCGGGAAGCGACTATGTCCGCACAGCATACAGCCGAGGTGGTGGACAATGGTATGTACTCCTTGTGCATATAATGCGAAATGCACTCATTCCTGTCATCAACTTTTTAGCTATGACCCTTTCCGACATTGTGGCAGGAAGCATCATCATCGAGCAGGTTTTCGCCATTCCTGGAATGGGTCGCTTATTACTTTTGTCAATATCAAATAGAGATTACCCCGTTGTTCAGACCATTGTTGTCATCATCGCTTCAGTAGTGGTTATCCTCAATCTATTAGCTGATGTTATCTGTCAATACATCGATCCTCGGATACGAATCACTTAGGGCTATATCATGATTATAAAGAAAAACCATTATTTATTTTTCGGCTTTATTATCACAGCTTTGGTCTTATCCATCGCCATAATAGGCTTCTTTTGGACACCCAACAATCCCAATGCCATCGACAGTTCCAACCGTTTTGCTTCCCCCAGCACAAAATATCCTCTAGGTACGGATAATTTTGGGCGTTGTATTCTCAGCCGTGTGGTGGAGGGAATAGGAGCCACAGTGCTGGTTGCTGTTTTTACTCTCATCATCGGTTTCGGAGTTGGCTTGATAATAGGTACTTTAACAGGATATTACGGAGGTTGGGTGGACGAGCTTTTGATGCGTTCGGGAGATGTGGTCATGGCTTTCCCCAGCATACTCCTAGCCCTTGTTTTCATCAGCATCACAGGTACAGGTAGATACAATGTAATTATAGCATTGGGAGTGCTTTTCATACCCAGCTTCGCCAGAGTTGTCCGTGGTGAGTTTGTGAGGATTAGGGAGCTGGACTTCGTTCACAGTGCAAAAATCATGGGTGCAGGTCCCCTTAGAATAATGCTTGTACATATCTTGCCCAATGCGATTCCTGTCCTTTTGCGCTTTTTGGCAATTGGGTTCAATAATGCTGTTTTAGCAGAAGCCAGCATGAGTTATTTGGGTCTTGGCGTACAGCCCCCTGACTCCAGTCTCGGAAGGCTGCTTTCCGATTCTCAACCGTTCTTGTTTACCGCTCCCTGGTATGCATTATCCGCTGGTGTTGCCATTGTTCTTTTGATTCTTGGTTTCAGTCTCATCAGCGAAGGAATAGTATTACCAAGGTCTGAATGAATTACTTGTCATGGTGTGCTAAAATCTAGCATATTACTATTTATGACATTCATTGAAGCGCACTAGCAGTGTCATCCTAAGCGACAGCGAAGGATCTTACCACACAGAAATTGCTCAAATTTCGCTATGTGCGGCTAATGCTCTCCACATAATCGCTCACAAAAATACCAACACAAGCTTTTTCGCTATATCGGTGAAATCCTTGCTATCACAGAGTAAACCATGCTATATCGGAGAAAACCATGCTTAGTATAAAAAACCTTAGCATCACATTTACAAATGAATTTGCTGTGGAAGCTGTCCATGATGTCAGCTTAAATATAGCGCCAGGAGAGAGACTTGGTCTTGTGGGAGAGTCCGGCTCGGGAAAGACCATGCTTGCTTTGGCGATTTCAGGATTGTATCCTCGTAGCACCACTAGAATTTCTGGAGAAGTTTTATTTAATGGAACAGATATCCTCAAATGCTCCTCAAAGGAGCTTTGTAGATTGCGTGGGAAGGAAATCGGCATGGTTTTTCAAGAACCAATGACTTCTTTGAATCCTTTGATGAAGGTCGGTCGTCAAATAGAAGAAACCTTGAAGATGCATACTAATACTCCCCCAACGCGCCGACGAGAGTTGGCTTTGGAAGCAATGGAAAGCGTTGAGCTGCCTGATCCTAAGTTGACATATGAAAAATACCCCCATCAGCTTTCCGGTGGACAAAGGCAACGAGCGATGATTGCTTCGGCGATAATTGCCGACCCCAAACTGCTCATTGCCGATGAAGCCACAACCGCCCTTGATGTAACTTCACAAAGCCAAATAATCGACTTATTAGCTCGAATCAATGAAAGACATGGAGTTGCCATTTTGTTTATTTCCCATGATTTATCAGTCATTCGCCGCCTATGTAATCGTGTGGCAGTTATGCATGCTGGAAAAATCGTTGAAGACTCATCCACTCAAGCTGTCTTTGAAAATCCCAAAGATGATTATACGAAGCGTCTAATTGCAGCAATCCCCACCAGGGACAAACGTCGGAGGCAAACATAATGGGAAAGATACAAATTGACAGTTTACATCCCAACAATGTGCTGGAGGTGAAAAACCTCAATGTGTGGTACAATAATAGTGGAATCTTTAATAGTAACAGTCGATTAAAGTCAAAGATTCAGGTGCTTTATGACCTCAGCTTTTCCATTGCCCATGGTGAAATCCTTGGTTTGGTGGGTGAATCCGGCTGCGGAAAATCCACACTGGCAAAGGCAATCTGCGGAATCATAAGAAACTATAAAGGTGAAATATTACACAGCGGTGGTATCCCCCAAATGATTTTCCAAGACCCTCTTGGCTCCTTAAACCCAGCGAAATCCATAGGTTGGATAGTTGAAGAACCTTTGCGTCTAAAAGGCGAGCTTGATGCTTCATCGAGAAAACGACGAGTTGATGAAATGCTGGAGCGAGTTGGTTTAGGTAGCCAATTTGCAGGGAGAAAACCCCATGAGCTTTCCGGAGGACAGCGGCAGCGGGTGAGCATCGCCACCAGTTTAATATGCCATCCCCGCCTTATACTTGCAGACGAACCAGTATCCTCCTTGGATGTGACCATACAGTCTCAAATACTGGATTTGTTAATGGAACTGGGGAAGGAATTTCAATTGAGTTACCTTTTCATATCCCATGATATTAACGTAATCTACCAGATATGCGATAGAATGATGGTAATGCAAAAAGGTGAAATAATCGAAGAAGGTGATGTGGCGGAGCTCTTTGACAATCCATCCAAGGAATATACAAAACGTTTGCTGTACAAGGAATAATAGGAGCAAAATTCATGATACTAGCCATTGATGTGGGAAACACCAATATAACCATTGGCTGCGTCCACGAAGGAAGCATAGCCCTTGTTTTTGCAATATCCACAAATATTGCAAAAACTGCAGAAGAATACGCCATGGATATTAAGAGCATTCTAGATTTTCATAAGATAAAGCCCGATGAAATTGAAGGTGCTATTATTTCCTGTGTTGTACCTCCTCTATCTAATTCTATAAGATCATCACTACGCATGTTGTCAAACATCGAAGCTCTCATCGTGGGAGCTGGCGTAAAAACTGGTATGAATATATTGATAGACGACCCAGCGCAACTAGGAGGCGATATGGTTGCTGCTGCTGTTGGTGCCCTTGCTACACATACTCCTCCAATAATAGTGGTTGATATGGGTACAGCAATAAAAATGTGTGTGCTCGACAAAAACGGAAGCTTCATCGGTGGTGCAATTATGCCAGGTTTATCCCTCTCCATGAACGCATTGTCCACTGGAACATCCCAGCTACCCCATGTGACCATCGAAGCTCCGGGAAAGCTTATTTCCAAAAATACCATCGATTGTATGAAAAGCGGAGCAGTTTTCGGAACAGCCTCCATGATAGATGGCATGATTAGCCGCTTTGAAAATGAGCTGGATAATGATGCCATTTCCATCATCACAGGCGGGCATGCCGAGCTTGTAAAAAATCATTGTTTAAGAGAAATAAAATATGACCCCCATTTGATTTTGCGGGGTTTGGAAAAAATATACGAAAGAAACAGAGCATAGAAAAATCATGAAAAAGAAATCCCTTACAGTCATATTTGTCCTGTGCTTGATAATCGTCCTTTTGCCCATTAAAACAAAAGCTGCTATATCTCCTCACTTCATTGCTGTAAACGATACATTATTGCCTTTTCGTGATGATGTAATGCCTTATATAAACGGTGAGCAGATACTTGTTTCCCATGAAATTTTTTCCAATGTGGGTGTATGGTCAGTTTCAGCTGGGGATTTTGAGGAAGTTCGCCTCTATGTTGGAGCGCGGCAAGTGGACTTTTATCCAGAGTCTGGTCTTACACAAAATCAATTTGGCAATGAATTATCCTGGCCTGCTGCCCAAGTCATTGGCGGCAAGTTCTATGTACCCCTCCATCAAGTCTGTGAATATTTCGGCTTGGAATATCAGCTAATCGAAATCGGGCGTACCGTCATCCCAGACAAACAAATTTGGATAATCAGGATAATATCCAGTGCCAGATTGTCAAGTACTGAATTTGTCAATAGATACAGAACAGATATTTTATCAGCATATGACGAGTATTATGCTCCACCCACACCGATTCAAACGGAAATATCGATTATGGAACCAACACCAAGCTATAGCGATGTGTCTGTGTATCTAAGCTTTCACGATATTTCCTCCCCATATATAAGCGAAATTGTTGATTTGTTGGAAAACTCAAATCCAGCAAATTACACAGTATGTTTCTTTTTAAGTGCCAATGACATAAAAAATAACCCCGCCATGGTGCGAAAGCTTGATGGCATGGGTCATGTAATTGGTATTTGGCTCCAAGAGGGTACATATGAGGAATATTTAAATACCTCGGCTTTGCTATTTGAAGCAGCAAAGGTGAAAACTGTTTTAATTTCAGCAGATATAGCAGAAGCAGAAGCATCGGAAATGGCCCAAATGCATGGTTTGTCCTATTGGGGTGCTTCCATTCACATCGGCGGTACTCCAGCAACTCCAAGCAGCCTAATAAACTGGACAGCAATTGCGGTAACCGATGCTCTACCCACCTTGAGTCCCGATGGGTTTTGCCTACGCTTTGCCTGCAACGAAAATGCAGCAGCCATGCTCCCCAGCGTTTTCAACCACCTATATACATATGAATACACGGTTCCAGCAATCACCGAAACAACAAATCCAATAAAATAGCTTTCGTTTATGACCTAGATTCGTTCAAAAGTCGCTTCATTTCCGTTGAAGGACAGCCTTATATCGAAGTATTTCAACACATTCATCCCCACAACCGCAACAGCATAACTATCTTGCGGAAAATCGTGTCCTTGAATGATAACATCGGAAAAGACAACATTGCCCATTCTGATTTTGTGAACCATCACTTCGGATACGTTTTCCATACCACTTGCCGTCGCTGCTTTTCTCTTGGCAGAGGCGGTATCGTTTTCATATCCCAGAGCATTGAGCAAGTCCTTACATACCGTAGTGACGCTGGCACCGGTATCAAGGATGGCAAGGGTGTTTCGATAAACTGATTTGTTGCGATCCCAGAGATAAAAATCTATCATGGGCACTCCATTGTGCATATGCAGCTTAACAATATTGCTATTACTCATTACAGAATGCTCACTCCTTCCGGTATTTTTCCGATATAGCGAAATGACGTGGATAAGGCATATTCCTCGTACTCTTCGAATCTGCTGACAATGTTATTTCTATCCACATCGCTGAGAATTACCCTGCCATTGATAATAGTACCATTTTCATCTTCTTCACAATCAATCATCAGTACCCATTTACCGCTATATTCTTCAGTAATGCGTTCCATACTTTCTATCATTTTTCTCCCCCTCGTTTCGCTGCATCGCTGGGCAAAAGCAAGGTCGAATTATCCATCGTAAAGAAATACGACACAGCATTAATAGCCAAATTATCTATTTTGAATATATAAAATTCGTAGCCAATTATCCATTTTTTCGCCAGCTATGGAACTATGTATGGAACACATTATCACAATGTAATCGTTTTTTCAATATATTATAACAATTTACGAAATAATTTTTATTTCTATTTTCAATATGTATAAACTTATGTGTAAAACCCTTGACAAACGTATAATTCTACTACTAATATAGGGTATAATTATTAAAGGATATATTACATGATAAAACTATCAAGCTTTAGTAAAAACAAATTCTTAGAACGCATAAAGGCTTTCAACAAGCTTCAAAAAATCCTATTTGCATCCTTGTAGTATATTTAAAAAGGTATACCAATAAGGCATCTTGTGACGCAAGATGCCTTATCTTTTATAAATCTGGTTATAATGCTAATACTTATTTAACGCATCAATATAGTTTAAGTTGCCCATTTCGCAATTGGTAATAATTGGAATTATACTGCTCTCTTCCTATCATTATATATTTATATAATATATTGGCAACATATTCAGCCATTTTTACTGGTACTGCATTTCCTATCATTTGCTCAAGGTCAGTTTTATTGCCAAATAATATAAAATCCTTTGGGAAGGTCTGTATACGAGCACGTTCATTTGTTGTAAGCGGTCTTACTAAATTGAAATCTTTAATAGCATCTCCCTTATGGAAATTATATGTCTTTGGTATTGGTCTATTAACACCTCTGATTGTTGGACTAGGCTCATCAATACTGAAAATCCCTCTTCTAGCATATGAACGAGGGTGTCTATAGAAATACTCAGTATCAAGCTCATCCCCCATATAATCACGTATGGTAGTGCTACAATCAGACAGATTATTTATTATATCATCCTTGATAAAATCGTCATTTCCGAATAATTCACCAAATAAAAAGAATCGTTTACGCTTTTGAGGTACGCCACATCTTGAAGCATCAATAACAACCTGCGTTAACCCATAATTGTTATTCCGAAAGAGGTTTACTGCTTGTTCTAAGGCAAATGAAGAAACTATCCTCTCCACATTTTCCATAACGAACCACTTTGGTTTTAACCCGCATACTATCTCTGCAAATTTAAATGTTAAACTTGCTCGCGCAATAGTTTCGATTCTTTTCCCAGCAGCAGAAAAATCCTGGCAAGGAGGACCTCCGATAATCAAATCAGCTTTATGTTTACTAAAAAAGTCATATTGCTTGTCAGACAAATCAAGCGTTATCGCTTTGTGCGTAAAATTCGTATTATAAATGTCAATTGCGTTATCCCAATTGTCATATGCAGCCACTATATTGAACCCAGCATTTTGAAAACCGAGAGAAAGCCCACCGCAACCGCAAAATAAATCTAGCACATTCACTTTATGTCATCACTCCTAAAATAAATCTGGTGAATTAACTATAATTGCATCGAATCGTCTTTCTGGACTCAGCAGTTGCTGACCTCCGCCGAGTATTATATCTTTTATTTCCTCTTTTCTTATTCTTGGCTTTGTTAGTTCTTCACAATCCATATATTTATGTGTTTTATTACCTGCTGTTGCGAATGCTTTGTCGTTTTTAGTATTATATGTTAATTCGCTGTAGATGCTTTTGCCATCGAAATGCCCATGCTTTGAATAATCTAAAAGCATCTTATACAACCAAATGCAGCTCCTGATATGTCGTGTAATAGACTTAATATGCGTATTTTGTTCGGGTAAAAATAGATTAAGTATACCTATATTGCTCCATATAAATACATCCAGACAATACTCTGACAGTTGAGAGCTATTTCCGATTGTTTTCCAAATTGGATTGAGTATTATTGGCGTTTGGTATTCATGTTTTTCATGTGCAATCTGACGTATAGATGAGTTTATATCATGTATATATGGCAAAACCTCTCTTGCTTCAGACCAGTCTGCTATATCATCACATCCATTCCCTACTATTTTACCAATAGTTGTTGTATCACCACCAAAAAGCTCAATAAAGCTACAAGCTAGGTATATAATTGTGTCTGGCCTCACAACCAATTCAATACCATATTGATCTTCAGATAATTCGTATGTTGTGCTGTCAGGTAAGGCTGTAAGCTTTATTTCAAAAGTACTTACACAAGCGTCATTCGATAAATTAATAATAGTAATGTCATTTCTTGGCATTGGACCTACGACATATTTTTGATATGGTGTGTATGGTGTTTCGAATGCATAAAAAGTGTTTGTATCTAATGGTTCAATATTAAGAATTTCATCAAACCCTTTGTAACTAATATTACTGTTTAAATCACCATCAGCGGTGATGTAAATAGCTCTCATATTATTATGATACATATAGCATGAAAGAGATATAGGTAATGTCGCATTAAATATGTTTTTACCCCAGGTGTCTTTGTCGGAAAAATTTCTGTTAGAATTATTTATACCAAACAATCTCGGATTATTTATTTCCATATCCAACCTACCCATAGCATATTCCTTGCTGTCAAGTATACAGCAGTTTGCAGATATAAGCAAGTGGAAATAGGTGGATATGTTGTTATTCTGTGATAATGTATTACAAGTCATGGGAGTGCTAGAATCTTTTGCATTGCCAGTCATTGCATATATAGTACGCACTAACAGTGTCATTTAAGAGTACCAGCGAAGAATCTCATTACACCGAACTGCCGATTATAGAGATTCTTCGGTCGCTGGCTCTCTCAGAAAGACACTTGATTGTTACCCGTGACCAGTAATGTCTATTTGCATTATGTATAAACTTATGTGTAAAACCCTTGACAAATGTATAAATCTACTGCTAATATAGGGTATATTCTAAGCAATCACAGATGCTATTGTTGCGAATACACCATTTTTACCAATAAAATCTTTGAATCATAGCTAGCATGGGGTATAGATTAGGTATTGGGGGAATATGCATGATAAATGCTGTTAAGAGGATTTTTGTTACCATTATTATCTTGTTGCTGTGCATCCAAACGATAATGGTTTCGGCAAGCTCTCCATATATAAAGAGAGACAAAGCAAGTACTGTATCGAATACGATGATTCGCCAACCCGATAGGTCAAGAGCACAATCGGAGCAGTTATCAATGACAACAGATTTTAACTCTACTTACTTATTTGATGCCCACGAAATAATGAATACGCAATTTGTGACCCATGGCACTCCTGGTAGTGCGGGGTTATTTTTATTGGATAATATTTCTCAAGTATTTGATATATCTAGGAGCAATCTATACAGTTTTGCTAATAACAATAACACAAACACGAGATTACTAACACAACCAGATACCGCATTTCCAAATGTGGGAGCAGACAGCAGAGGTTTCACATCGACCAATAGCAACCAGTATATCGAAGATGAGAATTGGCAACAGTTCCTTTCGTTAAATATTATTCAGACAAGTGCAGGAGAAGCTCACAGCCTTGCGCTAGCTAGTGATGGAAGCGTATGGGCTTGGGGTGAAAATGGGTATGGTCAGCTTGGTGATGGAACGACAATTAGCCGTGGCTACCCAATAAAAGTCGAAAGCCTTGTTGATATAAAAGCTATAGCAGCAGGTGCCAACCACAGCATGGCACTCAGAGAGGATGGTACAGTCTGGTCTTGGGGACTCAACCATTCAGGTCAATTGGAGACCAGATTAATGCGTAACAGCAGCACACCTGTCCAAACCATCGGGATGAGCGGAATAAGCTCGATTTCAGCTGGAGGTTACCACAGCCTAGCCATTAGCGATAATGGAGTAGTATGGGCTTGGGGGTACAATGCATATGGTCAGCTGGGTGATGGAACTGAAACCGATAGAATAACCCCTGTTCAAGTAGTTGGTCTAATGGAAGTTGAAGCAATTGCTGCAGGTGGATATCATAGCTTAGCCATCGATAAAGAAGGTTCAATCTGGAGCTGGGGGCGAAATAACCACGGTCAGCTGGGTGATGGTACCGATGCAGATAACAGCACTCCAATAAAAATTAATGGTATTAACAAAGCCAATCTTGTAGTCGCAGGTATGTCTCATAGTATGGTGGTGTGCAATGAAAAGAGTTTATGGGCATGGGGAGCAAACCAATATGGTCAGCTTGGAGATAGTACCGAAATAGATAAAATTACCCCTACTAAACTAGAGAGTATAAACAATATAGTAGCAATAGCAACTGGCACTGCACATTCTATAGCTAGAACTGAGAACGGAGCAATTTACACATGGGGTTGTAATATATATGGACAACTTGGAGACAGCACGACAACGAACAGGAATGAACCAACCGAATTGACAGGTATTTATGGAGCAAATGCGCTGTCGGCAGGCTACAACCACAGCTTGGCTACCATTGACAACGGTTCGATATGGGCATGGGGTGACAATGCATTTGGACAGCTTGGTATCGGAACAACTAAAGACGGATCAATACCTACACGAATAGTTGGATTGAACACAATAATAGCAGCTGTAGCAGGAAATTCCCACAGTCTTGCGCTCAAAGAAGACGGAAGTGTATGGGCATGGGGCGCAAATTACAGCGGGCAGCTAGGTATAACATCAGAAATAAATAGCACCAAACCTATAATGATTGAAGATTTAAGCGACATAATAGCTATTGCTGCTGGTAACAACCACAGCTTAGCACTAAGAAACGATGGTTCTGTATTTGCATGGGGAGAGAACTGGTGTGGACAGCTTGGAAACGAAACTGTAGAAAACAGCAACAAACCAATTCTAGTGAAAAGCGTAAACAATGCTATAGCTATAGCCGCAGGTCGAAACTTCAGTATTGCGTTATTAACAGATGGAACACTCATGTATTGGGGGATTATAGGTGACTACGCAAACAACGAGTCGTCAACCTTGCTCATCAAAGAACCCACTCTTATCGAAGGGTTTACTGACATAACAGCAATAACAACTGGAGATTACCATTTTCTAGCACTCAAAAAAGATGGAACAGTTTGGGCTATGGGTAATAATTATTATGGGCAACTTGGTAACGAAACATATGAAAATTGTGATTTACCTGTTCAAGTATCTAACATTAATGATGCGATAATCATTGCAACAGGTGGCTTCCATAACCTTGCTGTATGCGAAGATGGAAATATGTTTTCTTGGGGTGCAAACTGGCATGGTCAGCTTGGAAATGGGACAGCATCAAATCAAAACATAGCAAGACAGATACAAATACCTTCTGTTTCAATGATATCAGCGGGTGGAAGCTACAGCATCGCTGTTGATGACGAAGGAGCGATGTGGGCATGGGGCTCAAACTATCATGGTCAGCTTGGTAATAGCACCACTATAAGCAACAGCACTCCATCAACTGCAACAAAACTTAACGGAGTTGCATCTATAACAGCAGGTGCTAGTCACTGTCTTGCTGTATGCGAAAATGGTACAATCTGGGCATGGGGAGCGGACGATTATGGGCAGCTTGGTATTGAAAGATACATATCATCGCCCATCAGAGTCAGAGTCGACACTGATTCTATCATTCTTTTCGCTAAAAGCTCATACAAGATAAATATACCAAAGCTTGATGATGATGCAGTTAACATGAGTGCTTCGTATTATGAATACGAAAAGGAAGTGCTAGATGCTGCTTTTGAATACAGTCTCACCTCACTATATGAAGGTGTATCTGTTGATAAAAATACCGGAAATGTCACGGTGTCACAAAACGCTGAACCAGGCATTGTGACTGTAGAAGCGTATTATAATGGATATTCTACAACAGTTGAGTTGATGCTAGAATATGCAATTGATGCGATTCTTGAGTTGAACGCTGTTCGCGGGCGCGAGTATCATGTAGCACTGACGGCCAACGAGATTGAGACTAACATGACTGCAGTGTTCATAATTAAGTACGATCCAGAGTCCCTCTCTTTGATTAGCGCAGCGGATCAGGTAGACAGTATATCTATATCAAATGAACTAATACCAGGTACTGGTGTATCAATTATTTCAACAGCTCATGGTAGGTTGGAACTAGCATTCAACAATGCAATCACACAGGAAGAAAGCTGGTCGGGATTGGTAACTATATTGAAGTTTTACGCCAAAGAAAGCGGCACAACTTCGGTAGGTGTCATTCAAAGGTATAAACAGAGCTAAATTCGAGTTTAGCAAGTGTAGAGAGTTTATAGTATCAGTATGCGACTATATACTAAAAACCAAATGAAAGGTATAATATTGAAAGGTACGATAATATGAAAAGACAAATAGCATTGTTTATATCTATAGTATTAGTATTGAACTGTATGACAGTATTTGGAGCTAGTGTTGAAAGCATAGAACAGAATAGTGTTTTGTTATCTGAATTAGAAACCATGGACGATATAGAAGTTACACAGATTATCGTTATTGAGCCAGAGCTTCAAGAAGACGAAAATGACATAATTGATATTGTATCATATAATGATTTACCTCTTGTTCCAGATGAGGACTTGAATTGGGATGAGCCTCTAACAACAGCAGAAGAAACCAACCATACCTCTAGCATTGATGAAAATGAGTTCACAGATATTATGGAATCTAGTGACGGATTCATAGCGATAGTACCTTCTATTGATGAACCTGTCGTTGCGGGCGTAAGGGGATTAGTAACCAGTACATCAGTTGCATTGTATGGTACAGTCGTAAGCACAGGCGGACAGCTAATCACAGAGCGAGGTTTTTGGATTAGAGAAGAATCCGAAATTGAAACGAAACAATACCTTGTTTCACAATTTGGTGAATTTCGAGTCACGATTACCAACTTGGAACCTGAAACAACATATGTTGCTCGCGCAATTGTCAGGTATGCTGGATTGCCATCAGGCGCAATACAGAGTCCACCAATTACATTTACAACACTCTCTATAGAGGATGATTTTCCAACGCCACCTGAAAACTTTGAAGCAGTTGCCACATACGATGGGATGGTCGTATTTACTTGGGAGCCACCTCTTTATAGCGGTAGAGAAGAAATTATCCGCTATGCTATATCTGATGGATATAGAGTCAGATATGTTGCTAGCGATAAAACTTCAGAAATAACACCAAACCTAAGGCTTGGTGTGGAGTACAATTTTAGCATTTGTGCAGAATATGCCTCAGGACCAGGACCAGCTGCTTATGCTACCGTGACGCCTAAGCATGTAGCCATTGTGGTTGTACCTGGTATTATGGGTACGAGGCTGGAAGATGGAGATGAAAAAAGAGTTTGGGAGCCTGGTTTTATGGATAGTCATGGACTTTATGCTTTTTCTGAATATATGAAATGTAATGAAAATGGTGAGCCAAACTTAGACGAAGTCACTCCTCGCTTTGATGGAGTAGGTACGAAAGAAATTTATAAAGATATTATGGGGAGACTAATTATAGCTTTTGAAGGGCAGGCAACCGTACGATTTTTTGCATATGATTGGAGGTTAAGCGTACATAAGAGTGCCCTTGAGCTTCAAAGGTTTTTAACTCCCTACTCAGAAGTCGTATTGGTTGCACACAGCATGGGTGGTTTGGTAACATCTGCATATCTAAATATCAGTGAAACAAACCAAGATAAAATCAAGCACCTCATAACAATAGCAACACCTTTTTGGGGATCTCCTAAAATGATGCATGTAATGGAAACAGGTGAAATTTTTGGTAATGTATTATATGACCCCTTTTTGAGAGGTTCCATTTTAGCATTAGCTAACAATTATCCTGCTATTTACCAATTAGCAGTTACTGCACCTCTAAATGACATAAATAATCTACACTACCTAGTTAAAGTTAGTGGAAATGAGTATACTTACACTGAAACTTTAAATCTCTTAAGATCAAGACCATGGGCACTATCAGCAGATGATAGCGTAAAAACGATTTTTGAAGAAGGTATTTCACTACATGAGTCATTACTAGAGAATAATGTCCACATCGTTGATCGTTTTGGCAGGATAACCTACATAGTAGGTTATGGTCAATCAACAATTCGTTCATTAATATATGGTCCTGATGAAGAAGGCCATACGGAATTTAAGATTCAAGAACCAGATCCTACAAACGATGGCGATGGAACTGTATTAGTATATAGTGCAAGCAATAGTTTGGTAGAAAGAGATAATGTTAGTTTAGAATCATTCCCATACGATCATATAAAGCTTGTACAAGAAAAGGATGTAATTGATAAAATAATTAATATAATTACTAGTGTTTTAACCCCATCGTCTGATTTGTTATCAATGGTCTTTGAAAGAACTGCCTCTCCCAATATCAATGCTAGAGGGTGGCTTATCACCGATGTTGAGCCACGATACGAAAACATAGCTGATGGAAAATGTATAAATGCAACAATAGAAGGCTTTCATAATTTTGCTATTATTGATCTGTCAACGAATCAAATCCTTGAAGTGATAGGTACAAACATATACAGAAGCACAGAAGAAGACGGAGAACTACTTGGTATCGCTTGGTTACTCAACATTGATACCAATCGTTACTACATATTGTTAGATAATGGAGAGTACAGAATTGAGTTATCAAATCCACTCAATCCAAGTATACCTTCATCAATGAAAGCGACAATACAATTTATAGATCATGGATACCATAGAAAGATAGAAAGATTCCAAAGCGATGAAAGCACACAAATTCATACGCTTATTTTAGGTACTCATAATACTATGAACATTGATGTATTATCAACAACAAACCAGGCAATGATGCCTACAAGCATTGTTTCCGATGCAGAGCTTAGAGAAATGAATACAGATAAGCCAAAAGACTTTATGACTACTGATACATTATCATCTGTAAATGGTAGGTTTCTCGTTACAGTACAAAATGCATCTGTAATATCGATGTTCGGTAGCAATATTGGCTTGTCTACGACAAGTAATGCAAACCTTGGTCTAGTCCAGCGTTTTACACCAGATATAATGCAAAGACCATACCAAATGTTTATCTCTCCTCCAGAATGGGGCTGTGGAATCTCAACATATGGCGATGGCATGATATACATATTGAGAAATGCAGATTACATATTTAGTTTCATTTCTGCTAATGGAAATGCAGATATACTAGTACAAAGAATATTTGTTCATGATAACATCGTTGTTGCCGAAGACTATCCGTTCCAACTTGTACAATTTGGAAATAATTATTTACTCACTTTCAAAGGTGAGTAGAGCAAAATATAGCTAATGTACAACAAAACGAAATGCTATTGTGCATACTATTTTGCATAGTAATTATAGTTAATACTAGTTGTATTATAAAATATAAGGTTACAAAATGTCACAGTTACTAAAAATCCATAAAAACAAACTTTATGAACGCATAAACGCATTCAACAAGCTTCAAAAAATCCTATTTTGCATCCTTGTAGTATATTTAGCACTATTCGTCTTTTTCTATTTCGTTTATTTTCTTCCACCTAAAATAGAACACTGGCGGATTTCTAAGTTACCATCTCACGATTTGACGCTGTTTGTCGATGTGAAAGGAGAATTTATAGGTATATCTCATTCTTTACTAAATACTGCTGAATCATATGATGGTATTGAATTATATACTGCTGGAGATATAATCCGGTTTTTTAACAATGATACTTTCGTTGCAAGAAAAATAAATTACTTTTATGATAATAAAAATGGTTTATTTATGACTTTGTATAAAGGAAGTAACTATACTGGTGTAGAGGGAAGTGGATTATTCAGCCTCAATGAATATATGCCATACAGTTTGTATTTTGAGAATACATATGCACCATTTCTACGATGCATTAAGTTAGGTCCACTATTCTCTATTGGTGCTGAATTATCCCCAAACCAAATTGGGTCAACTAGATCCATATCTGGAGCAAGATATGGATTTATGCATAATGCAACAGATCTCGAAAAAGTTTCGATACTATCAGCAGCTATTCAGATAGCATTCGCCTATTTGGTATATATCATACCAATAATAATTTGTATTTTTTGGCGCAAATATTCTTTTAGTCTATTAGTATTCTTCGCTTATCTATATGTCAGTTATCTTAATTTTGTGTATATGTTTACTTTCTATTTCCCATGGGGTCCCTAATCATAGGATTCATTGCTATAATACACTAATATATCTTCATTGATTTTAACCTGTCAGCTATTTGTCGAGCTAATAAGCTATTGATAAAGACTGCTAATAATATTATCTATTTCAGGAGGATAGACAATATGCGAAATAAAAAAACATGCTATAAAAGCATTGCTATTATCCTAGCAACAACCATACTTCTCAGCACAATTCCAGCATCCGCATCAGCTCAAAATGAACCAGTAGACAACTACGACCCTGTAACAGGTTGGTTTATTTTATACAACCCTAATGGGAATCTACTTACCAAATTAAATTCTCTACTATTAAATAACTTTGGGAGCAGTGCTATATCTGATTCCAACAACTCTCATGCAAGGCCGTATGGCTATACATATGAGGAAGTCAAGAAGCTTAAAATTATTGGCACGATGACCGAAGACGACTTTGGTAGCGCAGCAAATGGAATGAGGTATGCATCTAACGGCATAGTACCATGTATCAGCCGCATGGGAAGCCTCATTGAGCTAGATTTGAGTAGAGCTGTTATCCCAGACAATACAATACCGGATTTTGCTTTTACAGCATTTATCAGCCTAGAAATAATCAGGCTACCTGTTGGCATTATTATCCCATCATCGAATGTGTTTAAAGCTTGCTCATCACTTAAAACATTGGTTTGCGGTGACTTCCCAATTGTCGATGATGCTTTAGACTTATCTAATAGCGGAAATGTGATAATCTCACTAGCGACCCAAATCGAGGAAGAAGTGACCTCTGGTTTTGATATAAATTTTGGAAGCCACACAGGACTTCACAATATAACAAGTATAATATTTCCAGATATTCCTATAGGTATCACAATTGGCGACGGTATAAATCCTGCCAATATCGAAAATGGTTTTGGTTTTGTAAAAGAGTTGATTTTTTTAGGTAATGTGAATGCAATATCCGCTGGATCTAGCAGCGGTTCTGGAGCGTTTAATGAAATGGTCAGCTTGGAAAAGGTCGTATTCTTCCAAGAAGAAGCACCGTATATCGGTGGGAATAGCTTTTCTACTATAAGCGAAACAATATTTACAGCAGTTGCATATGTGCCAGATCCAAAAATGGGTGGTTACGAGCTTGATGAATTCACTAGCCGTTTTTCACAAGTGCTACCACTTTCGGAATACTATACACCAGCAAATAAAAACAAGTTGCAGTCGTTATTAGCAGAAGCGATATTATTGGACGAAAGCAAATTTACACAGGAGAGTTGGGCAGAACTTGCTGACCAATTAAGAAACGCTGTCGTATATTTCGATCATAAGCTGTCTACACAAGCACAAATAGATGATGTTGTTTTCACTTTACAGAGCGCAATGAATCTACTAGAACATATACCTATTGCTCCCAATTCTGACAAACCTGATAGAGAGTCTACCGAATATGAGGATGATTACTACGATTATTACGAATACTTAGACGATTGGGATACTCCCCTGTCCTCTGCTTGGAGAAATCCATTTATTGATGTTGGAAATGACGCATGGTATTTCGATTTTATAAAATATGTTCACATGAATCGATTAATGACAGGAGTTAGTTCAAATAGATTCGCACCTAGCAGTTATTTAACAACTGCCATGCTTGTGACAATACTTGCCCGCCATGCTGGTATAGATACTTATAGTGGCTCTACATGGTACGAAAGAGGTATAGCATGGGGTATCGATAACGAAATAACAGATGGCACAAATATGGTTGGAAATGTAACTCGCCAGCGGTTTGTAACGATTCTCTACCGTTATGCTGCTATGCTCGATTGCGATGTGTCAGTCAAGGTTGATTTATCGAAATATAATGATGTTGATGATATAGCAAGTTGGGCCTTCGATGCAATGTCATGGGCAGTTGCGGTTGGATTGGTAAACGGAAGAACAGACGCAACGATAGCACCTCTCGGATATGCCACCCGCGCTGAAACTGCAACACTCTTACAACGTTTTGCAGTCCTAGTCGAAACGCAATGAGTCTCCTTGATTGATTTGATATGCTCAATGATGAAAGTCGATTGGGATGTAAGTGCTGGCTTGCGGCGCGTCAGGGATGCCGCGCCCTACGAATATGTGGCAGGGGTGTTGCGCCTTATGAATATCATTTCATAATGATGCACTTACGATGTATGTTATTTTACACAATATAGTTTAAAATAGGCTGTCGAACCTTTCTTGGGGCGACAGCCTATTTTTATTTATTTATTATCTTTTTATCTTGGTACTGTTACCCTAAAGCTTGTTGCTTTGCCGTCTACCCTTACTGTTATTGTGGCGGTGCCGGCTCGGAGGGCTGTTATTAAGCCTGTTTCGGAAACTGTGGCTACATTTCTGGAGCTGGTGGTATATGTGGCGGTGGTGGATGTGGCGTATGCTGGCTCAACAGTGGGGTAAAGCTGATATGTTTGTCCTATAGGTAGAGTGACACTTGCTTCCGGTAGACTGATTGAAGTGACGGGAATCCTTACCACTACTGTGTATGTGGCTGTATGACCACCGCTGACGCTGGTGGCAGTTATCACCGCTGTTCCAGCACCGACGGCATGGACTCTGCCATCTGGTTCTACCCTTGCTACAGTCTCATCGCTTGACCTCCAGGTCGCACCTGTTATAGACGGAGCAGCAGGTCTGTATTTCAGAGTCAAGTTCCTTGAGCTACCTAAAATCATGGGAGACTCAGCTTGGCTGATGCTAATGGATGTTAGAGGAGCAGAGTCAACTCTTACGGTGACATTTGATTGGGCTTTAATTGTACCATCAGCATTGCTCACAGTTATTTTCACAGTACCCGCTTTGATGCCGGTTACAATTCCGCCAGAAACAACGGCTATATCGGTATTTGCGCTTGTCCAAACTAAGCCGCTTTGGTCGGCGTTATATGGGGTAACATAGGGTAGCAGAGTTAGAGTCCCACCAACAGCAACTCTGGAATTGGGACGTATTGCTATTGCAGTTAATGGTGGTTTTGGCGGCGGTACCGTTGTATCAGCGGGTGCAATTGAAGCCGCACCCATACCTGGTGCCACAGTCCCTGGGGTCGCTCCGATACCTACACCAGCTCCTGTACCAGCATCTGTTCCTGTACCAACACCAGTACCGGTATCAGTACCTGTTCCCGGTGTCACTCCGATACCAGCTCCAGCAGCTCCCCCAGATTCGCCGCCAGCACCAGCACCATCGCTACCCGCTGTTGTGCTATCATCAGCTGCTTCTCCAGAGTCTTCCAAGGAAAAGCCCACAATGGGAGCAGATCCAGGCGAAATAGGCAAGCCTCCTCCACCAATTGGCATACCTCCACCAATAATAGGTGCTGATGTTGACAAGGCAAAGTCAACTCTCAACATGGCACCATTGACACTATCGGTTATCAATACAAATGTGGGCAATATGAGTGGTACTGAAACAAAGGTTACCGTAGTACCGCTTATGGAAAATGCCGATGCATCACCAATAACTGTATAACTGGCAGTTGTCAAATTTATGCCCGCTGACGAAGCTGCACTGACAATATCGGCATTAAGTGCGAGATTCACACCAGGAGGACCAAGGGAAATGGGTACTAATGGCAAATTCGACGGTGGATCCGCAATGACCGTAAATGTGTATTTGGCGGGATTTAATGGGTCAGTAAAGGGTATGGAATGGGTGTAATATGGACCACCGGCTGCCGGGTCTAGCTTATTAACAAAGCCTTCGTTGGTGGTATATTTCATCTCAGCATCAAAAGTTATCGCATAGGGAAGAGCTCCCGGTGTTGGCATTTCATTATATAGCCTGCCAAAGACAATGGAGGTAAGTCCCCTATTGGCAGCTACCACGCGGTCGGCGCCGTTAATCAATGTCCATGCGGCAAACTTCAAAGGTTGGAGCAAAGTACCTGTACTAAGTTCAATATCAACACCATCCGTATCTGCGTATGTGAAATCGCCGATGACTTCATATGTGATAGCTGGTCTATTGGCAGCACCCAAATCCACTCCAGGATGGAAACTCATATATTGGGTATACACTATAGTCGATGCTGGGCGAATCATGGGATTGATTTGCGGTGCCCTTGGTTGTATCCATACAAAGAGTTCATTACTGCCACTGGAGTCTGCAGTCTTCGCCACCAATGGAACATTATCTGGATTCCAGTCATTATCATTTGTCGCTGTGGAGGATTTTTCCCTTGTGAGGTCTCTACCATTCACATCACAAATCACTTGGACTCCCATCATTACGCTGGCGGGGTCTAGGGCACTCCATGCCAGCCACATACCGGATGCGCTTCTCAACCTGAATCCTGACAGATTCTCATCAATTAATGGATTAAAAGTATAGTGAGCAATATTTTCCGGGTCATTAAATGCTGGGCTATAGAGGGGATTCCCGATTGGTAGGGATGCTCGAAGTACAAACAAAGGTATATTTCCTCGGGCAAACCATTTACCATCATCTTGTCCAGGTACCATTTCCCAGCCATCGGGCAGGTTTGCAACAGTGGGAACTACCACAACTCTAGCCAAGCCCATGGCAGTTGCCGACAGGACTTTGCTGGAAGTATTATATGCTAAAAGTGTATTAGCAGAAGTATAGGAACGTGTACGAAGGGGGTCAGTCCAATACATGAGCCAAGCCATTGCACGGTCTTCCTGACCAGGTTCATATGCACGAATATTTCTGGTGGTGCCATTAATCATTTCCAGCATACGCCCATAATCCGGCGGGTCCTTCATGGCTTCTGTGCTGGTATCGAGATAAAATTCCATTCCAGACACCCCTCGGGGTGCAGATATGATATATTTATCTTCAGCGGCTCTGGGACCGAACTCGCTGGTGAATATCGATATGGTAGACCGCCCTATTCCATTTGTAACTATGAGTGGGTCAACACCAGGAGCAACTTCCAGTCGCTGATGAGCCGTTGCACCGCCATCAATGGAGAAGAGGATGATGGGGTTGGAACTTTCCCAAATGAATTTATCAGGCAAATCATAATCATCGCTGAGGGGCTGTACGGAAACCAAATTACCATAGGGTATGCCCGTTCTAGTCCTATCCTGCACAACCGCTTGGGTAACCACTAGCTCATAGCTAATTTGCTCCCTCACCACCAAGGTGACATAGGCATAGGACAAGACAGTATTAGTATTTCTATCGAAAAGCTCAACTCTAATTAGATTATTATATGTTCCCGATGGAGCAGTGGGTTTCACCGTTATTATTCCCGTGGTACTCACAGAAGCTATATCTGCAGCAACAAAGGCATCATCGGGATAGCCCACCACCGCCCAGCGTAGGAGTCTATGGGTACCCAAGGGAGATGCTGTGATGACTCTCACCTGCCCGGGTTTTGTTGATGAACCCGCTTGGAGCGATATTCTTTCCGGGTCGACGAAAATATCGTATTCATTTTCAAAGACCCAAATATTTGTGGAGTCAGAAAGTCCGTTCCCTCTGGAGGAGACTGTGACAATAGCGGGTCTAGTACTTTTGCTATCGCCAGCAGTGACCACGCCTGCGCTGCTGACAGCGGCAATGGTATCGTTGGAGCTGTTCCAGAGCAAATCCGTGGCATTGGCTGGAACAAGATTTAGATATTGATCAGTATCCCACAGATTAAGTACATCGCCCACATACATGGTGATGTCCTTTTGTCTAAAGGACAAAGCAGTTGCCACAATGGGAGCTCTCACATTCACAGTTATAGTGGCTGATTTCCCACTTGCTCTATGGAGAGTTGTCAAAGTATCATTACCTTGGCGAAGAGCCGTAAAGGTTGAAACACCAGCCGCAAAGACATGGGAGGAAATGGGAGAACCAGGATTGTTCCTCCAACTATGCTCCAGGTCTAAGAAAGAAGTCTCGGCAGCACTGAGGATACGATTTTGTCCTGTGGATGTTTTGATTGTGACTTCCAAAGTTGCGCTAAAGGGAGGCGCACCAACGGAAAAGTTCGCTGGAGCTGCATTTGGTTTATATGCCAATGACACAATTTCCATTTGATTGGGGTCGGAATCATCGGGCAAATTCGAGGGGTCGTTTAGATATCTTCTAATGGCATCTATAACTTCCTGTATTGAACGGTATTGGCGAAGCTTCCATAAATGCTCTGCCATATCGTTCTTTTGTTTGTCGGAATATCTATTATATGGAGCGGCACCAGTCTGGAACTGCAATACAGCAGCATTGGCAGCCACTTCGATTATTTTTCGCAGTGCAATATAATCGGCTGAATTATTGATTTGACCCAAGAGGGATGTCTCCGCCGCTAAACGAGTTTGCACCGCCTTGTCGAAGGCAGACTTAACAGCAGCAGGATTTGCGAAAATTGTTTTCCTTGCTGCCAGTACCTGCTCCACCACATATTGCTTACCAGCATCGGATAGGGCAGAGTATTGACTTGTTCCCGATGTGTGCACTGTCAAATCCAAAGCAAATTGAGTATCTTCCAAAATACTTCTGGCTTCGTAAATAGTCACAGCTCGATTTATGGCATCAAGTCCCCTATTGGCATTGCTGGATAAGCCTAAAGGATTATCTGATGCTAGTATGCGCCTCACCGCCTCGGCTCCGGAATATGATAATGCACCACCATGAATGCTGTGCATAACCATATCATCGAATTCCTTTTGCAATGTGGCTGTTTGGGAACTATTCAAGGAAGCCAAATGCATCGTTGTGCTTAAAAAGTGGATATTTTCTGTTAAATGTCCGCCCCAATTGATGAAGAGTACCTCTTTAAGGACACCGGATTCCCTATTGGCTTCGCGGAAAACAGGAAGATATATCAGTAGTCCTTGTCTGCCATTGTAATAATCCAAGGTCCGAGGAGGCAGGGTGATGGGGCTACCGTCCACATAAGTGTATGTCACCGAAGCCATATTGGCGGCTTCTGGTGGTGCTGGAACGAAAAAGCCCACCCAATATGCCCAACGGTTGTTACGTTGGGTAAGGGGTACCCTGTTAGCAGCGGCTTGGGTCACATGGGCTTCAGAAGCAGTACTTCCGGCAACCATTGTCAAATTAAGTGAAGATTGGTCAAAGGGCGTTCTGGTATCAGCACCAGATAATAACTCCACTTTGAGATTACTGGCTGCGCTTAAACGATCTATATTATTATTCGCCCATTGGGATTCTGCACTGGAAACAGATTCCCCAGCGACTGTGGCGATGATATTTAACCCCATGGTCAAAAACTCTGGAGATTGGGAAACAACTGCTCCAGAATTGTTAATTATGAGATTTCTAACGAATCCGCTTCCTGTAACAATCGCGCCTGGAGCTGACACTGTTAAATGTCCCACAGAAGTATTTGCAGCCAAATCCAGCCTAGCGCCCTGTCCAGCATTGTCGAATGTGGCATACATGGTATGTCCGGAGTTTAAATTCACCTGGGCACCGGGTCCGTCGATGCTCAACCTATCCAGTGAAACACCATTGAGATTCACTGTGGCATTTCTCATGGCATTTTCCAAAACAGTGATTTGGGCAACTCCACTACCTGATACAGTGACATTGGAAACAGTTTCCAATATGGGAACAGTGGAATTGTCTGCCACAGCAACCCTGGTATCCGCTCCGAAGCTGGCGACATATATACCCTTGCTGACAGTGGTATTAGACAAAGTTATGCTATTAGGTCCCCCACCGCGAACAACGAGACTACCGTTAATTGTACTATTTGAAATGACAACATTTCCATCGCCAACACCATCGCCGATGATGATGTCGCCATCGATAATTACATCCCTAAGCTCAGCACCAGGAGACTGAATGAGTAGTCCTCCTTGGAGATAGACATTGCGAAGCCCTGTTTCGGGCATATACACATTAATGAATAAATTATCCAGAATTTTAATCGCTTCTGCTCGGGTGAGAAAGGCTCGAGGTCGAAAAGAGCCATCTGGATATCCACCCATTATTCCCTTGTCCACAAAGGCAGATACATAGGTGATGGCATAGGGAGCAATGAAAACAGAATCTGAAAAACGCTCTAAGCTCCATTCCGATACAGAACTCATACCCAAAGCGCGGGCTGCCAAAGTGGCGGCATCTTGGCGAAGCAGGGTGTTGTCTGGACGCATGGTGTTGTCTGGATAGCCATTGGCGATACCCATTTGATTTGCTATGGCAGCAACATCATATTGCCAGGTGTTGGGAATTAAATCTGTGAAAGCACTGATGTCCGCTTTCGCCGTTGCGCCCAGAGAGGAGATTATCAATGAGAAAAATTCGCCTCTTGTAATATATCTATCAGGACGAAATTGATTCGAGGGAAATATCTCCGGGTCGATGAATCCAAGGTTGTACCAGCGGTTTATCACCGCCGCCGCCCAATGCCCGCCAATATCCGTATACCGAACCGTAGCTCCCATTGCGCTCTGCTGTCCCAGGGGAAGAACTCCCAACAAGATAACAAACACAAGGATTGTCGATAGCGTCTTTCTTAATCTCTTCATTAATTAACCTCCCAAAAGCGACTCCAAGTCGCACAGTTGCCTATTTTAAAGAAATATCATCTAGCTACTTTCGTCATAACGAGGGCTAGCAAAGCAATCTAGTCAGTTCAAATACCGAAAAGCTCATCAAAGCAATTATTGCTCCCATTGCATTAATGCAGCAGGTTATTTTTCCGATAATCTATATAAATGTTGTTTTTCATCAAATGGGTGAAAACATCAATCTGACAAAAGAGCATACATTATTTTTATCGCTATTATAAACAATAGACTTTAGGACAATTAGGACTCTCAATGAAGTTGATACATTTGGAGGATTCCCATGATTAAAAGGAAAAAAATTACCAGCATTGCATTGACCATTATAATGATAATTACCCTATGCCTGAGCTTCACTGGCAAAGAAAGCTTTGATAAAGCAAGGGCAGCAGCCGATTACAGCTTTCGCTCCTTTGGAACAAATCTCCAGTGGAGGCTATCCATGGACGGATATTTGGAAATCACCCTGGTGGATAGTAGCCAATCCTCCGAATGGCCCAGCAATTGGGGAAGCGGAAATATAAACGCTCCCTGGTATCCCTTTAGGGATGGAATAAAAATCGTAGCCATTGGCGAAGGTATAAACAAAATCGGCGACTATGCCTTTAACGCTTGCACAAGTCTGGCAATAGTCAACCAATTTAATGGTCCTGGTAAAGCCGGCATCACACATATAGGAAATTATGCCTTCAACGGCTGTGTCAGCTTAACTGATTTGGAAATATGGGGAGATACCAGCGTGATTTACATTGGCGATTATGCCTTCAATAATTGCGTCAGTCTCAGTCATATAAATACTGAAGATACATTCCACATTGGCAACTACGCATTCAATGGTTGTTTAAACATAGCAAGCCTTAAACTCCCAGCAGTGGCAAATATTGGAAATTACGCATTTAACGGCTGTGTGAACCTTAATAGAATCGACCTTCCCGGCAGAATGGAAAGTATAGGAGAAGGTGTTTTTTCCGGTTGTAGGAGCCTGGAAACCATCAATGTTTCCGATTTGGGCGATGGTTATCTTTATCTTGATGTGATTCGTGAAGACCCCAGCGAATTCGGGGTCTTGTTCTGTGTATACTACAATCTATCTTCTGGTGAATGGGAAGCCAGAATAATCAAAGCCGAAGTATGGGATACCGGAGTTTTGCGAAGCTACAATATCTTAGAGAGACCTGAAATCGATTTTAGCCGTTATCCTCCCAATTATGTACAAGAAAAGGTGAACTTTCCGTTGAAACGCATCGATGTGGAAGCCTTTGCCTATCAAAGCAACTTTACAAAAGTAACAGTCCCTGCAACAGTGGACTACATAGGGCTTAACGCCTTTTCCTGGAGCAACAATTTAAAAGAAGCACATTTTTTCGGTCATGCGCCGATTATCCCCCAAGTTCCCAATGTAAATAACAATGCTCGGATTTTTGAGAGCGTTGATAGGGAGTTTGTCATTTATTTTGATTTTTATCCCAATGTTAGCTCCACAGGCTGGCCTCTACCGCCATCAACAAATTGGCGGGGTTATAAAGCAATCGCAAATAATGTCTATGTTTTGATTGCTCCCTCCACCCCTGACAACCCTTACACACCAGTGGTTACAACCTTGTCAAAGGGTAGCACAATACAGCTTCGAGCCACAGTCTATCCCCAAAACGCCAGTCAGGAAGTCATATGGAGCAGTAAAGACCCTGATATAGCCACCGTTTCCAGCACTGGAGTTGTCCACGGCATTAGCGAAGGCGAAACGATAATCACAGTGACAACGGCAGATGGCAGCAGGTTCGCATCTCGCCGAGTCCATGTTATAGACCGCATCATTCCCATTACTGCAGTAGCACTAAATAAAAGCCGCATGACCTTGATATTGGAAACGGAAGGTGGAGTGGACTCTGGACTTCCCTTTGATACCTTGACAGCCATTGTCCATCCCAACAATACCGCTCCAGCTCCAACATTAATATGGAAAAGTAGCAACACCAGCATTGCATACGTGGACATCATCGACCCCTTGGAGCCACATAACGCCATCATCGTTGGCGTATCCCCTGGAACAGCAACGATTACGGTCACAGCAAAAACGGAGTTTGGAGAAATTACAAGCACAGAAACCACAGTTATCGTCACAGCAAACCCCTACGACCCCTCTGTTTTTGTACCCGTGACAAGCATAGCCTTAGACCCTGCTGTTCCCTCGCTCCCAATGGGCGGAACAATCAACCTATCTGAACTAGCCACCGTGCTACCCCAGAACGCCACCAACAAGGAAATTACAGGCTGGCGTATACTGGAAGATCTTTCCACAATCAGCGGTGCCGTTATTACCATGACTGGCGAATTGAGCGTGCCTGCCATCGAAATGGGAATGGTGGTTGTGGAAGCAACCATACTAAAAGGCAGATCCGATGCCCAGTGGGGTTATGGTGCTGATATAGCCGATGCCGATTACACACAATTTTTCACCATCAGCGTGGTTAGCTTTGAACCGGTAATCGCCATTCAAAACATCCCACAAACCGCCCATGCAGGTGTTCCTCTACTCCTTACTGGTACAGTTGTCCCCCAGGATAGACCGATTCATTGGTCCATAAGCGAAGACGATAGCGGCGAAACAGCGGCATATATCGACCCTGTTAGCGGAATGTTAGTAGCCCAGCGCACAGGCTTTTTACGAATGGTAGCCACCGTATATAACGGAAAATGGGTAGACAGTCTCACGGGCGGAACCCTTGAAACATATAGAACAATCTTTACCATACGAGTACTGCCCTATGACCCCAAAGTACTCACCATTAGAGCAAATCCCGGTGGGAGAATCAGCATAGCAAATAGTCAATCACCCACAGCATCAATTGTGGTTGACAAATCCGTGGAAGAAACCTTGGAAATCAGAGCCCACCCGGATCCGGGCTATATATTCGCTGGTTGGAGCTCCACAAATGGTGGCGAAATCAAAGATGCCAGCAATCCAACTACCATGTTCACAATGCCCATGACCGCCACCACAGTAACAGCATTTTTCACATATACAGGAGTCTCCAGTGGCTCATCCAGCGGAGCGGTGGTTATACCAACACCAAGCCATTACTTCACATATGGAAATAGATACCAGCAAGGCTCGGATGTGGATTTTTCCCATATAACGAGGAGAGATTTTCAACTCTTCAGCCATGTGAGCCTTGATGAAAGAACACTAGTAAAAGATGGGCATTATACAGTGGAACGCATAGGAGCCTACACAATGGTCACCCTTGTAAACGGCTATTTAGACTCACTGGGAAGCGGCTCATATACACTAAATGTCTATTTTAGCGATTTGGTAACAATAAGTGCCACTTTCACCATTGAGGCATCCAGTAGCACAGCAATTCCCCAATCCCCCATTGGAGCGCAAATGTTTGACGATGTGCGCGTGGGAGACTGGTTCTATATGGAAGTTTCATATGTCGCCGAACGGGGCTGGGTCACCTCCAATGCATCAGACCCCAGGCTATTTAGGCCTAACTCCTCAGCTACCCAAGGTGAAGCCATCGATGCCCTCTACCGCCTCTCCGGAAGACCAGGAATGATATCCTCAGATGGTCGAGGACTCAGCGGACGCAGCGCGGCACTTGAATGGGCTCGGCAAAATGGCATCGTCCCCGTGGGAGGGGTAATAAATGCAGACAGCCTCATAACAAGGCAAGACATGGCACAGCTTCTCTCTCGCCTGGTGAGCGCAAACAATATGAAATATCCCATAACAAGGGCACAACCAAATTTCGTCGATGAATGGTCAATAGACCAAGCAGTCCGCAGTGCGGTTATCAACCTATATAGAGCAGGGATTATAGATGGAAGAACAGTAAACACCTTCGTCCCCCAAGGCAACCTAAGCCGCGCCGAACTATCAGTAATCCTCTACCGCTTCACAAACGTAATGGAGTAAAAAGATGTGGTACTCCTGACTCCTGACACGCACCATAAACCCAAGAATACCAACTCCTAACTCCTAACTCCTAACTCCTAACTCCTAACTCCTCACTCCTAACTCCTAACTCCTAATTCCAACTCCTAACTCCTCACTCCTCATTCCTAATTCCAAATCCCTACTGGAGGACATATAGAATGACCAGAACAAGCATATATAAAAAAATACTAGCAACACTTCTCTTGCTATGCGCAACTATAATGCTATTTTTACCCATTGGAAATAAAACGGAGGCATCAGCTTCCCCAGGCTTTACCAATTGGATAGACATAGCGGACACCAGTTGGTACGACGTACCCAATGCCAGTGTACCAATAGGACCCGAGAATCTAACTGGTTCTGTTTCTGTAGTTCATCAGTATTATATAAACTCCGCAGAGCAACTAGCAGGTCTAGCTAGATTGGTGAACAATGGCACAGCAACCTTCGAGGGAAAGATAATATACCTCACATCGAATATATATCTAGCGGACAAACAATGGACTCCCATAGGAACAGTAGCTAGACCTTTTTTGGGAACATTCTCCGGTATGTATGATGACAAAGTTTATGCCATATACGATTTGCGCATCGATCCATCAGCAACCCAAAACATTCACATTGGACTCTTTGGGGTTGTTGGTAGACCCGATGCACCTTCTATGCCAAATAGATATGATCACCCAGCCATCGTGGAGCATGTCAGGCTAGTAGACCCATTTGTATATGTCACCACAGGACCCCCAACAGTACCAACTTACTCCGTGGGAGGAGTCGTCGGTAGAAACTACGGAAGTATATTATATAGCTCCGTCATAGCTCGCAGGACCATGCAGGAAGTATCTGGTCAAAACAGTCGCGGCGTTGGCGGTATTTGCGGCGAAAACTACGGTATTATTCAAGAATGTTATAACGAAGGTCAAGTAACAGGTTTTGATGGCAACAGCCTCAGCGGAGCTGGCGGAATCGTCGGAGACAATAGATACGGCGGTGTTGTGGAAAACTGCTACAATACAGGAACCATCAACTCCACCAGGAAAAGCGTGGGTGGCATCGTTGGATATAACTATGAAGGTGGATTAATAAATCGTGTATATAATATAGGTGAAATCACCATCAGCGGTGTTGATACAGGCTTTGGTGGCATATGCGGAACCAACGATGGAAAAATCGATTATGCAGCATATTGGTATGGCGATAAAGACCAGCGTCTTGGTGGGCAACCTATTGACGAGGGTAGCACCTCCATGAGGAAGCAAGGTGTGGGCGGCGGCATTGGCACATACAACGGAGTCAATCGCATCAACGGCACCGCTATCAATAACCTCAGCAGCTATCCAGGCTTTATATTCACCCCCACAGCTCCTGATACTTGGAGTTTTGTGACTAGTCCAGGTCCAGACGATTATCCCATGTTGGTAAATGTACCCGAAATCCCAGATACAACAATCAACACAATTAACATCTACCTGACCCCACCACGAACAAGCGAACCACCAAGCATTGCTGTGACTAGCAACACAAAGGGAATTGAGGTTGTGGATGTAAATTGGCTCGGTGTTGTTGGTAATTCATTTGCTGCTACAAATTATACAGTGGAAGTTACGATTAATGCAAAAAGTTTATTTGTATTCAATACAGCTCTCACATCATCTACTGTTTATATAAATGGAGCTTCAGCAACAGTTGTAAGTAATACTGCCGATACTGTCGTATTATCAAGATCATATGTAACTGGTTCAGGCGATTTAGCTATTCCCCAAAACCGTCAACCTGCAAACAGAACTCTAATGGAAAACACTGGAACAATCATATCTGTTGAGCATTCTACAACATCGTTGCATGATGTTTATTACCAATGGTACAGAAATGATGACGGAATCCCTATTCCTATCGGTGGACCAATACTAAACAACTATTCGCTTCCGATTACAGCAGCAAGTCTACCCTTAAGCGGAAGTCCATATATTTATTATTGCGAAATAAGTCAATTAGCACCAAATGAAATTATCCAATCTCGTGAAGTTATAATCACCGTATTACCATATCAAGTTTCCGGGCAGTTCCTTGACCCCTGGGATAGAAACTTCAGCTTTGCCACCTATGCAAGCAATCCTTGGGCTTGGGATTTCAGCTCTGCCACATATGGCTATGAAGCGCAAAGACCCCGCAACATCAGGGCATCTAACACCACTAGAACCATAGTACCGACACTTACATACGTCATCACAGGCGATGACCAAATGTTCGAGCGTCCAGTACCTCCCTCTCTCTGGGGCATTCCTAGAGGTGGCAACACAAGCTTCACCATCGCTCCAGCTCTTGGGCTACCCGTGGGTAGATACTTCGCAACGGTAACCCTGGTGGAAATTAGCAAAAGCATCAACCTTAGCTTTGAAGTCTTGCCAAAAATCCAGGACACACCAAAAATTCAAATAGACTATATCGAAGAAAAACTAATTGGCTTTAATCCAGACGAGACATATACCATCAGCATTAGCGGTGTTCCCATAGTTGGATTTGCTAATTTTACTGGCATATCAGAAATCGACCTTTTTGACTTGATAGGAGCCTGGACAACAGACATTGACTTGGAAATTGTCATGAAGGGCGAAACCGTCATATTTCCTGCCATTGCTAATATATGGGATAGCGCAGCTCAGCTCTTGACTATTCCCAAGAGACCAGCCCCACCAACAGGCTTAACGGGAATCATGCCCGATAGAATAGCAGGTAAAGACGGAAAAATCCTAGGAACAACGGATCAAATGGAATATAGCCTCGACCCTCCAGGAGCTGATACTTGGATTGCCTGTACAAATGTTGAAACATTAAACGTTATTCCCGATGATAATTACCATGTTCGATATAGAGCAAATCCAGACCCAGATGGAAACTTTAGAAGTCTGTCAGCAACACCTTTGTTAAAAGTTCCACAACGCCCAGGACCCTTGGAAGCCACTCCATCCTCGCTTATTAATTACGAAAAAGAAACCCTATACAACCTCGTTCCCACAGCGGAATACATGATAAATGGCGAAGCGGTGGTGTTTAATGCTGATGGCGAAGTAGACATTAAAGAAGCATGGTTCGATACTACCATTGAGCTAATCAAAGTCGGCACAGGAAATTGGCAGACAACAGGAGACAGCCATCCCCAAATGGTATGGATAAAAGCCAGACAAGCAACTCCACTGGCAACGGATGTTATAGGCGTTCCCCCCGCCACCATTGCAGGCACCATTGGCGAAATCACTGGAATGGAAGCGGGTATGGAATTTAAATCAAAGGACGAAGATCTGGAAGTCATCATAGACGGCGGCAGTCCCATATTAGCCGATGATTGGATGGATTATATCGACCCATCAATGGTGGAAGGAGAAATCGGACCTTATCTGGTGAGAAGAAAAGCCAGCAACACTCTATCAATTTTCGCCAGCCTCCCATTGGAGGTGGCAATCCCAAGACAGGACGGCTCTCCAGAACCCACTCCCCTCGCCATGATTGATTTCATCAATGAAAGGCTAATAAACCTGGATTTCGGCGCAGCATATAGGATTAACTATGCTTCTCAATCCCTAATTGCATCAGGTGTTGCAGGAAGTGGCTGGTTAGCCATCAACGAAGCATGGATGGGAACACAAATCAGCATAATCAAAAGGGGCGACGGAAGCACATCCATAGACAGTGACTCACAATTCCTTCGCATACCAGCAAGACCAGCAGCACCAAACATTACAGCGGAAGCCCCCAGTGTATATGCAGGATTGGGTCAGCTTTTATCAACGGATACCACAATGGAATACAAACTATCCAGCGGTCCCGATGTATGGACTGTCTGCCAATTCCCTGAAACGGACTTACTACCTGGCGATTACGAAGTGCGGATAAGGGCTGTGGGTGGAATCAACGGAAACTTCAAGAGTAATCCCACCCTCATCACAATACCCGAGTGGACGGCAGACCCAGAACCCACCCCTGAAGTCATAATCGATTATATAGAAGAAAAACTCACAAACTTTGAAGATACTGCCAGTTACACCATAAAAATAAACGATGTGGAGCAACTAGTGGGCGGCAGTACTGTATTTACCAATCTTACAGAGCTTGTCATCGACCCAACGTGGATGGATGAAATAATACATATCATCAGAAAAGGTGACGGTGTTCTCACCCGAGACAGCGACCCACAGATTCTCTCTCTGGAAAGACCGGAAGCACCAACTAACCTGGTGGGTGTACCACCAACTTCAGCAGGAATGAGTGCGAGAATCAGCGGAACAACAGGAGCGATGGAATATAGAGCATATGTTGACCCCCAACCAAGCCCACCGATACCATGGGTAACATGCTCCAACCAAACAACCTTTGTGGGACCTCCAGGAACCTATGAAGTCCGAATCCGTGCTGTTGCAGGACCAAATGGAAACTTTGCAGGAAAATCCGCCCATGTCACCGTCACAGACATCACCGTACCCCCAGAGAGCATCACCTTTGAAGCAGTACAAGTGGGCGGAGCCTCAGGAGTGGCTGATAGCACAGGTATAGAAATTACATTTAATAGATCCATAACGGGCTTAGGACTCACAGCCGACGACATTGTTATAGTGAACGACACAGGTGCTGTGGTGAAAGGAAGCCTCTCAGGCTCCGGAAGAGTCTATACAATTGCCCTATCCAATGTGGTGGCAGAAGGCGATGTCCATGTGAGTATTAAAAACCTCGGAGCCTTCACAGTCACAGGACTGCCCTCCAATCCCGTTCATGTAAGGGTTTATAAAAACACCAGTGGCATGAGCATAGTGGTGGGCGCCCAAAACGGACTACTGAGAACAGGCATCGCTGGCTCCGTTAGATATACTGTAACAACCACAGGAATACCAGTGGGTAGCGCCATTAGCCTCATGAATTTGAACTCTGTCACAGGTATCACCATGGACACAGCGGTGACGGTGGGCAACACAACCTATATAACTATACGAACCACAGCGACCACTCCCCCAGGAACCCATCCCCTACGCTTGAGTATATATGGAATAAGATCAAATGTATTTCATTTGGTGATTGACCCCAGCCAAGGTGTAACACCTCCTTTGACCACATATACAGTGACAGTAACCGGTAGCGCAGCCACTAGTACCGGAGCTGGAATATATTCCCCAGGAGAAGCAGTCTCAATATCTGCTGGTATACGAGATGGATACAGCTTCAGCGGCTGGACAGCCTCTGGTGGAGTAGCAGGAGGGCTGGAGTTTGAAGACCCCAACAGCCCCACCACAATATTCCTCATGCCCAATGGCAATGTCACAGTTACAGCGAATTGGGGTGTTGCCATAACAGACCATGTCATATACACCGCTGAGCAAATAGGCGGTGTGAGCGGCAACCTCAACAGCACAGCCATACGCCTTGTCTTTGACCGACCAGTGACAGGTTTAACTGCCAGTCATATAAATATCACAAATGGAAGCGGATCGGCCACAAAGGGAACTCTCTCAGGCTCTGGAAATACATACACCCTTGCCCTTACAAACGTAACGACGCAAGGTACAGTGAGCATCTCCATAGCCAATTTCGGCAGCTATGCGGTGAGTAATAATCCGCAGATAGTGCAAGTATTCAGAGATGCCAGCGGTAGAAGAATCCAGGTGGGAGCACAAAATGGTTATCTGGAAGAAGGAACATTCGGCTATGTCACATACACAGTGACAACGGAAAACATTGCAAACGGTTCCTTTATTCAACTAAATAACTTAGACAATCACCCCGGAATCACCTTAGACTCAGCATACACAACTGGAAACAGCACCATTATAACCATCAGGACAACCAATGGGACTCTTCGTGGACAGCATCCCCTCTCCCTGACCATTAACGGCTTGACATCAAATAATTTTGAACTCACCGTGGGAAGACCAGGAAGCAGCGGAACTGCCTCCACATATACAGTTTCCATCAGCGGAAGTTATGCATCAGGAACAGGAAGCGGACGGTATTCCCCAGGCTCACTGGTGACAGTCCAAGCGGGAACACGAGCAAATTACAGCTTTAACGGCTGGACCTCATCAAGCTCAGTCAGCTTTGCCGACCAGTATAATCCCAGTGGAGTCTTTGTGATGCCCAGCTTTGATGTTAGCCTCACTGTGAATTGGCAAGCCACATCCCAGGAAGTTACATTCACAGCAAACGAAATTGGAGGAAGCAGCGGAAACACCAATAGCACAGGAATACGCCTTAACTTCAGCCAATGGGTAACAGGACTGACAGCAGGACATATCACAATAACCAATTCCAGGGGAGCCGTGGTGAAAGGCGAGCTAACAGGCTCAGGTAACACATATACCATTGCCCTATCAAATGTAACCGCCGAAGGGACAGTAAACGTGAGCATCGCCAACTTCGGCATATACGAAGTAACAAACACAGCCAGGCAGGTAACAGTCTATTGGAACAATACCAATAGAAGACTAACGATGGGCAGCCAAAATGGAACATTGGCTTCTGGAACATGGGGAGAAGCCACTTTCAACGCAACAACGACGAACATCCCCACAGGAAGCACCATAAGCCTTGACAATATCAACTATGTCTCGGGCATAACCCTCAATACGACACAAACCAGCGGGAACAGCACCAGCGTTGCCATATCAATATCAAGCTCCACACCAATAGGAGCTCACCCCCTGAGACTCATCATAGGAGATGTATCCTCTGATGTATTCTACCTAGCAGTGGGGAGCCAAAGTCAAAGCACTACTGGCACATACACATTGACAATTAGTGGAAGTTACGCCGCCCAAACGGGAGCAGGACGTTACTCCCCAGGTCAGATTGTCACAGTCCACGCTGGAAGCCGTAGTAATTATACTTTCTCAGGCTGGACAAGCAGCAGCGGTGTTTCTCTGGCAAATCGCAATAACGCAACGACAACATTCGTAATGCCCAGCCATAATGTGACAATCACAGCCACTTGGAATATATCAGGCTCCACAGGCGGTGTTGGCGGCGGTACTGGAAGCGGTGTTGGCAGCGGCTCAGCATATGGCAGCAGCCCTTGGGCAACATCCATGATAGAACTGGCAATAGCCACAGGTCTAGTACCCACACAACTGAGAAGTAATTACACAGCGGACATCACCCGAGCCGAATTCAGCGCACTCGTGGTAACCTTATATGAAACCCTCAATGCTCGAGAAATAACGGAGCGAGCAGAGTTTAGCGATACCTCAGATGTCTATGTGCAGAAAGCAGCAGCCATGGGCTTTGTAAACGGAGTGGGAGGAAACAGATTCAACCCTGATGGACTTCTCACCAGAGAAGAAGCAGCGGTAATCATAGTCCGCCTAGCCACAGAACTGGGTTGGGATCTACCCCAGCGAGATATGCTCTTTGCAGACCATAGCCAAATCTCCATCTGGGCACTCACCGCAGTGGGTCAAGTCCACGCAGCCGGCATCATGAGCGGCGTAGCCGAAAACACCTTCGCCCCAAAATCCCAAGTAACCCGCGAACAAAGCATAGTCCTGATATTCAGAATGTACGACGGAAGAAGGTCGTACTGAATTAGGAGTGAGGAGTTAGGAGTGAGGAGTTAGAAACTAAATATCATTAATTCCCCTCCTTTGAGGGGAATTAATCCATTTATCTTGACGAAATAATGTAAACAACGTATACTCTTTTTACATAACTCGCAGTCGAAAAGAGGAATCACCCATGATACGAAAAATGGGCGACATATTGCTGTTTTTCGCAAAAACCCTACTATTTTGTATAGTCCTGAGCATCTATTTCATCGGACAAATTATCTTTTACGAACATACGCTTTTCTATTATTGGGGCAACTATATAATTATTATTTTATATGCTGCATACCTATACTTTCTATGCAGGATCTATCAAGCATTCATGATTGGAAGCTTAAACCCAACGGAAATAATCCTATCATGGATACTCTGCCTTGCAGTGACCAACACCCTCCAATACCTGATACTCAGCCTGGTGCAAAGTAGCCTTTTGTCAATTTTCGGTTTTCTCGCAGTGCTCACAGCGCAAATAATCATCCTCATACCATTGACGCTGCTAATAGACAAGCTATACTACCACCTCAACCCTGTGCAAAAAGCCATCATAATATACGGAGATGGAGAAAAAGCTAATATTTTTCAGAAAATTGTGGAAAGAAACCATAAAAAGTTTGAAATATCCAATGTTATATCCCAAGACGAAGCAATAGAAACAATAAAAAGCATCATAGAAAGCTCCGACTGCGTGATATTTATGGAGATAAATGAAAAAAGCAGAAGTATCCTAATGGAGCATTGCTTTTTACACAATAAAAGATCATACATCATGCCAGCATTTTCCGATATCATGATAAATACAGCGGAAATAGCATGGATATCAGACATCCCGCTATATCTGCCAAAAAGCTCCGAACCAGACATGGGAACGAGATTCATGAAACGCTGCATGGACATTTTTATATCCCTCTTTGCCATTGTGCTACTGAGCCCAATCATGCTCATCACATGGCTACTCATCGTTCTTTATGACAGACAAAAGGGCATCTATAAGCAAGTTCGGGTAACCAAAGGTGGAAAACTCTTCACTTTATACAAATTTCGCTCCATGCGCACAGATGCAGAAGACGATGGCATCCCCAGGCTCACCACAAAGGACGATGACAGAATCACCCCCATAGGCAGATTCATACGCAAAACAAGAATAGACGAACTCCCCCAGCTTTTCAACGTCTTAGCGGGAAGCATGTCCCTGGTTGGTCCCCGCCCCGAACGACCGGAAATCGCAAAACAATACGAGGAAATTTACCCCAACTTTTCCCTGAGAACAAAGGTGAAAGCAGGCTTAACAGGCTTTGCTCAAATCCACGGCAGATACAACACAGCCCCCGATGAAAAGCTGCTCATGGACATAATGTATATAGAACGATTCACAATTTGGCAAGACTGCAGACTGATATTACAAACCTTAAAAGTCCTATTCAAACCCTCCAGCACAGAAGGCGTTGACAAAGACAAGGAAACGGCGTTGTGAATTAGGAATGAGGAGTTAGGAGTTAGGAATGGCGAAAAGAACAACTACTGACCTTTCTGAGCGTAGAATGGTTGCGATGTACTCCCAGGTGGATAAATGGCAAAACAGATTAGCAGCAACGCTAGTCTTTATGATATTTTGCCTCCAACCCCTCTACCTAAACAGCGACCGTTATTTTCGTCTAACCTGGCATAAATTCGTATTTTTCATCGTTTATATGATAATTGTCCTCATCGCCGTTGCTGTCATATGGCTGAGTAGAATTTTCAACAAACCAAGACTAGTCATTAGAGAAAAACCAAACCTAGCAGAATGGGCTATACTTGCCTTTGGGCTACTAGCCATAATATCCGCCATCATATCACCATATAAAAAAATGATAGACATAAGAGGTCTACCAGTGGATTGGAAAATCGGACTAAACGAACGATATGACGGCATTGTTACCCAACTTATGTATATAGCCATATTTTTCATCGTCGGACGCTGGTATAAACCCAGTGAAAAACAATTCATCTTCTTTGGTATAGCAGCAATTATAGTCGCCGGAATCGGAATCCTACAATTTTATGGAATGGACTTTCTAAAACTCTGGCCCAATCACATCCCCGAATACCATAAAGAAAACTACTATGACTTGGTATTTCGCTCCACGCTGGGAAACACAAATATCGTATCCACATATGTCTGCGCCGCAGTAATATTATGCGGATTTTTATATATAAAATCGAACAGTAATTGGAAATACCTCTGGCTAGCAGCCAGTAGCCTGAACTTCTGGCTCATGGACTTGGCAGATGCCGATTCTGGGCGAGTGGGTGTACTGGCAGCTATGATATTCATGATACCATATATCATCGAAAGCACAAAAACCATGGGAAAAACCCTTACCCTGGCAGCCTCGTGGATAAGCCTGTACTCCCTCCAGAAGCTTCTCTTTGACGTGAATATAATACACATTAAGACAGTAAACAGTCTACTCCCCTTTGCCATTGCGATTGTGGTAATGGCAGCAGCGGGGATTCTCCTTGACATAAAGGGTAAAGAGCGAGATAAAGACGCTGCTCCCAGATGGAAAATCGGACTTGCACTAATTGTGCTGATAATATTAGCAGGACTAGGTGGGGCAGAAATTCTAGGTCGCCGCCCAGCGGATGACCCTAACCCAGGCGGCATCATATACGAAGTACGAGAAATCCTCCACGGTAATATTAAAGATGAATTTGGCACAAACCGTATATTCGTATGGCGACAGGCAATGTCCATATATTCACAAAACCCAATATTTGGATCAGGACCCGACACCTTCCTCTTCGTCTTCCCCATCGAAGCACAGTGGACATACGACGAACCCTATGACAAAGCACACAACGAATACCTCCAACTGCTCATATGCCAAGGCATACTCGGTTTACTGAGCTATTTATTCTTCATTATCACCGTAGCAATCAAAGCGATACCCAAAGCATTCAAAAACCCACTTTTAACAGTCGTTCTAGCAGCATTCATAGGCTATCTCACCCAAGGATTCTTCAACATAAGTCTACCCATAACTAGCCAGCTCCTATGGGTCTTCGCAGGAATGCTAGTTAATAAAAATGTATGGGCTTCCGATTCAATAAGTGAATGACATTCGTGGTGTCCAGCAACGGACAACTAATGTACAAATAACTAATTTTATATCTATCCTTGCTTTTCAACATAATTCTCATTATACTATTAGTAATACACAGCAGTAAAAGTAATACAGGGGATATGAAAATGAACGAAGCAGCGAGCAACAACAGCAGCTACCTCATTAGCATAATAATACCCGTATACAATTCTGAGAGTTTCCTTTCCTCCCGATTGGAGCAGCTGCTGAAAAATAACTTGGAAAACATACAAATAATCATCATTAACGATGGCAGCACAGATAAATCTTTGGAAATATGCAAACAATATTTCGACAAAAACCCCCATGCCATCATCATAAACCAAGAAAACCAAGGACTATCCGCCGCTCGCAACACAGGAATCGATACAGCCAGCGGACAATATATAGTCTTTCTCGACAGCGATGACATACTAATCACTAAAGGATTCGATGAAATCCGAAAACACCTGGAAAATGATAAACCAGACGTATTAATGGGAAAATACGTCATAATGCAGGAAAAGGGTAGACGAATCTTACCAAAATACACATTCCCGAAAATCAAAAGCGCCGACGAAGCCAGACTAGCCATCTACTCCCGCATCCACGATAGCGTGTGGTATGTCTGGCGATATATATCAAGACGCGAATTTCTCTTGGAAAATGAACTATACTTCGTGCGCGGAATCGTCTGCGAAGATATGGAATGGACTCCAAGACTACTAACAGCCGCGAAAACTATTACCTTTGTCGATGAACCCTTTTACGGCTACTATTACAAAAGGGTGGGAAGCGTTACCCAAACAGCTGCTGTACGTAGACTCAGAGATGTAAATGCGCTGGTGGCAGCGGATGTGGACGCATATATCGATGAATTTCATGGAAAAGCTTTAATAAATCGTTTAATAAAAGAATCATTCTTCAGCATCAGCAGATATTGCCTCTGCGGGCCAGACAACAGAAAAGCCCTACTACCAGTCATCAACGAGGCAATTAGGACTTATAGATATTCATCATCGATTATTATAAGATTCTTTGCATTTATACGAAACTTTCTACCACTATTTATCTGTTCGGTATTGCTAACGATAGTAAGGCTAGTATTAGGCACAATAAACCGCCTACTAGGACCCCTCTCGGTGAAACACCGCGCATGGGAGTATTAATTATAGCTCGCTGAAACGCAGCCTAAAACACCTTTCACAGCGAGGTATAATACTATATTTTTCCGATAAACCCTTGTATTACTTACAAATATCATGTACAATAACATTATATCTCGCTGAATAAATACAACTAGCAGCTTTCGCAGCGAGCTATAATTAAACAACAAAGGGTTGAAAAAAATGGAAATAATCGGTAGAGAACGAGAGCGGGAAATATTGCGACGATGCGAAAACTCGGACAAACCTGAGTTTGTAGCCATATACGGACGACGCAGAGTTGGGAAGACCTATCTTGTTGTAGAGCATTTTCATAATAAGTTTACATTTTCCGTTACAGGAGTTTCTGATGGAAAAACAAAGGATCAGCTTCGCGTGTTTCACAGCGCGCTAAAAAAACACTTCCAATCTGACATTCCAGAGCCAAAAAACTGGTTTGACGCATTCATCTTGTTGGAAGAGCAACTCGAAAAAGACATTACCCTTGCTCGAAAAGTATTGTTCATTGACGAAATGCCATGGCTCGATACACCAAAATCGAATTTTTTACCCGCTTTAGAACACTTCTGGAACTCCTATGCATCTAGGAGAAAAGATATCCTCCTTATTGTTTGCGGATCAGCCGCTTCATGGATAATAAAGAATTTGATGAACAGTTACGGAGGTCTACATAATAGGTTAACAGAAAATATAGTTGTTGAACCATATTATTTATACGAATGCGAAGCATTCTATAGAAGCCGCGGAATCGCTATGACTAGGCACCAAATGGCTGAGGCTTATATGATACTTGGAGGTATTCCATTCTATATGGATGCAATGAATAAAATGTATGGGCTAAACCAAAATATAGATATGCTTTTATTTGAAAACAACGCAAAATTAGAAAACGAATTCAACCGCTTATATAATTCCCTATTCCGTCACGCAGATAACCATATAAGCATTGCTAAAACGCTCGCAAAAAATAACACAGGAATGACTCGAAAGGAATTATCCCAAGCCAGTGGAGTTTCTGACGGTGGCGGCTTGACCAAAGTGTTAGAGGAAATGGTTGCATGCGGTCTGATTGGTCGGAGTTTTGACATTTCGAAAAAGAGAAATGGCGATTACTACAAACTAGTCGATTTCTATACCCTATTCTATTTTAAATACATAGAAACGCAAAAGGGAAATGACCCACGATTCTGGACCAATTATTTATCGTACCCAGCACATAGGACTTGGTGCGGTTACGCATTCGAAAGGCTTTCTATTGCTCACAGCCAACAAATCAAACAAAAACTAGGAATATCAGGGGTATTATCTGAAACATATGTTTTTAGGAGCATCGGACAAAGAGGAGTCTCCAGTGGAGCACAAATTGATTTGGTTATTGACCGTAAGGATGATGTAATAAATCTTTGTGAGTGCAAATTTACAGTCCAACCATACGAACTTACTGAAAAAGACCTCGCTGATTTCGAGCGAAAAAAGACAGTTTTTCTACAAGAAACCGCAACAAAAAAAGCAATCCACCTAACAATGATCACATCAAGCGGACTCGTCCACAATGCATATAGAAACGAAATTCAATCAGAAATTACATTAGACGATTTATTCCAGCCTTTGTTGTAAGCTCATAGCTCGCTGAAATATGACTAAGTACACTTTCACAAAGACATCAGTTTTTTCACAGCTCAATAACCTAACTGATATTACAATGATAGAAGAATATGCTGACATTTGTGGAATACCTGTAGATAGTCTTGAAGAAGGGAAGCTCGAGATTATGCTGGATATACTGCGAGGGTTTTTCGCTTCTATCCCCTATGAGCTCCACCTCAATGCGGAGGCTTCCTAAGCAGAGACGAAATTGAAATGGTTGTTGAATAATTAGGTATAAAATGGATAAATTATCATATAGTGACTACTATTCATGGGACGATGGTAAACGCTGGGAACTAATTGACGGTATCCCATATGCCATGGCACCAGGACCATCACAAGAACATCAATCAATATCAATGGGCATAAGTAATCAGCTATATAATTTTTTAAAAGGCAAAACCTACAAAGTCTTCTCGGCACCTTTCGATGTCCGTCTAAACCACGATTCCGAAGATGACACCGTTGTCCAACCTGATATAATAGTAGTATGCGACGAAACCAAACTTGATGGAAAAAGCTGTAACGGTGCCCCTGACATGGTGGTGGAAATTTTATCACCAACAAGCGAAAGGAACGACCGAGTAGTAAAGTTTCATCTCTACCTACGCTACGGAGTAAATGAATATTGGATAGTAGACCCGGTAGAAAAGACAGTACAGACCCATATACTCGAAAACGGAAGATACATTATAAACGTATACACCGAAACTGACGAAATACAGGTACATACTCTAGAAGGACTGACGATAAAGCTAGCAGAGGTGTTTGTAGGATAATTCAGAATAAAGGAATTAGCAGCAACATGATTAAGTTTTCTCTTCTCATATGTGTTTACGAAAAAGAAAACCCCCAGCATTTCGCACAATGCATTGAAAGCATACTTAATCAGACAGTCTTACCTGATGAACTTATCATCGTCAAAGACGGTCCATTAACGAATGAATTGGATAAGATAATACTTAACTTGAACTTTCAACATGATTTAAGTATAATATCACTACCAGAAAACATGACCTTAGGTCCGGCGCGAGCAGAAGGTATAAAACAAGCAAAACATGAGTGGATAGCGATAATGGATAGTGATGATATTTCTCGTAGCGATAGACTTGAAAAACAAATAAAAATGATTAATGAAAACCCTGAGCTTGGCTTAATGGGAGGACAAATTTCCGAGTTTACCAACCAGAAATCAAATAAAGTGTATTCACGAACAGTACCCACATCTCACAATGATATAGTAAAATATGCTAAAAAACGAAACCCATTTAATCATATGACAGTCATGTTAAAACGTGACCTTGTTATATCTGCTGGTAATTATAGGTATTTTCCCTTGTTTGAAGACTACGATTTATGGATACGCATGATAAAAAATGGTGTTATATGCGCAAATCATCCAGATATATTAGTTGATGCTCGAACCAATAACAAGACATATGGACGAAGACGAGGTGTATCATATATAAATTCTGAGTGGCGAATGCAATCTCAACTCAAAAAGATTGGTTTTTTAAACAATTTAGAATTCGTTCGAAACTTAATATTACGCATTCCTATTAGACTACTTCCATCACGAATAGTAGGTTTCATTTACAAAAAAACGCTCAGAAGATAAAGAATAGTCATTTATTATACAAGAAAAACAACTTGAGGATTTAAACAACGTGCAATTAACAAAAAAACGATTAGCCATATTTACAATGTTGATGACTGTCATTTATTTTGTTCCACTAATAAACCTACCCGATAGCATTGTAGGTACAAGAGGTGAGAACTTAATGCTTTTTGTGCCAAAAGTGTTTTTTTTGAGTCTCACCGCTGCGATAAGTACAGGAATACTTCTTGTTTTAATCCTTAAAAGAAATTATGTAAAAGAACAAATTTCAACTTTTCTAAGATACAGGCATTTACTTAAACTCCTAGTGAAGCGTGACTTCATTATGCGTTATCGAAAGAGTGTATTAGGTATTTTATGGTCATTATTAAACCCATTGTTAACAATGCTCGTAATAACAATGGTTTTCTCATTTATTTTTAAAAACCAAGTCGATAATTTTCCAGTTTACTTATTGTCAGGACAAATCATATTTGGATTTTTTAGCGAATCTACTACTCAATCTATGCAGTCAATTCTATCGAGCGAAAGTATAATTAGAAAAATATATGTTCCAAAGTATATATTTCCCATGGCGAAGGTGTTCTCATCGCTACTAAATTTACTATTTTCATTTCTTGCTTTTTTACTGGTTTTTATAATTACTGGAGCTAATTTTTCGTGGACAATGCTATTATTACCAATCCCAATTATATACACCTTTGTGTTTTCACTTGGGATTTCAATGCTCTTAAGTTCCATGGCGGTTTTTTTCCGCGACCTAACATACTTGTACAGTGTTTTTATTACATTACTAACTTATTTGACCCCTCTATTCTATCCTGTATCGATTCTACCAGAGAAAGTTGTACCTGTAATTGGCTTTAACCCAATGTATCATTATGTCGATTATGCTCGAAGTGTTGCTTTATATAGTACTGTTCCCGATTTGTGGTCTAATATTGTTTGTTTAGGATTTGCACTTGCTGCACTTTGTATAGGAACTTTTGTCTTCATGAACCAGCAGGAAAAATACATACTATATATGTAAAAACGAGGATAACAAAAATGAATGTAGAATCTGCTATTGAAGTGAATGATGTATCAATGATGTTTCACCTTAGTAAAGATAGAATCGTTGGACTAAAAGAATACATAATAAAGGCAGTAAAGCGTCAACTTTTTTATGAAGAATTTTGGGCATTAAGAAATATAAGCTTTGATGTTAAAAAAGGTGAGGTTTTTGGCATCATGGGACTAAACGGTGCTGGTAAATCTACATTATTAAGAATAATTGCTGGAGTATTTAAACCTACAAAGGGGTATGTAGTTATAAATGGTGCAATTTCTCCTCTTCTTGAACTTGGTGCTGGTTTTAGCCCAGAATTTTCTGCACGTGATAACATATACATGAATGGCGCAATGTATGGACACTCTCCGAAATTTATGGATAAACTTTATAACGAAATTATCGAATTTGCTGAACTAAAAGACTTCGAAAATGTTGCATTAAAAAATTTTTCAACAGGAATGAGTGCTAGACTAGGCTTTTCAATTGCAACAAGTGTACAACCTGACATTCTCATAGTAGATGAGGTCTTAGGGGTTGGAGACTATTTGTTTCGGAAAAAGTGCGAAGACCGCATCAACGCCATGATATCGAATGGAGCAACTGTACTCATAGTTTCGCACAGTATTAGCACTATTAAGGAAATGTGCACACGTGCTATCCTCTTAGAAAAGGGAGAAGTTAAATGTCTAGGTAATGTTGATGAGGTATGTGAAGTATATGGTGATAATCTGTAGATAAGAAATACTAAAAATACCATTAATATTAATATAATATACATTATTATTTGTATTTAGGCTCGCAAACTCTTGCCTTTGTCAAAAAAAACAATTATAATGTGATTTACCATTTATCATTTAATTTTTAAAGGTAACATTATGAATAGTATTACAATACTCGATGATCTAGTAAGTCGATATCCAATCCTTAATGATAATAAATCGGAAATACTTGTAGCAACAGAATGTATATACAATGCTTTCGCATCTGGTAAAAAAATATTGGTTGCTGGTAACGGTGGCAGCGCAGCTGACGCAGAACATATTGTTGGCGAACTGATGAAATCATTTGTTATCCGTAACAGGGTGGTAGAACCTTCTATAGAAGCAATGCTGTTAGAAAAGTATGGAGATGATGGGTCTGAACTCGCAAAAAAGCTTGAAGGAGCATTACCAGCAATCCCATTAACTGGATTTATTGGATTAGCAACTGCATTTGCCAATGATGTTGACCCACAGGTTTCATTTGCTCAGCAAGTATATGGCTTGGGTCATGAAGGAGACATTTTTTTAGCTATATCAACATCGGGTAATTCTAGAAACCTAATAAATGCATTAATGGTTGCCGATGCAAAAGGATTAGTAACTATCGGATTAACGGGTCGTAACGGAGGAATGTTTAATAATTATTGTCATTACCTTATACATGCTCCGGAGGATGAAACCTATAAAATTCAGGAACTACACTTACCGATATATCACACCATTTGTTTAATGCTAGAGTTTGAATTTTTTGGAGGATAATAAATGACTGCACTCGATAATCTTAATAATGTCACAGTTCTTGTAGCTGGTGATTTTATGTTAGATAAATACTATTATGGTGATATTACACGATTGTCACCAGAAGCACCTGTACCGGTTGTTAATGTGCAAGGTGAGCGGTGTGTACCTGGTGGAGCCGCAAATGTAGTAAACAACCTGTGTAGACTTGGTTGTAAAGTAAAATCATTCGGCATAATTGGCGATGATACAGAAGGAAAGATACTGAGCAATCTTCTTAATGATGCTCATACTGATACGAATTTTCTTTTACATGATGAATCATATAAAACTATTATCAAAACAAGAATAGTTGGAAATAACAATCATCAAATTGCGCGACTTGATTTTAATGAAAATTATCCTTTCCCAGCTACTTCTAAATTACTGGAGAGCCTTGATGCAGCTCTCGAAAATTGTAATATTGCTATTTTATCCGATTATGATAAAGGTTTTTGTAACGAAGAAACAACAAAAACACTCATTAGTGCATGTAAGAAGTATAATATACCGCTCATAATTGATCCTAAAGGAAAAAATTGGAACAAATACAATGGTGCATCATGGATTGCTCCTAATTTCAGCGAATTTTCTGAAATGATTGGAAAATCAATAAAAAATACTGATGAAGATATAAGCGATAATATAGCCATTATTAGTTCATCATTCACAATCGAGAATGTACTAGTAACTCGTTCAGAACAAGGAATGACACTTTATAACGGAGAAAAAATATACCATATTCGATCAATAGCTCGTGAGGTATTTGATGTATCTGGTGCTGGTGATACAGTAGTTGCAGTTTTAGCTGCGCTTTTAGGAGCTGGAGTAGACAAACAAAATGCTGTCGAGATTGCTAACACTGCAGCTGGTATTGCTGTAGGAAAAAGCGGAACTGCTACCGTTAGTAAAGGTGAATTGGCTGCAGAGTTACAAACAAATCGTAATGATAAAGCTTTATCAAAAATAATGAGTTGGGATATGTTATTTAGCCGTGTCGAACAGTGGAAAAGCGAAAATAAAACGATAGCTGTAGCGAATGGATGCTTTGATATTTTACATAGAGGTCACACTTCACTTATTAATGCTGCATCACAATGTGCTGATATCTTAATAATGGCTATTAATACAGACGAAACTGTACGTAAGCTTAAAGGCGATAGTAGACCTATAAACAGTGAGAATGACCGAGCGTATGTTTTAGCAGCATTAGAAAGTGTAGATGCTGTTGTCATATTTGGCGAAGATACTCCCGAGGAGTTACTAAGCCACATTTTACCTGATGTGCTTGTAAAAGGTGCAGAGTACACTCTTGAGCAAGTTCCAGGACGGCAGTACTCTAAACGAGTTGAGTTAGTAGAATATATTGATGGATATTCAACAACAGCAATCGTTAATAAATCAAAAAATGGATAATTGAAATTATATGGATTTTTCGAAAATTGTTACCAAATCTGCCTTCGGACGACAAAATCAAGTATATCTTAAAGACTTGATTCCGCTAGATACGAATATTGACTATTCACCAACTGATGAGTTTATTAAACTCATTGATTGTATTCGTTATGCACGCAATAATAGCAAACCTGTAATTATGTTTATGGGTGCTCATGTTATTAAATGCGGTTTATCATTGTTTGTAATCGATTTAATAAAACAAGGGTGGATTACACACCTTGCAGGGAATGGTGCTGTGAGCATACATGATTTTGAACTCGCTTTCCTTGGAGCAACATCTGAGGATGTCCCAATGGCAATTGATGATGGCTCATTTGGGATGTGGGAAGAAACCGGCGGGTGGATGAACGATGCAATTAAGATTGGAAAAGACGCTGGATATGGTAAAGCTGTTGCACAATATATAGAAAGTAATATTGAACGATTTCCTCATTTTTCAATGTCAATACTTCATACTGCATATAAGCTTGATATTCCAGTTACGATTCATGTCGCAATAGGTACAGATATAATTCATCAACACCCAAGTGCTGACTTTGGGTCCATTGGTATTGCAAGCGGCAATGATTTTTATATATTTTGCGAAAGTGTCTCCGATCTTGACGGTGGTGTATTTATGAACTTTGGTTCTGCCGTGACAGGACCTGAGGTTTTTCTCAAAGCTTTGTCAATAGTACGCAACCTTGGCTATGCAAAAGACAATATTACAACAGCAAATTTTGATTTAAAACCCTTAGGCGATTACAAGATAAATATTGGATATGAAGACCCGGATTATTACTATAGACCAAGAAAAAATATAGTAAATCGCCCCACACAAAATAGTGGTAAAGGGTGGCACTTTGAACTTGATCATATAATATCAATACCCTTATTACATCAGCTTTTAGTAGAAAGAGGATGATTTTAATTGCTTCATAAATTTATCGTTTGGCTAAAAGCACGATTACCACATGGATTTAAGCAGAAACTGAAAAAGCTACTTGGTATAGGTTCAACTGCGCAGGAAGTAAGTCTGTTTGCTAGACTCGATATAGATTCATCAAAAATTAATATTGCGATTTATGCTGGCGGAGGTTTAGGTGACTTCATTGTATATAAAGCGATAATTGATAGTTTATTAAATAACTACAATTGTATGATTTACCTATTCACTTTGAGTTATGAAAATGCAGTAACCATTCTTGGAAATACAATCGGATTAGAAGTTCATTACTCAGTTATGACTCAAAATAACGAGCAGTTTGACCTCGTATTAGATATGGATCATTTTATAAATGTACGAGATTTTAATATGAGCAGACTAAAAAATAAATCACTAAAATTATACGATGATGTAAATAGAATTATTGCATATAATAGAGCTAACATCCCCTCTACTGATAATATACTAGCACAAAGAAATGTGATAATTTTTCGTGCAAAATACTTAGGGTTAAATAGATGGACTCAATTATCATGTGGCGGCGTGTTCGATATGACCTCTATGCGCAGCGGAATCACAATAGATGAATGTAGCAGCATTATAGATTCATATAGTTTAAAAAATAACTCATATATAACAATAAGTCGTGGTGCCGATGTTGATATGGGTGGTATGCGCCAAACAAAGATATGGCCATTGCATCGGTATGTTGAATTTGTAAGTTTATTCAAAGCAAAATATACAACAATTAAAATTGTACAGCTTGCGCTTAAAGATGAGCCAGAAATACCTGGTACAGACATAGTTATCCGTGATGCAAGCTTTGAGGACGTGAAGGTAATTTTATCTAACTCCCAAGCTCATATATCAAATGAAGGTGGATTGGTTCACACAGCCACACAACTAGGAACACGATGTATAGTTCCTTTCGGACCGACCCCAGCTCATTATTACGGATATCCTGAAAATATAAATATTGTGTCGCCTGTTTGTAAAGGGTGTATGGAAACAACCGATGACTGGTTTCAACGTTGCCCTAGAGGTTATGAATCAGCTGAATGTATGGAAGCAATAACTGGATATATGATATTAGAAAAATTAGCAAATCATATATTAATTCTAAATGCGGATTATAACTTATGAAATATTTAACACAATTATATTATTTCTTCAATGGAGATACTATATGAGTATTCAGCAATCGAGTGTTATTAACAAAAATAAACTAAGTAACCAACATAAATCTCGCTCATTTGTAATAAAAAGCATTTTAAATCGATATAGCTCTATATTTAGCTACATTATTATATTATTATGCGTTTTATTGAAATTCCCAAATATCATAAGTGTGCCATATCTATGGGCTGAAGATGCACGAATATTTATGCAGCGTGCAATCGATTATGGTTATAAATCGATTTTTATGGTATATGCTGGATACTACCATTTTTTTACACAATTTTTTACATATTTATGGGTACAAGTTTGTTCATTTTTAGGTACATTCGTTCCACTTCCTTATTTTATGCAGTACACAGCTCATATCACAAATTCATTGTTTCTATTTTTTTTTGTAACATCACGCTTTGACTGGTTAATAGCAAATAAGTATAATCGATTATTATGTATTACATTAACTATTCTTTTACTCCCACAAAACACAAGTGAAGTTTGGGGGTCAATTACACAGTTTCAATGGTGGGCAACCTTTTTTGTGTTTTTATCTGGTCTTGATATTTTACATGATAAAGAAAAACTGCTTCCAGAGTATAAGTATTTTTTAATACTACTAATAATATCTTTTAGTTCACCATGTGTTGTTTTCGTATTAGGAATAATTGTTTTAAAAATCCTACTATACATAATACATAATAACAACTATATTAGTATACAAAGAATTTCAAAGCATGATTGTATAAAACTATTACTAATAATTATTGCATTTATTATCCAAATAAATAGTATATTCAGAACAAGAACACCTAGTTTAAATGCTGGTACCTTAAATAGAAAATTGGAACTTGCAATTGAAGGATATTTTCGTTTTTGTGGGTTACTATTTCAACCCTGGAGGGTTTACCCATTTGTTTTTCGTGGTATATTTAGCGGTTTAGTTCTATCAGTAGTCTTTGGTGTGATTATTTGGGAAATTAATATATTTTGTACGAAGGAATTTCGTTTGGTATCGTTGTATGGGCTAATATTTAGTCTATCATTTTGGCTCTTATGCTGTGTAAGTTTTAGAGATATAGACTGGTTTGATATGTATATACGGGGTCAAGGTGGCGGTAGATACGGATTTAATATACATATAACACTCATTTTCGTGTCACTCATCCGAGTATTAGGTTTCTTATATAGAATATCAAAAACTCAAAAAATATGTGCCTTATGTTGTCTTATATATTTCTTTTTATTATCATTTGGTGGAGTAGGCCTTATGAGTAATGAGGAAGTTGGTAAAACAGAATACTGGATAAAATATTCAAATTTATTCACATCAATAGGTAATGAACTTATGTTTACACCTACACCTCTCGGTTTTGTTAGAATACCAATATCATTTGAGAAAATACAACTAAATAAAGGCAACATTGATGTTGTGATTATTTCAAACGAAATTACCCAGCAATTTATTAACAATTCATTTATTTATAGGAACGCTCTCATTGACCAAGATACATTAAGAATATCTGGTTGGTTTTATAGTGTTGATTACGAAATTTATTTAGAAAAAGTTTTAGTAAAAGTAGAAAACACATATTATCCATGTGATACATTTCTATATGATGAAAATAATATGACAAAAAAAACAGGTTTCTACGTTGATATTCCATGTTCATCTTTTAAAAATAGTAGCGTTTTATTAACTTTTTATGGACTAGATAATAATAACAGCGAGTATTTCGAAAAAACAGTTATTTTCCCATATGTTGAATCATGATAATGTAGGTATTTTATGCGGTTAGTTTCTCAACTAGTAAAATTGATACGCCCTAAGCAATGGATTAAGAACAGCTATGTTTTTGCTGCACTAGTGTTTTCGGGCAGTTTATTCAATCTCTCCATGTTTATGATGTGTTGTTTTGGGTTTACAATATTTTGTATTTCATCAAGTTGTGTATACATCGTTAATGATGCAATAGATGCTAGCAGCGACCGTGCACATCCACAGAAAATGAATCGTCCTTTAGCAAGTGGTGCTGTTAGTATTACTCAAGCAATGCTGCTATTATTGACATTGTTAATATTATTATTACTCAGCTTTGTATATGTTAACATACATTTCAGAGTAGTTATATCTATCTACTTACTAATAAATTTACTATATTCTTTTTGGCTAAAAAATGAACCTATAATCGACATCATATGCATTTCATTAGGCTTTGTTTTGCGTGCAATTTCTGGAGCTGTTATTATTAACGTAACAATATCACCATGGTTACTAATTTGTACATTTTTATTATCATTATATTTAGCGATTAACAAAAGAACTTGCGAAATAAAAAATATTGCGATAGAAGCAGCATATAAACGGAAGGTATTAGAATTTTATACAATCGACATGCTCAGTAGTATGTCATCGGTTGTTTTATCTGCGACTATTACAGCATATTGTATTTATATAATAACTACAGAATTAATGGCTAATATGCTAATTACAATACCTTTTGTTGTCTATGGGTTATTTCGATATCAACATATAGCTAATTCAACTGAATATGCTGAGTCACCAGAGACAGCTATCCTAAAAGATAAACCTTTACTAATATGTGTACTAATCTGGGGATTAGCATGTGTTTCATTCATGTATATTAATTTTACATAGTTTGAATAGATAAAAGCAGAGCATTGGTATTAGGAGAAGCGATATATATGGCTAAGTATTTTATAACTGGCGGTGCGGGTTTTTTAGGAATTAACCTAACTCGGCATCTTCTACAATTAGGTCACACTATTGTCTCTTATGATTTTGATGAATCATATAATTATCCCGAAAAAGAAGATATTAGAGTAAAAGTAATAACTGGTGATATAAGAAACATTGGTTTACTCAAAGAATCTATGTTGACTTGCGATATTGTTGTACATTGTGCTGCTGCATTACCTTTATATAGTAAAAATGATATATTTACTACAGATATCAATGGCACAAAAAATGTCTTGCAATCTGCTCTTGAAATTGGGATTGAGAGAGTTATTCAAATATCATCAACTGCTGTATATGGGATACCCGATCACCATCCAATATATGAAACTGATCAATTAACAGGTGTTGGACCTTATGGTATAGCTAAAATTGAAGCTGAAAGAGTTTGTGAAGAGTATCGCACAAATGGATTGTGTGTACCAATAATTCGTCCAAAAAGTTTTATCGGGCCAGAACGATTGGGGGTGTTCGCTCTATTTTACGATTGGGCGAAAGATGGTAGAGGATTTCCAATGATTGGTAAAGGTAATAACCGATATCAATTCCTCGATGTTTATGATTTATGTGAGGCAATTTATCTATGTGCTACTCTTGAAAAAAGCATCGTTAACGATACGTTTAACATAGGAGCGGAAGAATTTACTACGATGCGCGAAGACTATCAAGCGGTGCTTGATTATGCTGGATACGGGAAAAAAATTAGGACTTTTCCTGCTGCTCCAATGATATGGACTTTGCGTTTTTTAGAGCTGCTCCATTTGTCTCCATTATACAAATGGGTTTATGAAACTGCTGCAACAGATTCGTTTGTATCAATAGACAAAGCCAAAGAAAAACTAGGGTTTGAGCCTATATACTCAAATAAAGAAGCTCTACTACGAAATTATGACTGGTATATTAATAATTTGGAGACAATTAGTAACGTATCAGGAGTTACTCATCGTGTTCCATGGAAGCAAGGAATCCTTGGGTTGGTAAAGAAATTCTTTTAACAGACAATATTATATTATGCATATAATATAGAGTCATACCTTAGTAGCTAACTACACTTCAGAGATGTGATTTATGAATGTCTACGATTTTGATGGAACAATATATGATGGAGACAGCACAAAAGACTTCTTTATCTTTTGCGTGAGAAGGTACCCCAAAATTTGTATTATACTTCCGAAATTTTTTTACTATTTTATTCAGTACATAATCGGTAATTGCGATAAAGAAAGATTAAAAGAATCATTTTTTGGATTTTTGCGATTGTTACCAAATACGCAAGACGAAGTGATGCTATTTTGGGAAAAACACGAAATAAAGATTCAAAAATGGTATCTTTCGCAGAAACGGAGTAACGATGTTATTATTTCTGCTTCACCTGGATTTTTACTACAACCAATCTGCGAAAAATTAGGTATTTCTTGCATTGCATCAGTAGTAAACCCTGATAATGGGTTATATACTGGTTTAAACTGTTATGGTAATGAAAAAGTGAGACGTTTTCGAGAAATATATATTGATGCATCAATTAATTGTTTTTATACGGATTCATTATCTGATATACCAATGGTTGAGATAGCACAATCTGCTTATATTGTGAAAAATGGTAATGTAACAAAATATGACATATTTTGATAATAATTCAATATAAAAACCATATAACGATTAGTTAATAAAAATTCGAAATACCAGATTGTATTAAATCATTGATATGCTAACAAAATGGTATTGTTTTAATATATAAATATGCATTATAAAATTGTTTCATCAAAGGGAGTTTTATGAATATATTTTCAAAAATTATAAATAGACTAACTAATAATAAACGCTTCTCAATTCTGGAAAATGACCGCACAGAACTATTTAGCAGAATCGATGAAATGATGATTCGAATTGATAATATTGAAAACAAAGCTAATACATCATTAAATTCAAATATTACAAAATACAATGATTCATACTTGGAATTTGAGTATTTAAATGAACTACTTAGAGTAGCAAAAATGTTGTATGAAACAAGAGAAGACCCCAATACTATATATGCATCACCTCCGGAGTATACAAAAGATACTGGGCTGTTGCTTGACGAAAATGTATTTCGTAATTTTAGTCATGCACATGGTTTTTCATTAATATCTTTTTCACAACGTAGTCAAGATAAAATTGTTGAAGCATTACTCTTCGAGGCTGGCATTACAAAACCTAGCTACCTCGATATTGGTGCTAATACTCCAGTAGAAATGTCAAATACAGCTTTGTTTTACCGAAAGGGGTGTAGTGGTGTTGTTGTAGATGCTAATGAGTCTCTTCGGCAAAGATGGACTGAGTTGCGACCTAACGATATATTTGTTAATGCTGCTGTTTCAACAATTAGTGGTGAAAAGATACCGTTTTACATGCTGGACATGTACTCACCGCGTAACTCTGTTGATTTTGAAACTATAAATGCTTTTATAGAAGAATCAAAGAAAACTGAAAATCCTTGGGAAATTATGAAAACAATTGAAGTAACAACCATTACAATAAATGAAATCGTCGATATATATTGTAATGGGATATTTCCTGACTATTTATCTATAGACATAGAAGGAATGGATTTACATGTTCTTCAAAATGCTGATTTCACCTTATCGGCTCCAAAAGTAATAAGTATTGAAGACCAATCAACCGAATTGTATCATACACTAAAAGAAAAAGGTTTTTTTCCAATAGTATCTGTTGGAGATACAATCGCTGTTCACAGTAGTTTAGCACCGATAGTGCGTCCATGGATAGATATCGAAGAATCTAAACTATGATGCTTACATAGATGATGTAATGGACAAGTTCTATTTAGAGCATCTCATCAAAGGAGTATTATATGAATATACTTAAAAAAATTAAAAATAGATTGATAGATAACCAACGCTTTACAATACTTGAAAAAGATCGATCAGAGTTATTCAATCGAATTGATGAAATCTGGACTCGTCTAGAAGATATAGATAAAAAAACAATTAATAATTCATCATCATTTAATATAGGGAATTCTAGCGCAACGAATGAACCTAATAACCCTCTCAATCAAAATAAATTGAACATTGCGTTTTTAATACGTGGTGGTTTAGGTGATATTGTAATGCTGGCAAACTATATCTATATGTTTCGTAAAAAATTCTCTGATGACATAATAAATATTGATATTTTTTCTGATGATCACAGATTCGAATCAACACGAACCGTTTTTAATGGTGTTCAATCTAGCTTTATTAATAATCTTTATGCTAGAAACAAAGATGCAGCTAAATTGAATTATTATGATTTATTTATCGATATAGCACGATATCCTGATATAAAGAAGCGCGATTTATCAAGAATATCAGAAATGGTTCCTGAGTTAATTGAATATATATTTTTATGTGAACGTTTTCGTGCAGAATACTCACGTTTTTTTACTCACCAAGGACCTACAGATGGTCAATCCGCAATGGTCAGCATCATTAAAGGAGCTAAACGATACCAACAAGCTGATATTTATGGATTCCTTGGTATGTCCGAAAAATATGAACATAGTATTCATATTGCAGAAAATGAGAATGCTTACTTACAACAGCTTGGTTTATATAATCGAAACTTCATTACAATTAATCGAGGAAACGATAGTGCGTATGCTAAAAACAGTACCAAAATCTGGCCTCTCTCATATTACGGTATTTTAATACGTTTATTAAAAAAGAGATTTCCCAACATTATCTTGGTACAAATTGGTGCAGACAGCACAGTATTTCCAATTTTACCAGGTGCTGATATGCATCTTGTTTCTCAGACTAGTCTCGAACAAGTAAAGGTATTGCTAAAACATGCAACTTTACATATTGATGGCGAAGGCGGTTTAGTACATATGAGACATGCTTTGAATGGCGGTAAATCAATCGTACTATTTGGTCCAACATCTGCTGAGTTTTTTGGTTATTCTGAGAATGAAAATATTGTTGGAAAAGGGTGCGATGTCTGGTGCGAATGGGCATTTAGTAATTGGCAAGATCGTTGTTTACGAGGAAAATCCTCTGCTTTTTCGCATTGTATGGCATCAATTATTCCTGAAAAAGTTTTAATGCATATAGAAAATGTGTTAACAAATAATCAGGAGGAGCAATAATATATGAGTAATAGTAAAATAACTGTAGCATTTAGATTAAATGGTGGTATAGGTACTTATTTAGTCGAATTAAACTTCATCAAGTTCTTTTATGATGCTTTTCCTGATGTAATTATTTCGGTATTTGGTTCTACTTCAGAAGCAGTTAATGCTGGACTTATGAACTCCCAATACTTTATCGCAAAATATCATGTTCGTAGTATGTTTCGCGAGTATGGCTATGATTTAATAATTGACTTAAACTGGTTTCCAAAAGTTATATATGTAAATATGCCAAAAATTCAAACTCAAGTACCCGGACTTCCTGAAATAATAAAACAATGGGTAGCTTTTGAGACTGATCCTGCAACAAACAATTTTATTCGAAATGACTCGATTTTTGATTATAACATATATACATATGCTATAGCAAACAAAAAAAACAGGCTAAATGTAATGGATATTAATGAAGCTTTAGGTATAGAAAGTCAATTTCGCTATACCTTGTATCCACTCAGAGACGAACTTGATGTACTTAATAAATTTGGCTTAAGTGAGCTTAATTACATAACTTTACAACAAGGAGTTAATGCTGACTCAAATTCAAAACAATCTCCTAAACAATGGCCAATTCATAATTTCAATGTACTTTGTCGTTTACTTAAACATGAATATCCCGATATTATTTTAGTGCAACTCGGAGAGTTAGCTAATAACGAACCAATCGAAGGTGTTGATATGAATTATTTAGGAGACACAGACTTTGAGGAACTTAAAATACTTTTGAAAAACGCATTTTTACATATAGACGGTGAGTGCGGTATGATGCATATGCGTAAAGCTATGTTAGCTGGTCCTTCGGTAGTATTGTATGGTCAAACTCCTATAGAAATTTATAGCTATGATGATAATTTGAATATCTATACTAATGTTTGCATGGGATGTAGTAAGTTATTTAGCGGATGGAAAAGACGTTGTCTTTTGAAAGAGCCAATTTGTATGACTTCAATAACACCCGAAATGGTACTTAATGTTATTAGAAATCATATTGAAAATGAAACTAAATACAAAACAATCAAACTCACAAAACTTCAGGAGCTTTTATCCGATTCAACTATTAAGCTTGATCCCGAATGGGTTGAATTGTGGTTAAAGGAACGAATTATTTACGATTATTGGGTAGAAAAAATAAAGCTAAAGGATTTATTAGCTACAAACTTGACAGAGAATGGTTATGTACCTATTCCGCTTGAAGAAACAGCAGCATTCAAATACATAAGTGGAAATCATCAACAATACATTGAATACATAAAATTGAACGATATTTATAATCCTGGCCACGAGCGTACATTGGAAAAAATTGATAATTTAATTGAGCAACTGAACACACACGGATATAACCAAAATCAATTTATAGTAATTGATGGAAACAATATTATATTTGATGGCTCGCATCGCGCAAGTTGGTTGATGTATATGTATGGCGGTGATTATGAAGTAGAAACGATTAAGATATATCTTGATGAGAATACTGGCTCTGTTCTATACTCACAATTAATTGAAGAAATTTCAGAATTGAACGAGTAATAGGTTTTATAAACATTAATATAGTAAGCTTTATCATCAGGCATTAACAAAAATCTCATTTGTTAATCGTTTTTGAAATATATTTATAAACCAAGGAGGTGTATGATGGAACAATTATGGAAAAATATACATAACCTATATTCAAAAAATAAAAGTATTGTTATTCCAACAAACAATGAGGAGTCAATGATTGCTATTGAGTCATTGACAGACTACCATAAGTCACGCGGGCTTGACTATATTGCTTCTCGTCTTGATTTTTTATTGATAGCTCAAGCAATTACTCTTTACTATTCGAAACATGATCGTTATCAAACTCTTGATTCTGAAGCAAAGTACATAGTTGATTATCTTGATACTGATGAGTTTTACCATCATATAATGCGGTATAGAGTTTATCCATTAGATTCACAGATGATCTCGTTTACAAAACAATTTTATAATAATATATATCCTCATACTGGATACCCTCAAATTGACAATATCGAAGAATCATTAAGTATTGATAATGGGTTCATTTACGCGAATCCTAATAATCATAAAGTTTATCTCAAAGGCAATTTCGATGAAGCTCGTGTTTATTGGAGAGCACTAATGACTGAACAAATACCAAACCATCCTCATTGTTATCTAAATGAATCAAACTTCAACATAAATAATGGAGAAATAATTGCAGACATAGGCGCAGCAGAAGGTTACTTTAGCATAGCTCATATAAATAAAATAAAACATGCATACATATTTGAATGCGATGATTCCTGGTTTAATTTACTAAAAAAGACATATGCTCCATTTAAAGATAAAGTAACTCTAATAAAAGGTTATGTTGGAGATGGAAACGGAAACATCTCTCTTGATGAATATTTTAAAGATAAAGATAAACCTACATTTTACAAACTTGATGTTGAAGGAGCTGAAGGTTCTGTGTTGCGATGCATGAGTACGCTTTTGCATGATCCCTCATTACCAATGCGATTAGCAATATGCACATACCATCGCCAAGAAGATGCTCCATACTTTGAATGGTTACTAGGTGACACTTTTCATAAACATTACTCAAATTCATATTTTTGGCATATGCCTGACCCTATGCCTCCATTTCTGCGCCGAGGTGTAATGCGTGCAACAAAAATGCTAAATAAATAAAACTAAAAGGTAAATAACTGATGAATAATCGAGCGATTTTTTTAGATAGAGATGATACCATAATCGTAGATCGTGGATATTTAAGCAATCCTAATGATATTGAATTTTTACCCGGTGTTGTTTCTGCTCTTAAAACATTTCAAGACACAGGTTATTTGTTGATTATGGTGAGTAACCAATCAGGTATTGGAAGAGGATATTTTACTATAGATGAATATAACGCTGTTCATGCTCGTTTCATGGAGTTACTTAAAGATAATGATATTAGTTTCACCGCATATTATTATTGTCCTCATGCTCCGGATGATAACTGCGAATGTAGAAAACCAAAAGCATTTTGGGCATACAAAGCCGCTGAAGAATATAACATTGATTTGAACGAGAGTTACATGATTGGTGATAAAGATAGCGATATAGAATTTGGCAATAATTTTGGTGCAAAACAATCTTTTAAAAGCGTTACTGAGTGTGTTCAATATTTTGAAAGAGCATAATAAGGATAATAATATTTCGAAATATTATTTGATCAAATATTTAATAAACCGGTTAAAAGGAGACTTACATGAGTAATGTTAATAATTTACTAGATACAATTTCATCTAGCTTAAAATTAATATCTGTTGCTATATCACCAATCGAATTTTTATCTACGATAAAAGACAGCATTGATTATATATCAAATATATCAAATGCTCTATTGATTGACAAAATTAAACGCTTTCTCGATCATCAAGATGATGATTTTGATGAAAAATTGAAATTATCTACTCAATTCCAAACTGACGCATTAAACTACAAGAATAAGGCAAAATTGTTAGTAAACACGATTAATTCTTTTCATAACTATAAAAATATCGATATTTATGCAAATTTAACAAGAGCATGGTTAAATAATAATATTGATGAAAATCTATTTCATAGGCTTTCTTTTATCCTGTCAAATCTTTTTTATGAGGATATTAATTATTTACACAATAACATTGACAAAGAAATAGAAATAACTGCTGAAAACTATATTATTGAAGTTAACAATCTATACCAAAATAATTTACTTCGTATAAAAAACAAGTTCACATGGGGTGCTTCAGGAGGTAATGAAATATTTGTATCAACAGATTTAGGAAGAGACTTGGTAAGTTTTGGGTTAGAGTATGATAAAATGAATATTAACGAAAATTCAATAATTTAATTCTATAATAGTATATTAAGTTAAAATAATTAAAAGAGCAATCTTGATAGCTTAACCAAAATTAGCTCAACAAGTAAAGTTGATTATAGTGGCGAAATTGAATTACCGCACTATGAAAACATAACACAAAATGATTTATTTAAGTTTGTTTATGAGTCCGTAACAATATGTATAGCTCTAGTGATAGAAATTGAATATTTATCATCTCTAAATGAATACCAAACTAAATATTTCAACGGAACACCTTTTACTATTGAATACTCAGAAAATAACAGAAATGCTACTGTACTACTAACAATTGATAGAATCCTTGACAAAGATGCTGTAGAATCATTTGATACTAAGTTCAGAAGCTATGATAACCCCAACTATGTAGTGGGACTTATTGATATATTAAAGAAGTCGATATTGTTGACAGGAGCGAATCAAAATATGAATAATAGTAAACAATTATCTGAATCAGAAATTATTAAAAAAAGAAACAACAGATAACAAAAAAGCTTAATGCTGCAAATAATATATTATTATGGAGCAAAGGTGTTCTGTTGCAAGGAAATCGAATAATGAATAACCATGATAACGAAATATTTATATGTGAATCATATTTCTTTATGTGTGCACTAAAAATGCTAATCGATAACCTTGAAATATTAAGAAAAGAGAGCGTTTTTAAGGAATTCTTAAGTATTATTGACAAAGAAATAGGGGTTCAACACATAAAAGATATGCGAAATATTAATACGCATATTAATGATTATTACGACACAACAAACGAAAAAAAAGAAATGAACGATTCATGCACGATCTATGTCAGAATCAAAATATATAAATATCTGCAAATTCGAATGTTAGATTTGAAAATACTACAATATTTGGTAATAAAATGAATGACGATTTATATCTTGGTGGACGAATTGAATTAAAGAAAACAATAAATCTCATTGAAAACTTGATGCCACAAATTAATACTGCAGTATTCAAATATAACGAAAATAACAAATTGGATATAGAGAATAATGTATAATCTTGTTTTAAACTTTAATTATGGTCGGCGTGAAAACCCTCAACCTAATGAAAATACTAAACATAATGTCCATTATATGATATATAATAACCATGTATCTGCTCAAAAATAAAAAATTTTGTGAACTGTGCGAGTGTACATGAAATAAAACCACTATCAAATGACCGTTAGAGATCTTACTCCATTATAAGCTAGAATCTCAATGCTGGAAACTGATGAGTCATGATATCGCTGATTTAATGTTGGTCTCGCGCAGATTGTATTAAGAGAGCTTGGGTAACTGTTGGAATGCTTTAATACAAATTAGCGAAGGAACTTCACATAAAGTATTATTGAAGAGTATCCTTGCTTAATTCCTTCTGATATTACTTAAGCTCTTCAATATGTTTCATGGGTTATATACAAAGAAAGCAAGTCATCTCCAACGGTACGACTACACTCTTCGTGTCCCATTCTATGGAGCAAACCAGACAATTATGCAACAAAATCCTATGGTTAGAACGAGGCAAACAAATGGCCTTCGGCGAAACGCAGGAGGTCTGCGATATGTATGAGCGATTTATAGCGGAGAGGTAGGCGGTTGGTGGTTGTATAACAATAGCATTATCTCAGTGTTCTACTGATACCAAACAATAAGCATATATTAATTAATAAATTGTCGAAAACCAAAAATCACTAAGTTTTCCTTTTTTTCATACGAAACAATTAATGAGTGTTGAATCTATATAATCGGAGAAGTGTTAACATTGTTTGACATCAAAGTCAAAATTGTTACTTCATACGAATAGTGGTAATCAGCACAATTTATATCTGGGGTATGAAAAATGAGTAGTCTAAAAGAAAAATCTACAATAAACCTAGAAGAAATAATAATAGCTACATGCAAACTTCCATATTGCAAAATAGATCGTGATGCGTTTCTCTCAAAGCAACTAAAAGGGAAGGTCAGTACTTCAAGGCTTGAAGCTGCTTTAAAGAACGGAACTGTTAATGCTGATATTCCTATTCAAACGCTTCGTAAACTCGCCGATGGAGCTATAAAATTTGAACGAAACAAAGCTGCAGCAATTTCAACAGTAGCCGGAATCCCTGGTGGTTTAACAATGATTGGCACTATTCCTGTTGATATGGCACAGTTTTATGCTCATATATTTCGTATAACACAAAAACTCGCATACATATATGGCTATTTGGAAATAGACCTCGATGATGCTACTGAAAGTATATTAATGATTTTTCTCGGTGTTATGTTTGGTGTAGGAGCTGCTACTGCTGCTCTTGCAAAACTTGCTGCAGCTAATGCTGCTAAAATTGGAACTAGAATAGCTTCCAAACCATTGAGTAAATATGCTATTTATAATATAGCAAAGAAGGTTTTAGCATGGATAGGTGTTAAAGTAACAAAAAACGGAGTTGGTAAAGTTGTCACTAAAGCTGTACCAGTAATCGGTGGCATCGTCTCTGGCGGTTTAACAATTGCCACATTTACACCAATGGCTAACAAATTGAATAATGAGTTGTTGAAATTCGCCACTATGTCACCAGAGAGCCTTTCAAAAGCAGATGCTGCTGCTGATATAGTTTTGGCAGACTTTGATATATAAAACTTTGAAATTACTACACAAACATTTAAACAAGCAAAGCTCATGATTAAATAATTTCAATTATTCTAAAATTCACAATATGACAAGTTATTATTACCACACTCACACTCAGCAAGCTTTATAGTAATTTTTGCTTACATAAATGTAAAAAGTACTGCTTTTTACATAAAATAATTGCGTTTATGTAAAAATTTTGATAAACTGTGCTCACAAACTATTGATGGGAGAAAAACAATGGATGTTTTTGTTGGTGCAGAATACATTATAGCCAATGCATTAATAGCATTAAAAGCAAAAGGTATAGACCAGATTAAATTTAGTGAGCTCCATGACCTTGGTATTGAAATTCAAAAGATTTGCAATGAGAAGGCTGTAGATGCAGTTTTACTTTTATCAGGTAATAACGTAACATCAGCAATATATTCTTTTTCTGATTATTTTACATATATTGATGATGACATAGATCCAAGCATTCAATTGAACTCTAGCAAAGACATTATTGATTTACAAAACCGGTTCATTGGTTATCTACCTGTGATTTTGTTAAAAATCATTTACGAAACTGCTAAAGCTTTTTATAATGTTTAAATAATTGTTATATCAAAAAAATTGCAGCTTATCGAATAAGCTGCAATTTTCTAGTTTGAATTGGAGTGATATCATTTGAAAAATATAAAAGATCCAATATATGGATATATTCAAATAGACACTGAGTATGTTAAACTAATTGACACTGCTGCTTTTCAAAGGCTGCGTAATATCCGCCAGACTTCATACCAAGCACTGTACCCTAGTGCACTGCACAATCGTTTTGTACATTCTCTTGGGGTCTTTCATTTAGGGAAAAAAGCGATAGATTATTTTTATGAGAATATCAACAATCTTCCTGATACACCTGAACAGAGCATACTAAATCAAATTAGGAATACATTCATCATTGCTTGTCTACTGCACGATGTAGGACATTCACCCTTTTCTCATACTGGAGAAAATTATTATTATGCATTAGGATCAGATTTAAAACAAATGCTGTGTGATGCAGTAGATAGCGATAGTTTTCTACAAGCTATTAATCCTGGAATGCCAAAAATTGAAAACCCACACGAGGCGATGAGTGTGTTGATTGGTCTCGATATGTGCGATAATTTGGGTTTATACATTGATCGAGAGCTTTTCGCACGTTCGATACTCGGTCTAGAATATATAGATAATCCACAACACCTTGAAACGATAATCCGAAATGCAATTATCTCTATATTGAATGGAAAGTTGATCGATGTTGATAAACTTGATTATCTTACCCGAGACTCATATGTGATTGGCTTTAGTAGCATTGCTATTGACGTTGATAGGTTGTTATCTGGCTATACAATATGCTATGATAATTTGAATGTATTACAAATAGCATATAAACGTGGTTCACACAGTGTAATTGAAAATGTCATATATGCTTCTGATCTTGAACGCAGATGGATACAGAAACACCCAGTTGTACTATATGATAGTATGCTGACAGATTTTGCTATTAGATATTATAACAAAAGCATGAAAGATAAATATATTCCTAATAATGCAGCTATACAATCAGTATTCATTAAAGCGGCTCTCACAGAAGCTGGTTTATCGAATGATAATATTCCTTTACGCCTACTTTCTGATGATGATATTGTTCATTTTATCAAAAATACAGAGGAACGCACACCAATCGCACAACAGTTTTTCGCTCGTAATGCTCGTCTGAAACCTATGTGGAAAACTGAAGCTGTATTTGATGATTATTGTAAACGGATATTTGGTAAGGAAATATTAGAAAAATTAGTAGATGATTTCAAGTCTGTACTCAATTTCCTAGAAAATCATACTGGTTTTTTTATCAACCACAATGCTCTCAATGCTGCAAATAATGCTATATCAGAAGCAGAACAGCAGATGGACGAACAAATTAAAGCTAGTGCTAAATTATTTAAAAGAGTTAGATATATCTGCGAAATTTTCATGAAGTTTTACGAAGATAAAAGTTTACCTGATTTTGAGTTCGCTTTAGTAGTTGCATCGAAATTCGAGTCGAATTATCGTAAAATTATGTACAATCAGATTAATATCGAGTTAGAAAATAAAAGAGTCGTAAAACTGGATGAACTCATGTCAGTCACAGCACGCGAAGCTAGTTTTGATAAACAAACTTCATTATTCTATGTATATACAACTAAAAATAATTACAAACAATATGAAAATCGAGAGCCAAGCTTAGGCGAAGAATTCATTAACTTTATTAGGATGAAATATGATCCTAACGCATTTTAATTAATACATCATCCTATTCGCCAGCTGTCCTCCGACATGATGATGGGTATAGATCATGTCAATTGCATATCAAACAACCACATGGAGGCGAAAAAATGGAAAAATCCCTACGTACAAAAACCATCATTAGCACTATAATCTGCTTTGTCCCGATTCTACTTGGTGTATTGTTTTGGTCATCGCTTCCAAATGAAGTGGCAATCCATATTGGGTTGCGTGGTATCAGCAAAGGCTCAAAGCTGATTGGGCTTGTAATTATACCGACGGTGTTTTTAGCATTCAATTTTATGTACTGCATTAAGCCTGACTGGTTCAATGCGCACTTCACAAAACATAGATTCTGGCTATTCCCTTTTATGAGCAACGCTTTTTACATTTTCATAATTTCGTTTTCATAGTGTTTGTTACTGGCTCTTTGTAAGTGCGTTAAAAGATGAAGGCATATATAATATGGTTTAACTGAATATTTTTCAAATAAAAAAGCATCGCTGGCTTTCGAGCTGGCGTTGCTGTTTATTTTTGTTCGGTTTTGTGCATTTATTAATAGGTCATCTGTTACCAGGGAGTTGGCAGGCTGTCAGTAATTCAG
>WRLE01000018.1 GCA_009777775.1 Oscillospiraceae bacterium
CAACAAGTATACTGGTAATTTCAAGGGCGAGACGCCGCGTGAATGCTGGTTGTATTTCATCGATTTGAAATTAGTTTTGTGACATCCTGGCTCAGGATGACACTGTTAGTGCGTACTATGTATGCCGTTACTAGCAAGATGCGAGATTCAAGCACTCCATGACCAGTAACCTTATATAGGGCTTGGCGAGTTTTTATTTTCATGATTTGTCTAAATAAAACAAATCGTGTATAATAAACACCATATGAGCTTTAGAAATATGTAACATGGACATAGAACAAACAAAGGAGGAGAATAGATGAAGCAGCTTGATTTTCGGAAAATATTCAATATGATGGCTATTTTGAGTATTGTCCTTGCTTTGCTCGTTGTATTCATGACTGTGTATGCCCTTGCTTTTAGACATATGGACACTCCAAATGAAGAATACTATCTGCTGCCTATAATCTCCTTTTTATCTTTATTTGGTGCAATAATGTTTTTGGCAGTTTTGCGCCCTTTGTCCATGCTCCAGGAAAGGATTAAGCAAACGGAAGACTCAGTGGGAGACCTAAATAAACTACACGCAACCATGCGGGAGCAAAGACATGATTTTATGAATCACCTACAAGTTGTACATAGTCTTATTGAATTAGAGAGATACAGTGACTCCGCTGAGTATATACAAAAGGTGTATAACAACATTGAAAAAGTCAGTAGTACACTAAAAACAAGTATCCCAGCTGTGAATGCGATTTTAGCTGCTAAAAGAAGCACTTGCGAAAACAAAGGTATCGAAGTGATAATGGAAATCAGGTCGGCTCTATCAGGAATGCACATTCCTGAATGGGAATTATGTAAAACCTTGGGTAATATCATTGACAATGCTGTCAATGCTCTTGAAGACAGACAGGGTAAACGCTGGATTAAAATTGAAATGTTTGAAGACATATATAATTATGTTTTTAAAATTTCTAACAATGGGCCTGCTATCCCTCCAGAGTTATGGGAAAGTATTTTCACCACTGGATATACCACACGAAAAGATCGGGGTGGAGAAGGCATGGGACTTTCCATTTGCAGGAGAATTGTCAGCAGTTATGGGGGGAAGTTGAGAGTGTTTTCCGACGATAGCGAGACGGTTTTTGAAGGTGTTATACCACGTAAATATATACCTGATAATGAATCAAAATGAGTGTTCATTGGCGAAAAACGACATTTCAGACAGAAAACTGCATATATCAGCGATTTTCTATTGTTTAATGAGATGATAGGCTTTATACTATCGTCATGGAGGTGATAGTATGGTAATCGAACAATTACTTGAAAACGTGTCTCCAGCATCTATAATCCTATTTATTTTTGGTGTAGGTTTACTTGTGCTGGAAATGTATGAACCTGGGTTCGGAGTCTTTGGCTCTTTGGGAATTGCTTGTTTTATTGGATGTATTCTCGTGACAGCAAAAGATCCTATTCAAGCAGTTATCCTCACGGCGATTTTGTTTGGAATTATTATTATCATGATATTAATATTCTTTTCAATGCTGTCGAGAAACCGGCTACCGAAACATATGGTACTATCTGAAACAACAAGCTCCGAAGCAGGCTTTTCAGCCTCAGATGATTTGCAATATCTCATGGGAAAGACAGGTATAGTTTTAACTATATGCCGTCCCGCTGGAAATGTTGATTTTGACGGAGTGAAACTCGATGTGGTGAGCCAAGGAGAATTCATCGAAAAAGGAAAACAAGTGGAAGTTATTGAAATTGAAGGTAGTAGAATAGTTGTAAAAGAAAAAGTATAAAACAAGAGAGGAGATATTAAAATGGAACCTTGGATTATTGTATTAATTAGTATGATTGGACTCGCATTTCTTGCATTGTTGTTCACCTTTGTTCCCGTCACTCTTTGGATTAGCGCAGTCGCTGCTAATGTTAAAGTCGGGATATTGACCCTCGTTGGAATGAGGCTACGCCGTGTTACGCCATCTCGCATTGTCAACCCGCAAATTAAAGCTGTTAAAGCAGGTCTGAACATTAATATTAGCAACTTGGAAGCGCATTATTTGGCTGGAGGCGATGTTGACCGTGTAATAAATGCTTTGATAGCAGCGCAAAGGGCGAACATTTCCTTGGAATTTGAAAGAGCAGCTGCCATCGATTTGGCGGGGCGCGATGTGTTGGAAGCAGTGCAAATGAGCGTTAATCCAAAAGTAATCGAAACACCTCCCATCACAGCTGTGGCAAAAAATGGTATTGAGGTTATAGCAAGAGCAAAAGTCACAGTCAGAGCGAATATTGATAGGCTCATAGGCGGTGCCGGTGAACCAACGGTGGTTGCCCGCGTCGGTGAAGGCATAGTCACTACCATAGGTAGCTCATCTTCACATGAGGAAGTATTGGAAAACCCAGATAATATCTCGAAAATTGTTTTAGAAAAAGGCTTGGAAGCTGGTACGGCATTTGAAATCCTGTCAATAGACATCGGCGATATAGATATTGGTAGGAATATTGGTGCCCAGCTCCAAACTGACCAAGCTGAAGCAGATAAGCGCATAGCCCAAGCAAAGGCAGAAGAACGTCGTGCCATGGCTGTAGCTTCCGAGCAGGAAATGAGAGCGCAAGTTCAAGAAATGCGCGCAAAGGTTGTGGAAGCCGAAGCACAGGTTCCCCTTGCAATTTCTGCTGCGTTGAGAGAGGGAAAAATTGGAGTCATGGATTATTACAACATGATGAATGTGGTTTCCGATACGACCATGCGAAATTCAATAGCGGGTTCTGATGAAAACCAGCAACCTGGATATAGTAACGATTAATAGCAATTTAATAAAAGCTTTGCTAATGCTGCACTGGTAATAACAACCAGTGCAGCAGGTATTGGAAATACTATGCTAAGGAGGTGGCATGATGGCATATCGTGATAGAGATCAAAAACTTAATATATTCGAAAAAATCGCTGCCTTTTCCGATGACAGATTCAAGTCCAGTAAGAAAAACGTAAATGTTCAGACAAAAGCATCAATTTTATCCAGTACGAATTCACAAGCAGCAGAACCCGCTGAAAATACAGTAGCAATTGACAACGGTGCTGTTCAGACAGAAATACAAGCTGATTCCAATGCATTAGATCAACAAGCGACAGTCGCTGAGGGAACATATTATTACGATAATAGTGAGTATAATTATGATACTGTAGTTGATAATTCTACAACTCCATTGGCTGAAAATAATGCATCTGGCAGCACAGCTGATATGAAATCGAAATTTATGGACTTAAATATTGCAGACATCAAACTAAATCCCCAAACTGCTCGGAATGTCATTATCATGTCAGAAATACTGAGTATCCCTGTGTCAAAAAGGAAGAAGCCCTAATGTCACTTAGAATTGTAATCGCAGATGACGATGCTGGTATGCGTTTGGTACTGCGAGGAATCATTGAAAGCATGGATGGTATGCAGCTCGTTGGCGAAGCCGAGGATGGAGCCGAGGCTGTTCGGTGCTGTTTGGAATTAAAGCCTGATGTGGTCTTTATGGATGTGCAAATGCCCATTATGGATGGTGTTTCTGCAATGGGAGAGATAATGGAGGTACTGCCAGACACGATTGTTGTCTTTTGTACTGCATACAGCGAATATATGCAAGATGCTTTTGCAGTTTACGCAGCCGATTACTTGATCAAGCCCTTTAAAACTGACCGAGTTCGACAGACATTGCGAAGGATTAGCAATAACAGAGCAAAAAGCAAAATCGCTCCTGCTCGCTCCCTTGTTTTAAAAAATAGGGATGGCATGGCGTTTTTGCCAATGAATGAGATTTTGCTAATCTACCGTGAGGGGAGGCAAACCGTCATTGTGACCCAGGAAGGTGCTTTTACCACTTCCGAGAGTCTCAACGAGCTGGTAAAAAAGCTGGAGGGCAACGATTTTTATAGAGGACATAGGGCATATATCGTAAACATTTCCGCCATAACTGCCATTCATCCATATGGTAGATGGACATATATTATTTCGCTCAAGGGTACTGATAAGACAGCTTTGATTACACAGGAAAAGCTGGATGAGCTCCAAAGAATTATGGGAGTGTGAGTATTGATGGAGGTGGTAAATCCAATGAAGCCAAGTAGGGTAATCCTTTGTGTTATCACTTTATATATTTTGTTGTGTTCTATTGTTATGTTCACGTATTTTTCGAACTTAAATAGGGGTGAGTTGGGCGATATTATTGGAAGTCCTAGGGCTAGTTATCTTCGCACTTTTCCTCTCCTTTGGGTTGCCATTACTGTGAGTAATGGTATATGCCTATTCGCTTTAGGCAACCTCTACAGCAATGCTCGCAGGCGAGAAGCTAGTAAAAATAATAGCGATTAAAAGTAAAAATGTGTCAATAGATGAGTGAAGCACAGACACTTCGCACTCCACTCATCTATTGATATAGATAATTATCAAAAAATCCGTGGAGCGTGGAAAAAAATTTGTGTTATTAGAGAATCTATGGTATAATGCCGAATTAATCATAGATTCTTTTGCGTTATGGTGAAAAATATGGCTTTAACCTACAAAAATTGTAGGAGTGGAGCATAAGTTTCAGTGGTCAATAGACAATGTGAATATATGCAAAGAAACATGAATATAACAGGAGGAATCCAGCATGGATAAAGAAACATTCTACATCTCAACGCCAATTTATTATCCCTCAGACAAGCTCCACATTGGGCATACTTTTTGCACTGTGGCTGCTGATGTCGTTGCGAGATATAAACGAATGTGCGGCTATGATGTTATGTTTCTTACGGGAACAGATGAACACGGTATGAAAATTGAGGAGAGTGCTAAAGCTGCCGGAGTCACGCCTAAAGAGTTTGTCGATGGCATTATTGCTGGAGAAAACGGCATACTAGACCTATGGAAGCTGATGAATATTTCCTACGACCGTTTTATCCGCACAACTGATGATTATCATATGGAGTCCATTCAAAAAATATTCCGCACGTTATATGATAAAGATGATATATACAAAGGAGTTTACAAAGGATTGTATTGCACACCCTGTGAATCCTTTTGGACAGAAAGCCAGCTAGTGGATGGAAAATGTCCGGATTGTGGAAGGGATGTCCATTATGCAGAAGAGGAAGCATATTTCTTCCGTCAGTCCAAGTATGCCGAAAAAATAATCGAATTGATGCCTGAGTATCTAGAGCCAAGCACACGCATCAATGAAATGATGAATAATTTCTTGCTTCCGGGGCTTGAAGATATTTGTGTATCACGAACTACCTTCACCTGGGGAATCCCCGTTGACTTTGACCCTGGGCATATAGTTTATGTATGGGTAGATGCCCTTTCAAACTATATAACTGCTTTGGGTTATGGCAATGATAAATACGATGATTTCGATAAATACTGGCCCTGCGATGTGCATTTTGTGGGTAAAGAAATAGTTAGGCTTCATTCGATTTTGTGGATTGCCATGTTGATAGCATTGGAGATACCCTTGCCTAAGAAAGTATTTGGTCATGGCTGGCTATTACTGGATGGTGCCAAAATGAGTAAATCAAAGGGGAATATTAGAGACCCCCTTATATTGTCTGAGCTTTGTGGAGTGGATGCCTTGCGCTATTTCTTGATGCGGGAGTATTCCTTTAGCTCAGATGGTAATTTCACCAACGAAATACTCCTAAATAGAATCAATGCGGATTTGGCAAACGACCTTGGTAACTTGGTTTCGAGAACAGTTGCCATGGTGATCAGATACTTCGATGGACAATTGCCTATGGAACAGGAAAGCGATGATATTGATACCGAACTTATTGACAATGCTATGAATCTATTTGCCATTTACGAAAGCAATATGGAAAAATTCGCATTTAATACAGCCCTTGCCGAGGTGATAAAGCTGGCATCCAGGGCAAATAAATATATAGACGAAACAGCTCCTTGGGAACTTGCAAAAGACGAGGAGAAGAACAGCCGCTTGGCAGCAGTTTTATACAATCTCCTTGAAACAATTAGAATATGCACAGTCATGCTCATGCCAATTATGCCTGAGTCATGTGAAAAAATATTTGCTCAAATTGGTGCCACTGATATGCTCCGAAGTTTTGAAAGCGTAACTACTTTTGGTATGTTGGAGAGAAATACCAAGGTGGAAAAAGGTGATATATTGTTTCCTCGTCTCGATGTTTCCAAGGAACTTGATGAACTCTCGGGTAAATAAACCGAGAGTTCAAAGTTATCCCAACTCCTAAATCATATAAGGAGGAAAGTAATGTCAATATTAATGTCATTGCTCCTGGGGCTTGTCCAGGGTATAACAGAGTTTTTACCCATATCAAGCTCAGGACACCTCTCAATATTGCAAAATATCTTTCGCCTAAATTATGTGGAAGAAAACCATTTGCTCTTTGAGGTATTATTACACTTGGGTACTCTCGTGTCCATCATTTATGTATACAGAGAAGACCTGAAAACAATGCTTGCAGAAGGGCTTGCCTTTTTGCGAATGAGGTCAGACGCTGACCTGGATGAGCCTGTAGTCCTGCGTCCCCCAGCAAGAGCGTTGCTTTTTGTTATCATAGGCACGATGCCCATGGTGATTGCGCTTTTCTTCATGAAAAGTGTGAAACGCTTGTTTTTCAGACTTGGTTTCATTGGATTTGCATTGATTGTGACTGGAGGATTACTCTTTGCCTCGGATAGGTTTATAACAAAAGGGAATAAAACAGAAAGAACCATGACCCTTTGGGATGCCTTGGTGATTGGCTGCTCACAAGCAGTTGCAATCGTACCGGGTTTGTCTCGCTCTGGAACCACCATTGCAGTGGGGCTTGCTTGCGGATTGAGTGGCAATTATGCTGTCAAATATTCGCTTTTGCTTTCCATCCCTGCTGTTTTCGGAGCGACGATTGCCTCCTTATATACCGCGATAAGGGATGGTATGAATATATCCTTGCTTCTCCCTTATTTACTTGGTTCAATCGTTGCGACAGTTACAGGCTTTTTTGCCATTCAATTAATACGCCGACTTATGAATAAGGGGGATTTTGGCAAGTTCGCTTATTATTGCTGGGGTGCTGGTTTAGTAACAATAATAGTATCGTTTTTCAGATGATAGTGGCGATGGGGGTAAAGCTAATAAATGGCACAAAAAACAACAAATAAAAAGACAAGCACAACAAATGCTAAAAACGCTTCCAGCAGGACAACTGCAGGCAAGCGCACTTCTGCTTCTAAAACTGCTCCCAAGCATAGTGGAGCCTCTCGTAATCCGCGTAGAAGAGAAATATCAGCGCTCGTATGTTTCTTGCTCTCAATATTTACTTTTATAGGCTATTGGAACTCAGAAGGTGCTTTCATTGGTCTTTTTTGTGGTTTGGCAAAGGCTTTACTGGGTAGTGGCTTTTATGTCTTACCTCCAGCTTTGTTTATGTGTTCGATAATACTGACATTCCACAGGGGGAGACCGGTTCGCTTCAGAGTAATCAGCGCATTAATGCTCACTGTCATCATAGGTTCTTTGGCACATCTATTTATAGAGACACCTGAATACAAAATGTCCTTTTCAATGTTTGCGAGTCTGTGGACAGATGGATTGATGCTCAAGTCTGGTGGTGCCATTAGCGGCTCTTTAGCAGAAGTGTTTAATTGGGCTTTTGCAAAAGCTGGAGCGGCTACTGTGCTTATTTGTGCTGTGGTGTTCTTTTCGTTGGTGGCAATAAATAGAACAATTTCTGGGATTGTAGACGCAATTAAATCACGGGAAAGGTTGCAATATGTTCCCCAGCCTGAGCCAGAACCAAAACCAAGGACTTCTCGAACTCAAGAAAAAAAGGATACAAAAACCCCAGTGCAAGCATCTTCAAAAGCAATTGATATACCCATTGATACTCAAAGCGATGTCACAGAAGCAGATGAAAAAAGTAAAAAGTCTCGGGGGAGCTTTTTCTCAGCAACTCCAAGGGTGAAAACACCAGATCAGCTCATTAGCCAATATGCTATGCAAGAAAACGATGCAATCGCGACAGAGCCAGACGGAGCTGAAAGTGAAATCAATGATGAAGAAATTATTGATATGCCCCTTGATATTCCCTTTATGGAAACGAGATCCAAAGGGGAGCGTTCAGTGGAGTTATCCCAAGAAAGAAGCAATCTTTTCAACGATTTGCAAACAATCATAGAAAAAGAAAGTCTACATGACGAAGCTATAAATGATAACATAGATGGAAATGAAGTTGCAAACTTCGAGACTACTGATGAAAATGAGATGAGCGATATTTCCAGTATTTTGGCTAATATTGCTGATACAGTTAATATTATTGATACAGCTAATAATGCAAACAATACTGATATTGCTGATACGGCAAGTAATGAAAGTAATACAAGTAATGCTAATACTAATGAAGATGAACCTACATATGTATTTCCACCCATCGATCTTCTAAACGCTGGAACACCTGGTACACTCTCAGGTGTTGAAGATGAAGTGGAGACAAATAGAGAACGTCTTGAAGCTGCTTTTCGCAGTTTTGGGGTAAATGTCACCATATCAAATTCAACAAGAGGACCTGCTGTAACTAGATATGAAGCAGAATTGGAAGCAGGTATAAAACTCAGCAGACTAACAGGGCTTGCGGATGATATCGCTTTATCCCTTGGTGCCAGCGGGGTGAGAATCGCTGCTATGCCCAACAAAATCTCCACGGTGGGTATCGAGGTACCAAACAAAACGATCAGCACTGTGAATTTGCGAGATATAATAGAGTCAAAGGAGTTCCAAGGAGCCGACTCGAAAATGACATTTGCTTTGGGCATGGATATATCAGGGGAATCCATCGTTGGCAATGTTTCAAAATTACCCCATTTATTGGTGGCAGGGACTACTGGCTCGGGAAAATCAGTTTGTTTAAATTCGATAATATTAAGCATCTTATATAAAGCTAGCCCCGATGATGTGCGTTTCATTATGATTGACCCAAAAATGGTGGAATTTAAAGTCTACAACAATATACCTCATTTGCTTGTTCCTGTGGTGACAGACGTGAAAAAAGCTGCCGGTGCCCTCCAATGGGCAGTGGTGGAAATGATGAAAAGATATTCCCTTTTCTCGGAAACAAACGCCAGAGATATAGAAGGATATAATCAAATAGCCAAAACTTCTGATGAATATGATGGGATTCCACAGGTTGTGATAGTCATTGATGAGCTTGCTGACTTGATGATGATGGCAGCGCGGGAAGTTGAAGAATCTGTCTGTAGGGTTGCTCAAATGGGTCGTGCTGCTGGGATGCATTTGGTAATCGCCACACAAAGCCCTCGTGCTGATGTCATCACCGGACTTATGAAAGCCAACATTCCGTCAAGAGTTGCTCTTAAAGTGTCGAGCGCTTTGGAATCGAGGATAATCTTGGATGCTGGTGGGAATGCCGATAAGCTGGTTGGTAATGGAGACATGCTCTATGCACCAGTGGGAACGGCAAAACCCTTGCGGGTGCAAGGCACATGGGTTTCTGACGCAGAGAGGGAGAAGGTCGTAGAATTTATTAAGAATGGTGGACAATCCCAGTATTCAGAAGAAGTCATGGATGAAATAGAAAAAGCGGCAGTGGATAAATCATCTGGAGACAAATCCAAAGACGAGCAAGGGGATAACGATTATGATGAATTGGTTCCTTCTGCTGTTGATGTGATATTTGAAACTGGGCAAGCGTCAGTTTCAATGCTCCAGAGACGCTTGAAGCTGGGATATTCACGAGCTGCTAGAATTGTTGATCAATTGGAGGCATTGGGTGTTGTGGGTCCATTTGAGGGCTCAAAACCACGTACTGTTCTCGTAACAAAGGAACAGTGGCAGCAAATGCAATATATTAGTGGAAATGCTCCAATAGATACTCCTTATATAGCTCCCGTTGTATCTGTCAGAGAGCTAATAGATGATAGCAATGATGATAGTGATGATGACAGCAATGACTACGATGACGACATGGATATGCAGCTGGCTAATGAAAATGAAAACAATGACGAACTCTAATGAACACTATAATCGATAATAGCTAAATTATAAAAATCGATATATTTGAAACAATAACATAATAATATCGTATAAATATTCATAAACCAAGTATAAAGCAATCAAGAACACCTCTGTCCTTGATTGCTTTTAATCATTTTATATTGGTTTAGTCTTGTCCAGTATAATAAATATTTATTTTCGCAAAGATTATCCAGTATAAAGCTATATCCTGCAAGGGCTGTGTAAATTATTGCTTCTATTTTGTTACTGATTGTTCCTGCTTTTTCCATGGGGAAAAAAACATAAAAACAGTTAAATTAAATAGATGATATTCGGAAATACTCTGAATTTATGTGTAAACAAAACATGAATATCAAACTAAATCATGGTCAAGGAAATGATACCAAATATTAACGGATTGAATCTCATCTGTAATCGACACAAAGGATACTTATCTATATACTCCCCTACAAGCGTGGGAATAAGAAGCGAAGTAACAACAACAGATGAACGGAGTCAGGACAAATGAGAACACACTTGCTTGTGGCATCAACGGATTATAGCTATACACAGCACTTGTCAAAGGTGATAGCGGAAGAACATATGGAGGTCTTTGAACTTAGTATTTGCAATACATTGGAGAGTTTGTATGAGCAACTTGCCATTAAAAAATACGATATTGCCATCATGGATGCAGGCTTAATGGAGGCGGCGGATTTGATATCAATTCATTTACCACTGCTTTTATGGTCGGAAATCGAAACCGAGAATAGTATTGACGAAAAAATCATTAGGATTAGAAAGTACCAGCGCATATCGTCCATGATGAGTACTATCCTTGAGCTATATGCAAAGAGCTTACCGAATTTACGAAGCCCAGAGGGAAATAGAGCGCACATTACTGCTTTCTGGTCTCCAGTTGGAGGAGTGGGTAAAACAACAGCAGCTCTTGCATATTGTGCAAAAAGCGCAATACAAGGAAAGCAAGTATTGTATTTAAGCTTGGAACAGTTTTCTAGTACTCACACATATTTTGATGAAAGCGGAAAAGGTATAAGCTCGGTCTTTGAAATGCTAGAGTCGGGGGAAGGCAACATAGAAATCCTCATTAGGAGTCTTTGTAATTTTGATAAAGAGAGTGGTATATCATATTTTAGCCGACCGGATAATTTCGACGATATGAACATACTTACTGCTCAAAGCATAATTGAGTTGGTGGATGCCTGTGCGCGGATTACCGATGAGCTTGTTATTGATATGTCATCCACTTGTGACCAGCGTACACAAGCGGTATTTGAAATATCGGACAAAATATATATGGTGGCAGATTCTTCATATACTTCACAAGTAAAATACGAACAATTTACAAGTCAACACAATATATTTGATCATATCAGAGGAAAAACTGTTTTCATCGCAAACAAAGGTGCCATTCTTAGTGCCGCATATATGGACGAAATAATTTCCTTTCCCCATGTGGCTCTCCCAGATCCTATTAACGTATATAAAAGCCTTTCTGGAATATCCTTTAACGAGCCATTGCATGAAGGAGAAACGCAGGTACTAATGCCATGACTGACTTAATGCGCCATTATTTAGTTGGAAAATTGAAAACAGAAATCCAAGATCATGCAGAATTGACAAATCTAAATAATGATCAACTTAAAGCCCTTATTTCTAAAACACTTGAAGATAAGATCGAAGAAGCTAAAACGATGCCAGATGAAGAGACAAGTGAGTTATGTTCCATAAATTATAAAGAAAAAAGGCTTGTTATAACAAGTGTTTTTGAATCCATCCGTGGTTTGGGAGTGCTCTGGGAAATAATATCAGATCCCGATGTTACTGAGGTGATGATTAATGGGTATCAAGACATTTTCATTGAAAAGCGTGGAACACTATTTAAGCTGGACAACCAATTTGAAAGCAAGCGAGAGCTTGAAATCATCATTACAAAATTTGTTTCACGAGCGGGAAGAGCTGTAAACGAAAGTGAGCCTATTGTGGATTTTAGATTGGAAGATGGCTCTAGGGTAAATGCTGTAATGCCACCGATTGCGCTCAATGGACCCATTGTTACCATAAGGCGCTTTTCAAAAGAAACCATGACAATTGATAAATTGATTGAATATGGTTCTTTGACACCGGAAGTTGCACAAGTTCTGAAAAGCCTGGTGGAATCTAAATATAATATTATAGTGAGTGGCGGTACTGGTAGCGGAAAGACAACATTTCTCAATGCTCTTTCCAACTTTATACCAGTTGACGAACGAATAATAACCATCGAGGATTCAGCAGAGCTTCAAATCAAAAACATAGTTAATTTAGTTAGGCTGGAGACTCGAAATGCAGGTAGCGATGGTAAAGGAGCTATAACAATACGAGATCTAATCAAATCAGCACTACGAATGAGACCAGAGAGAATCGTAGTGGGTGAAGTTCGAGGAGCCGAGGCATTGGATATGCTCCAAGCTATGAATACTGGACATGATGGCTCTTTATCGACAGGTCATGCAAATTCCACTAGAGATATGCTCAGCCGTCTCGAAACCATGGTTTTACAAGGTGCTGAGGGGCTACCTTTGGAAGCTATTAGACAGCAGATTGTTTCAGCAGTTGATATTATTATCCATTTAGCTAGATTGCGTGACAGAAGCAGAAAGACAATGGAAATTGTAGAAGTGGTGGGTTTTGAAAAATCAAGCAATCATATTATACTCAATCCCCTCTATGAATTTCGTGAAACAGCTGGAAGTACAAAAAGCACAGTAGTGGGGCAGCTTACTCGGACAACAAACCCCATGATGAATAAACATAAGCTGGAAATTGCAGGAATCGGTCTAGATATATGAAAACTCGAAGCTTAGATATAAATAATAAAACTATTGGAAAAATTCAGGTTCCTGACTATTCCCAAAGCCCTTCTGGCTTACTTGACCATTTAGTAGCTTTTGCCATTGGATTTCTCGCAGGTAGCGGCGTAATGTATATTTTTTATAAAATTACCAGTATATCATTAATTGGAGGAGTACTCATCGGTATTGCCAACATAATTACATCTGCTATAGCCTCAGTTCAAAAGCGTGAAACCAAGCTAAGAGCGCAGTTTTATGATTTATTGGAAGCCTTATCGGTATCGATGCGAGCAGGGAGTCCTCTGGTCAAAGCTCTTAATAATGCTAGAGAAGACTTGGTGGTTGTTTATCCGGAAGATAGCGACATTATCGTGGAAATCGACATATTACTCGGTAGATTTAATAACGCTGTTGCCATGTCCGAAGCCTTTGCCGACTTTGCTGTACGTAGTGGTTTGGAAGATATAGCCAGCTTTGCATCTATATATGCAACCATTGAAGGTAAGTCAGGCAGAGATGACGAAATTGTCAGGGAAACCCAGCAGATAATAGCAGCTAAAATGGAAATAGAAATGGAAATTGATACGATGCTCCTTGCGGCTAAAACAGAAGTAAATATCATGCTTTTCATGCCCTTGGTTATTTTAGGTATCATAGCATATGCTGGTGCGGGGTTTATGGATGCTATATATACAACAGGAGCAGGGCGCATTGTTTCCACATTTGGACTCATTGTTTTCATAATAAGCTATGTGATGGCAAAAAAATTCAGCAATGTCAAATTGTGATGGGTCACATATATGTATTGATATTACTTTAGTTTCTTGCCGAAAAAGTATTTATTGAGGAGACCTAAAGCCATGTTAATAATCATAATGAGTATAGCAACCGCTTTAATGCTGTCTTGGTTTATACTTTTGTGGCGGGTCAGCCGAGAGGACTGGATTGCTGCTGCATATTGCAAAGTCCTGGATAATACAGCTACTGTTATGAAACTGCGAAAAAAGGAAAAAAGCAGGCGAGAAAAACTAGATAGATATAGAGGAATTGCCGCATTTGGTGCTGGTTTTTTTCACAAAAACATAGAAAAAGAAGCTGAAAAACTCGAATTGGAAAATGACAGCATTCAAAAAGGTGACATCAAAGGTATTAGCATTTTTACCATGCCAGGTTATGTCATCTTAAGGGAATTTGATGCCATAGGTAGGGGTGCAATTCATAAAGGTATAATGGTGAAAAGCTATGAACTATATGGAAAGAAACATGCCAACAATAAAACAAAACAGTTATTAGCCCGTTTGTTGTCCTATCCTCTCATTGGCTTGGCTTTAACCATCACCCTTGGAGTCATGCTCCTTGCCTCAGATAACTTCACCGCAGGAATGGCTATAATGGGAGTTGGTTCGGTTTTGACCTTGGTGCTTGTGTATGCATTATATGATGAACTAAGTGATAAAGTGAATAAACGTAGAGAAGCCATCAGTAAACAATTTCCAAATGTTGTATCGAAACTTGCTCTTTTGGTGACCTCTGGCATGATAATGGATAGAGCATGGAAAGAGACAGCATATAGTAGCGAAGCGGAACTATATCTGGAAATGCAATTGACAGCGGACGAACTAGATAATTTGGTCAGCCCAGAGGCAGCCTTTAGCAACTTCATAATACGATGTAATACAAAGGAAACATCAAAGCTGGCATCTGCTTTATTACAGAATCTATCAAAAGGGAATGCAGAAATAGGTAGGCTCTTAAAGAATATGGCACAAGAAGCCTGGCAGGAGCGGCGTCGAACAGCGAAACGCGATGCAGAAAATGCCAATTCCAAACTCATGATACCGACAATGCTTTTGTTTATCGCAATATTGATTATGCTGATGGTACCAATAGCCATGAATTTTTCAGGCTTGTAGAAAGGGGGGAGAAGGATGTTGGGGATTATTAAATCGATTCCACTTGCCGTGTACTTTTCAATAAGCAGGTTTATTGGAACCCTAAAAAGAGACGATAGAGGCTTATCCGGCGTTGTTGTGGCTATACTCTTGATTTTAGTCGCTGTGCTTGCAATTTTATTGATATGGACTTTCTTAGGTGATTGGCTAGAGGAACTATGGACAAATATCACAAATCAAGGCAACAGCATTAGTTAGCAAAATGTACATCAATAGTTGAAACAATAACGGCGATAAAGAGTTATTTTTTCATGACGAGACATGGAAACCTGGAAATAAATAAATCATGATAACGAAAGAGGGTGGTCGTGGTGAGTATTTTTAAAGATAACAAAGGCGATGCGGTTGTAGAAGCGACCATCCTTTTTCCCATCATGATAATGATATTTGCAGCATTGGTGCTGTTGGCAATTTATTTACCCACACGAGCACTTCTCCAGAGCTCGTCTCAATATGCAGCTACTGTCATATCAACAACCATCAGTGATACTTGGCTTATTTTCGACGAAACTGCTATGGTCTATGCTTGGGAGACAGATAGAAATCGACTTCCCAGCGTCTATGCTTCTCCTCTGTCAGGTATCAGTGATGTTGCTAGCTTGGGAGAAGATATAGTTACACATATGGAAAGCCTTGGACTTAGTTCGAAAGCAGGCACATTGACGGTGGATTGTTATATCATCAATATGCTTGTCTACAAGGAGGTGGTGGTTACTGCCACGAGGGAGTTTGAGCTTCCAATTAGCTTGGCGATTATCCGCTTTCCTGATGTTATCACCATAACTGTGACCTCAACCGCAGTTGTGCAAAATGGAGACGAATTTTTACGCAACATGGAGCTAGCGGTGGACTTTCTTGAATATATAAACAAAAAGTTCAATTTAAGCGACATCACTGAAGTTCTCGGTGATTATTGGAGCGATGTCTCATCTTTCTTTAGTTGGTGAATGAAATTAGCAACAACAAAAGCAATAGCATTAGGCAAAAGCAGCAATAGACAAAAGCAGCAATTAAATGAGGTTATATAAAATGAAACTAGAAAAGCTAAAAAGGGATATGAGAGGTGCAGTAACGGTTTTTATAACACTGTTGCTCATTCCTGCTATTCTAGTGAGCGGAACTGCTGTGGATTTGGCTAGACTTCATACAGCTCGCAGCATTCTGGAAGATAGCAATCAACTAGCAGCCAATAGTGTCCTTACGCAATATAATGCGCTACTCTTTGATCTATATGGACTCTTTGGTGTTGCAAAAGATGACCAAATATTAGCAGATCTCTTAGATGAATATATCAGCGTTAGCGTTTTTGGTGAGACTTCCCATGATAGGACTTTGGGAACATTGCAACTTTTCTACGGTGCTGATTTGGAATTAGATGAGCCGATGTTGAATATGGAGAGCTGCCTCGATAATGAAGCAGTGTTGCGAAGGCAAATAGAAGAATACATGAAACTTCGAGGTCCGGTTATTATTGTAAAGGAAATTTTAGATGCCCTTGATGATACTAATTTTCAAGCAGATAGAACGGTAGTATCAAACAAGACAGAAATCGATGCAAGAATATTGGACTTATGCGATAAATATAAGGAATTATATAATACGATTCTCTTAACAGATAAAATCAAAACTATAACGGAGGGGATAGCCAAGTCGCATTTTGGTACGATGTCTGCACATTTAAAACGGATACGTGAACAATTTTTCGATTTGAGAACCACATATTATATGTGGGAACTATACGATTATCCCGAAAAGGCTGATTATGCAGCAAAGTATACGGCGATTTTATATAATATCAGAGCTTTAACAATTGGAGGATCTCGCGGTAGAAATTGGGTGAATGGAGCCTGGATGGAGTATGGCGGCGAAGCTGCTTTGATTGATCTTATTGAAAGTGCTAAACAAAATGCTCATGATTTTAAGGTTCATTTTGACAATATATTAAGATTAGCACAGGAAATAGATGCCATTAATGAAGAACTGACCAGTAAAGTCGACGAGTTGGAGCATTTGGTTAATAGCGGACAGTGTTCCGATGCCTTGAGAATCGCAATGACAGAAAAAACCGGCACACCTCCGAAATCCTTGATTGAAAGATATCGTGAAATACTGCGATATGATGATATTACTTCATTGGCAACCGTTTATTGTGATGGAGGATACAATTATATAGATAATATCCACATTCCGATGCTGGAAGACATAAGGTATAGGCATAGGGAAAATCCGTCGTCGGGAAGCTTGACATTGGAGCAACTGGAAAACATCCACTTGGATAGTTCATTTCGTTTATCAGATACAATACCTGCGATGTACAGCAGAGCAAATTACTTCGGATCGATTCCAGAAGAGTATGTGACATATAAAATGCTAGATGGTTTCGTGAACTTCGTATCCCACTCTCGGGAACATCGTTCCTTTTACAATTCGTTAAAGGAAATGAGAGATATTCCTGATATTGACCCTGTCCTTTTGTATGATGAACAGGAAATGGAAGATGAAGAAGAAGATGCGGAAGAATCACAACGCAAGCTAATACAAGCACTCCTTGAACTTGTGAACACTGCATATAATGGACTTAGAAATAAGCCATTGGGTGCTATGTATATAAATGATAGTACAGCTGCCAGTGTGCAAAGATTAGGAATAACTGAAATACTCACACTAATTCCAGAGGCACTTAATGATCCGGTTATTGACACATTGGAAAATCCCCGAAGTAGCCTGTCGGATATTGGAGGGAATATACTCCTTCTCACATATTGTGCATCTGTTTTCAGCAACTATACCACAGCAAGACCAGATACTATTGGAAAAACTCGAGAAGAATTGTCTTCAATTATCTTGCCAAATTCAATTACTGGGATACCCATGAGCCCGAAAGTGAACTATTTTTTCCAATCAGAATGGGAATATTTATATCATGGGAGTCAAAATGCCTCAGAAAATCTCAGTGCTGTGACAAGACTCATATTTCTGGTGAGATTGGTTTGTAATTACATTACGGTGTTTGGTGTGTCGGAAGTGACTGCAATTGTTACTAAAATTCAAACTGCTTTCTCTTGGAGTCCTCCCTTGGCACTCTTACTTGGTGAACTTGCTAGAGGAGCCTTTGTAGCTGCTGAAACTGTGGTGGATGTTGCCGCATTGCGCTGTGGATACAAAGTGCCACTGGTGAAAAATGTAACAAAGGGAGAATGGTTGTGTAGTCCCAGTGGAGTGAAGTCTGTTTTAGCAAATATTACAACTGACGAAACTGGAAAAGGCGTGTTTTCACAAAGGGAAAAGGGATTGTCCTATTCTCAATATATGCTATGTCTTTTTGGAGCGAAGATGCTAATGGGTGTTCGAGGCACTACAGCTGAAGAAATAGCGGTTCGAGCCGGTAACCTAATTGAATGGAATATGATTAACTATCAATCCGATGTGAATGCAAATGAAATTAAAATGGCAGAAGCTCTGGCAAAGGAAGATGGCTTTAGACTAAGCAATATGATAACAGGCTTTTCCCTTAGTAGCTCAGCTAATATGAGAATGCTATTTCTATCAATGCCCATTGCAAGGAGAGGTATCGGAAGTATAGTCCCCCCGGAAACTATGACTATTACTGCGACTGATTATAGGGGATACTGAATTTTATTAACAATTAATAATTATTGCTGGGCTTGGGGGCTTGCTTTTTTGAGTAGGGTTTTGCATAGTTTGGGTTGATTTTATATTCGAAAATAGGTGATTTAAATGGAAATATTTGATAGTTGGGTTGTTTCTGATGATGGTGGGTACATTGTTGTGGAGACGGTGGGGGCGTTTTTGCCGTTTTTGTTTTTGATTGTTTCTATTCTCAGTTTGGTTAATATTGTCACTGTGCAGGCACGGATACATTATGCATTGACCCAGGCAGCAAATACTTTATCCATGTATTGCTATACATTGGAAGTGCTGGGAGTTTCCAATAGGTTCACATCGCTTAGTAATGAAGCGAATAAAGTATCAAGGGAAATTGATGCATTGAGAAACGATATTGGAGCAGTGCTGGAAGGACTGGATTCATTTTCCAATATCAGCGGAGCAAGGGATAGTGGTAGATCAGCAATATCTAGAGTTTATGGCTGGGGGGAAGAAGCGGCTGGTGACCCAAAAGCTGCGTTGCAACTACTTATGAATTTTGGAGAAAGCGAGTTCTATAATCAAGTATTTGAGTTGTTGGCTAGACCCCTAGTGGGGAGATATTTAGCAAATGGTGAATTAACTGGTGATGAGTACCTAACTTGGGCTGGGGTTGTAAATAGGCATACAGGAGCAACAGGCTTAGACGCATTGGAATTTTATCAATTTCGTAATTTAGGTATTGGAAATAGTGTATTGTTGGATGCCAATGGTGATGTCAAACTGGTGGTGGAGTATGAAGTTAGCTATACATTCGGGTTGCTGCCATTACCCTTTAATCCCACTTTGCGTATCACACAAAGCGCGGTAACAAAAGCATGGCTCAATGGAAGCGGAAAGGGATACTGGTAATGATAAAGACAGCATTAAAAACAAAGGAGAATCTATACTATTTGGGAATTCCCATTTTGGTAGCTCTGTTTGTCATAAAGAAAGGGAAGCAATTTGACCCATATCATCTACTCCTGTTTGTATTGTTAATGGTGTTTGGATACTTTGTTGCTCTTAGCGATATAAAAACAAAAACCATATCAAATAGTATTATACTGTTGATGCTTGGAGCTTGGGTTATTGTAATGGTACCTAAGTTGTTTATGGACACCTATATTGGAGTGTTGCTCTTGAAAAATGCTATACTGGGATTTCTAATTGGTGGTGGTCTCTTTCTAGTTGTATATATTGTAAGTAAAAAGGGTTTAGGTGGGGGTGATGTTAAATTTATGGCTGCAGCTGGTCTTTATTTGGGCTTGAGAGCTGTCTTTTCGGCTATGTTTTTTGGCACCTGTTTGGCAGCGATAACAGGATTAATATTAATTTTGTTGAAGCGCATAGGAAGAAAAGACACAATCCCTTTGGCACCCTTTCTGTACATTGGAATTTTACTCACTGTATTTTCGTTATAGAGCGTGAATACCTGGCGTGAATACTAAAGGAGAGGGAGGTATAAAAAATGAAACGTGGTAGACGTATTGCTTTGGCTGTTTGTTCTTTTATATTGCTCTTTCTTTCTTGGTTCATTGTTGCTAACTCAAAGTCTGCATCACAAAAGCAAGCTGAGCTATTGGAAACAGCACTGGAATTAATTGGGAGCGGTATTTATGTTAGAGCAGTTCCACTTTTAGAAGAAGCAGCTCAAATAAATACTGAACATACCATGTTAGTGGAAGAATACTTAAAAGAGTCTTATATCGCACTCATCAATACAAGGGGATATAGGAAAAAATATAGAAACCTTCTAGATATACAAATGAGTCGGGAAGGAGCTGATGCCCATATATTTATTGAAGCAGCCAATCATTATTTAGAAGCTTCTCAATTAATAAATGCTTTGGAAATACTCCGAACTGGAATAAGGAAAACTGGGAATATGGAGTTAATAGCATTATATGAGAATAATCGTTATGTATACGATACTAATCGGAACGTATACGAATATGCATCAGAGATATATGAATCGAAATCACAGGTAGTTAGAGATGGATTATGGGGAATTGCCAGCGCAGATGGAATTCTATTAATACCATGTGAATATGAAAGAATAAGTACATTTAGTGTTGATAGGGTCATTGTAGAAAAAGATGGTGAAATATTTGCTGTAAATATTGATAATAATAGAATTGCCATTCTAGATGGAGTGGCGTATGACTTTAGAAATTTTGGAAATGAACGTATAGGATTGTTGTTTGATGATGGTTGGAGAAGGGTAACAGGCGAATTTGAAATTGGTTCAGCAGTATTTGAAGATTTAGGTATGTACAACGGAGGATATGCAGCGGCGAAAATCGATGGTTATTGGGGTGTCATTGATGTTGGACTCAATTGGTATATAACTGCTCAATATGATGAAGTTATTTTAGATGAATTGGGACGTTGTTACGGACAAAATGCGGTATTCGTTAAAAGTGATGGTAACGTGTGTATGATTAATAATGGAGAAGTAATAGAAGGTATATATGAAGATGCAAGACCCTTTGGGATAGAGGGTTATGCAGCTGTCATGCGAAATGGAAAGTGGGGATATATAGATACAGAAGGTAATATAATAATAGATTTTATTTATGACGATGCATTATCATACAGTTCACATTTAGCAGCAGTTAAAGTTAATGACTATTGGGGTTATATTAGCCTATCAGGAGATATGGTAATAGAGCCTATATATGAGTATGCAAGGGGTTTTTATGAAGGCAGCGCAGCAGTATTAACAAGCCGAGGATGGCAATTTATAACACTTTTGGAATACCGGAAGGGGATGGGTTTTTAATGTACGAGATAAGGAATATAAACGATATCTTAACAGGAGCAACATTGGTAGTGAGCATACCAGAGGATGATCTCGACCATAAAGCTTTGCAAACAATTTTAGAAGATCAACCTGAATTTATTCTCCCATTTCATCATAAAATTGTTGATGGAATTGTTGAGTTCACATTTCAAATTGGTAAGGAAAGTAAGCTTTACCATATTGCAGGAGAAAGATTACCAATTGAATATATTGAACTCTGGTGCAATATTATGCGACCATTGAGTGATTGTGGAGATTGGTTCCTAAAACCATTTTCCTTTGTGTTAGATATAAAATACCTATATTGCGACAAGAGTAAGAATAAAATTAGTTATGTATATATACCTTCCCTTAGCGATTATTCAGACGATTCTAGCCTAAAGGAAATGGCTGCAAAAGTTTCAGGACAAATTTCTGTTGCAGATAACGAATTGGAAAACAAGGTGCTAAAAGCAATTATGACAGGACTAGATCCCAAGTCATTTTTACAAATGCTTAAAACTAGCTCCACGATTCTTATTGAGCGTACTTATTTGCCAATAGCAAATGTAACATCATATGGATTGACAAATGTGCAAAATGAAATACAGGATTTTGAAAATTTACATCATCGTCAAGAAGAAAAAATAATTGGTGCTTATATAAACACCGTGGAAGAGCGAGATGAGCAAGATGATTTTGATGATATAGTAATTGATATACCCCAGGAATCCAAAAAGGCAGCAAGGCATAAAAAAACCAAGGCGATAAAGGAGCCTCGGCGCGAAAAAATGAAACAAGATACGAAAAAGACAAATAGACAAGGTCTTTTTCGAAAAAGAAGCGATGAAATGGAAGACGATACCCTTGAAAACAATGGACTAATACCTAGCTCTGGGATGACAACTGTATCGGCAAGCACACAAAGGCATCAAAGAAACGAAGTATATCAACCAGTTGCACAGCAGTATATTTCATATAACAATGCAACTAGCGATAAAACACAGTTTCTCTTTTACGATTCTGGAAATGCTTGGCTTAGGCTAGTGGGTATATCATCTTTACCCACTGTAATAGGAGTACCCATTGAAAATGGTGAAATTTTTACAATCGGTCGCTGCGACATTGATAGAGGCAAGGCTATGTCAAGTTTTGAGTTCGACCGAATGACAAAAGCGGTGAGCCGCCGTCACGCTGCCATAGAGAGAGATGATGATGGCTATTGTATAATAGATTTGTCATCCAGTGCTGGAACATACATAGATGGTATGAAGCTACTGCCCAATACCCCCAGCAAATTACAACTTGGCAGCCGTATATCCTTTGGCAATTGCGGAGCGGATTACATATGGGAACAATGAAGGTGAGACAACAACATTTAAATGCTCAGGAATTGGTGTGTATTTCGCATTTTCCCGAATTGTTGTTAAAATCAGGTTATTTACCAGACTGTTATAAAATTGAGTCGCAGCTAAGTTTCAATAATAATTGTGTTATTTACAAAGCATGGCATAAACGCCTTGAAAAAATGGTGGTCATAAAGGAACAAAAGTGTGAAACAGCAATGGGAGCAAAAAGACAACGTACTGAAGTTGATGCGTTGAAAAATATCAGAAATCAATATCTTCCCCAAGTTTACGACTTTTTTCAAAGGGATAATTGTTCATATACTGTTCTGGAATTCATAGAAGGTCAGAGCTTTTTGGAAATATTAAAGGGGAATCATCGTTACAGCAACAAAATGAAAGATGAAACAGGGAGTGATTTTAATGGGAATAGTTGCAAAGTCTTTCGTGAACCAAATGGAGCATCATATACAATAAAGGATGTGCATCGATGGTATAAGCAGCTTGCATTTGCATTAGATACTATTCACAATCAAGGTATTTGTCACCGAGACATAAAACCTTCAAATATCATTCTCACACCTACTGGAGATATTTGTCTGATTGATTTCAATGCGGCTTTAGTACAGGGAAGCAAATATGGCTTTGTTAGCTATTCCCAAGGATATGCTCCACCTGAGCAGCAAAAGCTTTTTGAACTAGTCAAGATGAATGCAGCACTTGAAGATATTCGATGTACAGCAGCACAAATAGATTGGATACGTGCAGATATATTCAGCTTAGGAGCGACAATGGAGCATATACTAAAGAAATCACACACAAGGAAATTTTATACAAAAATGAGCATTTTCAACATATTCAAGTCGATACAAATAATACGTACAAAGAAAAAAATATTGAAAATCATAAAAAAATCATTAAACGCCAATCCGACTCACCGCTATGCAAACGGAACCGAATTGCTACATGCTTTGAGTAAAATGAAAGCATGATTGCTTGACGTGAAATGACGATTCATATATAATTTATTTAAAAAATATAGTGTATAAGTTGAAACTATTTGGTGGTAGTGTTAATGAGTAAATATAAATCAATCGACTTGTTTGCAGGAATCGGTGGGATACGGCTTGGATTTGACCAAGCATTTGAAGATGATATTGAAACTGTCTTTATAAGTGAATGGGATGAAAAAGCTCAAATAACATATAGAGCGAATTTTAACGATTCGTTTTCAATTTCTGGTGATATTACCAAAATCGATGAAACCACAATCCCTTCATTCGATATATGCTTAGCTGGATTCCCCTGCCAAGCTTTTAGTTTGGCAGGTCAACGGCTTGGATTTAGTGATAATTATAAGGGTATGGCGCGAGGGACTTTATTTTTCGATGTAGTACGAATCTGTTCATTTCATAAACCGAAAGTGATATTTTGCGAAAATGTAAAAGGGTTAGCAACACACGATAAAGGGAGAACATACGATATAATAAAAGGTGCTTTGGAGGAATTAGGATACAAAGTAGATGACAAAATATTAAATAGCAGAAATTTTGGTGTAGCCCAAAATCGAGAACGTATATATATAGTTGCATTTCGAAATGATATTGACTGTAGTTCGTTTGAGTTTCCTAAGCCAACGGACTCTAAAAAACGTATCTATGATATAATTGAAGAGCAGCCAGTTTCAGCAAAGTATTATTTAAGCGAAGTTTATCTAGAAACACTCCGCAAGCATCGAGCGAGGCATGAAGCAAAAGGAAATGGTTTTGGTTATGAAATACGTGATAATAACGATGTTGCTGGTGCAATAGTATGTGGTGGAATGGGACGAGAGCGAAATTTGTTAATAGACTTTAGACAAACTGACCTTACACCAGTTACGAATATAAAAGGTAGTATTAATAAAGAAGGTGTAAGAAAAATGACACCGCGAGAGTGGGCGCGGTTGCAAGGTTATCCTGATACATTTGTATTACCAGTTGCTGATGTTCATCTATATAAGCAGTTTGGTAATTCAGTTTCTGTGCCAGTTATCAATGAAATTGCTAAAGAAATTAAATTAATATTAGACAAGCATGAAGCTATAGGAGTAAAAAATGGCGTTAACAGGAAACAGGGGTGAGTGGGCAGAGATATATATTTTTCTAAAACTGATGTATGATAGAGTGGTATATGCTGCCGACAAAGATATGAATAAAATTGATGATGTTTTTTTGAAAATTATTGAGATAATTCGAGAAGAGCATAAAAACCGAGTATATGTCTATAAAACTGGTGATAAAGTGCATATATTTTTAAACAATAGCTTTACTGGCATTGAAATTGATGATTACGTTTTTTTAGAGAAACAAGAGTATCTTCTGGATTTAATGTCTGTTAATAAAAGAGGGAATTTTAGCGATTATGACATGGAGGAGTTTCTATCGCTAATTCAAATTACAAAACTTAAAGCACCAGCTGTAAAGAGCAATACTTATTTTGGGGGTACTCAAGATATTACATTGAGCGTAGTAGATCCTAGAAGTGGAGTTAATCAAACTATTGGATTTTCATGTAAATCTGATTTTGCAGGAAGAGCAACGCTCTTTAATGCAAGTAAGAATAATACTAATTTTATATATGAAATAACTGGTGATATAAATGACTCAATAATGTCGGAAACGAATGGAATATTTAGAAAACGAAAAGATAAACTTGATATTGCGATTGGTGATAGGATTCGTTTCTTAAAAGAAGCTGGATGTGACATTGAATTTGTTTCAACAAGTCAGGTGAATGCAGAAAGAAACCTTGTATTATCTGGAGGCATAGAATTTCCATCTATTTTAGGGGAAGCACTAAAATATTATTTTTGGATTGGTGAAGGAAGCGTAAAATATGCGCCTATTTCTCAAGCAATCGATTATGTGATTGAAAATAATCCAGCTAAGTATAAGTATAACGATATTTATAGCGTTTATCGAAAAAAGTTTTCTGATTTGCTTTATAATATGTTTACTGGAATGAGGCTTGGTGCATCTTGGGATGGGAAAAGCAGTGTGAACGGTGGTTATATCGTCATGAAAGATGATGGTGATGTACTCGCTTACCATTCATGTATAACTGACGAATTTAAAGAATTTTTATTAAATAGATTGGGATTCGAATCGCCATCAGCTAGCAGACATGAGTATCTTGATGTTTATAAAGAAAATGGTAAATACTATATTAATCTTAATCTACAGATTCGTTTTATTTAAACATAAATCGCTTTTATCGTAGTTTATAATGCTCGCGTAGCAGCACAGGAGTGATATCAATGAGAGTTGGAAGTATGTTTGCGGGCATAGGTGGAATATGCCTAGGATTTAAACTAGCTGGAGCAGAAATTGTATGGGCAAATGAAATAGACCGATACGCATGCCAAACATATCGATATGTTTTGGGTTCTGGTTTTTTAATCGAGGGAGATATTAAAAAAATTAATATTGGAAACATTCCAGATATGGATGTTTTGACTGCTGGATTTCCTTGCCAACCTTTTTCTATAATGGGTAAACAACAAGGTTTTGCAGACCCAAGAGGTACGTTATACTATGAGATATTACGGGTGATAGATGAGAAACAACCACAGATTGTTTTTCTTGAAAATGTTAAGAATCTTGTTGAGCATGATAATGGCAGAACATTTTACACAATATGCGCAACATTAGCAGATAGAGGTTACATAGTTAAGCATTCTATCCTTGGTGCGCATACTCATGGGAATATTCCACAATATAGAGACCGAATATTCATTGTAGCTTTTTTAGACCCCAAAAAAGCAAATATGTTCAATTTTCCACATAGCTTACCGTTAACAAAGAGCATCAACGATCTCATTAATCGAGACATTCAAGTTAGCGATAGCTATTATTACAATTCCACACACCAGTATTACGAGCAGTTAAACAATAAAATGACAAACAATTTTGCTATATATAGGATAGATGATAGTGGAGTTGCAATACGAGCATGGGATTTATGTCCAGCATTAAAAGCAAATATGGGGACATATACTGACCGTGTTCCTCTTATCCGTGATGCATTTGGTATAAGAAAACTAACACCTGCTGATTGTTTAGCTTTACAGGGATTTCCGAAAAAATATAGATTCCCTAATATTCCTATTAAGGAAATATACAAACAGCTTGGTAATACAGTGTGTGTACCAATAATTCTGCGAATTGCGAAGGAATTAAGAAAAATACCACTATAATTATGAGAGTATGTTGGTGAATATAATGGCTAAATTTATTTTTGACACGGATGATGTGCGACGGCGGACAATGAGTAGGGTGCCAAATATGAATACTTCCATTGAACAAAGACTTAGAAAAGCACTTTGGCATTCGGGGATTCGATATCGAGTAAATTATACAAAGTTACCTGGGAAGCCTGATATTGCTATCACAAAGTATAAGATAGCTATATTTTGCGATGGTGAGTTTTGGCATGGGAAAGATTGGCTAATTAAAGGAGATAATATAAAAAGTAATAGGGAGTATTGGGTACCTAAAATTCAAAGAAATATTGAAAGAGATATTGATGTTAATAAAACTCTGTCATACCAAGGATGGACGGTAATGAGATTCTGGGGTAATGATATACTAAAAAACCTCGAAAGCTGTGTCGAGGATGTGAAAGAAGAGATATTTATTTGCAAACTAGAGGCTTATGAAATGATGGAAACGAGTTTGTCAAATTAAATCTTTCAATTCGCTCATGATAACACTCCGAAATTATATTGTATAAACAGCCAATACTTTAATCGAAAGAGTAAAAGATGATATCGAAATATTAAATTGATCTTAGTATTTTAATGATTAGCCTTTATCGCTAATAAGAGCAGTCTCCAACGAAACATAATCGTACAGAGACTGCTCCTTTTTTTAATTTGTACTATTTGTACTAATATAACTAGCATACAAACCTATATTAATCCACGCACTACAAGCAATATACTAATATGCCTATATATTAGCCTCGGAGGTCTAGGAGTTTTTGTTTTAGTTCGCCTTCTATACGACCTAGTTCTAGCTCTGCTGAACGACGGCGTTGGCTGCCTTCTGTTTGGATGACGCGGACTTCTTCTAGGGTCTCGATAAGCCGTTGGTTGGTGGATACCAGTGTTTCCACATCCACTATGCCGCGCTCGGATTCTTTTGCAATCTCAATGGTTCCCATTTTGAGACGCTCGGCATTTTTTGTCAAAAGCTCATTGGTCATATTTGTAACCTGCCGTTGAGCTTCCATCGCTTGCTGAGAGTGATGCATACCCAAGGCAAGGACCATTTGGCTTTTCCATAAAGGAATTGTGTTGACAATGGATGTTTGAATCTTTTCTATCATCAATGTATCGTTATTTTGCACAAGACGGATTTGAGGAGCCATTTGGATTGAAATCATACGTGTGAGTTCCAAATCATGGAGCTTCTTTTCAAAGCGATTTACCATATTTGCATAATCGTTAGCTGCTTGGGCATCTTCTGGGAGTCCTGACTGGGCAGCCTTTTCACGCATTACAGGGAGTACTGTGTTTGTACATTCTTCGAGTTTTTTCTTTCCTGCTATGATGTACATGGTCAGCTCTTTGAAATATGCCTGGTTGATATCATACATTTTGTCCAACATTGCAGCATCTTTTAGTAGGGTATATTGCTGCTGCTCTAGCATTTCCGAAATTTTGTCCACATTGACAGAAACCTTGTCGTATTCTGCTTTCATTGTGGCAATTTTTTCTTGAGCTTTGCGTTTTAAGCCAAAAATGCCCTTTTTAGCATTGTCGTCATTGCCAAAGCCTTTTAGCTGAACCACCAGCTCAGAAAGCATGCCACCAACTTCGCCCATGTCTTTGGTGCGTACACTATTGAGGGTACTTTCTGAAAAACTAGCTATATTTCGTTGGGAGGCAGCTCCGTATGTCAAAACAGCATTTGTGTCTGTGATGTCTATTTTTTCAGCAAAATCCAGTACTGCTTTTTGTTCTGCATCTGTGAGCTTACTGATGTCTAGCAATAATGCTGCATCGTCTTTGGGAAGCTCTAGAGCGTCAACGGCAGGTATTTCGTGGGTTTCGCTTTCTCCGTTCGGGTCAAGGGTGAGGGTGGGTACATACTCAGCTAATTCCTCAGCTGCAGTTGATTTAGATTGTTCCATATCTATTCTCCTTTATCTTTTCTTTTACATATTTTTGAAAAAGCATTTGACTTTATCTCTTGTTAGTATATTATACTATATTATACTATGTTGTGCCGATAAATTGCATTAAATTTCTATTAAATAGGTAAAACGTAAGGCAAAAACGTACGGAGTAGCTATTAATTAGGCAGTTAGTATGAAAAATAGCAATTGAAGAAGGTTTTGGAAACATGATAAAAATATCACCATCGATTTTATCTGCGGATTTTGCGAAATTGGGCGATGAAATAAAAAGCGTTGATAGTGCGGATTATTTACACTTTGACGTAATGGATGGAGTATTCGTTCCGAATATTTCTGTAGGTATTCCTGTGCTAGAATCTGTACGGAAAGCAACGGATATGATCCTTGATGTCCATTTGATGATTGCTTCACCATCAAAATATACAGCACGTTTTGCCAATGCTGGATCTGACATCGTTGTTTTTCATGTGGAGGCGGAAACAGCTGAAGCCACTAGGACTGCAATAAATGAACTCCATGAGCTGGGGAAAAAAGCGGGGCTTTCTATAAAACCAGCCACAGGAGTGCAAGCATTGGAGCCATATATGGAGCTGCTGGATTTGGTGCTGGTGATGACAGTGGAGCCGGGTTTTGGTGGACAAAAATTTATGTCAGATATGCTACCGAAAATTGTGCAATTGCGTGAAATTATTGATAAGCGAGGTCTCGATTGCGAAATCGAAGTTGATGGAGGTATTAACTCTGAGACTGCAAAGCTGTGCATTGAAGCTGGTGCGAATGTTCTTGTAGCTGGGAGCGACATATTTGGTGCAGCGGATAGGGCTGCCAGGATTGCTGAGCTTAGGAGTTTGTAGGATAGAGTGATAAATGGAGAAATGTAATGGATTATTTTCCATCTTCTTTGGAAGTGTTGATTGAAAAATTTGCCACCCTTCCTGGGATTGGGCAAAAAACAGCGCAAAGACTAGCCTTTTTTGTGCTCTCTTTGCCAGATAGCGAAGCTATATCTTTTGCCCAGGCGATTTTGGATGCGAAAAAGAGCGTTAGCTGTTGTGTAGTATGCCAAAATCTTACTGACAAAGAACTATGTACCATATGCAGCAGCACAAGGCGTGAGCCAGGGATTATCTGCGTGGTATCCGATCCAAAAGGAGTATTGGCAATTGAACGCTCCCACGAATATGGAGGAAGATATCATGTTCTACATGGTGTTATATCACCGATGAACAATGTGGGACCTGATGATATAAGAATAAACGAACTTGTTGCACGAGTTGCAGACGGTGATATAAGTGAAGTCATCATGGCAACAAACCCAGATACGGAAGGTGAAACAACCGCTAGGTATATATCTCGCTTAATTAGCCCCTTTGGAGTGAAAGTAACTAGACTTGCCTATGGTATACCTGTGGGTAGTAGCTTGGAGTTTGCCGATGACGCAACTCTGATGCGAGCCTTGGAAGGACGCATGGAAATGTGAGCAGCAGTATCTCCAATGGCGATTAATTCATGGAAGAAAAAATTAACAAGCAAGGAGAATAGATCTCATGGCAGAGAAACTAAAAATAATTGCCCTTGGAGGGCTCAATGAGGTTGGGAAGAATCTGACTGTCTATGAATACATGGATGACATCATTGTGGTGGATTGCGGACTCGGATTCCCCGATGATGATATGTATGGCATTGATATTGTTATTCCTGACTTTACTTATCTTGAAGAAAATAGCTCTCGGGTACGTGGGATAATATTGACCCATGGACATGAAGATCATATTGGAGCTCTTCCATATCTTTTGCGTGTAATATCGGCTCCTGTATATGCCACTCCCCTTACAGCAGGTCTGACAGATGCAAAACTTGCGGAGCACAATCTTTCGGAAACAACGGATCTGGAGGTGAAAAAACCTGGTGATGTAATCAAACTTGGTTGCTTCAATGTGGAGCTTATTCATATAAATCATTCCATTCCCGATGCCGTGTCCCTTGCTATAAGGACACCAATTGGAGTGGTTATACATACCAGCGACTTTAAAATCGATACAACACCGATTTCTGGAGACATGATAAACTTAGTTCGCTTTGGTGATTTGGGAAATCGGGGTGTGCTGGCTTTGCTTGCTGACTCGACAAATATCGAACGAGAAGGCTATTCTGCTTCTGAACAAAGAATCAGCGAGCGTCTGGAAGAGCTTTTTATCGGTTGCACCCAGAGAATCATTGTTACGTCATTTGCATCCAATGTTCATCGTATATCGAAAGTTTTAGAACTTGCGGATAAATATGGCAGACGAGTTGCTGTAACTGGGCGTAGCATGGAAAATGTGTTGAGGGTTTCCACGGAGCTTGGCTGCATAACTATACCGGATGGTTTATTAATGGATGTGAGCAATATTAAAGATTTGCCTCCTGAAAAAATTGTTATTATCACCACAGGGAGCCAAGGTGAAGCGATGAGCGCGTTGTATCGAATGGCTTTTGCAGAGCATCGTCAGGTTGATATAATGCCTGGTGACAGGGTGATACTTTCTGCATCCGCAGTACCAGGGAATGAAAATGCCATAAGTCGAGTAATAGATGAGCTCTTCCGTAGAGGCGCTGAAGTGATATATGACAAGGTTTCAGAGCTTCACGCATCTGGCCATGCTTATCAAGAAGAACTGAAAATGATGATGGTGCTGACAAAACCAAAGTTTTTTGTACCCATTCATGGAGAACAAAGACATTTGAGTATGCATGGAAAGCTTGCTTCCCAGATGGGGATTTTACCGAAAAATATCGTAATAGCAGATATTGGGCAAGTTATTGAGTTATCTGGACGTAGTATTGGTAAAAATGGTACTGTTCATTCTGGAAAAATTTTAGTGGATGGCATTGGAGTGGGAGATGTGGGTTCTGTGGTGCTAAGGGATAGAAAGCACCTTGCACAAGACGGAATGGTTGTAGCGATAGTGAATGTTTCCAGCGAAGATGGTAGCCTTGTTACGCCGCCCGATATTCTCACTAGGGGTTTTGTTTATGTGAAAGAATCCGAGGAGCTTCTCAATGAGCTAAAGGATATAGTAATGGAAACTTATGATTTATATCATAATAAAAACACAAATAACTTGGCTATATTAAAAAACTCCATAAAAGCTGAGCTATCGTCATATTTGAACAAAAAAACAAAACGCAATCCAATGATACTCCCCGTGGTAACGGAAATTTGAATTGCATTACTAAATATGGAGCCATAATATGAATATTCAGATTTTTGGGAAATCAAAATGCTTCGATACTAAAAAGGCAGAGAGATATTTTAAAGAGCGGCGCATAAAGTTTCAGCGCATAGACCTTTCCTCTAAAGGACTCAGCCGTGGGGAGTTTAATAGCGTAAAGACTGCTGTGGGTTTGGGGGAGATGATTGACAACAAAGCGGAGGGTATCGAGATTTTGGAATACTTGGCATATGAAGTCGATAAAGAAGAAAAGCTCCTGGAGAATCCTTCTTTCATTAAAACGCCAATTGTAAGAAATGGAAAAAACGCCACCATAGGCTATTGTCCTGACATTTGGAAGACTTGGGAATAAAAGCAACAGTTAGCTTGTGGGGTTATTTCGGAAACGCTATACTAGTTCTCGATACATTCCAGCGGCGTCCGATTTATTGGCGTGTTCAGATAGGCTCAAAACCTCCACCGCTAGTGTGCGGTTTCCAAAGCGCAACTCAAGCTTATCACCTTGTTTCACATCATATGAAGCCTTTGCCACGCGGCCATTAACGCTTACGCGCCCCGCATCGCAGGCTTCATTCGCAATTGTACGTCTTTTTATAAGTCGCGAAACCTTTAAATATTTGTCTAATCTCATATAATACACCTATAAAGAATAATAGCGATGGGAAAAACCCTCATCGCTATTATACCATAAAAAAGCAAAATAAGAAGCTCTCTACTTGGCAACGGCGTCCTTGAGAGCTTTGCCTGCTTTGAACTGGGGAGTTCTTGTGGCTGGAATGCTAATGGGCTCTTTAGTTTTTGGATTGCGGCCCATGCGAGCTGCGCGGTTTTTCACATCGAAAATGCCAAAGCCAACCAGCTGAACTTTCTCGCCTGATGCAAGCGCATTTGTAATAGCTTCCACTGTTGCAGATAAGGCTTTCTCGCTGTCTTTTTTCGAGAGGCCTGAGCCCGCCGCTATTGAGTTAATAAGTTCTGTTTTGTTCATTGGTGTTTTACCCTCCTGATGATAGTTACTATACTAGCGAGCGTAAAGATTAGCAAAGATTCTGTATTAGAATTTTATCGCCATGCATCAAGGCAACTCACTGGAATCTCAATGTATTCCATTTTATTGCTGTGGTGCATGGTAGCAAAAAGACAATCAAGAAAGCGCAAATCTTTTCGCTCGCTAGTACAATTAAAATATATTAAAGAAGAATGCTTATTCAAATTAGAACGCTTACTCCTCTAATTTTGCTTTCTGGTATAATGCTTCCATTTCGTCAAGGGACATTTCTTCAAGGCGAAAGCCAGCGTCTAGTGCGGCAGTTTCGACTTTTCTGAAACGTTCAATGAATTTCTCGCTGGAGAATGTCAATGCTTCTTCGGGGTCGATTCCAAAAAATCTAGAAATGTTCACTGCGGAGAAGAATATATCGCCAAGTTCCATCGTAACTTTGGAAAAAGCGTCGTTGGTTTTGTCCGTTTCGTTTTCTTCTGCTGTATCAGATATAGATGCCGTTGCATCTTCCATTGCGTCTTCTAATTCATCTATTTCGGAACGCAAGGCTGTAAGGGCACCTTTATAATCTTTCCAGTCAAAGCCGACTTCCGCAGCCTTTTTTTGTATTTTTTCCGCTCGCCATAAAGCCGGAAGACTGATGGCGATGCTTCTCATTTCTTCGTGGACTGTTTCCGTCTGCTTCTCTTCTCTTTTTATATCTTCCCAAAAAGCCAAGGATTCTGTACTGTCATTTGCTTTTTCGTCTCCAAATACATGGGGGTGGCGAGATATGAGTTTTTTGCATAAAGCATCAACAATTTGTGAAAAATCGAATCCCCCCGCTTGCTCGGATATATCGGCGTGAAACACGACTTGCAACAAAACATCACCAAGTTCTTCACGCAAGTTATTTTGATTGCCTGTGTCGATTGCTTCGGCAGCCTCGTAAGCTTCTTCCAAAAGGTTTCGACGGATGCTCTCATGGGTTTGCTCAGCATCCCAAGGACAACCATCAGGACTGCGGAGAAACCTCATCAGTTTTTGCAAGTCGTGGATATCGTAATTGGGTTTGTTTTCAAAATCTACCATACTTTTTTCCTTTCCGCAAGTGAGTTTTCGTTTATTTTCGCAAAAAAACGCAAAAAATCGATATTTTAGTGAAAATATCACTTAACTCGTAGTATTTTGGCTATTTTTTCGCTTTTTGTAACAAGGGACAATTCATCCTTTGTTATGGTGCCAGTGAGTATAATCAGCAAGCCATAAACGGTCACGGCAATAATAATTGCAATAGCTAGGAAAACTATAACTGCTGACCTACTGGCTCCGATGAAGCTCGAGCCAAGGCGATAAATGATATTATATGCTACACGAGCCACCAATGCCATTATTGTGGAGCACAGTAGCGGTTTTGAGAAGGCATTTATGAAATTTGGACTTTGTGCAACTTTATTTTTGATAAATACGAGATTTAAGCTGCAGATTGCTATGTAGCAAGCTAGGGAACCAATTGCCGAACCAAGGATTCCAATTTGAGGTTTTCCCACTAAAATATAGCTTAGGATAATTTTTAAAGCTCCTCCAATGGGAATAGAGAGCAAGGGGAGGCGCTCGTTGCCATTTGCCTGCAAAATTGCTGTCGTGACCAATTGGAAGCAAAGAAAAAAGGCTGCCACCGCAAGGACCGATAGGATATTTGCTGCGAGCTTATCCCACTGGGAAAATAGCGCAATCATTATGGGCCCAGATAAAACCATTAGACCAGCGCAAGCAGGCATGGCGAAAAGGTTCATCAGTTTTACTGAGGTTTGCATTATGCCGCGGGCTTCGTTTCCGTCACCCTTGGCTAGAGCGGAGGCGATGGCGGGAACAAGGCTGATGGCAACGGGTACGATTAAAGATGCTGGTAAGTTATATAGGGTTGTACCATATGTCAGTAAGCCAAATTGGGAGCTGGATTCTATTTCGCTGAGCATAAGAATGTTTTGTAGCCTACCTTGGGCAACGCTATTGTCGATGACAGTTACCAAGGCGTATATTGATGAGCCTAGTGTTATTGGGATGCTGACTAGCATTAGTTTCCCAAGTATTTGCATTGAACTGGGAAGTTTTTGCGGCTTTGCTTCAATTATCATGGAGCTGTCGATTTTCCTTTTATACCACATCAAAATTGGTACGCATAATCCTAAACCGATGGTTACTCCCAATATACCTCCAGCAGAAACATACTGGACTTCGTATCCTGCCCGAGCGAGTAAATAGGCGATGGCGATGCCAAATGCTGCTTTACTCAGAGCTTCCACTGTTTGTGAGACAGCGGTGGGCATCATGTTCTCGAAACCTTGGGCATAACCCCTGTAGACAGATATAATGCACATGAAGAGTACCGAAGGAGCAAGCACTTGAATCCCTGGTGCCGCTAAGGTATTATTCATAAGTGCCGCAATTTCCTTGGACAAAAGGAGCATAATGAGCATGGCTGCGACTCCAATGGCAACAAAAGCTGGCATGGCAACCTTGAAATAACGCTTCACCAAGTCACTTTGTCCTTCTGCTGCAGCAGATGAAACCATGCGTGATAGAGCAACTGGAACTCCAGCTGTGGCAATGTTCAATGCCAAATTATAGACATTATATGTCACTTGGAAGGCTCCGGTACCTGCCCTATCTAGTATGATAAAGAGCGGGATTTTATATATAGCTCCTATGAATCTCACTATAATGGAGGTAATGGCAAGTATTGCTGTGCTTTTTATGAAATTTTGCGTTTTTTGTTCCTGCAAGAGTAACACCTCATTTCGGGTATTTTACATCCCAAATGCCAAAAAAGCAAGCAATACCTATTTAAACTAGCAATGTGCGCAGTGATGGGGGATAAAGATACATTTGTAACTTTTGTTTCATGAATTTCGCTTTTCGTGTGACAAAAAGTGAATAAAGTGTGACTATTCATTTAAGGGGGGCTGTGGATAACTGTGTGGATAATGGGTATAACTATTGAAAATAAAGCGTAAAAAATCTTTTGGATTCATTTTATTAACGGTTTGGAAATAGAATATTCATATTTCGATGAATATTTGATGATTATTTGTTGTTATATGTATTATTCAGGACTGTTTTGCTGTATAATGCATATGTGATACATTGGCAAGTTGAAATGTGTGTTTACAGAGCATTTTAGCACTATATAAACCCAAATTGAAATTAGGTGTGATATGAGTAACGAGAATGTTAATTCCGAAAAAGATATTAAAGCAACCCTAGCAGCAACGCCAAATCCAGTGCAAGCACCGCCAACCCCAGAGGCAGCGACGCTGCCAGAATCAGCGTCATCGCTAGCGTCATCGCCAGAATCAGTGTCGCCGCTAGAGTCACCGACAACCCCAGCTACAACAACAGCGACAACCCCAGCACCAGCTCCAGTCGCAGCTCCTGCATTAAGCTCCGCACCAGCTCCCTATTTTGCGCAATATCCGCCCACGCAAAGTCTTAGGCGATTTCGTATGGTGAGCTTTTTGAAAAAAGCATTGTCAATAACAGTATTAATGCTCTTAATTGCTAGTGCTGCTTATTTTGGAGGGTACTTAGCAAACAGAGATAGCTCAACTGTCGATAATAGAGACTCATCGAGCCGTTACCAGGACTTAAGTGAGCAATATAATTCTCAAAACTTGGAAAACGATGAAACTGAAACCCAGACAGAAACTCAGGTAGAGAATCAAGTTTTATTTGCACCAAGCGATGTTGTTCACTCGTCGAAGCGCAAAAATATAATAAACCGAACAATGACCACAGATCAGGTTGCAGCTGCCGTTAGAGATAGCGTGGTGGAGATTAAAACTGAGTATAATACATCTAGTTTGTGGATTAGGAATTATGTGGCTGAAGGAGCGGGAAGCGGTGTAATAATCAGCGAAGATGGTTATGTCATAACAAACAACCATGTAATAGATGATGTTGCCACTATAACTGTTCGACTTGTGGATGGTAGGGAGTATCCCGCTACTCTAATTGCCACTGATGTGAAAGCTGACATTGCTGTTTTGAAAATAGATGATACTGGATTGACTTATGCCATATTCGGAGATTCATCGAATCTTGTCATTGGAGAGAGTGCCCTAGCAGTGGGGAATCCTCTAGGAGAGCTTGGTGGAACTGTGACAAGCGGTATTATTTCAGCCCTTGATAGGGAAATAAATGTGGAAGGGGAAATAATGACTCTTTTGCAAACAGATGCAGCAGTAAATCCTGGCAACTCTGGTGGAGGTTTGTTTAATATGAATGCGGAGCTCATCGGAATTGTAAATGCCAAATCCAGCGGATTGAGCATTGAGGGTTTAGCCTTCGCCATTCCATCGAATGTGGCAAAGGCAGTAGCAACTGACCTCATCATTCACGGCTATGTGAGGGGACGAATCGACTTAGGCATAGAACTCCACGATGTTCAGTCATATCAAACAGCTCGTTGGTATGGTTATAGCGGGACTGGTTTATTTGTTCGTGAATCATATAACGAGTATTTCCAAAGGGGAGATAAAATACTATCTATAAATGGAATTTCGATTGCAGACATGAATGATTATAATCAAGCAATGCAAGACTATGGTATTGGTGATACAGTCACCATTAGAGTGGAGCGTAGAAATACAACAATTTCCATTGACGTGGTACTCACCGAATGGAAACCCTTAGACTAGCTTAAAAAAACTTGTAAAAAATCCCCCCATGGTATATAGTAGCCAATTAGTGGATATGTAAACAATACGTAAATAATATGTAATGATTATGTAAAATCTATCTGGTATAATAGTACCATGTAAGTCAACATATATGAATTATCGGATATCAATGTGTTTTGTATTAGAACATAGTTGCAGGAGTCACAGAGGAGCGGGAAAGCGTGAAATAAGCAATGGTTCGATACCATAGGGGAGAATGACAATATGAGTTTTTTTGAGCTAATAATGCTTTTGGGAGGAGTTGCGCTCTTTCTTTTCGGCATGAATACAATGTCAGAAGGCTTAGAAAAGTCTGCAGGTGGACGGCTGGAAATTATACTCCAAAGCGCAACAGCGAACCTATTTAGAGCATTTATGCTGGGGGTCGGAGTTACAACCCTCATTCAGTCTTCATCAGCGATGACTGTGATGCTAGTTGGGCTAGTGAACTCGGGAATCATGCAATTGGAACAGACTGTGGGTGTCATCATTGGCTCCAATGTGGGAACCACCATTACTGCTTGGGTTATTTCTCTCACAGGTCTCACAGGGGGAAGCTTCATTGTCCAAATATTGAAACCTGATAATTTTGCTCATCTTTTCGCCATTTTGGGCATTAGTTTCGCCATATTCTCAAAAAAGGAAAAGAAGCGTAACGCTGGTGACATTCTCTTAGGATTCGCCGTACTGATGGCTGGAATTGCTCTTATGCGAGATGCAGTTTCTGGCTTGGAAGATAATGAACAATTTAGAAATCTCATGGTAGCATTTCAAAATCCTGTTTTTGGCTTATTCATAGGTACGGTAATTACTTGCATCATACAGAGCTCCTTAGCATCCCTTGTCATATTACAAGCTGTTGCGATGACTATTCCACTCACCTATGCTACTGTGATTCCCATCATAATGGGCTTGAAAATAGGCACCTGTATTACAGCGACTCTGGCAAGCATAGGAGCTAATAAAAACGCAAAAAGAGTAGCTGCTGTCCATGTCTATTTTAATGTTGTTGGCGCAGTAGTGGTGCTTGTTGCAATTCATGGAACCAATTTGTTCTATGAGTTGCCTTTTTTGTCTCGAATTGTCAATCCCATGAATCTGGCAATGCTCCATTCGCTCTTTGCTGTGATTACTTCGGTAATACTATTCCCCTTTACAAAGCAGCTTGTGTCATTGGCTCGATTCACCATTAGAGATAAACCTGGTGAGGAGACCCTCTATGATGTGCTTGATGAGCGTCTATTGGCAACCCCTGCAGTAGCCATAGCCCATTGCCACAACCTGGTGGTGGATATGAGCAATACCGCCAAGGAGGCTGTTTTTAGCGCATTCTCGATGATGGTGGAATATGATGAGGATATAGCGATTAAAATACGTGAATACGAGGATATTCTTGATAAAAACGAAGATACATTAAACACATACTTGGTAAAAATAGCTGCACAGCGACTTAATGATGCCGATAGTCGGAAAGTTTCTGAATTGCTCCATGCCATTGGTGACTTGGAGCGTATTGGTGACCATGCCGTTAATATTTTAGAATCTGCAGAGGAAATGAGAGACAAAAAATTAACATTTTCATTGCAAGCGATGGCTGATCTAGCAGTTGCCCATAGTGCTCTCATGGATATTATTAACCTAACATTTTTAGCCTTTGACCAAGATGATGCGGATTTAGCAAGGCAGGTGGAGCCCTTGGAACAGGTTGTAGATATGTTGATACATCAGATGCGCTCTCGTCATATTACTCGCCTTCAAAGGGGTGAGTGTTCCATTATACCTGGCTTCATTTGGACGGATTTATTGGTAAATTATGAGCGAGTATCAGACCATTGTTCCAATATTGCTGTCTGTGTTTTGCAAATCAACAATGTCGCAAAAGGCAGACATGATTATTTATCGGTAACACGAACTCCAGACAATATTGAGTTTAGTACTCTATATGACCTTTTTAATAAAAAGTATATTTTGGTCAGCGATGAAGAAACCCATCTCCACAGTAGGTAAGAAAAACAAACGAAAACACTTACTAATAAATCGCACATGGGACATTAAAAACACGCAAAGAGTGTTCCCTTGTGCGATTTTGCGATTTTGTGCTCCTGAGGGTAAAATGATTGTAAAGCTTATGTAAAATCCTTGTAAAATACGTACAATAATGGTTAAAGCAATGTAAAATCATATTCGTTAGGTCAACAAAGCATTTATTTACATATCATATATTTAAATATAATACCAATGGACTACTAGAGATGCGCCATGAATATGGCGTATTTTAATGAAATGGGAGATGATTTATATGGATTTTTTTGATTCGATACTGCTTTTGGGGGGCGTATCGTTATTTCTTTTCGGAATGAGTGTTATGTCAACCGGTTTAGAAAAGTCGGCAGGCGGACGTATGCAAATGATTTTGCAAAGTGCCACATCAAACCGTTTTAAGGCTTTTCTACTTGGAGTTGCTGTCACTTGTTTGATCCAGTCTTCCTCTGCTGTGACTGTTATGCTTGTGGGTCTTGTGAATTCCGGCATCATGCAGCTGGGGCAGACAATCGGGGTCATCATGGGGACAAACATTGGTACAACAATTACGGCTTGGATCATATCTCTCACCGGACTCACTGGTAGTAGCTTTATCATTAAAATTCTTAAACCGGATAATTTTGCACAAATATTCGCTGTCATTGGCATTGGTTTTATGATGTTTTCGAAAAAAGAGAAAAAACAGAGCGCTGGAGAGGTGTTTCTCGGTTTCACAGTTTTAATGGCGGGTATTGCCATAATGAGAGATGCGGTTTCGGGGCTAGAGCAAAACGAAGCTTTTCGCAATCTGATGGTGGCTTTTTCAAATCCCCTTCTAGGTTTGCTATTTGGTACATTCATCACCTGTGTCATTCAAAGCTCCTCTGCCGCTGTGGGGATTTTACAAGCGATTTCGATGGCTGTCGGTGTCTCATATGGAACGGCTATACCTGTTATAATGGGCATGAAAATCGGTACTTGCATCACTGCAACCCTTTCCAGTCTTGGTACAAATAAAAGCGCAAGGAGAGTAGTGGTTGTCCATGTTTCGTTTAATGTTATCGGTGCATGTATGGTACTTACTTCTGTATATGGCACTAATGCCATATATCCATTGCCAATTTTACAAGAAATTGTCACTCCTGCTTCAATTGCCATTATGCACACGTTGTTTGCTGCTGCTACAACCATTATACTTTTCCCCTTTGCAAAACAATTGGAAAAACTCGCTCTCTTTGTTATAAAAGAGCAAGCTGGAGAAATAACGAGGCATGAAGTCCTCGATGAGCGGCTTTTATCCTCTCCAGCCATCGCTATTGCCCATAGTCACAACCTCCTGGTGAAAATGAGCCATACGGCAAGAAATGCAGTATTACTGGCAATGGGGTTGATTGAGGATTATGATGATAAAGCGGCATATCTTGTCCATGAGTATGAGGATGTGCTGGACAAAAACGAGGATACTCTAAATAGATATTTGGTGAAATTGTCTGCCCAAGGGTTACATGATGGAGATAGTTGGAAGGTATCGGAGTATCTCCATGCCATCGGTGATTTGGAACGCATTGGCGACCATGCAGTGAATATTTTAGAATCCGCTCAGGAACTAAATGAAAAGAAACTGGAGTTTTCGGCTGAAGCAAAAAAGGATCTTGAAGTTGCACACGCAGCAATAAGGGAAATTCTAAATCTGACTATATCAGCATTTGAGGAGAATGATTCAGAGCTTGCCAAACAAGTGGAGCCATTGGAGGAAGTCATTGATGGGCTCATTGAACAAATGCGGAATCGACATATCATTCGACTACAGCGCGGGGAGTGTTCGATTGTTCCTGGGTTTATTTGGTCGGATTTACTCATAGATTATGAGCGTGTTTCGGACCATTGCTCGAATATGGCAGTTTGTTTGCTTCAAACAAATAATATTGCAAAGGGTCGTCATGTGTATCTTGCTGAAACAAGGACTCCTGAAAACATAGAGTTTACAGAAATGCACGCAGCATACCAAACGAAATATTTCCTAGCGAATCAAGAAAGCTGAGTAAAAACAAATTTTTATTGACAAACCATTTTTCAACTGATAAAATCCATAATAATTAGTTAGTCTAACTAATTATTATGGATTTTACGCTTACTCATGTAAAATCATATGTTGGTGGGAGGCTCAAAATTGCAGACTTTTAGGGAAACAATTAACAATCTATTGGAAGCGGTGTTTCATAATATTCTTCGAGTGGAGGAAGAGTACCTGCAAAAGGGTCTCGGACCAGGACTCACCATTAGGGAAATGCATATAATCGAATACGTGGGAAAAGGCGGCAAGGAAGGTAGAACCTTGAGCGAAATCGCCAGTTTTTTCAAAGTTGCACGACCTTCCATTACCGTTGCAGCGAAGAAACTAGAAGAAAGAGAATATCTGACGAAAAATACAAGTCTCCAAGACAAAAGAGTGGTACGAGTTACATTAACACGGGAAGGGCGCAAAGTTTATCTTTCCCATATGCGCTTTCATACGCTTTTGGCAAACGAGCTTGAAGAAGACCTCAACGAAGACGAAAAACAAACCCTTATCAACACAATGATAAAAATGGACAAATATTTTGAAAAGAGTTAAGGGACAATATTATGAGCTTTAGAATTATTGGAACTGGAAGCAGCCTTCCTTCAAGAGTTGTCACGAATGATGATCTTTCTACCTTTTTAGACACCTCGGATGAATGGATATCTCAACGGGTGGGAATTAGCGAACGTAGAATTTGCACCACGGAATCCGTTGCGCAGCTTGCCCATAAAGCAGCTAAAGCAGCGTTGGAAATGGGTGGGATTACGCCCCTGGAACTTGATATGATAATATGCGCCACAATCAGTGCAGATTATCTAGCTCCTTCTTTGGCTTGCACTGTTCAGCAAAGTATTGGTGCCAACTGTCCCGCAATGGATATAAATGCCGCTTGCTCAGGCTTTATATATGCCCTTGACACAGCAGCGGGTTTCTTTGCGCGAGGGTTCAAGAAGATAATGGTTCTTGGTGCTGAACGTTTGAGCAAGCTAATAGATTGGAACGACAGAAGCACAGCTGTCATATTCGGAGACGGTGCTGGAGCCATGGTATTGGAAGCTGGTGATGCCTACTTATCCTCTAAGCTTCAAGCAAAAGGAAACAGCGATGTTTTGAGCATACCTCAACCCATCGGACATTCGGTATATTATGAGAATGAAATGCCTCAACCATATATATTCATGAATGGTCAGGAAACGTATAAATTCGCTGTGAATGCAATGTGTGCTGACATAATCGATGTAGTGAAGTTAGCTGGTTTGGAATTGGATGATATTTCATGGGTGATACCCCATCAAGCAAATGCGAGAATAATTGACACCTCAGCTAAGAGACTGGGGATAGCACCTGAACGCTGTTTAAAAAACATTGACAGAACAGGCAATACCTCAGCTGCCAGTATACCCATATTATGTGACGAGCTTTTTCGCTCCGGCAAGCTCAATGATGGTGATTACATTGCCATGAGCAGCTTCGGTGCTGGGCTGACCAGTGCTGCTTGCGTTGTCCGTTATTAGCAGTTTTATTTGTGCTTGGAGTATTTTCGAGTATTTTATGTTCAAAGGGATAAGCATCAAATTTACAAAAAGTTTACATTGAGTTGAACTTAGTCAGATATGATGTACTACCACATTATATTCAAAAATATAAGTTAAATTTAATCGTTTCTATGTGGCAGCGAGGACACAAAAACACCTTGCAAATACATTAATATTAGGAGAAAAGAAAATGGTATTCGAAAAAATGGCAGCAATTATTGCAGAACACATTGGGGGAGATGTCGCGGATATTACGATGGACACGACCTTTGAAGAATTGGAAGTTGACTCCCTTGATACAGTGGAAATGGTAATGAAACTGGAAGAGGATCTGGAAATCGAACTGGAGCTGGAAGAATCATTTGAAACAGTTGGAGAACTAGTGGCATTTGTAGAATCAAAATTAGTTACACCCTAGGAATTAGGTGTCAGGGCGAATGGCAATCGCTCGAGATGCAGGTGCAAATGGCAATTCGCCCGAGGCGTAGGGGCAAATGGCAATTTGCCCGAGGCGTAGGGGCAAATGGCAATTTGCCCGAGATGTAAGGGCGAATGGCAATCGCCCGAATTAGGAATTAGAAATTAGGAATTAGGAATTTCTTATGCTTCGGTTGCGGAGGTTCGCCTTTTGGTGGGCTTGGGTTCTTGACTTTTTCCGTAGCCTGGTGGCTGGGGTTTTATATTGGGATTTTGGTGTGAAAGGGGAATTTTGTGATGATAAAGACTGCGATTTGTGAGCTGGCGGGGATTGATTATCCTATATTTCAGGGGGGTATGGCTTGGATTTCAGATGCCAAGCTGGCTGCTGCTGTTTCAAATGGCGGTGGCTTGGGCATTATTTCTGCTATGAATGCCGATGCCAATTATCTCAGGGAACAAATAAACATAGCCCGCAAACTCACAGACAAACCCTTTGGTGTAAATGTCATGCTCCTTAGCCCCTTTGTGGATGAAGTGTCAATGGTTGTAGCCGAGGAAGCTGTGCCTGTTGTCACCACCGGTGCTGGTAATCCATCAAAATTCATGGAAGCCTGGCTCACAGCAGGTATAAAAGTCATTCCGGTTGTAGCGTCCACAGCAATGGCAAAGCTAGTCACCCGAGTTGGAGCAGCTGCGATTATTGCAGAAGGTGGAGAAAGCGGCGGCCATGTGGGAGACACAAGCACCATGGCTCTCGTTCCCCAAGTCTGCGATGTGACAGACCTGCCAGTCATAGCTGCAGGTGGAATTGCAGATGGAAGAGGAGTTGCAGCAGCCTTTATGCTTGGTGCCACAGGGGTGCAGCTTGGCACTCGATTTTTGGTGGCAGAAGAATGTGATATTCACCCGAATTATAAGGACAAAATCCTAAAGGCTTCAGACATTGCTACAATTGTCACTGGAAAGAAGCTTGGCCATCCTGTAAGAAGCATCAAGACACCCTTTTCCAGAGCATATATCAAAGCAGAATACGATTCCAGCGTCAGCGACGAAGAGTTAGAAGCCATGGGTTCTGGAACTGTAAGAATGGCGGCAGTGGAAGGTGATCTGGAAAAAGGCACTTTTCTTTCGGGTCAAATTGCAGGAATGGTTAATAAAACACAGCCAGCTGCTGAAATGATTGTGGAAATTTTTAATGAAGCTGAAGCGATATTGAGCGGAGCGAGTAAATGGATACAGGTAAAATAGCTTTTATGTTTTCTGGACAGGGAGCGCAATATACTGGAATGGGGCGAGAGCTTTATGATAACAGCGAAGCTGCTCGCGCAGTATTTGACCTTGCGGAAAGAATCAGACCAGGTACTATTGAACAATGCTTTAGTGGCAGTGAAGAAGAATTGACGATTACTGAAAATACGCAACCTTGTGTTTTTTGCGTTGATTTAGCTGCTGCTGTTATGCTTGATTTTGCTGGTGTGAAGGCTGATATGGTGGCAGGGTTTTCATTGGGTGAGCTACCAGCTCTTGCATATAGCGGTGCTTTTTCATATGAAGATGCCTTTGAGCTTGTTTGGAAGCGCGGCATATTTATGGATAGAGCAACCCAAGGAGCAGATTCTGGGATGGCAGCGATATTAAGGTTATCCAATGAAGATGTGGAAAAAATATGCAAAGAGTTTAAAAATCTGTCAGCTGCCAACTATAATTGCCCTGGGCAGGTTGTGATAGCTGGACTGAAGAACGATTTTGACAGTATAAAAGAAAAGGTCAGCGAAGCTGGAGGGCGCTTTATGCCCCTTAAAACAAGCGGAGCTTTCCATAGTCCCTTTATGTTGGCTGCTTCTACTGATTTTGCCTTGGAACTTGCAAATTATGACATTAGTGACCCAAGAATTCCTACATATTCCAATGTTACTGCTAAGGCTTATGACGGCGATATTAAAGTGCTACTCGCAAAACAAATAAGTAGCTCAGTAAAATGGGAAAATACTGTGCGTGATATGATATCCGCTGGTGCTAAAACCTTCATCGAGGTTGGACCTGGAAAAACCCTATGCGGTCTGGTACAACGCATTTCCGATGAGGTGAGCGTTTACAATGTTGAAGATTACGATAGTTTCAACAAAACGCTGATGGAATTAGGCGTAGGGGCAAATGGCAATTTGCCCGCGATGTAGGGGCGAATATCATTCGCCCGAAAAAAACGAGGAATCAATCAGGAAATAGGTGTAAGGGCAAATGGCAATTTGCCCGCGACGTAGGGGCGAATATCATTCGCCCGAAAAAAACGAGGAATCAATCAGGAAATAGGTGTAAGGGCAAATGGCAATTTGCCCGAACAAATTCGTGTTTTCGGAGGATGCAGGGGTGGATTTACAAAATAGGCTTGCTCTCGTTACAGGGGGGTCTCGGGGGATTGGTCGAGCTATTGCGTTGAAGCTGGCGGCTTTGGGAGCCGATGTTGCTATTATATATTCGGGAAACGCTGTTGCTGCCGATGAAGTTTGCGAGCAAGCAGTAAAACTTGGTGTACGTTCCGCAGCGTTTATGTGCGATGTCTCGGACTTTGCTTCGGCGAAAAAAACCGTTGACATGATTAAAGAAGAATTTGGAAAAATAGACATTCTAATAAACAATGCTGGCATTACTCGTGATGGATTGATTGTTTCAATGAAAGAAGAAGCCTTTGATGAAGTCATAGACGTTAATTTAAAGGGTGCCTTTAATATGATACGCCATTGCTCCCCGATATTTATTCGAAATCGCAGCGGAAAAATTATAAATATAAGCTCAATTGCAGGACTAATCGGCAATGCTGGGCAAGCGAACTATTCCGCATCGAAGGCAGGACTCATTGGACTAACAAAAGCCACGGCGAGGGAGCTTGCTTCCAGAAATATCTGTTGCAACGCCATTGCTCCAGGCTTTATTGATACTGATATGACAGCAAGTATCGGAACTGATAACCCATTGTTTAATTCAATCCCCTTGGGTCGCGCTGGACTTGCTGATGAAGTTGCGGAGCTGGCTGCATTTTTATGTGGTGCTGACTATATAACAGGTGAAGTCATTAGAATCGATGGCGGATTGGCTATTTAATACGAAATACAATATACGCAATGTGAAAAACAAAATGTGTTATTATATAAGAATATACAGTGGAAAATGTAGAAAATTTATAAATGAGGAAGTTTTATGAATAGGGTTGTTGTTACCGGTATAGGTGCATTGACACCCATAGGCAATGATGTGGAGACAATGTGGGAAAATCTTATATCAGGTAAGCACGGAATAGGGGAAATAACAAAATTTGATCATACAAGTTCAAAAGCAAGCCTTGCAGCTGAAGTAAAAGGATTTGACCCATTGCGCTATATTGAAAAAAATGAATTGAGGCGATTGGATCTATTTTCCCAATATGCATTATCAGCGGCAACACAAGCTGTGGAAGATAGCGACATCATAGAAAAGATTGAAGCTGAACGGTTCATGGTCTGTTTCGGGTCTGGAATTGGTGGTATAAACACATTTGAAACGGAACATGAAAAGCTCATTAATGGTGGTCCGCGTAAAGTATCGCCTTTGTATATACCTATGATGATTGGCAATCTTGCCGCTGGGAACATCGCCATCCGCTTTGGCGCAAAAGGTCCTTGCACTTCCGTGGTAACCGCCTGCTCAACTGGTGCTGATGCTATTGGCTCGGCGTATAGAGCCATAAAACATGGTTACGCCGACGCTGCCATAACAGGAGGAAGCGAAGCGGCTATTACCATTTTAAGCGTTGCTGGTTTTGCGAATATGACTGCACTAACGCTGTCAAAGGACCCTGATGCAGCAAGTCTTCCCTTTGACAAACGCAGAAGCGGTTTTGTGATGGGAGAAGGCGCTGGAGCCCTTGTCCTTGAGGAATATGAACATGCCATAAATAGGGGTGCTAAAATATATGCAGAGTTAGTGGGATATGGACTAACATGCGATGCGTATCACATCACAGCACCCTCCCCAGAAGCCGAGTCCTCTGCTCGCGCTATTTCAGATGCCTTTGTGGAAGCTGGTAGTCCTGAGGGGATTATATATATCAACGCCCATGGGACAGGTACACCGCTCAATGATGCAACAGAAACAAATGCAATTAAAAAGGCTTTTAGCGATGATACTACGAATATCTTGGTGAGTTCCACGAAATCGATGACAGGTCACACTTTAGGAGCTTCAGGAGCGATAGAAGCCATCATATCGATTTTAGCATTAACCAGGGGCATTCTCCCGCCTACGATTGGACTCAACGAACCAGACCCTCTATGCGACTTGGACAATATTCCTTTGACAGCTAGAGAATTAAAAGCAATGCTTGCAATGTCGGTTTCCCTTGGATTCGGTGGACACAACGCCTGTCTCGCTTTTCGTGAAATCAGGTCTTAGGGTCGATTGTCAATTATCCGCAATGTACATGGGTAGCAACGTGTCATCACCAATTAATAAAAGATCGATTATCACTCGCTCGCAATATTCCCAACAACAATACGAAACCAGGAACACGTAGTTAGGAGAATTTGAATGGACAGTAATGAGATTCGAGAATTGGCTGCTATCATGAAGGATATGGGACTTAGCTCCCTTAGCTACCAGAACGGCAGCGAAACTATTAAACTAAAACGCAGTATTGGAACAAGCCCTGTTGCTACTCTAATTAGTGCTGAGGACTTCCAATCAGAATCTCCAGTGGAAGATACTGTTGTCGCTGGAATCTTCACTGTTAAATCTCCCATGGTGGGTGTGTTTTATAGTGCGCCCGCTCCTGATATGGAACCCTATGTGGCGATAGGTGATACTGTTCATGCTGGAGATGTGCTTTGTATCATAGAAACTATGAAAATTATGAATGAAATCACAGCGGAACGTGACGGTGTAATCAACGAAATATGTGTAGAAAACAAGGATGTGGTCGAATTTGGACAACCTTTGTTTAGAATCGGAAACGCCTAATAATACCATATATTAAACTCCATTAATTATCGATTGAGCGAAGCTGAGAAGGAAAGCAAATATGAACAAAGATGAACTAATGGCGATTCTACCCCACCGTGGAGCGATGCTTCTCATTGATGAAGGCATTGTGGATGACGGTGGTATTGCCCACGGAAAGTACACAGTACGAGGGGACGAATGGTTTTTAGATGGACATTTTCCAGGAAACCCAGTGGTCCCTGGTGTAATCTTATGTGAAATATTAGCCCAATCTGCTTGCGTATTGCTAGATGGCAAAATCCCCCAAGGAGCCACTCCCTATTTTACCGGACTGAGTTCTGTACGTTTTAAAAACCCTGTAAAACCGGGAGATACCATTGATACAAAATGTAGTATAATAAAGTCGAAAGCACCATTCTTTTTCGCAGAAGGCGAAGGAAGCGTAAATGGGAAACAATGTATAAAAGCCGAGTTTTCCTTTGCAGTTATCAGCGATAGTACTCCCTAAGGAGAAGCTATGTTTACAAAAATACTTGTTGCCAATAGAGGCGAAATAGCCATTAGAATAATCCGTTCCTGTAAAGAAATGGGCATAGCCACTGTTTCTGTCTATTCGGAAGCAGATTGCGACTGCCTCCATGTGGCTCTGGCTGACGAGAGCATATGTATTGGAAGTGCTGCTCCATCTGATAGTTATCTCAATGCCCAAAGGATTATGAGTGCTGCTTTAGCAACAGGCGCCGAAGCCATCCACCCTGGTTATGGCTTTTTATCAGAAAGCGTCCAATTAGCAGATTTATGTGAAGAACATGGCATTGCTTTTATTGGTCCGCCTTCAGATGTGATTTCAAAAATGGGAGATAAGGATGTTGCCAAACGCATGATGGAAGCGGCTGGAGTACCCATTATTCCAGGTAGCGGTATATTAGATGACTTCGAATCTGCGAAAAAAGCTGCCGAGGAAATAGGATATCCCCTTATGATAAAAGCTCGTGCTGGTGGTGGTGGCAGAGGTATCAGACCAATAAATGCGCCAGAGGAGCTGGAAAATGCATACTATACAGCCTCCCATGAAGCACGAGAAGCCTTTGGCGATGGAACCCTCTATTTGGAAAAACGCATATACCCAGCAAAGCATATTGAGGTTCAGCTTTTAGCCGATGAATATGGAAAAATCATTTGTCTAGCAGAAAGGGAATGTTCCATACAACGCAACAATCAAAAACTATTGGAAGAGTCTCCCTCCCCTGCAGTTGATGACGAATTGCGGGACAAATTGACAATTGCTTCCATTAAGGCTGCTCAAGCGGTGGGTTATGTGAATGCTGGAACAGTTGAGTTTCTAATGGACCAAAATGGTGATTTTTATTTCATGGAAATGAACGTGCGGCTTCAAGTGGAACACGCTGTAACAGAGCAGGTGACTGGAATAGATTTGGTAAAATGGCAAATTCGTATTGCAGCGGGTGTGCCACTGGATTTTTATCAAGATGATGTGGAAATTATGGGTTGCTCCATTGAATGTCGTATAAACGCTTCCAATGTGGGAACTGTGGAGTTTTTGCACATTCCAGGAGGTCCTCGGGTGCGCTTCGATAGTGCGATGTGGACAGGCTACACAGTACCTCCGTATTATGATTCACTTTTAGGCAAGCTAATCGTCCATGCCGCAACACGGGAAGAGGCGATACGTAAAATGCACGCTGCCCTTTGCGAGCTGGTAATCGAGGGAGTGCCCAATAATATCGATGAACAAATTGACTTTATATCCGATGAAAGATTTCAAAATGGCGATTATTACACAGATTTTTTAGCATTGCGCTCATGAGGATTCATATGGGATATGGGATATGGGATATGGGATATGGGATGTTCATATATCTTGAGTCGTCCAGATTAGCTAATAGATGCAGAGTAATGAATTATATTTTGCCAGCGAAAATGCAGATGATGTAAACAGTTGAAACAATCAAGAACCGAGGTGAATGCAATGGCATTTAGTGCGATATTTAGAAAACCAAAAAACGAATTAGAGAAAGGCGGACGTAAATCCGCAAAAAATGTGGAAAGCGATGTGGAAATGACCCAAAGCTGTCCAGTATGCAAAGCAGCCAATGCCCTAGGCACGTTGCTAGAGAACCTATATGTATGCAAATGCGGATATTGCTTTCGTGTGACAGCTAGGCAAAGAATCGCATATTTAACCGATAAGGACAGCTTCCAGGAGCTGTATACAGATATTGTTAGCGTAGACCCCATCGAGTTTCCGGAGTATCAGGAAAAACTGGAAAAGGCAAGGGAAGGCTCCCTTGAACCAGAAGCTGTTTTATGCGGAATAGCAAAGATCAACGATGTGGATTGCGCTCTTTTTGCCATGGATCCCAATTTCATGATGGGGAGCATGGGTGCCGCAGTGGGCGAAAAAATAACCAGACTATTTGAATATGCAACAGAAAAAAGCTTACCAGTCATTGGATGCACCGTGTCAGGGGGAGCAAGAATGCAAGAAGGCATTATCTCGTTGATGCAAATGGCAAAAACCAGCGGTGCAGTTAAACGCCACAGCGATGCAGGGAATTTTTATATTACATTGCTAACAGACCCGACAACGGGTGGAGTCACAGCCAGCTTTGCCATGCAAGGAGACATACTCATAGCAGAACCAGGAGCCATAGTGGGTTTCGCAGGAGCTAGAGTTGTGGAGCAGACTGTGCGCAAAAAGCTGCCGCCAGGATTCCAAAAAGCGGAAGTTATGCTGGAACATGGATTTTTAGACATGATAGTGGAACGAAAAGAGCAAAAAGAAACAATAACGACGCTGCTGAAGATGCATAGCAAAGAATTGGGAAAGCACAAAGCGAAGACTCGCAGAGTATGGCGGCAGGCGACTCGTTCCTAATGGAACACAGGAGGAAAACAAATGACAACAGCATATGAGCAAGTCGTCGCCACTAGATCACAGGAGCGATTGACTGGACTTGATTTTATAAATGGACTATTCACAGACTTCATCGAGCTCCATGGAGACCGACGCTTCGCCGATGACCCAGCAATTGTGGGAGGGTTGGCATATTTAGGCGACATACCCATCACCGTGATAGCCACCGAAAAGGGTCGTGACACGAAAAGCAGGATAAAACGAAACTTCGGTACGCCAAATCCGGAAGGATATAGGAAAGCTCTCAGGCTGATGAAACAAGCTGAAAAGTTCAATCGACCGATAATTTGCATTATTGACACTTCGGGAGCATTTTGCGGAATCGGTGCCGAAGAACGCGGACAAGGTCAGGCAGTAGCAGAGAATCTATATGAAATGATGACAATGAGAACGCCTATATTATCCATTTTAGTTGGAGAAGGCGGCAGCGGAGGAGCCCTAGCCCTTGCCATCGCTGATGAGGTATGGATATTGGAAAACGCCGTTTATTCGGTGATTTCTCCTGAAGGTTGCGCCAATATACTTTGGCGAGACCCAGATAGGGCAAAGGAAGCCGCAGAGCATTTGAAACTGACCGCAAAGGATGTTTCAAAACTCGGTATTGTAGATAAAGTGGTGAAAGAACACGAAGAAGAACCAGATATTATGCTCGACAGCCTTGTCACTGATATTTCCATGTGGTATGAAAAAATATCGAAACTAAATAATGATGAACTCATTGAAAAAAGATACGAGCGTTTTCGTAAAATCGGCGATTATATGTAGATAATTATATTTAGATAAATAAAAACCCCCTGCTGAAATGGCAGGGGGTTTTTGTTTTAGTGTAGATTTAAATAGGTTATCTTAGGATTCTGAATAACCGTATTGTTTTTTGCCATATTCGTAAGCTTCGTTCCATACCAGCTTTTTCAAGTCGTCAATATGGGGGTCGCCAACAAAGCTGACGGGCCAGATTAATGTGGCAAATCCACCGCCTGGAGCGTATTTGTCGATGGTGTTGCGAACATCCTGACGCACTGCTTCTTCGTCATAATCGGGATAATTTGCCGGAACATGCTTGCCCCAGTCATGGGCACCGCAATATGACATTTTTCCTGGATAGAGCTCTTTGAGCGCCATAATGTCATTGGTTTCTTGTGCAGGCTCAACAAATTGGACACCGATGTCAATGAGGTCGGGGATAAAAGGCTCGATTTTTCCACAAATATGCATCATAACCGGGAGACCGCGCTCCACAGCGAGTTTTGTGAAACGCCTATAATATGGCAGATACAGGTCTCTGAACATATCTACTGAGAAAAATGGACCACGCTCTGTGCAGATGTCATCGCTGATAGTCCAAATATCAGGTTGGAATGCGTCTAATATCTTTTCTGTGTATGGCTCATAGAGACTTGTCATCCAATCGAACATTTCCTTGACATATTCGGGTTCTTCTGCCATTGCGAGCATGGCACCTTCAAAGCCCATGAGACCAATGATGGTCATCCAAGGACCAAAGAAAGAACCAGTCCTCAGAGCGGTTTCGTTGCGGTCGATGCCGATGCGCTCGAAGGAATCTTTTGCCATTTGTTCAAAATCTAGGCTTTCTCTGTATTTCGGAGTCTTGAGTATGTCGCGCCATTTTGTAATATCTTCCATCACGAATACATCTGGAGCTGGCATGGAAGAACCTGCTGTGGCTTCGTTGGGATAGGATGTTACACCCCACATATCGGTTCGGCTACCATCTGGATTGGGAGGGTTGAATTCAAAGAGCATGGCGCCTGCGCTTTTGGTGGGAATTTCGGGAATGGGTTCATTTCCCATGAAAGTGAAGTAAGGCACATAATATGGATGCCCGCCTCCTGCGAGTTTCATAAAGTTTTCTTTAGGTGTGACTCTTGCCATAGTGATCTCCTTTCAAATGTTGCCAAAGTTATTGCATGCAGTAATAGCATTTATGCAATGGGATTCTTTGTCTATCTACACATATCAAATTATACCACATATGTCAAGCAAATTATGAAAGCTGATGAAAACAAGTAGCCCCTGCCGTAGGGCAGAGGTTACTTGTTTTAGTCGTTGTGACTTATTGGTTTATTATTATGATACTATTGTTAATCTCCAACAATATATGATACATTACGAAGCTGTAGTTCTTCGGTTACGCTAGCTATATGCTCTTTGGGTAGCTCGATTATTCTCATCGCTTCGTTAACAGTCATATTTGACTTTTCGACCAAACTGATAGCAGATTCAATCTTACCCTCAATCTTACCCTCGATTTTACCTTCGATTTTACCTTCGATTTTACCTTCGATTTTACCTTCGATTTTACCCTCGATTTTACCCTCGATTTTTCCTTCGTCTCGTGCGATGCGCCTTGTTTCTTGCACATCGTAATTTTTTATAGTAAACATTTCGTTGATCCCCTTTTTTTCTAAGTTATCTACTATTACCTCGATTTCTTCGCGAGGCACGTTTATTCTTGTAAGCAACACTGTAATAACATCTGCCAGCAGCTTCTTTAAGCGGTCGGGTATGTTCTGTGACAGCCGATCGATATAATCGGTAGGAAGGCTACTCAGTATTTGAAACCCATCCGGTGTTTTGATTTTGTCTATTATCATAAAAAATGATAATGTATCTCCAAATGCAACTAAATCGTCAATACTGTAATTGTCTAAGCAGACAAGCTCGTATTCGAATTTCGGGATATATTTTTCAAAGACTTCGCTCATTTGCGTCCTGTGTAGGAAGTTTGTTTCCGCTGTCCAATCTGCTTCTCCGTCGTAAAAGACGACGGGTAGCACCGGCGGATACTTGAAATCCTTTGTGTAACTTATGTTGGTGTTTTTGCTGTTGACTTCCTTTTCGTAATCGTTGAGGACTAGAGCGATGTACTGGAGCATCTTGAAGCTTGACCTGAAGTTCACTTCTGATTCGTGTTCTACGATTGATATCACGAAGAATGGGTCGTTGCCTTTTAGTTTTATGCGCTTTATTGTATCAGAATCTTTTTGGTTTGTAAAAAGCGGGATAAGCCGCTCTGATATATCTTCAATGTCAGCTGGGTCGATGTCGCTCAACACTTCTATGTTGATGAAGTCCCTGAGAAACTCGGTAAAAAGCTCATGGTCGCCTAATATTAGTTTTACGCTATTGTCTTTTGCATTGCGGATAGTTGCCATTTATGTAATTGCTCCCTCCTGGAGCCTGTCGATACTACGATTGTATCATATTCCAGGCTATAAATCCATTAAAATTTTAAAGCGGTTATTATTTGGTTTTGATGTGCTGGTTGATGGTTTCATCATATTGTATGTACCAAAGGTTATCATCATGGAATAATGTCGCAGAGCCATCAAACGGCAGTTCCCTGGGGATTATTCTATATCGCACGTCGATAGCCTGTCAATAATCGTTTGACTATTCATAATGGGCAAAATTTCAAATAATTTTGTGTATGGCTTCCGTAGAGTGCGGATTCCGTAGGGCGCTACTTCTGTAGGGCGCGGCTTCTGTAGGGCGCGGCTTCCTAGACGCGCCGTTGCATTGCAAAATGGGATTGTGTGAGCCTGATGTGTTTGAACACAACTGCGGTCTAGGCGAGCGGCGTGTCAGGGATGCCACGCCCTACGAAAAGGCGCAACAACTGCAATGAGACCATTGTATATGCAAAAAGCATATCAAATGAAATCAAGTAACCCCTACCGTAGGGCAGGGGCTACTTGTGTGAGTCGTTGTGACTTATTGGTTTATTATTATGATACTATTATTAATCTCCAATGATATACGATACATTACGAAGCTGCAGTTACTAAGTAAAAGGGCTAAGTGAAATCCACTTAGCCCTGGCCCCCAAGTCCATATTATGGTCTGGGCAGCTCTGTTATTACTATTATACACAATATTACATAAATGTAAAGACTCAATATAAAAATTAATAATTAAGATGATAATCAAAAAAGCAATTAATGAACAAAGTTATCATTTAAAGATACAAAAATTTATGATTTTAAAAATTATATTTTGTACCTTCATCTGTATAGCTAGTAATAATAATATTCAATAAAAATGATGCGGGCGGCGTGTCAGGGATGCCACGCCCTACGGATGGACGATGAGCTTCCGTAGGGCGCGGCTTCCTAGACGCGCCGTTGCATTGCAAAATAGGATTGTGTGAGCCTGGTGTGTTTGAACACAACTGCGGTCTAGGCGGGCGGCGTGTCAGGGATGCCACGCCCTACGAAAAGATAGGTGGTTTTGTGGGGAGGTGTTTTATTGGGGAAATCAAAGAGACCCTGCTATGTTTGGCAGGGTCTCTTTGTCTGGAGTCGTTGTGACTCGTTGGTTTATTTTATGGGTTTGCTAGACAGATGTTTAGGCTGTCTTAGGGAGCTGAGATTGAGATAACAGCGACTGCTATATCATCGACACCAGCTACTACAGCAGATATTACGAAAATCCAGTCATCTTCTACAAGAGTTGCGCCTTTTTGTGGCATATTGAGATAATACTCATCCATAGCAAAGTTCCATCTGAGGAAGAGGGTATCTGCATTCACAGTAAATACATCAGTTGAAGTGATGATAATGGAATTGGAGTCTGCACTCTCAAAGTTACCAGCAGTAAATGGAGCAGGACGTACTAAACTACCGTATCCAGTATTAGTACCATCGCCGTTGTAGGTTACAACATTATAAATATCAGTTGTGCCGTCGCGCAATGCAATCTTAACGACATCGTTCTCAACTGCGTTTATGTTGGAGCTACCAGCGGCTTTGTAAATCTTAGTATCGGCGATACCATCGACAGTGAGTACACTCCAGACTTCATATGAGCCATAATCGCCCAATTGTTCGACCATGATTCCATATGTGGCATCTCCGAAGCCTTCAGCTGAATCTATTACATAGATTTGAGCGATAGATGTTGTGGTTGTTTTACCACCAGCAGTTGTTTTGCTGTCTTCGATGTCATCTTGAGTTTGTGCAAGCACTATCAGAGCAGTTTTGAATACGCCTCCAGAAGTCATAGCACTTGGAGTGAAAGTCTCTCCGCGAGGCCATCTTGAGGCTCCTTCATAACGTCTTACTGAACCATCTTCAGCGAAGGTGAGGTTTGAACTTGCATTCAATGCTCTAGTTGTCCATGGGCCATTTGTGCCAAATGTTTGACCAGCACCAGCAAAAGTAACTACTGAATTTGCCCAACTAATTTGAACAGTTGCAGGAGCAACAACATTGGTTGCGAGTTCTTTCAAAATTACTTCGCCGTCGTCTGTAATAATGTAGGAGAACCATTTACCAGAGTGATATTGGTTAGGAGATGTACCAAGAAGTGAGCCAGCAATATCGGTATTACCAATTGAAACAGGATAAGCCAACAAGGTGGAAGCACCGGAAGTTGGGTATCTGTTGTCGCCGCTATATGCGAGGACAGCTGGTTGTGCTGTTGATCCAGTTCCAGATGGACGGAATTGAGCAATTGGAAGCTCGTGGTATTTACCATCAGTTGTGTACATAGCTACAGAGCGACGGTTACCAACTCCGAGTCCAGTTTGGCTTCCGACATCAACGACAAAGGCATATTGGAGGCTAGCTTCGCCAGTGAATGGCACCGCTGCTTCGTAGCCGACAATTGAGCCGAAAGAGTCAAGGTAGAATGTGCTACTGTCGGTGAATCCAGGTCCACCGCTACCGAAACCATAACCAATGGCTGCAGCGAGGTTACGTGTGGTCCCATCAACAGTTATTGTGTGACGACCGTTTAGGAATGCGCCACTTGTTGGATATGCACCAGTGGTAGATTGTGCTCTTCCTGTAACTGTTTCTGCTGCGGTTACACGGAGTGTTTGTCCGCTTGAGCCGGTTTCAGGATCTATACCGCTAAAGCCATTTGCACCGCCGTCTTTTGGATAAATTAGTATCCAATCGTTTCTGACAAAGCCTTCAGCGAAAATTGTTGGAGCATAACCAGTCGTAAAGTTATTGCCAGCCTCATAGACGTTGGCGGATATAGTGCCATTGTTTGCATTTACACCGGTAACACGACCGAGGAGTTCATACTCGATTATAATTTTGCTTACAACATCATGAATTCCAGAGAAAATTGTTACATGCGCACCATATGGGAATACAGGAGTATTGCTTCCTTTTAGAACTAAGCTTGTTTCTGTAGCTATCCAGTCTTCGTAACCGTTGATGAAATAACGGAGTCCAGTACTACCATAACCACCATTTTCAGTTGAGTTCCAATCTTCAGGCCATTGATAATTGGCAGACATGAAGTTCTTGGTGTGGTCAGCTGTGGCGATGAAGCTGTCTACAATGAAGCCAGAGGCATACTCGTCAGTGAGCGGACGGTTGATATTACCTCTATGGTAGTAGAGCCATTCGTAGCCGAATTCATCTGTACGTACACGAGTGGCAAGATCAAAATTCTTGCGAGCGATGCTAATCATTGGTCCGAGTTGGGAAAGCCCGAGCTCGTAGCCAGACAGATAGCCGAAGAAAGGTGAATAGTCGACCATGTTTTTACGAATTGCGTTGAAGGTATAAGCTGCAATTTCGTAACGAGTGGCGGGAGCAGAGAAATCAGCATTTCCTGTAAGAACTGCAACTGCACCAAAGTTAGGGGTGTTGGGAGCAGTACCAGTTACTCTGTGGTTTCTTTGACCATCAACGATGGCGTTGATTTGCCAGTTGTTGCCCACATACTCACCGTTTTGACCGTAGCCAAGGGCGATTAGGAGCATTTTTGCAATTTGAGCACCGGTGACATTGGCATCGGGTAGGAATGTTCCGTTGGGATATCCATCGATGATGCCGCGGGATGCGCAGTATGCGATGAATCCGCTTGCCCAGTGGGCTGCTGGTACGTCAGTGAATTGGGTATTGGTTTGCACCAGTCTGTCAGCGGGGGCAGTTCCGAGCAGAATGTAGCTGATAATTTTAGCAGCTTCTGCGCGGGTGACGTTTCTGTCGCCGCGGAATTCAAATCCACCAGTAGTTTCATAACCGGTGAGGATTCCAAGGGCGGTCAAGACGTCGATTGCTTGCCTTCTTGAACTCGGAATATCTTCATAGTCGAGATAGTCGTCCACATTCATGTCCGCGGGTCCTGCTGAGGCGAGACCTGGGGCAAATGCGAAGACCATGACCATGACGAGAATCAGAGCGAGAAGTCTCTTTGTCTTCTTCATGTATTTCCTCCCATTAATTTCGCGTTTTCTTTAAACGCGTTTTAATTTCGCGCCGTTGGCGCACTTTCACGGTAATTATAGTCAGGGTCACATTATTTGTCAACGGAATGTAGAGAATTTCTATGTTACAGTTGTGTTACTGCATGGTTGATGCACTTTTTATCGAAGAAATTACATAAGCTATTTTGGTCTTTTTGTATGGAAAAGTAGCTGGGTTTTTGTTGTTTTTGCACTTTCTAGATTTGCTAACTCGTGATTCACTAACTCTTAATGAAGTATATGTTTTGTGTAGAGGATTGTGTTGTTTTATTAATTCGAAAAGACTTCGGATAGTTTGATAGTCAATCCTTCGAGGCTGTGAATAGGTACTTCGTCTGTTTCTGTATATACTTGCGTGTAATAACGGTTATTTTCAATATATGAATATGGACGGTTTTTTCATCGGGATCCACAATCCAATACTCTGTTATTTTGTACCGCTGATAAAGCTGGAGTTTTGTCACCCTATCGTGTCTTGAGGTAGTCGGCGAGAGGATTTCTATAACTAAGTCGGGTGCTCCGATACAGCTTTTCTCATCTAGTTTATTCTCATCGCATACTACGATTATGTCAGGCTGTACTACAGTATCATCTTCTTTATCATGATTGAGACGCACGTCGAAGGGAGCGGCAATTACTTTGCAGGGGTTGTTGTTTGAAAGAAAGTTGAATATTTTTACTGATAAGGACATTGATATAGATTGATGCTGTTGTGAGGGTCCTGGTGCCATCGAATATGGGACACCATCTATCAGCTCCCAGCGAAGACCATCGTCCCACTTACAATAATCTGCATATGTGTATCGTTTGTCATCTGGTCTAGCATCCATTTGTGTCCTCCATGGTGCTATATTGTTGCTTCGTTGTTTTGATGGATAGAGTATATATTAAAATGCTAAATTTATCAATGGGATTGTAAAGTATCCGGTGAATGTCTATTCAGGAGGGTAGCGCAGAGTGCCTGTTTTTTAGTTCCTATCGCTCAGTGACGCATCCATGCGTCAATTCGCGCGCTCCACCGTCCTTGGTTTCGCTTGACGGAACTAAAAAACAGGCACTCTTCTATTCAGGAGGGTAGCGCAGAGTGCCTGTTTTTTAGTTCCTATCGCTCAGTGACGCATCCATGCGTCAATTCGCGCGCTCCACCGTCCTTGGTTTCGCTTGACGGAACTAAAAAACAGGCACTCTGCGCTACCCTCCTGAATAGACACTCCGGTGAAAGAAAAGATGGGAGAAAATGCTCTAAACTTATTGACTATCTTGCTTGTTCGTTATAATATAGCTGTGTCTTTATTTTCAGGGCATTAAAGCATTTTTAAATCTATGTTTGGGAAACATATTATATTTTAATTGGAGGTACATACTATGGAGAGAAGATCTATTCCCTATACTTCAAATGAGCGCCGGGTTGTGGATTATAGACCTGGAATGTTCGGCGGTCCGGACATTCCTATTTTGAACACACCTGTCAATCCTAGGGAAAACGCTAGGGGTCTGTATTTCGACAAGCACCCCTATTGGGTAGGAACCAACGACACCAGCATGCCCATGCCTGCGATGTATAACCTGCATCTTGGCAGAAGCCGCGACGATACCGACATTTTCGGTCGTTTCTGGCAGTGGGTGGAGAGTGCCGGCGGATCCATCACCCCCCATGGTCAACCCCTTTTCACAAATGTGAATGAGTGGAAAGACCATATCAAAATCCCCAATCTGGATGAGTGGGATTGGGAAAAAGCAGCAGAAGACTTGAAGCTTGATACCCGTTTGTCCAACTGCCCATCATTGGTCAATGGCTTCTGGTTCGAGCGTATGATTTCCTGGATGGACTTCATGAATGCTGCTGAAGCCCTCATCGACGAGGACCAATACGATGCCATCCACGAGATGTTCACTGCAACCACAGAGCTTGCTTGCAAAGTGGTTGACAAGCTTTGCGACTACTGGCCCGCCATCGATGGCATCAATGTCCATGATGACTGGGGCAGCCAAAAGGCTCCATTCTTCTCAGAAGATGTCGCCCGTGAGCTGTTCCTCCCCTATATGAAGCAACTCAACGACCATATCCATTCAAAGGGTAGATACACTTCCCTCCACTCCTGCGGACGCAACGAGTCTCGCACAGCTTTGTTCATCGAAGCCGGATACGATGAGTGGAATCCACAACCCATGAATGATACAGTTGCCATGTATGAGGCATACGGCGATAAAATCGTCCTGAGCATCGCACCGCCTTCCATTCCAGAAGGTTCTTCCGATGAAGACTATAAGATGGCTGCTAGAGATTTTGTTGACAAGTTCTGCAAACCAGGCAAAGCTGCGAGCCTTGGCATGACTGCCATGCGCGCAAATCCTGTATTCGTCGAGGAAATTTACGAGTATTCCAGAAAGCGTTATGCAGGTTTAGTATAGGTGTTTTCACCGGTAATTTGATGTTTTTCTTACCTTTTTAGTTTTTTTGGTCTATGCAAGGCGCGGGGGCAAAATGCCCTCGCACTTTGCGATTCGAGGAGGTATAAAGAATGAGAATTAAAGATAAATATGAAATACCTGATTTTGACTATACATCAGAAGGATTTACTGCCTTAGAAAAAGCTTTGAAAGATGGAAAAATCGTAAAAAACCCCTTTGCTAAGTTTTATAATAAAAATAATGAAATTTCAATCGTACAAGATACAATTGAGGAACAAAACAATACATAATATTCACCAAAATAGTCCAGTATATATGTGAAGAATATGTGAAATAGTGCCTATAATAGTTGATAAAATCATCGTTATGTGTTAAAAAGTAAGAGTATGTTTTATACGGGCGAGGGGTCGCTTCTCTTCGCCATTTTATTTTTTAGGAGCAAATTTCGATGAAATTAAAATGGAAAATCACTTTACCTTTGCTTTTATTACTGCTTTTACTCACTGCGATGACTACAGGAATCAACTATTACATGACCAAAGCCTCCGCCGAAAAGAGCGTTTCCAACATATTGGATTCCAACCTGGAAAGCCTCATTGGACAAATTGACAGAGCTGTGCTAACGGAAAAAATCGTAATCGATGAAATTACCGACAAAAATGTGACCTTGGTGCGTGTTTTTTCTGAGATTCTCAAGGTTAACTCAGACATTGGGGTGTTGGATTTGAAAGATGTGGAGTTTTTCAAGTTCATTGCAAACTTACTAGGGGTAACTGAGCTAAATGTGGCAAACCAGAATGGGGTAATTGTGGGGAGCAACATAGCGGAAAACTATGGTTATAGCTTCGATTTAACAGCGGAAACTAGCCGATATTTACAAATTATATCTGATTCATCATTGGTTATTGTGGAAGAACCTCGCCAGAGCGCAAATTCCAATAATATGTATCAATATATGGGGGTCAGCAGAGCCGATGCTAGGGGCTTCGTCCAAGTGGGATTCGATGCCCATGCTGTAAAGGAGTTTCAGGAGCATCTCGATATTATCCATACTGCATCTGCCATGAGAATAGGAACAAATGGTAGTGCAGCCATATTGCGAAACGGCGAAGTAGTCTATATGGCGAACAATTCAAGAATTGGGCAGAATGTCAGTTCGGAAGCTTGGTATAGGCAAGTTTCAAGTGGCAGGGGCAAGGCGTGGATAAACATCAATGGGCAGGAAATGTATGCTGGTTTTGCTAATACTGGGGGTATGACCCTTTTGGTGCTGTTTCCGAAGGCGGAATATAATGAGCTTTTATCATCTGTTGTCAGCGTGAGCATTGCCAGCTTGGCGATTGCTGCGCTTATTTCTATTCTCATATATTTTATTGTATCGAGAGCTTTGTCTCCGCTTATTCCCATGACTGCCTTTATGACAAAGGCTGGAACAACGGGTGACCTTGTATTAATGCCAGAGGATATTGCAGTGATAAGCAAACTGGCTGAAAGCAAAGATGAGCTGGGACAGTGTATCGGAGCCAGTGCCAAATTCGTGGGGCGTGTTACCGAGGTGAGCGAATTTTTGGAAACTGTATCCAGTGGCGACCTCACATCGACTATCGCACCCTTGTCTGAAAAGGACACTCTTGGGATTTGTTTGGAGTCCATGAACGAGAAGTTGAATTTGATGTTCGGCGAGATAAATCATTCCACACAACAGGTTTCCCAAGGTGCCAGACAAATTGCAAATGGTGCCCAAACCCTTGCACAAGGTTCCACAGAGCAAGCGGCTTCTATTCAGGAGCTATCAAATTCCATATCTGAAATTGCTAAGAAAACAAGGGAAAATGCCGATGTAGCCATGCAAACCGCCGAGCTAGCTGATGCAATTAAAATGAGCGCGGAGAGGGGTACATTCCAAATGGACGAAATGATCTCTGCTGTGAAGGAAATAACCGAAGCCAGCAATTCCATAAGCAAGGTTATAAAGGTGATTGATGATATTGCCTTCCAGACGAATATTTTAGCACTCAATGCTGCTGTGGAAGCGGCTAGAGCTGGGGTGCATGGTAAAGGTTTTGCTGTGGTGGCGGAGGAAGTCCGCAATCTGGCTGCAAAGAGTGCAGAGGCTGCTAAGGAAACTGGAATGATGATTCAAGATTCCATGGACAAGGCAGAAGTGGGAGCGAAAATTGCTGAAGAGACGGCTGCTAGCCTCACAGAAATCGTGACTGGTATCAACGAGAGTTCCATGATGATATTTGGCATCGCTTCTTCTTCGGAAAATCAATCCATGGAAATTATGCATATAAACGAGGGAATAGATCAAGTGACCCAGGTTGTTTCCCAAAATAGTGCCACAGCAGAGGAGAGTGCTGCTGCCTCGGAGGAAATGAGTTCCCAGTCCATGGTGCTACAAGAGCTTATTTCCCAATTTAAACTGAAAAGCATGGGATTTTTACCAGATAGCTCCAATGCTTCCTATGGGAGCGATGAGCAGACTAAGTATCGAGAGCTTTCCTCTCCAGGAGCCGGCTTCGGGAAGTATTAGACTTAATGAGTGAACGGGGGGACGGTTCTTTTGAGTGAACGGGGGGACGGTTCTTTTGTTCACGTTCTCTGAACGCTGAGACGATTCTTCTGTACAGGAGGAACGTGAACAAAAGAACCGTCCCCCCGTTCACTCAAAAGAACCGTCCCCCCGTTCACCTCCCCCCCCGCCCACAGACACCCCCCCCCTACTTCCCACCACCCTTGAGTGCATTCCTGCGTTTT
>WRLE01000019.1 GCA_009777775.1 Oscillospiraceae bacterium
CTCTTCATATCTGCCTATTGCAGCTTATTTTACCCCAATTACTCAGAATTTCCGCATCGAAAGACACCAAAATTTACATATTTTACGAGATTTGAATAATCGTGCCTACTTTTACTTGACAGAAACCTTGGCGTTTGCATTCTTGTAAGTTTGAATTATTGGGTGTATAATAATATATCGACATTAATCCGATAATCCTAATATGGGGAATGGTAAAAACGCAATTATTTTTGTCGCTTTTGCTTTTCTCCAAAAATTGATAAATTTTTTACTTTCACGAAGTAAATCGATAAAGATAACACATAAACCAAAGAAGGTATACCAATGAAAAAGGAAGTTTTAAGCATAAGGGGAATGACCTGCGCCGCCTGTGCTGCGAGGGTCGAAAAAACCGTATCAAAGCTGTCTGGCATGGAGCAAGCAAGCGTTAACCTTGCCAGTGAAAAGCTTTTCGTTGAATACGATAACGAAACATTGAGCCTTAATGAAATAATGGCAGCTGTTGAAAAAATCGGTTATGAAGCTTTGAGTGGAGTTGTCGAAAATGCCTTGGAAGCAGACAGAGAACGCAAGGAAAAGGAAATTAAAACTTTGTGGATAAAATTCATAATTTCTGCCACACTTTGTATCCCTCTTTTTTATTTGACCATGGCTCCAATGATTACCATTATAAATCTCCCCTACCCCAAATCCCTTGATATGATGACTTATCCACTCAATTTTGCACTAGTATCCCTTGGGTTGACAATTCCAATTATTGCAGCTGGGTACAAGTTTTATACTGTTGGCTGGCGAGCCCTATGGCTGCGAAACCCAAATATGGACTCTTTGATTGCCATCGGCACATCGGCAGCTTTCATATATAGCATATACAATACCATCGAAATAATCCGAGGACATACCCACGCCGTGGAAATGCTGTACTACGAAACCGCAGGAGTTATAGTCACTCTTATTTTGTTGGGAAAAACCTTGGAAGCGATTTCCAAAGGAAAAACCAGCGAAGCATTGAAAAAACTAATGGGTCTTGCACCAAAAACAGCGATTATAATCGAAAACGGCGTTGAAAAAGAAATACCCATTGAGAATGTCGCCATTGGAGACATTATCTCTGTGAAACCAGGTGGAAAAATTCCTGTGGACGGTACGGTGGTCGATGGGCATTCTGCTGTGGACGAATCCATGTTGACCGGCGAAAGTATGCCTGTGGACAAAGAACCTGGTAATCTAGTGTATGCTGCGACTATAAATTCAACTGGAGCTTTTCATTTTCGTGCTGAAAAAATCGGGAGCGAAACCGCCATAGCGCAAATCATTAAATTGGTGGAAGATGCACAAGGCTCGAAAGCTCCCATTGCTGCCATTGGCGACAAAATATCTGCTTACTTTGTACCAATCGCTTGCTTGATTGCCATTGTTTCTGCAATCGCTTGGTATATTGCCACTAAAGATATTGAATTTGCCCTTAGGACATTCATCGCTGTCCTTGTCATAGCTTGCCCCTGCGCCCTTGGTCTAGCTACACCAACCGCAATAATGGTGGGCACTGGTAAAGGTGCCGAAAACGGAATATTGATAAAAAGCGGTGAAGCATTGGAAATCGCACATCAATCCGACACCATAATACTCGATAAGACAGGTACCATCACCGAAGGAAGACCCACTGTAACCGATGTGATAATATATGATGACAATTATAAGAACAGTTTACTCCAGATTGCTGCTTCCGCCGAAAAAAGCTCCGAGCATCCACTAGCATTAGCCATTGTGGACAACGCCATTGAAATCGGTCTGGAATTATTACCGGTAAATAATTTTGATTCCATAACAGGAAGAGGTATTGAAGCTAGGGTCAAGGATTTTTCTGTTCTAGTTGGCAACCGTAAATTGATGGAAGAGCGTAATATTCCTTTGTTATTAAATGACAATGAATCAGACAATCTCGCAAAAGAGGGTAAAACTCCCATGTTCGTTGCCATCGACGGAAAACTTGCTGGAATCGTTGCAGTTGCCGATATAGTCAAAGCAAGCAGCAAAGCTGCTGTAGATGCAATAACTAAAATGGGTATTGAAGTTGTTATGATTACCGGTGACAATAAAGAAACCGCTGCTGCAATAGCAAAACAGGTGGGAATCAGTAAAGTATTAGCCGAAGTGCTACCAAATGATAAATCCAGCGAAGTAAAAAAGCTCCAAGAGGAGGGTCGCAAAGTGGCAATGGTGGGCGATGGAATCAACGATGCTCCAGCTCTAATGCAAGCTGACATAGGTATTGCCATTGGTTCCGGAACCGATGTGGCAATGGAATCTGCTGATATAATCCTAATGAGGTCCGACTTAATGGATGTCCCCACGGCTATAATGCTCAGCAAAAAGACGATTACAAATATTAAGCAAAATCTTTTCTGGGCCTTTTTATACAACTCCACCCTTATTCCTGTCGCCGCTGGTCTACTGCATATATTTGGTGGTCCACTACTCAACCCCATGCTTGCTGCTGGTGCCATGGGACTAAGCTCCGTTTCCGTGGTTACCAATGCTTTGCGCTTAAAACGTTTCAAAGCATATGCAGCCAAATAAGCACTGACACTGGATTGTTAGCCCATGACCATTAAAAAAACATAAAAATACCCGAGGTGGAAGATTAATGCTTCATCACCTCGGGTATATTTACCAGTGTACTATCTGCTATTATTATAGCTGACTTGATTTATTTATAGGGAGCTTCCCTATATGCATCGTAGGCTTCTTGCATCCAGCGTCTCTTGTTCTCGGTTTCCTCGTCGCCAATGGGTCCATAGACGCTACCCCAGAACATGAATCCGCCACCTTTGCCATAGTGCATGATTGTTTCGCGGACGGCTTCCCTAACCATTTCTTCCGTTGCATGGGGCCAGCCAACGGGTCCTTGTGAATCCCAGCAACCGATAAGAACCATTTTATTACCGTATTTTTCCATGATTCCATCCAGGTCATTGGAGACTTGGGCGGGATTCCAGCTATCGACGCCATAATCAATCCAATCATCTATGGAGTCTTCGCAACGTCCACAGTTATGCATCATTGCATGGATTCCGCGGTCTTGTGCGTATTTACCCAAACGAGCATGATATGGTTTCACCAATTCGCGGAACATTTCGGGAGATACGAATGGATTTTTTTCCGTAGCTGTATCATCTGTAATACCGACGACATCGATCATGTCTCCCCAATATCTCAATTGGTTGTCATACATGCCGCAATAGAAATCTGAAAGATATTCAAATAGTGCATGCACTTCGTCAGGCTCTTCATACATAGCCACGAGACCATTTGTAAAGCCCATAAAATTCATCAAGTGTTGGAAGTAGCCCACATGGGTTCCGAAGGAAACGACATATTGGGAAATATCTCCAACTCTTTCTGTGACAGCATCGAAATCTCTCTTCGTCTGCATTTCCCAATCCACATCGCTCAAGTCGGGAGCTTTAATAATGTCTCTCCACTTGCGGATATCGTCGAGAATGAAATTGTTTGGCTCTGGTAATGCTGCTCCGCCTGTTTCTACTGTAGGAACATAGGTAACGCCCCACATATCGGTAAACTTGCCGTCGTCACGTCTCTCGCCCCTTGGAATTGCCGAGGAAAACAGTCCAGTGCTGGCTGCGGGTCTGCCAATTTCTGGATTTGCCATGGCACCGAAGCGTGGTACCCAAAGGGGTACTTCGCCATCGAGCACTTTCATGTATTGCTCTGCCTCAGAGTTTAGTTTTCTGGTATCTCTTGGAAATGGCATATTGGTATCTCCTTTTTGTGTTATAATGAACTCCGTTGAGTTATTTATTGTTTACTGTGCAGACCACTACTTTTTGTAGAAAGTACGGCCATATTCGTGTGCTTCTTTTTGCAGGACTTCGTTCCAATGCCTCGTTCTCTCATCGTCTCTGGAACCTGGGGTGTATGCCGCAGCAAACATAAAACCACCATTTGGTGCATATGCATCAAAGGCATCCCTGACCGATTGACGGATTTCTTCGTCTGTTACATCCGGTGCTGTAAGCCTTCCGCGACCTTCCCAACCGCCTCCAATGACAAGGGAGCGACCGAATTTCCGCTGTACTTCGTGAATGTCGTTCTCCAGCTGAACTGGTTCCCAAGATGAAATGCCTATTCTCACCAAATCATTGAAGAGTACCTCGGATTTTCCGCAATTGTGGAAATTGATGGGAATACCGCGGTTTCTGGCTAAGCGTGCAAAATCATCATAAAATGGTAAGAGCATATCTCTGAACATTTCCGGAGAAACAAATGGAGCCCTCTCAGCAGCCGTATCATCTCCCATGGACAGCACATCAGGGTTCACATAATCAATATATTCGGTTGCAATGGGAAGATAGAATTCATGCAAGTATGTAAACATTTCCATAACAGTATCCCGCTCTGTCGCCATTGCGAGAAGCCCATTATTAAATCCCATCAAGCCCATGAGCAGTTGGAAATATCCTCCGCCGGGACCATACCACATTGATACTTGGTCTCTGCTATAGGGTAGTCTTCCCAGAGCTTCTTCTGATGCTGCTTTCCAGTCCACATCGGAAAGATCCGGTGCTTTTAGAACATCCTTCCAGTCATTGATGTCTTTGAGAACAAAGTCATTTGGTGTGGGCAAGGAAAATCCTCCCACTGCTTCCACCGATGTGGATGAAACTCCCCAAATGCTGCGGGATACGCCATCTTCTCCGACCACTCTAAAGGGCATACCTGGATTTCCTACACTCATGTTCGGTGGTGGTTCATCTACGCCGGGCAGCGGTCCGTAATAGGAATATGACGGAACCCATTCAGGCATTTCTCCTTTTAGTAATCGCATTATGTTTTCTTTCGGGGTGAGCGATGTTGCCATAATCAAATCTCCTTTTCAAATCATTTCGCTTATTTGTAATAGGGATCGAATATGTGCATATAGTTGTGGAATATGCACATATTAAGCTATAACTTGACAATGCTTACACATAAAGTTCCAAAAAAAAGGGTAATATTTTGGTTTCTGTGCAATGTGTACAGCTTGCCTATAAATAGTATCGTCAAAATATCATATTTCCACTAGAGTGTCAACTATTTGTTCTTGCAAATTATAGGAATCAAGTGATATAGTGTAACTATTCTATGTGGCTGTTTCCTAAAGCTTTTAGCTTAAGCAATTTGGCTGTGAGCCATATGTCTCACAGCATAGAAACGATTTATAGTTACGCTCACATGAGGATTAGCAAAATCAACATTAGCATGGGAAAAGAGTATGATATTATGAAATGGATCGAAGTAAGCATTAGCACTACTTCCAAAGGTGTCGAGTTTGTGGAAGCGGTATTATTGATGAGCGGAATAACTGGCTGGCAAGTTTTTGATATTGAGGAAATGGAAGAGCATCTGGCAAATAATCCAAAGGAATGGGATTGCCTTGATGAGCATGTTTTCGATGATTATCCCCAAGCCGTTACCTTGATGTTTTTTGTATCCGATGACCAGGTGGGAAATGAACTAATCGATGAAATTAAATCCTCAATTGGCAATATGGCTTTTGAGCAAAAGGATGTTGACCTTGGTTCACTTCAAGTCAGCCTATCCACCGTGGATGATGATAATTGGTTGGAAAGCTGGAAGGAATTTTTCGTTCCCTTTGCCATTGGTGAAAAGCTTGTTATTAAACCACCATGGGAGTCATATGAAGATAATGAAAAAATAATTGTGGATATTAACCCTGGACACCTTTTCGGCACCGGTCACCACGAAACCACACGAATGAGTATAGAAGCCCTAGAACGTCATTTAAAACCAGGTCACAAAATGCTTGACTTGGGTAGCGGAAGCGGAATATTATCTGTTGTTGGAATCATGCTTGGTGCTGAAAATAGTCATGCGGCTGACAACAGCCCTGGAGCAATCGGTGTCACCGAATTAAACGCCCAGGCAAATGGCATTGAGGACGGCAAAATCAAGGTTTATGTTGGCGATGTGGTTAAAGATACCCATATACGGCAGGAACTCTATGTCCATCAATATGATTTAATAGTTGCAAACATCATAACAGATGTTATAATAGAACTTTCACCTATTCTATATCAGATGGGTACATTGAAGCCTGGCGGTGTCTATATTAGCTCAGGGATAATAGATGACAGATTGGACGAAGTTTTTCACGCAATCCAAAACGCTGGTTTTACCGTCATCGAAACTATCTTAGATGGTGGATGGGTTAGTTTTGTTGCACAGTAGGGATTTCTTAGGGATTCTATTAAGTTTCAAAACTGTTTTCAAACAAGGGTTTTACCAGCAAATAGTTTCATGTTAATTCGAGGACGTATCAAATGGATAAGAAAAATAGTATATTGATTGTTGACAAGGATGAGTCAAATATACATTACTTAAAGGGAATACTCACAGGAAAATATGCTATTTATACAGCAAGCAATGTGATAGAGGCATTGGAAAAGACGGCTCAAAATAGTCCTGACATCATACTTTTTGACATTGATGCTTCCAATAAAAGGGGTTTTGACGATTTAGCTCAAATAATATCATCCCAAACAAGCCAAGACATACCCATTATTTTTATTCTATCCATTCAGCAACGGGAAATGGAATCCATCGGTTTGGAAATGGGTGCCAGTGATTGCATTACAAAACCTTTCATCGAGCAGGTAGTCTTGTCGCGGGTGAATAATCAAATTGATATTGTGAACCAAAAGCGTGCTTTGAAACAAAGACAAGAGCAACAATCATTGGTGACATCTATCTCCCAGTGTTTTTTAAAGGATGAGCCAATACACGAATCTTTCAATAATTCTCTACAAAGCCTTGGTCAATTCATGGAAGTGGAGCAAATTTTGCTTTTTTGGTTGCAAGATGACGGCGATACAATCATTTGTAATAACGAATGGATAAACCCTGTTTATTCCACAGAAAGCCTTTTGGGTACCGAAATAGCTTTGGACGCCAACTTGCGCTCCATTATCAGCTCCCTTATCCTCAGCGGTGATTTATGTCTAACATCGAATAATTTACGCTATAAAAGCATTATGGAACAATATACCTTCGGTTTTGGTAATTTTATTAAAGTTCCCATCTTTATAAAAGGTGAACTATGCGCCATATTAGGTTTTTATCTAAGAAGCGATGAGCCAATCATTTGGGACGAAAATGAAATTAACCTGGCTTGCGTTGTTGGAAACATTTTTTCCGGAGCTTTTGAACTCAATTCTGTGGAAGACAATTTGAACACTATTATAAAACTACAAGCGGAAATCGCTGTTTCAAAATATCTAGCAGAACAGAGCAGTCGAGCCAAAAGCGAGTTTCTATCAAGAATGAGTCACGAAATGCGTACTCCAATGAATGCTATAATTGGAATGACTAATATTTCCTTGACAACGGATGATTTAGATAAAAAAAACGAATGCTTATCGAAAGTTGGAAGCGCATCTCGAAGCCTATTGAGGTTAATCGACGATGTGCTTGATATGTCTGATATCGAAGATAGCAAGCTTAGCTACACCCCTGCCGAGTTTAGCTTTTCATCAATGCTAGGGGATGTATTTGATGAATTATCCAGTTATTTTGCTGACAAACACCATACTTTTACCAGCACCATCGACCCATCCATTCCAGAAATGCTAGTAAGTGATGAAAAGCGACTCTCCCAAGTAATATATAATTTGTTATCGAATGCTGCTAAATTCACAAATGATTATGGGAAAATCCACATTAATGTCTTCATTTTAAATGTGGATAATGATTTGCTTACCATGCAGGTTGAAGTCAGCGACAATGGTATTGGTATTTCTCAGGAGCAACAAAAAAAGCTCTTCGTAGCTTTCGAGCAAGTCGATGGAAGCATCAACAGAAAGTACGGCGGAGCTGGTTTGGGTCTTGTTATTTCGAAAAATATCGTTGAAATGATGGAAGGTGAGCTTTGGGTGGAATCGACATTGGGTGTGGGTTCAACCTTTTATTTCACATTTAAAGCACGTATAAAAGCAAATGAAGCGTTGGATGACGGTACTCTCCATTCATTCCACGGCATGACTGCCCTCTTGGTGGAGGATGTGGAAATAAACAGAGAAATCGTCATGGCTATGCTAGAAGACACAAGAATGAAAATCGTTTGCGCATCCAATGGTCGAGAAGCCGTGGAGCTTTTCACCTCTGGTGAATACGATTTCGATGTTATTTTCATGGACATCAATATGCCTGAAATGGATGGGGTGGAAGCAACTAAAATTATACGCAGCGTTTGGCCCCAAGGTGTCCGCATACCAATAATCGCTATGACAGCAAATGTCCACCCCGATGAAGTGGCAAGCTACATAGACGCAGGAATGAGCGGACACATAGGAAAACCAATAGATTTCGACAAACTCCTACGCATGATAAGACTATACATGCATTAACATGAACGGAGGGACGGTTCTTTTGTTCATTTTCTGAACGGAGGGACGGTTCTTTTGTTCATTTTCTGAACGCAGTGAACGGAGGGACGGTTCTTTTGTTCAGAGGGAATTTGAACAGAGGGACGGTTCTTTTGTTCATGAACGCGTGAACGGATAGAACGAACCGTCAGTGAACGGAGGGACGGTTCTTTTGTTCAGAGGGAACGAACCATTTGAACAAAAGAACCGTCCCCGCGTTCATTTGAACAAAAGAACCGTCCCCGCGTTCATAGAATTAAATAGATAGAACGAACCGTCTGAACAAAAGAACCGTCCCCGCGTTCATTTGAACAAAAGAACCGTCCCTCCGTTCAAAAGAGGAGACGTTAATACGTCTCCTCTTTCTTTTATTTTGGGTATAGGCTTATCTTTCTTTGCGTTTCTTTGGGAGCATTAGTCCCAGTGATAGGGTGGCGGTTCCCAGGGCTAATAGCACGAAGGGTAAGATGGCTGGGATGCCTGTTTGTGGTAGATTTGTTATGGGTACATCAGGATCGATGATTTCAACGAAATCTTCTGGGCTTGGTCCTGGTTCTGCTTGGAGACCAGGTATGCCGAGTACAACCAGCTCCATGGGGTCTTCTTCCGGAGGTGTTTCTACTAAGGGCATAGGCTCTGGGAGTAACTCAACTTCCTCCACAATTTCTTCGATTTCCGGTGGCGGGTTGCTTGGTCTCACTGGAGGCACATAATAACCACTAGACCAGGATGCATTCACATCAGCAAAATCGCCATCGTTGAGAATCTGGCTATTATCTAGGGTAACATATGCGCTTATGTCTATGCTGTTTCTATAAGTACCCGTTGAAGTAATGGCAGCTGTTATATAGTAGAAACTTATACTGCTGCTCGCTGCCAATGGGTATGCTGTGAGGTCAATCGGGCTACCATCTTCGAGTACAAATTCAGAAATATTAACTCCAGCACCAGCATATGTGTCTGTGACACTATCCAGTGTTATTTCCCAAGAGCTGTTGTTTGTCACAGTTATCTGGAAGATTGCCCTGTTCCCGCTGGAACTGAACGCAACACTGTCCTCAAAAACATAAGCTGGCGATGCCGCAATCGGATAGGCAGCTCTATATAAAGAGACCTTTTTCGTCACGGTCAACGCAGCTCCACCCAAATCAGCAATCTTGACAGTAATGCTCTCAACGGCATTTGAGGAGACTTCACGCTTTGTATCGCTACCATATGCTTTCACATCAGCATTGTTTGTATAAAAGCCAATGGCATCGTATTTAATCGTATAGACAATGAGAATAACATCGCCTTTATTAAGCTCATCGAAGATGAGTTTTTTGTTTATATACTCATAATCGATTCCTTCCACAAGATCGATACCGTTTAAGCAGATTTTGTCGAAAACCATATTGTCGCTAAACATACTATCTGCAATTTCCACATCGGTGAGTTTTTCATCACCACTGTTGACGACAGTTAGTGTGTAAGTGACATTGGTTCCTGGTTCCACAACCGATGCTGTGTTATATTCCTTTGCTATACTGATGTCCGGTTTCCACAGGCTATTGGCAAATGAAACCAGATTGCTGGGGCTTGTGCAGACTCCATCTTTATACACCAAAGTTTTCACCACTGTGTCTAGAATCCATACTTCATCTTGCGACACTTGTGAGACAATATGGGTTTCGATTACAGTCACTGTTCCGGAAAAGTTTGTGGGTAAGAAGCCTGTGATTTTTTGTGTGCCTGTTCCATTTTGGGTTGTGATTTCCACATAACCGCAGTCCGTTTGGTTTGTAGCATCTTCCACATAGCTATACTCAAATGCAAACGTGGCATTTTTATCAGCAGCATTTGTTGTTTTAACGATGGAAAACTCAGGATCAATGGGTTCCATATATACGTTTTCAAAGACGATTTGCTGGGATACAAGCTGTCCATTTACAATTTCAACAGTGTAAGGTCCCAGGTCATAATCCATACCTTCCACTAAATCACCACTGGATGGGTCAGGTTTGATTTCATAAAGGCTCAGATTTGCAGTTTTATTGATATATCCATACAGCTTTATGATTTCACCCAATGTGCCTTGTCCATTTACCACATCGATGGTATAGATACCAAGGGATGATGAACCATCGAAGAGTTCAAAGTTGAAAGTACCATTGTATCCACCAGCTATTCCTCCAGTCCTGGCATCTATCACTTGCTTGGAGAATGTTAAATCAGGACGATTGGTTCCTTGGAATATGTTTGTCATTTCAACTACAGTTAGTCCATCAGGGTATGTTACTACTCCAGTGTATGGGTTCACTATTATCCCGCTCACACTTGCTCCTAGAGACCAATATGCACCCGATTGACTATTCTCGCTTATTGAAAAGGGTCCATTTTTCACTGAGTTTGCTGGGATGGTGAAGGAGAGCGAAGTCCATGTTGCCACAAAGGATGTGGATGTCGCCGGGTCATAGGATAGACCTATGAGCTGTGTTTTTGTCAATTGAAGCGAATCACTATCGACAACATTAGCATCTTTATCTATTAGTGTGAAGTTGAAGGTATAAACATAACAATCTTCGTTATGGCTGTGAATAAGACCACAATCAAGGGACGAACCATCATATTCTTGATTCACAAGACTGGATAAATTGCCTTCAAAATACTTATGCAGATTCACAGTTGCAGGTACCGGGTCTTGTGTATACAGGTTATCCACTTGATTGCCATTTGTGGATTGGTATATAGAAGTGGCTATACCATTTTCAATTTTGACGAAATCAACACTGCCTATTAGTGAGCTAGACCATTTCCCACTGAAACTTTCACTGATAAATAGAATCTTCCCTTCTAAATCAGTTTGATAATCAACACCATTTAACCAAGTGAACTGTTTCGTAGAGCTATTGGCGCTGGTAAAATCACCTTGGTCAAACACCAGTGTCGCCACATCCTTTACTCCATTGTTGAGTGTAAAGGTGAAGCTATAATTCTGGGGATATATCATGGTTGATTCAGCTAGAGATATTGACTTAGTGAGCCAAATATCTATATCGGCTGTTCCGATGTAGTACAAATTGATGACTACATTTTCACTTTTGATGACATCATTTACTAAAATATCGTACTCATCTTTGTTTATTGCAATTTCACCTGTTTTTGCGCTGCTGCTGGAATACGAGAAGGGTGCATTTGCAACTCCATATACATTGCGAAACAGATCCTGGGCATACATTGCATATGAATCACCATTTTCAAAGCTACTTTCGGATTCTGTATGCACAAGATTATATGTTCCTGACACTTTGTTGAAGACATAGTAGTTGACAGTCACTGTGTAAAGCTTTGTGAATGTATTGGTAAAAGGAACCGCTGTTCCAACAGGATAAGTAACAACACCCTTATCTGAAACACTGATTTTTACTACATTTGCATCGTGATCCCAACGACCGCCGTTCGCCAAGGTCTGGGTTCCTGATTCCTTAATCCACAAATCTACGGAGCTCTGTCCATTTGGTATCAGAGGAAGAATGTCTTTAATAACAATCGTTGTTGTTCCGCTACCTACGATTGTTCCTCCAGACACTTCAATCTCTGTAATCCCACTTAAGCTAACAGTACAATTTTCATCGAGATAGGCAGCAAAGCTAAAGTTAGGAGCATTTCCAATAAATGAATCACTACTTGCGCTTATTGCCTTGTTGATGTAAATTGTAGCTGGCTTTTCATTGGAAACTGTGTACTTTTCGCAAGCATAAATGGTATATGACCCGTCATCTCCATCGAAGGTGTATGTCAATTTATTATGCTGTCCTGTTTGATAGCTTCGTTGCCCTGCTTGTGCTTGGACGAAGTCATTTGCCACATTTGTGTTCGTATAATATACACCATTATTCAAGTCATCTTTAATCTTCACTTGGAAAACTAAACGATAGATAGTGAAGTCATCCACAGAGCCTAAGCTCCATTGAACAGTATCGCTGTTGCTACCTTGCAATATTGCATTATTTGTTATTGCTTCATCAGGAGTCAAGGGAATCCATGTTAAGCCACCAAGAGTGCTATCGGAATCAAATAAAGCCTTTTCCACTGTACCAAGGGAACCTTCCAAGACGAAACCATTTCCTATCAAATCCACGACTTGTAGATTATTTAGTCGAGCAGCTGAGCTTTTCGAAATCCCTTTCATAATGTCAGTTAGTGCCGCTCCCGCACCATCACCTGATGCTGTGAAGAATCTGGGTGCAATGCCTTCCAAGGTCTTTGTAGCAACACTATTTCCAGTGAGTTTTCCAGTGGTGCTATCCACTTGAAAATAATTGCCATAACCAATGGCATACATGGATATACCTGCGATTTGAGCGTATTTTGCTTGCCATATTGCACGATTGGCAGACGCATCGTCTCCCTGTGCTAAGCTACCACCCGCCCACCATGATGAAGTCTCATATAAACTAGGAGCTCTGGTAGGATTTATGATATCTCTGTTCGTACCACTATCATTGTATGTTACAGTATTGGCTGTGTAGTTATAATACTTATTTGGTCCCCCATCTGTCATGACCACCATAACTTTTGTGTTAAAACTACCATCATAGTTGTCTTCGCTGGTATAGTTTATCGATGGAGGTGCTGGTTTATTAGTATCTTGAAGCAAATAATGTCCAGCATGTATACCCGCTTGGGTGTTCGTTCTATCTGCTGTACTCCAAAAGTTTCCGCTGCTGAGTCTCCCAGTCGAAGTCGAGTCAACCTTTGATCTGTCTGAACTCTCCCATGTTGCTGAGGTTGTCCAATATCTCGCGCCTCCGCTACTTCCTTGGTTGAAATTACCAATGGTTACCCAATTATTAAACACTACAATGGCTACTCTGCTTTTATTTCCTACTTCGGGGTCTTTGAACAAAGTATCAATAGCTTCGATTACCGAATTTCTCGCATTTCTTATGTCAGTTGAAGACATGGAACTAGATGTGTCGATGACAAAAACAATATCCGTACCATATGATTTCGGAACACCGTTTCTGCCTGCTACGTATAATTCGATGTCAAAGACACCCGGATTCGAGAGCTTTTCTGTGACGACTTTGTTGGCGATGGCTTCTCCCAAATCGAGAATCTTCGCCATGCCTAGAAACTCCACCATTTCCACTATTCCTGCATCATTTGCTATTGCATAGAAGGGCAGTATGCCAGCAATAATCAACACAGCAAGAAACAGTGCTAAGAGTCTCTTTTTACTCCTTTTCATGTTTGACTTGACCATTATTTAGTTTACCTGCGATACTTTGTGCATAATATTTGTGTCTCAAACAAATAATCTGCACTAGCTTTCATCCTTTCCTTTGTAGATTTCCCCATACCTCTTCGTCTACTTCTATGATGAATCCCGTTTCCGCCGATTCTTTTTATGCGAAAAGATATGTTAGGATCAATGTTTCTTATACCCATCGTGCATACTGTCATAGCAAATTGTTACAATATACCCCGACAGTGCATAAGACTACACGCTTCATGTCACAATTGTGTCACATTTCACGTATTTTATTACATTTTTTCTACAATGTGACTTTTCATCGTTTTCGTGTGACATTTTTCCTTTTGCCCTTGGTACAAACATAAAATAACAAGCCCCAAACCATTGCGACCCAATGGTTTGGGGCTTGTCAATAAAGGAGGTAACTATTATGTCAATCCGCTTCTAATATAGCTAAAATGCGTTAATTTATATGAATTTAACTTTTTTTGTTCGTAGAAATTTCACACTTTTATCATCATATTCCCAATTGTTTCCGCATCATATCGGTGTTTATTGCACTTCTTAAAGCTGTTTCTGATGAAATATCACCATTTCTAAATAGGTTTAAAATATACCCATCCATACTTATCATGCCTTCTGCAGCGGAGGTCTGTATCACATTGTCTATTTGATGAGTTTTACCCTCTCGAATCAAATTGCTTATTGCATTATTCACCCTCATTATTTCAAATACAGGCATTGATTTATTCATGATATTTGGCACCAGTTTTTGGGTCACTACCATACGCAAAACCATGGACAACTGCACTCGAATTTGCTGCTGTTGTTCTGGAGGAAATATATCAATGATACGGTCGATGGTGTTTGCAGCTCCAACGGTGTGTAGTGTGGAAATAACCAAATGACCAGTCTCAGCCGCTGTCATAGCAGTTTTTATAGTTTCGTGGTCTCGCATTTCACCCAATAATATGATGTCAGGAGCCTGTCTCAAACAGGCGCGAAGGGCAATGGTATACGAATCGGTATCTGTGGAAATCTCCCTTTGGCTCACCAAGCTTTTATTGTCTCTATGGAGAAACTCTATGGGGTCTTCAAGGGTGATAATATGACAATTTCGTGTGTTGTTGATGGCATCGATAACACAAGCCAGCGTCGTGGTTTTACCACCTCCAGCAGGTCCTGTTACCAGAACCAATCCTCTGGTTTCCTCTGAAATTTTCATAACCCCTTCTGGGATTTGTAAATCGTTATAATTTGGAATATTAAACAGCACTACTCTGATAATTGCCGCCATTGTGCTTCTTTGTCTATATGTATTCACCCTGAACCTTGCTAACCCAGGAACAGTCACGGGAAAATCATCGTCTCCTGTCTCAAAAAATCTTTCCATGGGTCTATTGGCAAGTTCATATAAACCAGTAATAAGTCTTTGTGCTTCCTCGGGTCTGAGGTTCTCTGTATCTTGAGGGAGTATTTCTCCGCTTTTTTTGAAAGTAATGTGACGCCCCGCTCCTATGAAAATATCGGAGACACCCTCACCAGCCGCTTGTCGCAACCATTTCAAAACATCATGTTCCTGTGCACCTTCCATGGTACTTCCCTCCTGAAAAATAAATCGAAATCGTTATCTTATTGCTCCAACTGCATCCAAGCATCATCGTAATCGTCTCCCAACCACACATCTAGAGCCCCATCGTTTTCCCATGAGCCAATGTCAATCATTTGCCAATTAAGTATACTGCTATTATTACCCTCATAGGCAAATCTGACATAAAGCTCCTTATCATCAGAAACTGGACATGTAAATGAAATTATTTCCACTTCCATTTCCACATCCCAATATGACCATATTTCTACATTTCCCATAATTTCGGAAATGCTTCCATTTGACATAATAATTTTTTTATATATTTCCTCTGCTTGTGTATCAGCCTCGTAATAACCCACTACGAGTGCCGCTTCCGAATCGGCAAGGGCTTTGCTGTTTCTTGCCACCAATAAGGAAATCAGTGAAAATACCGTTAGGCAAAGGACAGCGAAGACAAGAACCAGCGATGAGCTACCCACTCCCATTGAGCCTTTATTCATAAGCCATTCCCCTTGTATGTCCATATCTTGTGGATATTGGGAAGCTAATAATATCATCTCCAGATAGTTTGCTAACTACAAGACTTCCTTGTATGAAGTCCATTCCATCATGTGATTCCCTCTCCCCAATAAGCTTCAGTGCATATGAGGCAGTTTCATCATTTTCATCGCATAATTCCCAGTCTTTGTCATAAAATATGACCGCTTGGAGATGCTCATCCAAGTCGACTATTTTGCCACCGAGTATATCTGCTGCAATAACTAAATCGCCACTAACTGCTTTGTAACACTCAGCTCCGCTTTCTGCAACTCGTATCCCATAACTTAAGTCTCTGGCTTCCACTGCCATAAAGTAGGAAGACGCGAATATTCTCACGCAAGCTGCAGCACATAATGCAAATGTGCCAATGACGATGAGTTGCTCCATTAAAAAAAGCGTTGATTTGCTTCTTGTGTTCATGAAACAGCCCTCCCGCCAATAACAGTTTCCGCGCTTCTGGGATAAATGAGCAAGTGGCTTGTATTTGTGGCAACTTTTATCAAACCGTGGCTATATTGTGTAAATTCCAAACTTTCTATACCCATTACCTTCACCCCATCTTCTGGAGCAAATCCATGCTGCGGGTCGCTTTCAGCAAGAAGGGATGTTTCCGTGTATAGCTCATAAACCCAGCCGTCATGGAGATATATTGCTGTGGTATACATGGTTTGCTCATATTCTTCATCAAAGCAAAGGACATTTAAGCCGAAATATTCCCCTATGCGTATACTTCCATTTTTATCGTTGATTTTTACTTTAGTCCACACATAGGACAAAAGTGTACGCTCGTCTTGCCTCTCCTTGGCGATGTCTGTCATGCTTTTATATACCCTGGCACCTAACATCAGCACCATAAGCACGGAAAGGGCAAAAACACTGAAGATTATCAGCACAAATATGGTATCGATTCTTCTTTTGCTGGGTGTTTTCATCATATGCTCACTTTTGTGTTTCAAATACTGCCAGATCCGGCATTATGTTTGATGCAAAAATGCTGTAATGGACAACATATTTTGTTTTATCCACAAATATTCCATATCTTTCAGTTATTTCTGAGACCGATTGGGGATAATTACCATGTATGGAATAATTGGTGACAACAGCTCGACGCAGACTTTCATCCAGGATTCGCAAATTTTCTGTCCTGCTTGAAATCTCCGTCTGACGCAAACCATAAAGCATCATAACTAAAACTGTCACCGTAAAAAGCACAGGCAAAACCATAGACCTGACCACATCACTAGCACTTTTTCGATAAATATTCTTCCGACTTTTCATAAAATTAAACCGTTTAGGATAACTAATAATTATCCAATTGCTGTCATTATACCCATCAAGGGTAGCATTACTGACAATAGAATTGCTCCTATTACTACTGAGGATACTATTACTAGGGTTGGCTCTATTCCGCCTACTATTCGGTCTATGTCGTCTCTGACATTGTTGTCGCTTCGGCGAGCAATTTCTGCCATTGCTTCATCTGATTTTCCGCTCCTTGTGCCAATGGAGAGCATTTTCCCATCTTGAAGAGTCAGTATCTTAGACTGGGTTAGTGCCTCCGACAAGGTGCTTCCTGACCTGAGCATATCTGAGCATTTACTATGCTGTTCATCCACTGGTTTTGCTCCTCCACTCACATTGGCAGCTATTTCCACAGCTTCATCTGTATCTAAACCGCTCGCCATAGCAAGTGTCATAGCAAAGACAAAACGAGAGGAAGCGATTTTTCCAAATATGCCACTCCCTCCCCATTTATTAGAAAATACCATCGTAATTGCTTTACGAACATTGGGTATAACAATACTAAGCAGCGCAACAAGCAGAATTGCACCCATGACAATGGCGATGGCAACAGATGCGTTACCTAGCCAAGTACCAAATTTCATCAATGAAATTGCAACTGCTGACATTTGTGTACCCAATTGGCTGAAAACATTGTTGAAAATGGGGAGAACTTGCACAATAAGAATCAGTACCACCACTATCATCAAAACAAGAAGTATTGCAGGATACATGATAGAGTTTTTAATTGTCGTCGCGAGTCTGACTTGCCTTTCATAGTACTCGCTGAGAGCTTTTAATGTCTCAACCAATCTCCCAGTTTTCTCTCCAATTTCCACCATATGAACAGCATAGCGAGGAAAACTCTCAGCTTTAATTAAAGCCGCCGAAAAGCTATCTCCTCCCTCCATATTATCCACCAAACCCAACATAATATCTCTGCCTTCTTTTGTGGGTTCGTCTTCTAAGAGAATTTGCAAAGCATCAATGATGGTGATTCCTGCGTCAAGGAGCATTGCAATTTCAGAGCAAAGCATCGAGAGATATGTGTTGTTCAATGTCTTTTTAGCCATGACATTCCCCTTGTAATTATTGCGTTTTAATAAACATTCTTTTATCGAGAACAGACCTAAGAGGTCTATATCTATACTTTTATTATCGTGATTTTCACAAATTAAATAAAGCAGTTTTCAATTATTTTCCATTGCATATAAACTGCTCGTTTAGTAACATATCTGCAAATAAAAATTGGGCGAACTGTCTGTCCGCCCAATTTGTAACTATATTTTTCGATTAATACTTCGCTTAATAAAGGAATCTAGCTGAATAATTCGCTCCATCACCAATGAATTGCATTATCGCATTGCTTTGGTTGCTGGTGGATGCAAAAGTCGGATCCATGCGATTCCATTCTTTTCCATCGAAGTATATTGCCGTATTGACCCATTCGCCGGTTTCTTCATTGTACACATCTATCCAAGCATGGTAGTCTTTTCCTGCATATCCCACAACCAGTCTGCAAGGGATTCCTTGGCTTCGCACCATGGCAGTCATCAACGCAGCATAGTCGAAACAAATACCTTTTCTGTTGGCCAATACTTGATCGATGTCTGGTAAGTATCCATTATGCTTTCCTTGGGTGACTTCCCTGGCGAAAATCCTATCATAGGAGAGATAGGCAACAACGAAATCATATATGGCAGCGACTTTTTCCATGGTACCAGTGCTGTCTTCCACCAATTCCGCAGCTTTAGCAACTGCATTGCTTTCCGCTGTGAAATTTACATATTGGTTAGGTCTGAGAAAGGGTGCAAACTCATCTGTTAGAGCAACATCGATGGTTGCAGAAAGAGCTGTGGAATACCTGTTTCCTTCCGTTTGCTCATACACACCGATGGTGTATTTCCCGTTTCCATCGGAAAGGGGATAGACTTCGTAGCTGGTATCTTGCTTTAGGGTATATTGGTATTGGACATTGCTAGGTCCTGTGATAAGAACCCTAAGTTGCTTATTGGTATTACTCATGAATTTGACCATGATGTATCCATCTTTTGAATTGGAATAGTCAATAATTGCCTTGTTATTGGATTTGGTAAGGGTTCCTGGAGCCGTTGGCGCACTAAATGCCAATGGCGGAGCTTCCGTCAGGGGTATCATTTCGGATGCCAGATCCATATAAACAAAGTCGTTATCATCGAATTCATCCTCTCCGGGAGCGTGTATTGCTGTAGTTTCCTTCGTGCAAGCAGCAATCATAACAAGCATCATCATTGCGACTAAAGCAAGCGCTAAAAATCTCATTTCCTTTTTCATCGTTTCCTCCTAAAATTAGTAAGGGGCATAGCCATACTATTTTGCACCCTTGGTTGTTGTCTCCATATCAGCTTTAACTTTGGCAGCCGATGGATTCCCCTTACTAGATTTATCGTTTAAATATTTTCTTTCATTATCGGTATCTGTATAATACAACAACAATGTCACAAGTTTGTCACATTTTCTAGTTTTTTTGAAAGAAATGTGACACAACGAAAACAAGGGTAAAAGCCCTGCAAATACTAAGTATTAGTCGAGTTTTTACCCTTTTTCACCAAAATGCGTTTATTGAATTTTATGAATAAAATTATTCACTATTTAAGTCTAATCTACATTATCAATATGGTCGATGGTTCCGCCACCAATAACAACATCTCCATCATAAATAACCACAGCTTGACCCTTTGCTATAGCTCTTTGAGCTTCGTCAAATTGGATATGAAGACAATCATTATCTAATTGCCTTATTGTCGCTCTTTGCTCCTTATGTCCATATCTTATTTTTGCCCATGCGCGAAGGTCAGTATCAAGCTTATCAAAAGGTATAAAGTTTATATCCCTGGCAAGAAGACTAGTGGAAAAAAGCTGCTCGTTTTTGCCAATTACAACTGTATTGTCATTCGGACGAATCTCAATGACATATGGTGGGTGAGCTAATGCTAAACCCAAACCACGTCGTTGACCAACAGTATAATGGATAATTCCATTGTTCTCACCCAGGTCGCTACCATCGAAGTACACGAAACGCCCTTTAGTTGATTGCTGTCCTGTATAGCTTTCGATAAAGCTTGAATAATTCCCATGGGGAATGAAACAAATATCTTGGCTCTCCTTCTTATTGGCATTTTTTAACCCCTCAGATGCAGCAAGCTCCCGGACATGGGTTTTTGTCAATTCGCCAAGGGGGAATCTTGATACTGCGAGCTGTTCTTGTTTGAGGGTATATAGCATATAGCTTTGATCTTTCGTCGCATCCAAACCTTTTTTCAACAGGAATCTCCCTGCTCCATCATCTTGTATCCTTGCATAATGCCCAGTGATTAAGTGATTTTTTCCCAGCTCTCGCATTTTTTCAATTAGATATCCGAACTTTAGATACTTATTGCATAAAACGCATGGATTTGGAGTCCTGCCGCTCATATATGTTGCAATAAAAGGTGAAATCACTTCTGTTTCAAAATATTCGCACATATCGAAAATATGCAATGGTATTTCCAATTGTTTACAAGCTAGCAAGGCATCTTCTGCCACATCGGCATTGCCATTGTCTGTTTGAGCAAAGAGCCTTAACACGGCTCCTTCACATTCATAACCATCACGAATAGACAGCAATGCCGCCGTAGTGCTATCCACTCCCCCGCTCATCGCCACCAAAGCCGATTTATTATTTACAATATCCTTATTCATGATATACTACCTTTGTTGTGTTTATTTCCTCAGGGTTGCCAATGCCTTTTTTAACATTTCGATGAAATATTCCGCCTCATCTTGGGTATTGTAAGGTGAAAAACTAACACGTAGCGCAGCATCGATTATTTCATTGCTCAAACCCATCATCTCCAGGACTCGACTTCGAGCGCCTTTTTTGCAAGCAGCACTTCTGGCAACACATATCCCTTCTCCCTCCAGAAAGCTCATCAAGACTTCGCTCTTGTAACCAGGGAGAGAAATACTGAGGATATACGGTGAAGTATCATTACCAATAACAAATATATCCGGAAATGTTTCTTCTAGCTGACTCGTTATATATTTACGTAGCTTCTCCACTACTAAAGTGTTTTCCACCTGTTCTGTGGAGCAAAGAGAAGCAGCTTTAGCAAAACCCACAATGGCTGGAAGTGCCTCGGTCCCTGCTCTAAACCCACTCTCTTGCCCACCACCCAGAATCAGCGGCGGCAGCTTGATACCAGCTTTATTTCCACCTTTTATGTATAAAGCTCCAATACCCTTAGGACCATGAATCTTATGGGCGCTGATGGATATTAAATCCGCACCTAATGAACCAGCTCTAAAAGCTATCTTCCCATATGCTTGAACCGCATCCACATGGAGCACAGTGGAAAGCTTTCTTTTCTTTATTTCCTTCCCATAAGTCTCAATGGGGTTTATCGCGCCGGTTTCGTTATTAACAAACATGATTGATGCAAAGGCAGTATCTTCTCTGAGGGCATCGGCAAAGCTTTCAGCTAAAATGACACCATCCATATTTGGTGATAAATACGTTACTTCCCAACCGTTTTTTTCCAATTTTTTTATGGGTTCCAATACAGCATCATGCTCAATTGTGGAAGTAATAATATGCTTTGAAGAACCCCTTGCAAGCATTTCTGCACAGCCCATAATAGCCCAATTATCGGCTTCGGTACCACCAGATGTGAAAAAAATCTCATTTGCCTTAGCAGAAAAAACATCGGCAATACTTTTCCGTGCTGCAGCAAGCGCTTTAGCAGCATTTCGCCCCATATAGTGGGGTGATGAGGGGTTGCCATATTCCATGTGCATAATGGCGGTCATGGCATCTATTACTTCACTTCGCACCCAGGTTGTGGCTGCATTGTCAAAATATACATTCATAGTAATTGGCATTATACACATATTAAGAAAAACATTCAAGGAGCAAAGGGATGAAGTTCTCGATTCACACCTTAGGATGCAAAGTAAATCAATCTGACTCGCAAAATATAGAGGCACTTTTGCTATCTCGTGGACATATTATATGTAGTGTTGGCGATGGTTGCGATGTATCTATTATAAATACCTGTGCGGTCACAGGTGAGAGTGCCAGAAAGTCTCGTCAAGCTGTGCGAAGAATTAAAAAGGGCGAACCCAATGCTATGATTGTTGTTTGTGGTTGCTTTTCCCAAATTGATCCAGAATCAGTAGCTGCCCTTGATGTTGACCTGGTCTGGGGAAGTGGCGATAGAGAAAAACTCGTTTTTGAGATTGAATCACTTATTATGAGTGAATCGGAACCGAATAAATCGGAATTGAGCAATTTAGAATTTAACGAATCGGATCTTGGCATTTTTGAACCAGCAACACCATATTCTGAAATCCAAAGTCGCACTCGAGCTTTTTTGAAAATCCAAGATGGTTGCGATAATTATTGTGCATATTGCATCATTCCCTATGCCCGAGGTGCTCCTCGTTCCCTACCATTATTGGAAGCTATTGAACAAGCAAAACTTTTAGAAAAAAACGGATATCGTGAAATCGTTCTAATCGGAATCGAACTTTCTTCATATGGAAAGGAGCTTCCGAATAAAATCTCTTTATTAAATGCAATTGAGGAAATAAGTGAAGCAGTACCAACCACTCGCATAAGGATAGGCTCACTTGACCCCAATACATTGTCAGATGATTTTATTGGAGAATTGGCAAAATCGAAAAACCTATGCAATCATTTCCATATTTCTTTACAAAGCGGCTGCGATGAAACCCTGCAGCGGATGGGTCGAAAATATGACACAAAAACAGTTTCAACGGCTATTTCCCAGATGCGAAGCGTATTTCCCAATTGCGGAGTCACCGCTGATCTAATCACAGGCTTCCCAGGCGAAACAGATGAAGAGTTTGCACAAACATTGAGGTTTATTCAACAAATCGGTTTTTCCGCCATGCATATTTTTCCCTTTTCACCAAGGAAAGGAACCCCAGCAGCTACCATGCCCAATCAAGTGAGTAAAGCCATCCGTCAAGAGCGAGCAAAAATAGTATCAACAGTTGCAAAGGAAATGACACAAGCATTTTTACAAAAGCAAATCGGTACAACAGCAAAGGTCCTATTCGAACAAGAATCAAAAGGCAACTGGCAAGGCTACTCCACAAACTACATAGAAATAACAGCAAAAGGCGAAACAAAAAAAGGCGAAATCCACCCGGTTGTAATCGAGAGAGTGGAAAATGGGAAAGCACATGGGATAATTAATAATTGACATGCTCCTTTTACTGGGATATAATTGCCAGAATAACTTTTGGGAGGCAATACTAGTGTCATCAACAGATCGAATTTATAATTTTTCAGCGGGTCCATCGATGCTCCCGCTCCCCGTACTTGAACAGGCTGCACAGGAAATGACAAATTACCGAGGTTCTGGTATGTCTGTCATGGAAATGAGCCACAGGAGCAAGGTCTATATCGACATTTTCAATGAGACAAAAGCCGATTTCAAGCGCCTGTTAAAAGTTCCGGACACACACGAAGTCATCTTCATGCAAGGTGGTGCAACACTTCAATTCTCTGCTGTTCCATTAAACCTCATTGGCTCCACTGGAAAAGCGGACTACGCAATCACAGGAAACTTCTCTGATTTAGCTATGCAAGAGGCGCAAAAATATGGCGAAATCAGCATTGTCTGCTCCTCTGCTGACAAAAATCACAGCTATATTCCCAGTCAAGATGAGCTGAAAATATCATCGGATGCTTCATACTTCCACTACTGTGCCAACAACACAGTATTTGGCACGGAATGGAAATATATCCCGGAAACAGGAAGCATCCCCATCGTGAGCGATATGTCCTCCAACATATTATCAAAACCAATTGATGTATCCAAATATGGCGTAATCTATGCCGGAGCCCAAAAGAACATGGGACCAGCTGGACTTGCAGTTGTAATCGTGGATAAATCCCTAACTGGAAAAGAGCTCCCATCTACTCCGAAACTTTTGAGCTATCAAGTCATGGTTGACACGGACTCTATGCACAATACCCCCGCCTGCTACACCATATACATTCTAGGTCTCACACTCAAATGGCTCGAAACCCAGGGTGGTGTGGAAGGCATGGAAAAGCTCAAAACAGATAAAGCAAAAATACTCTATGATGTCATTGATAACAGCAGCCTATTTAAAGGTTGTGCTGAAATTCCTGCTCGTTCTGACATGAATGTAACATTTAGAACAGGTAGTGACGAGCTTGACGACAAATTTGTCAACGAATCAACAGCCGCTGGCTTCGACAACTTGAAAGGTCACAGAGCCGCTGGAGGAATGAGAGCATCAATATACAACGCAATGCCCGTGGAAGGAGTTAGTGCCCTCGCTGACTTCATGCGTAATTTCGAGATTAACAATAAATAACAGTTATAGCCTCATATATACCATTATATGATAAGCTACCCATTATAAAGGAGTTGTCCCGCTCATGTATCAAGTAAAAATCCTCAACAACATTAGCTCTGCCGCACTGGATACACTAGACAAGGGAAAGTACACCATTTCAGATAGTGTGGAAAACCCGAATGCTATACTGGTACGCTCTGCTAACCTCCATGAAGAAGTTTTCAATCCTGAGCTACTATGCATCGCCCGTGCTGGTGCTGGAGTGAACACCATTCCCATCGAGCGATGCGCCGAAGAGGGTATTGTCGTGTTCAATACGCCAGGAGCAAATGCCGAAGCGGTGAAGGAGCTTGTCCTATGCGCAATGCTGCTTTCCTCTAGGGATGTCCTGGGAGGGATTGATTGGGTAAAATCCATTTCAGATTCTGGAGATGAAATACCCGATTTAGTTGAAAAAGGCAAGTCTGGCTTTGTGGGTCCGGAGATACTCGGAAAAACCCTTGGTGTAATTGGTCTTGGTGCTGTTGGAGCAAAAATCGCACAAGCAGCCGCTGCCTTGGGAATGCGTGTTTATGGATATGATCCCTATTTATCAGTCGCAGCAGCTTGGCAGCTTTCCTCTGACATTATCCATGCCAGCGAACTGGACACAATCTACCAGAACTCCGATTATGTCACGATTCATATCCCATATACCGAATCGACCCACCATTTCATAGCAAAAGATGGTATAGACAAAATGAAGCCAGGTGTTAGGATAATCAATCTTTCCAGAGCAGAATTGGTGAATGACGACGATATGCTTGCCGCCATTGATACTGGGCATGTTTCCCATTATGTCACAGACTTTCCAAATGCAAAAACTGCTGGCATGCCTGGTGTCATCGCGATTCCCCATCTTGGAGCATCAACCCCCGAGAGTGAGGAAAATTGCGTAATTATGGCATGCAACGAAATCATCGAATATATCGAAAATGGTAACATATACAACTCAGTTAATATGGCAAATACCGTCCTACCACGCACAGGCGACCCAAGGATATGCGTCATTCACGAAAATGTGCCAGAAATGATTTCTCAAATAACAAGCGCAGTTTCATCATATGGTGTAAATATCGAAAACATGATAAACACTGGCACAAGGGGCCGCCAAGCCTACACTGTGCTTGATGTCAGCTCCCTTCCCGATGGCATTGAAGATGTAATCAGCAAAATCGGCAATGTTATCAGGGTAAGAACAATTGTGTAATTCATCGACGAGTTGTGCCGAGTTTAGTTAATTCCTAACTCCTAATTCCTAATTCCTAATTAAAATTGGGGGGTGTATCGATGCGCAATATGATGCTAGTCGTTAACCCATTCTCTGGCAGAGGTCTGTCGAAATCCGCATTGGGTACAATCGTTTCCTTATTATGTGAGAGCGGTTGTGGAATCACGGTTTATTATGCAGGTGAAGAAGACCCGGAAACACTGGTACTGAAAAATGCCAAAAACCACGAACTCGTTATATGCGTTGGTGGCGATGGTACCCTCAGTGCTGTGATTTCGGGTCTCTTGCGTTCCAGCGTGAACATTCCGGTGGGGTACATTCCAACCGGTACCGCCAACGATGTTGCCACCACACTTGCCCTTTCGAAAAACCCCGCCGAAGCCGTGAAGACGATACTAAACGGTGTACCAAACCCCCTTGACATAGGTTTGTTTTCTGGGAAATACTTCACCTATATCGCCGCTTTCGGTGCCTTTACCGGCGTTGCCTATAAAACACAGCAAAGCGCAAAACGCGCCCTAGGACATTTTGCCTATGTGCTAGGCGGTGTTGCAGAGGTTTTCTCGATCAAATCCAGGAGAGTCATTTTTGAATATGATGCTGGAATCATCGAAGGTGACTATATATTCGGTGGAGTAATGAATTCCAAATCAATCGCAGGCATGGTGAAAATCGATTCCAGGCATGTGGATTTAGCAGATGGTATGTTCGAGGTAATTTTGGTAAAACAACCAATAGACCTCCCTTCGTTACTGGATACATTGGGAAATATAATCACACAGACATATAATAGTGAAAATGTACTGATGCTCCACACCTCCAGAGCGAAGTTTTCATTCGAGGAAGATGTCCCTTGGACAATAGACGGCGAAGACGGCGGCTTGCACAAAAACGTAGATATTATAAATTATCACGAAGCAATAAACATAATGTTTTAGTTCCTAATCTTAAGCATACCTTAAAAGTATGTTGCAATGAATGCAGGGCTATGGTAATATTTTCTTCGAGATAATGGGGCTGCCATAGTAGATAGTTTGACTTATACCCTTTATCCCACAAAAAAACGCTAGCATTAGGAAGGCTTTTAATATGATAAAATATATCCTTAAAAGGCTTCTTGCCGCATTTATAACATTGTTTCTCATATCTGCCATCACCTTTGCTCTAATGAAATTAGTGCCAGGTGGTCCTTTTTTATCTGAAAAAGCTCCTTCCGCATCTGTAACAGCAGCTTTAGAAGCAAAATACGGACTGGACAAACCTCCATTGGAACAGTATATTACCTATATGAAAGGTGTGCTGAAAGGAGATTTCGGTCCCAGCATTAAAAAACGCGGTAGAACCGTCTCTGACATCATCTGGGCAGGTTTCCCTGTTTCTGCGAAAATCGGAGGCATAGCTATCTGCTTGGCGGTTGTTGTTGGCATACCCTTAGGTTCAATAGCAGCTTTTAGGCGCGGCAAATGGCAAGATAGTATTATCCTTGTGGCATCGACCTTTGGAATATCCATACCCAGTTTTATAACAGCATCATTACTACTCGTTTCCTTCGGTATTACTTATAAACTAACTTTCGGTTTATCTTCTGCGGCACATTACATAATGCCTGTGATTTCCCTCGCATTTTTACCCACTGCATATATCGCTCGTTTAATCAGAGGAAGTATGCTGGATGTAATGGGTCAGGATTATATGCGAACAGCAAGGGCAAAGGGACTCTCTGCAACAGTTGTTTTGTTTAAACATGCCTTGAGAAATTCGATTTTGCCTGTTATAACATATCTCGGACCCGCATTAGCCTACACATTAACCGGTAGCTTTGTGGTTGAGCGAATTTTCACTATACCAGGACTGGGTAATGAATTTGTTTCTTCGATTATTAATCGAGATTATCCCATGATAATGGGGACAACATTATTTTTATCCACTTTAATAATAATGATGAATGTTCTGGTGGATATAATTTATAAAATTGTAGATCCTCGCATTAAGTTTGAATAATAGTTAGAGGTAATATGGATCAGCAGAAACATAACATTGGATTTCACCTACGCTTAGACCCATCTGATTTCGAGCCCGCAGCAATTTCCGAAAAAGAAAGCCTTGTCGCCATGCGCGAAAGCGTCAGCTTTTGGAAAGAAGGCATGACTCGCTTTCGTCGCAATAAAATAGCAATGATAAGCCTTATTATGATTATTATCTTCATGCTAGGTGCTTTTGTTATTCCCTCTTTTTATCCATATTCATATGAACAAATGGATAAGGAATCCAGCAACTTAATGCCGATGCAATACTCCCAAGCCGAGCATGAACGCATGGCAAATGGGGAATCTGTTTTTCCCCATATAATGGGAACAGATCAACTTGGACGCGACACAATGATCAGGTTGCTAATGGGCAGTCGAATATCCTTATTGGTTGGTATTATCGCCAGTGGAATTATACTTGTAATCGGTTCAATTTATGGTTCGATTGCTGGTTACTTCGGTGGCTATGTGGACATGCTGATGATGCGTCTTGTTGACATAATTTACACAGTACCTGACATTCTCATAATCATTTTACTACAAGTTACTTTAAAAAACCCCTTAGAGAAGCTTTCCTATTCCAGCCCCGCTTTTAGTTGGATTAACAAAGTCGGGGTATCATTAATATGTATATTTGTCGTATTTTCACTGCTTTATTGGGTGGGTATGGCTCGAATAGTTCGAGGTCAGGTTCTAGCTCTAAAGCAACAAGAGTATGTAATAGCAGCAAGAGCATTAGGCGCATCAGGAAGTAGAATAATTCGCAAGCATCTACTGACAAACTGTATAGGTACTCTAACCATAACAACAACTTTGCAAATACCTTCTTCGATTTTTACCGAGAGCTTTCTTAGCTTCCTGGGTATTGGTGTAGCGGCACCCATGCCATCACTGGGAAGCATGGCAAGTGATGCTCTAAGCGGCATTTGGTCTTACCCTCACAGATTGGTATCCGCAGCAGTTATGATAAGCCTGATTATCTTATCTTTTAATCTACTGGGAGACGGGCTGCGAGACGCTTTTGATCCAAAACTAAAACAAGAGTAATGACAATTATGAGTAAAACATTTTTAGAAATAAAAAACGAATCCGTTTCTTTCTTTACCCCAGCTGGTGAAGTTAAGGCTGTCAACGATATAACACTTACCATGGGTGAAGGTGAAGTACTTGGAATCGTTGGTGAGTCAGGTTCTGGTAAATCCGTTACTGCATATTCCCTAATCGGATTAATAGCAAATCCAGGTAGAATTGTCTCTGGAAGTATTAGTTTTATGGGTAATGACATCCATTTGGCTAGCGAAAAAGAAATGCGAAAACTGCGCGGTAATGAAATAAGTATGATATTTCAGGATCCGATGACAAGCCTCAACCCTTTATATACAATCGGAAATCAGATTTGCGAGGTTATTACACTTCACACAAATAAGACAAAAAAGGAAGCGAAAGAGCGTGCCATATCGCTGCTATCCGAAGTGGGTATCAATGAGCCTGAACGCCGAATGAAGCAATATCCCCACGAGCTTTCCGGTGGTATGCGCCAAAGGGTGATGATAGCGATAGCTCTTGCCTGCGAACCAAAACTACTCATAGCTGACGAACCGACAACTGCCCTTGATGTAACAATTCAAGCACAAATCTTGGAACTGATGAGTGATTTGCAAAAAGCGCGGGGTATGTCAATAATTCTGATAACACACGATCTAGGCGTTGTTGCAACAATGTGCGAGAAAATAGCTGTAATGTATGCAGGAGGTATTGTTGAGTTCGGTACAGCAGATGACGTTTTTTACCGAACTGCCCATGAATATACAAAGGGTTTACTCAGCAGTGTACCTAGTCTTCACACCACAGAGCATGGTCGTTTGAAACCAATCCCCGGTGTTCCCGTCGATGTACTCAATCTTCCTGCAGGTTGCCGATTCGCACCTCGCTGTGAAAGCTGTATGAAAATATGTCTAAAAGAAATGCCTCCCATCACATTCATATCAGATAATCATTATAGTTCATGTTGGTTGCTACATCATCCCAATGGGCAAAATATGAGTACAGATATTTAATAGACGAATGCAAACATATAATAATATGGAGCGAAACTGGTAATGACAGACAACAATAGCAAATTCATTGAAGCAGTTGATATAAAGCAATATTTTCCTGCTGGTGGAGTTGGGAAGTCAAAGAGGTTTGTAAAAGCCGTTGATGGAGTTAGTTTATATATTGATAAGGGTGAAACCTTCGGTCTGGTGGGTGAATCCGGTTGCGGTAAAACAACATTCGGACGTACTCTTATCAGATTGTACGAGCCCACCGAAGGGCGAATATATTATGATGGAGAAGACATTACCAAAGCAAATATGTTGCCATTACGCAGAAAGATGCAAATCGTCTTTCAAGACCCATATGCCAGCTTGAATCCGAGAATGACAGTTGGAGACATCGTTGGAGAAGCTCTAGATATTCATAAGCTTACAGAGAATAAAGCTGATCGACATGAACGTATAATCTCCCTACTGGAAAGAGTTGGACTTAATTCTGAACACTCAAATCGATATCCCCACGAGTTTTCTGGTGGTCAACGTCAGCGGATTGGAATCGCACGAGCCCTTGCTGTGAATCCGGATTTTATAGTCTGTGATGAGCCGGTTTCAGCACTGGATGTATCTATACAAGCGCAAATAATAAATATGCTAGAAGACCTTCAAAACGAAAATGGTCTCACATATTTATTTATTGCCCACGACTTATCAATAGTAAAGCATATTTCGCGACGAATAGCAGTCATGTACTTGGGTCGAATAGTTGAACAAGCCGAGAGTATGGAGCTTATTTTTCACAATGCTCACCCATATACTCGCTCATTGGTATCCGCGATTCCCATACCTGACCCCAAGGTAGCAAAGCAGCGGCAACGTATAGTGATATCCGGCGATGTACCCAGTCCTCTCAATCCCCCAAGCGGTTGTGGTTTTCGAACTCGCTGCCCCCACGCAATGGACATCTGCTCCGAAAACGAACCAATTTTGCGTGAAATTTCGTCCGGCCACTATGTAGCTTGCCACTTGGAATGAGAATGTCCCATGAGCTTGCTCATGTTTGACATATATTTAAACAGGAGGAACCAAAAAAATGAAAAAACGCGATTGGCAAAAGAAAAAAAGCTTGTTTGCTCTGTCCCTCGTGTTGGTATTTATACTGACAGCTATTGCGGGATGTAGCGGCAACACAGGAACAAACACCTCTCCATCAGGTACTCAGCCCGGTGGAAACGGAGACGACACAAGCACAGAAGGAGCTTGGGAACTTGTCGTTCAAGTAGGACCAGATCCCGACACCATCGACCCTGCGCTAAACTCCTCAGTTGACGGCGCGACAATGATCATTCACGGATTTGAAGGTCTCTACTCCCTTGACAAGTTTGGCTCACCAATTCCTGGACAAGCTGCAAGTGTAGAAATTAGCGATGATGGCTTGACCTATACCTTCCATTTACGCTCGGATTTAAAATGGAGCGATGGCTCTCCACTCACTGCCGATGATTTTGTATATTCTTGGGCACGCGCCATTGACCCTGACGTTGCAGCCGATTATGAGTATATGTTTGAATCCATTAAAGGCTATGATGAAGGCGAACTCGCAGTTGAAGCCATCGATGAAAACACACTAGTAGTCGAGTTGATTGCTCGCACCCCCTATTTCCTCGAACTGACAGCATTTCCAACTTACTACCCTGTAAAAGAAGATGTGGTAGAAAGCGCTGGCGATGCTTGGGCGGTTAATGTAAACACTTATGTCGGCAACGGTCCTTACAAGATGATTGATTGGGTACCTGGTTCATATATAACTTATGCAAAGAATGAGTTTTATTGGAACTATGAAGCACTGGGACCTGATACTATCAAGTTTGTGCTAATGGATGATGACAATGCAATACTGGCTGGTTATCTAGCTGGTGAGTTGAAATTCATCGACTCAGTACCAAATGACGAAATTGAGGCATTACGCACACGTCCTGACTTCTTTATTGAAGGTCAATTGGGAACATATTATATTTCATTCAATTGCGAAGCGGAACACCTGGATAATCCAAGATTCCGTCAAGCCCTTACCCTTGCCATTGACAGAGACTACATAACGAAAACCATTGGTCAAGCCGGTCAAGTAAATGCTGGAGCATTCGTAGCTATAGGTATTGGCGATGCAGAGCCTGGTGTAGAATTTAGAGATGTTGGCGGCGACTATATTGACCCCTCACCTGAAGCATTCGATGGCAACCTAGCTGAAGCAAAAGCCATTATAGCGCAGCTTTATCCCGACGGTAATGTGCCAGCATTTGAGTATATTTACAACACAAGCACCGGTCACGCCCTGATAGCCCAAGCCCTCGAGCAAATGTGGTCTGAAATTGGCGTGAATGTCACTCTCGTTTCACAGGAATGGGGTACATTCCTCAACACCCGCAAGAACGGCGAGTATCAAATAGCCAGAAATGGTTGGCTCAACGACTATAATGACCCCATGGGTATGCTGGATATGTGGATAACCGGTGGTGGTAACAACGATGCTCAATGGTCAAATCCGGAATATGACAGACTAATAAACGCAGCTAAGAATTCAAACAATCAACAAGAACGCATGGATTTAATGCACGCTGCAGAAGACATTCTCTTTGACGAATGGGTTTTAGCACCAATCTATTACTATGTCGATATCTACATGATAAATGATGACATCGGCAACTTCTACAGCTCCCCCCTTGGCTATAAGTACTTCATGTATGCAACATTAGAAGGATAACCCGAAACACATAAAAAGACGGTCTGCGATTTCTTATGCAAATCGCAGACCGTTTTTATGAACGCGAGTGAACGCGGGTGAGTGAACACGGGGACGGTTCTTTTGTTCATTTTTGAACGCGGGGACGGTTCTTTTGTTCATTTTTGTGTCTCATGCGTTCCAAATTAATTAATTTCGATTGGAATACCTTCCGCTAAAGCTCGATTTGTATAGCTTTCGTCACCTGTTATTTCATCTATCACAGAAATGAACTCAGGAAAGACGATTTGCTGTCCTTCGCTGGACAACTCCACAGATAATATTGCTTGATTACTCCAAAAAGGATGAATATCAATCTCCAGATACTGCTTGGCATAACTAAGACAATAACGAGATTTGCGTATTTGCCTTAAAGTGGTATCCGCATTCATAATAAGAGCGAGGTATTCTTTTTGGGAAATTCGTCGTTCTGTCTCGATATTGTCAGTATCGGAGACTTTGCGAATCGTTGTTTCGGTAAGTATATAGTTTTCATCATTACCCCGCTGTCGCACATGAACCTCAGTATCAGCAGTTGGCGTATTTAAGTATGTTTGAATGATTTCCACCTTGGAACAATTTGGGATAGATTCTAGGATATCGAGGTCTGGGTATTCGATTAAGAAACGCCGCTCCACTTCAAAGGGCTCAGAAGTGCCGAGAAAGTCGGCGATTTCGCTGATAAGCCGAGCGATTTTCAGCTCAAAATCACGATTGTTGTCAATGACCCGAAAATGGGGATGCCCCGTCCAAGCACTAATTATTTTATTATCAAGAGTTATCGCTTGGTCTATGGATTCGATGCGGTTTTCATTATTCGAAGTCGTGTAGAACTCCTCTGCGCCATTGGCTGCTGTAACCAAATGAAACACAGCGTCATAATTGTCTCTAAGCTCAATTTCGTTGGTTTGCATAATCGTAAGTATGGATTCAAACTCTTCTTCGGTCATATATGCTTTATTATCCAGCAGTCCTCTATCACAGACCAAAAGGACTTTGTCATAATCCAAATGATTAGCCCATCCGGAATAGATGCCTTCTTTATAGTACTGGAGGTGCATCAGTGCATTTTGGAAATTCACATTCTCGCCTATCCAAGGTGCCGAACCGTTGGACATCATCTCCGTTGCAGTCTCATTGACAAACACCACATGATATCCCAAGCCTGTGAAATGCTTCTCAATCCTACTCAAAGCAGTTGTCTTCCCGCCACAGGGACCTCCAGTAATCACGATTTTCCTTATTTCCGGCATAAAGCTCACCTTCCAAATTAGTATTCTCCCAAAATTACTAACATTATACCAGATAAGAAATATTAATGCCATAGTTTGTAAAATAATCAACTGATTACTACCATGAGTGATGTGACTGCTTATATATCTATAATACATAAAGCGTCCAAAACATACATTTTATGACTTGTTTTGGACGCTCTATCAGTATATATTGTCGTTTTTCCTTGATTTTCCGTCCAAAAGTGGTATAATAAGCTATGTTTTGGACGGAGGTGCGAAATGAGCATTATCGGGCGTATATATGAACAAGGCGAGCTGCGACGATACTATGAATCTGGAAAACCGGAATTTATAGCAATAACAGGACGAAGGCGTGTCGGAAAAACATATCTTGTGAGAGAAATGTTTTCCGATGAAATAACATTCTATTTTTCCGGAGCCACCGGAAAAGGCATTTCAAATGCGTTCCAGCTTCGAAGATTCGACGAAACACTCGGTGATTACGGCGGTTCTTCGCAACCCTACTCGCAAAACTGGGACGACGCATTTAGGAAACTGAGGAAACTGATTGAAGCCTCTCCCAAGGACCGAAGAGTAATATTCATTGATGAATTGCCATGGCTCGACCTACCAAAGTCTGACTTCCTCCCTGCACTGGACTATTTCTGGAACACATTCGCATCGGCAAATTCAGATATAATGCTGATTGTATGCGGTTCCACGGCATCTTGGATGGTTAAGAACCTCTTTGAAAACAAAGGCGGACTTCATAACCGTATTACAGGACGCATTAATTTGTCGCCTTTCACCCTTGGCGAATGTGAAGCCTATTTCAAAGAATATGGAATCGTGATGAACAGGTACCAAATCGCAGAGATATACATGATTCTTGGAGGAATCCCATATTACCTGAATATGCTGAAAAAAAACCTGGGACCCACTCAAAATATCGACCAACTGCTCTTTGTCGATAACGCTCCGTTGAAAAACGAATTCAATGAAGTATACAGCTCCCTATTTCGCTCGTCAGAAATGCATATGAGCATTGTCCGAGCTTTGTCAGCTAAAGCATCCGGACTCACAAGGGAAGAAATAATCAGCACGGCAAAAATCCAGAGCGGAGGCAACCTGACAAAAGCATTAAATGAGTTGACACAATGCGGTTTCGTCGACAAGTATACAGATTTTACAAAAGCTAAAAAAAATGCATACTACAGGCTCATTGACCCTTTCACCTTATATTGGCTCAGGTTTGTTGATGGCAACAACACAAAAGACGAGTACTATTGGACAAACCTCCTGGACGATGGCGGACGCCGAGCTTGGAGCGGTATCGCCTTTGAGCAGCTATGCTTGCTGCATACAGCGAAAATCAAACAAAAGCTCGGCATTTCCGGAATTTCGACCCAGGTATTTTCATGGAGAAGCAAAAACTCCAACCCTGGAGCGCAAATTGATTTACTAATTTCGCGAAAAGATGGAGTCATTAATATCTGCGAAATGAAATATGTTATCAGCCCGTTCACCATCGACAAAAAGTACGACCAAGAGCTGCAAAATAAACGAAACACATTCATCAGCGAAACCGGAACCCGAAGCGCAGTCCATATTACCATGATAACGACATATGGTGTGTCTGAAAAGGGATACCGCGCGTCAATCCAGTCAGAGGTGACCTTGGATGATTTGTTTGTCGTTTAAGAGCGAAAAGCAAGCTTGACAGCATCGATGAGCAACCGTTGGTTGAAGCTTTGAGGAAACATTGAATTTCGCAAATAAACCAATAAACAATGGTGTTGTAGCTATTTTTGAAATTGGGATAAACAAGGATGACCTAGAAAAATACGGCGACTTTCTACAAGTTGACAAGTTCATATTTAAAAGTGGGACAGTTGAGATCTCTGAGGATCATTTAGACGAATTCAATAATGCATTACTATATATTAAGCACATTTATTAGTGGAGGAATACATATGCTACTAGCAAAAGCAGAAATAATTTTTACATTATCGGACAAAAACTACATAGCAAGGAAAGATTTCAGAGTACCGTTTAACTTTGGTGAAGATTTATTGTTCTCAGGAAATATCATTAGTAATCACCAGGAATATATTAACAACGAAAAATACCTGGTAAGTATAGAATTTTTCACTATCGAAGGCGAGGCTTATGACGCAGTTAAGCATTTGCTGTTGCCTGGAAGCACTATTGCTATGCAAGCTGGTTCTAGGTTATTGGGGAAAGCAAAGCTACTTGAGTTCGACTATGTTGCGTGAAAATAATCGCACATGAAATCTATTTCGTTTACGGCAAAATCGCATGTTATTATTCCAACATTTCGCCGCATTGCACAATAAGTTTCTAAGAAACACGGCAGCACCGATACGTCACGCATCGTCTTTATAACAAGAAGAAGCGTCCAAAACACGCCTTTTTATGACTTGTTTTGGACGCTCTATCAGTATAGACTTCGCAATGAAACACTAAAGGCAAAATAGAAGCTGTTTGGTAAGTACTATGAAAGCATTTCTTCGAAGCTAAGAAGCCTGATATTGGATCTGTTAGCTGCCTCGAAAACTAGCTTATCTGTAAAACCGGTTTTTGAAAATATCCAATACTGATTACTTTTATAGGAAAATAGACCGCTTCGCCTTTCGAGATTTAACAAAGCATCAATATCAACTGGAGTATTAGTCCATTTACATTCGCAAAAGAGCGCAGAGTCTCTGTGAAATGCAAGGATGTCTACTTCTTCCTGTCGTTTCTCCAGTGGATTGTTCCCCCACCATCTTCCAATTTTGCTGAAGAAAAACGATAAATTATCGTTTTTTGCTTCTTTGATTAGATACTGCTTGCAGATTCCCTCGAATACCAGACCCATATATTCGGAGAGATTGATTGATACCTCATTTTCATATAGGGCTCGCCCGAGCCCGGATACAATATTGCTCATATATGGGAATACATATCGGTACCAAAAACGGAACATCATATCATCTAATCGGTAAATGCTCCTTTTTGACGATGTTTCTGTTATTGGAATTTCTTTTTTAACTATTCCAAGAGACATGAGTGAAGCAAGGTATTTACCGCATTTGTTACTGTCCATACTACATTTTGTAGCAATTTCGTTGAGTCGAGATGCACCAGAGGCAATGGCATCTATTATCCCATTGTATGTGGACGGTTCCCTTAATTCTTGCTTCAATAGGTTTGTTGGCTCTTCAAATAAATGCCCAGACGGGGTCAAAAACAACTCGATTATGTTTTCATCCACAGTTTTTGACGAATCGATTTTATTAAGGTATTCCGGAATCCCACCTGTTATTCCATATAAAACAGCTTTATCATATGATGAATAAGCTTCAAAGAAAGGCAAGGACTCATAAAAATCCAGCGGTTCTATCTTGAATTGTGCCGTGCGTCTGCCGTATAGCGGGCTTTGGTAAGCCAAAACCTGATTTTCCATAAAGCTCATACTCGAACCACATAGGATTAGAAATAGCTTGCTGTCTTTTAACTGCATATCAATATGTGCCTGTAATATAGATGAAATCGGTCGATGTCCCTGCGCCAAATATGGGAACTCATCTATCGCTAAAACTAACCTTTTGTCTTTGGATATCTGATAGATATAATCAAACGCTTTTTCCCAGTCAGCAAAAAACGAGTTGTTCACAAGCTCCGTTGCCGTTACGGAATAAAGGTCATTCGAAAAACCGTTTAGGTTGATTCTTCCGTCTGCTTCCCTAGCGAGAAAATAGATTGCGTCCTTGTCTTTGACGAATTCCCTGATGAGTGTAGTTTTACCCACCCTGCGCCGCCCGTAAATAACGGCACATTCAAACTTACCGCTCATGTACATATCGTTGAGTTTCTTCAATTCCTCGTTTCTGCCATAAAACATAGGGTCACCTACATAATCAAACTCGCAAGTATGCAACTTACGAGTTTGATTATATATGGAGCTAGTTGAAATGTCAAGGCATATTGCAAATGTGGATTATTTTCAGAATTCTCCAAAACCTAAAAAGCGTCCAAAACACGCCATTTTATGCGTGTTTTGGACGCTGTTAAGCAGTTACGCAGAAATCCGAAAGCCAATCGATGAGCGATTATTCTTTAGAAGCGATGCAATATCATCATCTGCAAAGGCTTCTTTGACATCATGCCCTGTAATCAAATCGTCCGATGCTCTGCAAGCTTGTTTTATGCATATGCGTTCAAATATCTTTCGAACAAATCTGCCGTTGGAAAAATTATCCGGCTTGCTAACTAGAATCTGCTTGAGCCTTGATTCCATAGCCGCTCTCCCATCAAACGATAGCTCGTAACCATTTTCCTTGCACAGCTTATCAAAAATCAAAAGCAGTTCATGCAGGTTGTAGTCTGGAAAAGAAATGTGAAATTGTATCCTATCTCGCAATCCAGGATTCACGTCCAGCATAGCATTCATTTCATCTGTATAACCAGCCATAATGCAGACGAATTCATCTCGTTTATCTTCCATTATTTTTACCAGCGTAGCAATGACTTCTTTTCCGAAAGCATCGTCTTCTCGTTCTATTAGAGCATATGCTTCATCGATAAAAAGCACGCCTCCCATTGCACGTTTGATTACATCCGCGGTTTTCGGTGCCGTCTGTCCCAGGTACTTGCCAACCAAGCCACCCCTTTGAGTTTCGACGAGTATGTTTTTTTGGGTGAGACCGACTTCCGCGAATAGTCTTGCGAGGATTCTCGCGACTGTCGTCTTTCCTGTACCTGGATTCCCAAGAAAGGTCATATGAAGACAAGGAACAGCTTTTCTCCCCCGCTTTTCCAACAACGTAACTATCTCCTTAATGGTCTTTTTGACGTTGTCCAACCCAATCAAGCTCTCCAGTTCGTCAAAGGCAGATACGGGTGCATCCTTATCAGCAGATTGCAACATCAAATCCGGCAATGCGATGACAAATTCATCTGTCTTTTCAATCAGTTTTCGCTGTGCTGCGTTTCGCAAAGCCATTTCGAGATCCTTGATACTCGCAGTATTAAGAGGAGAATTATCTTTGAAACTTTCCAAATCAATACCAAAACCGTATTCATCAGCAAATAAAGTTATCGATTTGATTTTATCAGATACTGTCAAATCCTCCATGACTATTGTATGTGGAAATGCAACAGTAAAAAGATCGTTTCTCGCTAGTATGTCGTATTCTGATTGCTTCATAGATGTCATGTGGACATTGTTGCTGTTAATGATTTTATGAAATAATGTCTGGTCGCTAGCAAATTTACAACGATCTTCTCCAAAGATCGCATACAAGAGCACCTCTTCCTGATCTTTGGGTCCGCTTTCAATGTCATCAATGTCCCACTCGTCATCAATAATATACATGTGCTGCGTTTCCCTAAATGTGAACTGACAATCTCGAATGTTTCCTTTTATCACCGCATGTTCGATGAGCTTTCCTTTGTTCGCTAATACCTTGTACAGAGCATCATAATTGCCATTGAGATTCAAGTCATGGTTGTTAATAAACACTACATTATAAAGGCAGTTCGCTTTAATACTGTCGGTTCGATCGATATAGTCTGAATATTCAGATAAAAAAGTGTTGAATTTGGATGAGGGGAATGACATTTCTATATCCGAAATAAATTGCTCACAGTCTTCCACTATAAATTTTTCTTCTTTTATCCCTGAAAAGATATTTCCACTCGACATCAAATTTTGCGCTATGCGGATTTTACTGAGGATTTTTTGGTCAACGCTTTCAATGCTGATTCTTTCTGTTGAAGCAACCCCTTTGAAAGCACCTTCGATTTTCTTAATATGTGCTTCCACATCCTCCTCTTCTGTAAGGTAAATGAATCGCAATTCGTTTTTGTTGCCGCTGTCGAACAATAAATAGTTGTTTTCGTCGATAAGTGCATCTAGTTTAAAAGAAATCACATCATTAGATGGGATACCTTCCCCATCATAACGAACAATAATTCGATAATGTACCATTTAGCCTCCTAATAACTCAGTCACACTATTGCTTACATCCATCTTTTTAACATATTCACTTGTCAAGGTACAACGCATTTGCGAGGGGAGTTCTTAAATTATACCACGCATATTGGACAATTGATTGTCTGTGTAAAATATTTTTAAAACAATTGAGGCGTCCTAAACAAACATTTTTATGTATGTTTGGACGCCATTTTGGGTTATACAAATATATCGTATGTTCTCCATCTGGATGTGGCATACGTTTGAACAGTGCAAATAGCATGTCTTTTCGTGGCAATTAATTATGACTTTTATTTTTTCATTTTTAAATAATCCAACATTGATTCTGCAATTTTTATCGGCTCGTTATGTGGAGTAGTTTTGTAAACAATCCCGTTACCATCTTGCCATATTACTATGCCATCAATGGTTGTGTCTTCTATGACGTAAAGATTTCGAGGAACTGTCGGATTTAGATCCCACTTTTCTTTCGTAGCTGAAATAACGTTAATATAATCAGCATCAATAATACCTGTTAATTCCAATCCTTGCGCACTTACTTCGCCGAACTCGGCAAGATAAGTCTTGTATTCATCCGCAAAATGCAGACATAACTGTATTTCGGCATCAGAAATCTCAATCTTACTTGCAGGCTTATATCCTTCCATTTTAGGCAATGAACGGATTGTTTCAATGATGTTTGACATTCAAAATTCCCTCCTCAGTTCTGTTTTGAACGAGTTACCCAATGGTTTTCTCGTTCGGTTTGCCAGTTATTACCTTCTCCATGAACCTCAGTTGCTCCCTGATAAGGGTGCAAGTCATGGTCGTTTTCTTGATGTTCGGTTGTTGTTAGTTCGGCTAATGGCGAATCAGTACGTTGACCGATGTGATGCAAGTTTATGGGTTTTCCATCGCTACCGATAGGCGCAAGCCCTTTTTCCATACGTTCTCTATTCGTTCGCCCCTTGGCGTCTTTTTGCTCCATGTCAATATCGGTTCTTATTAGACAAGGGCGTCCGTTAATGTATTCAAGTTTTAAGTTCGCTTTGTCTAAAACTTCATATTCTTTCCACGAACAGATTGCATCGATTATTTCATCAGGCCAATCAGGATGTTTTTCTCTAACTATTGCTTTTTCTACCTCCGTTAAACCATCCCGTTTACCATCGTTCGTTTCTTGCAATTGTAACGATTCGTATTCTTCATCAGAGATTACAGAAGATTCCTCATTCTCTACTGGCGTTGATTCATCATCTTCTATTTGAATCGAATTAAACAATATATCCATTACTTCTGCCACTATTTCTTGCTCGTCATCTTCTACTTCAACCGATTCAATGTATTTAGTCATTGTCTCTTCATCTTGCGTAAGCGGAATTTCTATCACTTTTTCGATAGCTTTTTCTATATTGCTTTCGCTCATAGGATACTCCTTTCAGTATTGTCAATCCAATGTTTATCAACATATCTTTCACTTATTGGCGAGTGAACAATTAAAAGCTCTCTAATCCTTTGAATTATATTATCTTGTTCATTAAACCCAATTTGGAAAATCAAATGTTTTTTTACTTCGTCAACAGCATTTTCACTACAAACCTCATCAGGGTATAAAGCATAGATTAATGCCATTTGTTGCTCGTCCGATATTTTTGCATTATTGGTTACTCTTTTGATGATTTTTTGCACTTTGTCTTGAATTTTATCATTTATTTTTATCTTATCACGCCATTTGTTAATTATATCTACCATTTCATTTGTAAGTGTGTTTTTTTCATTACAAAATGCGCAAATATAAAACTGTTTAATGGCTAATGTTTCGAGGTCTTCCCAATTATAATCGTCTTTTTCAAGTGGCTTTTTATCTGAATATTTATCAATAGCTGCTAAAACAGGTTCAAGCCACCCGCTTTGTGAAATCGCGGCAACACCAACCCCAAGTCGTGATATTTCACTAATTTGAATATCAGACAATCCTGCTGCCTTACCTACGAGCATCCGGTCGCTTTCATCGGGTAGGCGCATTATAATCTTAGTATTTGTGTTGCGAATAACGGACATATCCATAAGTCCCGGTGATTGGTCTGCAATTATGAAACCTTCTCCATATGTACGCATCTCAGCAATAGCGTTTGCAATCATTTCCACTGATTTCCCTTGCAAATTAGAACTTTCTTGTGATTGCTCACTTGATGTGCGTTTCAAAAGATTATGAGCTTCTTCAAGCACCGTAATATGCCGTAGTTCTTCGTCAGTGCCAATATCTTCAGCCATTCTGTATTCTTGCAACCTCAACACTAAAATACCCATTAATAAAGCTTTTGTTTCAGATGAACCGACTCGACTTATATCTATAATAACATTACGGTCAAAGAGACTTTTATCATTGGTATCATTGCCGAATATTTGTCCTTGTATTCCAGTGGTCAGCGAATGGACACGCGTTTTTAATGCACCCTTATAATCACTACTTGTATCCTTTGAGTATTCAGCTTTTTCTATAACATCCGGTAATACTTTCAAGAGTGTATCAAAAGTCGGAAACGACCCCGGATTTTTTGAGCTTTTCATGCTCCAACCGATTGCTTCATATGATTTCTCAACAGCTTCTTTTAAAATGGCGGGCATCGCTGCATACATCGGCCAACAGGCATTAAATACCTCGACAAGTCTATCAATGTGTTCAAGCACATGAACATCATCGGGGAAGCAAAATGGATTAATTTGTAATAAATTGGGGAATTTGAAGGGATTTGTGCCATATACTGTTACATCATCACGTCCACCAAATATACCCTTGTATTCGCCTTTAGCAGGCTCAATTACAATGAAATGCGTTGCTTTACAGTTTTCTTTATGTTCGTGAAGAGGACATAACTCACTCAGCAACTTATATATAGTATTGCTTTTACCCGAACCTGTAGAGCCTGTAATAAAAGTGTGCTTAGTCAATTCATTTTTGCTTAATAACAACCGATTATTTACCTCACGACGGTGCATATGGTAAGAACAGCCGATGTCTAAATTTTTTATTAAATCATCAAGCGAATGGGGCTCGCGCCCAAAACGGACGCATTCGATAACAGGCAGACCTTGTGTTGAATTCTTAGGAAACGCGTATAGTGCTGATAACTCTGATGTAGAAATATATGCTGTAGATGTGACTTGTACCTTGTCGATTGCATTTACAAATATTGGATGTGAAAAAAACTTAATATATTCATATATCTCGTTAAAATTATAGTTCTCCCTTTCTCCTTTTTCGTCGTCATTAGGACAATTTGACCATTCTGTAATAATTGGCAACTCAATATATGATTCATCACCTTGGGAAAGAGAAGTTATATAGCCCGCCACATTTTGACTCACAGATGAACTTTGTGACAAAACATACGAAGCATATCTCCACAAGCCGCCTGACTGTCCACTTTGTATACGCTTTATTGTTTTTTCAGTTTTTTCGAGATATCCAGCAACTGGATAAGACTTATATGAAAATGTTGAACTTTCTGCGTTACCTGTTGTAAGCATATAATTAATGCCTTTTGTAACGGTATCCGAATCAGCCTCGGAATTTGTTTTACCCTTGCTGTACCCATATCCAACACTTACGCCAAGAATAGCTTTTACTCTGAAATCAACATTTGTGTTAATTGAATGCGTTTTTGTAATTGCTTCACTGATGGTTTTAGTTGCAGAAACAGCATCATTTATACCATTGCTTTCGTTTTTATTTTCGGAATATTGAAATTGGTTAGTTACAAATGGAGTAAGTGATGTAGCAATTTCCTCGTAACCATTAAGAATATCTCTTACAATATCTGGCACAAGTGGTTCTGCTAACACAACAAGCGTATAACTATCTGATTCTTCCTCTGGGACAACGCCTTCTAGTAGTTTCTCGATACCCTGAGTTACGAAGCCCTCTGCCTTTTCGGAAGGAATGCCACATACAGTTGCAACGGATTCGATGTTATTCGTAAAGACATCCTCTTCATTAGCTTCTTCTATAACAGTACCGTTAAAATTCCCCTCAAGAGCGGAAATCAATAAATCACAAGATGTCCTACTAAAACTATTGTTATTATCACCTGTATTACGAATAGCGAAGAACATGTCAACTGTTTTCGGTGTACGCTTAATTATAAGAGCAACATTATTACCCCCAGTTGCAGAAAAAAGACCAAGTACATTTTTAAAACAATCAATAACTCTTTCTTCTGAATCTTTTACCCAGCGCTTCACACGAACTATGCGAATGTTATCTGAATAGCAAAGTCCCCCGCATGATTTTTTATAATCTTCAAACGATGCAACATTATAATCATCTTTCAAGCGGCTGATGTATGCTTTATCTATAGTGTACGCAGCTTTATCAAGAGTTTCGATAAGCTCGTTTTCATGTGGAATTTTATTTTCCATAATCCTACCTAACCTTTTGCATTTAAGTAATCGCAAAGAATTTAAAATTTCAGTAAGAGTTTAGTGAAAGCGACATCACTTGCCTCTAAATGATTCAAACTCGATACGAGTTTTTACGATGATCGAGGTTCTTTATTCGCAATGACCAAAACAACAATAGCTATAATTATAGCTATAATCAAAATAACCGGAACAATTTTTTTACTATTTGATTTGTTATCGCTTCGACTTATATGTTCTACGACTTCAGCTAAATGAAGCAAGTATTGTTTAGAGAATGTTCCGCGAACCGCTTCACTCACAAGTAATTTCAAATATTTTTCGTTCCATTCAGATTTATGAGCAGGTTTCACGGTGGTATCACCTAACATACCTTTTTGTTCCAATTCAGTGATTAGGGAGTTGACATCATTTCCGACTAGTCTGTGGCGGCGTATATCTGTAACAATACCGTGAGTTATCTCTGCTGGTTTTTTCCCTTTAACATAATGCTCATACAGTTTGCTCATGGCTAGTCCCTTTCCAAACAAGCGTTTTCAAATTATCAATGAGATTTTCAAGTTCCAAAGATGCATTTTCTATTTCATTTGCAATTTCTACAACCTGCGTCTTGTTTTTTTTGATTTCTTGTACCTGAACAGAATAGCTTTCGGCATTCTTTTCAAAATTGTGTTTTACCTCGTCTATAACATATTGTAAGTTGACACAAAACTTCTCAGTAAATTCTTGTGTTTGAGTAGTTAGCGCTTCATTAATTAAATCTTCTATTTCTTCGAGCAACTTATGTGTATCGACTACCTCTATTTTAAAAATCCATTTTCCCTTAGTTGTGATACAATCTCTAACTTTTTCTCTAATATTAGCAAGATAATCGTCTACTTTCGGAATTTCAAATTCGTTTTCCAAACCGCGCACTAAATAATCTTTCGCTGCTGGTGTTAAATCATTATCACCTTTAATGACATTGATTACTGTGTTTTTGAAACAACGCTGTTTAGATGCGATTATATCTTTTTGCTTTGTATTAAACCTGTTGATGTACTCGTCCAGTCCTTCATTAACTGATGTAGCAAGCACTCTGTTGTCAATAAATTCATTTTTTACATACGGCTTTAACTTGCGTTTTGCCGCATCATTCGAAAAGGAAGTTCTAAAAATAGATAGGAAATCGTCAAACCTCTTTGCGTTTTTAACTGTCTTAGCATTTTGCATTTCTTGCATTGCTTCTACAATGCGTATATTGATATCATCTCTTACTTTTTCAACCGAACGAGGATCAACACCTACTTCTTCGCTGTCTTTTTCGTTGAGCACATAGTTTATGCCGTTTTTTTTTGGAGCATGTTTACCGTATTCTTGATCTATTTCATTTGTTATACGCCATTTAATGGCATCGAGGTCTTTTTGAAGTCTGTCTACTTCATTGTCACACATATCTTTTTGTGTTTTGGCGTTCTTTTTAAGTTCAATAAAAATACTCTCAACAGTAGACACAAGTGCATTAACTTTTGTTGCCATAGCATATTTTTTACCGTACTCTTGTATTGCTTCAACAAGTGAAAATAGTCCTGCATTTATGTATGCTCTTTCATATATATCAGCATCTTCTGCTTTTGTTTCAGCAGTTGCAATTGTACGTTTTGTTGCCGCTTCAGAATTGCCATATCTGTTATGTTTATAATAAACATCATATGGCTTAATTTCATCCCAAGTGCGTCCTTCCTTAGATATGGGCTTTCCATCTTCATCCACTTCTTTTGATGCTAAGTCCATCTTAAGGGCTTTTGCTGCATATGCTCGTGAAGCTGATGTGAAAAATAATTTTTTATCTTTTAACGGTATAGTAAGTTTTGCTTCACCAGCCTTTTTTGCTTCTTCGTCTTTTGCATCAGCAACTTCTTGCGAATCTTTAAGTTTAATCGCTTCGTTTTGATATTTAGGAAGTTCCTCAACATCGGTAGTATCTGAACGATTGATAACATAAAGCGAGCGATCTAAATCAATGCCGTTTTGGTTATCGCCGTTCAATATTTCTAATAACAGACTGTTACCTTCGCCTTCAAGCTTTGTAACTCCGCCGACAAAAACAACAATTGAATGGCTTTGTTCGCTGAGAGCCTTCTCAAGCACATTCTTATGCTTCGTCGTATTACTACCAGTACCGGGAGTGTCATATATAGTAAATGACATTTCGTTAGTATTTATGGGAATAGGATAGTGAACTCTTATTTTTACGTCAACAGTTGCTTCGCCATTTAACAAATCAAGCAATGCGTAAAATTGTTCGTGTTTTTGTTGCTCTTTGCATTCATCAATACACTTCTCTATAGTTTCTCGGAATGGGTGGCTTCCTGATTGTGTGCCTTTATCTGTCAGTTCTAAAGACATTGATTCTTCATTCCATTTAACTGTCGTTTCATCACCGTTAAGTTCAAAGCTAACATTCTCACTTTCACCGGATTTAGGAAAGCTAATAATATAAAATTTTGCTGTTTTTGATTCATCTTCCTCGGGAAGTATTTTTTCGCCGATTATAGCATTGATTAAGGAAGATTTACCCGCGCTATAAGTACCTACAAAACATATATTAATTTCCGTAGATTTCAATGCATCGATTTTATCTTCAATCTTACTAATATATGCCTTCAGTTCTGCTTGAAACTTATTTTTTATCTGATTCTCACCACCTGCATTTATCAGTTCCTCCAACTTAATATTTAAACTTTGCACGGCGTCTTTTCCAAATTTTTCCACTTCGTTGTACATCATATCCATGCTAAGTAGAACTGCACCTTTTTTGGCAGTAAAAATTGCTTTTTTATCTTCGGATTCATTATAGTGATTAACCATTTCATAAAAATCTTCACAGTCTATTTGAGTACCATAAAAATACAGATCAATTTCTTTGTGACCGTCAAGAGCCTTGGTGATTGAATCAAAAAAGTCTTTACCATGTTCTTGCAGTACAAAACTACCCTCTTTCCATTGCTGTAATACTTCAGGAAGTTTAGGTTCGCTTTTACCATTACCCGTAACCACAAATGGAGTTCCGTCATCTTTCTTGAACTCTATCTTTTTAACTGCTGGGTGGTAGTAGATTTGAATGGTTTTTGCCATGATAATAATCTCCTTAAATCGAATAAAACTATGTACGATTTATGTATTTTGAAATTAATGCATCCCAGACGGTATTTTTTGAACTACGTACACTTCTGGCAATTTACTGGATGTTGTACCCAAGGCTCCTTAGCCTTAGGATTTCCGATAATTTACCATTAGTTATCGGCCTCCTAATAATATGTATTCGCACTATATACGCCAACATTATTATAGGCTATTATTCATCACTACTTCTAGTACAAATAATCTATGTCCGTGCTAAGTAATCTATTTACCGTGCAATGTGGTCTATTGTATGGATTTCACCAATCACCATTATACTACATATGCCATATACCATGGTGTCCGAGTAAAGTTGCAATTTTATACATTTTCATACAGTTTCGCTATATCTTGTGCTGCGAGTCTCATTTCTTCCACAAATTCATCTGGTGCAACTACTTTTACCCAGGCACCTTGGCTGAGGAGGAACATCCTTATGCCATCGCCGTAAATCTCGGCTTCAAGAAGGTATTTGTCGCGCTCTCGCTCTATTATCTTTGCCGTTGGCAGCTTGTCCAATATAGCTTGAAGTGATGATCCCATATACCAGAACTTGATCTGTCGGAGCTTTCCGTAGAACATATAATGGCTGCGGTTACGAAGTTCGCCTTCATCAAAGACTGGCACTTGCTCGATGCGTTTTCTGGCTAAATCGCTTTCGCAGTCGGGTGGTTCTACAGCGTCTTTGCGCTTGCGGTGTTCCACGATTTTTTCTATTCTGTCGACACGGAAGTATCGTGGCTCATCGTATTTTTCCGGATAGTATGCTATCAGGTAAAAATAGTATTCGGAAAACATCAGCGATACTGGCGTAATCCTCCTCACTGTCATAGTGCGGTCTTTTCTGTAATATGTGATTGTTATATCTTTTTTCCTGGAGATGGCACCTATGAGCTGCCACAGGTTGTCGATGACGCTCTCGCAATCGTGTTTTACCGCTGTGTAGTGGTGTTCTTCTTTTCGCAGTATGTCTTCCAGCGTTTTTCTGTCTTCAGGTGCTACGAAGCGTTTCAGCTTATCCAATATGATTGTTGCTTCGTTTTTGGATAAAGCTCTGGATCCTATGAGTATCTTTGTTACTGCGAATAATTCTTTATTGGATAAAAAGTCGTTGTGTTGCAATTTATAGGCTCTGCTTTTGGTGCTGTATTCCAGTTCAGCGTAGCCGACGAGTTCTCTGTTATCTGCTAGAAATGCTTTGATTTCGTTGATGTTTCGCGTAATGCTTTTTGGTGAAACTCCATATTGAGCTGCTAGCTTTGCTGGGGAAATGTCTTCGCCGCGTATTGAACGGAAAAATATTTCCAGTGTCCTGTTTCTTCTTTCAGCTACCAAGATGCGTCTCCTATAACTTTATTTGCTACCATTACCGACTGAACACTTGGAATGAATGTTCCCAGTAATATGTTCCTGTTTTATCTGTAGCCTCACATACATATGTTTTTCTACCTGGGGTGAGTTTATCAAAGAGAATGTCATAATCGAGGTTTTTTAAATCGTATGAATATGTAAACGGATAAGCAGTACCGCTTGTTTCCACGTCACCTCTACTATTAAGTACCGCAACCGTTACAGAATATATTTCGTAATCTGACTCCACTATACCCTTAACTCCGAAAATCGCTCCGACATATTGGTCTGGTGGTGCAGTGAACCCTCTTATGCTCATTGTTACGGGTGGTATAGTATAATTTGTATCATACCAATCATCAATCTGTACCGTGTAAGGTGGAGCAGGATCAGGTCCTTGGTGCATATATTTTATACGAATTTCACCTGTTGTATCATGCACCATAACATCGAGATAATACATTTCATCTACAGAAAATAAGTAATAACTTTCACCGTTAAGACTATATGATGATTCTGATAGTTTTATTGTCATTGTTGGTACATTGGGATGCACATACAACCAACTATTGAACAACACTCGCGCTTCGTCTACCGTTAGTTTATTATTTACCGAAGCCCCATTACTATTACTGTCGTAACTGCCTGAAACTGATACCCAAACTAATTTCCATAAAACCTCATCTATAGCTCGATCATTAAATGAATTAATAAGTTTTTCGTACTCCTGCTCTGATATACTTCTTTTGAAACCTAAAGTAGTATATTCAAAAACATTTTGCATATAGTCAGAAAATAAGTACTCAACTACAATGATACTTGTGTAATCATCTGATATTCGATATATACTGTGACCATGACTAACAGCTCCATTGCTACTAATATTGTAAATATATCCATCATTATCAATTGCTATTAATTGACTTCTAGAACCAAACTCGAGTAATTCATAATACCTACCATTATCATATGTGTATATCTTTATGAAATTATCGTAATCATTGTAATGTACAAAGCATTCCGAAGTGCCGTTTCCATCAATGTCATAAAATGCATATTTTCCATCAAAGTCAATATCGGCGACACTATCAATCAATGAAGTATAAATATATATTGGATCTATTGACAGTGCATTTACCAATCTGTTGTTTTGAGCATTTATTGCTTCCCACTCTTCTTTCGCATTGTCAAATGCTGTTGTCAGGAGCATATTTAGAGTCAAAGCATCTTGCGGTACTTCATTGAATGCAAGATATACCGCATCGAAAGTCCCAGCATCTTCATCTACGACAAATTGTATCCTCGCTCTTACTGTAACATCACGATATATACAATCACCAGTAAACTCGACGACATCGAGTCCATCCTCACTAAAAAAGTATGTCCAGCGCGGAGTGCCAAAAAAAGATGAAAAGATAAATTCATACTTTATATCCGGATCGCTAGCTCTATATCCGCCTTTAACCATATTGACATATTTGTTATCTGCATCGCTAATACTTATTATGTCATCTGCTAGTTCTCTACCGCTGGAACAAGAGGTGCATACAATCAGACTCATTGCTATAATAAAAGAAAGTAACTTTTTCATATAATTTTTAACCTTTCCAGAGTACCTGCTTTTATAAGACTGTTTATTACAGCTGGGTGGGCTGAACAAGCAAAACCATCTATGTACTACTCCAGTCTAGGATTGCCTATAACTATATTTGCTAACATAAAACGCACCAGCTTCAATGCCTATATCAGAATATGTAAGCAGTTCGCTAAGCGTGACAAGCTGGTATCCGCTTTCAATTAATGCAGGAACTAGGGTTTCCACAGCAGTACCAGTGGATACCACCAAATCATGAAGTAGAATAATGGCACCATCTTTTACAGCATTTAAAACTCGAGTATTCGTTGTATTGGCATTTCGATGTGACCAGTCCTGTGGGTCAACCGACCAAAATACAGTTGCCATGCCCATGCTCCCTACGGTTCTATTACTTGCTGCATTGTAGCTCCCCTCTGGTGGACGCACAAAAACAGGCCTGACCTGGGCCACATCGAAAATCGCATTACTAACTCTTTCCGTGTCTCTGATTAGCTCATCTGCACTCATTGAAGTCAGCCTTCTGTGTGTCCATGTATGACTCCCAAGCTCGCAACCAAGGCTAACAGCCCGACGCAGAGTGTCCTGATGCGCATAAATGCTTCTCCCCACTACAAAAAATGTTGCACGAGCATTATAAGCTTCCAATGTATTTAATATGGCAACAGTTGTAGAAGTGGGCCCATCATCGAAAGTGAGTGCTACCATAGGAGCGTTAGGATTAATATGCGGAAAAGGATTGTGTCTACCTGCCCATACATAGACATACCAATCGACCACGGTATTTTCATCAATGGTGAAGTAACCATCTTGACCGATTCCTTCTACGACATATATATTGCCTTTTATCGTTGCACCACTGAGAACCACTCCCGAGGAGCTGATAATTAAACTCCCCTCGATGGTTTCGCTGTAAATTCCAGGCTCGGTGTATATTTCTGCAATCATGGAGTCGATCATCATTATCGTTTCTGCGCGAGTAATATTTTTACTTGGCATGAGTCTATTATCGAAAATACGAAGGTATCCAGATTGCTGCATATAATGGACGAGCCCAAGTGCCCAAGTGCTTATTTCATCACTGTCTATATAATAGATTTCACTCTCAATTCTATCAGCTATTCTAAAAGCGCGAGCTATCATGACAATTGCTTCTTCCCTGGTCGCACTATCAAAGGGGCGAGCATAACCATTACTCAAACGAATGACATTTGCCGATACAAGCTTCATAATATCAGAGTAAAACCAGTCGCTTTCGCTTATATCAAATGGTTTTTCACATGATATATCACTGTAACCAATCAATCGAACAATGATAGCTGCCAGCTCTGCTCGGCTAATATCATCATCGGGGCGAAATAACCCATCATTCGCTGCTGGGATAACGCCCTTTCTCGCCCATTTTTCTATTGCGCTTTTAGCCTCATGATTCTCAATATCGATGAAACCCACATGGTTAGTAGTAGCCACCGGTGTACCAGCTGCTGTGCCAAATACAACCGTAAATGTAGAAAGGATAACAATAAAAATAATAACGAGTAATGCCGAAACATATTGTTTCATGAGTAACTACCCCTTGTTCTCATCTTAGAGCTTAATGCTTACTATGTTGCTCCCCTTTGATGTTTCGCTTTGAATATAAATCAGTAACTCATAGCTTTCCGTGGTTCATAAGTTAACTCCAGTACACTGTCGTATATAGGTTCGTTCCAAATTTCGTAGAAATTATCAAATGATAAATATGCATTTTTTTCGCCTGTCCAAGGGTCGTTGTAATAGAAACCTTGTTCATCGTATCCTGTTAAGCATAATGCGTGGACTGCCCATCCCATTCCTTTGATCCATACCATTATTGGCTTGTTATCATCAAGCTGTTCCATTAAATCTGCCATTTCCAAACCGCTCATGTCATAAAATCCATCAATATATTTTTCCATCATGTCTTTCAACGCTGAAGGGAATATGGTCCAGCCTCGGGAAGATGACGCTGGGTCACCTCTGAAGCCTTCTTCTGGGTGATCAGCTCTCGGGAGATCATCATATAGGTCCTTTATATCAACCTCGGTCTTAAAGTTCATAAGCATGGCTAGAGATACCAGTTCGCAACCTAATGGATAACCAAGGTCTCTTTGGTCATATGAAGGTACATCAAGCAATACGATAATATTTGTAGACTCTAGACTTTGTTCTATATTCTCATTTGTATGTTCTTCATACTCTTTCACAGGCTCTTCACTGTCAGTATTCATTTCATCATGAAGCTTTACTAATTGCTCAAATGATTGCAACCTAACACTATCAATATCTTCATTGTCAACTTTCTTTGTTATATCTTCTATATCGACAATATCAATCTGATTATCTTTGATTACTTCCGCTTCGCTTACTTCTGCATCAATTATAATTTCATCGGGTGAAGCAGTAGTGCTATCATTGTTATTGGCACAACTACCAACGCTTAAAAAAACAATAATCAATAGAACTATTAGCAATGCATTTTTAATGTCAACAAATATTGTTTTTCTATATTTCATAACACTTTTCATCAGAGTAAAACCTCCATGACAACGTAACTCTGTCTGCTTTATCTACTATAAACCCAAAAAGTGTGTTCCCAGGTTTTAGTTCCCATTTCATCGGTAGCTACACAATAATATGTTTTCTTCCCTGCTGTCAGCTTGTCAAAAAGGATATCATAATCGAGATTCTTAATATCATAACTATATGCATTTGGAAATGCGATGCTACTTGTTTCGATGTCACCATTGGCATTTTCAATGGCGACCAATACCATTGCTATTTCGTAATTTGATTCTATAATTCCTCTGACTCCGAATATTGCTCCGACATATTGGTCAGGTGGTGCTTTGAATCCGCTGATACTCATTGTTGAGGGTCTTGGTGTTGGTGATGGCGAAGGCGAGGGCGAGGGAGACGGTGACGGTGATGGGGATGGGGATGGGGACGGTGAGGGAGTAGGTGATGGTGAGGGTCGGGGTGTAGATGATGGTGTAACTATTGATTTGGGAACTGATGCTATAGATTGATTCGATGTTGTTGAAGTATTATTATTATTATTCGTTTTTTTACTTGATGTTTGCATACCCAATATCAACATCATAAAAACTAAAACTGTCACACCTCCAAACAATATGCTATGACTTTGTTCTGTTTTTATGCCAAACATATTCGAAAAACGAGTAATAAATTCGTATTCTAGTGGGTCATATGCTTCTTTTATAATCAAAATGTCATAATAAGTTACTCCAGTCTCCTCAATACATTCATTAAGCCAATCGGCAATAGTGTCGGCATATAAACCATAATAAGTAATATTTCTGATGTTTTTCTTATATCTATATCTTGTTTTATCATCTAAATCATACTGTAATTCAATCAGTTTTAAAAGCTGGGTATATGCCTCAGATGCCTTACTAATTATATAAGGTTTTCTATGTCGATACATAAAGAGTATCAATTTTGCTGCTAAGAGAAAATTAACAATGTTAATAAAAATACAAAAGAAGATGCGTCTATAAATAATCCCTTCAATGTATATTGCAGTATAATAATTCCACGCAGCAGCATAAATGTCTCGTAAATTATATAGTCCACGTAAAGATAATCTTGGATACTCATCCATTAACCTAGGCATAAAATTACTGATAATAAAAACTAATATTGTACTAAAAATAATGAGATAGAGATGTATGTGTCGATCTTGATCTCTTTGCGCTTCGTCAAATTTTTTTTCGAGATTTGCGATTTTATCATATTTATAAACAATATTGCTTCCAATGTTTGAACTACTAAAGTCATTAGTTGCTTCAATTACAACAGTTGGTGCTAGTTCACTACTTATAGGTATTATTAAACTCTGTGGTATTTCAACATCAACACTAGGAATAACTGTTTTTTCAATTTCATCAATTTTTGAAAGGTTTTCGATTGCCATTATGTCTTCATATAACAGCGTTCTTGCTGTATCAGCAACATCAATATCATTAGTCTTGATTATTTCATCAACCACTATTATTTGAGTTTCAGGTATTAAATCATCCTCAGTTATATAAGACTCAATCGCAATATTATCGTCATTAGAATTTATTTCTATCTGCATCGCTTCACTGTCAATTATAACTTTTGCGCCACAGCTATTACAAAATTGAGCACCTTCAACGAGTCTGTTTCCGCATTTATTACAAAACATGATTTATCTCCTTATATATGCTATTTAACTCCCCTGTCATATATCATCATCCAGCTAGCTAGATTTAAATATACAGTTCATAACTGATATTGATTTTATGGTTATTATTATGTATAGTAATAGTATGAATTTTTTAGAAAAGCTCATTACACTAATATTTATTGATAATCCGTATATTAGTTACATTTTTCGTTGTCATAATATTCAAGAAAGATCATTTTTCTTGAAAGGTAGACAATTTCATATATGCGCCAGATGCACTGGTATACTGGTGGGTTTTTTCATTTTTCCAATACTATTGCCTTTTAATAATTCTATCATGCTCTGGTTTGTCATATTATCAATTACTTCAATATCAATCGATGGCTTTACACAATTGTTTCAACTTAGAGAATCAAATAACACACTACGCTTCATTACAGGAGTTTTATTCGGAATCGCATTCCCAAATATATTTACATTGTTGATTAGATACATACGTTAAACATCTCTTTGAAGTGTAACATTAATGGTTCCGTCCTTTTTACCCGCCAAGAAAGCTAAAGGTGCACAAATCAAATATAAGCAACAAGCTTTCCCTCCTTTGAAACTACCTTCGGTTACTGTTTCGCTTACTACTCTCCAGCCTTCTCGTGAAAGATTCTCAAGTGTAAGTATTTTGTTTCTCTGACCTTCAGGTGTATTTGGAAATTCCAATGTTTTGTACTCTTTAAGTCCTGTATATTGGTTAACTAGAATACTGATATTTTCAGAATTATTATTAATTTGTTCAGTCCCTGATTCTGATTCTGATTTTGATGCTGATTCAGATTCTGATATTGGCATTTTTGTTCCGCATTTTTGGCAAAAAGCTGAATTTTCTGGTACCCGAGCTCCGCAATTATGACAAAACATATTGTTTCTTCCCTTTCACATATGCTTTTTAATAATCTAAAGAATACGAAATATTAATACAACATTGTATTTCGTTCAATAATAATGACACATATGTAATACTTCTCTAAGTACTATCAATACACACCATTACGCTAATTTGACACTCCATTTGAATTACTGTTCAAGCTCTGAAAACGAATAAATATAAATGAGCATCCATAATATCCCTAAAAAATATGATATTATTACCATAATGTTCTCCTCCCTACCTCTTTCTTGTGTAATAACCTGTACATTTATATAGTTCGTTTAATTTATTACATGACTTGAATAAAAGCATGCTATTTATGCATATAACCTATCATTTTATGAATAATTGCATAAATATGCACAATATGTCCTCCCATTTTGCATGGAAAAGCTTGTATTATATAAAAATTCGAACTATATAAATGTACACTTTTG
>WRLE01000020.1 GCA_009777775.1 Oscillospiraceae bacterium
CAACCATTCCACGGTAGTCATGATGGTGGACTCCAGCAGCGAGTTTTGGGACACAAGAGAATTCACAAGAAACGACCCTCTATTCGGTGGTACCGTTCAATATGCAACTATTGGTGGAGAAGGGCGTTCAAGGCTTACATATGTACCGCAACAAATTATAACCGAGTATGAAGGCGAAGCGGTAATGTATTTTAGCTATGGTTCTGAATACTACCTTTTCGGGAGTACAAACCGTACATCAGATTCAAATATCGCAAATAAAAAAGAGGGGCAAATGGTCTCTGCATCATCAGAACAAATCAGGAGTATGCTTGAATCCAATTCCAATTATGCTCTGAATGCAGAACGTGATGTACCTTATACCTTATTAAATCCAGGTCTCAACACAAATTCATACGCTCGTGGGATACTCGATGCTGCTGAGGTTGCCTACAACGACCCAGTCGGGAGGCACCCCAACTGGGAGCATCCAGTTCCGAACCAATATTTTGTAGATTAGGGGGAGCAGTAATATGGAGGAAAAAAAAGGTGGAAAACGCATCGTGGCGGGTATCTTAATAGCGATACTGCTGTTTTTCATGTACCCTATTCGGATGCCGAGACCGCTCATATGGTTGGGCATATATCTACGCACTCCATACGGCACCAGCTGGGATGATGCAGTAAGAATAATTGAAAAAAAACGAAGTTGGAGGATAATGAGCGATAACATTGAGTATGGGTACAACGATGGCCGGGGACGTGTAGAAGGTATGCATATAATAGCAGATGTAGGAAGAAGCGGTTTCTTTTGGTATTTGCAAGCTATTTGGTCGTTTGACACAAATGGGAAGCTGATAAAAATCTATGTCTATAAGCCATTAAATGTGTAACTTCATTAAATTTCAGATAAAATTTGTCTACGTAACGTAAACAAAAAGACCCTAGCTTTAAATATCGTTTTCATCTCTGCTAAGACTATTATAACCTACAAGCGCAGCATACGAAGCGTTTTCGCCTCGTGTAAGAACAGCACAAAAACTACGCATACCAGAATAAGCACAGCGGCATATCATTCTCCTCAAAGCAGCATACAGCGTTATAGACACTTACGGAGAATTGATATGCCGCAGTTGGCGATAAATAACAAAATATCAAAGCAATAAATACAAACTCACGAAACAGCGGATGCTATCAAATAACAAAGAGTCGGTGCAACCGCTGAAGTGAGTATACCATGTCATTAATCACAGTGGATGAAAATGGATCTCCAATATATTCATCGTCTTACAATTCTAACTCATATGCTCGCGGTTTGCTCGATGCTGCAGAAGTTGCCTACAACGACCCTGTCGGAAGGCATCCCAATTGGGAATACCCTGTACCAAATCAATATTTTGTAGATTAGGAAAAGAGTAATATGGAGGAAAAAAAAGGCGGCATGGCAAAACGCATTGTGGCGGGTATCCTGATAATGATACTGCTTTTCTTCATGTACCCTATTCGGATGCCGAGGCCGCTCATTTGGTTGGGTATATACGTACGCACTCCATATGGCACCAGCTGGGATGATGCAGTAAGCATAATTGAAAAAAAACGTAGTTGGAGGATAATGGGTAGAAATACTGAACTCGCATACAGCGATGGACAGGGACGTATAGAAGGTATGCATATAAGAGCGGACATTGGTAAAAGCGGGTATTTTTGGTATTTAAAGGCTATATGGTCGTTTGATACAAATGGGAAGCTTACAAAAATCTATATCTTTAAATCTCTGGATGTATAGATTCTTTAGACACAGATAAAGTCTGTCTTCGTAACGTAAACAAATAGACCCTAGCTTAGAATATCGATCTCGTTTTGGTGGAGTCCAATATCATCAGAGAGAGTGCAAACAGAGCGATGATGCAACACCACCGCTAATAGCGGGAGGAAATGCAGGCGCGATTGCAGGTTCAACACCTGCGAACCCACCGCCAGAACCACCGTGAAATCCCCTTGACCCGAACAACTGGGGAATCGGTATAAGTGCAAATGATGTCATAAACACTGCAAACCATATTTATAAAGTACAAAAATTCCAATATGCTTTGTATTATACGAATAAAGCAAATTAGCGTATGTCATATGCGTTTAAACTGCTACATATAAATTAACAAACTAAGAGATAGAGATGATAAAATGGAACAAATATGTATCGGGCAATGGGAAATTGAGTTCGACAGAAACAAAACAATAGAGTATTACAAAGATATAGATACACTAGAATTTGGGTGTACTTGTAGGACATGTGTGAATTATTGTATTGCTGTTAAGGATTTCCCAAACGAAGTAACTCGATTTTTCGATAGCTTAGGTCTTGATTTAATTAAACCGACTGAGGTTTACGGATGTATGTATGAAAATGGAAAGGTAGAGTATGGCGGGTTTTACCATTTAGTAGGTAGTTATATATCTGGTGAAGATATATGGCAAGGTTTATCAAATGGTGGAAGCACATTTAAGTTTGAGCTTCTCGCAAAAATTGTAGAAGATTATGGAATCGGATTTACTAAAGAAACAGTAATGGTACCAAATAATTTTCCAATGCCTGTTTTACAAATGGAAATCATTTTTATGATTCCATGGCTAATAGATGAACCATATTAAGATGCATTAGATAATGAAGGTTTCGGTAATTAGATTACAATGAAGTAATTAGCCAATGCAGAAGTTGCCTACAACGACCCGGTTGGAAGCCACCCCAATTGGGAATACCCTGTACCAAATCAATATTTTATAGATTTGGAAGAAGAGTTTATGGAGAAGAAAAAAGGCAGCATGGCAAAGCGCATCGTGGTGGGTATCCTGATAATGATACTGCTTTTCTTCATGTACCCTATTCGGATGCCGAAACCGCATATATTCCATAACAGTTTTCGTCAAAGGAGCTAGATATGATTCAAAATTTCAAATTGTTTACACTAGACATAAATGTAGAAAACACAAAAAACTATTATAAAAAAGTATCATCAGAAGAAAAATGTGATTGTTTATACTGCCAAAATTTTTATATAGCTATAAAGAATGTTTCTAATGATATATCTTCAATTTTTCAACAATTAGGCGTAGACATAGAGTGTCCGAGAGAAATATATGAGAATTGTAGTAATGCAGATAACATAGTTTATTATGGCGGGTGGTATCATGTTTGTGGAACTATAATTGATAGCAAAAACTACTTTAGTATATATACATTATTAGACCAATCAGTTTCCAGTAATGAAAATGTATCTCTAAACACATCCTTTCGGACTGATTGTATTTCATTAAATAAAGCTGGAGAGATAATAGTTATTGATGATCCAACTGTAGCATCTGATAGTCTGCGTTTTAGTTTTCAAAATGAATGCCATATGCTTGATGATATCTTTCCAAAGCCAGCAATTCAATTTAATGTTCACATTGATTTACCATGGGTTCTTGATACTCCATATTCTGGTTATATAGATATTACAAGAAATAGGATTTAATAAGCTAAAGAAGTAGCATACGGAGAAGCACATGCTCTAACACAAATGGGGGGGAAGTATGTCAAATAATAGAGGAAAACTCATAGAATCGGCACTTTTTTCATTACAGGGTGAAAGATTTCGGTATACATATAGGGCGGGAAATATGCTGACAATGGGATTTGGAGAGGATAAAACTCACGTGCGTCACGATGGAACTATCAGAGTAGTTGCTAGATATGCTCTTCATGTACAATCGTCATGGCGGCTCTTAAAAGATAATAGCATCGTTTTAGGATGTGATGATTTCTATATTGCACAAAATGGTGTTACTTACGAAGAGTTTAAAGTTGATGGAGGGTTTGGAAAAAGTATATTCGACAGCAATTCAACATTTTTAAATGAATATATTGAACATAGGCACATTTGTGTTTTAAAAATCGAAGCAAGTGATTTTGGTGATTTAGTCATATCAATGGATGACAATTATCGCTTAGAGGTGATGTATAATAGTTCTGTTTTGGATGAATCATGGAGATTTTTTGAGGTTGGGTCTGAGAAAAAGCATTTTGTAGTTTTTAACGAGTAGAGGATAATTATAAACAATCTTTTTAGTAATAGAATCAACTGTGAATTATTAAGCTTTACTGCTAATAATTACAATGATTGTTGTTATAAATGTATATATATGATACTATCCTATAAATCTACAAAGTTTATTGGATATATGGAAACTCAAATTTGTTGTCAACGAAGTATTAAAAATTATATTTGTGTAGGGAGTTAAATAATATGAATAGTAAAATTAACAAAAAGAATTTGCTGAACATGACTGTTTCAATCATGGTGGTGCTTATGATGGTTTTTGTAATAATCGCATTTTTAACATTCCCATCATATGTAATGGCTAGTGGACAAAATACATATACTGCACATATTAATGTATTACGTGATGATGTGCCTTGGACTGGAGAGGCTGTTTCCTTTTTGCTACAGAATGCAAGTACTGGAGCAACAGTATTTCGAACACTAAACACCCTGGATGGAACGGTTGTTTTTGATAATTTAATCCCCGGAACATATAACATATGCAGATTTAGTACACAACAATACACTGGTGTGAGTTTTACCATTGTCAACACAGACAAACATGATATTGAAGTGAAATTTTATTCGATAAGTATTACAGCGACTACTTCCGGAGCTGGGGTCAGAGCTAACATGAGAGGTGATTACTTCCCACCTGGACACTCATTTGCAACAGCAAGTTCTCTTGGTTATGGAATACGATTTGGCACTGGTTTACGTGAATTGCCTCTTGGCTCAAAGGTTATTGTTGTCTATGAAGGTAGTGGTGCTAATCTGTATACATATGAGTGGTACGATGCAGGTACTCTTTTACCCAGCCATTCATCGCCATATTATATAATAGAAAATATCAATGCTCCAGTTTCTTTGGTTTGTAAAGTCATAGGAAGTAACGCTAATCAAATCATAGATATTTCCAATATTAAAGCACCTGACAAGCTTGAATATGACACATATTTTTATGGTAATGATAGTAATCAAATGAACAGAACACTTAATTTGACTGGACTTGAAGTTGACATAAGCCTTTCTGATGGCTCGATTATTAACAATGTACCATATGAAATGTTTGGACTATATGGACTTAAAGTGTTTTATGCAAACGAGACTCCTGCATTAGAAGAACGTTATGGTATATCATATGGCATTGATGGTCCGATGAGAATCACTGCTCTTAATGCAGGAGCGACCGATGCTACTGTCTCAGTAATTACAAGCTATTCACTTGCACTAAGGCATGGAATTAGATACTTATATACTGCTTCTAATCCGTCAGGGATTGGAGTCACTGGTACCATGTCGCACTCTTTTGGAATTAATCACAATGATTCTTACGTAATTAGAGACAACGAAGGTTTTGTTAATCCTGGTTATCTTTTCGATGGTTGGGAAGGAATGGCGGAGAAATCATTACAATATCATATATATCAACCAGGAGATATTATAGAGCATGTCACTCATAGTATGTGGATGTATGCTCGCTGGCGGCTAGATCCTCTTGCTCCATCATTGCCTCAAGTTCCTCAAGTTCCTTCTGGTTCTTCTGGAGCTTCTGGTGCTTCCGCTCCTGGACCAGCAGTAAAAACTATAACAATTGATGAGGGTATAAAAATCGAATATACCATGCTTGATACAATTGTTACACTTGTCATACCCCAGAGTAAGATTAACGAAATTATAATAGCCATTAATAAAAACAACCTAAAAAGCCTCACATTTGACATATCGGATATTGAAAACTCGACTGGTATAGTATTTCCAGCATTGGCTATATCGAAGTTAAGTGAAACCAGTGTTTCTTTTAATCTTGTTTTTCCCTTAGGTACCCTTGTATTAGATTCTACAAACCTGACATACATTGCGGAACAAACATCAACTACTGATGTGATATTTTCGTTGAATATCATAGATCAGGCAAGCTTGACTGCTGAACAACAAAAGATTGTTAATGATGAAGACCTTGTCTTTGACATAGAAATCCGAGTGGGTGGAAAGGTATTAAATAGTTTTCCATCTGAGTTGCATATAGCTTTACATTATGATGAATTATTGCCAGTTTCTATATATCACATTGATGATGGAACTATTATGGAAAAATTAGCATTTAAGTTTTACAAAAAAGAGAAAACTGTTGCTTTTACAACAAAAAATCTTTCGGTTTATATTGTTGGTCTTGTTAGAAATGTGTTTACCGATGTGAATGAACAAGATTGGTTTTTCGATGGAGTGATGTATTGCTATGCATATGGCTTGATGAATGGGACAAGTGCAGATATATTCAATCCGAATATCGGACTTAGCAGAGGGATGGTCGTAACAATTTTATATCGAAAAGCGGGAGAACCGAATGTTACTATTGATACGAATCCTTTTACCGATGTGTTGTCGAACCTTTGGTATTCTGATGCCATAGTTTGGGCGGTAAATGAGGGGATTGTCAATGGATACGGAGATGGGCGTTTCGGTCCAAATGATAGTATTACTAAAGAGCAATTATCGACAATCCTACACAGGCTAGATATAATACCTGATTATATGCTAAAGGATGGTTATGATGATAGCATTTATTCTGACTTTAATGATATAAGCGATTATGCGAAAGTTGCTGTGTCTGCACTAGATTTCATTGGAGCATTCCAAAATATTCCTATTAATCAAGACAATGCTTTCCAACCAAAGTCTACCATTTCCCGTGCTGAAGCAGCTGCGATTTTCCACTTGTTTTTTGATCTAGTTGAAGACTAGAACAAAGCATCTAAATTGATATGATGATGAATTTTAATAATAAATACGAAAAAGGGCGATTCTTCGCCCTTTTCTCAAATAAAAAGTATATTGCTCTATATGCTTTCGCAACAATTTCCATATTGCTCTTTGGACAATACCATTTTTGGAGCGCATTTCTAGGTGGAGCATATTTAGCTATTGCAATAATAATTACGGTGATTAAAAAGCAATATCTTAATGTCTCTTTTGGGTTGCCGACTTTGTTAATACATTTAGTTGTATTATCGTATTTCGTAAGCATTATATGGGCAATTGATAAAGGGATGGCGACACTAGGATTTTTTAAGTATCTAACTGTTTCCTTAATAATTTTATTGGCTGATGGAACTGCGGTTAATAAAAACAAGATTCTTGAAACTTATGCAACAATTGCTGGATTATCGGTGATTTTATGTTGTTTACTTAGTTTTATACCATCTATACGAAGAGAGGTGTTTTATGGAGGCAGATTGGGTGGAACTTTTCTATATGCAAATTCATATGGTTTATATTTGCTGTTAAGCATGGTGATAATCTCAACAAAAGAAACAATGCGAAAAATAGATTATTTTTTTTGCTTTATAATTGGTCTGGGTATTATTTTAACAGGTAGTAGGAGCATTTTCGTCATTTCTATTGTTTCAATATTATTGCTTTTCTTTATAAACAAACGGGCAGTTGTTTCCTTTGCTTGTGGTGCTTTATTAGCTTCTCTTCTTTCATTTTGGTTTAATAATGTAGGGGGTATACAGCGTTCAATTAGTATTTCCTTATCTTCCGGTGAAATGCTAAATAGATTAGCATATTACTATGATGGTAGTAGATTAATAATTAATCATCCATTTGGTTTAGGTCATTATGGATGGTGGTACGTTCAAACATCAATACAATCATCTTTGTATAATGTTAGACTTATTCACAATTGGGTATTGCAACTCGCCCTTGATGTGGGAATAGTTCCAACAATATTATTAGCTACCTCTGTTTTGATTGTTGCTTTTCACAAAAATAGTATATTAAGGACAAGGTTACTGATTCTATTGATATTTGGTCACAGCTTGATTGATTATAATCTTGCATTTTTATCAACTGCATATATAGCAATTATGGCTATGCAAGTTGATAAGAATATGGTGAAAATAACTAATAGAAAAGCATTAACAATTATTATTGTAGTGAGTCTGGTTTTATTATGTATATATATTTGCTTAGGTGCTGCCACGTTTTTATCTTTCATTGGAAATGACACCACCGCAGTAAGGCTCTACCCATTTTATACTGAAGCAATGGAAAAAATTATTATTACTGAAAGTGACCCAGATGAAGCGTTTGTTTGGGCTGAGCGGATTTTAGTTTTAAATCCATATGTGCATGATGCTTATGATGTCAAGGCTCGTGTGTATGCTAGTAAAGGATTATGGTTAGATGCTGTGGATATGAAACGCGAATTTATTATGAAATCTCGATTAAATGGTAGTGATTATGATGAATTGCTTATTTATATACACTTTGCTCTTATAGAAGCTGATGCAAATGGCGATTATGATGCAATGAACGAGCTAATTGACCTTGCACTTAGTATTCCAAGCTTACTTGATAATGTAACTGCATCGCTTAACCCCTTAGCATATAGGCTCCGCCACAAACCTACGTTGTTTTTATCTGAAGATTCTCTTCGTTATCTTGAGTATCTATATGAATACCAAGCTGCATTACTGGATATGGAATGATATCATCAAGCATAGAAAGATGCCAGAAACGATGCGTTTTGCTGTGCTGCTCATTTTCTTCTCAATTATACACCCCCGCTAATCAAAATCCCTCGCCTAGGTGTTGGTGATGCAGATACCCATGAAATTGTAGTCGCTCCGCTCGCCCAATACCATGCGGTTTTGGGCGAGCGATTCGTTGCTACATTATTCTTTATTTTTACGCTTATCTACTTCGTCAAAGAATTCCAAATCATTTGGTGTGTCAATTGGATAGTTTGCCATTAAATTGTCTATGCGCTCCTTTGTGTATTTCTCATATGCCTCCTCAAGTGTTTGTTCAACATTAGCAATTTTCGCTTTGTCAGATTCGCTGAGTTCTACCTCGTAATACCCTTTATTCAGAATAATTCGCAAATCAGCGGGTACGAGTGTATTATTTATAAAGTATCCGTTATTCCAGTATGTGATAACTCGTATCAGTGGATTGTGCGTACTAGGCGGATCTGGTGACCCCATATCATTAATAAGTTCGTAATGATTGTATGGTCCTGAAGTCCAATTCCATTTATGTGGATCGTTCAATCTATAGAGTTCACCATAATATAAGCTCAATACAAGTAATTCTTCAATATGTTTGTCAAAATTTTGCCGCCATTCTTTTATGCTGTCACCACGTAGCTCTGCTATACGTTTTTCCACTTCATGGAAGCTTGCGGGTTCATAAGTCATAAGTAGAGACCTTTCATGAGCATATTCCCGAGCCTGAATCTCCGGTGAAGGACTGTTTGCATATTTTATGTCCTTGTGCCTGTAAACGTGGTTGTCCCGCATATCGATAGCAAACGGTATAGCAAACGACACAAGAATGTCTGCTATTAACATCATTTTTTCATCTAAATCTTCTTGGTTTGTGTATGAAAGGCGAAGTTTATCGTATTTTGCAAACGCATCTATCGGAAAAGTTTTAAACTGTGTGGTTTCGGTTCTATATCCAATATAGACTCTTAATAGTGGCGGCGGATATGGGTCTTTATCAACGACTACATGGATTGTATTCTCCAGTCTTAAAGTATCAAGAGAATCGGAAAATGCGTAGTGATTGCTCGAGCTGCTCACTAGGATTAATCCTGCTTTTTCCATCGCTGGTTGTAATATGCTTTGGACAGATTTCTTCATGTTCATACAATTAACCTCACTTTTATTAACCAAATACAGGTGCTGCAGGCCATCCGCTTAATGGAGGTATAACGCCGGTGAAATTGTTGCGATTGTCGATGCTTGAGTTGTTGTCATCGGGGTAGGTCTCTCTCGTTGGAGTATCCTAGGGGTCATGTTCATGTGGGAGATGACCATGCCATCCCTGAGGAATCGGCTGTAGTCCACCCCGCTGAAGCCGATGAGTTCGGAACTGGCATAGCCTGCGTTTTTGTTCACCCTCACCTGGGTGTTGGCGATGCGGACTCCCATGGCGTTGTATATGTACTCGCTGCTCTGTCCATCGCTTCGCTCGCCCATTACCATGCGGTTCTGTGCGTTGTGTGTATATGTGACGGTACCTTCGCGGGTGGTTTCAGTTACTAGGTTGCCTACATCATCGTAGTCGTAGCTATATGTCTAACCAGAGCCAGCTTTGCTGGTGAGACTGTTCTCAATTCATATGATTAACCCATTCTATTTAATACTGCAATGCTCTCTTGTCGCGTAAACCTGGCTTTTGGGTTAAATCTAAGAGGATCTATACTAGTTCCCGTCATTAACCCATTAGTATAACAAGTGTTTATACTATCGACTGCCCATGGAGCTGCGTTTCCAATATCGATATAGCCGACATCATCGGATTCGATAATATTCATTTCTAGTAGCATACATATTCGAACTAGCATTGTTGCAGCTTCTTCTCTGGAAAACCACCCAGTTGGCGTAAAGCTACCAGGTCTTGATTCGGTTGGTGCTCTTGTACCAGTAGTAATACCGAGAGTATAAGCCGCGAGTATGTACTCATTTTCGGTATCGTCAAATGTGTTATAATCAATCGATTTACCCATGTCTGCCAATAAGGTTTTATACGATTCACCAGTTATATATTCAATGTATCTAACTGCTAATATACAAAACTCCTGTCGGCTGATTACATTACTATAATTACGCTGTATTTGGGTAGGTACAAAGCCTTTATAGTAAGCATCTCTGATTTCAGGTCTTGCCCAACTGTCAGCCGATACTAAATCGGGAGCATGGGTGACTAATTCAGTAGCTGCAAGGTTATTTTGTAAGATAAATTCAGCTGAAGCTAGTGGTAAATGATTACGAGCAAATACAACATTGTTCACATTAAACCATTCGTTGCTAGAATTGCGTTGCGGCGAAGACACTCCATTCTCTATGATATTTTGACTGTCCCATGTACTGTCGCATCTAATCCATCGGCCTCCTACATATGCTTCATACCAGGCATGTCCAGCAGACAAACCATTGTTATCTTTCGCGCGTCCTTTAACATACATTGCTGGTATACCAGCAGCTCGAAGGAGTGAAATAGTTAGGTTTGCAAATCCGCTACATACTCCTCGCCTATGTTCGAGAACATATATTGCGCTAAATTCCTCCTCATCTGCTTGAGGATTTACAAATATTTCTGCTTCATAATTCCTATCATTATCATACCATATATTTTCTGCAACCCATGTATGTATAGCTTTAGCCATTTCATAATCATCGTTTATGCCCTCTGTAATGCTGTTAGCCAATTCAATTATTTCTTGATAATCGCTTCTACAGTATTTCGAAGGCTCCCTATAAAAATCCAGAGCAGCTTCACTGGTTGGCCTTGGAGCCGATGGGTCAATATTCCAGACATAGATTGTAGAAATTCCAGGCTCTAGCGCTCTCCTAGTCTCACCTTCGACTAGAATTGAGAGCAAGCTTCGAGAATCTTCAGTACGTACACGGACTCCAAATTCAATGCTTCCTTCATAACTAGTCAGTTCCATTTCATATATAAGCGTACCTGGAGTGTGTTGAACAGCAAAACCTCCCCAGCGTGCATCCACGTATATCCCGATGGGTTCAAGACTGTGTTCGTTTCGGTAAGCTATTTGTGTTCCCAATGGGAAGACATAAGCAATGCTGTAGTGTTCAACAAATGCTTCATTATTGCCCCATTGAACTCTGATAGGTTTTTCGGAAAACAGCATAGTGCCACCAGTAATGATAGCTATTTCAGCTTTTACATCGAATGAAGGTACTAATGGAGCTTCTTCATCTTGCGTAACCGCATTCACTGAAGGGAGCAACAAAACAAATATGGATATAAATAGAAGCAATGAAATTGATCTTTTTTTCAAACTAATCCCCACCATTTCATAAATAATTACTACATATCTTTACCTATTGAGACTGCAAGGGAGAGCAGCGCAGGTACTACCTGTTAAGTAAATCATCGTTAAAGACATCAGGATAGAAAGCTCTCATTAAATGCCAGTAGTTTTCATACGGTCTTTCTTCGCTGATATCGGACTTGCTCCACCAGGCGTAGCCGTCTAGATAGTTATCGTATGCTTCATCCCAACTATCGAAATGCGAAGCAAGAATTTCAGTTGCCATTCTAATATACTCATGTCCAATTTCTTCGTAAATTACACGGTGATAGTTATAATTTGCTCTTTGAGCAGATACTGCTATTGGCGCTATCCTAAATAGATCCCAAGCAACGATTCCTGTTTCTCCCCATTTGTTATACCAGTCGCGCATCTGGTGGTACATATAACCAGTGGAAGAAGCTCCAGCACGAAGAGCAAGCTCGTCTTCCGACATTGCTGCTGCGAGACTCGCTTCAGCTAGAAAGCGACTGTTGTCACCTGTTTCAAGCAGCCAGAGCACTGTTTGGTTTAATTCCTCTTGATTGTTAATATCCCAATGGGTACTTAAATACTCGCTGTCGCCAGGCGTATACCAGATGTGTGTTGGAACTTTTCCAACTCTGTTCTGTGCTAAATCATCTTCGGTATTCATGCTGATGTAGGTTGCCATTGCACCCATAGCTATAATAACTAACTCTGCATCAGGATGTTCGCATGATATTCCGTTTGATTGATTATATTTATTTCCAAAACCATAATGAGTAACAATATACTTGTTTAAGTCTTGGTAGTGAAAAGCAATGAAACGATCATTATGAGGGAATGACATTATGGGTCCTGTACGATAAATTTCAAAAACAAGCCAATCATCGTCTTCCAATGCGTCTATAACAACACGCCTGTTAGGTGACCTGTCTTCTGTTGCAAAGGGAGCAACGAATATTATTGATTTTTCGCCATATAGGTTTACAGCAACATCATTACATGCAACCAATATTTTAGCGTTATCATCGAATGCATATATTCCTGGTGTTGTTATTATGAAATCAATCATATTGTCTAAAACAGTCAGAACTTCAGCTCTAGTAATATTGTTACTTGGTCTGAATGTATCATCAGGAAAACCACCGATAAAGCCGTAATAGTGCATATCAGCAGCTGCTTGCATGGCATATGGGGTAAAGTTGTCGTTATCTTCAAAATGCAATGATGGCTGTATTCTGTTGCTAGTTATACCAAAAGCGTTAGCAATGAGATATATCGCTTGTTCTCTAGTCATCGCAACATTATATTCGCCTCGGGGTGCCCAGAGCATACGGTAGTTAACGAAAGCTGCAACGCCATCATAATACCAGTCGTCGGGGTTCATTCCACTAATTGTGTAATCAGGTGTCGGATAACCGAGCATCCTTTGCAGTATCGTGGCTAGTTCTGCGCGGGTGACATGGCGGTCGGGGCGAAATGTACCGTCAGCATATCCGGTTAGTATATCGCGATCTACCCAGCGTTCTATTGTTTCCTTCGCCCAATGGTTTTCTATGTCTGTAAACTCAATTGCTGCTGAAGGAATGAGTAGAGTAAATACAAATGTGATTGTGATTAACATGAATACTATTAGTTTTTGTTTTCTACATAGTCTCATATAGAATAGTCCTTTCTTTGTCAATCTGCTGTTTTTTGTTTACATGGGCTTGATTATGTATCATCATTATCTATCTCTAATGCAATCCCATTTAGGATTTTCAAAACATCGTTTGTTTTGAGATCGTTTAGTGAGTAGCTATCTGTGCTTTCAGATATGCTAATGACATATCGTCCCACCCTTATTTCTGTCCTAATATATCGAGCTGTTCCACCCAACATGAAAGTATCGGCTCCCCTTTCTATTACAGCTCGACCTAAGTATGCCTCATTATCTCCATAATCATAGTGATTAAACTTATAAAAACTTAACCTCATTCGTGATTTTGCTGTTTCTGTGTCTTTATGTCTATATATAGAGACTGTAACAAACCCGAGCATCCGCTCTCCATCCAAGCCTATCCGATGGTAGAAAGCAGTATACCCTTTTTGAAAGTTCATGTTCTCACTTAGCTCCCTATAATTGCTTATACCATTAGTTTTAGATAATATGCCTAGACTATTTTCCAAAGTTTCCTCTGTCAGCTCGGAAATTAAGCTCCGATCTACCTTCGACCTCTGAGCTCCGCTGTTGCGACCCAAAAGAAACATCCACGTAAAAACAACCATTGCAATGCAAAGCAGTATGGCAACAGGAAGAATCATACCTCCAGATTTTGTTTCTATCTTTTTCTTGTATCTGTGATATAACACTATTACTGTTATAATTTCGATAATCGTGAACAACATAGCACCAGCCGAGCCAAATATAAACCCTCGCAACATACATCTCCCTCGCTTTTTATATTTAAATGGCTGTAAATCTCAATGTTGGAGGCTACTTCGCAGCAGCAGGCTCCCTCAATGTGTTAATTACAATTTTACACACGACGCCATGTCGAAACCGTTATTATCCATGTTTCATCAACAATTTCATAAATAAGTACATCGCTGACATGAAAGTCATCTATGCTACGATTGACTATGTATAAATCTGCAACATTCTTGCCGTGATTTAATTGTTTATACATTATTTGAATATAATCTGGAGTTATTTCAATTGAATAACTGGTACTATCTAATTTTTCAAACAAATCCTTTATTATATCATTTTCATCAATGCTTATTAGTACTTCTGAGTGATTATCATATGAATTAACTCTCTTATATGTGCTTCCATCAACATATTCAAAGATACTCATGCTATTATCTCGATAAAAAACATACGATATATCATTTAAGCAGTTCTGTATATTTAATAGTGTTGATAGATTATTTTCGTTCTCTTCGATAAATTTGACTGCATTGGGTATTTCCTTCTTCATGTCTTCCATCATACTCTTTTGCGACTTGCAACCGCTTGATACAAACAACAATAACAAGCATACTACATATGCAAAGAGTCTTAGTCTTTTATTCATTTTTATCATTTTTATCCCTCTGTGATGTCTATTCCATAATTGACATGAGTAACTATATTGTGAGAAAGAGAGCAGATGGCAACACACAAAACATAATATGCGCTACAATAGAAATTATATTGTTTCTAATAGCATTCTTTTCCATTTGAATACCACTATTTGCTATTAATCAAAATGTGTCCACTGATATGCTCATATATTATTTTAGGTGGGTCGTTTATCAGTAGTCTACCCCGCCGAATCCGATGAGACCCGATCAGGTTTTGTAGAATGGTCGAGCATTTATGAAAGTAGATATTCAAAAGTCCTCAATAATATCCTATAAGCCTCATCGCGCTGTACTTCGTTATATTCATTGTAATTATAATCATGTAGTTTCACAATGCCAGTCTGTATGACAAAGCCAATTTGGAATTTTAACTCCTCGCTGATGGATGCTCTGTCGTCGCTATCTGGTAGGAAATACCTATAGTACTTACCCTGCTCTTCTGCAGTGCGAGAAATAAATGTTGCTGCAATACCCCTCGTGAGTAGAGTGCCTGGTTCAGATACAATACTGTTAAGCGTACCATTCTCCATTTCAAAAGCTCGCTCTAGCAGCGAAGCGAATTCACCGCAGGTTATTGGTTCGTCTGAGGCTGGTGTATCAATAAGCCCTAGCAGCTCAGAACGCTTGATTTCGTCTGGGTCCCAAGCAGGGTAAACAAGCGGGTTGGCGATGTACCCCCATTTGCCGTCAAGACAGACGGCTGCTAGTCCTTCCGAGAAAGGCTGCACTTCGTCGAACTGGAAGTCTACAATCAGGTTTCCGTTGATGTCGATATATCCCCATAAACCATCTTGCTTTACACTGAGCAAACCTTCAGACATATCACCAATATAACTAATATAGTCAAATGTAGACCTTGTTATCTGCTCTTTGCTAACTGTTACGTAATATGAATAATAACCCTGATTACCAATGAACTGTGTTGGTGATAGGAACGAAACACTCCAATAGTTTAACGCGGTTACCCCTAAATCAACAAAGTAAAGGTCGTAGACCGATGAACTAAATCTATCGCGTTTTAGTTCCCAGATATTATAGTTTGCGCTTTTTATGCAAATTCTGTACTTTGCTTCTACCACCCATTTACCGTTTGTGTCGATTAATCCACATTTATACTCGCCTCTACGAAATGCAGCATTCTCAGCGAGACCATTCGTGAACATGCTACCGTATACGCGCGACCGAAAAGGTATGACCACATTTCCGTCTTTGTCGATGTACCCACCTCTGTCTGGTTTCGTTTCAACATATGCCAGTCCTTCCGAGAAGTTATCAGCGTAATAATATTGCTGATTTAAAACTTTTCCACTGTCAGTGTTTATATAGCCATATAACCCATTTTGGTAGTACCGCACCATTCCATCTGACAGGCTTGGAGTAGGGAAGTAATATCCAGGTGTTCTTATGTCTTCATCTAATACTGTGTTACCATAAATATCGATGAAATTATAATAAGTCGCACGACCTTCCACCCGCGTTGTTAGGGCATAGCCATCATCATTATATATACCAACAGAAACGTTGCTAGGAGCCAAACGGACAAATTCGAGATCACGATTAATTAACCCGTTTACTCTCCCAAAAGTTGCGTTGGCTATATATTCATCGGTTGTAATGTTGTATCGGTCGGTGTTGATGCTGCTATAAATTGGAGCGATGACCCATTGACCTAATCGGTTGGCTATTCCATACTTTTATTTATTCCTTTCGCTGATGTCAAGCCGGATGTATCGTTTGGTGCAGTATCAAAGACATACTCAGGAGGCAGGAGTTCACGACCAGTTATGTTTAATTTATAGGAATCGCCGTTGCCATTATGTACAATAGGTAGATTTCGGTCGAAACCCCATGTATACCGTCTTCTACCTATATTTACACTCCCGATGTAGGGGAAAGTGTCGATGATATCTGAAACAACATTCGAGTCGATCAAGTCCATTAGAATAGGGCGGGTGTTTTCCTCGGTTTCCGCACCTGTCATGTAATTGATTACTTCCTTGATGTAAGGGTTAGAGTTATCGTAGTATCTATCGATTTCATATCTGTCAATTTTGTCTCCGATGTTCGCAAAAGCGTTGATTCCGCTTTTATCGATTATTACTGTATAGCCGTTGTAGCAGTCAATAGCAGCATACCCCGTATTGAACTTATTGCATTCTTCTATACTGCCATTACCTGCTTGGTCGAGTTGATGTGGGTATATCGCCCATATTGTTTCGATGACATAATCTTTGTTGATTTCTACATCGTTAACTGGTACTCTTTGCGAACAGCCTGCTACAAGGAGCATCATTGCAAAAGTAGCAGCGAACAGTGGTATGCTTTTTCTCTTTGTCATTTTTTCCCTCTGTGATGCATTTTTCGTTTAATTAGCAATAGATAACAGCATCTATGAAAACATATAATCGTCACAAAATACGTCAGGATAAAAACCGCGCATTATTATCCAATAGATTTCCCGTGGTCTTTCGTTGCTTATGTCGGCTCTGCTCCACCATGCATAGCCATCTAAATAATTATCATATGCTTCATCCCAACTGCTAAAGTAATATCTGAGTTTTTCTGATATAAGCTCAAGATACATTAGTTCATCTTCGTTGCTGATGTATCGTACATCTCTACTAGAATAAACTATGTCAGCTATTCTAAACAAATCCCAAGCGATTATTCCGGTGTCTCCCCATTTTTCATGCCAGTCGAGTAATTGCTTGAACATATATCCATCAGAGTATAGCCTGGTAGAATTGGCAATGTCATTGTCGCTCATCGCTGCGACTTCAGCTACTTCGCGAAAAAATGAGTTGTTATGTCCCTCATTTAATAGATACATAACAACACGATCTAAGCTTTCAGCGTCAGTGACACCCCAAACATCTCTTAGTGTTTCTATATTATTATTATATCTTACCCATGTCGGAAGATGACCTTTTCTACTGAGGTCATCTCCGTAAGCTATAGAGTAGTTTATATAGTTGATCATACTAGCCATGGAAACATAAAGTAACCGTGCTTTATTATGTCCATTATCAAGCACAGAACAACTTCTGAATTTCTCGCTTGACAAATCCGTAAAAATAAATTTGCCAGCTTCAATATAATTTGTTATTGGCAAGTTTGCTTCGTTTTGAACCGCTACAACATTACTATCGAAACCAACAAAAAATATAATCCAATCATCGTTTTCATCTACTTCTATTATAATTGTGTTATCATATCTATATAAAGCATCAATAAACACACGGGAAACTTGACCATTGAGCATCAATGTTACATCTGAACAAGCAACTAAAATATTGGCATCATCGTCAAATTCATATAATCCTGGTTCCTTTATATAGTGGCTTATCATGTTGTCAATGATTGTTATGACTTCTGCTCGAGTAATATTATTATTTGGTCTGAATGTACCATCCGGATACCCTCCAACAAAGCCATAGTATTGCATATCCGCTATTTCAAACTCTGCATAGGGTACAATATATGCACTGTCGCTATATGTAGGTGTTGAATTGATCTCATATCTTTGAACGCCGAATGCCATTGCAATTAAATATATAGCTTGCTCCCTAGTCATCGGCACGTTGTATTCACCATATGGTGCCCATAAAAATCGATAATTGAGCATAATGGAAACGCTTTGGTAATACCAGTCGTTTGGATTCATCCCAATAGTCGAGTACCTAACGGTATTTAAAGTTGCATTGGGAAAGCCAAGCATACGGCAAACAATTGTTGACAACTCCGCCCTGGTAACAGGGTTGTCAGGTCGGAATGACCCATCAGTGTATCCTGTAAGTATTTGATGCTCTGACCATCGATTTATAGCTTCCCTTGCCCAGTGGTTTTCTATATCGTTATACACAATTGCTGTTGAAGTTTCGCTAGCTGCATATGCGCTTTGATAGCATATTATTAAAGAGAAGATTAAAGCTAATGTTATTATGTTTGTTTTATATAGTTTACTTTGGTTCATGGTATAGTTCATTCCTTTCTCTGTGTTTAAGTAATAACGATGTAGATTGACTCAGGTCTCCCTCGTATGGTTGCTCCAGTGGTTGTAAATCATGTGGGAGATGACTGTGTCATCTCTGAGAAAACGGCTATAGTCTACCTCGCCGAAGCCGATGAGTTCGGAGCTGGTGTAAACAGCATTATTGTTGACCCTTACTTGGGTGTTGGTGATGCGGACTCCCATTGCGTTGTATATGTGCTCGCTGCTCTGCCCATCGCTTCGCTCGCCCATTACTATGCGGTTTTGGGCGAGCGAAGTGTTTTTATCTTATTCTCCATTTCTACGCTTATCTACTTCATCGAAGAATTCTAAATCATTAGGCGTATCAATGGGGTAGTTTGCCATTAAATAGTCTATGCGCTCCTTTGTGTATTTCCCATATGCCTCCTCAAGTGTTTGTTCAACATTAGCAATTTTCGCTTTGTCAGATTCGCTGAGTTCTACCTCGTAATACCCTTTATTCAGAATAATTCGCAAATCAGCGGGTACGAGTGTATTATTTATAAAGTATCCGTTATTCCAGTATGTGATAACTCGTATCAGTGGATTGTGCGTACTAGGCGGATTTGGTGACTCCATATCATTAACAAGTTCGTAATGATTGTATGGTCCCGAAGTCCACTTCCAATTATGTGGATCGTTCAATCTATAGAGTTCACCATAATATAAGCTCAATACAAGTAATTCTTCAATATGTTTGTCAAAATTTTGCCGCCATTCTTTTATGCTGTCACCACGTAGCTCTGCTATTCGCTTTTCCACTTCATGGAAGCTTGCGGGTTCATAAGTCATTGGTAGCGACCTTTCATGAGCATATTCCCAAGCCTGAATCTCCGGTGAAGGACTGTTTGCATATTTTATGTCCTTGTGCCTGTAAACGTGGTTGTCCCGCATATCGATTGCGAACGGTATAGCAAACAACACTAGTATTTCTGATATTAGCCTCATTTTTTCATCTAATTCCTCTTGGTTTTCGTATGAAAGGCGAAGGTTCTCGTATTCCGTAAACGCATCTATCGGAAAGCTCTTAAACTGTGTGGTTTCGGTTCTATATCCAATATGGACTCTTAATAGTGGTGGCGGATATGGGTCTTTATCAACGACTACATGGATTGTATTCTTCAGTCTTAAAGTATCAAGAGAATCGGAAAATGCGTAGTGATTTCTCGAGCTGCTCACTAAGATTAATCCTGCTTTTTCCATCGCTGGTTGTAATATGCTTTTGACAGATTTTTTCATGTTCATAACAATTAACCTCATTGAATACTCTACATTTATATGGACACTTTTTTGCCGAACCCAAAACCCCTCATAATAATCATACAGAATCGTTCTGGGATTTGTATTCAACTGGAGAAACATAGCCCAGGGAACCGTGAATAACTCAGGTTTATTATTCTTGAATCGATTCTATGTACTCGCGATCTGGGTAGAACCAATCAGGGTATAGCGATATCCCATTTGAACGAGTGGTTAAGAACCAAGAATATCTACTGTTTTCATTGACAATTCCAATATATATTGAATATACACGGTCTTCTCTGATAACGAAATAGATACCATTCAAATTGCTTCCTAGTGCTATCACTTCCTCGTCTGTGAGCATTGGTAAGAAGTTTGTAATAATAAAAGGCTCATACATATTAATTATTTCATCTTTTGTGCTTCCTATGCTGATGCCGTTTGGCAATGCTTTTTTGCTTGTATTCGAAATATATAGATATCTTACGAGTTCATATGGTGAATCATCTTGGTAGACAACATCAATTTCGATTCCTTCATTTGAGTAGTAAAACCTATATGTAGAGGCTGGTTTCAGATTGAAACCAAAATTTATTTTACTTAGAGATACACGATAATCATAATCACCTAGTTTCATATAGACACCTCCATAAGGTAATTCGATATAATTGGGGTCATTTTTATCTGGGTAGTAAATCGGTAGATTACTGTCAATGCCAAGAATTTCAATAAGTATTTCATCACGCAGCTCCATGAATTCATCACTCGGTATCATTATTTCCGTCCTTTCAGTTACTGATGTTTCTATATCATCAATCTCTGGTGAGCTAGATATAATGTTTTCTTCAGCTTCGATAATTGTGATTGGTGAAATTGATACATTATTTGGTGTATCAATTTTATTATTTGCTGCACTTTCTGTAACTGGAGTAGTATTATTACTACAACCTACCATCAAGAATAATGCTATTATTAAAAAGGATTTTTTTGTCATTAGAATTCCTCCCCAAAATAATACAGCATACAGTTAGACAATGGTCTTATGGTCGTTTTGGACTGTGGTGCAAATCTCTGTCTCCCATATGTACTGGTTAGTGTTCATGCCATCCCTGAGGAATCGGCTGTAGTCCACCCCACCAAAGCAGATGAGTTCGGAACTGGCGTAACCAGCGTTTTTGTTCACCCGCACCTGGGTGTTGGCGATGCGAACTCCCATGGCGTTGTACGTGTACTCGCTGCTCTGACCATCGCTGCGCTCGCCAAATACCATGCGGTTTTGGGCGTTGTATGTATATGTGACAATTCCTTCGCGGGTGGTCTCTGTTACAAGGTTGCCTACGTCGTCATAGTCATAGCTATATGTCCAACAAGAGCCAGCTTTACTGGTGAGTCTGTTCTCAATTCAAAGTGTGCAGTCAATGCTATTCGCCTATCAAGATTCTGAAAACATCATTGGCAAGTGGATTATTTAAATACCTACTGTGAGTACTTTCGCCAAGCATTATAATATAGCTACCCACCCTAACTGTTGAATCAATATTACGATGTGTACTTCCTAGATAGAATGTATCAACGCTCCTGTCAATAACCGACCTTCCCAAGTATGCTTCTATCTCACCTCTGCCATAATAATCATATATGAGGTGATCAAACAACCACATGTTATCTCTAGCTGTTTCTTCGTCTGCGTATTTGTATACATAAAAATTTACAGACCCAAGTTGATACTCACCATTACTGTTCATGCGAAGATAGTATGCATAGTGCCTATTCAGTTGCATATTATCATATTTTTTTTCTTCATAACCCAAAATACCTTCTCTTTCACCTAGCAAAGGCACAACTTCATCTAATTTTTCTTCGGTCAGCTGGTAGAGGAGGCTCAGGTCGACTTTCGACCTCTGCGCTCCGCTGTTATATCCCAGCAACAGCTTCCAGGTTGCCACTAGCATCACAGGCAGGATAATTGCGGTTACAATGATTTTTATAACTAAGGGATCCGACTTCATTTTCTTTCCGAAGCGTCGGTTAAAGACAAAAACAACAATGATTTCTATTATGGAAAATGTCAATGCTCCCTGCGACCCGAATATGAACCCGCGTATCATAATGCATCACCCGCTTTAATGAATTATAACCATTTGGTCGGATATAATACCACTGCTCTCAGGGCATAATTAACTAGCAGCCCATACATGAAATTCTAATGCACCACGTTCTTTTCTTGATACCACCACTAAAGAGCCGTCGATGTCAATATAACAAAATCGTTGCTATATGGGATTGCGTTTTGATTTTCAATGAAAACGAATCTGAGGCAGGTATACGTTTAATATTTGATATGCAGGCGGTGATAGAAAGCAATACCAATAGTATTGTTAATAAAGTGGCTTTTGTTTTCATCGTCACGCATCCTCTTATTTCACGATATAGTAGAGTCACAATATATCGAGTCATCATATAAAATTTAGCTATCCACGTTGCCGTGCAAATACAGTTATTGTCCATGTTTCGTTGACAATTTCATATGTAAAAGTATTACTGACATTATAGTTAAAATTGTCACGGTTCTCTATGCGCAAGGAAACAATACTTTTTCCTTGACTCATTTCTTGATATATAATTTGGATGAACTCTGGAGTGACTTCTATCAAATAACCACTATTATCAAGAACATTGAAAATACTTGTAATAGCATCTTTTTCTTTTTCATCAATCAAAGTACACTCATCCATACTCACGCTATATAAACGCTTGTATGACCCACCATTTCTTGCTTCATGCATATTTACAACCTCATTTCGAGTAAAGACAAATGTTACATCATCTAGTCGATTCTGTATATCGAGAAGAAACGACAAATTTTCCTCGTGTTCTTCAACAAATTTGACTGCATTGGGTATTTCCTTCTTCATGTCTTCCATCATACTCTTTTGTGACTTACAACCGCTTGATATAAAAAGCAATGTCAAGCATACTACATATGTAAAGAGTCTTAGTCTTTTATTCATTTTTATCCCTCTGTGATGTCTATTCCATAAATGGCATGAGTAACTATATTACGAGAAATTGGGCAGATGGCAACACACAAAATATAATATGCGCTACAATAGAAATTATATTGTTTCTAATAGCATTCTTTTCCATTTGAATACCACTATTTGCTATTAATCAAAATGTGTCCACTGATATGCTTATATATTGTTTTTGTTTTAGGTGGGTCGTTTATCAGTAGTCTACCCCGCCGAATCAGATGAGACCCGATCAGTTTTTGTAGAATGGTCGAGCATTTATGAGAGTAGATATTCAAAGGTCCTCAATAATATCCTATAAGCCTCATCGCGCTGTACTTCGCTATACTCATTAAAATTGTAGTCATGTAGTTTCACAATGCCAGTCTGTATGGCAAAGCCAATTTGGAATTTTAACTCCTCGCTGATGGATGCTCTGTCGTCGCTGTCTGGTAGGAAATACCTATAATATTTGCCCTGCTCTTCAGCAGCGTGGGAAATAAATGCAGCTACTGCACCTCTCGTGAGTAGAGTGCCTGGTTCAGATACAATACTGTTAAGCGTACCATCCTCCATTTTAAAAGCTCGCTCTAGCAGCGAAACGAATTCACCGCAGGTTATTGATTCGTCTGAGGCTGGTGCATCAATAAGCCCTAGTAGCTCAGCACGCTTGATTTCGTCTGGGTCCCAAGCAGGGTATACAAGTGGGTTGGCGATGTACCCCCATTTGCCGTCAAGACAGACGGCTGCTAGACCTTCTGAGAAAGGTTGCACTTTGTCGAACTGAAAATCTATAATCAGGTTTCCGTTGAGGTCTATGTATCCCCATAAACCGTCTTGCTTTACGCTCAGCAAACCTTCAGACATATCACCAATATAACTAATATAATCAAATTCAGTCCTTGTTATACTGTTACTTACATCGACAAAGTAACATTTTTCGGTCTTTTCTATCCAACCAGTAAAGGTAGTTGGTGAAAATACATCGACTAATACATACCCTGTAATTAATATACCAGTTTCGACAAAGTAGACATCCGTAAATTCGTATTCGCCTTTAGTATTGTTAAGTAGCCAAATATTGTTTTTGTTATCATATGTACATGAGTCATATTTTGGTTTGACCAACCATTTTCCCTTATTATCGATTATTCCCACTCTCACAGAACCCCGGTTTTTTACATACTGCCTTGCCATTCCGTTGACAAACGGACTTCCGTAATCGCTTGAGCTTATCGTGATTACAGTTTTTCCGCTAATATCGATGTATGCTCCTCTCTCAAACCTAGTCTGGACATATGCAAGGCCTTCAAAAAAATCTCCAGCAATTTGATATTTGGGTTCAATCACCGTTTTACCGTCAAGATTCATATAGCCGTATAAACCATTTTGATAGAACAGTATCATACCTTCAGAAAGACTCGGAGTATATTGGATTCGAGCTTTAATGTCATCGCTGAGTAAAGCATTCCCATCTATATCGATGAAATTGTAGTAACGCCATATACTATCTCCATAAAAAGTCCTGGCATAACCATCATCGTTATATATACCGATAGAAACGCTGCTAGGAGCCAAACTGACAAATTCGAGATCACGAGTTATCAACCCATTTACGCTACCGAAAGTTGCGTTGGCGATGTGTTCATCGGTCGTGATGTAATATCTGTCTATGCGTATACTGTTATAAATTGGAGCGACGACCCATTGTCCTATTCGGTTAGCCAAACCGTACTTCCCATTTTTTCCTTTCGCTGTGGTTAAGATGGATGTTTCGTGTGGCGCAGTATCGAAGGCATACTCAGGAGGAAGAATCTCACGACCAGTTATGTTTAATGTGTAGGAATCGCCGTCACTGCTCTGTACAATGGGAAGCTTTCGGTCGAAGCCCCATTCATACTGCCTTCCACCTATTGCTATGTCTCCGATGCTTTCGAAAGCGTTGATTCCGCTTTTGTCGATTATAACCGTATAGCCGCTCTGGCAGTCAACTGCTGCATAACCTGAATAGAACATATTGCACTCTTTTATGCCGCCATTACTTGCTTGGTCGAGTAGATGTGGATATATCGCCCAAATTGTTTCGATGACATGATCTTTGTTGATTTCTACATCATTAACTGGTACTCTTTGCGAACAGCCCGCTACAAGGAGCATCAGCGCAAAAGCAGCAGCGAACAGTAGTATGCTTTTTGTCTTTGTCATTTTTCTCCTACAATTAAATCATGGTGTCTAGAATAACTATTTATTTCGGTTACCCTTAGTTTTTAATCTATTTCGTTTATGATTTTGTAAAACTGTCAATATTATGCGTGTAATCAAACTGAGTGCTATACAATAAATCAATAGTGTTACTAAACTAAGTAAAGCTATATGAATTGCACCTTTAGCTATATTTTGAATAAAAGGTTTTATATAAAAATATACTATATTTGGTGTTATTGCTGTACCAATAAAAGGTATAATCCACCATTTTTTTCCATACCGATTACGATATATGTTTGTGTAACTTCCACAGTTTTCGCAGTATAAATCTGTTCTTCTTATAATAATACCAACCTTTAGTTCATTATCGCAGTTATCACAATAGAATTTCATATAAGTCACCTAATTTAATCCTGAATCTTTCACCAAAATACGTTATAATTGTTAAAAAACTAGCATAAACACAACATTACCAAAAAAGCCTTTACATCCATTACGTGAAGACTGATTATGCGAAAAACCAAGGAATAGACACTTCCATCCGGTGTCTCGCCCTTCCACAATTTGCCAAGCCAATAGCCATCGCTCTCCACCCGCCCAGCGAGCCGCCTACCGTGTGCTGCAGGTAATAAGCTGTTCTTAAAAAACAATAGAATAAGGGCCTCAGAAATGTTATATTGTTTGGGTAAAACAAATCCAAGTAACATAACATTGGTTTGTGTCTCTGCCGTCCCTGAGGAATCTGCTATAGTCCACCCCGCCGAAGCCGATGAGCTCGGAACTGGCATAACCAGCATTTTTATTGACCTTCACCTGGGTGTTGGCGATGCGGATACACATGGCGTTGTAGGTGTACTCGCTACTCTGACCATCGCTCCGCTCGCCCATGACCATGCGGTTTTGGGCGTTGTATGTATATGTGACAGTGCCATCTCTGGTGGTCTCAGTTACAAGGTTGCCTACATCGTCATAATCATAGCTATATGTCCAACCAGAGCCAGCTTTGCCGGTGAGTTAGTTCTGTATGCTGTATTTATATGAAATTTGTGTAATTTTTAATCAAATACAATCATCAGTTGCCGTTGTAATTGTGATAAACATGGTTTGACTATGTATATTAGATGATTTATTCCAATGCAATCCCATTTAAGATTTTCAAAACATCGTTTGTTCTGAGATCGCTTAGCAAGTAACTATGCGTTCTTTCAGATATGCTAATGACATATCGCCCCACCCTTATTTCAGTTCTAATGTATCGACCCGTTCCGCCCAACATAAAAGTATCAACCCCTCTTACTATTTCAGCCCGACCTAAGTATGCTTCGTTCTCGCCATAATCATAGTGATCAAATCTACTATAATTTAACATCAATCGTGATTTAGCCGTTTCCGCGTCTTTTTGGAGATAAATATCAATTGTAACCAACCCCAACATACGCTCGCCATCTAAGCCTATCCGGTGATAGAGGGCACAGTAAGCTTTTAAAAAATTATTGTTTTCATTATATTCCATATAATTGCTCATTCCGTCTAGTTCCGCTAGCAGGTGTATATTACTTGCTAAAACTGCTTCGGTCAACCCCGAAACTAGGCTGAGATCCACCTTCGACCTTGTGGTTCCGCTGTTATCTCCTAATAAACCCTTCCACGTAAAAATGACTATTGCAATGCAGAGCAGTATGACAACAGGAAGCAGTATACCTTTAGAAATTGATTCGCTCTTTTTTTTGTATCTGCGGTACACCACGATGGCTACGATTATTTCGATTATCGTGAACAGCAGTGCGCCTGCTGAACCAAATATAAACCCTCGCAACATACATATCCCTCGCTTTTTATATTTAAATGGCTGTAAATCTAAATTTTGGAGCCAGCTTCGAAGTAGCAAGCTCCTTCAATGTGTTAATTACAATTTTACACACGACGCCATGTCGAAACCGTTATTATCCATGTTTCATCAACAATTTCATAAATAAATACATAAAATGAGTTAATAAAATAGATTGGACATAAAAAATGGGCACAACACTTGCTAATATTCATATTTTTGATGGTGATGAACAAATAATACGCAATTTATTACCAAATGCAATCATTGGTAAATGGTCTACCCGGTTTATATCTGTATATACTGAAGACTTCATACCCAATATCGACGATAAGACAATCAAGTCGTTATCAATGGAGCTTTCCCAACCTATCCTTCTCGCTTGGATATTTGATAGCGATGCAGTTGGTTTTGCAATCTATCAAAACGGTAAAAAGGCTGCAGATCACATAATGAACCCAAGCGGTTTTAGCAAAATTGGTAATACGGCAACTTTCTGCAAGAGCTTTGACTTGAGTTCAAATGATAGAACAAAGCTTCGTGCTATTTGGGAAAAGGGCGATGCAGAAGAGCAATTTGAATTGACTGCTTTGATGTTCGGCTTACCATTTTACAATAATCATGAAAATTCGCCAACGGAAATGCATACGCGTGATATTGAAGCTATTGATAATTGGATCGCTGAACGACATCAACCGCAAAAGGTCAGGAATGAAACCAAAATGATTCTTATACAGGAACTTACAAACTTCCGTTGGAAACATGGTGCAAACAACGGAAGTCTGCCTTATTGTGGTGTCGAACCATATGATGACGAGTATGCTATCGATGAATATCAATTCTGGGCATCGAATGCAGATGGAACTTTGTACACAGAGTGGACTTCAAAAGAGATTTTAAACTTCGATACAATGCAGGGGAGAACACTAAGTTCAATCCATAAAAGCGGTGTGGTGATATATGATTCCGTAGGGCTTCTTGTCAATGGGGATGAGAGAAAAGGACAAGCTATTTTTCTTCATGACGGAGGTATACTTTGGATAGATATACCAACAAATGGTGACAATGATACTGTGACATTTATCTGTTGTGCTTATAATGGGTCAGAATTATGGCGTAAAACAGGTACGCATTCGCTACTGAAGTATTTTGCACATGGGGATGGAGAAATTCTTTTTATCCACGAATCACAAAACACGCCAATGGTAGAACGCGTTAATGCGTCAACAGGCGAAACAATCGATATTATTCCTAAACCTTTTGGGTTGAATGTGTCGAACTGGGCTTACATAAATGGTTTCTGGTGGGTGTCCCATGATGGAATAATCATTAGAGATGGTAAGCGGGTAGCATCGCAAGCTTCACAATATTTACTAACACAATATAACAATGAAATGATTCAGACTAATGAAGTATCGCTACCAATATTTACACAGGAACTCTACTTTTCTCCGGACAACTCTTATATTTATGTGTTTTTCTATAAAAAGCAAGTGATAGTCTATAATGCGAAGACATTGGCTATCGAAAGCACACTAGATGATAAATCGCAATTGATACTCCATTGTTTCGACAGCTCAGGACGCTTTTGGCTGCAACGAGACAATAGTACAGTCGAAGCATGGGATGAGCTTCTCAGTAAGACGCTTTCGCGTCATAGAGTTAAGGGAGTAATATATGGTAGACATATAGATGAATATGGTGCTATCTGTTTTGTGACATGGAGCGAAAGAGAAAAAGTCCTTAGGGTATATAAGCTAATATGATATGCACTAGGCACTCCTGAACTATACTTTCACTGGTATTTTGTATGCAACATAATCCTCAACTAGCTGACGTTTTTTCATTAGTCAATTTTATACCTCTTATCTTTTATGGGAGTATCCTATCATATGTATCCAATGCTGCCACACCGCTTTAAAGTATTTCGTTTATTGAAACACAAGCATCTTAAATATACCTCTGTCTAGATGCGCTCGCCCAATACCAAATGGTTTTGGGCGAGCGATTCGTTGTTGCATTATTTTCTGTTTTTTCGTTTGTCTTCCTCATCGTAGAACACCAAATCATTTGGTGAGTCAATAGGGTAGTTCGCTAGCAAGTATTCCACTCTCTCTTTAGGGAGATCTCTAAAGAGCACCTCATCTATTGCAGCAATCTCTTCTTTGTTTAGTTCTTTCTTTTCTGGTTCACTAGCTACTATTCGAGGCTCTTCTTTCGGTTTTACTCGTAGCTCGCGCGGAACTAAAGAGGTTTCCGTATCTAGTCCATTGTTCCAGTATCCTATTACATCAATGAGAGGATATATTGTCGGTTTATTGGATTCGATGATATAATGATTGTATGGACCCAATGTCCATTCCAATGATGAATCGTGCTTTCTATACAACTCACCACAATATAAGCTAAGCCTTAGAATTTCGTCTTGATGTTTTGCAAAGTTTTCCCTCCAATTGCTCATGGAATCACCACGCATTTGATCAATGCGTTTTTCAAGGTTTAGGAAACTAGCAGCTTCGTATTTCATCGGGAGCTTGTTTGCATTGGCGAAATCTTCTGCTTGCTTTTCGGGTGGTATCAACCTGTTGTATTGCATATCTTTATGCCTGTATACATAGTTGTCTCGAAACTCAATAACATACTGTATCGCAAAGTTTTCAAGTATATCGGTGATTGTCCTCAGGATGTAATCTAGTTCTTCTTGACTCTCACAATAAAGCTTTAAATCCTTGTACTTGCTGAATGTTTCAATGCCAAATCCTGACATCATATAAAATGCATCACGGAACAAAAGCTTCACTCTCAGCCTAGAGAAGAAAGGTTCTATATCAATAATCACCCCAAGGGTATATTCCCTAGTCGATTCATCGTAATCTCCTCGATAACTAACATAATTCGGATAGCTTTCCTTTAACTCAAAGCCCATGCGTTCCATTGCAGGTTGTAGTATGTTTTTCGCAGATTTTTTTAAGTTCATTATTAAAACCTCCATTTTTATGAAGCCACCAACTGTCTGGACAAAATTTTCAATGAAGACGCTGCGCCACCAGCTAGCAACAACTCGCCGCCTACAATTACATAAACAAGTTCATGTGACATAAGTTTCGTTAAATCCTTATCTAGCTCTATTTTTCTTGTTTTTTCTGCATTGACATACCGAGAAACAGTAATGTTGACAGAACAACAGCATCTACGAAAACATATAATCGTCACAAAACACATCAGGATAGAAACCGCGCATTATTATCCAATAGCTTTCCCGCAGTCTTTCGTTGCTTATGTCGGCTCTGCTCCACCATGCATAGCCATCTAAATAATTATCATATGCTTCATCCCAACTGCTAAAGTAATATCTGAGTTTTTCTGATATAAGCTCGAAATACATTAGTTCATCTTCGTT
>WRLE01000021.1 GCA_009777775.1 Oscillospiraceae bacterium
TTTTCTTGATTTTCGTTTCCTTAGGTTGCTGAATTGTATTTTTACGTTCATCCATGTTCGGGGGCTTCTTTTTCTAGCCTTACCAAATCGAGTTTTGGTACATCCTAGAGCGATAGCGAAGGATCTTACTAAGCCGAAATTGCTGTCTATTAAGATTGCCACGTCGCAACGCTGCTCGCAATGACACTTAATTGTTACCCGTAACCAGTAACCATATTCATTTACTGGTCTTGGGGTACTGGAAATAGCCAACGGAAATAGGGCGGACGCGGTTTACGCCCACCCTTTGTACATATATCCTTATGCGTTGCGCTGCGTTGCGCTCATTTATGTGAAATTTATGAATACTATTCGTTAATTCCAATGACGACGCCAGAACCAACAGTGCGACCACCTTCGCGAATGGCAAAACGTAGTCCAACCTCGATGGCAATTGGAGTGATAAGCTCAACGTCCATATCGATGTTATCGCCAGGCATACACATTTCTACGCCATCGGGTAGACTTATAATCCCGGTAACATCAGTTGTGCGAAAGTAAAACTGAGGGCGGTAGTTGTTGAAAAAGGGAGTATGTCTGCCGCCTTCATCCTTTGAAAGTACATAAACCTGACCTTTGAATTTTGTGTAAGGTTTGATACTTCCTGGTTTTGCCAATACTTGACCTCTCTCGATCTCTGTTTTGGCGATGCCGCGCAATAGAGCTCCAATATTGTCGCCGGCTTCAGCATAATCCAGAAGCTTTCTGAACATTTCAATACCAGTGACTGTTGTGTCCTTGGGCTCATCCATCAATCCAACGATTTGAACTTTATCGTTTAAATTGACTTGTCCACGGTCAACACGACCAGTGGAAACTGTGCCACGACCGGTGATTGTGAACACGTCTTCGACAGGCATCAGGAAAGGAAGGTCTGATGCACGCTCAGGAGTTGGGATATAGGAGTCAACATAATCCATGAGTTCTTTTATGCAAGCAAATTCTGGAGCATTGATATCGGTGGATTCGGATTCCAGTGCATCCCTTGCGCTACCTTTGATAATGGGTATTTCATCACCAGGGAATTCGTTGTTGGAAAGCACTTCGCGCACTTCCATTTCAACAAGCTCTATTAACTCATCATCGTCAACTTGATCTGCCTTGTTGAGAAATACAACAATTGCAGGTACGCCCACTTGCCTTGCAAGGATGATGTGTTCGCGTGTTTGCGCCATCGGTCCATCAGCAGCAGATATGACAAGTATCGCACCGTCCATTTGGGCAGCACCCGTAATCATGTTTTTAATATAGTCGGCATGACCAGGGCAATCGACATGGGCATAGTGACGGGCATCTGTTTCATACTCAACATGGGCTGTATTTATTGTAATGCCCCGTTCGCGCTCTTCAGGTGCTTTATCGATTTTGTCATAAGACTCGAATTGCGCTTTTCCCTGAAGGCTGAGATATTTTGTAATAGCAGCTGTCAGAGTTGTTTTACCATGGTCAACGTGACCGATTGTACCCACATTGACATGGGGTTTAGTTCTTTCAAACTTTTGTTTTGCCATTTCTTGATTATCCTCCTTATAGGTTAAATAAAGGATTGCTTTTTCGTTCGTTGGCGCAATATCCTATTTAATCTGAGTAAACAGCATTATACTGTATATACTATTTATTTGCAACATTTATTTTCTATCTATTTTTTACCAGAATCCACCAGTTATTTCCTCTTGTAGAGCCTTTGGAAGCTCCACATAGTGGCTGGGTTCCATGGTATAGTTTCCTCTTCCCTGGGTATTGGATCTAAGGGAAGTTGCGTAACCAAACATTGTTGATAAAGGAACTATCGAATGGATTTGTGATGCTCCACTCCTGGTCTCCATTCCTGTAATTGAGCCACGTCTGGAATTTAAGTCACCCATGACTTCACCCATATATTCTTCGGGAACCGTAACCACCACTTTCATGATAGGTTCAAGCAAAACTGGCTCAGCTTTTCGCATGGCTTCTTTAAAAGCCATACTTCCAGCTATACGAAATGCCAGCTCGGATGAATCCACATCGTGGGCAGAACCATCATATAGGGTCACCTTCACATCCACCACCTGATAGCCAGCCAAAACTCCGGCAGTCATGGCACCTCTAATGCCTTCGTCAACTGCAGGTATGAATTCCTTTGGTATGGCTCCACCGACGATTTTGTCGATGAACTCATAACCTTTCCCTGCTTCATTGGGCTCAATAATGAGTTTCACATGCCCATATTGACCTTTTCCACCGGTTTGTCTGACATTTTTCACATCAACATTGGATTCTCTGCGAATGGTTTCCTTATAAGTAACTTGTGGTTTTCCCACATTCGCTTCAACTCGAAACTCCCGAAGTAAGCGGTCAACAATTATTTCCAAATGTAGCTCACCCATACCAGCTATGATTGTTTGACCCGATTCCTCATCTGTATATGCTCTGAAAGTTGGGTCTTCTTCAGTGAGTTTTTGAAAGGCGACGCTCATTTTTTCCTGTCCGGCTTTTGTCTTTGGTTCGATTGCTACTCGAATGACAGGTTCGGGAAACTCCATGGATTCCAACACGATGGGATGGCTTTCCACGCAAAGGGTGTCACCGGTAGTCGTATCTTTCAGACCGACAGCAGCCAGTATATCACCAGCAAAGGCAACATCGACTTCTTCACGGTGGTTTGCATGCATTTGCAAAATTCGTCCCACACGTTCCCTATGTCCTTTTGTTGAGTTATATACTGTCGCTCCAGTTTTTAAAGAACCAGAATAAACTCGAAAATATGAAACTCTCCCAACATGGGGGTCGGACATTATTTTAAATGCAAGAGCTGAAAATGGCGCATCGTCTTTCGGCGGGCGGCTTTCTTCATTTCCGCTTTTTGGATGGATACCTACGATGTCTTTAACATCCAAGGGAGAAGGTAGATAGTCCACTATCGCATCCAAGAGTTTTTGCGTACCTTTGTTTTTGTAAGAAGTTCCGCAGACAACGGGTATGATATCGAGAACTAAGGTTGCTTTCCGAATTGCTCTTTTCAAAGACTCGACGGAAACATCCTGCCCTTCCAAATACTTTTCCAGGATTTCGTCGTCAAAATCAGAAACCGCTTCAATTAGCTTTTGTCGATATTCCTGGGCAATCTCTATCAAATCCGGCGGAATATCTTCCACACGCATATCAGTTCCAAGATCGTCATAGTAAATGTCTGCCTTCATTTCCACCAAATCCACTATGCCTTTGAACTCTGATTCGATTCCTATGGGGAGCTGTATGGCTACGGCATTTGCTTTTAGTCTATCATGAACCATATTGATTACATTGTGAAAATCAGCACCAACAATGTCCATCTTGTTAATATAAATAAGTCTTGGGACTTCGTAATTGTCTGCTTGGCGCCAAACAGTTTCCGACTGGGGTTCGACACCACCCTTGGCGCACAAAACCGCAACACAGCCGTCAAGGACGCGCAGAGACCTTTCCACTTCCACAGTAAAATCCACATGACCAGGTGTATCGATTATGTTGATTCGATGATCGTTCCAAAAACAAGTGGTTGCGGCAGATGTGATGGTGATGCCCCTCTCTTGCTCCTGTGTCATCCAATCCATTGTCGCAGCACCTTCGTGGACTTCACCCAGCTTGTATGTACGCCCAGTATAAAAAAGTATTCGTTCTGTGGTTGTGGTTTTTCCCGCGTCAATATGAGCCATAATGCCAATATTCCGCGTTTTTTCTAGGGGGTATAGTCTTGGCATTTTATCACTCCTTTCTGATTATGCGGGAATTGATGGGAGACAGGGTAAAACATATAATTGCTTCTTAAAAATCTCCTACCAGCGGTAGTGGGCAAAGGCTCTGTTGGAATCTGCCATTTTATGGGTATCTTCACGCCTTTTCACAGCAGCACCGACACTATTTGCCGCATCCATGATTTCACCTGCAAGACGCTCTTTCATTGTCTTTTCGTTTCGGGCTCTCGCATAACTTGTCAGCCATCGCAAACCGAGTGTTTGCCTTCTATCGGGTCTTACTTCGATGGGCACTTGATATGTGGCACCACCGACACGTCTTGCCTTAACCTCAAGGGTTGGCATAATGTTTTCCAAGCCTTCGATAAACACTTCAAGGGGGTCTTTACTTGTTTTGTCCTTAATAATATCGAAAGCACTGTATACGATTTTTTGCGCTACTCCTTTTTTCCCATCCAACATGATGCTGTTAATAAGACGGGTTACCATCACCGAATTGTAAAGCGGGTCAGGCAGGACTTCGCGTTTGGGTACATTGCCTCTTCTGGGCATAATGCTTCCCTCCTTCATAATAATGAATTCAACGGTACTCCGCTGGGGTTTTTCCAGCGGTTTATGCCGGCTATGAGGCGTAGGTACTTATATATACGCCTTCATGCAAGCATAAAGGATAAAATTAATGCTGTAAATCCATAACTACTTAATATAATTTAGGATTTTTTTGGTCTCTTCGCACCATACTTTGATCTGGATTGCATTCTATCAGCAACGCCTTGGGTGTCAAGGGTACCACGGATTATATGGTAGCGTACACCTGGAAGGTCTTTTACACGACCACCGCGAATCATGACAACCGAGTGTTCCTGGAGATTATGACCGACACCAGGAATGTAGGCAGTCACCTCATATCCGTTGGTTAGCCTGATACGAGCAATTTTACGAAGAGCTGAATTGGGTTTCTTTGGCGTGGAAGTCCTAACTGCTGTGCATACTCCGCGTTTTTGCGGTGAAGGTTGATTCGTTTCCCGATTTTTCAGTGTATTCAAACCTTTTTGCATAGCTGGCGAATTTGATTTGTCCGTTTGGGTCTTCCTGCCTTTTCTAACCAGTTGATTAAAAGTGGGCAAAATTTCTCCTCCTTTCTATATTATTTTTGTATCCTCAGACGAGAACACCGTACAGGGAGAAATAGTAACATAAACAATGCTCAAGGTCAATAAAAATATCGAATTTTTTACCTAAGCAACGATTAAAGGGCATTTCCTGTACCGATGAGAACCGAAAGGTCAATATCTTCCTCTTCTTCTTGAGCAATATCTTCGTCATATTCGCTCGCCGGCTCATCAATATCGCTTTCGAAGTTTCGATATAGAGCCAATCCGCTTCCAGCAGGAACGAGCTTGCCAATTATCACATTTTCCTTCAATCCCACAAGGCGATCGACCTTGCCTTTTATAGCTGCTTCAGTTAAAACTTTAGTGGTTTCTTGGAAAGATGCAGCAGACAGGAACGATTCCGTTGCCAGGGAAGCTTTAGTTATACCCATAAGCAGAGGTGAAGTGACAGCGGGTCGAAGATCAGTTTCACCAGCTTCGATTCTAGCGGCAATGGCAGCATTGATGTCTCGTAAATCGTTTATATCAACTGTTGTACCTGCTAGCAAATGCGTATCTCCACCATCTTCTACTTTTTCTTTTCTGATCATTTGTCGAACGATGACCTCAATGTGCTTATCATTTATATCAACACCCTGTTGCCTATAAACCTTCTGCACTTCTGAAATTAAATAGCTTTGGGTTTGGGCTTTACCTAATATTCGCATAACATCGTGGGGGTTAAAAGCACCATCGGTGAGTCTGTCTCCAGCTTCTACCTTGTCTCCAGTTTTTACTCTAATTCCCGCAGAATATGGAGCCTGATAAACCTTTGTCTCGCCATCTTTTTCATTTGTAATAGTAATTGATACAACAGCGTTCTTGCGCGTTTCTTCCACCTCGACGACACCACTGATGTCAGACATTGTGGACATTCTTTTTGGCTTGCGAGCCTCAAATAGCTCTTCGACTCTAGGAAGACCCTGGGTGATGTCGTCTCCTGCAACGCCGCCTGTGTGGAAAGTTCTCATTGTAAGCTGAGTGCCAGGTTCTCCAATGGACTGGGCAGCAATGACTCCCACAGCTTCGCCAATGGAAACCGTACCGCCAGTCGCCAGGTTAATACCATAACACTTTGCACATATACCGCTTAAGGCTTCGCAGTCCATAACTGTGCGCATTTTCACAGCATCAATGCCATGGGCTTTCAATATTTCAGCATCATCCTTACGGAGCATATCATCCCTTGTAAAGAGCACCTCACCCGTCTTAGGATCAAGGATATCATCGGAAGGATAACGACCGTGAATAACATCGGCAAAGGAGGCAACCAAGCTTCCTCCATCAACGAGTTCTGCAACAATTAAGCCATCATGGGTACCGCAATCCTCAACACGCACAATAACATCCTGGGAAACGTCAACCAAACGCCTGGTGAGATAGCCAGAGTCAGCTGTTCGCAGTGCTGTATCGGCAAGACCTTTGCGAGCTCCCCTTGATGAAATAAAGTATTCTAGGACAGTAAGCCCTTCACGGAAGTTGGCTTTGATGGGAATCTCAATTGTGCGTCCAGCAGTATCTGCAATCAAGCCGCGCATTCCTGCCAGCTGTCTTATTTGGTTCATACTACCACGAGCACCAGAGTTTGCCATCATGAACACAGGGTTATACTCACTAAGGGCATTGGTCAATGCATCCGTGACATCCTTTGTTGTTTTTTCCCACTCCTTAACCACTAGACGATAACGCTCATCATTGGTAATGAAGCCGCGACTATATTGTTGTTCAATGGTTATTATTTTTTGTTCGGTTTCCCTAATTAGGTCCCATTTGGCTTCCGGTACCGTCATATCTGATATGGATATGGTAATGGCACCTTTTGTGGAGTACTTAAATCCAAGGGTTTTTATATTATCTAAAACTTCCGCAGATTTTGTGAAACCATGTCTTGCTATGCAACGCTCGATAATTCTTTCCAGTTCCTTTTTACCAGTCCGAAAATCCACTTCATAATCGAACATTTCTTCAGGATCTGTGCGATCTTTGAATCCCAAGTCTTGGGGTAAAGGTTCATTGAAAATTATTTTTCCGACGGTGGTGTTGATGATTTTACTCTTTTCCTCTCCATCAACCATTCTCGTCACCCTAACATGAATCGGAGCATGAATCTCAATGTCACCCTCATGATATGCCATTAATACCTCATTGGGTGATAAAAAGTAGTTACCGCTTCCCTTTTCACCTTCTTTTACGATGGTGAGGTAGTAGGAACCCAATATCATATCGTGGGTGGGAACAGTAACTGGTTGTCCATCTTTTGGATGAAGAAGGTTGTTGGCAGAAAGCATGAGCACTCGAGCTTCAGCTTGTGCCTCAGCAGAGAGTGGAACATGGATTGCCATTTGATCGCCATCGAAGTCAGCATTATATGCAGTACATACTAAGGGATGCAGTTTCAATGCTCGACCTTCAACTAAAATAGGCTCAAAGGCTTGAATACCCAATCTGTGGAGAGTAGGTGCTCTGTTAAGGAGCACCGGATGCTCTTTAATCACCACTTCCAGGGCATCCCACACTTCTGTAACACCTCTATCCACCATTTTTTTAGCAGATTTAATGTTATTTGATACTCCATCCTCCACCAGTTTTTTCATGACAAAGGGCCGAAATAGCTCGATTGCCATTTCTTTTGGTACACCGCATTGATATATTTTCAAATCAGGTCCCACGACGATAACGCTACGCCCTGAATAATCAACTCGTTTTCCCAACAAGTTTTGTCTGAAGCGACCTTGTTTACCCTTTAACATATCAGATAGAGACTTCAAAGCGCGAGAATTGGCTCCCGTGACAGCTCTGCCTCGTCTACCATTATCGATTAGTGCATCAACGGCTTCTTGGAGCATCCTTTTTTCATTTCTAATGATAATATCAGGAGCGCTCAAGGAAATTAGACGTTTGAGACGATTGTTTCTGTTAATAACTCGCCTATATAAATCATTGAGGTCAGAAGTAGCAAAACGACCACCATCCAATTGTACCATTGGACGGATTTCAGGGGGTATTACCGGAAGCACTTCGATAATCATCCAAGTGGGATCATTTCCAGAAAGACGAAAGGCTTCTACAACTTCCAGTCGTTTAACCAGTTTTGCCTTTTTCTGTCCCACGGCATCTTTCGCTTCTGCTTTGAGCTGCAGGGCAAAACTTTCGATGTCGATGTCAGCCAATAGGTCTCTGATAGCTTCGGCACCCATACCTGCACGAAAATCATCTTCGTATTTTTCCCTCATTTCCCTATACTCACGTTCGGTGAGTATTTGGTTTTTTCTAAGGGGTGTATCGCCTGGGTCAATTACAATATATGTCGCAAAGTACAAAACCTTTTCAAGCACCCTAGGTGTAAGGTCTAAAAGTAGACCCATCCTGGAAGGGATGCCTTTGAAATACCAAATATGGGAAACGGGAGCAGCGAGCTCAATATGTCCCATTCGCTCTCTACGGACATTGGATTTTGTCACTTCCACACCGCAGCGGTCACAGGTTTTTCCTTTGTATCTGATTTTTTTATATTTTCCGCAATGACATTCCCAGTCTTTGGTGGGACCGAAAATCTTTTCGCAAAATAAGCCATCCCTTTCGGGTTTTAGTGTTCTATAATTTATGGTTTCAGGTTTTTTTACTTCTCCCTGAGACCAACTGCGTATCATATCAGGAGAGGCTAAACCGATTTGTAAAGCTTCAAATGGTAGGTAACTCATTTACTCATCCTCCTCAATGCTATCTCTGACGAAAACGAAAGATTCTCTGAAATCGTCCACATCATCGATAACTTCATGTTCATCGGTTTTATTTTCGTCGTCTGCATCGAGTACATATACATCGTCAGGATCAAGCTCGCCAACGGAGTATCCCCTCACTGCAAACTCCTCTTCGTTATTTTGGTAATAATCATCATCCCGATCTTCGCGCAAGCTATCGCTAATTTCATCTGGGTCTTCGCTGAGAAGCTCAATCTTACTACCATGCTCATCTAGCACTTTAACATCCAAGCATAGGGATTGGAGCTCTTTTACTAAGACTTTAAATGATTCGGGAACTCCTGGTTTGGGTATATTGTGTCCCTTAACGATGGCTTCATATGTCCTCACCCTTCCGTTCACATCGTCGGATTTAACAGTTAGTATTTCCTGCAATGTGTACGCAGCTCCATATGCTTCAAGAGCCCAGACTTCCATTTCGCCGAATCTTTGACCACCAAATTGTGCTTTGCCTCCAAGGGGTTGCTGGGTGACAAGGCTATAGGGACCAGTGGAGCGAGCATGAATCTTATCGTCCACTAGATGATGAAGTTTCATAAAGTAAACATATCCCACAGTGACTGGACTATCAAACTCCTCGCCTGTGCGACCATCAAGAAGAATGCTCTTTCCATCTTCAGTGAGTCCTGCAAATTCTAGAGTGTCCCAGATGTCTTGTTCACTTGCACCGTTAAATACAGGGGTGGCAACATTCCAGCCTAAGGTTTTTGCTGCGTAACCTAAATGAACCTCGAGAACTTGTCCGATATTCATTCTAGATGGAACTCCGAGGGGATTTAATACAATGTCTAAAGGTGTGCCATCTGGAAGATAGGGCATATCTTCCCTGGGCAAAATTCTAGAAACGACACCTTTATTTCCATGTCTTCCAGCCATTTTGTCTCCAACACTGATTTTCCTTTTATGTGCCACATAGCAACGGACAACCATATTAACACCTGGGTTTAGCTCGTCGCCATTATCTCTGGTGAAAACCTTCACATCAACGACGATGCCGCTTTCACCATGGGGCACTTTCAATGAGGTATCTCTTACTTCCCTCGCCTTTTCGCCAAATATTGCCCTTAGTAGTCTTTCTTCAGCTGTAAGGTCTGTTTCTCCCTTAGGAGTTACTTTTCCAACCAAAATCCCACCTGCATGAACTTCCGCACCGACACTGATGATGCCGCGTTCATCTAAATAACGTAAAGCATCTTCGCCAACGCCAGGGATGTCTCTGGTAATTTCTTCTGGACCTAATTTTGTGTCTCTGGCATCTATTTCATATTCTTCAATATGAATCGAAGTGAATACATCATGCATGGCAAGGCGTTCATTGATTAGTATCGCATCCTCGAAATTATAGCCTTCCCAAGTCATAAAGCCAACGAGAATATTCTTTCCAAGAGCGATTTCACCTTCGGAGGTCGATGGACCGTCTGCAATGATGTCTTTTGCTTTTACTCTATCTCCAACATTGACTATGGGTCTTTGATTAGTACAAGTTCCTTGATTACTTCGAGCAAATTTTGTTAAAGGATAATCCACAACGCCCAGCTCGTCATATTTGATGGTGATACGAGTGGAGGAAACATAGGTCACCACTCCCTCTCCTTCGGCAATGATTACGACGGTAGAATCCACTGCGCATCTATGCTCAATTCCAGTTGCCACAATGGGTGCTTCGGACATAAGGAGCGGCACCGCTTGCCTTTGCATATTCGCTCCCATCAGCGCTCGGTTTGCATCGTCATTTTCTAAAAAAGGTATCATTGCCGTTGCTATGGAAACCATCATGCTGGGTGAAATGTCGATGAAGTCTATCCTACTTCGATCAACTTCGATGATTCCCTCTCGGTTTCTGCAGGTAATGCGTTCGTTCATCAAAACGTTGTTCTCATCGAGGGGTTCTGTGGCTTGGGCGATGGTATATTGGTCTTCCATATCTGCTGTTAGATAAACAATTTCATCTGTCACCTTAAAGGTATCTTTTTCAACTTTTCTAAAGGGTGCAATTATGAAACCATATTCATTGACTTTTGCAAAGGAAGCCATATATGAAATCAAGCCGATGTTTGGACCCTCAGGAGTTTCGATGGGGCACATACGCCCATAGTGGCTATAGTGAACATCTCGAACGTCAAAACTTGCTCGTTCTCTAGACAAGCCACCAGGTCCTAGAGCAGATAGCCTACGTTTATGGGTCAATTCCGCCAGAGGATTCGTTTGGTCCATAAACTGAGATAAAGGCGATGAACCAAAGAACTCTTTGATTGCAGCGGTGACAGGCCGTATGTTAATAAGTGATTGTGGAGTAATAATATCCAAATCTTGCAAAGTCATTCTTTCGCGGATGACTCTCTCCATTCTGGAAAAGCCGACACGAAATTGATTTTGCAATAATTCGCCAACACTTCTCATGCGGCGATTGCCAAGATGATCGATGTCATCAGCTTGCCCAATTTCGTAAGCAATACAACTCAGATAGTTCACCGAAGCGAATATGTCATCTGGTATTAGGTGCTTAGGTATGAGCGAGTCCATGTTGTCGCGGATTGCATCAAGCAGCTCCTCGCCGCTATAGTTTTCCAGCAGTTCGCGCAAAACGATGAAACGGACTTTTTCTTTAATGCCCAGTTCTTCAGCTGGATCAAAGTCGACAAAGCCGTCCATCCTAACCATTCCATTGGAAAATACTTTAACTTCACGGTCTTCCACTAGAATGTAGGCATCGTTTACACCTCTCGCTTCAAGCTCCTCTGCTCTTTCACGAGTCAATCGCTCTCCAGTAAGAGCAATAACTTCACCAGTCATTGGGTCAGTAACGGGTCTTGAAAGCTCCTGCCCATTTAGCCTTGACCAGATGGCAAGTTTTTTATTGAATTTATATCGTCCAACTGTTGAAATATCATATCTGCGGGGGTCGAAAAAGAGATTCCCCAACAAGGTTTGTGCGCTATCAACAGTAGGCGGGTCTCCAGGTCGGAGCCTTTTATATAGCTCAATTAGGGATTCCTCATATGTACGGCAGGTATCTTTGTCAAGAGTCGCTATGATACGTTCGTCATTACCAAACACTTCCATGAGCTGCTCAACTGTCTCAACACCATTTTCAGCTCCTGAAACTGAAAGCTTTGAATATGTGCTTTCGTTTTGTCTACCAATGGCTCGAAGCAACCAGGTCACGGGAAGCTTTCTATTTTTGTCAACACGAACATAAAAGCCATCCGATGCATCTGTTTCATATTCCAACCACGCTCCCCTATAGGGAATTAATGTGGCGGAATAGATGGAAACAGCAGTTTTGGGGTCTGCTTTCTTTTCATAATAAATACTGGGAGAGCGGATAATTTGTGAAATAACAACACGCTCTGCTCCATTGATGACAAAGGTACCAGCGTTGGTCATCACTGGAAAATCTCCCATGAAGATTTCTTGTTCTTTGATTTCCTCGGTTTCTTTATTACGAAGTCGCACGCTCACTTTGATAGGTTTAGCATAGGTGACATCCCTCGCCTTACATTCTTCGATGGTATATTTTGGTTGATCGTTCATATTGTAATCGATGAATGTAAGCTCTAGATTTCCTGTATGATCGGTAATTGCTGCGACATCCTTGAAAACTTCCCTAAGGCCAGTTTCCAGGAACCATTCATATGAAGCTTTTTGAACTTCGAGCAAATTAGGCATTTCCTGGATTTCTTTAGTTTTCCCATAACTTTTGCGCAAAGTTTTGCCATAATATACGTCTTTAACAAGCTGGTTTACGTCTTTTGGCATTTGTGACACTCCCGATTTCATTAGTTTTATTTGACACACCAGGGTCTGTTGTCAGTTGTTGCGTCAAAATGTTGACATTCTTTCCTATCCTGTGGTAAAATCCACTAGGCAATAGTATGAGATATGTTGTATTTTTGCACACAACAATTAATGATAACATTAAACCACTCTTTTTGTCAAGTAAAATTATTGTGTATTCATAGTAGTTTTTCCGTAAAATAGTTAATAGCACCCAGAAAATTTTTTTGATTTATTCTGGGTGTTTTTTTATTTAGTAGAAACTTTACAATTTGTTTCCTTGTTTCATAGCAAATTTCAATGTATAATGCTGTGGTATCCACATTACGATATCTACATTAAGAAAGGAACTAACTAATGAAAGGCGATCAAAGGCTTCTTGATACTCTAAACTTCCTGTTGGCAGACGAACTCACTGCCATTAACCAGTACATTGTTCATGCTGAAATGTGCGAAGACTGGGGTTATGCAAAACTCCACGATGCATTTAAGAAACGTGCAATTGAAGAAATGAAACACGCAGAGCAACTCATTGGTAGGATACTATTTTTAGAAGGCATACCCATAGTAACCAACTACAATAGTATTCACATTGGCGCTGACATACCCAAGCAAGTTGAAAACGACAGAACCGCAGAGGAAGGCGCAATTAAGGCATATAATGATGCCATCGTTCTTGCAGGTGAAGTTCGTGACTACGCAACACAGGATATATTAAAGAAAATTCTAAACGATGAAGACCGCCATATGGACGAAATTGAAGAAATGATAGACCAAATCTCCCATATGACACTACCAATATTCCTGACAAACCAAGTATAAAAAAGCGTACATAAAGCACAAAGTAGCTTAGCAAAAAATATAGCAACACAGAAATCAATTTTGAAACTATTAGATTTCTGTGTTGCTTTATATTTGCATTTAATCTACTTGAAAATAAAAGTTTATCTCACCTGACCTTCACCATAAATGATGAATTTTGTACTTGTGAGCTCCTTGAGCCCCATGGGTCCCCTGGCGTGCATTTTTTGGGTAGAAATACCGATTTCCGCACCTAAGCCGAATTCTCCACCATCAGTAAAAGCAGTTGAAGCATTAACATAAACAGCAGCAGAATCAACAACATCGAGAAAACGGTTAGACATGGCATAGTCACTTGTAACGATGGCATCAGAGTGAGCTGAACCGTATTTGGCAATATGGGATACAGCCTCGTCGAAACCATCAACCACTTTAACTGCTAAAACATAATCGAGAAACTCTGCATAATAATCCTCTTCTGTAACTGGGATGACGCTATCTCCCAATATTTTCTGTGTTTCAGGACAGCCTCTAAGCTCTGTATTGTTTTGATCTAGGACACGCTTTGCCATGGGTAAAAATTTATCTGCAATCGACCTGTCCACTAACAAAGTCTCGGCAGCGTTGCAAACTGAAGGGCGACGGCATTTTGCATTGTAAATGATTTTTTCTGCCATATCCAAATCCGCTGTAGATTCCACATAAACATGGCATACGCCGATGCCTGTTTCTATAATTGGTACTTTTGCATTTGCCACAACATGGTTAATGAGTCCAGCTCCGCCTCTAGGAATAAGCACGTCAATGAAAGCTGTTCCGTTTAACAAATGGTCTACACTGTCTCGAGAAGTGTCTTGTACATGGGCAATGGAATCCTCAGGCAAACCAGCTTGTGCAATTGCTTCGCGCATAATGTCTACAAAAGCATTGTTTGAGTTGAAAGCTTCTTTTCCTCCACGAAGAATAACTGCATTAGCTGACTTTAGGCATAAAACAGCAGCATCTACGGTTACATTTGGTCTAGCCTCATATATCATCCCAATAACTCCTAATGGAACTGTTCTTTTGCCGATTATAAGCCCATTGGGTCTGGTTTCCATTTGTTCCACCTGTCCGATGGGGTCTGCAAGGCGGACAACATCAGTAACACTATGGGCGATTGAATCAATTCTATCAGAATTTAGAAGAAGCCTATCAAGTAAGGCTGGAGTCATACCGCTTTCTTGTGCCTCTTTCATATCAATGGCATTTGCATCTAAAATTTGCTGCTTTTTTTCTAAAATCGCAGCAGCGATACGAACAAGAGCATCATTTCGAATCGATGTTGAGCTTGTTCTTAGCACTGCCGCTGCTAACTTCGCTGCAGCTCCTTGAATCTCAATTGCTGTTAATGCTTTTTCTTCCATATCTCCTTACTCCTAACTTTTATTTTCCAAGAGCAAAAAGCGTACCCACCTGCCCTCGTGCTATAGCGGCATAGAGGTTTAATGGTTTTGACCCATTTGTGATAATAGTATCGATTCCGTTTTCTCCTGCAATTTGCGCCGCAAGAAGCTTCGTCACCATACCTCCGGTACCGAGATTGTCTTTTGTACCACCTGCAATTGAAAAAATATCATCGTTAATTTCCGTTACCAAAGGTATGAGTATTGCATCTGGATTTTTATGAGGGTCGCTGTCAAATAATCCGTCTATATCGGACATCAAAATCAAAAGATCAGCTTCAATCAGCGTTGCCACCGCTGCTGACAATGTATCATTGTCGCCGAATATTTTATGCTCTGATTCGATTTCTTCGATACAAACCGAGTCGTTTTCATTTACTATTGGTATAACATTCATAGACAAAAGCGCCTCAAAAGTACCACGTAGATTTTGGCTTACTGCGGGTCTTTCAATGTCATCCTTTGTCAGCAACACTTGCCCCACCGTTGCACCGTATTCGCCAAAGAGCTTGTCGTATATATGCATCAGTTCAAGCTGCCCCACAGCAGCAGCAGCTTGTTTTAGACGTATTTCCGAGGGTCTTTCTGGCAAACCCAATTTTGCAACACCAGCACCGATGGCTCCTGAAGAAACCAGGACAACCTCATGCCCTTCGTTTTTTATATCTGAGAGTACTCGTGCCAAGCCATCAATGTTTCGGAAGTTCAAGCCTTTGCCTTCATGGCATAATGTAGAAGTGCCAACTTTAAAAACTATTCTTTTTTTATCCATATCACCATCACATTTCAAGTGCAGTATAGGGCGAATGGTATATATTTCGCCATTCGCCCTATCTGAAAGTTTTTAACTAAACGCGGAGATAATAGGCAAATAGGAGTTTTATGCTATTTATCCTTTTGCTTGTTTACCAATGATACCTGCTATTTAAAAAATTGAATATGTTGCCACCAAGGTTACAAAAACTATGGAAACAGTGGATACCAGTTTTATAAGCACATTTAGCGAGGGTCCCGATGTGTCTTTAAATGGATCGCCCACAGTGTCACCGATTACAGCAGCTTTATGGTTATCAGAACCTTTTCCGCCATATGCACCAGCTTCGATATGTTTTTTTGCATTGTCCCAGGCTCCGCCAGCGTTAGATGTGAACACAGCCATAGCAAAACCACATATTGTTGTGCCAGCCAATAGCCCGACAACGCTTTCAACCCCAAGGATCAAGCCTGTCACCACTGGAGCTACAACACCCAGGAGAGCTGGAACCACCATTTCACGAAGCGCGCTTCTGGTACATAAATCGACGCAGCTTATATAATCAGGTTCGCCAGTACCTTCCAAAAGCCCGGGGATTTCCTTAAATTGTCGCCTTACTTCAACAACAATGCTTTGGGCAGAACGCTGGACAGCTGACATCGTAATAGCTAAGAAAATAAACACCAGCATAATACCAACGAAAGCTCCTGCCAAAACCGATGGATTAGTAATGCTCAGGTCAAGAACAAACCCTTTACCAGCTGTAAAAACTGCCTCTTGAGCAATGGATACATAAGAAACCAGCAAAGCAAGAGCAGTAAGCGCAGCAGAGCCGATTGCGAAACCTTTACCAGTGGCAGCTGTTGTGTTTCCTAGAGAATCAAGGGCATCTGTGCGTTCGCGAACTTCATGATCCAAGTTCGCCATTTCGGCGATGCCTCCCGCATTGTCAGCAACTGGTCCATACGCATCACAAGCTAATGTTATGCCTAAAGTGGATAGCATTCCAACTGCTGAAATGCCAATGCCATATAAACCTCGGGTAAAAAGCTCCACATAGTTTGGAGCATTTGTATGAAGCACACCGCCAGAAGCTAAAAAGCTTGCGATTATCGATACGCTTACCACTATAATCGGCGCAACTGCTGATTTCATACCCAAAGAAATACCGCCAATAATAAGAGTAGCAGGTCCAGTTTCAGATGCAGCAGCAAGCTCCCTAGTTGGTCTATATGAATCTGATGTGAAGTATTCGGTAAAATAACCAATGAGACATCCAGCACCAAGACCTATTAGTATAGATACATATATCCCCCAGTTTCCGTCCATAAGAAGGTAAGTAAGAGGAGCGCAAGCAATTGCAGATAAAACAGCAGCAGAGTAAGTTCCAGTCCGTAAGGTACCTAGTAGCTGCTTTTGTGTCGCTGTTTCGCTTGTTCTAATGAGCAAGGAACCAATAAATGATGAAAACAATCCGAGCACTGCTATACCAACTGGTAAAAACATTGCAGCCAATCCAAGCTTTTCGTTAATTGAATAGAAACCAGAATAACCAAGAGCTATTGCCGCGTGAATCGAACCGACATAGCTTTCATATAAGTCAGCACCCATTCCAGCAACATCGCCAACATTGTCGCCAACATTATCCGCTATAACCGCTGGGTTACGGGGATCGTCTTCTGGTATACCGGCTTCCACTTTACCCACAAGGTCAGCACCAACATCTGCTGCTTTTGTAAAAATACCTCCACCAACACGGGCAAACAAGGCAAAAGCAGAGGCCCCCACTCCAAACATGACCATGTTTTCAGCGATGACTCCTGCGGATTCGTTAAACACATATCTAAGTATTAAAAACCAGCCAGAGATGTCCAAAAGTCCCAGTCCCACAATTGTGAAACTCATGACTGTACCTGAAGAAAATGCAACATTTAACCCTTTGTTAAGGCTTTCGCTCGCAGCAAAAGCGGTACGAGAGTTCGCTTGTGTGGCGATTTTCATACCTATGAAAGAAGCAGCTTGGGAAAACATTCCACCAATAACAAAAGCAAAGGGGATGTATATGGTGACCAGTCCGAAATATGCTAGAACCGCTAGTAGAAAAGTCATCAACAGATAAAACTTTGCCACTGTCGAAAATTGGCGTTTGAGATAAGCATTCGCTCCTGTGCGAATAGCTTCGGCGATTTTGGCAATTTCGGGTGTGCCCTCAGAGTACTTCATGACTTTGCTTCTTTGGAACATTGCGTAGCCTAGAGCAAGTAAAGCTCCAGCTAAACCGAGAATGTATGCGTTTTCAATATTCATTTATTATTCTCACTCCTATGCAATTATTACTAAATAGCGAATAATTTTTGATTATTTTGATTTGTCCTATCAGGATTATATTTATTGATTACATTTAACCATTCACCACTCATCATTTGCAATAGGGGTTTATATCATTTGGAGGCGGCAACCGGATTCGAACCGGCGCATCAGGGTTTTGCAGACCCGTGCCTTACCGCTTGGCTATGCCGCCATAAAACTTGTCTTTGTGCAAATGTCTATATAAAATAATGAGCAGTATAAACCGTAGCTTTGATTATGTATACTGCCCTATTATTATTTCTGATTTCTATCATCCCGCATTGTTATATTAACATTCTTAATGGAGCGGGCTTTGATGCTCAAACTCGCAACCGCACCCCAAAAACAAGTTTTTGGGGACCCCGCACCTCTTATTTAACGTGCCTTCGGCACAGGTGGAGGTAGCGAGTTCGCTATGTTAGCGATTGCTATTAACCCGCATTGTTATATTAACATTCTTAATGGAGCGGGCGACGAGGCTCGAACTCGCTACCTCCACCTTGGCAAGGTGGCGCTCTACCGGATGAGCTACGCCCGCTTATATGTCGAGAGATGAACCCGCAGCCTCTCTCGTAGGATGATTTATGATAAATTTTATGTGTTTATCAATGGGTTCAAATCGCGACAGTTTTGGTGCCTCCGGTCGGAATTGAACCAACGACACATGGATTTTCAGTCCACTGCTCTACCGACTGAGCTACAGAGGCATATTCGGGTATATGATAATAACACTCTAATACCCGATGGCGACCCAGAACGGGCTCGAACCGTCGACCTCCAGCGTGACAGGCTGGCGTTCTAACCAACTGAACTACTGGGCCACAATGCCCCTGCGAAATGCCCATGGTGGGAACAACAGGACTTGAACCTGTGACCCCATGCTTGTAAGGCATGTGCTCTCCCAGCTGAGCTATGCTCCCAAACGCAGCGGCTTCGCCATTATACTAAATGGAAAATCTATTGTCAACCAGAAATGTTGGCAATTTGTCATCATATACCCGAAAAATATATGCATTTATCATTATTTTTTATATTATTTAATAAATTCCTTAGAGATAACAGAAATTACTATATAGTAATCTAAAATTATACTTTATTACTTTTGCTATATCGCTTTAATTATTTCGATTTACCAAATATTATTTAATCATCTTCATCGGCAATTGATAACTCAACCAACTCATCGGGAGAAAATGTATAGACAGCATCACAAAACTGACAAGTGACTTCAATGGGTTCGCCTTGGTTTTTCATGTCTTCGATCTCATCTTGACTCAGACTGCTCACTACAGAAATTATACGCTCACGACTGCATGAGCATCTGTATTCAACTTCCCTGCTTTCGATGATTTTTGGAAACAGCCCAGTCATTACCATATCTATTAGCAATTGCGCGTTTCCATTTCCATCTTTTAGTACATCGGTCACATAACCGGTATCTTTGACATTTTTTTCAAGAAGCTCGATAACACCCTCAGGAGCTCCAGGTAACAGTTGCACAACATAGCCTCCAGAACAAAGTACGGTACGGTCGCGTCCCACAAGTACACCAAAAGCGCAGGCGGAAGGAATCTGCTCGCTTGCTGCGAAATAAGCGGTAAAATCCTCTGCGATTTCGCCGCTAACTAGAGCGATGGCACCTGTAAAAGGCTTTCCTTCTCCATAATCTTTAATTACGGAGAGCATTCCATATTTTCCTACTACAGCTCCCACATCAAGTTTTCCAGAAGGTTTTTTTGGTAAATCTGCAGAAGGATTTTGCACATAGCCCCGCACGTTACCCTCGTCATCCGATACCACGATTATACTCCCAGCTGGTCCACCACCATTGATACGCACAGTTAAAGATGCTCCCTCTTTTTTCAAACCACTACCGATGATGGAGGCTGCAGACAAAGTCCTACCCAATGCAGCAGTGACGACAGGAGATGAGTTGTGAATACTTCTTGCTCTCTCTGCTATCCCAGTGGAAGTTATTGCTGAAATTGTCGCAAACCCATCTTGGGAAATTGCTTTAATTATTTCATCCTTCATCTTAGCCCCACCCATTGGTCATTTTTCTTCCTTCTCCTTTTTGTCTGCATCGAGCCTTCCAAATACTACCTCGTATCCACCAAGACCATATTGTAGGCTTCTATTTACTCTACTTATTGTGGCACTTGATGCACCTGTTTTGCTTAATATCGTAGAGTATATATGACCCTCACTTAACATACGAGCAACCTGATACCGCTGTTCAATTGCGCGTAGTTCAGTAACCGACAATAAATCATCAAAAAACCGGATACACTCGTCCAAAGTCTCCAGGGTAAGAATAGCTTCATACATTTCTTCAAATGGTTCTCTTTTTGTACCATGTGACTTGTCATTCAAAATATAATACCTCCATATACAAACACTATTATATCACAATTAAATAAGCATACTTGTATATAATACTTTTTTTCATATGTTTGGCGATAAATTGTATTGATATCAAAATTTTAAAGGCTTAAGGCGCAAAAAGATTAGAAACATGATGTTAATCTATTGAGCTTTTGCTAAATAAAAATAATTTGCTAGATTAACGTAAAATTCCTTTATCGAGAAAGGTTAGTGCCGTAAACATCCTATATTGCTCCATGTCAAATACCTTTTCTTTCGCCAGAGCTTCTTCAATATCGAGATCAATCATTATATCGCCGTCCATGGCAACAACCCTTGAGTTTTTACCTTCCGCCAGTAGCATAACAGCCCTATAGCCCATACTAGTCGCAATCACCCTGTCACGCATCAGAGGATCTCCTCCCCTTTGTACATGACCAAGGGCAGTAACCCGAGTTTCTATGCCAGTTGCTTGATTGATTTTTTCCGCAATTGTTTGTACTGGATCCATCGCTTCGGCAACGATTACCATAAAATGGGTCCGACCAGCAAGTCGTGCTGTTCTAATGCGTCCAATCACATCCTTGTCGAAGTCGTAACTAACCTCGGGAATAAGTGTAATCGTAGCTCCGGTTGCAATTCCAACATTGAGTGCGAGATAGCCAGTTTCGTGACCCATGACCTCCACAACGGAACAACGCTCATGGGACTGCATTGTGTCTCCGAGCTTATCAACAGCATCTATGGCAGTATTACATGCTGTGTCAAAACCGATTGTATATGTTGTACAACCAATGTCATTGTCAATGGTGCATGGAATCCCAATTACTTTAATTCCACGTTTGTACAATTCTAAGGCTCCTCTAAAGGTTCCATCGCCTCCGATGGTAATTAGTCCTTCGATTCCCATATATTTACAGGTATCGACAGCACGTTGCAAACCTTCTTCAGTTTGAAACTCTTTGGAGCGAGCTGTATATAGCATCGTTCCTCCCCTTTTAGTTATACCAGAAACATCGCTTTCGTCAAGGACTGTGAAATCACCATTTATGAGTCCCGCATAACCGTGGCGTATTCCAACGCATTGTATGCCCATACATTGAGCAGTTCTCACAGCTCCACGAATTGCAGCGTTCATTCCCGGTGCATCACCACCCGAGGTTAATATCCCAATTCTATTTACTCCCAATTCCGTCTTTTCCATAAGTCACCTCCTAGGCTACTAATATTATTTAATATCATCTGAAAACAATCATTTCGGAGTCATAAACATCCATCCTGGTGAATGACGAATAATCTGGTGCAATATCATCATATTCTCCATTTATCGCTTTTATGATATTTTCAGTATTGATTGTTGGATTTTGCGCCGATACTTTAGCTTTGAATAGTACATTATCATTTTCATTTTTGTAAATATTAACATCCTTAATAAAAGGAGCAATGTCAAAATCTGAAAATCCGCGCTTAGTCTTTTTTTCGACAACTATTGACTTTTCATTAAATCTTTCCAGAAGTCTTTCCACTAAAGATGGCGAAATGCCATTGTCATATAGCATTTCGCCTTCTATGTCAATCCAAGCTATTTTTGAAAATTTTGACAAAGGTTTATATGATTCCAATATTGTAATCCCATCAGGAAGCACCAAAGTTAAACTCTCAGTAAAACTTGTTGGTAATGAGGTTTCATCTGCAATTCCAAAATCCATTAGTTCGCAAATGCTACCACAGCCTATTGAAAGTGGTAGCGCCACTGACATAAAGGGGTGTGGATTATACCCTTGGGAATATGAAAGCGAAACGCCCAAACGTATAAGAGCTCGAGACATTGTTGCCATTAAGTCTAGATGAGATATATATTTAGCTTTACCTGTTTTGCTATATCTGAGCCTAAGCTTTCCTTCCAAACTGCTACTCCTCATATAATAATTCGAACCCACCGCTTACGCTAGCGTTTGGGAGCTGAGAACATCCTGTCCTCGTTATTTCAAGCCGAGAATCCTTGCTGCATTGCTTCCAAGTATACTTTCAACTTCATCATTTTCCAGTGGAAGCGAGCGCAGATATTCCACTTCGTCTCTTCCATTGCTCCAGGGAGAATCAGAACCAAATAGGATTTTATCAGCACCATGCTTCTCTACTATTCTCAAAAATAACTCATCATCAAAGAAGCCAAAACCCATGGATGTATCAAGATAAACATCGCTGCCTGCAAGATGCTCCTCCACAGCATCCCATTGGTCATGCCCTCCCAAATGAGCAACGATAATCGTTCCACCAGCCATGGCTTTGGATATCTTTGCAAACATTTGTGGTGTGCTTCTATAGGGTGGTGGATATGCAGGGTCATAACCGCCATGATGGAGCAGAATCAATCCTTTTTCCAATGCATATTCATAAATTTTCAGCATATGCGTATCATCTGCTATAAATTCTTGGTACTCAGCATGGAATTTCAAGCCCTTCAATCCCAAACTGACGACATAATCTATATCTCTTTTATAATCGTCCGTATGGGGGTAAATGCCACCAAAGCTGATAATTTTATCGGAATTTATAGAAACAGCCCATTCGTTGATACTTTTTGTTTGCGAAAGCCTAGTGACAACTGGCTGTACAACGGAAATGTCAAAATTCCAGTCTTCCATATTTTTCAAAAGACCAGAGAGTGTTCCATTATGTACAGGTTCGTATGGTAATGCAACATCAGTGAGTTTTTCCATGGCTCTAGGTGCTAATTCATCGGGAAATGCATGGGTATGTATATCGATAATCATATGGGAAAGCCATTCCTTTCAAGCTAGCAATCAGAACACTTTATTCTCCCCGTGTATGCATACAATTATACTTGGGTTTTAGGTTTATGCAGTACAGCTCGGTTTATGACAATTGGATAAAACTGATTAAGCCACCCAATCTAGTCATTCTAAGCCGTTTCTTTTTTATCATTACCTCTGAGTTGCTTTAACCTTTAGCAGTTTTTCTTACGCTAACAAGAGCTTGCCTGATAATATCTCCAGCAGTCTTTTCATCGACTAAAAAAACGATTGCAGCGATAATAATTACAACCTTTATATCAATCGCTTCTTTTATCATTGCACTTTCATCGGTTACGGAAATCATTTTGGTGTTTGTAGTGGTGGTTGTCGCCTTAATATGTCCAATAATACCGCCTAATTCTGTGATTTTTGCTCCAGCTGTTTCTAAAGCTTCGGCGACAATTTCAGTAAAATGCGGATCTTGGGTCACAACAGTCAGCGAGCCGGATATTACAGTGGCTTCATCATGCATCATGCGTTTTATATATATAGAACCAGTTGCGCTTTTTAGTTGATTCAGACGAGATGCGTGATTATTTTGGCTGTGGTTGTGGTCATGATTATGTTCAGACATCAGCTTCTCCTTAAATGAGTCCAGCGACAGTGCGCCATATGCTGTTATCCACTTCTCCAAGGGCAGATATGGACAAAACATTGGTGTTTGGTTCGATTTCAAGAACATCGCTCTCCACCGTTGCTACCACATCCTCCTCCACCAAGTCAATCTTATTAACTAGAACGGTATTAGAGCCTTTGATTTGTTCACTGAGCATACCAGCTAAAGGTATACGAAGCCTCATCCACCTAGACGCATCAAGTAGCACACATATTACAGATTCATAACCGAGAGCTTCTTCAAGGTTTTTTTGCATGGAGGTTGGAAAAGCAACCCCAGTCGTTTCGATGATAATCCACTCAGGGTCCATTTCATCTTTGATAGTCGCAATGGAAGACATTAGTTCGCCAGATACAGTACAGCAAGCGCAACCATCAAAGAGATTATTCACTTTGTAGCCACTCCCCCGCAAGAATTGGTCGTCAATCCCCACTTCACCGATTTCGTTTTCTATTATAGCCACTTTATAATTTCGGTTTTGGTCAGAAATATCAGTCAAATAGCGGGCAAATTGCAACAATGCCGTCGTTTTCCCTGCACCCAGGAAACCACCTAGTATTACAACATTCATATTATTACATCCTTTTTATTATCATATGTATTAAAGCTTTATCACAATATTATATTCCATAAAAGCATTTTGTCAATCGCTTGGAAAAATAATATACATAATGTTAAAAAAGCGCGGGTCCAAACATAATATGTTTGAACCCGCAAATCGTGTTTACTAAGGTTTTATCTGGAAATCCAGACATCGTCAAGACCGTTTTCATCGAGCATTTTGTTCAGCTCGCCAGAATGGGCGGCTAGCTCGCGGATGTAATGCAGGTACATACCAACGCGGGTTTTGCCAAAGCGGGCTTGCTCTTCCGGTAGTGCTGCGGTAAGCTCTTCATCGGTAAGCTCTGCCAATACGGCTTTTGCTCTTTCAACAGCTCCGTCGAAATATGCCAAAAAGTCTGCTTTGTTTGGTAGGTCTTCTGCTTTGGCTTCTGAATAATTACCAAAGGGAAGGTTCGCTGCGAAATCAGGATTTCTGTTGCCACCACCGAGCATGCCATCGATGAAGATTGCCAGGTGATAACATAGGCGGCAAGGTACATAAAAATCGTGTCCATGGGGTACTAACCATTTATCCTCTGGAAATACCTCAATGATGCCTCTAATGGTGAGAAAACTCTTGTCAAATTTGTCTTGTACGTCAAATGCTACAACATTGCTCATAGTATACTCCTTTTCTATTCGCTCCAGCCTCACAAAAAGCAAAAGCGAGAATTTCGTTAATAATATCATCGAAATAACATTTAATCAAGTATTTATACTCAGTTTTCCACATTGATTTTGTATAGGCGTTGAGTCGGCGACATTCCAGTAGACTTGCGGATTGTATGATATTAAGTACTCTTGACGCTTATCGCTAAGCCACTTGTTCGGTTCGAATGTATTAATCTAACGCTTGCTTTAATTGCTCTATATTCTTATAGCTTGCAATTGGCACACCTTTGCTTAGCAATAATTTGACGAAAGAAGCTTCGGCTTTGCTTGCTTTTGATGAAAGCTCTTTCAGATTTGTTGAATCAAATGAATCAAAAAACCTCAATTCTTCGATAAAAACGTCAAAATCCTCTTTTTGTACACAATCCAATGTATGTTGAAGTGAGGTTGCTTCCATGAAAGCCTTAACAGCGTCACCCTCAGCGCAAGAAATACGAATTTTATTCCAAGTAGAGGATATTTCTTCATATAACCCAGAAATATTATATGCAGGCGGCGATAATTCCCTCTCTAAATCACTCAGTAGTCGCTCGGTAGACTTTAATAATTTGACATAATTCGCTTTTGTTTCGGGTTTCCGAACAACATCTTCCAATGTTGAAATAAAATCTTCCGGCAATTTATTGAGCATAGACAATTCTTCTATAATTCGTTTCATGCCAAATCGTAAATATGTATGATTTAACAAGCATATGGTATCGTATAACTCCATCAAAATTCCACCAGCAGCAGTTAAATTAAATTCAAGGCATAATTCGCCATAGTATTGTGTTGCTGTGTTTAGATGTCTTCGAGCTTTTTCTAACAAATCCTTTGACAATGGTCCATTTGCTATAGACAGTGCTTTGTTTTTAAGAGATTCATACCTTTGTTTGTCATCATCCGTAGCATAAAAAACTAGTTGCGAATCCGCGAGAATGGAAACTTTCATATCATCGAAATTTGCGAATTGCTCTAAGCGTTTCCAATCAGCACCCCAAACATCATAACCAATTCCATCAAGGATAAAAGTTCTTGCCAGTTTCCATCCTTTGTCAGTTTTTGGTATATAAATCATATCTAAATCTGACTTTTCGTGAAATGTTCCGTTTACACAAGAACCATAAATAATCATGATGCTTATCTCATCGGCGTATTTAGCCTTGATAGTTTCAAGAAGTGTATCTAGCAATTCTTTGTGTTTCATTAACATAATTTCAACCTCCGATTACATAATAATCTACTTTTTGGTAGTTATCGGATTATTTCAAAGCATTGTCAATAAACTCGCACCGCAACATTGGGAATGTCAAATAACGCCCAGCGGCTTGGCGAAGTGGCGGACGGGGTGCGCCATGACCTGAACTACCACAAATAGACAAAGGGAGCAGAAGACTCGAGGTTTCCACTCCGACCGCCATTTCGTTAAGCCGCCTGTTATACGAAGTGAAAATCTGCTCCACTGTGACCGCCACGGACGGCGGGCGCACGCTTGCTTATTCATATGAATGGGTATCCAGTTTCCGCTGCGCATCCTTAATCTTCAAAATGTAGGTTGTCAAACACAACTATTATTCTTACTTTTTTCTGCCTGCGAAAACATAATACGGTGACACACACAGATACTCACCTTTTGTGTAGGTCTCTTCCATGTCATCAATCAGCTCCTCATACTCTTCTTCTGTTAGAAATCCCTTTGGTTCAATGAAGTGATGCATATCATGTATATAATGCCACCCTCCAGCTGATTCAGTAAACTCGGTTTCTATGCTGTTGTGTATTGAGATGCTGCCGCTGAACAATCCGGTTTTATTGAAATACCCCCACACTCTGCGACCAATCCACCCATCACAAGCGTCCATCCAACTCGCCTGTAGAAAATTTGCGTATCCGTAAATTGCCTTGTTAATAAGGTCTTTGTTCTTCCCGTTGAACACAATGCTTTCCCAATCGCGATGTACACATACGATTATTCCATCTTTTCTCAAAACACGATGCAAATCCAATATATGTGCATCTATATCTGTAATACACTCCAAGGTATTACAGTGAAAAATCAAGTCAAATGAGTCATTAGGAAAATTCATGGTTTCGGATGCATTCATTAGAAGTAGTGATACACCAAGCTCCCTCAGTGTTTCTTCATCTTCAAAATCATTACTACGTTTATCTATGCCAATCAACTCGCCCTTAATATCATATTTCTCCTTAATCCATGTCAGGGCATATGCGCTTTGGCATCCTACATCCAAAACGGAGGAATTTGGAGCAATATCTATATTATCAAAAAAGGCTTCCAGTAACTTAGCATCAAGCATTTTCATAACCTCTCAGTCTGTAAATTTTTACTATCTTTGTATGTCTGTGGGTGGTACACAGAAACTTTGCTCAAGCTATTGGTTTCCACAGTCTTTGCCCCGCATGGATGCGGGGCAATTATTTCAATCATTCCAGATTTTCATTTCGTATAACGCCCGGCGGCTTGGCGAACGTGGCGGATTGGGTGCGCCATGACCAGCACAATTCACTAGCTGTTAAGGGCGCAGAAAACTCCTTGTTTCCAATCCGACCGCCATTTCGCTAAGCCGCTTGTTAAATGCCGTTTGCCCGGACTGTTTTAGTTATTCACAATGATGTACCAAGGAACAGGCATTATTATCCCTCTACCACGAATGCCCATTGAACGCCAAACTTATCAAGGAATTGCACACCGAGCTCTGTATATGATGCTTTGCTCATTTGATCAATCGTTATACTATCGTGTTTTAGCACTTCATAACTCTCAAGCAATTCCTTAGTGGACTTAAATGTTATTACAGCGGCGATTGCACAGTCAGTAGTTCGGCTTTTATTTCCAAATCGGTTGTTTAACATTACTCGTTGACCGTGTATGAGCATTTCTGCATGGACAATCCCACCGGCGTCTGCACGGATAACCGTATCCAGCTTTGCATTGAATGCCTTTTCGTAGACTGGCAATGCTTCTTCGCAATCACCACAAAAATGCAAGTGAGGCACAAACATATTATATCTCCCCATTTCTATCCTGAGCAACTGCGATTTTATTACCATCAGGGTCTAAGAATTGGAACGAATACGCACCCCACGGTCTTCTTTCAGGCGGTGAGATTATTTCTATATCGGGAATTTCTCTCAATAATCGCTCGTATAGCACATCTATATTCTCATCAAAGCATTGCAACCATATATTCTGTTCGCTTAAAGCCTTTACTCCACCTGGATCATAGACTGCAATATTACTGAAAGAATAATGGCTACCTTCGACAAACGGCTCTTCTTGAAAGACAGTTTTATAAAAATCCGCAAGATGCCGTGCATTGTCCGTTGTTATACATATTCCACCAAACCTCATTCTGATACCACCTCATATTCTAACATTCACATTTTGTTATTATTACAATGCATATCGAATCATTGTCAATCTAGTTTCCGCAGCACTAGGGCATATGGCATATAACGCCCGGCGGCTTGGTGAAGTGGCGGATTGGGTGCGCCGCAGCCCGAACTTCCGCAAGCGGTCAGGGGCGCAGCGGCACGGCGGCTTTCCACTCCGACCGCCATTTCGCCAAACCGCTTGTTATGTGAAGTTTCCACGGACGGAATCAGGCTATCTCCACACTGTGTTATTTTGTGCGTATAGGAATATATGCATAATTTCTATGTGGCGGGGTACTATACTCGGCATGACATGAATATTCCACCTCAACATTTATATCCGGATTTTGTTCATACCCGTTTTCATTTGCTGCACTTTGCATAACATTATATTCCGCGTAATATTCATATGCTGCGGGATTATCTTTTCCAAGTAACGCAGCAGCTTTTTTGTTATTGAGCAAGCGGAGCCATAACCCACTTGGCTGTGTGAACAAATCGTATTTTTCGTCTTGCTCATCTGAATATGTTTCTTGTGCAAACATAATAGCACTTGGTTTATCGTTGATACCGTGATTTATTGAAACAGAGGCACTCCAATCTGGATTTATAAGGTTTTGCTTTGGAATATCAATAAGCGATTGATAACGTTTTATCAATGTCATATCATCGTCTGCGAACGCAGTGTCCGTATTATTTTCTGCGTAGGCGATACAGCCTACCCATATAACATCAGGACGTTCAACAACTTCAAAATCTACACCTTTGTATGTTATAGTTTCTATCAATTTTTCAACAGGGTGATTAAGCTTTGTCATATAATTTCTCCTTTTCAACTATAAATAATATTGATCTGCTTTATGGTAATTCTAGGATTCGTTCAAGGCATTGTCAATAACCTCGCACCGCAGTAGTGGGAATGTCACATAACTAGCATATACACGCCATAAGATGCAATATAGTGCGTTCGCTTTTGCTTCGATATCATTGATATGCCGTAACTATCTTGTGATTTCTATTGGTTTTGCGCAATCGTGTTCGCGTTGCTTCTATTGATTTTGCGCTATACATTCTATCTCGTTTATGCCATTAGAGACTGTCTAGTGGGCTTTTTACATTTTTGATATTCTTTTGCGCTACTCTTGTGCAGCCAAGCGTCGTTTTGACATAGCGCACTCACGCACAGTACAATAACGCAAATCTCATTATCCAGAATCATCATGTTTTCGCCCATTGGGGGGGATACCACTTTTGAAACCATGACGTAAAAATTCCCATAAGCAAGGGCACGGAAGCCGCCGCGATTATCCCCGCAGCATCTCCGAGTCGTGCGTTAATCGCCATGAACACCCAAATGGCAATCCATGGAAAAAGCAAGACAGACATATTGGTTTTTCGGTGCGTCTTTTTATCCGATTGTTGATTCTCTGATGCATATGCCGCATCATTGCCCCCGAACAATTCATCCCATTTTAGCATAAGGCTAAAGTCGCCGCTGACGCTGTATTGTTTTTGAAACAAAGCCTCCTCCCCACTGATTTCGCCGCGAGATATGGAACGCCAGACCGAATATGGTGTCTCGATTTTCGTCGTGTACGCACCAAACCCGTCTGTAACGACTTTAGCGCCTTGCGCAGTCAACAGGATTTGATAGGATTTATCTATATCGGTGTAGTGGAATTCCAAAATACGCTCCGCTCCATCTGGCACATACAAAGCGGCCATCTGCCTTGTGAAATTCACGCTGCCGTCATCCTGTCTG
>WRLE01000022.1 GCA_009777775.1 Oscillospiraceae bacterium
TGTTATGTTTTCCATAAACACGCCACCTCTTTCGAATGTTTTTTGTCAATTACATCTTATACGAGTTTGGTGTGTTTGGGAAGAGGCTTTTGCCTCTTCCCGCATTTATTGTTGTTTTATTCCTTGATGGTACTCGGAGCGACTCCCCAGAGCATTTTTTGAGCTTGTTGCCGATGAATATTATACTCTAAGAACGCCAAGCATGATATAAGATCCTGTCACCAACGTGACCAGCGACAAACTGATAAAAAAATGCCAAAAAACAGGAAAACATATCTTGACATCCCGATAAATAGGAAATATAATATGAAATAGCCTGTGCGAAAGGAGAAAAGCAATGGGAGAAATAGTAGATTATAAAGATTACATGGAAAGCGATGATAAAGTCTACGTTGATGTCACCGAAATCCGTCAAAAAGATGGAAAACTGATACCAATGTCATTTATTTGGGAGGACGGTAACAGCTATGATATAGACAGAATAATCGACATACGCCGCGCTGCGTCACTTAAAGCGGGCGGGGCTGGTTTGCGCTATACAATTCGAGTTAAAAACCGCGATACTTTTATGTTCCTTGAAGAGGACAGCGGTGTCGGTAAGTGGTTTATGGAACGCAGGTAGAATCAACAATCATTGTTTATTTATTGAAACGAACAGCAGCACAAAGAACAGCAGCACAAAGAACAGCAGCACAGACTATGTCGTCGGTGCTGCTGTTATTATTATGAGATTATTGCTTATTTTGCATAATGCTTTCTGGAATACTCATAAAGTTCTTCTTGGAACACAGGATTTGAAGCAAGGGGGGAGAAGCCAATGGAGCTGGGTTTGCCGGGTTTGCAGAAATTGTCAACATAGTCCCTTGCGGCTTGTTTGTAATCTTCGTCGCTGGCACCTTCGGGAAGTCCGGGAGGTGAAATGGAAAGGATGATTTTGTCGCCATATGCTTCGTAGAGTGCTTTTGTGTCGTTCATTGTTTGAGGAGCCCAATCGTCGAAGCCCATTTCGATTAGGAGCTCGATTCTGCTTTCGTTTCGACCGCAAGAATGCAAGGAAGTATACCTGCCTTTACTATGCACATGGTCGCAGAATGCTTTTGCAAAGGGCAAGAACAGTTTTCTGTGGGTTTCTTCAGAGAAGAAAGGAGCGGCTTGGCTTCCCCAGTCATCGTGGAGATTGATTCCGTCGATGCAGGGATAAAGCTCCAATAGCTTGTCAACGACTTTTAAGCACAATTCGGTTGTGGCTTCAAACATTTCCATGATGGCATCGTGTTGATCTTCATCGATTAATGCTTCAGCTGCTGGCATAAAGTCCATCCAAGAGATCATGCGCTCGAACCAAAATCCGTTGATTAAGCTGACATTGGGAGAGTAGCGGGTGTCGATGGTTCTTCCCTCTGCCAAAGACCAATCCCAGTCATCTATGTTGGGGATTTTAATGTGGTCTTTCCACTCGTTCACATTCGTGAAGAGGGGCTGCCCATGGGGGGTAATTGAACCGCCGGCTGATTCGACCCACTGCCAAAAGCGACCGAAGGTATCTGTGTCATCTCTGCTTCTGCCCAGCATCAGGTTGTAAATGGGAGGCATTGCGGATGTCGTATCTCTTCCGCCTGCCCAATAGGGATGCTTGTCGAAATACATGGCGCGGATGTTTTCCCTGGGGTTGACCGGAGTGTTGTAGATAGGAGTTGCTGGAAATCCGGGGAACATACTTGGAATTTCGCTTACAACACTGCGTTCACTAGCTGTATAGGGGATTTTTCTTGTCATGAATAGTACCTCTTTTCATTAATATATGTTGACCGTTTGATTTTGCGAAGGTTCTTTACATATATAATACATTAAAGATACATAATTGCAAGAGAAAAATTGTTTATATCGTCCATTGTAAAATGTGTAGTATTGCACGAGACATATAATTATCAGCAAGTTTCCCATTGATTGCTTGACTTTGTTAATACTATTGACCTATAATTGTAGAAATTACGGTAGAAAATTAAAGGGAGTGAAAACCATGTTGAAGTACCCAAATTTATTTAGCCCAATCAAAGTCGGAGGCGAGATATTTCACAACAGAATCATAGCATCGGCAACTGGTTACGTAGAGATTAAGGATAAGGCATTGCCTGATGCTGCAATCAGCTACTATGCACGAAAAGCCATGGGAGGAGCAGCTGCAGTCGTAATTGGAGAATGCCAAGTAGACCATCCAAATGGTGGCTCTCGCGGTGGAGCTTGCATCGATTTAAGCGACTTCGGTTGGAGAGGATTTCTTATGAAATTAACCGATCGAATTTCCAGAAATGGTGCACTGGCGAGTGCTGAGCTTTGTCATGCAGGGCGTTATTCATCCACTGGTCTTGGTCCTTCCGATGGTGAACTTGATAATGGTAGGCAATGCGTTGCCATGAGCGAGGAACAAATATTGCAAACAATTGAAGCCCATGTGCAAGCGGCTCGTTTTGCCAAAATGTGCGGCTTCAGAATGGTGACGATTCATGGTGGTCATGGCTGGCTACCCCAACAGTTTTTTAGCCCATTTACCAATCAGCGCACAGATAAATGGGGTGGCAGCGCAGAGAATCGTGCAAGGCTGGCTGTGGCGATTTGCGACGGTATCCATGAAGCGTGCGGCTACGATTTTCCAGTGGAAATCCGTATATCAGCCACGGAATTTGAAGATGGTTACGACTTGGATGGAGGAATTGAGTATGCTCGTCAGCTCGATGGACATGCTGACATCATTCATGTCTCCTTAGGTGTTCATGGCACCATGAGAACCGACCGATGGTTGGAAATGTCTCCCTCCATGTTTAGAGAAGAAGGCGTGAACATAGAAAGAGCTGCGGAAATTAAAAAGAATGTGAATAAATCCCTAGTGGCTGTCGTTGCATCCATTAGCGACCCAGATATGATGGAAGATATTATAGCTTCTGGAAAAGCAGACTTTATCGCAATGGCGCGCCAGCTTCTCTGTGATCCTGACACGCCGAATAAAGCCAGAGATGGAAGAGAAGATGAAATTCGTCAGTGTATGCGCTGCATGAGCTGCTGGTCAAATTTGATGAATGGTTTCCGCTGCGCCATCAATCCAGAAACGGGGAGAGAGGACGAAGTGCTAAATGCCTTGCCACCAGCAAAATCGCAAAAGGTGCTGGTAATCGGCGGAGGAATAGCAGGAATGCAAGCAGCCCTCACTGCGGCAGGGGAAGGACATAGTGTTACATTATACGAAAAATCTCCAAGGCTTGGCGGAGGAATCCTATGCGAAGAAAATGTACCATTCAAAGCTCGTACAGCTGGCTATCTTGCCCTTCAAGAAAAGCTTTTAGAAAAAGCAGGTGTAGAGATAAAAGTGAACCAGGCAGTTACAGCGGATTTTGCGAAGGAACAAAACGCTGATGTAATCGTTGTTGCAGTGGGTTCCAGTCCGATTGTTCCACCAATTAGTGGTATAGAGCATGCAATATGTGCCAATGATGTATACGCCCAGCCATATCTTGCTGGCAAAAAGGCGATAATAATAGGCGCAGGTTTTGTTGGAGCAGAGTTAGCTGTGTATTTGCATCGTTTGGGTACAGAAGTGGAACTCATTGAACAAGCAGCATCGATACGCTCTGACAATAACCGCACCCATGGCATGGCTTTGAGCGGTGAACTGCGCAGACTGGACATTGTCCCCCGATTCAATAGCGAGGTTGTGGGAATAAAACCCCAAGCTGTAGTATTGGCAGATGGTGAGGAAATTAGTGGTGATACCATTATTTATGCAACAGGACAATCAGCGAATACAGACATCGCATTATCCTTAGCTCAAGCTGCACCTCGTGTACTCTATGTGGGCGATTGTGCAGGCTCTGGCAATATCATGGATGCAGTGAAAAACGCTTGGACACTTGCTCGTACAATTGGTCGTTTCTAAGGTGAAAACTCCGATGCATTGCTGTTCCAATGAGAAATCAAACGATTATTGAAATTCTTCTGCTCCTTAGGATACAATATCATTGGTAGAAAAAATGAGATTGTATCTATAAGGAGCAGACATGAAAAAAATATCGTTAATTACCCTAATTGTTGTGTTAGCTATTTCACTAGCCAGCTGCACAAACAAGCAAATACCAAACGAAACAGATAGAAACTCTGGAGTGCAAGGAAATATTGCAACAAATTTTGTTTCCAGTGAACCCAGCAATACCCAATCTAATTCCACCTCCAACTCCACCTCCAATGAAGCGGGTGATACCCAGTCCAATTCCACCTCCAATGAGGGGGGCGATATCCAAGTCAACGACAGCTGGGATAGTTTCTCCCAAGCGGGTGAAATATCAAAACTATATGACCATTTTCTAAGATATGCAACGCGAGAAAAACCTTTTATCTGGGATGAGTTTAATATGGCTCTCGATGAGGATGATCTCTTTTCCATAAAGTTTGATGGCTATGACGAAGAAGAGGGAAACTATTTTATGGTTTTTGATATAGACCTGGAGGGGGTATGGCTTGCTGGGATTTTCACCACTGATAGTAAACAAACCGATACTCCAGGTTGCGATGTATTCGGAGATGGTAAGTTATATTATATAGCAGATTTTATGTATTTTGCCAATTATGAAACAGATGGCGGTATTGTTAGATTTAAAGCCAGTGGAGACGAATATTATACCCATACAAATAGTCAAGAAAAAAAGGTTAAAAATATAGATGAAATGCTCGACTTTATATTGAGTTACACATCATAATCAAATGATACTGGTCATGGGTAACAATCTGGTGTTTACGAAGCACCCTTTGACCAACAACAGTCATATTGCGACTGTCCACTAAAACATATCGGAGGTTCATATGCTAAATATACTTGTAGTGGAAGATGACCCAAATATTCGCAAGTTGATAGAAGCGGCTCTCATGGACGAACGATATAACCCAATCTTAGCTTGCGATTCCCAAGAAGCTCTTGATGCCATCGAGCGACAGCATATCGACTTGATGATTACTGATATAATGATGCCAGGTATGGATGGTTATACACTAACTGAGCAATTGCGCACAGCTGGATATGATTTTCCGATTTTGATGGTGACAGTAAGAGAAACAATCAACGACAAGCGAAAAGGCTTTGTTGTGGGAGCAGATGATTATCTAGTAAAACCCTTTGACGAAGAGGAATTGATACTAAGGGTCATAGCACTTCTGAGGCGAGCGAAGATAGCAAACGAGAGAAAAATAACTATTGGCAATGTGATTATCAGCTACGACACTCTAACAGTTAGCCGCAACTCTGAAAGATTCACGTTGCCAAACAAGGAATTCATGCTTTTATACAAATTGCTAAGTTATCCAGAGACAATTTTCACCAGGATACAATTGATGGATGAAATTTGGGGTTACGACACCGAGTCTGGCGACCACACTGTCAGCGTACATATTGGAAGACTTAGAGAGCGTTTCTCTGGCTGGACGGAGTTTTCCATAGAAACAGTGCGGGGACTCGGATATAAAGCGGTACGATATGATGAATGATGAAACCAGTATTTCTCGAAGATTATCCATGCTTGTGGTATTGGTGATCTATATATTTTTCATACTTTTTATAAGCATGGGCATTTCTGGCATTATATTATATATGCTTGTTCGTGTTGGTGCAATCTCGCCATTGAATTTTAACCGATTGCCAGGTTTATTATTGGGCTTGCTCTTTGTCAGCTTGCTCATCGGTATAATCGCTGGGATAATTGGCGGAAAGCATTTTTTGCGCCCAATTCGAAAACTAATTGAAGCCACCAACGAAATTGCATCGGGTAACTTTGATGTTCATGTGGATTATGGTTTCGGGGGAAGATATGAAATCGAACGCTTGGCAGCAAGTTTCAATGAAATGGCAAAGGAGCTATCTAGCATTGAAACGCTCCGCAACGATTTTGTTAGTAATATATCCCATGAGTATAAAACTCCAATCGCTGCAATCCGAGGTTTTGCCCGTCGATTGGAGAAGGAAAATTTGACCAAGGAAGAACGTGCCGAATACTTAGATATTATCATATCCGAAAGCGAGAGGCTGACTCAATTATCAAACAATGTACTTCTGCTGACTAGGCTGGAAAACCTAGACAGTGTTTATGAGAAGTCGGAGTATTCCCTTGATGAGCAATTACGCAGGTCGATTTTGCTTTTAGACCATCAGATGTCTGTGAAACAGTTGGAACTGGAATCAGAAATCGAACCTGTCTTGATTTACGCCAATGAAGAGGTGCTAAACCATATGTGGTTGAACTTATTGAGCAATGCTGTGAAATTTAGTTTAAATGGTGGTACTATTGGCGTAAAATTATGGGTTTCGGGAGATTATGCAATAGCAAAAATTTCAGACACTGGTATTGGAATGGATTCCGAGGTCCTCAGAAGAATTTTCGATAAGTTTTATCAAGGCGACTCATCTAGAGCCACCGAAGGCAATGGTCTTGGACTCTCTTTGGTAAAAAGAATTCTAGAATTGGAAAACGGAACAATCGATGTATACAGCGAAGTGGATAAAGGCTCTATTTTTACAGTATCATTACCGATAGACCATTAGCTCTATTCGTTGTCTGGATCGATATCTATGTCAACATCAAAGTCGCCATCAAAAGCATCAAGAAGAGGGAAGCTACCAGCATCGCTGATTTCCTCGACATTGCGTAGGGTTCTGTTGAGAGCCCTTGTTCGCCTACCCACTAGTTCCTCCATTGTTTTGTCTGCTGTTTGAATTTGCTTATGTGCCTTTTCGAGCATATCTCCAAATTTACCAAATTCAGATTTTACTGCTCTCAGGGTGTCCCATACCTCCTGAGAGCGCTGTTCTATGGCGAGAGTCTTAAACCCAATAAGGAAAGACGCTAGAATTGCAGACAGTGTAGAAGCTCCAACAACGATGATTTTATATTTGTCGCGTAATTCTTCGAATAAGGTGGGATTTTGCACCACTTCAGCATATAAGCCTTCTGTGGGGAGAAACATAAGAGCAAAATCCGTTGTTTTTGGAGGCAGAAGATATTTATCGCTGATTTCTTTGGCAGATTGGCGAAATCGTTGTGCTAGAGCTTTCCTGGCATCTTCGATGGCTGACTTATCTTGTGCATCAATTAATCTATTATAGTCTTCAATGGGAAACTTTGAATCTATGGGTAATAGTAAAGGACCATCATCATTCCCTGGAAGCAAAACAGCAAATTCCACCCGTTTATTATCACCAATTTCCACATTTTGCATATATTGGCTCGGAGCGAGAATATCCGCGAGAAGCTTTTCAAGGCGAACTTCTCCGTATGTTCCACGCTCTTTTACGTTCGTCAGAGCGTCTTTCAGACTTCGAGCATCGGCAGCGAGACTCTTCATTTCACCCAAGCCTTGGGAAACGCCGTCAAGTTGCTTGTTGACCAATTCAAAAGATTGTGAAAGGCGGGTTTCTAAAGTCTTTTGTAGTTTTTCATCCACAATACCTTGCATCTGCTCCAGCCGTTTTTCATTGCTTTCCTGGAGAGCGTTCATTTTGTTTTCCAAAGTAGTGTTGACTTTTTCGATATTATCTGAATTACCCCTTTGGATGGAGGATAATCTGATGTCAAGCTGCTCTTGAAAATCCCTGAGCTGCTTGTTGGTTTCTTCTCTGTTTGCTTGGAGGGTTTTTTGCGTCTGCTCTTGTATTGCTGATAGCCTTAGGTCCAATTGGGAAGAAAACTTGCCTAGTTGCTCATTGGTTTCTGAGCGGTTGTTGAGCAGTGTTGTTTGGACGCTTTCAGAAATTACTCCAAAACGACGAAACTGCTCGGTGGCTCCATCATCTAGCTGCTTTGCTATGCTCTCTCTCTGCTCGGCAGCAGCATCGCCAAGGAGCTTTCCAATGCTATCTCGCTGCTCTTCGCTGGTATTTTTCAACAAAGCCAATGCTTCGCTGCTGTTGTCTCTTTTTTTTATAGATAACAAAAGATAGATTGCAATAAGTAAGAGTACAAAAGTAGCGCATGATATTATAAGCCCAATGTTCATAAACAAAGTCCTCCGCAATAAGAAATGTTTTTAGTGAATACATAGTAACACAAAATTCGCATATAATCTATGCCAATTAAAAGCATGATATATGCGAATTTTATATTAGTTTGCATTTCCGAAAGTGCTTCGTTAGCACTAACAGTGTCATCTAAGAGCTAAGCGTATACCTAGCATTTGGTGATACTATGTGTTTCGTCAAACTACCAAAACAGTTGTAGGGCGCGGCATCCTTGACGCGCCGCCAGTGTTGCATTTGATGCCTCACGACGCGTATATAGAAACCACGCCCAACAAAGCCACATCCTAAAAATGACATTAAATGCTTTTATATATTTGTACATATTGCTAAGTGCGAAACTTGAATAAGAAATTATCAATTGCCGGCATTTGATAGTATAGCTCCCATCTTTTCTACAAAAGCATCCAACTCTTGAGTTATATAAGCAAATGTTGTCCCCCTGGGCATATTAGCAACGGCATCAGAATTGAGATTCTTGGAAAGGGACGAAATTGAATCGATATAGCTAGACAAAGACGACTTATCAGAGGCTAGGTCGTATTTTCTGTTTTTCACCAGCTGTGCGACAAGCTCAACAGCAGCTTTCCCATGGTTTTTGAATACATCCAATCCTGCTCGTGCCGATTCCATACCCAGCTGTGATGCTAAAATGCTTCCTTGGAATATTATATCATCCATTGAGATTTGGAATCGTTCCGAAACTGTGTCTGGTTTTTCTTCTTGTCTTATTTCTACTAATTTATTAAGCTTCCTGCATTCATTTATATACTCTGAGCAAGTAGCATATATCTGATGTAATTCATTTGTGTATCTACCTATTTCATCTGTTAGTTTTACAAATTCATCGCGGTCTCCTGACCTTGCTGTTTCTATTGTTGTATTAAAAGTTACCAGATTCATGGTAAAAGCTATTTCGGATAGAGTACTTAGAGCGCGATCAATTTCTACCGTGTCAAATTTTGGATTATTCCAACCTTCAAGCTTCCCATATTCGTCAGCATAACCATCAATAATCGAAGCTAACATATCGATTTTTTCAGTTTTTGTCTTTAATTCATCAAGGATAAATAAAAATCCAGCTCCACGAGGCTCATCTGCTATCACAGCTTTTGTTTCCTCTATCAGTTTTGTACCCTTAACTGTAACTTGCTTCATCAGCTGTGCGGTATCCCTGAAGCATTTGATGGATTCTTTTTGTATATCTTCCAGCAACAATGATATCAGTTCATTTAGTAAATTTGTGGCGTTATCATGCTGCTTTAAGAATGTCTTCGCCAAAGCATCGAGTTTGCTTTGGAAAGCTGCCAGCACATCAATACTCCCTGCTCTAAGTACCTCTATCCCAGAGAGGAAACGAAGCAAATCCATTTGAAAAGATAATTCATCAAATTCTTTGAGCATCGAATAAATAGCATCTGATATTTCATATACAGATTGCTCCCCTTTGTGAATCATATTAACCTTTTCATTACACTCTTTTGCTTTTAAAGCTAAATTTCGCAGCTGTGTCATTACAATTACGATACCTTTGCCATTTGGTCCAATTTCAGTAATTGCTTCTTCTGTTGATTGACAGAGGTTTTCTGTTTCATTGATGAATTTCATAAGGTCTGTGCCAATTGTTGTGCTGTGCTGGGTGATTTTTTCTGTGAGTTCCTTTGTCATCATGTCAATAATCTCCTGTGTTGATAATACTTTATTATAAGCGGCTGCGTGCATTTTTCGGTATTTTGTAGGAGGTATGCCATAAAGAGCTTTGAATGCCCTGGTGAATCCTTCATGGGAGGCATAACCGTATTCAAGGGCTATTTCAAGTATTGTTGTGTTAGTTTGACATAGCATTTGGCTAGCTTGCTGCAGACGGCGCATTTTTATGTATTCCATGACTGGCTGACCCACAATAGCGTGGAACAGCCGCTGATAATGAGTCCTGGAAAAAAATACATGCTCCGCCAATTCATCCATACCGATTTTTTCTTGTAGTTTGCTTTCGATATAGACGATGGAGTTTTTTATAGCTTCCTTGCTTTCACCTTTCATGCATCGCATCCTTTCACAAAAAGTATATCACGCAATTTTCAAAGTTTCTTGACCAAAAATACCAAAAACACAAGGAATCCCACTGTTAAGCTTCTCATGTGTTTTATCGCAGTTTGTCCATATTTAGTTTAGTATTTATGTCCATGATATTATTTACTCAACTATCGTACTTGACAATATGTTAAAATACTAGACACCACAAAATATCCTTTGTAGAGCGCGGCTTCCCAGGAGACTGCTGAAAAAGTCAGCAGAATTGACATCCTGAACGCAGTGAAGAATCTTAACCATTGGTATTGCTGAACTTTTCGTGAGAAGGATTCTTCGCTATCGCTCAGAATGACACTTTATCAGCAGTTTCCTTCCCAGACGCGTAGCAACAATGAAAAGCCGCAAGGCGAGGGAATCAACCCTCGCCTTGTGGCTTTAAAAAGGAGAGCAACTATGTCAGCACCGTTATTGAGAAGTTAGGGCAATGTATAGTTTGACCAAATCGAGAAACTCAGCTCGAAGTCCGAAAGCGTCTTCGCCTAAGCCACTTTCTGCTCGCTCTAGTAGGCTGGGGAGAGAAGCATTTGCACTGTAGTTTGAATCGGTAATAATAAGGCCAAATTCGACAACAGCAGAGGCGAACATGAATTCACTAGATTGGGTATCAGATATGGTTTCAGCATCAACAATGAGTTCGGTTAGCATACTTTCGTCGCCATCGGGAGCTTTGAAGCGAACCTTAACTGTGAAAAAGTCGCTGCTACCAGTGGAAATTAATTCGCTATAACGAAGTGAGTCTACTGCTTGCGTATCATCAGCACCCACTGGCACCAGCTCATAAAAAACCGTTACACTGTGACCTGAGCCGATTTCTCCTGCGTCTTTTTTATCATTATTAAAGTCTTCGTTTTCCAGTCTGCGAGTGTCATAGCCAATTAGCCTGTATTGTGATATAGTTTCAGGGTTAAATTCCACTTGGAGCTTTACATCCTTGGCAATTGTGAACATTGTAAAATCGAACTCGTCAACTAAAACCTTTTGCGCTTCTTGCAAAGTATCTATATAAGCATAGTTACCGTTGCCATTGGAGGCTATGGATTTCATCATGTTGTCCTTCAAATTGCCCATACCAAAACCAAGAACAGATATGAATATACCATTGTCTCGCTCAGATACAATCAAATTGGTTAAGGCATCAACGCTACTTTCGCCAACGTTGAAGTCACCATCAGTGGCTAGAATGATACGATTATTACCACCTTCGATGAAGTTATTACCAGCAAGCTCATATGCTGTGCGTATTCCCCTGGCACCAGCAGTGGAACCTCCAGCGTATAGGTTGTCGATAAGACTGATCAGCTCTTCTTTGTTTGATCCAGATATCGAATCAGCAATCACTCTGTCACTACCTGCATAGGTTACAATGGAAATGATGTCGTTTTCATTGAGCTTCTCAATCATGAGTTTCAAAGATTCTTGTAGGAGAGGAAGTTTATTTGGCGCATCCATGGAACCTGAAACATCCAATAGAAATACAATGTTGTTGGCAATTTCCGCTGTGTTTTCAAGCTCTATACCTTGAATGCCAATCATGGCAAGAAGATGGGTCGGTTCCCAGGGACAAGTGCTAATCTCAGCAGTTATTGAGAAAGGTTGCTCACTTCCACTTAAAGGTATGGGATAATCATATGAAAAATAGTTGACCAGTTCTTCGATTCTAGTGCCAACGGGCAATTGACCGCTATATAACATTCGGCGCATATTACTATATGAAGCAGTATCAACATCAGCAGAGAATGTAGATAGGGGACTGGTGGCAACGCTTTTGAAGGGGGATTCTGAGGCTGTTAAGTATTCTTCTGTTTCATCTATAGGTTCATAACGCCAATCATCTGATTCATATATGAGAGTATTTTCCATTGGTGCGTGCATAGCAAATGAGTCTGGATAACTTTCACTGGCTCCGTTTTGGTTAGTCTGGTTAGTCCCTGTTTCGTTTGTATCTGGAGCTTTGCTGCATCCAGCAGCGAGAATGATTGCGATGATTAGGAAATATGAGATAATTCTTTTTTTCATTGTTTTCGGTCCTTTCATATTTGATGAATAGTTGTTGCGCAATTATTACATAAATATTATGTAATTGTTAAGTAAATATTACATGATTATTACAAAATGTCCAATTAATAATTATATCAATTATTTACAATTCGGTAACAATGGGTGAAAATGCCAGTATACGCAACGGTTGTTATGACGGAATATATTTTGGCAATGTTCCATAATGTTAAGAAAATATTAAATATATATTATCGTGATGGAACAAACTCTATAAAACTACGTCAAATAATCGCAACGTTGCCCTAATCGAAATTTTACACTAAAATATCAATAGCACATGCATAAAGTGTAAATAGGTAACATTAATAAATGGAGGTTTTTAAAATGAAAGAATTAAAAGCAATACTAGCGATGCTACTTGTAATCCTTATTGCCGTTGGCTGCTCTGATCCAGCAATAAGATCTCGAGCAATTGCAGCATCCAATTTGATGGAAAACATATCATCTAGAGAAATCAGCGGAAAACCAGCCGACGATACATTTATATCCAGCATGGCGGATTTTTCAATAGAGCTCTTTAAAAACAGCATGACTGATGGTGTAAACTCCCTCGTATCGCCCATTTCGGTAATGCTAGCCCTTGCAATGACAGCAAATGGAGCAAATGACGAAACACTTTTACAAATGGAAGCTCTATTAGGTGGTGGGATTGCCCTTGAAGAACTCAATGAATACCTATATAGCTATGTCCAAATGCTCCCGAGCCTTGATAAGTCTAAGCTGAGTATCGCAAATTCCATATGGTTTCGCGATGACGGTGACACCCTGACAGTCAATTCGGATTTCTTGAGCAAGAACGCAGACTATTTCGGCGCAGCGGCATACAGTGCGGCCTTTGACAGCGAAACTGTAAAAGATATAAACAATTGGGTATATGAAAACACCGATGGTATGATAGATAAGATTATAGAGGAGATTGACGATTTTAATATGATGTTCCTCATAAACGCCGTTGCTTTTGATGCCGAGTGGCAGAGTGTTTATAAAGCCAATGATGTACGAAAAGGTAATTTCACCGTCGAGAATGGCGCGGTTCAAAATGTAGAATTTATGCATTCCAGCGAATATATATACCTCGATGACGGCATGGCAACAGGAATTGTGAAGCCCTATGCAAATGGCGCGTACAGTTTTGTGGCATTGCTTCCGAATGAAGGTATATCAGTGAGCGAATACCTCGAAACGCTGACAGGGGAGGGCTTCGTTGATACCCTAAGCAGTAAAGAAAACACTTTGGTATACACATCGATACCCAAATTTGAATATGAATATAGCGCATCGCTGAAAGAGGCACTTCAAGCTCTTGGCATTCATGATGCATTCGATGGAGAAATAGCAGACTTTAGTGATGTTGCGACAACAACACTGGGAGATGGAGAACTCTTCATCGGCGATGTCCTTCACAAGACCTTTATTTCGGTGGATGAATTGGGAACTAGAGCAGGAGCGGTTACAGTAGTCAGCATGGACGGCGCCGGCTCACCAGCCAATCCGAAAGAAGTGCATCTCGACAGACCCTTTGTCTATGCAATTGTCGATAATGCAACTAATCTCCCAATATTCATCGGCACTCTTATGTCAGTTAATTAATTATAGAATGAACGTGAACGTGGGGACGGTTCTTTTGTTCAAATTTGAACAAAAGAACCGTCCCCACGTTCACACGAAGGCTCTCGAGATTCGGTTCTTGTTAGGTAGCTATTATATAACCATAAATTGCTCTAAGAGAAATCGCTAAAATAAGTCATGCAGTCTTCAAACGCTTTCCTGTAATGCTTGCCACGTCAAGCCGTAGGACACAAAGTGAGGAAAGTTCGTCATCGGAAATCTCGTACTGCCCATCAGGTACATATTGTCTCATGATTGCCATGAGTCCTTTGTGCTTGTCTTCAATTTCGGAACAAATCGTGATTGTACCGCTACCCATCACACTTTCGTATTCCATCGTAAAATTACAAGCTTTTTCACCGATTATCAACTTGTGGGAACAGTCTGCTTCAAAACCAACCATAGAATTCTGAGAAATAAGGTCTAGCTTTGTTCCTTCTTTTGCACAATGGAACCAAAGGGTCAAAGTATGCCCATTATAATCGAAACCAAAGTTCATTGGCACCACATATGGATAATCCGGTGAATATATTCCCAAATGCATAACCTGGCATTTGCCTAGAATGTCAAGGATTTCACCCTTCTCGCTAACCTCTCTATCGGTTCTCCTCAAAGTTATCACCTCAGTATCATATCCACATACACCCATGCGGGGAGAGTTTGTTATTTGCATCATATAGTCTTCATCGTGATCTTCGCTGCATACTTCGCATAAAATGGCTCTTTCGCTCCATCCCAGTCCCAATTCCAAGAACAATCTATGCAAAAGAAGCTAGCAAGCTCACCACACTGCGCACAGGTGTATTCCAGCGGGACATTTCTAGCAAGCAAACGTACACCATGAATATTTTGATCTCGATAAACAGAGTCAACAACAGTATTATTACCACAAATAAGACAAACCATACTGATAGATATTGTTGTCGATGGTTATCAGAGTCATGTCTTCAATCATTGCAGTCGCAATGATTAGTCTATCAAATGGGTCTTTGTGATAATGTGGAAGCGTGTGCATTTGTAGCAAGTATTTTCGCTCAATCGAGAGCATAATGAAACCGTTCGTGTCAATTATTCGAAAAAACTCTGGCAATCCACCCATTAAGTCAAGTTTTCCCGTACCAAGCTTTATTGCGATTTCCCATGCTGATGCAATGCTTACATAGTTTTCAGCATCATTTTGCATAATAGCTTTATATGCATTGTCAGATAGATTGGATGAATTTTCTGCAAACCATAAAACAACATGAGTGTCAAGGAGAAGCTTCATGACATGAGGTCCTCAAAGTCGTTCATGGGTTCATTGAAATCGTCAGAGAGTTGGATTTTTCCTTCCCAGCCACCTGGTTTTGCCCTATTGTTGTTTGATAATGGTGAGCGGCTAATTTCAAAAGGAATTGCTTCTTTACGAACAACTTGTCTTAAAAAGATATTAATAGCTGTAGATAAATCCAGACCTAAATCCTCAAGGACAGCTTGGGCTTGCGCTTTTAATTCGCTATCAGTGCGAATATTAATATTTGTAGATGGCATATTAATACCTCATTTAAATTATTCTATGACTAAAATAGCACAATGTAACAACTTTGTCAACACAAATGCTGTAAATCCATCCGCGTCCCCGTGTTTAAGTGTTACTGGTCAGTTACTGGACACAGGGCAATAATCCAGTGTCATTGAGTGAACGTGAACGTAGGGACGGTTCTTTTGTTCAAATTTGAACAAAAGAACCGTCCCTACGTTCATTTTTGTGATTATTAAATCTTCAAAGTAAATCGCCAACGATACTAGCAATACTATTGTCACGTTGCCGTTTTTCGTGATATACTCTCCGCATAAAGATTAAATGAAAGTGTGGGATTTTCTTGCTGGAACGATTGTTGGACTACTGGCATTCTATCGAGTTCTTCCAACCGAGTTGGCCTGTCAGTGAAAATAGTGACATAGACTTACAAAAGTCCAATGGCGAGATGCCTTGGATTACAGCAGTAAAGGATCCAAGCAAACAAGTGAGCTACAGCGTATATATTAGTTGCGGAATGGTTCACGAATTGATTACCTGGTTGCTGTGTAAATTGAGGATTTACAAAGACGACTCATCAATCGAGGATGATAAGTCGAAAGTCTGTATTTGTGCCTTAAAACTTGACGAAACTGGAAGATATATAGCTGAATCTTTTGCCATTTCAAGTTTTGCCTGGGCGTTGGGGGTAATGGTAAAAGCAAATGATTTTTATGCAAAGCTGAATGAAAACGAATTTAAGTCATTCAACGAGGAGTTCGATTTTGAGCTAATTGAAAAGGACGAGGTGTTCACACTAAAAGAGCTTGAGATGGTCTATGAACAGGTACGTTCTCGAGCAAACTTAGATGGCATAAAATTTGGTATCTCCATTTGGGCAAATATAAACGTTGTAAAAAGAAACAAAGATGGGACCTTTCCTCCCATCGAACCTAAAACGGAGCTTTTGTCGAGTTTCTATGTTGATGACATTACAATGGTTAAGAAAACACCTAACGAAAAAATCAAGCAGTATGCGGAAGCTCTTCTTGTTACCTCAGAGAATCGAATTCATATTGACAAAGATATTAAAGAAATGCAACGTTGGTTGAGAGCTGATGCGTTTCCACTAGGGGTATGGCCCTCTGCATATTCTCCAAGTTTGATGCAGCAAATAGCCATTAATATTGCAATCTCAAATGATAGGATGTTTTCAGTAAATGGTCCTCCAGGTACTGGCAAAACCACTTTATTGAAAGAAATTGTTGTTTCTAATGTCATCCATCGTGCGATTGAAATGGCAAATTTTCAGAATCCAGATGACGCTTTTGATAAAATCGAATATAGCAACCCCCCAACAGATTTTAATAAGGAGTATTATCGACCTCATGAATCTATTTCTCAATTTGGTATTCTTGTTGCATCAAATAATAACAAGGCTGTTGAAAATATATCTCTCGAGCTACCATTGGCTATCGAAAAAGACAGAACAGGTAATTTTATAGATACAGATGACAACACAAAGACCTATTTTTCTATAGATGCTTCTACTATACTTGGCGAAACAGCATGGGGTCTTATTTCAGCTAGGCTTGGCAATAAACCGAACATCGGTGAATTTAAACAACGCTTTTGGTTTTCCGAAAAAAGCGATACGCTAAAAAGATTCTATCAGGATCTAGCTAAAAAGAAAACAATCCCACCAGACTGGAACTCTGCTGTTAAGAGTTTCAATAATGCTTACAAAGCGGTGATTGAAGCGCGAACTGACATAACCAAAGCACAGGATGCATTAGCTGAATATAATAGTTGCTTGAATGCTGAGTATAAAGAGAGAATAAAGACAGAAGAGCTGCACAAGAGTCTTGAGAATCAAGAAAATATTTATGAAGAGCAGCGGACTAAGCTATCCCAATTGGAAGAGGCGCTTGAATTGCACCAGCAAAATGCTGTTAGGCTAAAGGAAGCGATTCCATGGTTCATGCGAATATTTCTAATGTTTTTCAAAAACAATGCTCTCGTTAGGGAGTGGAAACATACTGAGGAAATGTGTGCAAATGTTTTGATTGAAGTCACCCGACAAACAGCAACACTTAAGGAGTATAAAGAAAAATACGAAGCAGTCAAGTTGCAACATGCATCGCAAGAGAAAGTTTTGATAGAAGCGATTAATAAAAGAGCAAGACTTGAAGCTGCATTAGAAAAATGGCGTGAGTTGTTTAACGACAGCTTTGCAGATGATAAATACTGGGAAAGCATTGCAGAAAATGAGAGGTCGCAATCGATTTGCCCATGGACGTATGAAGCGTACGACACATTGCGAGAGGAATTGTTTTATCGTGCGCTCATGCTACATAAAGCCTTTATACTTAACAGTAAAAGTGTTTATAATAATATTAGGCAATTAGTTGCTTCATGGGAGGATAATTTCACAAAAGAAGACCGAATAAGAGCAAATGGTAGCTTGATAAACACGCTGTTTTTAGTCATACCAGTTATTTCGACTACTTTCGCATCTGTAAGCAAGTTTCTTGACGGTGTTTCTCAGGGAGAAATTGGACTTTTGGTAATAGACGAATCTGGACAAGCAACACCCCAAAGCGCACTGGGGGCAATCTGGCGTTCAAAAAAGGTGATTGTTGTGGGAGACCAGTTGCAGGTGGAGCCGATTATGACAACACCAGTAGAATTCGTTAAACGCTTTGCAGATGAATATGATATTCCAAGTATGTACCGCATACCTGAATTATTGGTTCAGAGGTTGGCAGATGCAGCTAACAGATATGGAGGAATTCGTCTGATGGAGAACGATGAGATATGGTTAGGTTGTCCACTCATCGTCCATCGACGATGCATCGAGCCTATGTTCAGTATGAGCAATGCAATTGCATATAACAATCGGATGTTCAACAAAACTGCGCTGCCTTCTACTGATAAGGAGTTTCTTCTTGATAAGTCTATATGGTTTGATATAACTGACAGTGAAGTTGGAAACAAAGACCATACAGTAACAAGTCAAATCGATCTTGTTAAGGAACTGTTTGAAAAAGCAATTACCTTAGCAAATGGTTTTCCCGATTTGTACATAATCACTCCATTTAGAACAGTTAGAGATAAGTTGCACAAAGAACTACGTGAAGTGCTAAGAAGAAATAGAGTTCGCAATATTATTTTGGAAAAACTCGATGAATCTACTGATGTTAATGTAGATGATGCAATAAATGATTGGCTAAAGGATAATGTTGGAACAATTCATACATTCCAAGGAAAAGAAGCAAATGAAGTCCTTCTGGTATTAGGTTGTGACAGTGATTCAGGTCTTCCAGCTGCAAAATGGGTCGGACAAAAGCCGAACATAATCAATGTTGCTGTTTCGAGGGCGAAATATAGAATTGGTGTCATCGGCAGTTATGCTTTATGGAGAAATATCCCATATGTCCAAACAGTCTGTGCAATGCTGAGTGATAGCATTGAAGTGATTTCCAGTTGAATTAGTGCTTAGATTCGACTTGTTTTGAACGTTGATATGTAAGTGATATTTGAACAAAAGAACCGTCCCCACGTTCATACGTTGTATAGATAAAAATTTTGATCGAAAAATTTGTTACATAATTGGTTTAAGGAAAAATATACGGGAAAAATTAAGGAGAGGCATAATTGAATACAATAGATGAATACATAAAATCATTTGATCCAAATATTCAAAAGACATTAAATGAAATAAGGAATTTCATTAAGAAAGAAGCCCCAGAAGCGACCGAGAGAATTTCTTATAAAATGCCAACCTTTTATTTGAATGGAAATTTAGTACATTTTGCGGTATTTAAAGATCATTATGGATTTTATCCTACCTCTTCGGGTATTGATGCATTTGAAAAAGAACTTGCCCCATATCGTACTGGAAAAGGGACATTGCGTTTCCCATTTGATCAACCTATTCCCTGGGATATAATTCAAAAGATAATACATTTTAGGGTAAAAGAAAATATGAACAAAGTAAAAAAATAAGCAGAATTATTAGTAAAGCAAAACAAACGGTGCATGAACGTAGTGAATGAACGCAGGGACGGTTCTTTTTGTTCAAATTTGAACAAAAGAACCGTCCCTGCGTTCATATCTGTGTATTTTGGGACATTATAATGCATCCTTTTCGTGAAGGAAATGGACGAGCACAACGTTTGTTTATAGGATATCTTGCGCTTATACTAGGTTACCGTATTGACTTCACTCATGTCACAGGAGAACTGATGATTGAAGTGTGAACCGCTCTCACGTTCACTATTCGGAAATCTTAATTTACCCTATATAACAAACAACATACCACGAATAATAATACTTGAAAGTATAATTATTTGAACGCGGGGACGGTTCTTTTGTTCAAATTTGAACAAAAGAACCGTCCCCGCGTTCAACCTGCGTTCATTAATAGCCCAACATTCATTAATATGTATAATAATTGAAGGCTCTAGATTCGGTACGCTACCAAATCCAGGGAACATCGTACTTTTGGATATTTGCATCAGCAGTAATAATTGTTAGCCCTTCAGCTATAGCCGATGCAATTAACAGTCTATCAAATGGATCTTTATGTATAAACTGTAGTTCATTTAAAACTCGTAAATAAGCATCTTCTATTTGAATTATCTCGAAATCACCATTTTTGATATTAGATAGCAGTTCGTCGAACGATATTTTTAAAGTAAGCTTCCCTATGTTAAGTTTTAATGCTATTTCCCAAAGCGTGATAGTACTTATGTAAATACGTATTTCAGTTTGCTTTATTAGTTCCTTTATAGCAGCAGACATTTTTGAGGAGTCTTCAAATAGCCATATAATTGCATGGGCATCAAGTATATAGTTCATTCCATATACTCCCGCATTTCTTCTAATGGAGCATCAAAATCATCAGACATCCATACTTTGTCCTTTAATATACCTATCAATTCAGCACGAGGTCGTTTTAATGTGTTTGCTAATTTATTATTTGTATTAATAGGTTCTACAAAAGTTATTACTACTTCGTACTCACCTTTTACTGGAATGGGTTGTAACGGCTTAAAATTAGTGCCATCAAATATCGCTCTTATTGCATTCATATAAAAGCTCCTGTCGATTGTAATATTAGTATTATATCAGTTCAGCACTTTTGAATCAATAAATATAATAAATTTTGTAAATAACTCAAAAGAAACGTCCCTGTGTTCATCAAATCTATCTGCGTCCCCACGTTCATTCACAAAGTGAGGTGACGCTCCCTCTGAACAAAAGAACCGTCCCTTCGTTCAAAGAACCGTCCCTTCGTTCACATTCGTTCACATCGAACCGTTCCTTCGTTCACGAGATGACGGAATTTGCATGAAGATTGTGACTCATATAGTATGGGAGAGTTGAATATTACATAATTTTTACATGTATCTGTAATCAGCTTTTACATTCATGGGTTTATATGTATACATTAATAAAAGTATCGTTATTTCGCACCGTTGCTATGGAAAACCTAGTGGAGGTAGCGACAGCGGAAGGCGAATTATTTGGAGGTATACATATGAGCAATATTACATTATACGAACGAATGAAAAAGGCCTTTGCTTTAACTCTCGCGCTTGTTTTGGTACTATTTATTGTCTTGCAACTGGCACCAACAACAAACTTGTCCGCCAGCAACGCCAGTGCACAAAGAGCTAGCAACAACGGCAACATCCCTAAATACATCTTTTTATTCATCGGAGACGGAATGAGCTATGTGCAGGTGCAGTCGGCATCGTATTATCTCGGATCATTGAATTCGGAATATGGCACAGAGCAAGTTGATTTGTCTTTCATGGACTTTCCCACAGTTGGCACGGCGATGACTTGGGATCTCACATCCTTCGCCCCTGACTCCGCTTCCACAGCCACGGCAATAGCCACAGGCAATAAAACTTGGAGCGGAACTATCAACATGGATTCCACACTGACAAAACCTTTAGAAACAATCACAGAAAAATTGAAAAACCAGCTTGGTTATGGAATCGGTATTATTTCATCGGTGAACATCGACCATGCAACACCAGCTGCTTTCTATGCCCATCAGCCTAGCAGGGGTAATGTTTATGAAATAGGACTCGAGATGATAAGCAGCAATTTCGACTACTTTGCAGGAGGAATGCTCCAATCGGCAAGGCTTACAGATAGAAAAGCGATATTAGAGCTTGCAACTGAAGCTGGCTATACGGTACACACCACATATGCAGCTTCTGCAACACTAAAGCCCTCAGATGGCAAGGCGATTCTCATAGCAGAAAACCTTGATAGCGGACTGGCGATGAACTATTCCTTGGATGCATTGCCAGGAGAATGGTCTTTAGCAGACTATACTGCAAAGGGTATTGAAATGCTCCACGCCAATTTTGGAGATACAGGATTCTTCATGATGGTAGAAGGCGGTAAAGTGGACTGGGCAGGACACGCCAACGATGCTGCGGCTAATATCCACGATATGCTCGCCATGGATGATGCAATCAAACTTGCTATAGAGTTCTACAACAAATATCCGGATGATACGCTGATTATTGTCACTGGAGACCATGAAACAGGTGGAATGACCATCGGCTTTGCAGGGACGGATTATGACACATTTATGGCAAACCTTGCCCAGCAGTCCGTTACATACGAAGTGTTCAGCAACGTCAATGTGAAGGAATATAAAGAAAACAACACACCTTTCTCCACTGTTTTAAACGACATTGAAAGCTTATTCGGTTTGATGCGAAGCTCAAGGGCAGCACGAGCAGCGCACCCCACTTTGGTTCTCAATGAGTATGAAATGGTAATGCTCAGAGATGCGTATGAGAGAACACTGAAAACCGGCAGTGGCACGAAGGATACCATGACCCAAGCAGAGTATGTACTCTATGGGACATATGATCCACTAACTGTAACCATTACCCATATACTCAATAATAAATCCGGAATCGGCTGGACATCATACGCTCACACAGGCGTACCAGTGCCGGTATTCGCCTTGGGTGTTGGCTCTGATTTGTTCGAAGGCTATTATCACCAAGAAGAGATTTTCTATGTCTTGGCAGGTCTTACCAATGTCAACTGATACGAATAGTAATAGGGTCGCTAATAATACCGAAGACGGGCAGAATAAGCCCGTCTTTGGTGATTCATTAGATATAAAAAATGGTGACGAAACCTCTGAGAGCATTAGTGCGGTCGAAAAGCAAACTGAGAATCTACATAATGATCACTATTCTGACGATTCCTTTAGTAATCGAATTGTGAAGGTAATAAAAAGCGACCGAAAAGCATCTTCGGTCATCGCTGGTTTACTAGTGTTAATTATATTGCTTATGCTGCCCACGGGTTACGAAGAAGCGGCAGCATATAGGGGAACAGATAGGGTTGCTGCGAGGGTTCTCAGTACAGACGAGAGCGCACTTCGCAATGCTGGAATGATACAGTTCGGGGAACAAAACTGCGATATCGAGATATTAAAAGGCAGGTTCAAAGGGCAAATCGTCCCCGCTGTGAATATGCTTCAGGGGTCTTTGGATAGCGATAAAATATATGCCGTCGGTGATAAATCCCTTGTTCTTGTCAGCTCTATTGGTGGCGTAATATCTTCTGTGCTTATGATAGACCATTATAGGATTGGGGTAGAGCTGGTGCTGGTTGCAATATTTGTTTTGCTTCTTTTGCTCTTTGCCGGAGCAACAGGTGCTAGGGCAATGCTCTCCTTTGCTGTGACGGTGCTGGCGATTTGGAAGGTGCTTGTGCCAGCGATGCTCAGAGGAGTAAACCCTGTTGGCATAGGGATGCTATTTGCGCTGGCAATCACTGTGATGTCACTATCATTAATATATGGTTTCGATTCCCGCTGTATGGCGGCTTCCTTGGGTGCTATGCTTGGTGTGCTTGTCACTTGTATCATCGGCATTGTTTTTTCCAGCTTGTTGAAAATTCATGGTGCAGTGATGAACTATGCACAGACTTTGCTATATAGCGGCTTTGACTATCTGAATCTAACCGACATCCTCAAAGCGGCAATATTCATTGGTGCCGCAGGAGCGATGACTGATTTGGCGGTTGACATCACATCGGCTGTGCATGAGTTGGTGGAGCAGGTACCGGATATTTCATGGCAGACGGCAGTAAAGTCAGGAATAAATGTGGGTAAAAACGCCATCAGCACAATGGTGACAACCTTGCTTCTAGCATACTCGGGAGGTTATATGGTCTTGCTCATGACATTTATGGCGCAGGGTACCCCCATGGGGAATATATTCAACTATAATGGTGTGTCCGCTGAAATACTGGTGACTCTAGCAGGCAGCATAGGACTCGTAGCGGTTGCGCCATTTACAGCATTATGCGCTGGTGTGCTGCTGACTCGGCGGAGGGGAGCAGCGTAGAAACGCTACACCACATTTTTATATTTACTGCGTATTTCAATTATGCTCCTGAGATAGTTCATATCTTCTGGGAGCATTTTGCCTGTCGCAACCTTTTTACCCTCGTGATAAAGCTCGAAACGATTACCACTCCCTGTTGAATGGATTCCACTCATGATGTCATATGAAAAGATTGCACCGCCGAAATACATACCAATATCTAGATCCATGAATATGCATGGTGAAGAGTGAATGTTGTAACAAAAGAATATCACTGATGATAAACCATAAACAGTACCCATTGATAAAAATGAGCCAGAAATATCGACACCCATATGTGCATTGACTGCCATTTTGATAGCTATTATAATAAATCCATAGTAGCACATCGATGATATTGCTAGAGAGATATATGGAAGATAGCGCTCGCGTTTTATGATTTCACCATTCCAAGAATCCGCTAATTGACCGCCTTGGTCAATCAATTTTGAAATAAATTTGTTTGCTCGCTTGATTGATACTACAAAATCAATAATACTCATCGTAATAAAGATTGTCGCAACATTCAAAAATATTAGTCTGGACATATGGCTTCTAGCGATATCTGCTATCAAACAAAGCAGAGCCTTAACAAATATAATAAGTATACTCTTTTTCGTATGGGTAAGCATCCAAGGCGGCTTAGGATAGTCTATACTGTTTTCCTGCATGAACATCAAATCTTTATCAGTCCAAATGATACTATTTCTTTCAGATAACCGTGGCTTGGGGTTCGGTTTAACAGTAGTGTTCTTTTGCATAGCGATACCTCCAATAGATGAAATCGTATCTACAATGCTCTTGTCATTAATGATGCTCTAAGTATAACATATCCGACGAATAAAGTCCATTTTTTTGATTTTGTTGTTTCTGTCAAGTAAAAGTAGGCACGATTATTCAAATCTCGTAAAATATGTAAATTTTGGTGTCTTTCGATGCGGAAATTCTGAGTAATTGGGGTAAAATAAGCTGCAATAGGCAGATATGAAGAGT
>WRLE01000023.1 GCA_009777775.1 Oscillospiraceae bacterium
TCTTAAATGACACTATATGTGCGTACCGCGTCACCTCATCACAGCTTATATACTCTTTTTGCGTTGTTGTAGTAGAAGTTTTCTTGGTGTTTTTCGGGGATTATGTGTTTGAAGAGTTCTATGTAGTTGGCGAAATCTGTTAGGGGGAAGTCGGTGCCGAACATGAATTTTTCGTAGTTTTCTACGTAGTGGATCCATGTCTTCAGCTGCTCAACATAGCCGTGCATGTCTCGCAGATAGTGGATAACGCTTAGGCTACCTGCAATTAGACCTGACATATCGACGAAAATATTGGGGTTTTTTTCCACCACAGCTGCGGCATCCATTAGGAAGGGGTTTCCATAATGACACATGACGAACTGCACATTGGGAAAGCTCACAGCAACTTGATCCATCAACAATGGATGGGAATAGCGGAGATGAGCTCTTGGGTGGGCAGATTGTCCCATGTGCATCGCCACAGGTTTTTCGTATTTTTCAGCTAACTCATAAAATGGGGTGTAGACCTGGTCGTTAATATCAATGGGCGTGTAACCAGCGTAGATTTTTAAACCCACGCATCTTTCGTTGCGGAAGTTTTCTTCCACCAGGGCTATGGAACGATCGATTTGATCAAGATTTAAGGCGTTTTGCCCGACTCCTGTGCAATAGCTTAGAAAATCGGGTAGCTCGGCTGTGTTCATATCAATATTGCTCATCACAACCGCATGCTCTATTTCGGACTTTTCAAATGCCTGGCGCAAATACTCTTCTGCGTTTGTCAGTCCAGCTTCCGCTGCATAATTTTCATAGTTGGGCCGTCCGGGCCAATAATGGATATGGGCATCGATTACTTTCATATTTTACATCCTTTTCACATTGGAGTTGCAAACTTACTAACTATATGATATATTCCCGACTATATAGATTACTAATTTCATGCCGCAATTATATAACATCGTGGATTTGCGGTCAATAAGAAGAGGTGTGCATTTTGAAACAATCAAAACTATCCATGCTGTGCGATTTTTACGAATTCACCATGAGCAATGGTTACTTCAATAATGGGTTCTTTGAAAAAACAGCGTACTTTGACGTGTTTTACCGTTCCGTTCCCGATAATGGAGGCTTTGCAATAGCTGCTGGGCTAGAGCAAGTCATTGAATATATATTGCAACTTAACTTTGATGAAGAAGACATTGAGTATCTACGCTCAAAGGGAATCTTTTCCGAAAGCTTTCTTTCATATTTGAAATCATTTCGTTTCACCGGTGACATATTTGCAGTGCCGGAAGGTACACCAATTTTCCCCAATGAACCTCTTTTGACCGTCAAGGCTCCAATTATCGAAGCGCAATTGATGGAAACATTCATTTTGCTTGCGTTGAACCATCAATCATTGATTGCGACAAAAGCCAATCGGATTGTTCGAGCAGCTGAAGGTCGCACGGTGTGGGAATTTGGCACAAGGCGGGCCCAAGGGGTAGAAGGAGCTGTCATCGGAGCTAGAGCAGCATATATCGGCGGCTGTGCTGGAACTGCTTGTACTTTGAGCGATTTGCTCTTCTCCATCCCCGCCAGCGGCACAATGGCTCATTCTTGGGTGCAAATGTTCGATACCGAATATGAGGCATTCAAAACATATTGCGAGCTTTATCCCAATAATGCGACTTTGCTTGTTGATACATATAACACCTTGAGGAGCGGAGTTCCCAATGCAATAAAGGTTTTCAAGGAAGTACTCCTTCCGCAAGGTATTACTAGTTTCGCCATTCGCTTGGATTCCGGTGATTTGTCCTATTTATCTAAGCAAGCGAGAAGGATGCTTGATGACGCTGGGCTTCCAAGTTGCAGAATCATCGCCTCAAATTCCCTTGATGAATATTTAATCAAGTCTTTGCTCACAGAAGATGCAAAAATCGATGTCTTTGGTGTGGGCGAGCGTCTTATCACTGCCAAAAGCGATGCAGTTCTTGGTTGCGTTTACAAGCTTGTCGCTGTTGAGAATGAGTATGGTGAAATCATACCAAAAATCAAAGTCAGTGAAAGCGACACAAAAATAACCAACCCTCATTTCAAAAAATTATACCGCTATTACGACAAAGATAGCGGTAAGGCTTTGGCAGATGAGCTATGCGTCTACGATGAAACAATAGACGAAAATCAACCACGCACAATATTTGACCCCCTTGAAACTTGGAAATCAAAGACTCTCACGAATTTCACAGCCAAAGAGCTCCTAGTTCCCATATTTCAAAAGGGTCAATTAGTATATACCTCACCTGACATCGAGGAAATCAAAGCATATTGCGCCGCACAACTCGACACGCTCTGGGACGAGATTAAACGCTTTGAGCTTCCCCAGACATATTATGTGGATCTTTCTCAAAAGCTTTGGGATATTAAGCAGGATCTTCTAGTAGCATCGAGACATTAGGTGGTCATGTAAGTCGAGTCACATTGTGATTAGATCCTTCGCTACTCTCAGGATGACACTGTTAGTACTTACGAAGGCTAGGGTGACCAGTAAAAGATAGACTACACATTTACAGCTGTGTCAATGCTTAGGAAATATATGATTCTCTCTTTTACTTTTTTGCCGCTGATACGCTCCAGTGCTTCGGAGTATTCTCGCAATTGGGGAATATAGCTCTCCGTTTTCATTTCAAGAGTTTGAGCATCCACATTATCTGTTTTAAAGTCCACCAGCACCAGTTCTCCCTGTTCCTCGAAAAAGCAATCTATGATACCTTGTATCAAAATCATGTCCTCTCCAGCTTCGGGGTAAATACTCTTTGCTGGGCGTAATAATGAAAAACGAAACTCCCTTTTTAAATTTTCACCTACAATCATCCGCTTTCCAATTTCCGATTGGAAGAAGCGGATGATTTTTTCCACATCAATAGCTTCTTTTTCCATTAATGTGATGAAACCTTTATCCAATAAACGCTCAAGTTCCATTCGGACATCCTCTTCTTTTTGGCAATAGGCAAAATCAATATGCTGCATGGCAAGATGGAGTGCTGTCCCCCGCTGTGCTGCTGATAAACCAACAATTGATGAAACAAAGCCAGGTTCATCAAGGGTGAATCTATGGGCATCGCTTCTTTGGGCTTTCACATAGTTGGCATAGTCCCCTTCATCATCATTTTCATCTTCTAGCTCTCGCCTCTTAAGTTCGGTAACAGTTAGTTTTGAGGGAAGGTTTAATGCAGCTTCATGGGGATATTCATATGAAAACTGCTCTCTAAGACGTGAAAGTGCTTTATTATATGCATTTGCCCATATATCAGCTCTTTCATTTAGATTATCTACATCATTTTCACTAATACTATCCACATAGGCTTCTCTTTCTTCAATATCAGATTGACCCCTCGTTCCTTCTTGATGTTGAGCCATATCTTCATCATCATTAATATTACCTGCTACACTAATGAGTTGAAATTTAAAATCGGAATCAAAATAAATCAGTCCATTTTCATCAGGAAATATATCATTTTGACCATATTTCGATAAAACAGCTGCTAATATCCACCCTGCCATGTGTCTCACCCCTTCAAGAACGGGTGCTGCAATTGGGCGGTTTATATCAAACGCTTCAGGTTTTACTAACTCCAAGTATTTTTCAATCTCTCTCATTGCATCTTTGAAAGCAGCTGTGATGATAAGCTTTTCTTTTGCACGGGTCATTGCTACATATAGTATTCGTAGCTCTTCTGATAGCATTTCGCTTTTGATTAATCTGGAAATGGCTGTCCTTGCTATGGTGGGATATTCCACCATTCTTTTTGTATCAATTCTTTTAATGCCAACACCCAACTGGGGATGCATTACCAAGGGCTTTTGCAAATCTTGAAAATTGAAAAGCTTTGATGTGTCTGCCAAAAATACAATGGGAAACTCCAAGCCCTTTGACTTATGTATACTCATGATGCGCACAGCATTTTGGGATATAGCCTCTTTAGCACTGGTTAATTCGACTCCCTTTTCCTTTAAGTCCTTAATAAAGGCTAAGAAACGATAGAGTCCTTTATAGCCATTTTCTTCAAATCGAAGGGCATGTTCTGCCAGCAGAATCAAATTCATTCGTCTTTTTTTGCCACCGCTCATGGCAGATACTCGACCTAATATGCCAGTTGTGTTATAAATATGCCACAAAAAGCTCACTATTGACATATCTGGAGCCAACTGGCGCATATTGTCTATGTCATCAAGAAAGTGGGAAAACATTTCATCGGTTTTTGCAGCATTGACCAAAGCGGAATAAAAATCCTCTCCTTCGTTTTCTGTTCGGATTCTTGCTAAATCGTTTGCGCTAAATCCATATATGGGTCCCCGAAGTACAGCTGCTAGAGGGATGTCTTGCATGGGATTATCGATGACTGATAATAGTGATAACACAGCAGAGACCTCGACAGTGTCAAAAAACCCTTCTCCATCTGGGGTGTCATAGGGAATGTCATATTCGCCCAAGGCTTTGGCATAATGCCAAGCTTTCCCGCTCACCGATCTGAGTAATATGACAATATCAGAATGTTCTATGTTACGCATACCGCCTTTTCCATCGGGTATTTGCCAAGGACCATTTACTAATTCTATTATTCTTTTTGCAATAAATTGTGCTTCCACGGAGATTTTGTCGGGACTATCTTCATCATCTTCGTCATCATAAGTACTCATGTCGATAACATTAAGATCAACTGCTGTTTCCAATTGTTTTTCATCATCTCGACCACAAATTAGTTTTTCCTTTTCTGTGTAATCCATTTCGCCCAAGTCTTCTGTCATTATCTTTTCAAAAATTGAATTTACGAAATTTAAAATTTCACCTCTGGAGCGAAAGTTTTTCGATAACAGAACAAGAGCTGTGTTGGCGTTTTTATATTTTTCTAGAAAAATCGTGGGGTCTGCCAGTCGGAACCTATATATTGATTGCTTCACATCGCCAACCATGAAAATATTATTTCCATTTTCGGAAACAGCATTAAATATCATTTCTTGAACAGCATTGATATCCTGGTATTCATCCACCATGATTTCCTTGAATCGTTTAGCCAAGAAATGTGCTGTATCAGTCTTTTCTCCGCTGTCTTTCTCTCGTAGCAAGGAGAGGCTCAGATGTTCCAAATCTGAAAAATCCACCAATCCACGGTTTCGTTTTTCTTCCATATAGGCTATATCAAAATCCAAAATAAATTCCATCAATGCAGTTAATGCAGGAAAAACATGATGAATATCATCATAATGCTCCATAGAGTTTATGTTGAATATCGCTGTGCATTTAGCAAGTTCATCCTTACATTTATTACGGATATTCTTATAATTATCGTAACCTCTAGCTTGTTTTGCCCTGGGAAATTCAATTTTGTTGTTTTTATGACATTCATCCCAGCCAATATCGAAAGAGGCTAGGAAGCGTTCGCAATCTGCAAGGCTCACATCAATGCTGGGTCCATATGCAGCATCAAAATCATCATATACTCTTATTTCTTCACGCATTTCCTTTAATGTTTCATACCAATATTTGCTATCCGCATACACTTTTTCCATGAGATAGCTTCCCCATATGGTATCGGAGAGTTCTCCAGTGTTCTTCACATGATATTTGGCAGCTTGCTCCATTGCCCATTTTTCAGGTTCTGGGTTGCTTCTCATTTTTGTATGGACATCAAGTATCATGGAAACTAGCCGTCTGTCGTCTCTCCCAGCTAGAGTGGCATCTATTAATGCTCGAAATCCATCATTTTTATCTATTGTTTCATATGCTTTATTGAGAAGTTCGTCTAAAATATCGCTTTTTAGTAACATACTCTCTTCTTCATCTGCAACGCGAAAATCAGGAGATATACTCACTAGATGAGCATGCTCCCTCAATATATCAGCACAAAATGAGTGTATCGTTCCTATTGCAGCGTTTCCAACTAGCATCCTTTGTTTGCGTAGCCTTCTATTATCGGGTTCAACTGCGATTTTTTTTAGGATTTCATCATGGATTCTTTCCCTCAATTCCGCTGCTGCTGCTTTTGTGAATGTTATCACCAGAAATTCATCCAAATCGTCACCCTGCTCCACCCTATTGAGCAGTCGCTCCACCAGCACCCGAGTTTTCCCCGACCCAGCCCCCGCAGACACAAGCAAGGACCCATTCCGATGGAAAATGGCAGCTTCCTGTTGAGGAGTGTAGATAAGCTCAGTTGTATTTGTTGTATCCATATGTTTCACCGTTTTCAAGTTTTTGATAATGAATGATTTGTTTTGTCCTTTATAGGTTGTGGAAATATATACATTGTGCATTTAGATTCTTCAATCGCTTCGCTCATTCAGAATGATACGGTTTGATTTCATATTACCATGTTAGTTGCTCATCGTTCGTTGTTTCCGAAGCGGCGCGTCAGGGATGCCGCACCCTACGAATATTGTTCATTATTAATCGTCCATTGTTCATTGTTCATCGTTCATCGTTCATTGTTCATTGTTCATTGTTAATTGTTAATTGACTCCACACATCACTGGGTTTAATTTTTCTCACATAACTCCATGTGTCTCCTTGGGTTGGGTCGAAGGCGCATAGGGGTTTGTACTCGCAGTATAGACATGCGTTGTTGCTCTCTCCAGCGTATTGGGGGGTACATTTGATATTACCTTGTTTGATTTCATCTTTTGCCTTATCAAGCATATGGTCTACATATTCTCCCAATAAAGTAAATTGCTGGGCACTTAGCAAACTGTCTCCGCTGTATACGCCTTTTGAGCTTTTCAGTGGGAGATAAATTTTATTTTCACCCTTTTCCAGGGCTTCGATTATAGTCGGCTCATTTAAGAGTAGACCGCTACGTCTCAGTTCCTTTATACGTTTTGCGTTGATTTGCTCATCTGTTTCCTCTTTTGTAATTTGTATAAGATTGTCTCTGGCTGGCATATAAAGCACAGCAGCTGGACTAATATCCATCTCATACCTGGCTTTCCCATATTTTTCCAAGGCGAAAAGATAGATAAGCATTTGCATATTTCGTCCATACAATATGTCGGAAAGACTAAAGGACAGCCTGCCAGTTTTGTAATCAACAATCCGCAAATACAGTGTTTCATCCTGTATCAAGCCGTCTACCCTATCCACAATCCCGCTTAAACCGCTGATGCCTGCTCTGGAAAAATTCAGCTCAAAGTCAAGGGGCATAAAGTCTGACACCTTCAGTTCTGAGACCAAATCTCCGACTATGCGGATAACATTTTCTTCCAAGCGTTTAAATAGATAAACAAAACGCTGGGTTTTTCCAGTAAAGTCAAATAGCTCCTTGCTAATATATTGCTCAATATAATAACGTGTCAAATTCGAGCTAAGCTCCTCGCTGACATTTTCAAAACCCACAGTTTCCTTAATTTCGCGACACACGCCTTCAAGGACATAATGGGTAAAGGTTCCCGCTGCTGGAGCATCAAATTCTACAGGTATAATGGGTCGAAGTTGTAAGCCATTTAAAGCAAAATGGGAAAATGGGCATGAATAATACCTATCAACCCGAGAAGCAGAAAGCAAGAAATCCTGTCCATATAGGCTTTCCGCTATATCCCTTGTCAAAAAGTCTCGCTCGGCGGTGATATGCCTTTCTATAATGTCAAGTTTAATTGATTCATCTAGTGACAAGCTATTAAAGTATTCCCTTGCTGCAGCTGCCAATATTTTATCATTATCATTTATGGCTATTGATTTTGAAGCGATGGCGAGTTCATAACAGGGTATATGCGCCGCTGACATACATTCTTCATCGCTCAAAGTAATGGGGGAAATTTGATAAATGGACGAAATGCGTTTAACAATATACGAGGGATGCTGCTCATCGCCAATGGGGTATGTCATTATGAGTTTTTCCGAAGGCAATGTGAGGGTAGAATATAGCATATTCATTTCCCTGGAATACCGCTCCTCATAACCAGCTGGCATCAATGCTCCCAGAGCAAACATTTCATTTCGTTCATGTTCTGATAATACTCCGCTGCTACGAGATAGCATTGGCATATTATCATCAGTGCACCCCAAGACAATTAAGCATTTCAAGTCTCTACGTCTGCTCATCGCCATGCTACCTAAGGTTACCCTATCCAATGAAACTGGAATTGCACTCACGCTATATTGGGTGAGCATCAAGGAAAGCAAGTTCGCAAATTCGATGGTTGATAGTTTAGAATCTCCAAGTACAGCATGAAATTGTTCCAATGCATTTTTTAGTATTGCCCATATTTGGTCATATTCTTGGGCAATCCGCCATTCATTTCTCTTTTCTAGGGCTGCGACTTTATATGAAAGCTGCCGGGGTAGGTCTATGCTCATTAGAAACTCATATAATGCCATTAATTTATCTTTCCCATCGGAGAAGCCACCCATTTTATTTTGCAATTGAACAAGGGGTTCTACGATTTTCCCTCGCAGAGAATTTAGACGATTTAAAACTATATTATTGGCATTTTCATCGTTTCGTTCCAGTGGTGGTAATGTCCAATCTCTTGTCCACATACTACCTTTAATTTTCCACTTTATGGCGTAGTTTTCCAACAATGCACACTCATCTGTGGAAATACCACATAAACCTGATTTTATATATCGAAAAACATTTTTATGACTCCAGCCAGATACGATGATTTCCAAAGCAGCATCGATAATAGCAATTGGTGCTTTGTCAATGATATTTGCTCTGCCACTGGAAAAATATGGTATATCATATTTGCCAAAAATGTTTTCACATATCTGACCATATTCTTCCCAATTGCGAGACATTACTCCTATGTCTCTCCATCTATAGCCCTCTCTAATCAGCTTCCACACCAAATAGGCTGCGTGCTCACATTCTGAATATCGATTTTGCGCTTCGAATATAAATATTTCGGAAGCCACTTCGGGAAATATTTCCACTTTGCTAGCAAATAGGTTTTTTTCCAAGAACAGCATTTCGCGAGATTTCGCCACTCTGCCAAAGTCGCCATTTAATGCATTTTCCTTCGATGGCTTCTCATTCGCTGTGCCAATATCAAAGCTTCCATCCATTGTTATACCAGCTTCTACTAATTCAAGAAGTTGATACGGAGTTCCCATTTTATTTGCCATTTCCCTTAGCTGCTGGGCTGTCTTTTTCGGTAAATCAAAGACTTCGGAATCATCACTAAAATCACAGGTGAGTGCTATGGTCACATTCGCATTTTTCTTCAAAAGCTCTTCGATGACACTCATTTCCAAGGCTGTGAAATCATTGAAACCATCAAAATATATGCAGCCTGTTTCTCCAAGGGAACTCTCGGCTATCATTTCAGAGAGTAAAGCCAGCCTATCGCTGCTGTCACAACCATGATTATGTAAAAGCGCATCGTATCCATTATATATAAGTGCCAAATCATGGAGTTTGTCACCAAGTCCGAAGGAGGCTCTAGTCGCCAGGACTTCCAATGTCTCTGGTAGGACATTTTGAGCTTTAAACTCCCTCACAGCATCCAGAAGCTTCGTTAAAAACTCCACTCTCCTGCCCTTAGAGCCAAAGGCTTTCAGCTGGGGACCAAGGGATTCCACGGCACGATGCATTAAAAGAATTTGCCCTCCCCTGTCAATTAGCTCTTCTGCAGCACCCCCTGTCTGGGTAAAGACATGGCTGCATAATCTGGTGAAGCTCAGGGTTTCGCCATATAAAGACAAAGCATCTGAACATATAGCACTCAGCTGCTTCTCAGCATCATGGGAGTATTGCTCAGGTACAAGGAGGAGCAGTTCTCTCTCCCCCGCCTCACCTCTTGTTTTAATTTCATTCATAATGTGGAGGGTTTTACCAGTTCCAGCACGTCCAATTATCAATGTAAGCAATAGACCACCTTCTTTTGAATTAAATTACCAATCCCCGCGCAAGATTGCACGGGGATTGGTGAAAATCAATTAGTTTTAAATGTATTAATTACCAAATCGAAATTCTCTCCCCGGGAGCAATGTACATGGCATCGCTTTCCAACACTTGGAAAGTTTCGTAGAAGTCATCCAGCTGCGCAAGTATGAAGTTTACTCGCAGTTTATTTGGCAGATGACTATCCACTGCCAATAAATATGCAGCCATTTCAACCGGCATTCTCGCAGCCCAGATACCACTCCAAGCATGCATCAAATCTGCCAAATTCGCATCTTCGCTGTCATCGGCTATGTCAAGAACACAGGCTACTGCTCCCAGGTCGGCAATTGCTTCACCGGTGCATAGCACTCCATTGACATACAAATCACCCACAAAAGCGATCTCCGAGAGAACTGCAGCAACATTATCTGTCAGAGCACCGAAGGCTTCATAGTCTTCAGCTGTCCACCAGTCGGTTATGGTGCCATGTATGTCATATTTAGCACCGCTGTTGTCAAAGGCATGGGTGAATTCATGGGCAATTACCGCGCCTATTCCACCCAGATTAGACTCCCTAGATGCATCCTTTGAATAAAATGGTGCTTGAAGTATTCCAGCGGGGATCATGATGGCGTTTTCCGTTGGTGAATAATATGCATTTACTGTATATGTCGGAACTTGATCCCAAAAGTTAATATCAAATGGTCTTTTCATCATTTCCAATTGTTGCTCATAGGCAACTTCAGCTATGTCAATAACGAAATCCACCAGATTGCCACCATCAGCTCTTGCTGTAACATTGAAACTGTATTGTTCGCCATATTCGTCGGGATAAGCCACATATGCTGTAATGGAGTTGAGCTTTTCTATGGCTTTTGCCTTGGTAGCTTCACTCATCCATTCTAGCTCAGCAATCCTTTGACGATATTTATCACGAACAAGCTCGATGATTTCTGTTACATCGGCTTTTGTTTCAGCTGATACGTATGTCTCGGCGTATAGCCTGGAAAAAGAGCTGCTCATAAGTCTCATGATGAGGTTTTGGGCTCTGCGCTCGATGCTCGATCTCTCTGTATCAGTGCCATACATTGCAGTGCGTAAATCAGCAGACAAGCTGATGAAATCGTCGCCGATAACCGTTGCAAACGTGGAAATTGCATTTATCATGGCGAAATCTTTGAGTACTTCCAAGTTGTCTTCGATATATAACGCTTCCACATGCTTTATATATTCGATGTCTGGACAATAGACATTAACATCCTTCAGTATATCTCTAAGTTCTTGGCTATAGTTTAACGTGTCCGATCCAGTGGTGATAGCATCAAGCTCACTCCAGCTGGATTTTGTGAATATTGTATCAGGGGTATAGAATTCAATGGGCATTGAAGCAAGGGCATTACTTTGTTCGATGTCAAATACTGCTTGTGCCCTGCTCTCCAAGTCTTCTATTTCACCAATATATTCAAGAACACTGACGATAAATGCTTTGAGTACATTATGAATTGGTTCGAGTTCCGGGACATCTGCATAGTAATCCCTAGATCCAAGCATTAAAGAACCAGGAGCCAATATCATACACCATTTCGTAGCATCGGTTTTAGCATCATTAATAGTTCCGATGACATAGAAACCTTGAATATTCATAAGGTAAAAATACTTCGCTGCCAGTGTGTTGAGCTGCTCTATTGATTCAACAGCTCTTATTTCATCGATTATTGGCAAAACCTTTTCTAATGATGCCACCCTTGCTGGCTCATCTAAATACATTGCATAGATTTCGGCAATATTCCATGCATCGCTGCCAACTTCTCCGCCTTCAGCCAATATGCCAGCTAGAAGCTCTCCAATTTGTTGCTCCACCACTATACTGGGGTCCAAAAAAGACATTGCATAGGGATATCCTGGCTCTAAGGTCGCAGTTGCCAAGTAGCTTCGATTGTTAAAAGCGTAAAAGTCGTCATTTTCCCGCGCTTGCGTTAGGGCGTAAGGACTGCCTGGGAACATTATGGCAACCATCAAAGCACCGGCAAATTCCAAGGCATCTAAAACTGTGAGCGTTCTTTTTTCAATCAACTCTCTGGAAACCATGCCTAAATCCAAAATGTTGGTAGCAGCTGCTCTTCCCCAGTTTGGTACGACGACTTGCAAATCGAGTTTCGACAATTGCGCCATATCAAAACCCAGGAAAAAGTTAATGCACATGGTGGCTTCGGCACCCGTTATAACTGCATCGGGTCGAAAATAGCCTTTTCCATCCCCAACCATGTATCCTATCATTTGAGCAGTTCCGATGTCAGCTGCATAGGGATGGTCCTCTGGTACATCGTAATAGTCCGCTCCCAAGCCCTCTGGAAGTGATAAAACAGCGTTTAGCAACATAGCAAATTGAGCCCGCGTTATGTTGCCCATGGGGTTTTGCATTAATTCGTCTAGAGTCTGCGCAGTTGTTGCACTGATTACCTGTGGTTCTTGCACCGCTGCTACCATAGTAACAGGAGACAGCGCAAGTAGCATCGCTAGCAGCAATGCCAAAATGTTATTTCGTCTTTTTGTTTTTTTCATAGTATCCTCCCAAACACTAATTATGCTTAACTCTTCATATTAAAGCACAGCCGCATTATACATGAATGTTCAAAGATTTACAAGCATTATCCAACATGAATTAGCACCCCTTGTTTTTTTGTCAATTATCTGTTATCCTTGTGGAGGTGACTCCCTCGACGAATTTAGATATGATGGGACAAACCAAATCCGCAAAACTCAAAGGAAACAAGCGATGACTAAAGCAATTTGGAAAGCATGCCAGCTTTTAGTAATAATCTGTATTATTTTGCCATTTGCTATCTGCTCCTGCAAAGATAATACACTGGAACCATCAGAAACAGACCATTCAAGCTTGGAATCAACCAATGATATTGATGATATTCTGCCCCCACCCCCTTCATCAGATATTGTTTATATTCCCAATACAAATTTACCTTCCAATCTGAGCGAAGATGATAATTTAGTACCATATGATGGCGATGTGGAACACATTTTTTTCCACGAAGTCATAGCATATCCCCAGTTGGCTTTTGATGGAGACTCTGATTCCCAAGGATATGATGATTATATGGTCACGGCTTCTGAGTACTTGAAAATACTATATAGCCTCTATGAAAGCAACTTCATTCTAATAAACATGAATGATGTCTGGAGTGAAGAAATAGACGCAAATGGTAGAGCACGAATGGTGAAAAACACCCTTATGCTCCCTGAAGGAAAGCTGCCAATTATCATATCCTTCGACGACCTTTCCTTTTATGAATATATGGAAGATGATGGATTTATGAGCAAGTACATCATCGGTGATGATGGCGATATATGGGCAAGTGGCATTGACCCAGATGGTAATTTCGTTAAATCCCAGGATTTAGCAGCAATAACGATTTTGGACAAATTCATAAGGGAGCATCCTGATTTTTCTTTAAACGGTGCTAAGGGTTGCATCGCTTTTACAGGTTATCAAGGAATACTGGGATACCGAACCCAATATGATAGGAACAACGACACAGCGGATACTCAACTATTTCGTATGCATGAAATCGCTCGGGTACAGCCTATCATCGAAAAACTAAAGGAAACAGGCTGGTACTTCGCTTGCCACAGTTACGGACATATTGACCTTAGCAAAAGCTCATATGATACGGTGAAAGCCGATGCAGACCGATGGATGGACGAAGTTGGCTCCCTGGTGGGCGAGACTCAAATCTTCCTTTATCCATACGGTTCAAGGCTAGATGGAAACGATGTCTCAAATACTGGAGCAGCTTTTCGCTATTATCATCAATTGGGTTTTCGCCTTTATGCCTCCGTTGGCTATGAACCATTTTCACAAATAAAAAGTGATATTTCTGCTGTGATATGCGATAGAATGAATGTGGATGGCATCGCCTTTGCCACGGGGGGCGGCAACTATACAAGATTTTATAACGTCGCAGAAATCCGCGACCCTCTGCGACCAACACGATAAAAATGAATCAAAGGAGGTGAAGCATATGTCGGAATTTGCCAATTTGAATCCTGCTGGGGTAGAAGCAATTCAAGTCTTGGAAAAGGAGCTAAAGGAGCAAGGCAGCGATACATATCTTGTCGCCTACTCTGGAGCGGCGCAGTTGACCCTTGATGAAATCATATTAATACAAAGATTGTCTCAAGAAGAGCTTGATTTAATCGTCGAACTCGAAGAAAATCTCAAAGATCAAGACCCAAACATCGCCATTGTAGCTTTTAGGACAGACGAAGATTAATAGTTTTGTGGATTTATGTGAAGCAAGAATAAAACGACTGAAGCATTATGCCTCGGTCGTTTTTCTTATTTGAATAAATAATATATTTGATCAATATTTACCAATAGTCGTTGTCAGATATGTGTCAACATAGTTTTCTTTTAACAATGCATATGCATTTTTAGCGAGATTTTCATCATCGAAAAAACCGAAAACAGTGGGTCCAGAGCCAGACATAGCAGCACCTAAGGTATGGTTGTCGTGCATGATACTTTTAATGTCAGCTACTTCATCTCTCCCCTTTTCCATAATGTCTTCGAATACGTTGTAAAAACGCTGGGCAACTGCTCTAATATCGCCTTTGGAAAGTGCTTCCAATATTCCATCGGTATCGGGTCTTGCTCGTATTTTTTCCAGCCTAACCAATGAATATAGCATTGAAGTGGAAGATGAAAAGGATGGCTTGCTAACAAGCACGAAGCTCTCTGGAATCGGTGTCAAGGCTGTTAGGATTTCTCCCCTTCCTCCTGCGAGAACAGTTCCACCTTCTACACAAAATGGCACGTCAGAACCAAAGGATTCTCCAATGCTTTCTAAGGTCTTTATGCCAAGCTTTGTATCGTGTATTTCGTCCAGCATTCGCAATACGCAAGCTCCGTCTGCACTTCCGCCACCCAAGCCAGCAGACACCGGGATATTTTTTTCGATGTGAATATTTGTATTATAGCCGCTGATTCCAGTATGCTGATAAAAAGCAATTGCAGCCATTACTGCGATGTTTGTTTCGTTGTTTGGCAAATAAGGAACGGAGTTTTCTATATTTATACCCTCTCCTAAAACACATTCGATTGTAATGGTATCGCATAAAGCGATGGTTTGCATCACTGTTTTTATATCGTGATAACCATCGCTTCTTTTTGCGATTATATCCAAGGAAAGATTAATTTTCCCATATGCCGACTTTGACAAAACCATATCAGATCAACTCTCAAATAATTGGCTCATTATATCTGTACCTATTGAAATGTGATTTCCCAGTTTCGCATCTGTTTCACAGTATTTTAAGCCTGTTTGCATATCGCTACGACTATCGTATATGCCATATGGAACAGGAGCTCCGTCATGGCCTCTTGTTGAGAGCAAGGTTCTATGGTCTGCCATGAGCAGCAGCCTATATTCTATATTTGCTTCTTCCAGCCGCTCCATGAGGGGGCTTAGTATACGGCTGTCTATCCATTCTATGGATTGAATCTTGCCTTCCAAATCACCGTCATGGGAACACTCATCAGGAGCTTCTATATGAATCGCTGCGAAATCATGGGTTTTTAACAGTTCAAGAGCCGCTTCCACTTTTCCTTCATAGTTCGTATGAAGCACACCAGTTGCACCCTCCACGATGATCTTTTCCAAACCAATGAGAGTTCCAATTCCTTGGCAGAGGGGAACTGCAGAAACAACTCCTCCGGTTTTTCCATAGTTATCAAAGAAGCTGGGCAGCTGGGCAACGGTTCCCTCAGCCCAGAACCAAATCCCATTTGCAGGAAGCTTTCCATCTTTTCTACGCTTCTCGTTGATTGGGTGTTTGTCCAAAATTTCGTGTGCTTTTCTCATTAAACTTTCCAGTACAGAAGCATTGCTTCCCCCGCTGGGAAGTAGCTCACCAGCTTTTTTGCCAAGATTGTCATGGGGCGCAATCAGCACTAGTCCTTCAATATCTGCTTTATCTTGTACTGCTATGTGGCGAAAAGACTGGGTTGGGTATACGCTTACACCAGCTTCTAGTGCCGCTTCTTTAAATCCCGGAGTATCAAAGAGATCCATTACTAGCTCTGCTGATATATCGCCTTCGATGGAGCCTGCAGAGTGTGATAATAAGGTTTTTTCATTTAGTGGCATATCTCCATCTTCCAAGGTGACCATATTGCATCTATAGGCGACATTACCTGCTTTAAGTGGAATGCCCGTTGCAGCTGCTTCCAAAGGAGCTCTTCCTGTATAGCATACATGGGGGTCGCAGCCGAATATGGACAGTATGGCAACATCGCTTCCAGCTGGTAACCCATCGGGAACAGTAAGTACAGTTCCAAAAACTCCCTGGGAAGCAATTTTATCCATGGCAGGTGTAGTAGCATACTCCAGCGGTGTTTTTCCATCAAGAGCAGCAATGGGGTCATCCGCCATTCCATCTCCAATGACCAAGATATACTTCAAAATCTCATCTTCTTTCTATTGATAAAGATATATTCATAATAAGGGTATGAAACCACGTCTATGCGATGAATGTAATGACGAAATAATCCAGTACCCCTCGTTTTACTTTAGTTGTATTATAATCTATCGGGTTCAGGTAGTTCCACATCGCTGTCGATGGTAATGGATAAAATGACTGGCATATTTTCTGGTGCCACTGTACCATTTCTGTCTAGTACAGAGGTCTTGGCTATTTCATCCACCACATCCATGCCCTCTATCACGGAGCCGAAAGCTGCATATTGACCATCCAAATGTGGCGAATCGTCGTGCATAATGAAAAATTGCGACCCTGCTGAATTTGGAGCATTGGAACGCGCCATTGACAATACTCCCCGTGAATGAAGGAGGTTGTTTTCAAAGCCATTTGAGCTAAATTCACCAGTTATGGAATAGCCAGGATTACCGGTACCAGTACCCAATGGGCAGCCACCTTGTATCATGAAACCGCTGATGATGCGATGAAACTTCAATCCGTTATAAAAACCGTCTCTGACAAGATACACAAAGTTTCTCACAGATTGGGGTGCCACATCTGGAAAAAGCTCAAAGACGATCACGCCACCATTTTCCATTGTAATTGTTCCTTGTATAGTATTCTCCATTTTTTCCTCCAAAGTTTTTCAATATTTTTTCTCTCAAAACTGCTCCCCATTATCCACCACTTCACCAAATTAGTCAACAGAAACTTGACTCAATTGGCAAATTCATGATAAGATGCGACAAATCAATAATTGTCTAAAGGGGAGTAGCCACGAGCCAGATGGAAACAACAGAGCTGACTCGCCGCAATGCCGTCATCACATGGGAAAGACACCCATCGGTTTGCGGGCATGCCCGACATGAGTGCAAGACCTTTACCGAATCTGTGCTACAATGCAGTAAAACCGCATTATGGCATCGGTCAAGGTCATTTATTGTGTCCAAAACAGAAAGGTAATGTCCCATATGAACAACCCGCCACAACTATTAATCATCGGCTTTTTTCTACTCACCTATGCACTCCTCTTTGCCTTACCCAATTGGAGGGTACATGTTGCCTTGATTTCCGCTGCAATACTCATCATCAGCGGAGTCATGCCGCCCCTCGTCGCCTTTTGGGCAATCGACTGGAACGTGATACTCCTGATAGCTGGCATGATGGGCATCGTTGGTATGTTCATAACTTCAGGAATGCCAGAGCTTTTGGGCGATTTGATAATCGTCAAAGTTCCTAACATCAGATGGGCTATCGTTATCCTATCCGCTTTTGCAGGTATTGTCTCCGCATTCGTGGACAATTTGGCCACAGTGCTGATAATAGCTCCCGTAGCCTTTGACATTGCGAAGCGGCAAAACACATCACCAGTACCCATAATATTCAGCATTGCTTTGGCTTCCAACCTCCAAGGTGCTGCCACCCTCGTGGGAGACACCACATCAATCTTACTAGCAGCTGAAGCGAAGATGAATTTTTTAGATTTCTTTGTTTACGAAAGACATCTCGGACTCTTTTGGATTGTGCAAATCAGCTTTTTATGTTCCACTGTATTTCTTTATGTTTTTTTTCGCAAGGAAAGCCAGCGCATCGAGGCTTCTGTGAATGCTAAAGTCAATGATTATCTACCCACCTATCTTTTACTGGCTTCCATCGTGCTTTTGGCAGCGGTATCATTCATACCACCAGACAAAAAACCAGAAACCAGCAACGGCTTGGTATGCTGCTTTCTGTTTCTCATAGGCTTGATTCGTGATTGTATTAAAGGACGAGGATTAGCACCAGTTAAAAAGGCATTTGGTGCCCAAGATATGGATTATGAAACGCTACTGCTACTGACTGGTCTCTTCATCATCGTGGGTGCTCTCAGCGAGACAGGTATCGTGCGTTCGATAAGCGAGCTCTTTGTTCGCGTATCAGGTGACAGCGTTTTTATCATATATACGCTAATCGTCTGGTGTTCTGTGCTGCTGTCCTCTTTCATGGGCAATATCCCCTATGTGGCGGCGATGCTACCGGTTACCACAACTATTTCATCATTGATGGGTGTTTCCCCCACAATCCTCTACTTCGGCTTACTCTGCGGTGCCACACTTGGCGGAAACCTAAACATTTTCGGCTCTCCCGCATTCATTGCCGCCCAAGGCTTACTCCGCCGAGAAGAATGCGACTTCTCCCTAAAAGACTTCACCCGCATCTGCTTCCCCTACACCCTAATAGCAGTAATATCAGGCTATGTGCTGGTGTGGTTTTTGTATAAGTAGTGGATCTATTAGTTTTATTGTGTTATGGCGAATGAACGCGGGTGAACGCGGGGACGGTTCTTTTGTTCAAAACTGAACGCGGGGACGGTTCTTTTGTTCAAAACTAGCTTATTGGCTTTGGGATTTTTTCCAGTTTTCGATTTGTTCCATGCGCTCTTTCACACGAGCCTCCAGCCCTTGGGTTGTGGGCTCGTAGTATTTTTTATCGACTAATGAATCTGGTAAACACTGCATCATGCTGAGTTTGTCTTCGGTATCATGGGCATAGACATAACCTTCACCATATCCCAGGTCTTTCATCAGACTAGTTGGTGCGTTGCGAATATGAAGGGGCACTGGCTCTGCTAGCATTTTTTCAGCATCCGCTGCAGCTTTTCCATATGCTATATAGAGAGCGTTAGACTTGGGAGCAAGGGACATATACACAACAGCATGGGTCAAATGAACGCTACATTCGGGCATTCCAATAAAGTGGCAAGCTTGGTAGGCATCCACTGCCACACCGAGAGCACGGCTATCGGCCATACCCACATCCTCACTGGCAAAACGAAGTATCCTCCTTGCCACATAAAGGGGGTCTTCTCCCGCTTCCAACATCCTAGCCAGCCAATACACAGCCGCATCCGCATCACTGTTTCTCATGGATTTATGCAGTGCTGAAATGATGTTGTAATGCTCCTCTCCACCCTTGTCGTAAAGGAGTGATTTTCTGCTGATACATTGCTCCAGCATTTCTTCGGTTACTTTGATTCCATTATCGTTGCGCTCTCCATTTATGATGACCATTTCCAATGTGTTGAGAGCAGTCCGCGCATCGCCATTGGCAAATGCGGCTATTATATTTAACATATCTTCTGTTATATCAACATTTTCATCACCATAACCCCGAGGGTCGTTGAGTGCTTGCTTCAATAATTTCAATAAATCCTCTTGTTCTAATAAATTTAGTACAAAGACCCGGCAGCGGGATAAAAGAGCAGAATTGACTTCAAAGGATGGATTTTCCGTGGTAGCTCCGATTAATACAATGCTACCCTTTTCAACAAATGGCAAAAACGCATCTTGTTGTGCTTTATTAAAACGATGAATCTCATCGATAAATAAGATTGTCTTGTCTCCAAGTACACTCATGCGTTCGGCACGATTCATCACATCTTTTATTTCTCTGATTCCGCTGGTTACTGCGCTGAAATTTACAAACTCCGCTTTAGTCTGCCCAGCTATTATCCTAGCAAGGGTGGTCTTTCCAACACCTGGAGGTCCCCAAAATATCATAGACGAAACCATGTCTCGCTCAATCATCTGACGAAGAATTTTACCTTCTCCCAGCAAGTGGGACTGCCCCACAAACTCCGATAAATCCCTTGGTCTAAGACGACTTGCAATGGGTCCTTGTGGGTCCGGCGCATCATATATCGATCGTTGCCTAGAATCAAAACTCATAAACATCACCAATTTCATTGTTTTATAGCATTATATCACATTTTGTGATGGTATAGTGACTTATCCACATGTAATAATGATATAAGCACATAAAACAAGCAACCCTTGGTAATGTATACATCGCCACAGGGTAGCTCGTTTAATTTAGTATTTTTCAATAGAAAATAACCGCCTGTCCTCAAAACCTTGCGGTTATTTTCGCAAATAATGTTGGCTGACCGCTTATCGGCAACGCCTTTATGTGTTCATTGTACCGCAAGAATCGGATCTCGTCAACAGTTAATTTATAGCATTGTTGTTTTTCTGTGAACACTCGTTCACCTGTGTTCAATTAAACGAGCTACCCAAGGGCATTAAATAAATGCCATGGGTAGCTCGTTATTTTGTGTTTGCTTATGGTTTAATATACGCCATATTCCCTTACTGTTTCAAACATGGCTTCGACGTTTTCCTTTTTGCATTTACCCATGCCGCAGGAAGTCTCAAAGATAAAACCTCCACCAGGTGCGCAAACATCCAAAAGACGTTTGACCTCATCTCGAACTTTCTCTGGTGTACCCCAGTCGAGAAGTGCAGCAGGGAAGCCGCCGGATATGCAAGCAATACCACCTAGTTTTTGCTTTGCCACAGCCATATCCACATCCTCAAAGTGATAGAATACTTTACCCACGGGAACTTCAGTGAGGCAATCTATCCTTGTGTCATATTTACCTTCGGTGTAAATATATGGAATCTTTCCAGATTCTATGATTGCCAAAATGATGCGCTGGAGATGATTCCAATAATACTTTCGATATAACTCATGGCTCATGAAGCCGTCCATGCCTTTGTGCAATGCAACGAATACATGCTTGCCTTCATCGATACCTTTTGTAGCAAGGATTCGTGCTTCCGTTTCCTCCATGGACTCGTTGATAAAGCGTTCGATGTCTTGTGGACGCTCAAACATATCTTCCATGGAAAGGATGGTGCCACGTAAAAAGTCGCTATAAGCATCAAAGGGAACTAGACTGCCACCGGCTCCCCTAATGTTAGGAAAGCCCATTTCTAGTATTTCTTGGCGAATGGCTGCTTGCTTGGGACGAAGTTCGGCATAGAATTCGTTGATTTCCCACAATGTTTCAATCATCTCTTTAAACTTTGGATCAGAAAATACCATGGCGAGCATGGAAGCCCCAGTGTTGTATGTGAAATTGAGCCTTGCCAGAGGTTCAAGTAGCTCTGATGTTCGAGGTATTGACTTCCTTATTGCCCATCGAGTGCGGTCTGTAAAAAACTCTTCGAACTCATCATCAAGAAGTAGTGGAAACTCGATAAATTGTTGCAATGAATTTTCGTCCAGGTTGGCTCCAGGCATACCTGCATACAGCATTGTTTTTGACTTCATTTTTTCCAGAATTGGACCTTCTCCAGTTCCTGACATTGATACATCAGCACCCACATCTGGGTCAAAATCTGTTAGGTACTTGATAACTGCTGCTCTTGCTTTTTCAAGGGAGGTGTCGTAGACCAGTTCAGCAACTGTATAGCCAGAATGGATAATGGGATAGAGGCTTGCTGCGGGAGTCATGGGAACCCTATCAGGTTCTTTTAGTGCGACTGCATCATTAATACGCTGTAGTTTTTCGTCATGTCTCTTTTGGTTTTCTGGTGTCATGATAGTAATCCTCCTTGTAATTTTTGGTTTGCAAGACGATGCGATAGTTTACATATCTAATGTTGATTCACACAGATATGTCATAATACTACATTATAGTAGCATATAATGCAATAAAATAAAAAATCCATGTTACATAAATCGTAATGGCTGCGAGAATTGGTGACAGGATTTTATATAATAAATAATTTAATACATGGCAAGTTGTAAAATGAATTGCCCAAAATAAAGAAAATAATTGACCCAAGACGGTCAACCAGTTAAACTTTAGTAAGCAAAGAAAGAAATGACTGGAGGAAGCCGAAATGGGTCAAGTAAAGTATAA
>WRLE01000024.1 GCA_009777775.1 Oscillospiraceae bacterium
TGTTATGTTTTCCATAAACACGCCACCTCTTTCGAATGTTTTTTGTCAATTACATCTTATACGAGTTTGGTGTGTTTGGGAAGAGGCTTTTGCCTCTTCCCGCATTTATTGTTGTTTTATTCCTTGACGGTACTCGGAGCGACTCCCCAGAGCATTTTTTGAGCTTGTTGCCGATGAATATTATACTCTAAGAATAAATGGGTCTATTATCATGCTAATAAATGACAATAGACCCATTTTAATTTTAGCTCAGCGTTCTTCGATTCAGCGTCCTTCGATAACATCAATAGCAGTGTCTAAAAAGCTTTCTTCTCCAATAGTATTGATTTTCATGAACAAGGCTTGACTTCCACCGGAAGTTATAAGAGTAACGTGTAAATTATCATTTTCACCAATTAAAGTAACAGTCATGCTTACACGGTTACTTCCCATTATACTATATCTTTCATACACTCGAACAGCGAAGCGTACATCGTTTTTTTCAAAATCACTGCCATCTTCATAACTTGCCGATGCGCTATTATTAAGAATACCCTTGTGCAATTTATCGAGCATAGTATCAAAATCACCTTTTAGCGTCTTTTTATACATCGCCACATATGTCACTTCCTCTTTCTTAGTTTATATGAATAATATAGTTTTCTGATTAAACCAGTTTTTCTCCAGCTGTAAAGGCTTCTTTTTGCATATCTTCTGGTAAAGCTCCGTCAACTAGACCTGCTCCACCCCAGACAACATCGGCAACTTGCTCCCATCCATAACTCACGAATACCCGCTGGAGTTCGGCGATTCTAGGGACATATTGGTCTTTATCAGGATTGCCTTGTGTGATGACAGTCACAAAGTTTTTTCCAGGTATCAGGCTTCTGCGCTCAGGATCTCTAAAAGGGCGCAACCTTTGTAAAAATGTCAATGTCTGAGCCGTGATGTTTCCACCGTAAATAGGCGTTCCCAAGACGATACCCGTTGCTTCCAAGACATCTTTATACATGGGTTTGAGATAATCATCTTCTACGCAGACCATTTCTGCGTCTTCCTTGCCTTCTCTGCGGCAACTCCCACAATCCTGGCAGCCACGAATATACTTTGCATTCAAATCATAATGGACAATTTCGGCTCCCTTTGATGCTGCACCATCGGCTATTGCATTAAGAACAGCAGCCGTTGTTCTATTAGCATGTGGACTCCCATTAAAAACTACAATTTTACTCATGTTTATCCTCTCTTTCTTAATATGATGTGTTGTATAATCGAAAACTTAATTCTACTGGAGATTATACCATGAAAAATCCATATAAATCAAACAAAACTATATAATTTTCATCTACATTACAACACTTACTATTAATCCATTGCATTGTTATCTACTCTTGTGTTATGCTCATGAGAGTTGTTATTATCATAATTTTGAAATATTGAAACATTATGAATTAATAGACATATAGAGTGAGATTTCGCAGTAATGGAGGTATTGCATAAATGGTAAAACCAGAGGAAGTTAAAGAAAAATCACTGCTTCTAGAAAACGAAAACTTTAAATTTCGTCAGTTTTTAAGAAACCGCGTTGACAGCAACGAACTAGACAAAAATTTCAAAAAGCTCCATAATGAAATTTTCGCCAACTACGACTGCTGTCAATGTACAAACTGTTGCAAGGTATACGGAGTTATTATAGGACAAGAAGAGCTTACTAAAATTTCGAAATATTTAAATATGTCAGAACGTGATTTTTTTGCTGCCTATTTAGAATTGGCAGACTATGAAGATGATAGCCAATTTAAAATCAGGGAAAGCCTCTGCCCTTTTCTACAAGAAGACGGACGCTGTCAAGTCAATGAATGTAAACCAGATGTGTGCAAGGAATATCCTTTCACCGACCATCCAAACAGGATATCGAGTATGTACAATGTTATTTCTATGACAGCAGTTTGCCCTGTTGTTTTAGAAATTTTAGAACGTCTGAAAACTATATTCGATTTTAAACGATAACTGCATATCACATGGTTCTACAACCTAGTGACAATCGCATTCCCAGATTCATAACGACGTAAGCCTCTGTAAAAGAAAGTAGCAGCAAGAACACAATATAACCCAGCAACCATAAAGGCTATTAAAGTCGGGAGTAATGAGAACTCAGCAAACAAACGAAGGGGTGTATGTACAGCTATTCCAACGGGAATCACGCTGTACATAATAGCTCTAATAAAAGGTGCATATATTTTTTCGGGATAAATTGATACATTAATCAGAAACTCCGTAGCCAATGTGCCAATCACAGAGGCATCGCCCAAGAAAAAGCTAAGAGAGTGAGCTGTCAGCACCACCGCAGTCATCAACAACCCGAAAAGCACAATCCCCGCAAAAAACCAGAGCCAAGCTAATCTGTTGCTTCCATAAAATATAACCATAAGTATAAAACCATAAATTAAATCTCCATATGCCGATAAGCTGGTTCGAGAGCAAAGCACGCTCAGGAGTACATTGCATGGCTGGAGTAAGAATGTATCAAGCTCGCCTGTTATTATCAGCCTAGTGAGTTCAGAAGCGTTGGCAAAAAGCAAGGTGGAAATTCCATAACCTGAGCTTGTTACAGCCCATATAAACAAAACATCCTCGAAGGAATATCCGGCAATCTTGCCTCCTATTTGTCCAAAGGCAATCCACCAAAAAAATATGAACGAACTATTACTCAGAGCCATACCGAAAGCTTGGCTAAAGAAGCTGGCACGATACTCCAAAGCAGAAGCGAAGTTCAGCCGAAAGTAACTCCAAAATATCTTCGAATGTTTTTTCATAATTATCCTCCATTGACCTGTAAACGGCGAATAGCAAGGTGATATGATAGCAATGTCGCTGTAATAGCAGCTAGTAGACACAGTGCCTGGCGAGATATTAGCTCAATTGCTAACCCATTGGAATAGTCTACAAAAATCTTTGCTGGTGCCCAGTGTACATATGAAAAAGGTAGATTTCTCGCTATTTTTTGCAGCCAACTTGGTAAAAATTCCACAGGTAGAAACATTCCCAGCATGAAAGTCGCTTTCTGATATATCAGGTAAAAGGCATAGTTATCTTCAATAACGAAGGAAGACAACCCAAGGAGCATCAGTATAAAGAAATTCAATAATATACTCAAAGTTACTGATAGAATTAATGGTGGTAAGCCTGCCATAGTAAATGTGAAAAGCGGTCCCACAAAAACAAATCCAATGACAATTGCCAATGTACCAAAACCCATCATGTTCAGCAGTACCTGCCCCATTGAATTGGCAAGCTGGTAAAAAACATAGTGGGACGGTCTTCCCAGATGATATGCAATAGAGCCTGATTTTACCTCATCGTTCATAGTGCTGTATATATCGGAACCGCAAGCAAAGGAAACAAATTCTGTCATAATTAAATACCATACCATCTGCACATATCCATAACCGTGGACGCTACCCTGCTGATAAATCGCTCTCCAAAGGCTCATAAACACATATATGAAAAAAGTGTAGAAAAAGAATCGCAGGTATGTGGTGGATCGGTACGTAAGGGCATTTGCCAAACTAACCTTTGTAATTACTGTATATTTATGAAGTTTTTTCATCATTCACGCTCCCTGTTCAAAGCTTCCTGTTCTCGAAAAATCGATGCAATAATTTCCTCCATCGGGGGATTTGATATCGTTATGTCCAGCACATTACCTATGGTGGAAAGCGTTTCTAATACTTCTGCAATTGGACGCATTTTCGTATCAACAGCAAGAGTAGATTTCAACCCTTGGAAATCTGTAGATATTTCAACTCCGAACATATCAGGTATTGTCTGAGGTTTTGAGAAACTGACCTCGACTAGCTTTTTGCCTAAATATTCACTGCGGAGCTTCTCCACTGGAGAATCCAGCACAACTTCCCCGTGATCTATCACAATTGCCCGACGGCAAAGATTTTCCACATCAGCGGGGTCGTGGCTGGTGAGAAAAACCGTTGTGTTTCTTTCAGAGTTGTCTCTGAGTATCAATTCGCGAATTGCTTGCTTGACCACGACATCAAGACCAATTGTCGGCTCATCTAAAAACAAAAGCTCAGGTTTATGTAATAACGAAGCTGCTACTTCGCATCGAATCCTTTGTCCCAACGATAGCTTTCGAACAGGAGTTTTCAAAAACTCTGACAATCCAAATAGCTCCGTCAATTCCCCCACCCTGCGCTTTCGTTCATCATCATTTATTTCATAAATAGCTGCCAGGAGTGTAAAGCTATCTAAAGGAGGCAGATGCAGCCATAACTGTGATTTTTGCCCAAACACTGTTCCGATTCCCATTGCGAGCTTTCTTCTCTCTTTCACAGGAGACATTCCAAGTACTCGTATATCACCGGAAGTTGGATGCAATATTCCACATAGCATTTTTATGAAGGTTGATTTACCAGCACCATTTGGACCAATAAATGCAACGATTTCACCTTTTTCTATTTCTATGCTGACGTTTCGCACAGCTTCTACTTCTGTCCACTCCGGTTTGACCAAAGCCCGAAAGCTCGCACTCAAACCCTCGGATTTTATGCGTGTGCGATATGTTTTTACTATGTTTTCTGTAACTATAGCAGCCATGTTGCATACTCCTTTTTTAAGATAAATTGCTATTTTATAGATAAATTGGAAAAAGAAAAACCCTTAAACGGTGCACCGTTTAAGAGTTTTAAATATCTCCCTAACCGATGCATCGCAATTTTGCGTACACACCGGCTTGCAATTTCGCTACCGGCGTGGACGCTTAAATACGAAGAGCATAATAATGGGAGATGTGAAATTACGCATTATTTCCTCCAAGTGTGAATATGCTTCACATTATACTGTCAACAAGCAATTACTGTCAAGTGCAAAGTACATATTGTCAGTAAATCTAATAATAAATAAATGAAAGGACATTGGAATTAACAAAAATGATTGTATTTACACAAGAGCAGCATAACAATATGCTGCAATGTTTCGGAGAAAGCTTTGTAAATAAGCTTCCAACAAAGCTTGAGTTTTTTGCTAAGCAATGGGAATTAAGCGACTTTTCGCTCATTGAATACTATTCAGTCAATTGTCTTTTCTACTGCCAGTCAGAGGAATATGGAGATTGCGTTTTGAAGGTTTTCGGCTGCGATTACCATTGGTATATCGATGAAATTAACGTATTAAATGAGTTTAAGGGTAACCGCCGATATGTCCAAGCTCACGAATGCAATAAAGAGCTTGGAGCTTTGCTTCTCGAACGTATTAGTCCAGGAGAGACATTGAAAGCAGAAGCATCTATCGATAAAAGGCTATCAGTCTTTAGTGAAACTTGGAATAAGGCACACATTATTCCTCATGAACTAGAAATATACAAATCCTACTTGGAAACTGTAGTAATAGCAGCAGGTCAACCTTGGGCAATAGGAGACAACCCAGTCCTTAGGCGTATGGCAGGCGATATGGTTATTTCATGTCGCGAACTATATTTAAAATACCCAGAGCGTTTTCTTTTACACGCTGACCTGCATGGTGATAATTTACTCAAAAGCAATAATGGCGATTATATCATTGTTGACCCACACGGTCGCATAGGTCCGCCAATTTGTGACCTCGGTAGGTTTATTGCTAACGAGTATGCAGATGCTGACGAGTATTCCAAAGCCCAGACAGTTGATTATATTATAAACAATCTATCGAAAGCATTTCAACTTGATAAAAACGACATACAAAAAGCGTTCTTTGTAGACTTCACCCTTATGACATGCTGGGACGCAGAAGACGGCTCTGTGAATCTCGACGGAGCTCTTTTTGCACAAAGCCTATTGCAACACTAACTGCTTACGCCGCTCAGGAATGCAGTTATAATGTCACCTCTTAACAATTATCCATGCTCGGCGACATAGTTATCCCAAAACACCAAATTCTCCGCTAGTAGCTTAAGATTATCTAAGTCATATTGGCATCGAATCACACAATCTCTGCATTGGGTGTAGCTGAATAGCTCATATGCTTTTTTTACGAACTAACAATAAGCAGCATTCGATATTCGATGTCCTGGGGAACATATCAATGGCACTTATGGCTATTGCTTCGTAATTAGAAAGCCGTATTACATCGCGAGCAAGGGTAGCTGGGTCGCATGACACATATATGATACGCTCCGGAGATAGCTCATGCATTTTTTCAACAGCTTTGCTTGAAAGCCCGCTCCGCGGAGGGTCGACGATTACGCAATCGGGGTTTATGCCGGTGGCATCCCATTTCGCTGCATCGGCGCAAAGGAAGTCAATATGCTCAAAGCCATTTCGCATTGCGTTTGCTCTTGCATTATCAACAGCAGAGGCATTATTCTCCACGCCCAATGCGCTGCCAGCATCTCTGCCAATAAACAGTGTTAGCGAACCAACACCACAATACAAATCGACTAGCATCTCATTCTTCGCTAAACTAGCATACTCTCTGGCTCTCTGAAAGAGCAGCAATGCGGCTTCGCTGTTTACCTGGAAAAATGATACCATTGAAGCTTCGAAAATAAGCCCATCGAGTTCGACTTCAAACTGGTCTTCACCCATCATATTGCCAGCACGGAGAGTTATATTTTCACCTGCCTTAAGACGAGTATCACACAGCTTTTCAAGAGCAATATTTAAATCATCTTCCAAAAGCAAACAATGCCTAATCGGTATCAGGTCATGGGAGCTTGCGCCATAAAAGCCTATTTCAATGTTATCGCCTTGACCTGAAGTGTGAAACACTGCCTTGTTCCGATAGCCATCAACTCGTCCTGTTGCTAGAATTTCATTTGCTCGGAGGCTCACTCCACCAATGCGTTCAAGCGCACTATTAACTCGCATTAGTTTTGCATTTAGCTCTTCCTCATATGTGATATGCCGAAAATCGCAACCGCCACACTTTGGATATACGGGACAATCTGGCTCTATGCGTTGCTTCGAAGCTTCGATAACATCGACAATCTCCCCTCGGCAGCTTCGGGATTGCTCGCTGATGATGGCTATTTGACAAGCATCACCTCGTGCTGCTCCACGAACAAAAACAACGCGCCCATTATCCAGACGTGCGACACCTTCACCTTGAGAACTATAATCTGTGATGGTAACAATATGTGTACGATTCTCCATATATTCACCATTTATTTATGAAATTGTATTTATAATTATTCATGCTCAGCAACGTAGTTATCCCAAAACGCAACATTATCTGTTAGTAATTTCGGAATATCTAAATTATACGGGCATCGAGACACACAATCTTTGCATTGGGTACAATTTCTAGCTGCTTCCATACCAGCACTCACCATACCAACAACTCTTGCATAGGGCATACGTCGTACATGGCTTTGGACAGTCAAAATTGTGCTGATTGGGATATCTGATGTGCAAGGCTGGCAATAATTGCACCGGTGACACCAGCTATCACCCAATTGCTCTTTTAAAAGGGCAATTTCTTTATAATCATTGTCATTCAACAGTTCTCCAGAGTTTAAGATTTCAACGATTTCCTCAATCTCTGATAATCTTTCAATACCTGGGTCGGGTACAATATTGTCGAATTGCTTTAAGTACTTGATGCACAAATTAGCATTATTTAATAGACCTCCACCAAAGGGTTTCATGGCGATAAATCCCATATCTAGCTCCTTGGCTAGAGGAATGGCTTCCTTGGCAGCCTCGTCGTCTACATAATTAAAAGGAAGCTGTACAACATGGAATCGTCCTTCTCTCATCACCTTCATAGCAAATGGTATGTTGTGGCTAGAAAAAGCGGGAAATCGCACTTTTCCTAATTTAACTGCTTCAATCATACCTTCAAATGCACCATTTTCACCAAACACTTCATCATAACTCTCTTCTAAAACTCCATGATGCTGATAAATATCTACATACTCCACACCGAGACGAGTAAGTGACAAATCCAGATTCTTTAAGAATGTTTCTTTGTCATTTGCTCCCGATTTTGTTGCGATAACTAAGCTATCCCTAGGTAAACCTTTTAAAGCTTGCCCAATTTTTTCTTCGCTGTCCGTGTAGCCATTGGCAGTATCTATGAAATTTACCCCAAGGTCTATAGCTCCACGAACCACCTTCACAGCTTCTTCCAAACTCAATCGTTGTATCGGTATACCACCAAATGCCACTTTACTTACCATCAATTCCGTTTTTCCAAAACGTATCTTCTCCATGAATTGTTTCCTCCTTTAATGTAGATGATTTCATGCGGCGTCTCGCCCTTCCACAATTCGCCAATCCAATAGTTATCGCAGCCCACCCGCCCCGCGAGCCGCCTGCCAACTACCGATGGAAAGCGAAGTTCAGCCAGCATAAAACAATAAAATATTGACCACAGTAGTGTTATAGTTGGGGTGTATAAAATTATCGCCTTTATTTTAGCGATTCATTTAGCATTATACCTAGTGCAACGGGAATACGCTGTACATTCTATGTCGTGAAGACCAACCCTGATGCTGTGCAGAACCAAGGTCAATATATAAAAACTTAGAATCATCCATTGTGACCAAAAGGACTTGACCTGTTTGTGAGCCAAAAAGATCCCCTACTTCCGTTTGAATATAGTCCTCTGGCATTATTTCGTAATCTCCTAAATCAATAAAGTGCCATTTAATCAAGCGTCCTCTCAAATTAAATGAATGCTCATCTCCTATTACATAATCTTCTATGCCCAAGATTGTGCTGATTTCTGTACCGATTTCAACTATTTCATGGTCTGTTATTAATGCGAAAACCTGTTGAATATAAGGAAACCCACTTGCTATTTCAGAGTGGAATAGCTGATACATATTCCCATTCATATTTTCATATAGATAAAGTAACGTATACGCTCGGGTCACATATTCAAAAGCCATAACCATACCACTTGAATAGTTGGGCATTAGGGTTAGATCAACTGAATCATCAGACCATCTTTTAAATTCTTCGTTTTGCGTATACCATTCCTCAGCTATGGGATTGCCTATAGCATGGGTAAATTCATGGATAACAAAACTTATGTAACCACTGTAGTCAGTTGCGCTGGGAAGAGCAGCATAAACGATTGTATCATTTGGTGATTCGCCATAAAGCCATCCACCATATCCGTTGCTACTGCTTGAAGGAGATACAACCACGCGAATATTATCTGGATTAAGACCATACTGGCTGAACCATTGGAAATTTATGCTATTATAAATATCATTTGCAAAACGTTCACTATGGTCTGCATAGTATTCAGCGTTTTCACGGAAAAACCTCGAGAAATTTGTTTTCAGATAAAAATCATTCAAAAGCTCAAGGAATTCTACCGAGTTTTCTGGAGTCCATCTTGCAGTTCCCTCTAGCTCTTTAAATAGATAATCTGTATTGTCAACTATAGAATAGCTATTTTCTAGTTTTTCAAGATGAATAGCCATTACAAATACTGCATCATATCAAAAATGCAAATTCTGTATAGTATATGTAACAACGGGATGTTGTCTGTACTCATTAAATATTGAATCAATTCTTCGTTGATAATCTGTTGATGTTTCGTTGTATTCAGACCTCCCTGCCAAGCGGAACACTAATGAGATTAACTCAAAACGTTCATCAACAAATCCATTTATATATGTAGCAAAAATTTCGTTGTTTTCGATAAAACTGTGTTCAGATTCATTGTCGATCAGTAAATTGCTAAATGCGGGAGTGTTTGTTTCTGGCAAGCTTCCCGCCTGTATATTGCCTTCATTTTTTCCACATGAGATTAGCATTGTTAGCAAACTCATTAACAAAAGTATTGCTATTACTTGATTTTTCTTTCTCATAGGCACTCTCCATTTTGTTATTCCAATAGTCAATTGACATTTACTAATATGTCAGTATAATAAATATGTAGGATTTATTGAAGATAAGGAGGGGTGTACAGTATGAATGCTCATATTCAAAAAGAATTAGATATAGTAATAGAATGTATTTTACAAATCGTTCCAGCAGAGGCTGTTTATTTATTCGGTTCTTATGCATATGGGACACCGAATGTTGATAGCGACCTTGATATATATGTAGTTGTGCCAGATGACACAGAGGATTTATCAGAGCTATATGGCGAAATTCAAAGTCTTTTGCGTAAAAAGACACTCTTTCCATTAGATATGTTAATTGGACGCTCCCGAGTTTTTAACCATAGAAAAAACGGCCCCACTCTTGAGGGAGTAATCGCCCGGAAAGGAGAGATGATTTTTGGAGCTTGAATATGTAGCTGAATGGCTAAATTATGCAAAAATGGATTTAATGACTGCTGAGCATCTGCTAACCATGCGCCCACTACCACTAGAAATTATTTGTTACCATTGTCAACAAGCAGCAGAAAAATATCTCAAAGGTTACTTGGTTTTTAAGGGGATTATTGAGCCTCCGAAAACACATGATTTGGTTTTGTTGAAAATTGACTGTATGAAAACGGATGCAAGTTTTGAGAGCATAAGCCGAGCATGTGAAGTTTTAACTCGTTACGGCATCCAACCGCGATATCCGAACGAAATGGAAATAACTGAAAAAGATATGCAAAATGCGCTTAATTACGCAAGACAAATCAAAGATTTTGCTCCATTGCAAGCAATAGACGAAGAGCTCGAACAAAGAACAGTGGAGGCAGAAACTGTGTCCACAGAACAAGATCCTGATATCGAATAAAACCTCTCTGTCTAAAATTGCCTTTCTAAATTTATTTCTCGTCAATTATCCTGATTAATTCTCCGTCTTCTATATATAATTTTTTTATAATCCATTTACCATATTCTTTAACTCCACTTACATACACTTTTACTTCTCCAGAAGAGCCATTGACAGTAAAGCTTAAATCAGCATTTCCAGAACTTCCAGATATTGACATACTTCCTGATACAAAGCTTGTTGATTTAATTTCTCGATTAATAATCATTTGTGCTTGGGGGTCATTATTTAACACTTCTAATGTCATTTTATAAATTTCAGAATTCTTGAACACATTATTTAACAACACAATCATTACGATTATAATAATAATTATTGCAGCTATTATCGAAACTAATCTAATAGCTTTTTGTTTTTTTGTTTGTGGTTCATATTCAACAATTGTTGATTTATCAAATAAATGATTACACCTTTGACAGTTTTTAGCAAATACTTTATTTTTTTCACCACAATTTTCACATTTTTTCTTTTTTGTAACAAAACAGAAAATAAAATATACCACCCAGCCATATACCGGTAGTATTCCTAACCACATCCAATTAGGGGAATACCCCTTTTTTTTTGCTTCTATAATCCCCAATGGAATAGGACCTAACCATATTGCTAAAGTCAATAAAACAAAAAATATATTCATATTTTCCCCCTGATATTCATTATGTTCTACTTTTTCTAGTGCTTTAAGGATTTAATGACTATTTAAAAATTCAATATTTTCCTCTGTCAATTCATAATAATTTACATAAGTAAAATTATCAAATAAATAAGGCAAGCCTGGTTGTTGAGTAGATACATCTGATTGATTGTTGTATTGTAAAACCATCTCTTCTCTTAAAACACCATTCTCTATACAATAGAAGTATAACTCACCATTATGTCCTTTATAACCAACATTACTATATAGTCCTTCTTTTTTATCAAGGGGTGTACCAAAACCACCGAAAGGATAAAACTTTATGCTTCCTATTTTTTCAATAGAATTATTATTATATGCATATATTTCACCAAAGCATCCAATTGTAGCATCTACATATATCAATTCCGGTACTCCATCATCATCAATATCATATATATAAAAGAATGGGGTTACAGGATAACCTGCTGCTATGAATGCATGAATCCACATTTGCTCGCCTGAGCCATCGGCTAATACATCAAAATCAACTTCGCTATTTCGTATTCTATCATTTAAAAATGCAATATATGTCTCCTGCCATGTTTGAACTTCTGTTGATGTATGAAGATACTGGGTTTCCATTACGTAAGAATACATAAATATAGACAACAAGATAATTGAATGCAACCGTAACAAGCTGTAATTTTTCATAAAAAGATTCACCCTTCATAATTCATGATTGAAGCATAAAGCTGATAGTTATGTTTTACGATTTCCATCTTTATCAAAAGTTTGTAAAATCCGCAATAGTCCATATGTCGTATTACGCCCTGCTGCTTGATTAAGTTTCGATGAGGTGTTAATTAAACTACCACGATGTGTCAGAGGGTGCTGAAGATTTTCAAGTTGCAGTCTGACTGTCACTAATTTTGCGAATTGAATCCTGCTTAATTTCTTCTCTGAGCCTTTTTAAATATGACGAATATTTCACATTCTGCGTTCCATAAGTTAAATTTTCGGAGTATTCGATCGGAAGCCATGTTTCGAGTGGTGCTTCATTATGGGAGATTAGTGCTTCCAAATTGTCGAGAGCTTTAAATAATTTTGCTTCAGGTGTTTCAAATTTATAAATCTCATCAAATAATTTTGCAAATCCACTCGCCATGTCCGCAGGGAGGAGTTCCAATAATGCGGATACAGCCATATCTTCTTTCTCTTCATCCTGCTTTGTTTTTTGAAATGCCGGTATGTCTCCTGTTACTGCTTCACCTAGATCATGAATTAAGCACATTTTAACGACTTTCTCGATGTTAACATTGGGGAACTCATCTGCTAGCAACAATGCCATTACCGCAGTCCGCCAACTATGTTCAGCGACACTCTCATGCCTACCACTGGAAGTCCAACTATGACGAGTATTACACTTTAGTTTTTCAATAATACCCAGGAATTCTATCAAGTTCCTCTGTTGCATAAGTACCTTTCCCTTCTAACGTAGATATTATTTGCTCTATTCTATAAGTGCAATCATTCTCTTAATTCAATCTTTCTTCAAGAATCTGACATTCGATTAATTGAAAATAAACAGAAACCCTTTTATATTTAATAGTGCGATTTCGATCATTTGTTTACTTCACCGAAATTTTCAATATACTGCTTTAGAACGCTTTAGAGTTTTATGCTCTTTGCTGTTTAATAATCCCTTTTTCGCAAAGAATCAGAATTAGCATGGACATCAGCCATTCCAGTGAAAATCCTGTGATGGTCTGCCAGTTCGGTCCAGGCATGAAAGTACTCGTGAGAGCATTACCCCATGCATGGAAAAACACGCATAGTATCACGCTATTTGTTAGCTTGTAAATAGCTGCTAAAGTGAAAGCATTGGTCATGAAAAATCCGAGCATGAAAAATATTTCAATTGGACTTCTCGGGTCGATAGGGAGAAAAAATAAAGGAATATGCCATATAGTCCAATATGCAGTGAAAATAAATGCAACGGGGACAGCATTCATCGTTTTTTCCATCTGCGGTTGTAAAAAGCCGCGCCAACCGAGTTCCTCGAAACCGCCGGTAAAAAGGCTAATTGGAAGCAACAATAACGGAAAGTACAAGGTGCTATCCTCAACGCGGTCGCCAACGGTCATCGTGAGTAAAAAACGCCAAATAAAGAAAGCGGCGAATATGGCATAATTTGATATCTTCTGTTCGAATGTAAAGCAGTGTCTTATATAATCACGAAGTGGTACCTTTTTGTGTAAGACTATCAAGGCTGCGATGGCGGGTCCGAATACCGCTAGGGCGATGAATGGGTATGCGAGTGGTGCTTCTGTAATGCCAAGAAGACTCTGAATAATATTGAATGTCCACGTAATTCCACACGCCAACATCATGTAGATTATAATGCGTTTTTTTCCGATATACATTGCTCCGATTCCTTTATAATCAAAAATGGCTATTTCGTTCATCGCCTTTTTGCGATTTTGATGATTTTTTTAACTGATAAATCACATTTGCTATTATAATTCAAACATAATAATTATTGCAGCAAATAAATTAGCAATTCCATCTGTTTATATGAATTATGTAAGTTTTCTACTTTTAAGTAATTCTAGGTGACTTTCAAAGAATTGTCAATAACCTAGTACAGAAGTAGGGTAAATTGCCGATAATGCTCCAGTTGTATATGATGTTTTCATATATTTTCATATTTCTGTTAAAACAAAACGACAACTCTCTTTTCCTTGCGTTGTTAATGCAGATGTAATAAATTCTACATCCACTCTTTTGCCTAAAATTGTTTCAAGATGATGTCTAATATGTCCACCGCAACATAAACAATAAGTTTTTGGCATAGAGTTCTCCATTACAATTTTTAGACAAGAACACCTTTTTTCAAGTATTTTTTCATCAAAAAATGTTACTTCATATTTTCCTTTGCCTATTATTTTAATTTCATGTCCAAAAATAAAATGTGTTTCATTTAGTGCTTTTATTCTATCTTCTGTTGTTTCATACTTTTTATTGATTTCTCTACATACTTTTTTTCTTTTACCTTCAAGACAACAGGCACAATCTTCACGAATTTCTTTCTTTGTATTATCATCAAGTAATTCATCCATAACACCCATCGCATTACAAAACCATTCCGCTTTAGCTTCTTTTTTACTGGTTTTCTTTATTAATTCTCCAGATTTCATAATCCTTTTACGGATATTGTCTTTTATTCCATGTTTTTTTAGACTTTGATTTAAGTCCTCCATTTTTCCATCTTCATATTCTCTGATGTAACCTTCTTCTTTCCAGTATTTCCATGTAGCCACTTTTATTACCCCCTTTTTACCATTATTGCCTTCATATACTCAGAATTATTTAAAAATTGTAAATATCTAACTTTTCATTTGCTACGCTTTCCCCGCCAAACTCAAAGACTTACTACCCAACAAAATAAAAATAGCAGAGGCAAGACCTGCTGTGCTAATGATTTGCAACGTGTTTATAGAAATAAAGTCCGCAAGCGGCCCCCAAACCGCCATACTTACTGGAGTAACCGCTCCTATTAGCATCATAAATGCCGAGAAAACCCGTCCCATGTACTCAGGGTCAACTTTCGTCTGAAACATTGTCATAACCGGCGCATTGAACACCGGTAGAAAAATGCCATAAATCCTAGTTATCAATGCATAGGCAACGAAGTTTCCAAACCGAGCGGAGGTTGCCAGCCCGATAGTGCAAATGATTACTGCACCGACGCCAAAGGCCACAGTGTGGATTTTGTTCTTGAAGCCGCCCCAAGATCCAATTATTGCGCCGCCTGCAAACATTCCGGCAGAAAATGCTAAGGAGCCGACCATCAATCTCCACGGCTCTTCACCGAAGTGTCGCACGATTTGGAGTGGATAAAGATGCGCGGCGGGCGCCGTGAACACATTAACCAATATGCTCACCAACATCATTTGAATGATAAACGGCTGCGTTTTTATATATTTAAACCCCTCTGACATTTCGCGCAAAGCGGGCTTTTGCTCATGCGTTTTTTCCCGTGGCGGAGCGGATTTGACGAAAAACACCAAGATACTTATGCCAATTGCCGCTGTTATTACATCGATGTACAAAACACTTTGAATCGCTACGGTTGCAATCAATGCTGCGGCTGCAACCGGCGAGAGGAAACTAACGACTGACTGAATAGAACTGTTATAACCATTTACTTTTATTAGCTTATCCGCCGGAGCAATCTCAGGCAAAAAGCTTGCCACCGCCGGTGACTGTACCCCCTGCCCAAATCCGCGTATGGCTAAAATCACAATTAAGAGTGCGATATGCTCGAATCCCAATGAGAACGTCGCGGCTAAGAGTAGCGTCACAAAAGCGATTGCACCATCAGCCAAGTTGATAATCAGTTTTTTACTGTACCTATCAGACCATATCCCAGCAAACGGAGACGCCAGCAGCATTGGCACGGCTCCCGCAGCGGACATCAGCGCCATTATCACACCACTTTGCGTTTCGAGGGTAATATACCAAACAACCGATTGCTGCACGAGCATAGAGCCGAACATTGTGATACACGACCCACCCAAGAACAGGGACACGTTACGTTTCCAGTTATTCATTTTTCTCCCTTATATAAGTCGGCACTATTTAAACGCGACGTATTATGTACAGCCGTCCGATAATATAATTATTCTACTTTTTTGAAATTCTGGATTCTTCAAAAGCATTGTTAATAAACTCGCATCGCACTAGTAGGAATGTCAGATAACGCCCATCGGTTTGGCGAAGTGACTGATGGGGTGCGACATACCTCGAGCTATCGTCAACGGTCAAGGGTAGCAGATAGCTTTTGGTTTCCACTTCGACCGCCATTTCGCTAAACCGCTTGTTATGCGCTGTATGTCCGTATGTTGATACGGCTCTGCATGTACCCTGATTATTCAGTAATATCTGGCGACTCCGTGACATAATCCGGTATGTTTTCAAGCACATCCTGTAATGTGTTTGCATTTTCTAGCATTTTCATTGTTTCTATGTGTGGATGTGCGTATATGCCATCCCAAAAGTATTCATCGTACTTTGCTCGATTTGAAAATGCGAGTATCGGCTTATCAAATGAAAATTGAGCATCCTTTCCGTTTGTATTGCCTCTGGCATCTACTTTTATCCAGCGACCATTAATGAGAATAGCATTATAACAATGGACACAGTAACCTAATGAATCATCATCGGAGAGCGTTAAGTGTTGGAAGCAAAAGCCAACAGGGATGCTGTACAGTCTTAATAATGCTGCAAGCAGATTAGCTTTCGCATGGCATATTCCAGTCTTATATGCTAAGACATCAGAAGCTTTTGCGGTAATAATTTTTGCGCCTATATCAAAAGAATGAGAGATTTCGTCTCGCACATACTCATATGCAATTTTCGCCTTCTCTATATCTGTACTGTGTGCGAGAAATAACTCATCTGCCTTTTTCTTAATAATTGGCGATGTAAAATCAACATATACATCCTCCGCTAGAAAAATTGATAAATCCAAACATGTACCCCTCTCGTTCATTGTATAAATTACTTGCATCGTTAAATAGTATCGAAAAATGTTTCTCAGTCATCAACAGCTGCAGGACATATGGCACATAATGTCCGGTGGCCTGGCGAAGTGGCGGATTGGGCGCGCTGCAACCTGAACTATCACAAGTGTTCAATGGCACTGATAACTTATGGTTTCCATTTCGACTGCCATTTCGCTATACCGCTTGTTATACGATGTTTACCCGACTGTGTTGCACCTACAATAAATGAAATACTTATAATGATAATGAATCGTAGTCTTGCACATTAAATCAAAACCATTAGTTATGCGAAAGGGAGGTAGGCATCAATCGCCATCTTCCGGGATATACCCTTGCTCCTCTGCTTTACGTAGGCAACGCTCACTTTCCGAGATGTCTCCCACTAGTTCGTAGTATTTTGACAGATAGTACCATGCATACTCGTTCTGTTCATTAAAATCAATCGATTGGTTTAAGTCTGGTAGAGCTTTGTCAAGCTCACCGACGTAAAGATAGTACTCAGCCCGCCGCATATATGTAATGCTTTTTTCAAAAGTAGAATCTGATAACTTTGATAAACCTACCGCTTGAGTAAACAAATCAAGCAGTTCGGAATCACATGAGACACAGCTCTTTTTAGCTACTTTCAAACGTATTATACCTAAAGTTCGATAATACAACTCGTCATTTACACCTAGTTCATATGCAATCTTCAATTGTTCTAAAGCTAAGTTTGTTTTCCCGGCCATATGCAGCGAAAATGCTTTGCGTACATAATATGAGGTGTTGTCAGGATCAAGTTCTATTGCCTTTGACGTATCCTCAATAGCTTTTTTATACTCTTTCATCCATTGGTAGGTTATTCCACGGCTATTGTGATATTCAGCGTTGTCGGGATCAAGTTCTATTGCCTTTGAATAATCCTTGACTGCTTTAAGATAATTCTCATCACGATGGTAATATCGACCACGTGCTGCATATACCCATGCATCTCCTGACTCTACGTCATTCAACTTTGTTTCAAAAAATACTGGCTCTTTATTGTCAAAATGCACTCCATTCAAGTTTGCACCACTTAGGTCTGATCTATAAAAAAGGGTATTTTCTAATTTAGCGCAATATAGATTTGAATACGCCATGACTGAATAATCCAAGCTACATCCATTCAAACATGAATATTCCAAGTTCGCACCATATAAGAATACTCCACGGAGTTTACAATTAGAAAAATCCAAATGATTCAGGTATTGGGTAGCACCATAGCCTTGACCGCACAATTTGGCAATCCACTCTCCTGCCGCATTAACATTTGGCCATTTAATCTTTGAGACATCTCCTGTATACTTTGCACATGCCGAGAGTGCGGCAAGCAATACTTCCTCTGAGTTTCTCGAGTGGCGC
>WRLE01000025.1 GCA_009777775.1 Oscillospiraceae bacterium
GTAATGCGAATATAATCATGGGTGTTGGCTTTGTACCATAAGTTATATCTGCATAGATTTCGCAAGAATCATCGATTTTTTCGATTAATTCGAGAAATAACTCTGTATGCGCTTTCTTTGTTTCGCCCTTGTGATCAATAGGTATAGTTTTTATTTCGATACTGTGTTCTTGCTCAAACCTTTTTACTCTATCGTTTAATATAAAAAAATTTCGTTCTAGGGATTCGTTTGGAAATTTGATTGCAACAAGCTCGACATCATCTCCTTCTTTTATTGCGTTTTCCATGACATTAAATATTGGGTAATGCTCGTTTTGATTGTTTTCCAAGTCTGCTTGTGTTGCGAGGTATATAGGATTGTCGAATCGTCCAGTTTGTTCTGCAACTCCTGTGATAAATACTTTTTTCATTCTGTAATTTCAGCCTTTCATTTTATAATGTTGAAATATATGCTATTAGTTTTTTCTAAAATATGAATTTTGAACGAATTATATCATTGCATTATTATATTCACAAGTATTTTGATGATTAAAAACAGTTTTGTAAATAATAAAATTTATAACTAAAACTTTTCCTGATGGTGTAGTTATGAAGTATCTTTTATGTTGTATTTCGGTGCAACAAGATCCTTCACTTCGTTCAGGATGACACGGTAAGTGCCTACGATGACACTTTAGTGCTTATGATGACACTTTTTGTGCTTGCATAAAATTGAGTGTGTTGGTAACAATGAGTTGGTAACAATATTCAAATACAAACAAATGCAATTAGGGTTCTTAGTTTATATATCATGCTTATGTTTTTGCTAGTAAAATAATTTTAAATATTTTTGCAAAAAAAACCGTGCAAGGGTTTTGTTCCTTGCACGGTTTACTTGTTTTATAATGGAATTGTCGGTAGCTGCTTAGCTTCAGATAGAACTCCTGTTGCTACAATCAACACCCAATTCCAATCAATGCTTATCCCCTAAGCCATGATTCGTATGTAGCAAATGATGGGATTTTTCTCCTAGGGGTTCTATTAGGAATTCTTCGTATAGCATTGCTACGTCGGTGTTTTCGTGGGAATAGCGGATTGCGCTTTCGCGGTCTAGGCGCCATAGTTCGTCGCTGCGTTCTCCTGCTAGGTTGTGGTCTAGGGTGATAGGCTGACCACCGCCGCCGGCGCAGCCGCCTGGGCATGCCATGATTTCTACGAAATCGTACTCAACTTCGCCTCTTTTAATCGCCTCGATTAGCTTGCGGGCGTTGCCGAGACCTGATGCTACTGCTACTCTCACATCGCCTGCTCCTGGTACGTTAATGGTGGCTTCTTTCCATCCATCTAGTCCACGAACTGCTGCGAAGGCATCGGGGTCGGGGTTTTCTCCGGTGACTAGGAAATATGCGCTGCGGAGAGCTGCATCCATGACACCGCCGGAGGCTCCGAATACTATGGCGGCACCTGTTCCGCTTCCCAGGGGTGAGTCGAATTCTTCTTCGGGAAGTAGGGGTACGACTACGCTTTGTATTTTGAGCATTTTTACAAATTCACGGGTTGTGATAACCACATCAACGTCTGGGTCGCCGCAGGCATCGTTCATTTCGGGTAAATCACATTCGCTCTTTTTTGCTGTGCAGGGCATGACCGATACGCAGAAGACTTTTTGCGGGTCAACGCCGATTTTATTGGCGAAGTATGATTTTGTTAAAGCTCCAAACATTTGTTGGGGGCTTTTTGCTGTAGAGAGGTTTTCCACCATTTCGGGGTATTGGGATTTCAAAAAGCGCACCCATCCTGGGCAGCAGGAGGTGAACATTGGCCATTTGTGTTCTGCTGCATGGGTGAAGTGTTTGATAAATTCAGTTCCTTCTTCCATGATGGTGAGGTCAGCTGTGAAGTTGGTGTCGAAGACATAATCAAAGCCCAACCTGCGAAGTGCTGCGGACATACGTGCTGGTGAAGCAAACTCACGGCTAACGCCAAATGATTCTGCCCAAGCTGCTCTCACTGCTGGTGCCACTTGCACTATTGTCACCACGTCTGGGTCATCAAGAGCATCGAATACACGCTGGGTGTCATCCCTTGCTGTTAGAGCTCCAACGGGGCAGTTGGTGATGCATTGACCGCACAGTGAGCAGGGAGCTTCTTGAATGGAGAGATTACCTGTGGTGTTCACTGTAGTGCGTCCACCTGTGCCGGTTATATCCCATACATTCAATCCTTGTATTTTGTCGCATACTTGAACACAGCGCATACATTTTATGCATTTACTTTCATTGCGAATCAAGGGGAATGTTTCATCCCAATTGTTTTCTGGAACATTACTGGGAATGGAGAGGTCGAGTATGTTCAAATCGCTTGCCAGGTTTTGAAGGCTGCAATTGCCATTTCTGCTACAGGTTGGACAATTACAATCGTGTTGGGAAAGTATGAGTTCAACATTTGTTCGACGGGTTTTTCTCACCCTTGAACTATTAGTTGAAACGACCATACCTTCTTCAATCTGTGTGTTACAGGCAGCGGCAAGATGGTTGATTCCTTCGATTTCCACGACGCATACACGACAGGCACCGATTTCGTTTATTTCGGGCATATAGCATAGAAAAGGTATTACAATTCCTGCCATATTTGCCGCTCTTAGAATAGTTGTGCCAGCTGGGGCTTCTATTTCTTTTCCGTTAATTGTAAGTTTTACCACTGTGTATTCCTCCCACCTCTGAAAGATCCATAACCGTAGCGGTCACAACGTAGGCAACGTGATGTTTCCATTTCGGCGCCTTCCTTTGTCATTGGACATTCAATATATTCAAAGTCATTTCGCCTTTCTGAAGCTTCACGTTCTGTGACATTCACACGACCACGGCGGTTTTTGTTTTCAAACTGTGCTGGCGGTATTTCAACATCAGTGCTTATCACATTGTTAAAGCCAAGATAGTTGTCGATATTCGCAGCTGCGACTTTTCCTGCGGCAACAGCTTGTATCGCCGATGCGGGTCCTGTGGCGCAGTCGCCACCTGCGAAGACTTTACCGTCTTGGAATACTTCACCGCTGGGAAGAGTTTTTAGGTTGCCCCATTCCAGTGGAAAATCAGCTTTTTCAAATATATCTGATTCGACCCTTTGTCCAACAGCCATAATGAAAATGTCTGCCGCTATCCGCTCTTCCGGTAAATCGGCATTCATTGGTGCTGGGCGACCGCCGGAATCAAGCTCACCTGGAAGTTGAGGTTGTGTCCACAAAGCTACCGCTCTGCCGTTTTCGTCGGCTTCAATGCGAACGGGTGCTTTGAGTGTGAGAAGCTCAGCACCCTCTGCAATTGCTCCTTCAATTTCGTCGGGTAGTGCGGTCATGTCTGTTTGACGACGGCGGTAAACGCAATATACTTTTTTAGCGCCCAACCGCAGTGATGTCCTAGTGGCATCCATGGCAACATTGCCGCCACCGACTACTACCACAGTTTTACCTGTGTAGTCAGGATACTCTTCATCGCCGATGGTTCGGAGTAAGTCAACAGCCGATGTCACCCCTTCCAGATCCTCACCTTCGATACGGGCTTTGCTATCTGTGTGAGCTCCTATGGCAACAAAAAGACTGTCATATGTATTCATTATCTCATCGATGGATATATCGGTTCCAATATCAGTTTCAAGCTTCACAGTTATTCCTGTTGCCAAGATATTGTTTATATCCCTATCAAGAAGCTCTCTGGGGAAACGATATGCGGGGATTCCGTAGCGCAACATTCCGCCAAGCTTTTTGCGACGCTCATAAACGGTGACTTCGTGTCCCATTAAGGAAAGAAAATATGCTGCACTCAAACCGCCAGGTCCGCCACCTATCACGGCGACTTTTTTACCAGTGGGTGCTGCTTTCGCCAGTGGTGGAATTACCCCGGCGTTTTCTGTGATGAATTGCTTGATGCCACGGATATTAATTGCGCTGTCTAACATTCCACGGCGGCAATGATTTTCGCAGGGATGCTCACAGATGTAGCCGCAGGTAATGGGGAAGGGATTGTCTTTCCACATTAGCCTCAATGCATCGGCGTATTGACCTTTGTTAGCAAGAGCGATATATCCTGGAATATCAACATGGGAAGGACAATACCGAACGCAAGGAACGGGAGCATCGGTTCCGGAGAGGCAGCGACCTTTTTCTATATGCTCTGTAAAATCATCTTTAAATGCGATTAAGCTATCTAAGAGCATACGAGCTGAGTCGTAGCCAATGGCACAGTCGGCACTTTCGATGATGCCAGTTGCGGTTTTTTCAATGGTGCTAATTGTTTTTGAGTCTGCCTTTCCGTCTAACACGTCCTTTAGCAAGTCGGCAAGGACTCCCAGACCAACACGACAGGGAACGCATTTTCCACAGGATTGAGATTGGCACAGTGTCACAATATTTAGTGCAGTGTCCACTGGGCATAGTCCCGTAGGTCCTGAGCTTAGGCGGCGTTCCAAATCCTGGTACAGTTTGTCGATAGCTTGCTGGACTCGGTTTTCAGTCATTATTTCTAATCTGCTCATTGTATCACCCTAACATTAAGTATTTTTGGTCTTTGCTGCTTGTGCTATGAGTAAGATAGTTTTTCCAATCATTCCTCCTTTGCGATTGCTATTGCGGGTTAGCAAATCGACTCATATATGCGCATTTGCGGGATTGTAACATGTAATCTTTGAGATTTGCAATAATATAATTAGAAAAAGTATAAAAATGCAAAAAAATATAATTATTTTATTTTTTGATGTCATTGACCCTATGGCTTTCCTTGTATATAATTAATTGCGTTGGGAAAATTGTATATGTTTCGATAATAAGTTTCGACAATAATTTACATAATTATGACAGACTTTTGATATATGAATCATATAATTTGATTAGATAATTTTAATAAAGGTTACAAGTCACGGGAAAAAATCCAGTGTCATTTAGGAGGGAGCTTGCGAGCGAAGAATCTCTATAATTGGCAGTTTGGTGTAATGAGATCTTTCGCTGACGCTCAAGATGACACTGATAGTGCGTACTATGTATGCAATGAATAGCAAGATATATGATTTTTAGCACCCCCATTGAATAGTAACTTGAAAGGTTGATGGTGTGAGTATAAAAGGGAAAACTCTTTTTATGCGTTCGGAGCTTTTTATAATTGCTGTTGCGCTTGTTATGATAGTGGCGACGGGGATGCAGGTTCGCGGCTGTTCCCGAGTAGACGAGCCGGTTGCAGGACCCATTATGGAAAGCGAAGAAGCCTACCATGTCATTGTTGCAGGAGGAGAGCCAGAGGGAATCGCTGCGGCTTTGGCGGCTGCTCGCAATGGCATGAAGGTATTGCTAGTGGAGAAGAGAGAAGCTTTGGGTGGCTTAATGACATTGGGAATGCTAAACTTTTTGGACCAAAATCATGGACCTGGTGGAGTACTGCTCACCCAAGGGATTTTTTTAGAATTTTATACAGCTTTGGGCAATGCTTTTGATGTGGAAGAAGCAAAGACTTGGTTTTTAAATAAATGCAATGCTGAAGCTAATCTGACCTTGATGCTCAATACAGATATCATAGCTCCTGTGATGGATGGAAATAGGATAGTTGGCTTGATTATCCAGGAAAAGGATAGCGATGAAATGCAGATTGTGCGCAGCCTTGCTGTCATCGATGCCACTGTGGATGGTGATGTGGCTGCAGCAGCTGCTGCGCCTTTCACTTTAGGTGGCGAAGATTATGGCTCACATGGGACGATGCAAGGGGTTACATTGATTTTTGAAGTCTCAGGAGTTGACTGGATTACTGTCATGGCTTACCTCCGAAATGATGATGATGAGCATACCGGTGCCAGTGAGAAAGCAGCATATGGATATGGTAGCGAGGCACTAAATTATGTCAGCGTAGATGGGAATATGCGATTTAGAGGTCCGAATCTGGCAAGGCAAAATAATGGGAATGTTGTGTTGAATGCTTTGATTATTTTTGGTGTTGACGCTTTAGACCCCGATTCATATGCCGAGGGCATTAATCGAGGTCTAGCTGAAATACCTAATGTAATCGAGTTTATGCGAGAACACTTTGTCGGCTTTGAAAATGTAAGCTTTGTGCGTCCTGCTTCTTCTCTTTATGTGCGAGAAACGCGGCATTTCATTGGTGAGTATAGATTGAGCATCACCGATGTTCTTGAAAATAGAGACCATTGGGATAGGATAGGACATGGTAGTTATCCTGTGGATATTCAACCGACCAATCCCAATAATCTGGGAAATATTTATGGGGTTCCTGAGATTTACAGTATACCCTTTAGGTGCTTGGTTCCCCTGGAGGTGGAACAGCTTTTGATTGCAGGGCGCAGTGCTTCCTATGATTCCATACCCCATGGCAGTGCAAGGGTCATTCCCATAGGAATGGTAACTGGAGAAGCCTGTGGTACTGCTGTTGCATATAGTGTTGCCAACGATATGACATTTAGAGAAATGGCTTATGATGCCGATGCCATAAGCTGGCTTCAGGAAAGGTTGAAAAGTCAAGGTGCCTATTTGGTGGAGTTTGATTTACCGAGAACAGCTCTCATGGATCATTGGGCTTATCCTGGCTTGCTTGTTATGAGGGAGCTGGGTTTGGCTGGTGGTGGTTATATCAATGATTATAGGTTAGATAACGATGTTCCCAACCGCTGGATGCTCCAAAATCGGACTAATACGGTAATGAGGCTTGCTCACGAACGAACAGCAGATCGGGGAGATAGGCAAGTGCCCTATGTGGAAACAAACCTTGATTCCGATGAGGTTACAGTGGCTCAATTGTTCATGACCGCCGCTAGATGCGCTTCCTTGGGAGATTCTTTCCATGAAGCCCAAGGGGCAAAGGAGTATTTGCTCGCCTTAGGAATCCTTGATGAAAGCCTTTTGCAGCATTTTGAAGACATCGATGCAATTGCCACAACTGGTCAAGTGTTGTGTGTTTTGGGTGCTTTGTATTTGTATCTGATGGAGTTATAATAAAATGCTGGTAGGACGAGAGAATTGTACCCTCGTCCTACTTGTGTCTTACCAATATCCTAGCGCATTATAATGGGAATCGTAGTGGTATCATTATTATTGCTGCCAGGTACATTACTATGTGCAGGAGTATACCGTAGCGGACGATTTCTTTGAAGTTGAAACCTACGGTTATTGCCATGCCTATTTGGGCACTGGCGAGGGGTGTGAGCACAGCGAGGCTGGAGCCATATATGACTCCCATGGCTATTGCTTCGGGAGATATACCCATTGCTTGTGCCATGGGTAAAAAGATTGGCATGAAAAGTAGGACACAAGCGGTATTGGAAGTAAACTGCGAAACAACCATGCAAATTAAGGTCACCAAGGCGAAGAATAAAAAGGGTGGAGTATCTGCGGTTACCAGGGAGCTGAGCGCTGATGTGACCAAAGCCATCCCACCGCTGGCTGTGAGAATTTCCGCCATGCTGAAGCAGCCACCAAGCCATATAATCACATTCCAGTTCATTTCAGAAAATGCTTGCTTTTGGCTTATGCAACCAAAGGCGATGGATAGAAGCGCAGCTGTGATGGCAGCGGTTCCCACTGTGACTACTTCGCTAACCAGCATTATCACAAGGAGAGCGGTAATTACTGACATCGTATATAGCTTCTTTTTGTCAATGACATCCTGGGAAAAGTCGATGCCACCGTTTTCCACGGCTGCGTTCATTAGAATACTAGTTGAATCATTATCAGTTGTTCTTGCTAGGCTTTTTACCCAGACTTTTTTACCGTGTCCGTATGCATAGACGTAAATAGCCAAACCTGTAACAACGACAATGGGGATCCCAATTGGTGCAAACTCAAACATTTTGAAACCTTGAACACCCATGTTCTCGATAATATTTTGCCCAATAAGCTGTGGGGTTGAGCCGACTAAGGTACATACACCACCCACAACAGAGCCATATATCGCCGGAAGGGCGATGTTTTTCATTGTGAAGGCTTTTGAACTTTGTGTTACTCCTTTGAAAATCACAAGGAAAAACACAACAACGGTCATATTCGACATGAAAGCAGACATGGCAGCAGCGATAAAGAACGATATAATCATCAAGCGTTTTTCGTTATTTTTCGCCAGCTTTAACACAGCGCGTCCTACGACATGGGCTAGTCCTGAGTTCATCAATGCCAAGCCAACGATGTCCATGCCTGCTACCAAATATATGAGGTCCTGGGTGAAGCCTGTCATTGCCCTGGGAAGTGTGGATATACCCAGCAATACGCAGACTACGCAACCAGCCATGGAAACATATGCCATGGGCAAGCGGTCGATAATCCAAAGGATTATCATAATAGCAAATATAATAAGTGATGTTACAGCGGGATTCATTGACTTAGCCTCCAGTTTTGAATTAGGAATTTTGGATTAGGTATTAGGTATTAGGAATTATCGTTTCGCTTTTGTAAAAATGCGTTAGACAATATGGATTTTATTACTCATTACAAATTAAATATTCTTTGGGCGTTTTTGCTTCTGATTTTGTCACGGGGTCCGGCTGCCATTGCATCTACGCGCTCTAGGATTCCTACCATGTCGCCGATGTTGTGGGGGAAGTCAGAGCCGTAAAGAACGTTGTCTTCGCCGAATTCGGCAACACATAACTGCAATGCGCTTTGTCTATATACGACAGAATCTGCAAATATTTGTGGCATATATGAGCTGGGGAGTCTGTCTATTTTTTCGCGACCTGCTGGGACGCATTTCCAGATTTGGTCTAGTCTGCCAATGGTATATGGTAGAGTTCCGCCACCGTGGGAAGCGATGATTTTTAGGTTTTGATAACGGTCAAAGAAGCCATCCATTATCATCGTTGATATAGCCAATGTGGTATCGATTAGAAAACCTGTTGATGCTGCTAAATGATATACATCAAGCTGCATAAAGTCCGAACCTGGTGGAAGGGAAGGGTGTACCAAAACTGGGAGCGAATGTTTGTCAATGGCTTCCCATACGGGGGCGAACATTGGGTCGATTAATTGTTTCTCGGCTATGTTCGCTATAACCATAACGCCCACTGCTCCAAGGGATACTGCGCGATCAAGCTCTTTTATGGCTTCTTCTGGGTATTGCCATGGGAGGGAACACAAAAAGCGTATTCTATCAGGGTTTCTGGACTGCTCGAATATCATATTATCGTTTATTAGCCGTGCAGTGCTGGCACTGATTTCCACATCACCCCAATAGACATTGGGACAGGTGAGGGAAACGATGGCGATGTCGACTTTGGCATCGTTCATCTTTTGTAAACGTAAGTCATAGTCGAACATTTCCTCAAAAAGGGTCATGAACATGGCTCCATTTTTGTGGATTGCTTGGCTTGTCCCACCTAGGACAGGTACGTCTTCCACTGAATAAATGGGACCGCCATGCTCTTTTAATACTGCTAGAAATTCTCTGCTTAGCATATGGGTGTGGACATCGATTACTGGTACATTCATTGTTTTTCTCCTTAAATTAATTTAATTTACACACTTATACACGAAATCTATTTTTGAAATGCAAAAACGCCCTTGGACATATATCAGTCCAAGGGCGATTATTGATAAACCGCGGTACCACCTTAGTTTCGCACAGCCTCACAGCAATGCGCTCTTGGGGTACTATCATACCCCATACGCTGTAACGGGCGTTCCCGTCGCGTCCTACTATGGTGCTGTTTCCTCGATTGAATTTTGCTACTTAAGCAAATTCATCATAAGGTCACCAATTCAGCGCGCAGCTCTCGGGATGTATTCCCTGGCATAATCCTGATCGGCTTTCACCAACCGCCGACTCTCTGGCAGGATTTTATAGCTAGGTACTGGTTCCCAGTCACCGCCTTTTGCTCTTTCGGAGTTTAAAGCATTAAAGAGAGAATGTCAATAGGGTAAATTAGACAAAAATTAGGCTGTTGTTTGACAATTATATAGCAATTAATACAATGAGGCAGATGAAAAATGTAGCATAGCAGTCATAGAGTCTTAAAAACATTTGTAAAACCCTGGCAGCTGTGGTAACATACACATCATGAATAATCTTCTTGAATTACTAGAAAACTCAGCGGACAGATACCCTGATAAAATAGTATATTCGGACGAAAACGAGAGTGTGAGTTTTTCTGAGCTGCGAAAGATTGCCAAGGAAATTGGTACTGCTGTGGCAAGGAAAGTACAAGGCTTGCGAATGCCCATTGCTATTGTGACCAATCATCGGGTTGCGGATTTAGTTGCCTTTGCTGGGGTGCATTATGCTGGCTGTTTCTACATACCCCTTGATGGAGCTGCTCCTGAAGAGTTTATGAAGTCTCGTTTAGAGCTCATAAACCCAGCAATGATAATAGATGCCAAGTCTATACTGGAACTACCCAGGGAAACCATCGATGATGCACTTTTGCAAAATGCACGAGACTCTATCATCAGCAGCGACCCTGCCTATGCGATTTTCACCTCAGGCTCAACAGGAGTGGCAAAAGCTGCTGTCATATCCCATGGATCAGTTATTAATTTAGCAAATTGGCTAGCTGAGACCTTTGGCTTTTCCGAAAAAACTATTTTTGCCGGTCAGGGACCTTTTTATTTTGATGGTTCAGTCAAGGAAATATATTCCACATTGCGAAATGGCTGCACTTTGCAACTGGTACCAAAGAAGCTTTTCTCTTTTCCCATCAGAGCCATGCAATTTATTCAGGATGTCGGTGCAAATGTATTGCCTTGGGCTGTTTCCGCAGTGAAACTTATGGCAAATAGCGGGGTCTTCGACAAGTTTATCCCAGAAGGTGTCACTGATGTGATTTTCGGTGGAGAAACCATGCCTGCGTCCACTTTGAATATTTGGAAAAGGGCAATGCCACAAGCTCGTTTTGCCAATGTGTATGGACCTGCCGAAGTCACTGTGGATTGCTCATATTATATTGTAGATCGTGATTTTCAAGACGGAGAGAGCATCCCCATCGGTAATGCTTGTAAGAATGTGGAATTATTGTTGCTGGATGAGAATCAAGTGCCTGTATCAGATGGGGAAGCAGGGGAGATTTATGTGCGAGGAGCTGGAGTGGGCTTGGGTTATTGGCGAGACCCTGAGCGTACTTCTGAGGCTTTTATACAAAATCCGCTTAACAGTGCTTATCGAGACATTGTATATAAAACAGGTGATATAGCAAAATATAATGAAAATGGTGAGTTGGTGTTTCTATCTCGCGCCGATTACCAAGTAAAACATATGGGAAGCCGCATTGAGCTTGGTGAAATTGAAATTGTTGCCACCGGGGTGGAAGGAATCGATTTGGTTTGCTGCCTTTATGATAAAGACCAGGGGAAAATCCTGCTTTTCTACGAAGGGAGCATTTTGGAAAAAGAACTGGCGAAAGCAATGGAAACTCGTATGCCCCGTTATATGCAGCCCAATGTTGTTATAAAAGTGGAAGAAATGCCCGCCACTCCAAATGGGAAAATAGACCGCCTACGAGTAAAAGAGGTATACTACGATGGATTATGAGTCCTTCATGGAGCTGGAAAAGAACTATTCACGCAAAATCAGTAATGACTTTTTGCTTCCAAAGGACTTGAAAAAGCGTTTCGATGCTGGTGTTTTATCTGTTGAAGCTAATGATTTCGGACTCTTGATATATGAGCAGCGCAAGGATTTTATCAAACTACATTTCAGGTTAAGTGATGAAAATTGTATGGTTTCCCATCAAGATACCCAGCAGCCTTTAGCAGCTTTTTTAACATATAGGCATGATAGATATCCAACCCAAGCAGCCGCTTGGCTGGAAAAGCAAGGATTTATCAAAACAAAGACTTTACGTAGGTATAGCACAGATGAAATAACTGGTGAAATTAGCCTCAAAGGCATCGATTTCGCCACAGAAGAAGAGACATATGCCCTATTAAGGGAGTTTTTCAGCCCTGTGGAGCTGGATATGCCCTTTGGGGATTTATTTGAAGGCGCATTGTGCATTCGTTCTCCATATGGGAAAGCGGTTGGCGTAATATATATGGGGCAGACTCTATGTGTGGCAGTGGACCCTAAACATCAAGGTCAGGGTTTGGGACAAAGGCTATACAGGGGATATGCATATGTAGTAGTGAACTCTGGTATGAAAAGCAGCTATCACGAATGGATTAGCCCAGACAATGCTGCTTCCATAGCCATGTTTGAAAGACTAGGTTTTTCTGCCGACATGGTTTATACGGACAGCTTTGTGCTGAGTGAGGAATTAGGAGTGAGGAATTAGGAATTACAGGAATTATATGTTAGCGTATATAATAATTGCTGTATAAAACATGATATATTCTAACAAACATAGAATTTAATATAATGGTGATTAGTAATTCCTAACTCCTAATTCCTAACTCCTCATTTCTAAATGAATAGATTAACAAAGAGGAATAATAATGAAACGAATAATTGCAATACTAAATGAAATCAAACAAGATGTTGATTGGGAAAGTGAGAGCAACATAATTGATGATGAGCTTTTGGACTCCTTTGATATGATTTCCTTGGTTACAGAATTAGATGAGGTTTTTGAAGTCACCATTGGACTTGAGCATCTTGAGCCTGAAAACTTCAGTTCTGTTGCTGCAATCGCAGCATTGCTCGCCGAACTTGGAGCTGATGTTGAGCAATGAGCTTTTTATCATTTAAATTTTTGCTGTTTCTAATCATTGCATTGTTTTGCTATTTTATATCTCCACGTAGGTTCCGCTGGTGCCTATTGCTGCTGTCAAGCTATGTATTTTATTGGTTTGCCGGTGGCTTCTTCGCATTAGCAGCAATTTCTGTTACCACCATTAGCATATATTTATGTGGTCTCTGGGCTGGTAAATTGAGGGAAAATAAAGCTAAAACAGCATTGAGACGAACACCTTTAATTATATGCCTTAGCTTTAACTTCGCATTGCTTGCATTTTTCAAATACACTAATCTATTCTTGCCAAATATGGATGTGTTATTAGTAGCTGGTATTTCTTTTTACACATTTCAAGCAGCGGGATATATGGTGGATATTTATACAGGTAAAATTCAAGCTGAGCGCAATTTCTTTAAAGCAGCATTGTTTTTATCCTTTTTTCCACAATTGATTCAAGGACCAATATCGAGATATAGTGATATTGCCCAGGATCTTTTCGCAGGACATGGTTGGGATTGGGACAGGGCTCGCAGCGGTATCCAGAGGATAATTTGGGGCTATTTGATGAAAATGGCAATAGCCAATCATGCTGCGCTAATTGTGAATAATGTTTATGCAAATTTCCGAAACTATGGTGGAGCTATTATTATCTTTGGAGTCTTGATGTATTGCTTTCAAGTATACACGGATTTTGCAGGGGGTATCAATATCACCATTGGCATAGCGAAAATTATCGGCATCAATCTACCTGAAAACTTTCGCCAACCTTTTTTCGCCAGCTCTCTGGCGGATTATTGGAGGAGATGGCATATAACTCTGGGTTCTTGGCTTCGAGATTATCTCTTCTATCCTCTCATATTATCAGCACCAATGGCAAAATTGAGTCGATTTTCGCGAAAAAACTTTGGCAATGCTGTAGGGAAATTGATTCCTTCTTGCATCGGGACCTTTTGCATATACTTCATAGTGGGAATTTGGCACGATTTAACATTTAATTACTTGATATTTGGTTTTTTAAACGGTTTTATCATCAGCTGCTCGCTGTTTGCTGAACCCCTTATTGAAAAACTTAGAGATAAAACCGGTATAAATGGAAGCAAGCCAGGATTTGGGAGGGTTTTCTCCGCTTTGCGAACCTTTGCTATCCTAGGTTTTTTGCGTTATTTTGTTCGAGCAGCGTCTTTTAGGACTGCTTTGAGCATGTTCAAGCAAACATTGCTACATATCAGAATAAGCGAGTTGTGGAACGGAACGCTGCTTGGTTTGGGTGTTGACAAAACTGGCTATCTCGTATTAACAATAGGCATTATTGTGTTGCTGCTACATGATTATTTAACTGAAATTGGCAAAGATGTGAGTGAAATGCTCAACAAATCAAAACCAATATTACAATTTGCTATCCTTGTATTGGCAATGTTTTCACTGGTGGCTTTTAGCATTTTCTCTGGAGATGCCCATTCTGCCAGCTTTATTTATGGAGGATTTTAGCCATGACTGCTAAACGCTGGGTAATAATGTTTTGCATAGTGTCCATAATCCTTGCCTCCATTGTGCCAATGATGAATATTATTATTGACCCTTTTTCTGTTTTCGGAGACAGGCTATATGAGTGGAACTCCCACGGCATGACCAATAATCCCAAAGCTGCAAAGTTTGCATATGTGGATGCTCGCAGGGGAGAGTTCGATGCTTTCATCATCGGACCCAGCGGAGCCAGTGTGTTTTCTCCAGATAAATTGGAAGAGTACACAGGATTACGCTGGTACAATATGTTTAATTATGGCTCAGATATGGAATATATGGGGAAACTGGCGAAATATCTCATTGAAAATCATATGCCTAAACATATTTTGCTTGTTTTACCTGCTGTGAGTGCAGTTTCATATGCCCCTGCCATCTGGGGAGTGACAAATGAGCAGCCAATGAAGCCCTTTTGGAGAACACCATTTCTATTTGCCAACCCACAATATGCTGTTAATAAAGCGAAAGCATACCCACCGCCCTATGTCCAGGGGGGTTGGGACGTGTTTGTTGCTCGCACCGGAACCTACAACAAAACCCGCCGAGCCATAGAGCCCATTGGAGCCATGGAGGATTATCTCATAGCATACCCTGAATTTGTCGCTCCTCGATTCTGGAATCAGGGTATGATATATATTGAGGAATCCACATTGGTGGTGGCGGAAATAGCTCAAATGTGTAGTGAGCAAGGAATTGAACTGACGATTGTAGCACCTCCCATGCTAGCCGAGGAAATTAGCAGTTATAATGTCGAAAAGGTGCAGGATTTTTATTCGGGAATAACTGATATAGCAGATATAAACGGGCTATGGTATTTCATCACATCATCTGTGAGTTATGAACCTCGCTATTTCTATGATACAACCCATGCTCGCACAGCCATTGGAAATATAATGATTGCCAAAATGTTCGGAGATGATAGTTTATATATTCCAGACGATTTCGGCATTTGGATGACAAGCGAAAACGTAGATTTGGTTATTGAAGCAGGTTTTGGCGAAGCTGCGATTATGCAAAAACTATCCACTGAAGAGTACACAGCCGAGCTTCCAGTTTTGATGTACCACCACCTGACAGATAATGTTGGTACATATTCAGCCATTTCTATTTCTGGCTTTGTGGAGCATATGGAAGCACTGGTGGAAGCGGGCTTCACAGCCGTGTCCTTGGAGCAGGTGATGGACTATGTATATCGTGGAATCGACCTTCCGGAAAAACCTATTCTTATTACCTTTGATGATGGTTATGAAAGCAACTATACGGTTGCCTTTCCCATTCTTCGGGAATTTGGATTTCATGGAACAATTTTCGCCATTGGCGTTACCTATGATAAAAAAGATTTGTATAAAGACACTGAGCGCCAGATAATACCCCATTTTGGTCACAAAGAAGCTAGGGAAATGGTGAACTCGGGTTTGATTTCCATCCAGAGTCATAGTTATGATATGCACAATGTGGAAGAAGACGACGATCCTTTCCGAGACGGAGTATTGCAGTTTTCATATGAAAGTGACGATGAATACCTAGATATGTTCAGAAAAGACCATGCCTTGATGGAGGCACTCTTGCAAGAATATGGAAGCATCGTTGCCTTTGCATACCCCTATGGCAGAATTAGCACAATCAGTGCTGTTCTTCTCAACGAGTTGGGAGTGAAGCTGACCTTTTCGGTAGACCCAGGTATAAACACGATTATAAAAGGTCTACCCCAGAGTTTATTCGCCCTAAAACGTTTCAATATGGATGACGATGTCTCTCCCGAAGATCTGCTGGAAATGATTGGCGGATAGCCAGCACAAAATTGCACAAAGCTCATTTTCGCGGCTTGCGTACTCGCTACGCTCAAACAGCTGGGGCTTGATGCTCAAATTTCGCCATGTGCGGCTAATGCTCTTCGCTTTACGCTTATGAAAACGAAAACACTAAACTAGAACATTGTAGATTCTACGCTCCCAACCTGTATAGACACGTATTATCAAGAATTGAGCAAAGGAGATTATAAGAATGATTGAACTTCCAGAAGCCTATACTTTAGCTAAACAACTTGGGGAAGCCTTCATTGGTAAAACCATCATCAGTGCAGAAGCCAATACATCACCCCACGGATTCGCTTGGTACTCAGGTGACCCAGAGCTGTATAATGAGAAACTCGCTGGTAAAAAAGTATCCGCCACGGCAGCATATGGAGGGAGACCTGAAATGCTGGCGGACGGTATGATAATTTCGCTTTTCGATGGAGTTCGTTCTCGCTATCTTGGAAA
>WRLE01000026.1 GCA_009777775.1 Oscillospiraceae bacterium
GTGCGCATTTGCTTGCATTGTTTAATTTAAAAGGTACACTCCCACCGCTTCGGCGGTGGACTCTCATTCTAGCACAGGAGCATCGCCCCTGTCAACACTTTTGCGCCTTTTTCCCACCTTTTTCCCAGGTCTTTTTTTTCACCCTCACACGGTGTTTCCAAAAACGCGCTTGGCTAATCTACCACATACACTCCTCCCTTGTCAATACATTTTTTTCCCTTTTTTTCTTTTTGTGAAATTTATTAAGCAATCACCATAATTATCAAAGTAATACTCAATATTTTCATAAATACTTGTTGATTTTTCATCATCTAACACGAGTCGTACTCACCTTAGAAACCACTGCAAACACTCAACTTTTTCAACTAATTCACGATAATTATTATAGCAAGCTATTTAATAACTTACAGACTCATAAGCATGGAGCGCGCGAGTTTTAGGCAAATAAAAACAAAGGAGTTCCATAATGAAAAACCTGAAAGTATCCATGAAACTAATCATCAGTTTTGTAATCGTTATTGTACTGGCTATAGCAGTAGGTGCAATCGGCATATACGGTATGTCCGCCATAAATCGAGCTGACGAGGCCCTTTACCACGAAAATGTAGTCGCATTGAGCGCAATGGCGAACATTCGAGAGACTTTGCAAAATCAAATCGTCCTTGTTCGTAATCTTGCCCTTCATGCTGGTGATGTTGAAAAACTAAATGAAATACAAAACGAACTTGCTTCGCTGGAAATAGAAATGCAAGAGTATTTCAAAGAATATGAGGCTTGTATAACTGATAATGAAGCAGAGTATGCTTATTTTGAGGGTAAAAACCTCTATTTAAGCAGTTTCGCCGAAACGAAAAGAAGAGTTATTCAAGCAAGTCACGAAAGCTTAAGTGAAGCAAGAAGCATTATCTTTGAATCACATGTTGCTGAGACGAGAAGTAGAATGGTGGAAGACTTCGACTCGTCGATGCAATACAACAATCAATGGGCAAAGGATACCGTGAATCGCAATGATCGTCTTTTTGCCAACATGAGAAACATCCAGATAGTTGTACTTACTTTGTCGATAGCCATTGCAATGTTCTTTGCATTTTATATCTCGGGAATGATTAGTAAGCTTCTTGTTCCCATGTCTGCTTTCTTCGTAAAAGCGGGAACAACCGGCGATATTTTCGTCACTCCTGAAGATGAAATGGTGATTGGCAATTATATACAAAATAAAGATGAGCTTGGGCGTTTGACAACTGGTGTTGTTGGGTTCATAGAGAGATTAAATAGTGTTAGTAGCGTATTGGAAACTGTGGCAAGTGGAGATTTAACTGTCAGTCTCGAGCCTTTATCAAACAATGATATTTTAGGCTTATCCCTAGAAAAGATGACAAATAATCTAAATAATATGTTCGCAGATATCCAAACATCCACCAGGCAAGTATCAACAGGCTCGAAGCAAGTGGCTGACGGTGCGCAGTCTTTGGCGCAAGGTTCCACCGAGCAAGCTGCCTCTATCCAGCAGCTATCCAGTTCCATTTCCGAAATATCCACTAGAACAAGCGAAAATGCGAAAATTGCTGAAAGAACTTCAACATTATCAAACACAATTAAAGGCAACGCAGAGAAAGGCTCCATTCAAATGGACGAAATGATTTCTGCTGTGAAGGATATTAACGAGGCAAGCCAATCCATCAGCAAAATCATCAAGACAATAGATGACATAGCTTTCCAAACAAATATTCTTGCATTGAACGCTGCGGTGGAAGCAGCACGTGCTGGGCAGCATGGTAAAGGTTTCGCTGTTGTGGCAGAGGAAGTTCGCAATCTTGCTTCCAAAAGCGCAGATGCGGCGAAAGATACTGGGAATATGATTCAAAATTCAATGGAAAAAGCGATACTTGGGTCACAAATTGCTGAAGAAACCGCACATAGTCTTGAAGAAATCGTGACTGGTATCAACGAGTCTAGTATGCTAATCGATGAAATTGCAAGGGCTTCCGAAGAGCAATCACTAAGCATATCGCAAATAAATATCGGGATAGATCAAGTGGCGCAGGTTGTGCAGCAAAACTCAGCAACTGCTCAAGAAAGCGCAGCTGCTTCTGAGGAAATGAGTAGTCAATCCCAAATGTTATCACAGCTTATTTCACAGTTTAGACTCAAAGAATCAGATATTGGTAATCGAAGCTTTGAGCTTATTTCCCACGCTGTATACAATCGCAACGGTACATCAACAGGTGGCGATGAAGGATATCAATCTAGCAATGTCATCAATTTTGGTAAATACTGATTTTGAGCCTATTGCAATAATTGATTATACAACTTTTTCGACATTCGACAATAGTAATGTAATAAAGTCACCGCTCGAGAGTGAAATTACTTTCGAGCGGTGATTTTTTTGTCGAGAATATAATTTGCTTTCTGTGATAATCCGTTTTTCGTCAAATTTACATTATTTTCGTAGGGCGCGGCATCCTTGACGCGCCGATTGTGTTGCATTGCATACCTTGCGGCGCGTCATCCTTGATGCGTCGCAGCAGAAACAATGAACGATGTACGATTATCATCGAACAATTAACAATGAACGATCTTCGTAGGGCGCGGCATCCTTGACGCGCCGATTGGTTTGCGATTGATACCTTGCGGCGCGTCAGGGATGCCGCGCCCTACGAATGGGATGGTTTGATACCTTATATTATTTCATATTACCATATGCGAAGCTTTAGCTACATATTAATTTCCAAGGCAACGGGACAATGGTCGCTGCCTAGTATTTCGGGGTAAATATAGGCGTTGGAAACATATTCATCTAATTGTGATGAAATGATGAAATAGTCAATGCGCCATCCTGCGTTTCTTTCCCTTGCTCCAGCGCGATATGACCACCAGGTGTATGCATCGTGCTTGTCAGGATATAGTTTGCGGTAACTATCCGAAAACCCAGAATCAAGCAATGCTGTCATTTTGTCGCGTTCTTCCTGTGTAAAGCCTGCGCTTTTTGTGTTAGTTTTTGGATTCTTCAAGTCGATTTCCTGATGGGCGCAATTCAAGTCTCCGCATATTATCACAGGCTTTGATTTTTCCAGCTCACAGACATAATTGCGAAAGTCGTCCTCCCAGCGCATCCTGTATTCAAGACGCTTCAACTCATCTTGGGAATTGGGTACATAAACGTTCACCAAGCGGAAAGCTTCGAACTCCAGCTGAATAATTCTTCCTTCATGGTCATGTTCATCGATTCCCATTCCATATGATACAGAAAGTGGAGCGATTCGTGTAAATATCGCAGTTCCAGAGTAGCCTTTTTTGTCAGCACTGTTCCAGAATTCCTGGTATCCATCCAAATCAATTTCAGCTTGCCCCTGTTGCATTTTCGTTTCTTGCAAAGAAAAAATATCCGCATCAATTTCGTTAAAAGATTCCATGAATCCTTTTTTCAGGCAGGCTCTTAGTCCATTGACATTCCAAGAGGCAAGCTTCATATTTTATGTCTCCTCGCCACATAACTATAAATTTACATTTATTTGCTACTGATTATTTTATACTCACATTATGGATACATCGTTGTCCAGATTTCATCTCCTGCGCTGCCTATGTCGTAATCGTGACCCATGGACGCTTCCATTATCGCCAGGTATGCCCAGTGGGTTCTGACATCGGAATAGTTTCTGGGAAGTGTTGCCACATTTACCGCCAGGTATCCCTCATCTGCTTTCCTTTCCAGTATACGGTTGACCAGGGTTACGACTTCTGCTCTGGTAATATTGGCATCTGGTGCGAAGGTGCCGTCGCTGTATCCAATTATCCAACCCTTTGCAGCAGCCGAATTGATGAATTTCACCGCCCAATGGTTATCCGGCACATCGGTAAAGATATTAACATCGGTGAGTTCCAGTTTTTCAAAATGGGAAGCCAATGTTGCAAACTCTGCTCGGGTAACAGGCTCATTGGGGCGGAACATTCCATCGCGAGAATAGCTGGCAAGGACTCCCTTCCAATGCATATAGCACACCTGATTTGCATACCATGGTTGTGTATTTACTCCTGCCCAGGGGTTCGTATGGAGTACATCGGGGTAATAAGCTCCACGATAATCGGTGGTAAGATCCATGGTTTCGTCCAATAGCCTTGAAAACATCACCACAGCTTCTGCACGAGTCATGTTATTCCCTGGCTTAAATGTTCCATCGGGATAACCTTGCATATATGCGAAGTGATCGTCTTTGTTCAACGGTGGTATTTCCTTATTGACAAATACAACACTATTGACGGGCTGGTTGGGTTGTTGCGAATTAAATATAAATAGTCCATCAGGAGTTGCCTTTACGATGTAAGTGTCATCGGTGGCATTATAGCCCGCTGGCGCGTTATATTCAGATAAAACATACTCTCCATTTTCGATGGTGAACATTGCCACACCATCATTGTTGGTAACCACATCAAATACAACGAGGTTGCCAGCTTCTGACGTTCCCTCGACACGGATTGTGGCTCCAAGTAATGGTACACCATCTCCATCAGTTTTCCGAACAGTAAAGTGATGGGTAAGAAGCTCTGGAATCTTCGTATTTACAAAAACAACATCCTCAATGAGCTGGTTCGGATCCTCCTCGTTGAATATGCTCAGACCATTGGGGGTGGCTGATACGATGTATTTATCATCAGTTGCGGTATAGCCCGTTGGTGCTGCGTTTTCAGTTAGAACGTATTGTCCATATTCGACAGTGAACGAAGCTTTCCCTGCGGAGTTTGTTATAACATCGTAGACACGCGGGATTTCTTCATCGGTCAAGCCCTCGAGGCGTATGGTTGCTCCAGCCAAGGGTACTCCGTTCTCATCGGTTTTGCTTACAGTAAAGTCCTGCTCGTTTTTTGGGGCGATTACTTCGATTCTCGCAGGGTTGGTCACGGCTTCCCTCGGGATGTTGTCCCATACCCCTGTTTCCACCATCACGGACTCATGATAGCTTATGACGGCATAGTAATACTTGACCCCGACTTCATCGGTCGCAGGGACATACGTCGTTGTGTTTTTTATCTCCCTGGCATATGCAACGGTAAGCGGTGCGGCACCGTTGTCCCTGCCCGTGTTCGAGTCCTCATAGCTCCAATACCACCGCACCGTGATTGGCTCTGTAGGGTATACTTGTCCATAGTCTGGACCTCCCCAACGAGGCGCGTTGTACTCGAAGGTCGCGCTGAGCGGCACCGCTGTTTCGTTTAGTAAATAGTCCGCCCCTATGGGGTTCTCGGTGACCTGAAACGGCTGGACCTCCCCGCCCGCCGCAGCCGGCAACGCTGAAACAAGCGCAACCGCCAACACCATCGCCATAAACAACGATAAAGATTTCCTAAATTTTAATTTCATGATTTAACTCCCCTAAATAAAATGATATTATATAGATATATTGATAATTCCTAATTCCTAATTCCTAACTCCTAATCTCTAACTCCTAACTCCTAATTCCAAACTCTTAATTCAATAGGCTCTTCCGCTAAACCTGCTCTCTGGTAAAACAACACGGACTATCACCGCTGCTGCTTCTGCTCTCGTTATGTTGCTTTGCGGGTTAAACGTCCCTTGCTCGTCGCTCCCTCCCAGGACACCTGCCTCATATAGCATGATGATGGAATCAGCATAGAGCGTCTGCTCATTCACATCAGGTAGAGCTTCCACTGTGTTTTGCGCTGGAAAATCAGTTTCAGGCAGAACACCTGAAAAGACATAAGCCATCTGTGCGCGGGTCGCTGATGCTGAAAACTCATTGAAATCAGCTGTAAAAATTATACCATTTTCAACGGCATAGTCAACATATATCTGATACCAAGGACTTCCTTGCTCGAAGCTTATTGTTCCTGTGGCATTGATGCTGTGAACACGAGCCGCCACAGCTATAACCTCTGCTAGCGATATACTCCCCGCCGGTTTAAATGTGCCGTCAGGATAACCCGACATTAAACCAAATTCATAAGCGGTAGCCACAGCTTTTTCTCTGTTGAATCCATACCAGGAGTTTTCATCAACATCATTGAACATTCCGGTTTCATATGTCGCTGTTTTCCTGAAGCTTGACCCTTCGCTTGCGCCTGTACCCGGTTCTGGTGCTACACCTGAACCCGAACCTGCACTTGTACCCGCACCTGCGCCTGCACCTGCACCTGCACCTGCACCTGCACCTGCACCTGCACTTGCTCCCACGCCTGTTCCAGAAATCCCCATTGAAGCACATTGTTGATTCATCGGCATATAATCAGCATCCAAAGCTGGGTCAATTTCAATGGAACCACTGTCACCGCCGATGTGTTGTTGCCAAGCAGCTAAGCCTCCGCTCTCAAGTATGCTGCCAGGTCGCCTGTCTGTGAAACTCGCTCTCCCATCGGCAACAAAGTAGCAGTTATTATTCATTTGAGGACTGCCTTCCATGGCAGATAAACCACCAAGCTCATTGGCATAGCGTATTTCAATCATTGCTCCGCTGTAGCTTGCTGGTTGGCTGACGATATTGCTGTGTATATTTGGATTGACACTGGCAGGTCGTCCGGCATAGTCTTCCCAGTCTTGGAAAGTTATACCAAAGTAAATCGCACTATGCTGTTGGCTTCTTGCCACATTAACCAGAGTATTATTGTGGACAAGGGCATCCATCGATGCATAGAGACCAATCCCCGACATCCATGTATCAATAACAAGGTTGTTGCGAACAGTGCCACGAATGTTTTCATAATATTTTGGATTATTTATTGTATCGAAGAATTCGGGGCTAGTATCAAATCCCACCAGAATCCCAGCATCGCCTGTTCGCTCAATGCGGTTATTCTCAATCAGCACATCCGTCGCACCGCCTTTGGCATAAACCCCCGTGGAACAAATGTCATGGATATAGTTCCCCTGCACAATCATGTTGCTTCCGTTCACATTGTCTATGCCTTCCGCATTTCCCGGCTGTCCGTTATATGCAGTTCCGGAATTGTAGATTTCGTTATTGCGAATGGTGACATTATTACAGTTCGGCTTGATTTTTATAACATCATATCGTGAATCGTGTAAAATGCAATCCTCAATGATAATGTTTGATGCTCCTACTCGATCACTGGGGTCACCCCAGTCCCATTTGGTTTCCAGTGCAACAGCATAGAAACCTCCCATGATTTCCAACCCTTGCAATCTACCACCAGAGGAATCCACATCAAAATATACCCCTGAGTCCTCATCATTGCCTCGATTCCACTGGGTCAAATCGATAATCGCCCATTCGCCTTTTGCTGATTTAATAGTAATATTAGGTATTCGAATGCGAACATTCTTCCCTTCACGATATATACCACCCCGCAGGATTATAGTATCGCCTGCACTTGCAGCATTTAAAGCAGCACTTATGCTTTTGTAGGGTGAATCAATAGCCCCCGTCGCCCCTGAATCATTCCCACTGGGCGACACATATATCCCATTTACAGGGTCATCAGCAGTATTCACACGCACCCCAACAGCAGCAGAATCTCCCGAAGCACCCGCCGCCGCTGCTACTGCCATTGTTTGCGCATCCAAAGAACCAACGATAACAATATCAGAACCAGCACCAGCAGACACTCCAGAGCCACCACCACCACTTCCACAAGCAACTAGCAAAGACGACATAACAACAATCACAAGCAAAATAGATATAAACCTCTTCACAGCTATCCTCCAATTCAACAGTTATAATTCCTAACTCCTAATTCCTCATTCCTAACTCCAAATTATCCTTACACTAAATAGATGCACAAAGTATCGCTTTGGTTTTATGAAATCGTAAAAACTTTCAAATAAATGTGTATCTAAAAACGATTAACGTAGATATTTTACCAAAAATCATATCCTTTGTAACCTATCCCAAGTATAGGTTTTCGCAAAAAAAGCATAAAAAAGGAGCGAAAATGAACGCGGGGACGGTTCTTTTGTTCATTTTCGTGTGAACGCGGGGACGGTTCTTTTGTGTGAACACGGGGACGGTTCTTTTGTTCATTTTGAACACGGGGACGAACATGGGGACGGTTCGAGACCACTGAAAAAGTCGAAAAAATGAATAAAATGAACACGGGGACGGTTCTTTTGTTCATTTTGGTATTAAAATATGCAAGGCACCAACCCAAATAATGAAAAGACGGATAGCATAGTTCACTATTCTAGGGCAAATAAAATGAACAAAAGAACCGTCCCCGCGTTCACACACATGAAAGAACCGTCCCTGCGTTCACCCGCGTTCATTCTTATCCCTTGTGTTCCCCATATATTATGGCTGAATTTTACGGAATCTATAGAAACATTGACATGTATAGTGGATAACTATCGAACTTATCAGTACCACCTATATTTTTCATAGACAGCTTAATACCATGCTTGACTCCATATTTCGCTAAAACCGCATCCATTGATTTCGATTTCGTATTATCTGCCGATTTTACTTCCACCGCTGTTGCGTTTTTGTTCCAACGTATGAAGAAGTCAATTTCCAGTTTACTATTTTGCTCAAAGTAATAAAGTTTTTTCCCCAATTTAGTAAAAATATCAGCGATACTATTTTCAAAAATAGCACCTTTGTATATACCTAGATTACCATCGATTACATCCTCCTGGGAACCTTCCTCCAACATTGCCATCAGCAAACCTGTATCACACATATAGACCTTGAATGCCTCGCTTTTTGCATTGCCTTCGAAAGGCAGTTCAGGTATCGATAGATTGTAGCAGAAATTAATGATTCCTGCATCATAGAGCCACATCAGGCTGCCAGCGAATTTTCTTGAAGTTCCACCTCGTTCAACAATGCTATATTGAAACTTTTTATAGTCTTTTGACAGATGTCTCGGAATCGACAGAAAGCATGCTCTAGCTTTCGTTTTTTCTGCACCCTCGGCATATTTCGCCATATCATCCATGTAGTCATTAATTATTGCTTTCTGAATTCTCAGTACATTTGCAAAGTTATGAGATTCCATAAACTCATTGACGACCCGAGGCATACCTCCGACAACGATGTATTCTTTGAAAAGTTCGTTCATGCGCTGGTGCATCGCAGTGGGTACGGGTTCTTTTCTCTCAAAATAGCTCCTAACATCCTCTATGGATCTAGGAGATACACCGCTTGCCCACAAGAACTCTTCAAAATCCATTGAGTGCATTTCTAAATGCTCAACATAACCAACAGGGAATGATGACACTTCCTTATAATTAATGCCTAGCAGAGAACCAGAAGCAATAACATCGAACTGTCCATATTGTGTAAGATATTTCAATGCTGTTCGTGCATTTGGACAGCTTTGTATCTCATCTAGAAACAAAAGAGTTTTGTTTGGTACAATTTGTGCATCAGGAATGCGCAAGGAGATTTGTTTAATTAATGTTTCAGAATCAAGATCCCCATCGAAAATAGCTCGATATGCAGGGTTTTTTTCGAAATCGATTACAATGACATTTTCGTAGTTATCCTTCGCAAATTGCTCAATAATAAACGTCTTGCCGACTTGCCTAGCTCCTTTGATAACCAAGCACTGCTTGTCGCTGCGCGATTTCCAATGTAGCAGTTCATCATATATTTTACGTTTTAGCATAGCATCCACCTCACGTTATCAATTTACATTGATATTACAAGGTTTTTCCAGCATTGTCAATAGAAGATGCAGATATTCCCCGCGAATATAATACATTATATGCAGATTTTCCCCGCCAATATCAATGTACTACTGCAGATTTTATGTGAACATGTGAACATGGGGACGGTTCTTTTGTTCATTTTATTTGCCCTAGAATAGTGAACTACACTATCCGTTTTTTCATTATTTGGGTTGGCCCTTGCATATTTTAATACCAAAATGAACAAAAGAACCGTCCCCGCGTTCAAAGAACCGTCCCCGCGTTCATCCATATAAAAAATCGCAAGAGAGCAATTTACTTCCAAGATGTTATTGACTTCATATTATCAACATGCTATTCTGATAACATATGATAACAAAATGAGGTGATATTATGTCAATTCAAGTATCTACACGCATTGATGTAGCAACCAAAGAAAAGTTTGACAGAGTCTGCAATGCCATAGGTATTTCACCATCAAATGCTTTGAGTTTGTTCATAAAAAGCGTAATAAACAATAATGGTATACCATTTCCCTTGACAGCACCACCGGAAGTGGTTCCAAAAATGTCCAGAGAAGCGATGTTTGGATGTATGCGCGGGCAGTTTAAAATGACTGACGATTTCGATGCACCCCTAGAAGATTTCGAGGAGTATATGGTATGAAATTACTATTGGACACTCACACCATCTTATGTCTAGTAAACGAACATGAAAAGCTTTCAACAACAGCAAAAGCATTATTGTCAAACGATGAGCATAGTTTGTACATCAGCATGGCTTCATTATGGGAGGTTGCTATAAAGACGAGCCTTGGTAAACTGATTGATTTTCCTAGCGGTGTCCGTGCATTAATGGAACAAATAGAAGATATGCCAATTGAAATACTCCCGATAACAAAGCATTACATCGAAATCGTGGAGTCATTACCATTTATTCACCGCGACCCTTTCGATAGAGTGATTGTTGCTACTGCTCAATCGGAAAGCATGAGTATTATCACCGCCGATGAAAACATTCCAAAATACAGTATATCGTATATCTGGTGAAACAAAAGGAAACATAATTGCTTGTGAACGCGGGGACGGTTCTTTTGTTCATTTTATCTGTCATAAAATAGTGAACCATGCAATCCGTTTTTTTCATTATTCAGGTTGTCCCTTGCATATTTTTGCATATTTTAGTACCAAAATGAACAAAAGAACCGTCCCCGCGTTCATTCATCCCCGAAAATGAACAAAAGAACCGTCCCCGCGTTCACCCGCGTTCAAAATAATTTCTGAAACTCGTAAAGAAAGACGTGAGTAAAAATGAAGTTTTGTAGCATAAGTCAAAACGGACGCGATTTTATAGGTGTCGTTACGGATTTTGGGATTGTCGATGTCACAGCAATGGGATTTCCAGCGAGTATGAACGAAATTATCGAAAGCGGGAATGAAATCATTGCAAAAATCGATGCAGCAATCACTACCAACAACCCACATCCAATAATTGACGATAATATAAGCTATCTCCCAGTAACCGAACCTAAAAAAATCATATGCATGGGGTGGAACTACGCTGCCCATGCACAAGAGGGTGGGAGCGATGTTCCTGAACACCCCGTTTTCTTTAGCAAGTTTAATGATGCGCTCAGTGCTCATAAACAAGCTGTCACGCTTTTGCCATGGTTTAGGGAATACGATTATGAATCCGAGCTTGTGATTATCATCGGCAAACACGCCCACAACATCACCACGGAAGAGGCACCAGACTATATTTTTGGGTACACATGTGGAAACGACATGACAGCCAGGGAAGCACAGCGGCTTTCTTCTCAGTGGCTTGCTGGTAAGTCTTTGCCAGGATTTGCTCCAATAGGTCCGCACATCGTCACCAGTGATAGTTTCGACCCAGATGCAGCACATCGAATCTACTGCGAAGTCAATGGCATTACTGTACAGTCAGCTGTTTTGACTGATATGATATTCAAATGCTACGAATCTGTCAGTGCAGCATCTCGATTTTTCCCATTAAGCCCCGGCGATATGATATTCACCGGCACCCCAGAAGGTATCATCGGTGGAAAGCCAGAATCCGAACGGGTCTGGCTTAAAGCTGGCGACATTGTCCAAGTCACCATCGAGGGAATCGGAACACTGACAACTCCGCTGGTGTAGTACCTCTTTATTCTTTATTAAATACTACCTCCATTGCGACTTCGCAGGTTTCCCATACAAATCATGAAGTCCATCCTGGATAATACCATGTGTCTCCCAGCCTTGCATCGTAATCCACTAGCCTTGTGATTATGGCAGCAGCTTGGGCGCGGGTTATGTTGCTGTTTGGGTGAAATGTTCCTATGCTGTCGCTGCCACCCACAATGCCTGCTTTATAAAGCATCATGATTTCCTCATAGAATGGAGTAGATTCATCCACATCAGGAGGTAGCTCCAGTTGATACCTGTGTCTGTATGTCTCATCAGGATCGGGCAGAGCATGGGCAAAGATATATGCCATCTGCGCTCGGGTTGCGATGCTGGTATATTCCTCGAACACACCGGCTTCGATGATTCCCTTTTCTATGGCGTAGTTTATATTACCTTGATACCATGGCGCATCGGGTATTGGATCAAATTGCAACTGATTACCAGTGGAATAGATGCTGTATATGCGGGTCGCTATGGTGATTGCTTCGGCAATCGATAAATTCCCATCGGGCTTGAAGGTCTGATCGGGGTAACCTGCCATTAGACCATATTCATATACCATGGCAACAGCCTTTTCATTTTTTAATCCATACCAAGCATTTTCATTTATATCGACGAACATCTCCGCTGTATAAATCCTTGTTTTAACGAAGTTTTCATAGCTGTTTGTTGTAGATTCTACGGTGGTTGTCAGCTCTGATGGTGTCATAGATTCTTGCTCAGCTGCTGATACAGTTACCAACGTCTGCAGAGCAAGTACGAACATCAACACAAACAGCACAGTCATTGTGCCATGTCGTAAAATATTTTTTCTTTCTTTTCTCATGATCGTGTCACCTCAATACTTTCTTTTTCAAAACTGTGAACGCGGGGACGGTTCTTTTGTTCATTCTGTCATTTGAACACGGGGACGGTTCTTTTGTTCATTCTGTCATAAAATAGTGAACTATGCAATCCGTTTTTTTCATTATACGGGTTAGCACTTGCATATTATAGTACCAAAATGAACAAAAGAACCGTCCCCGCGTTCACCCACGTTCACTAAATAGATGCAAAAAGAATCACTTTGGTTTTATGAATTCGATTAATTTATGAAATTTTAGGTTTCTATGTATCTGGTGAAACAAAAGGTGACATAATTGCTTGTACCTTTTTTATTTAATGACAAATATAAAGTCAGACTTTATATTTGCATTTTTCTATTCTGATTTAACGCTTCTGTGAACAAGAGGACGGTACTCCTGTGCGATTTATGCTGTTAATTTATCTTTACAAATCTTGTGGAAAATGATAGAATAATGAAAACGGTTAAATGGTTTTCGGTATTTTGGTTAAATGAAATCGGCAAATTTGGTTAAGCCGTATCAATAATAAAGGGGAATCATGTTTTGACTCTAACAGAAGATGGATACAAACCGCGATTGATAGATGAAAAAATATCAAAGTATCTTCATTTATTTGGTGCACTATCAATCGAAGGTCCAAAATGGTGCGGCAAGACATGGACTGCGCTTAACCATGCTAAGAGCGTTGTTTATATGCTCGACCCCGAAAACGATTATGCGAATCGTGAAGCGGCTCGCCTGAATCCAGCCTCTATCCTAACAGGAGATAATCCGCTTCTTGTTGACGAATGGCAGGAAGTGCCAAGCATTTGGGATGCAGTCCGTTTCGCCTCTGACAGAACCAAAGAAAAAGGGCTGTTCTTGCTTACAGGTTCTGTAACACCCAAAGAAGGTAGTTATTCCCATAGCGGTGCTGGCAGGATTGGAAAAATCAGAATGCGCACCATGTCCCTTTTCGAGAGCGGCGACTCAAGCGGGCAAGTAAGCCTGAACGATCTTTTCATTGGAAAGACAATACCTCCAGATATTTCGAGACTAACACAGGACAGACTCATCCATCTAGCGGTACGCGGCGGGTGGCCTGAAAACATTGACTCCCCCGTGGATGATGCCGGCATACTGCCTGAACAGTATGTATCACTACTTGCAGAAACAGATATATCAAGTGCCGACAATATAAAGCGAAATCCCGCATTGGTTATGCATCTACTGTCTGCCATTGCGCGTACAAATGTCACATCAGCGAAACTTAGCACATTGACATCAGACATTTCTGAGCGTTTCGGTGGAATCACAAGGCAAACTGTATCTGATTATCTTTCTGCTCTATCACGGCTATATGTAGTTGAAGAAATTCCCCAGTGGTTTCCCGAGCTCAGGGACAAACAGCGTTTGCGAAAAGCGCCGAAAAGAATGCTCACAGATCCTTCGATTGCTGTCAGCGCACTTCGAGCACGGGGAAATGATCTTGCCAGGGATCCTCGAACCTTCGGAATGGTTTTTGAAAACCTCTGTTTGCGCGATTTATTGGTCTATTCTGATGCTGTCGGTATAAAAGTAAGCCATTATCATGATTTGAATGGTCTGGAAGTCGACGTGATTCTTGAACTAGATACCAAATGGGCAGCAATAGAAATAAAACTTGGCAGCCACAGGGTCGACGAGGGAGCAGAATCATTGAAACGATTGCAATCGAAACTTGTTTCAAAGGGAGCGGACGCACCATCGTTTCTGGCTGTAATAACAGGAGGAGGACCGCTATTCACGAGATATGATGGTATCCACGTAATTCCGATCGATTGCTTGAAGCCATAGTTGAAATTGTCGCACAATTTGAACGCGGGGACGGTCCTTTTGTTCATTCTGAACACGAATGAACATGGGGACGGTCCTTTTGTTCATTTAATCTGTCAAAAATAGTGAACCATGCAATCCGTTTTTTTCATTATACGGGTTGGCACTTGCATATAACAATACTAAAATGAACAAAAGGACCGTCCCCGCGTTCACAAGCAGTTCGGTGAAGTGCGCAAAGTTCGCCTCAAAGTACTTGTTTCTGTACAGGTCAAGGATATCCTGTTTCTCGTCCTCGCTCATAGAGTTGACTGGTTTCCGTCCTCTGTTCCCATGGATGAAATAAGCTTTTCCTTCTGACTTGTAGCCAGCTATGTGGCGGTCTATCGTCCGCTTTGAGCAACCTAGTTTCTTTGCAGCGTTGCGTTTGTTGCCGCCGTGGTCTGCAAGTTCCTTGATGATTTCATACTCGTTGAATTCTTCCACTGTGAGATTAATCCTCCTTATTTCTCCCACCCCTTTCATTAAGATGGGATGATTGAACCGCATTTGTCAAAGTGAGACAAATTCACGTGCGGTTTGGTGAGACAATATCACGTGTGGTTCATACAAGGATTTTTTATTAGCTTCATATATTGACTACGTGCTATATACGTAGTATACTGCTTATATTGGGGGTACTGCTAATGACTGTCGCAGAATTCGTTCGCTATTTACGTAAACAAGGAATCAAGCTTAAAGAACACGGTTCAAAACATGATGTGTATTGGAATCCAGCAAACGGTGCTGAGGCACAAGTCCCTCGACATCAGTCTCAGGAAATTAAACTGGCACAAAAGAACGAATATTAAAAGATTTGGGTTTAAAATAATCATAAAAGAAACGGAGGGAGTCCAAATGAAATATGTTTTTCCTGCAGTTTTTGATTCAGAACCAGAGGGAGGATATTGTGTATATTTTCCTGATATAAACCAAGGTGCAACGCAAGGAGAAACAATTGCGGAGTGCATCGAAATGGCAGAGGATTTTCTTTGCCTAGCTTTATATCGAATGGAAGAAGATGGCAAAAGCATCCCTGAACCAAGCAGCATCAATCAACTAAAAGCTGGTGTTGAGTCCATTGTTACACTCATTTCTGTTGATACTGATACTTATCGCCGTTACTATGAAAACAAACTGGTAAAGAAAACACTAAACATCCCATCTTGGCTTAACCAGAGAGCAGAATCAGCAAATATAAATTTTTCACAAACACTAACAAAAGCATTAAAAGATGAATTAAATATTTCGCCATGAT
>WRLE01000027.1 GCA_009777775.1 Oscillospiraceae bacterium
TATTTTTATAGTTTCAAATTGAATTTATAATACCTTTACAATCTTCTGATTTCATCGTATATTGGGTTTACAACATATGTCCCAGTAGTATCAATAACTCCATATTTGTCACCTAGTTTAACTATAGTGTATCCATCATCTAGGAAACTGTTGATACCATAAAAATAATCTGAAAGGCCATCAAATTGTGCAGATATGACTTTTTTACCAGTCATGTCAATATAACCATATCTTCCGTTTTCATAGAACTCTGCAAATCCGTTATGAAAATCTCCGCAGTATGTGAATTGCGGTCTAATAACATAAGCACCGGATGAATCTATATAGCCAAAGTTATTCCCGACCTTTACTCTAGCGATTTTATTATCCGAAAAAATCTCATTTCCTGTAACGAAATATGATATCTGATCGAATTGCGGGTCTGTAACAATTACCCCTGTGCTGTCGATGATACCCCACTTATTATTGTTTTTTACAATCGCTAACCCATTGGAATCGAAGCTATGTGCATCATCAAACTGAGGGTTGACAATAAACGCTCCTGTTTTGTCAATATAACCCCATCTATCAGAAATACGAACTCTTGCTAATCCTACAGAAGTAAATTCGTATGCAGCGTCAAACTGCGGTTCGATAATAACATCCCCAATATTGTCAATGTAACCCCATAATTCTCCCATTCGTACCAGTGTCAATCCGTTATAGAAATTTCCTTTTACTTCGTCAAACTGCAGAGAGATAACCAATTCACCAGAAAAATCGATGAAACCCCATTTATCATTATTTTGTACTGGTAGTAATCCACCTCCTTGAGATAACGCATCTATAAAGTCATATTGTGGTTCAATAATGATGATTTCATCTGAAAAACTAACATAACCCCATTTTTTGTCATTTCGAATAATAGAATACTCATTAATTCCTCCAAGATAAAAAGCATAATCATATTTAGGCTCAATAATATATTCGCAGGAAATGTTGATGCATCCCCATTTTTCGTTGAGTTTTACCCATGCGAGTCCATTGTTCGAAAAACCAACCGCATCATCGAACTGGGGTTCAATGATGTACTCGCCAGAGCTGTTAATAAAACCCCATTTTCCGTTCTTACTCACAGCAGCTATTCCATTATTCCGAAAAGCATATGCATCATCAAATTGTGGTTCAATAACATATGAGCCTGTGCTGTCTATATAACCCCACAGATCGTCTTTTTTGACTATAGCAATTCCAATGTCTTGAAATCTTGTAGCGTCATCAAATTGAATATCTATTACAACTCTTCCAGTGGCATCGACATACCCCCATTTTTCGCCAAGCCTAACAAGGAGCAGATTGTTTGCAAATAGATTGTATGCTGGTCTACTAGAATCAACTGATTCGCTTTCGATAGTATCAATAGAATCAGCATCGATTTGACTATTAGAACTAGAAGGTGTACAAGCACATGCTATTAATAATGTTGTAAACGATAGAAACAACATCAACAACCTGTTCAATCTTGGAACTAGGTTGAAATAATATTTAGAAGAATTGGCAGCGATATGAATATCATTACAAGATCTAATAGTTGTGTACGAAGTATTTAGGGAATTATGGTTTTTGATAAGCTTTTCCATTTTATTCCTCCTATTTTGTAGTATTCCTAGTTTTGATGTTTATCTAATCATATATACCAAAAAGAAAAATAATGATTGTGCTAAAAGAAAGTAAAAATTTAGTTCATATGAGCTAAGGATTCCAATTTAGTTATCAGTCATATAATTTACTATTACAGATCCTATCATTTCGTTCTCAATCGATTCGTTATTTAAAGAACTGTATATACCCGATGCTTCGTAATGGAACTCTGCATCTGCGATTGTTATTGAAGAAACTCCATTAATATCTATTGAAGCAGTGTAAATGACATAGTTTTTCCATCGTAAGGTTCCTTCGACGTAGACTGTATATATACCGGGTGAAACTGTCTCTCCATTTGTATCTGTCAAATCCCAAACATACGATAACTTGCCTCCTAAAGGGGTAGCACCTGTTATTGCATCAACATCAAATTTTGGCATTGATTCTAGTTCGGACATTTCCACCCATAATGCAATCGAATCTGGTCTGACTAAATAGCCACCATTAGCAGTGTATCGCGTCGCATATAGAGTCTTGACCATATGACCATCAGAGTCTACTATCCATACAGCAAACTGGTTGCTAGCAGATCCAGTTTGCTTTTTATATTCGAAAGCAACGGTTACAAACCCAGTTACCGTAAGTAAGGGTTCGTCTAATATAACAATGCCATCAAAGTCATCTGAGTTGATAAGCTCCGCTTCTGAATCATTTGCTGAATCGGGTTCGGACTGATGTGGGCTATCTTCTAAACTATCAGCGTCAAGTTGACCATTAATGTTGAGCATTTCTATGGCTTCGTTTCTATCAGTCGGAGTAGCCTTAGTACAGGCGCAAAGCGAGATGACGATAAGAAAAACGATTATTTTCACATAAAATATCTTCATTCTTATACCTGCAAACATGAATTGAGGCGCATAAAGCTAATAGCAGCGCAACTACGTATTATTTCAACATATCAGAGTACGGTATGTCGTAGATGTGAATGGTTGAGAGTGTTAATATAATAGGATTTGCGATGTGAATGCAAAAGGTCTGCTAATCACTGCATTATAAATCATATCATTGTAGTAGGTTGTGCAAGAGCATATCACCGTTTTAGCACTCTGTCAAATGAACAAAGAATAGTGTAAATATGATATAAATGAAAAGCTCTAAGAACCAGGCAAAAGATCGTTGTAGAAATAGTCGCAGTACACATATAAACCGACAAAGCGAAACGAAGCAAATTCTGATGGAACGAAAAATATTCAGCCAATATACATTATCGTCTGAGATACTTTGTGCTTCTTCCCGCTCCAACTTTTTCCACTGCACCGCTTTTTACCAACATTGCTAGAACGGCTTCTACTGTTGTCGGGCTTACATCAGGTAAAATGTAACATATCTCCGATTTTGATATTGGCAGTAGACTGTTTAAGACTGTTGCTTCAATTCGTTCTCTTTTGCTGACTTTTTTTTCGTTGACAAGAGCAAATCTTTTATCTAGTTCTTTGTAGCAATACAATAGTGTAGTTATAAAGTTTTCCATGAAGGGGAAGTAACTGTTTGTACCATCGTGCCAACCTTCTGATGACAATTTTAGTGCTTCGTAATATTCGTTTTTCGTTTTATTTATTTGCTCTTCAAAAGAAATATATTTCATTACATCAAAACCATTTTTATACAAAAGCATCAATGTGAGCAATCTAGATATTCTCCCATTGCCGTCCGCAAAGGGATGAATACATAAAAAATCGAGGATAAAACAAGGTATTAACAATAATTGATTAATGCTATATGAGCTTCTCGCATCCATAAAAGCTAGAATTAATTGCTCCATTACGACTTTAGTTTCACTTGCGGGTGTCGGTGAAAATCGTATACGCCTTGCTCCAGATGCATCAATTTCCAAAATCACATTATCATCTTTTTTATACTCTCCACCGATGGTGGTAGTGTAGGATAGCATGATTGCATGTAAACGTAATATGATATGTTCGTTGATGTCGAGGGATACTAGGTCGGTATGGATGAGGTTAAGCGCATCGCGATATCCGGCAATTTCTGCTTCATCGTGATTTATGGGAGTGCTATTTTGGTTGACAATTTCATTAATGCGTTGATCGCTTGTTACGATGCCTTCAATCTCGTTTGATCCCTTTATAGATTGTACTTTTGCAATGCTCTCAAGTGATGTGAAAACATCGGGATACATACTCTTATGCTGAATTTCTCGTTCATGGAGTTTAGCGATTGATTCAACTACATTAATGAGACTTGCAGGAAGTAAACCGTCTTTTAGAAAAGAATAATCAAAATATCTCAAAATAGAGCCTCCAATAAATTTACTGCATATAATATACGACATTATATGCAGTAAATCAATTTATTTCTTTACTTTTCTGCATATAGGATTGATATTTATATGCAGAAAAGCTTCTAGAATAGACTATATCGTACGAAATCAGTACTATTACAAGGAAGTGCTTGATAATCTTCGAGAAAAGTATATTGGCTTATAATACTTCAATGTAAAAACATGCTACAAAGTTTTATATGTAGGGGCGAGTATTTGTTCATATCGTAAATCGAGAGCTTGTAGTAGGTATTCTTTTCTGATTTGAGACATTAATGGAGTATTTTGAACAATTTCATGTATTATATGCATATCGATTTTTGGCACTGTTCGTCTTATCGCTTCTGTTAAATCAAGTGGAGGAGTTTTGAAGATTTCGTGATAAAATATTCTTTTACCATTCATTTGATAACATGATGTCAAATTATATTCCTCATTCTTAAATGAACTGGGAATAGATAGAAGCTCTTTCATTTTCTCATCACTAATTGTCGCAGCTAACGATGAACCGCAGTCGTAAATTGGCGCAAATGTTATATTGCCATTGGTTTCTAAAAAACCCCAATTGTCGAAATGTCTGTCTGGATTACCTATTAAAGCATCTACCACGAACATATCCCAAAAAGTTTCTATCACTTCATCTTTATTTGTTATTAGTTGACTTTCTTTTACAACCTCATAAACGCTTTCAATTGTGGTGCCAGACTTCCCATCTACTTGAATTTGATTGCATAATTTTGAGAACTCATGAAGGGTACTGCCATTTTGCGTAAAATCCTTGCATCCAACTACAATTTTTCGTTGTCCTTTTGAGTCAGTAAAATACCCTAATAATGTTTCTTGTACATGAAATCCGCAAGCACCAAAGATGCATGAGCCAATATGCTCAGAGTATTGATTATTCATATAGCTTAAGAGATTCTTTTTTTCTCGTATTGGATCAGGATACTTTATCATGTATATTTCGTTATCATACACAACCGTTGTTTTCACTTCTGAACCAAAGAATTTATTTAACTTTTCTTCGCCTTTGTCAAAATCAATCATCTAGCAATTCCTCTAAATATTCTATGATTTCCTGAGCCATAGATTGTGATAGTACTCCTTCGATTCTCCGGTGCTTAATAGTGAAAAACATATCTCTAGCAAGCTTTTCCAGTGCGAGTTTTTGCTCTCTTGTTTTGTTTAATAAATACTTTTCATATTGCTCATAGAAAGCTTTTAATTCATCTGTTAGACTAAACATATTATTAAATTGTTCCGGATCATACTTATATTTATTTGTATCCATACTACCACATTCCTGAGCAGTTTACTTTACTATATGAAAAACCCCTCGAACCTTTGCGTTTCGAGGGGTTTGTGGTTGCGGGGGCAGGATTTGAACCTACGACCTTTGGGTTATGAGCCCAACGAGCTACCGAACTGCTCCACCCCGCGATATTCCGCTTTCTTGCCGAAGAAGATATTACCACAGCTTTTGTGAAAGGTCAATACCCTAATTTATTTTGATAATCGAAGTAGAGGATGTCTGGTAACTGGTCACGGGGTAACAATCCAGTGTCATTGCGAGCAGCGTTGGGAATCTAATAGATAACAATTACAGCGTAATAAGATCCTTCGCTATCGCTCTTAGATGACACTGTTAGTGCGTACTATGTATTCAATGAATAGCAAAATATAGGATTCTAGCATTTACTTGACGAGTAAGCAGATACATAGCGGGATTCGTAATTCACGAATCCCGCTATGATTGTTTGTTTTGCTTTTGAGCTATAGATCAATTTCCTCGCCATCTTCGATGATTAGCTTATTCGGTGCGTCGAATTGATCTGCCATTTCTCTATCAAAGAGCATACCTGGTTTCATGTGAACGGGAGTGTTGTGCTTGGCTCCGATTAATGCGGCGCATTCGGCGGCTTCTGTGAGACTCATGTTGTATACACCGTCTGTGCATAGAAAGGCATAATCGAGAGACATTTGTGAGAAAGTCGCCATTTGTTCGGTTTTTGAAGTATCGCCGCTGAAATATAGCTTTAAACCATCGACAGTCACGATAAAGCCAACGCATTGCTCCAGTGGATGGTTTTGGTTTTGCGCTTGAACAGCTTCGATTTCCAAACCAAGCAGTGAAAAGGAATTGTGCTTTCCATCGGATAAGGCTTCGCTTTGGGTGATAATGGTACATCCAGGTTTTTGACTGACCAGCTGGACTTGATTGTGGTCGGGATGCTGATGGGAAACCAGGATGATGTCAGCTGGGATGTCATATCCTGTACCTGCGTAAGGGTCGATGTAGACAACGGTTCCATCATTTGTGCTCAGACGGAAACTTCCATGACCTTGGTACAATAACTTTGCCATTTGCTTCACTCCTTATGTATTATTATGTATTTCTATTCTAATATAATGATGCGATTAGGATGCAGCAGCAATGACGAAAGGGAATTGTTAATACAGTATAGCGAGGGGTTCTAGATGCTGCGACATTCTGATGCGCATCAATGATACCGCGCTCTACGGAGGGTTTAATCAGACTTGCTGATAATTTTGTAGAAAATCTGAAAGCCTTGCGATTACTTCCACCAGCTCGTCCATTTTTGGTAAGTAAGCTACGCGGAAATGGTCGGGTTTTTTCCAGTTGTAGCTACCGCCATGGGTTAGCAAGACATGCTTTTCACGTAAAAAGTCTAAAACGAATTTTTCATCGTTTTCGATATTATACATTTCAATGTCGATTTTTGGGAAGATATATAATGCCGCCTTTGGTTTCACTGCGCTAATCCCAGGGATGCTTGATAATGCAGTATATGCATACTCCCTTTGCTCATATAGACGGCCTCCAGGTGAAACATTAGCTCTCACGCTGGCTAAGTCATCAAGGGCAGCGCATATAACCGACTGTCCAGTTACATTGGAACATAGGCGCAACGAAGATAGGACATTCAAACCCTCGATATACCCACCAGCACCTGATTTATCGCCTGCCAGCACCATCCAGCCTGCACGGTATCCGCATATTTGATGGGATTTCGACAAGCCATTGTAAACGATGGTGAGCAAGTCGGGAGCCAATGAAGATATGGAATAATGCTCCTTGTCATCCATAATCAAGCGGTCGTAAATCTCATCGGAAAAAAGCACCAGCTGATGCTCACGAGCCAACATAGCTATTTCGTTGAGCAATTCCTTTGGATATACTGAGCCTGTTGGGTTGTTTGGGCTGATTACGACAATCCCTCGGGTGCGAGGAGTTATTTTGCTTTTTAAATCGTCTATATCAGGATACCAGTCTGCAGATTCATCGCACATATAATGAACAGCGGTTCCACCAGCAAGTATTGTCGCAGCTGTCCATAAAGGATAATCTGGGGTAGGGATAAGCACCTCATCCCCTGGATTGAGAAACGCTTGCAAAGAAATTTGGATTAGCTCGCTGACACCGTTTCCTGTGTAAACATCATCAGGACTGACATTGGGTATATCCATTTTTGCCGAGTAAGCGGCAATGGCTTCTCGAACATGGGTCAAACCCTTGGAAGATGAGTAAGGTGCGGCAGCTCCTGCCAGTTGGCCGATGGCATCTAGAATGGACTCAGGAGCGTCAAAGCCGAATGCTGCTGGGTTACCAGTGTTTAGCCGAATGATGCTGATACCCTCGCGTTCCAATCGGTCTGCTTCGTCTGAGATGGGACCACGGATATCGTAGCGAACATTTTGCATTTTTTGTGATTTACCAATAATCATATTTTTGTCCTCCGTTTTTCTGCTCTATTAGGGCAATAAAAAATCCGCCCTGTAGAACAAGATTTCTTATTCTTAGGACGAAACATAATGTTCCGCGGTACCACCTAAGTTCGGGATGTCCGCATCCCGCTCTTTGTCGGCGCTGCTGGTATTTCGTTTATTAGAGCATATACAACCATCGTAGAAAAACGAATATTGCATAAATACGAAATACAAGTAAAAGCCGCTGCGCAATAACGCTCGCAACGCGGTGAAGCCTACTGGGAGCATTGGTGCTAAATAAATCACCAATATACTTCGTTCGGTTCACGGCTCCGAGACCGCTTGGGCATGTCTTTGTGAAGATTCGCAGCAAGGATTTTGAAATCCCTATCCATCTTCTCTCTGAAACGCAGAACATGCTTACTAATTTCTCATCAAAGCCTTTGTATATAGTATGACACATTATGTACGATAAAATCAAATTTGTCAATACTGAAATTTTCTTTGATTTCACAAAGAAAGTAGTATATACTATGCTGACTGCATTGAAGCTTTGTTCGATTTGTGTAGTAAATAGAAAATAATATGGATTTTTTAGCTTTTGATGCAAATGAAGCAATACTTGGAGGTTATATCATGAAGCTCGATAAATTGATTGGCGAAAGATTTAAAGAAAAACCTGCAGACAGCGTTATTGAAAGCCATGGACTAATGGTGCGAGGTGGTTATATTAAAAACGTAGCAAATGGTTTGTTTTCGTCATTTAATATCATGCGCAGAATCGCTAACAAAATAGAGACTATAATTCGCGAAGAAATGGATGCCATTGATGGACAGGAGGTGCTATTCCCCGTTGTTCTGCCAGCAAGCCTTTGGGAAGAATCTGGGCGATATGAAACGGTTGGACGAGAGCTATTGAGGTTTGTCGATAGAAATGGTAGCCCCATGCTTTTGGGTATGACCCATGAAGAAGCTGCGGTGCATCTTGTGCGCGAGTATGGTCAATCCTACACGAAATATCCATTCATGGTTTATCAACTCCAAACTAAGTTTCGGGACGAAGCACGACCTCGGGGAGGTCTCATCAGAGTGCGAGAGTTTACAATGAAAGATGGTTACTCCTTTCACACAAGTCACGAAGACCTAGAAGAATATTATGAAAGATGCCATGAGGCATATGAAAAAATATTCGCTCGTGCAGGTCTACCCGAGGTGGTTTCTGTTGCTTCGGATTCTGGGATGATGGGTGGGAAGGTTGCCCATGAGTTCATGTTACTCACAGCCATTGGCGAAGACACCATCGTCACCTGCTCATGCTGCGATTTTCGTGCGAATATGGAAGCGGCAGCAAATATAGTGCTCAATGAAAGCATAGAACCCTTGCTACCACTTCAAAAAATCCACACTCCAGGCACAGTAACCATCGAGGAAGTTTGTAAGCATTTAAAACTACCTGTGGAAAAATCCTGTAAAGCGGTTATTTACCAAAAGGCTGTCACCCAGGAATATGTTGTTGTCTTCATTAGGGGAGACCTGGAAGTAAATGAGACTAAGCTTCGCAATCACCTCAAAGAGGAGGTGTATCCAGCAACACTAGAGGAAAACAGCGGACTGGTGGCAGGGTATTTGGGACCTCATAAAACAGACAAAGCTATAATGCTCTTTGATAGCTCCCTTAGGGGGATTAATGACCTTTGTTGCGGAGCCAATGAGGAGGATTATCACTTTACTGGTTTCCAAATAGATAGAGATTATGGCGAGGTTGAGTATTATGACCTTGCAAAAGCTATTCCATTTGGAATATGCCCAGAATGTGGAAATTCGTCACTAGTAATCTTAAGGGGGATTGAAGTTGGCAATATCTTCCAACTTGGAGATAAATACACAGCTGCCATGGATATGAGATATACAGATGAAAATGGCGATATAAAGATTCCCATCATGGGCTGTTATGGCATAGGTGTTGGACGGCTCGCTGCTTCTGTATGCGAGGCTCGGCGAGATGAAAACGGCCCAATATGGCCCATGGCTATAGCTCCTTGGCAGGTTCATATATGCTGCCTTAGAGCGGATGATGATGCATCTAAAACATATGCTGATGAGTTATATGAAAATATGTTAAAAAATGATATAGAAGCTATATATGACGACAGGATTGTCAGCGCTGGAGTGATGTTTTCCGATGCGGATTTGCTTGGAGTTCCCCTTCGTGTCATTGTCAGCCCACGCAATATGGAAGAGGCTGTATGCGAAATCACTAGTAGAGACAAGAGCATTGAAATGAAGGTAAAATTAGATGAAGTAATCCCCACAATAAAAAACCTTATTTCGCAAATGCTTGGTTGATATCAGCCTTAGGAGTTTTATCAAATAATTTTATAAATTCGCCAACCCTACTTATATGTTACTGGTCACCCCATCCTTCGCAAGTACTTACAGTGTCATCCTGAACGAAGTGAAGGATCTTATTATACCGCATTATGGTGAAGCAAGATCCTTCGCTATCGCTCTAGGATGTACCAAAACTCGATTTGGCAAGGCTAGAAAAAGAAGCTGCCGAACATGGATGAACGTAAAAATACAATTCAGCAACCGAAGGAAACGAAAATCAAGAAAAAGCTGATGAATATCGC
>WRLE01000028.1 GCA_009777775.1 Oscillospiraceae bacterium
ATGTAGCAAAAGCAGGGTCGGCTAAATAGTGTTTTGGCGATAATTTAAGGTTTGAAAAAAAGCTTTCACCATCTATCCAGGGTTGTAGTTCATCCAGTAACCATAGATTCTCCAATGCTTCACGATACGCTATTGTAGTTTTGGCTGCTGGTTTATGACCTTCACCTGCAGTTGATGCATCAAGAATTTCTGAATAGCCTGCATCTGTTGAAATGGCAGCACTATACGCTCTCAACCATCGCAATAGCGTTTCTGGCTGTCGAATCCGAACACCTTGCTGACTGAAATCGTGAGATAATATATTGTCTATGTATGACTCAATAGCGATTTTTCTGCTCTGGGTGGTATAACTGCGAAAATCCGGCAGTCCTGATGCAACTATTTCATTGATATAATTTTTGCTGCTCACCCCTGTTATACCCGAAACCTTTGCTTGGAATGGTTTTTCGGTTTCAAGCATCTCTGCTATGGAAACAGTTGGAATTTCAATGGCTCTCTCTGCAAGCGATAAGGGATACATTTTTCTTCTAATTATTCGCGCAGCTCCAGAATGTATGTTAGTGTTAGTACTTGAGATCGAACCAGTTAGCAAAAACGTGCCAGCACCAATTCCCTCGTCCACAGCGCGGCGAACAAAATCCCAAACTGATGGTACCCTTTGCCACTCATCGATAAGTACTGGAGAAGAAACTTGGAGCAAGGTTTCTGGAATATTTGCGATTATTTCATAATCCCTCGGCTTGTCCAATTCGTAAGCAGTTGACGCTATTTTCTTTGTTGAAACTGTTTTTCCAACACCCTTTAGCCCATCGATCGCAATCGCAGGAAATTCCTTCATTAGATTGATTAGATATGGCTCGATTAGCCTTTCATATTGTTGTTTCATACCAATAGTATACCAGCTTTATCAGATAAGTCAATGATTTGTCGTTTCTTAAGTCAATGATTTGTTGCGTTTTAAGTCAATGATTTGTTCTCTTTTAGGTAAACGATTTGTTATATGCTAAGTCAATGGTTTATTGCACCTAAAGTGTGTAAGTTGTTTTACACATTTCTTCAACAGGATTGTGAGCTAAATCTTCACTTTAATTTCATTACGAATTTCCATGCTATTTTTTGTCACAGTACAATCTAAGGCTATAATTTTCACACCTGCTTTTTGTGCGGCTGACAAGGCATTGCTAAATTCTGGGTGGGTTTTGTTGTTTGGCGCAAAGGTATGGATGCCATCCATTTGTATCACAAAAACAACATGGGCATCGAAACCAGCATCGATGCATTGGGCGAGTTCATTGAGATGCTTCACCCCGCGCAGCGTGGGCGCATCTGGAAAGAGAGCAACTCCATCTTCTTCCAGCGTTACCCCTTTTGTTTCTATATAGATTTTTCTATCCGTTGTTTCCACATAAAAATCGAAGCGTGAGCTGCCGTGTTTGGCTTCTGCTTTTATGTGAGTGATGCCATCGATATATCTTCCTGATTCCAAATATTCCTTAAACGCTTTGTTGGGAGCTTGACTGTCGATGTTATATAACCTCTCCCCTTTGAATACAGAAACCAAGTCATACTTAGTTGCTCGATTCGGGTTATCTGCACGATTCACATATACCTTAGCACCAGGTATCAGCAGCTCTGCTAGCTTTCCGGTGTTTTTCACATGGCATGGCTCAACTACCCCAGAGATTTCAATCTGGGCTAGAAAACGGTTCGGTCTAGATATAAATATACCACTGCTGATGGATTCGTATGTCATATGTCCTTCTTCCCTGCTCAATGTTACTGCCCTTTCTCACCAAAATTCATTTTATCACAAAAATCTTTGCATCTGCAATCCCTTCGTTATATAATAGAGCTATCTCACTTAGCGAGTGTTTTAGTTTACGAAAAGAGGGGTATAAATGGGAATCGGCGGAAGCTCCAGAAATGACGGTGTAAATTTTTTATCCGACAACTACACCGCTACCTTCATCATGGATAAGGACAACAATTATAAAATCAAAACGAGTAAAAATATCGTCAAAAGTAGTAAATTCAGCGATTTTATGTGCAAAATCCCTTTCATCAAATCGCTGTATAAACTATTTTCCAGCGACCGTATTGTTGTTATAACTATAGCTATACTCGTCCTTTTAGATATACTCTCAATAGGAGAGAGACGAGTGTCGCATTCCAGCATTGTTATGCGAATCGCATATGCTGTTATACTGCTTACACTGCTAGGCACTATGATATATGTAATAAAAAAGATTCTGATTCGCGCGAAACGAACCAGATCCTTCCACGGTGCTGAACATAAAGTCATCCATGCATATGACAAAAAAATGGAACTGACTTTAGAAAATGTCCGAGGATGCCCACGCATTGCGAAAAGATGCGGAACAAACCTTGTGGTATTTTTACTACCAATATATTTCATATTGGAATTTGTCATTTCATATTCTTCGTTGCAATTTATAATCTCTTTTATGCTGGCATATGAAATATTCGACATGAAAAAAGGTCATGAATTACCAATTATTAAGCTGTTTTACAAGTTTGGCTACTTTTGCCAGGAAAAGTTATTTACCACCGAACCAGATGATGCGCAACTACTCGCAGCAATCGCTACGATGGAAAGGCTATTGGAATTAGAAAATCGCAACATATACTCACAGAAAGCTATCGAACATATATAAGCATTATTGATTATTCATTATTCATTTATTTAAGGAGAAACCAACCATGTACATAATCATTACATCCAGTCCCAACACCGATGGGCTGACCGCCGCTTGCGGGAAGGCAGCATACGATGGCTTTGTCGCAGCTGGCGGTGAAGCGGAAATCATTGACATCAGCGCGGCGAAACTGGAACCCTGCCTTATATGCGGCAACGGCTGGGGCACTTGTCGCGACCAAGGAAAATGCGTCACCAACGACATTCTCCCTGAGCTTCAGGAGAAAATCCGAAATTCCGATGGAGTTTTCCTAATCACTCCAGTTTATTGGCAGCAGCCAAGCGAGCGGATGAAGTATTTCCTAGACCGCTTCCGCAGATGCGAAGCATTCAAAAGAAACGAAGGCGCAGCCGCAGGGAAGCAAATCGCCCTTGTGGCAGCAGCTGGAGGAAGCGGCAACGGAACGGCGACTTGCCTAGTGGAAATGGAGCTTTGGTGCCGCCATGTCAATGCCATACCCCAGGAGCGCGTCGGTGTCACTAGATTCAATCAAGAGACAGCATTGGAAGCAATAAAACAAGCGGCAGCAAGATTTGTAAAGGAATAGCGAATTATCTACTCGGTGGAAAAGGAGCGGTTCATATCGATTTGGTTAGAAAACACACCTGATAGATTATGAACTGCTTCTTCGTCATATTGCATATGAATATTATACATTGTATAATGCGATTGTTGTTTTGCATTGAATTTAAGAAATATACAACACATATGGGTGGTGAGCAATCATGAACTATGACGTTTTCAGCGACTTAAATGAAGAGCAAACCCAAGCTGTAAAAAGCACAGAAGGATACTATAGGGTAATCGCCGGAGCAGGCTCGGGGAAGACGAGAGCTTTGACACACCGCTATGTGCATCTGGTGGAGAACATGGGGATATCCACCGACAGGGTGCTATCCGTCACATTCACCAACAAAGCCGCAAAGGAAATGAAGAAGCGCATCCGCAACATGATTGGAGACAAAGACTTGGGTTATGTCTGCACATTCCATGGCTTCGCTGTGCAATTTCTTAGGGAGGATTGCCATGTGGTGCAATACCCCAAAGACTTCATCGTCCTGGATGACGACGATACGCAAAGGCTGGTGAGGATTGCATTCACCCAATTTGGGATAACATCACGCCACATGACCGTTGAACAAGCCATAAAAGGAATTTACCAAGAAAAGGACAAACTGGATTATGTTCCATATCTCATAGACATCAGCATGACGGAGCTGAACAAAGCGAGGCAGGCTGCCTCAACGCTCTTTGACAAAGTTTGGTTCGAATATCTGTATCTCCAGAGGAAGAATTATGGTTTAGACTTTCAAGATCTGCTGAACTTTATGCTCCACATTTTAATAAATGACAAAGAGAAAAAGGATAAATGGCAACAAAGGCTGGAATATATCATGATCGATGAATTTCAGGATGTCAGCACGAAGGAACTGGCAATTGCTCAAATTCTATCCGATTATCATAAAAACCTCTTCATCGTGGGCGACCCAGACCAAACCCTTTACGAATGGCGAAGAGCCCGAGTGGAAACAATCTTGGAATTCGACGAAAAATGCAAACCCTGCACAACCATCATTATGGATAAAAACTATCGTTCCCTAGCCGGTATTTTGACACCAGCCAACGAACTTATAAAGAAAAATGAAATCAGAATAGAAAAGAATCTAGTCCCTGTGCGAGAGGGTGAATGCAAAGTCATATATTACCACGCCAAAACAGGTGCCGACGAAGCCCATTGGGTGTCTCAGGAAATAACAAAACTACAAGAACAGGGAGCAGCTCTTACTGATATTGCCGTGCTTTACCGTGCCCATTATGTATCTCGCCTGCTGGAGGAATCATTCCTGAAGGAAAACATCCCCCATGTCATATACAGTGGTGTTCCCTTTTATGGGCGAAAGGAAATAAAGGATGTACTCTCCTATTTGAGGATGCTTATCCATACCGATGACCTATCTTTCGAGCGAATCGTCAACGAACCAAGAAGAGGTATTGGCAAGACAAGGATGGCGTATTTACGCAACTATGCAGAAAGCAACGACTGTTCCCTTTACACTGCACTAGTTAGCTGCCTTGATGAGCCAAACTTCAAAAGAACAAAAGGTGCAGCCTTCGTGGCAATGGTGGAAAAATATAAGCGCGAATATGTGAGCATGTCATTGACTGATTTGCTTCTTTACTTGCTCAGGGATAGCGGATACGAAGAGCATCTCCGAGTTTCCGGAGAAGAGGACCGATTGGACAACCTGGCAGAGCTGAAGCAGTCTATTTTCGAATATGAAACCACCGCCGGCGAAGAAACCAGCTTGGAATCCTATTTGCAAAACATAGCACTATTCACCAACGATGACATGGTGGATAAAAAGGAATCTGTGAGCATGATGACGATTCATACTGCAAAAGGGCTGGAATTCCCCTATGTTTTCCTCTGCGGCATGAGCGAAGGAATATTACCATCACGTAGGGCGAATACCCATAGACAGTTGGAAGAAGAACGCCGTCTCGCCTATGTCGCCTTCACCCGCGCCGAAGATAAACTCTATTTGTCCGATGCTGAAGGAGAAGGTCATGGCGGGCAATACCGCTACCCTTCCCGCTTTATATTTGATGCAGGCAAAGAAAACATTGAATATGTTTTTGAATTAAACAACGATTTAATCGATGAAGCAAGGAGCCATGTTGACCGTCTAGAAACCCTTTTGCAATATTCCAATGATTTCGATGTTGGTGATAGGGTTTCCCATGAATTTTTCGGTCCTGGAGAGGTTCTGCAGGTCGATATAGACAGACAAGTGTATTTAATCAAGTTCGACAGTATCATAACTCCCCGCAGCATAGATTTTCGTTTGATAATGTCTGCGCTTTGATAGGCTTCTGCTCCATATAAAATAGCTAACTGATTATGAACGAATTAGCTACTCAAGCTAAGAAATGCGTCAAAGAATGCAATTTCTTATCGACCTGTCCTTTTAGGAATTTTACTACATTTACTCTTTTTTTGTGCTTCCCAAATGTAAGTGATTGCCGTTGCTGCGATGATACTCACAATTGCTGTTAGGATTTGCTGACCGCAGCTTTCACCCGCTAGTATAATAGTATAAACGAAAAGTGCTGATGCAATCCCAAATATGATGTTAAACAAAGTTTTAATTTTAGACCCTCCTAATTTCGTTTACGCTTGCGCTGTTTTAACTATAACAGAAGGTCTGTCCAATAATACGGACTCATTGGAGCATAATGATAAATTTTATTACTACATTCATAATTCGCCTTAATATAAAGCCACGGAACATATATTATCAACGACCGTCATAATATCGTAGTATTTCCGCCGAAACATATTAAAGGATGATGAAAATGAAAAAGAAGATGTCTTCCCTACTGCTTTTAGTACTTTGTCTTTGTATTCTAACTGCTTGCGCTTCCAATAGAAGTGCCTCTACACCTGTATTATCAGAGTCAGTAAACCGAGCGGAATCTGAAAATAGAGGAGGTAGTAGTGGGCAAGGAACCAGCTCTTATACAGGAGTCGGCTATTTACAAGCAGAAATACAAGACCTGGAGGGTAACTATTCCAGTAGCTCCGATGTTAATTTAAACAACCCTGACGAACTTTTCGACGATAACACTTCCAATGATTACTCCAGTAAAATAATATACACTGCAATCGCCGATGTGGAAACAATCGATTTCGATGAAGCTATTACTTTAGTGTATGAGCTCCTGCGGAGAAACAACGGTTTCATAGAGAGTTCTTATGTCAGTGGTAAAGATTATTCCCAGTCATATTACGGATATCAGACATATCGTCGAGCCGAATTTGAGCTGAGAATACCTAGAGATCGGTTTTTCCAAGTAACAAGCAATCTTAGCGACCTGGGGAATGTAACATCCCTTCGCACTAGTGCAGACAACATAACAATGCTATTCTTCGACAGCGAATCTCGTTTGTCGTCATTGCGTATACAAGAAGAACGTCTGCTATCGATGCTGGAAAGAGCCGAAAATGTGGCAGAAATGCTCGATATTGAAACGAGCTTGATGCAAGTGAGATACAACATTGAGTCCCTTACATCAACTCTGCAAAACTGGCAAAGTCAAGTGGATTATAGCACACTTACAATATACCTACGCGAGGTACAGACATTGACGGTAACCGAACCAGTAGAGGAACGCAGTTATTGGGAGGAAATCAAAGAAGGTTTCACCAACACAATAGACGGTTTGGAAAGGTTCTTTTTAGCACTTTTCAAATGGGTCGCCATTTATTCTCCTGTCATAGCTATTCTGATTGTAATATTAATAATCGTTATTTTAGTATCAAAAAAAGCAAGTAAAAAAAGAACAGCAGAGAAAAACGACCAATTAAAAACAATAGATGATATTCCACCCAAGCGCGATGCAAACCAAAACGATGAATAAAGATTAATAAATACGACATTAATTACGACAATGACTACAATTCTGACGACAATTCTGACGACAATGCCGACAATTTTACGACAAAATGAGCAAAGTACAAAACGATGACAACGATAATAACGAAAAACAACAAAGCGAAAAACCCTTGCAGTTGCAAGGGTTTTTCTTTGTTTTCCTGTGTTTTCAATTGGCACCCCCGGCGTGATTCGAACACACTACCTACCGCTTAGGAGGCGGTCGCTCTATCCGAGTGAGCTACGGGGGCTTTTATGATTAATAATTAATGATGAATAATGAATAATTATTACTGGGGTTAAAGGTTTTTTTGTACTTTTAGGTTTTCGATTCTTTGTGCTTTGGGGGTTAGTATATTACTCTTGGGGGTTTGTGTCAAGGGGTTAGATTGCTGTTATTATGGTAAAAAACCGCACCCCGGAGGCGATTCCTCTTGGGGTGCGGGGGGGTGCTGCTCCAATGGAGCTACACGAATGGTTGGATGTAGGTTCCTCTTGGGGTGCAGGTGGGGTGCTACTGGGTTTTCTCATTTAGAATGAGTAGTCGAATACTAAGCCGGCACCGTAATAGCCGTATTGGATCATGTTGCCGAAACTGGAATATGCAAAGTTTTCTGTGAGTTTATTATAAAACTCTGATTTGCTCACGTAATTTCCAGTATTGCGAGAAACATTATCCGCTAGCCTTGAGAGCGTATTTGTAAAGCCGTAATTTTTACCGCTGTTTTCAGTAAAGAACCGCTCTACGCTTCCGTTTTCCAATGCTTCGTTGAATTTTGCTTCGTCAATGGTCATCTTTCCATCATAATCGAATCCAATGCCAATTTTTGACAACGAACTGGAATATGTTTTTGAAATGTTGATCATTTTCACAGCTAAATTCTGGGCTTTTGAGTCGTTTGACCTTTTTACAGATTCGACATAGAGGTCATTGTAGCTTTTTACGAGGTTTTCTACAGATTTTTTCGCATATCCCAAATCCTTTTCAATGGTGCTGCTCCCTCCGTCTTGGGCAGGAGTCTCAATCGTTTTTTTAAACGCTGGACTAGACAACTCCTTGAGCGCATTGCTCAAGTTGCTGGAAGCTGTCTTTATGCTTGTGACATATTGGAGCGCATCTTCGTTGAGAGTTTGGGTTTTAGTGGTGTTGCCGCTGCTAAAATATGCTTTATTCATTTTGATACTGCCAAGGGCCATGTTCCCTTGATAAAGCATATCATACAGCCCGTACATGGACGTTTTGTTGTTAACAGTGTTTACATTCATCATATATCCCTCGCTTTCGAGAAACATGATTCTCCAGCAGCTATTTTACCAAATTTCAAGGAAAAAGTCAAACGATGCTACCTTCTAAAACCCCTGATTTCCGTAAGTTGTAAAATACATGGGAAAAATATTATTTGACTTTTAGAAATACCCCATTATAATTGTAGACAATGCACAGGGGTAGTACTCGCATAGACGCAATCAGCGCAACGCTGGTGTATCCGTACAATGTGCATAAATATTTAAATTAGGTGATAATATGAAAAGCAGAATAAAGCAAGGAAGTAAAGTATTATCGTTGCTGCTAGCATTGGCACTTGCACTGTGCAGCATGAGTTTTACTGCAATTGCCACAGCAGCGACACAGATTGATTTATCCACATCGCTCTATGCAACGAATGCACCGATGCTGGCGCGGCAGTCCTACAGACCGAACCCGCAGACTGAGTACGCAAAGGCATTCATCGAAATGTGCGCAGGACAAACCTGGCTCATTAACGAAGTTGAGCGACTACTGAATATGGAACAGACGACCCTCGATGCCGTAACCGGCGCGGGGGATTTTTCAAACATAAGGGCAATCGGGCTACGCGACAGGAGCATCAGCGGCTCGATACCCAGAGCGATAGGAGAGCTGACAGAGCTTCGTTTCCTGTGGCTCTCTGGGAACAACCTGTCGGGAAGCATTCCTGCGGAATTGTTCGCCCTACCCAATCTGGAGGAAATAGACCTATCTGGAAACAGGTACACAGGAGCAATACCAGAGGGCTTCGGGACTATGCAGTCACTGGCTCGCCTTGCATTGGGAGGCAACTCCTTCACCGGTATGATACCCGAAACCATACTGACAAACACAAAAATAACGCTGCTGAACCTGGAGGGTAACCGCTTAGGAGATGGTAGCGGACTCCCCGCAGGCATCGTGGGAATGACAGGGCTGGAATACCTGAACCTATCAAGCAACCCCTGGGGCAGCGGTGCAATGCCCGACCTTACGAGATTGAACGAGCTGCTGTCGCTCTCCCTCTGGGGCTGCAGCATGACTGGCGGAATACACAGCAGCACCTTCGCCTTGAATAAGCTACAGATACTGGACCTTTCGGACAACAGCCTCTCGGGAGAAATCCCTGCCGGTATAGGAAACCTTAGCTCGCTGGAGTACCTTTCCCTATCGAGCAATCGCTTTACAGGCAGCGTCCCCGATGCGATAGAGCAGCTGAGCAAGCTTCGGAAGCTAGACCTGAGCGGCAACGGACTCTCTGGGCTGCTCCCTGACGTGTTCGGCTCACCAGTACTGGAGGAAATACACCTTGGCAGCAACTACTGGCG
>WRLE01000029.1 GCA_009777775.1 Oscillospiraceae bacterium
CAACCATTCCACGGTAGTCATGATGGTGGACTCCAGCAGCGAGTTTTGGGACACAAGAGAATTCACAAGAAACGACCCTCTATTCGGTGGTACCGTTCAATATGCAACTATTGGTGGAGAAGGGCGTGTAAGGCTTTCACACGAGACTCAGCAGATTATGACCGAGTATAATGGCGAAGCGGTAATGTATTTTAGCTATGGTCCTGAATACTACCTAATCGGTGACACAAACCGTGCATCAGACACCAAAATCGCAAATAAAAAAGAGGGGCAAATGGTTTCTGCATCGTCAGAGCAAATCAGGAGTATGCTTGAATCAAATTCCAACTATGCTCTGAATGCAGAAAGAGATGTACCTTATACCTTACTAAATCCAGGTCTCAACTCAAATTCATACGCCCGAGGGATACTCGATTCTGCTGAGGTTGCTTACAACGACCCTGTCGGGAGGCATCCCAACTGGGAGCATCCGGTTCCGAACCAATATTTTGTAGATTAGGGGGAGCAGTAATATGGAGGAAAAAAAAGGCAGCATGGCAAAGCGCATCATAGCGGGTATCTTGATAGCAATACTGCTTTTCTTCATGTACCCTATTCGGATGCCGAGACCGCTCATTTGGTTGGGCATATATCTACGCACACCATATGGCACCAGCTGGGACGATGCGGTAAAAATAATTGAAAAAAAACGTAGTTGGAGGATAATGGGTGATAGCACTGAACTCGCATACAGCGATGGACAAGGACGTATAGAAGGTATGCATATAAGAGCAGATATAGGAAAAAGCGGGTATTTTTGGTACTTAAAGGCTATATGGTCATTTGACACAAACGGGAAGCTTACAAAAATTTATATCTTTAAGTCTCTGGATGTATAGATTCATTCAACACAGATAAAGGCGGTCTTCATGACGCAAACAGATAGACGCTTACGTTGAATATCGATCTCGTTTTGGTGGAGACCAATGTCGCCAGCGAGAGCGGTATACAGAGCGATGTTGCTTTGCGTAGGAACTATACAAGTAACATCACAAAAATTGGCACAGCGGCATATTATTCTCCTCAAAATAGCATACAGCGTTATAGACACTTACGGAGAATTGATATGCCGCCGTTGGCATTGAATAGTAAAAGCAATAAAAACAAACTCACGATGCAGCGGATGTTATCAGATAACAAAGTGTCGGTGCAACCGCTGAAGTGAATATACCATGTTCTTAATCGCAGTGGATGAAGATGGATCTCCAATATATTCAACGTCTTACAATTCTAACTCGTATGCTCGCGGTTTGCTCGATGCTGTCGGAATACAATACGAAAATCCTGAGTCTGATGGGATAATTTTATCGAACTGGGATAATCCTGTAGCTCCGAGGTATTTTGGTAAGTAGTTTCACATTGACCATCAATGCTTCATATATATGAATATTTATCATAATATCAATCGTGAATGTCGAAGGATTTAATATTATGGAGGGACAACCTTTGAAGAAGAAAATCAGCATATGGCGGATTCTGCGCTGGATAATTATCGTGGTGCTTTTATTTGCGTGGTTTACGCACCCAATGCGAAAGCCGACGCTACTAAAAAAACTGGATGTACTCAAAGTGACTCCAATTGGAAGCAGCTGGGACGAGGTTGTTCAGGCGATCGGCGAACAAGACGGTTGGCGGATTATGTCACGAAGTAGGGACCGTGGTGCTTTAGGTTTACTTCGCAAACAACGTATTGGGGTGATGCATATTGTTGCTGACCTTGGTAGGAGTAGCGTTTTCATTTCGCTGCGAGCAGAATGGGGTTTCGATGAAAACGAAAAGCTAATCGTTGTGTATGTTACTAAGAACCTTTCACCCTGATGCCAACCTGACCACGAAGGATAAATACGATGTCCAGCTCTTGGATGCGGGTGTCGAGGAAATCGATGGAATACTTTAAGCTTTTAAAAACTATAATGACTACTCATCGCGGGAGAACTCGTACCAAGTGCGGGGAGGAGGACACAACTCCAACTCGTACGCTCACGGTCTGCTGGACGCGGTAGGAATTCCGCACAGTGATTTGAGTTCAATATTATACTCGAACTGGGACAACCCGGTTGACCCCAGGTATTTCCAGGAAAGGAGCGACTGATGAAGTATAGTAAAATAGTATTGATTGTGCTAGCGGCAACTTTGCTACTACACCCGACGAGGAAGTTGCCGTCGATTATGAGGAGGGACATACTGAAGCTAACACCGATCGGCTCCAGCTGGGATGAGGTAAATGAAGTTATTGGCGAAAACGAAAACTGGAGGGGGATGAACAGGAGTAGAGAATTTGGTTACAGTGGACATGGAGGAGGATATAGAGGTGGTATGTACATAATGGTAGACGTAAACAACAGCGGGATCTTCTATTATAAAACTATAATATGGGGATTCGACGAAGATGGAATACTCATCGAAGTCTTTGTGGAAAGAGATTTGGTATTGTAGGCTGTTATGAGTGTATGCTAGCTGACCAACGAAAATGGAGAACCAGTATTCTATCACATAAATTCATAAATACCATTTAACAACGTTCATATAGCAGACAAAACTGGACAATAACGGCAAGCAAGTTATATGCCGCAATTTCGCCATCAGGTAGGTTCTGGGATATAGTGGTGGAGACCGAAGGCATGTACAGCCAGACCTTTGTCTGGGGCATCGGGCTAGTCTCCGTGGAGACCACCGCAACAGGAGAGCGCAGCATACAGAGCGTCATAGCAACGGTCAGGAACGGCAAAGCCTACGCACACCAAAACAGGCTGGGTGGCGTATCCTACTTTACCGACGCAAGCGGAAAGACGCTCACATACAACGAGTATGACGCATGGGGCAACGCATACATACAACGAGCATGACGCATGGGGTAACGCATACACAAGCCAGCCTGAGGGCATCAACCAATCTGGGCTGAACCTGCTAACCGGCTTCACAGGCTATACCTGGGACGCCGTGCTAGAAGTCCACTTCGCCCAGGCGAGGCTCTACGACCCCATTGCGAAACGCTTCATGCAGACTGACCCCATCGGTGGCAGAGTCCGCAGCCCGATGTCCATCAACCCATACTTATATTGCCGTAATGACCCGGTGAACTACATCGACCCAACGGGGATGTGGATAGATAGTGACTCAACGCTCTCCCCTGAGCAGCAGGCGGCAATAATAGTACTTACGCAAATATGGTATGCAGCTGCTGATAAACTACCTGAACCAGATAGAGATACGATGAGAGAGGCTAACGAAGCTGCGGAAGCTATTCGAAATAGATATGTCGGTGCAATCACGCCTGGTATACAGTACGACGCTTTTTACGAAGAATACCCATATACGCCCACACCCTATGACATTATCTTTACTGCAGTAGCCGTAACCCAGGAAAATAAGACGATGTATGAGGTTCGCACTACTGTCTACGAATGGATGGCGATGATCAACGGAGGGAAGAACCCGACTATCGCAATCGGCAACTACGGAACGTTCTTCGACCAATTAGGGTCTTCGACGATTGCCGCTTTCGGTGCTACTGCTGAATTGAGCTTACCATATAACACTAATGATAGATACGAGACCAATAATAATGCTATTGATATGACTTGGGCGGAAACCGCTGGTGATTTCCTTCTTGCTATGATAGCAGTGTATAGTTTCTACTTTGTAATCGACAACGTTATAGACCAAGCAACACAAGTCCCGCCCACTGCTGGTGATTCAGTCATTTCTGATGCACCAGTAGTTGGAGGCACTACTGAGAGTAATACTGGTACTACGAGCAACACGTCAAGTAGCACTACTGCACCGACAGCTTCGGTGGAAGAGGAGCTGACAAACATTGCTAAGAAACATAAAAATTTTAAATGTGTAGAAGCCGCCAATGAAATGAAAGCTTATCTTCAATCAAATAGGCAGCACGGAGCTTTAATAATTATTCGGTATCCACAATATCCAGGAAATGTACTCTCTTTTACATATAATAGGTTTATAAGCAATAATGGGATGCATCAAGGAGTTTTATATAATGGAATTGTATTTTGCAATGTACATCCGTATGGATTACCGAAACCTGCTTGGATTGCTGACTTTGATGGAATTGGTCCAAAAACAATAACTGAGATACCATTTTGATTTGTATCTAGGTATATCTTGTATGATATATCAAATAGTGATACTTAGACTATTTTAAATAATGAAATATACGAGGGTAAAATGCAATATATACAACACGAAATTGAAAACATAAAAAATAAACCTTATTTGCACCTTGGCAATAATAACTTAAGCACAATGCATACTTATCTTAATGGTTTTACAGCAGCATTGCACTTACTAAAGATTGAAAATAAAACTGATATGTTGTTGCCACTCCCTTTTGAGTTCTTTCATGACTTCGTGTCATTTCGATATATCGGTCAACAATCATCAGCTGGTTGGTGTCGCATTATACTTGAAACAAACAATAACGATGAAGAAGCGAGCTTAAAAGTTTTTTTTCAGTTACATTCAGATTTTTTAGACCTATCTATAAAAAATTGCAAATACTCGCAGCTTAGTGAAATTGAAAGGGGTTATCATAAAACACATCCCAATGTACCTACGCGAGCAGTTGCCCCAGATTTTAAGCCCGAACCACTCTTTATAAATCCTATTGAAGTGTATATTATTGAACTTACTAGCTCAAACTGTATAGTATTAGTAAATACTAATACATCACATTGTCTGTACCAAAGACTTTTCGGAAACGAGAGCGAAGCCAATCATTTTATTGAACAATGCTTTGGTAGCAGTTTGAACTGGGTTAATAAAAAATTGAATAATATTAAATATGACCGTGAATTGGTTTTGTTGTAGTTCGTTACTATAATCGATATAGTCATGAATATAGTCTGGGCTACAAAATAGTTTCGATGGAAACCACAGGTGTGTCTTAGAAATCGAAGTAAGTATTTTTTAGAGATTAGAGGGAGTGGTAATATAGAGAATAAAAAAGGCAGCATGGCATAGAGCATCGTAGCGGGTATCCTGATAATGATACTGCTTTTCTTCATGTACCCTATTCGGATGCCGAGGACGCTCATTTGGTTGGGCATATACATACGCACTCCATATGGCACTAGCTGAGATGATGCAGTAAGCATAATTGAAAAAAAACGTAGTTGGAGGATAATGGGTAGAAATACTGAACTCGCATACAGCGATGGACAGGGACGTATAGAAGGTATGCATATAAGAGCGGACATTGGTAAAAGCGGATATTTTTGGTATTTAAAGGCTATATGGTCATTTGACACAAATGGGCAGCTTACAATAATCTATATCTTTAAGTCTCTGGATGTATAAATTCATTAATATAAGAGTACCCACAATTTTAACAATATAATAAAATATACAGTATCAATTCTAGGTTTGCGACAGTGTTCATACTGTCTGAATATAGCATAGAAATACGGAGGCTTTATGAAAACTATTAAAGGCAGGGGTAACTATTTCCCGGTTAGCCCAAATGGGCATAAATTGTTCACAATGTCTCAAAATAAGATATATTCGCATAACCTACCAGATTTGAAAACAACAGAAACTTTTAATACTTCATTATCACATGTAAGTAGGGTCTCTATGTCGAATAGTGGTGAGTTAATAGCAGTAAAAAACACTTCTGGTAGAGTTGCTATTTTAGCATATCCATCTGGACAGATTCTTGCAGTTAGCGATATGTGCAAACGAGAAGGGTATCATTCAATATGTTTTTCCCCTGATGATACGTATATCCTTGATTTCGATTGGAATGGGCGAATAATGAAACTTACTGTACCAGATCCAAATTCCACAGATGATATACCCATATCAATGCAATGCGAGGTTCTCCATGACAGCATGGAATCAATGTATCAATATAATGGCGAATCGACTGGACTCCTACCATATATAGGGTTTGATAGCAAAAAAAATGAGCTTTATGTCATTGGAGCTGGATATATATATACTAGTCCCCTTGACAACATCAATTTCACCATTATTACAGAGTTTGGTTCTTTATATCCGAGACAAATTATTATTGGAAACAAGCATAACATAATTCATACAAACAATAAGTTTATCATATACGATAAAAACTGGAGTGTAATCAAAAGCTATCTCCATAACGATATGTTCAGCAAAATTGATACGCTTCCATCTAGTAATACAACAAACAACACGAATGTGTTTTCAATCATCGAAGAAAACAAAAACATCGTTTCCGATATATCCATTTCGGATAGCGGTGATTTACTATGTGTCAATACGATATCTGGCAATGCTTATATATTCGACATATCAGATGAAGAACCAATTCTGATTATGAGCGAACCAAACGTTTTCCCACATTCGACACCTCGGTTCATAAACAACGACACAATGATTGTGTTTGGCAGACAATCGGGTACCTTTGTAATGAACATTGCCAATAACAATCAAGCAAAGCATTTGGAAAGAGTGGAAAATAATCATGCTTATAGCAACTCGAATTTAAATGACGAAGAGAGTAGCAAGACGATATATGATTTTTTGCCACAAACACATCGAGATTTTTATATGTCGGAAGAATATGCACAAGTTAAAGCAAGTTATGATGACAAGTGCGCAAGAATAATAGAAAAAATCAAAGAGTATCCACAGAATGTAGATGATTTGCTCTCGTCGGTATTGGAAAACACAGCTAGAAAAGAATACTCTGTCGGTTCAGAGGGACTAATACTTGGTTATTATCACCCAAGTCCGATTCATGATTTAATCGTAAGTGGCGTGAATCGTGGTAGACTTCTCAAAAAACCGACAACGAAGTATTCACTCACCCATCAGTATCATTTTGATTCTCGAAACAAATTGATTTTATCCGCACCGCTTCTCTCGAATATATTAGATTCTTTCAATGATATGCAAAATGAATTATGCTTTGTCTTTAATGATAGCGATACTAGAATTGTATTGTGTTTCCAAGGAACTGGGACCATTAACAATGCTTTATATTGCATATATGACGAAGGTAATATAGTTGAATATAATTGTATTTCTTTTATTGATTTTTCCGAAGATAGTAATACATATGCAACTCTTTTGGAATGCGAGGAATACAGTTATGGCGATGGACAGCTGACTGTTGCTAATACATATACCTTTTTCCCTGATAAACTTGAAATAGCAACGAATCATGTAGCATCAATCTCCAATACATCTACATTGTTATGCAAACGATACGAATTTGAGCATGATGAGAAAGGTTATTTGCAATCGTATAAATATTCTGAGTTCCTCGGAAACACTCCCATAACACTGGACTCCTATAGTCATAGAATTACAAAAAAACGAAAAATATAAGATTATACTTTTGCTGACACAGGCTCGGTAGCATTTCCTACTTTACCGATGCAAGCGGAAAGACGCTCACATACAACGAGCATGACGCATGGGGCTACGCATACACGAGCCAGCCTGAGGGCATCAACCATTCGGGGCTTAACCTGCTAACCGGCTTCACAGGCTATACCTGGGATGTTGTGCTAGAAGTCCACTTCGCCCAGGCGAGGCTCTACGACCCCATAGCGAAACGCTTCATGCAGACCGACCCCATCGGCGGCAGAGTCCGCAGCCCGATGTCTATCAACCCCTACCTCTACTGCCGCAACGATCCGGTGAACTACATCGACCCAACGGGAATGGCGATGCCTGATGATTATTTGCTGTTCTTGACAGCTGAGGAAGTAGCGCAAATTGAGCAGTACTCCATTGCTTGGTTTGCAGCCGAAGGACAGACTAACCAAGACGATCTTCAAGCTGCAGCCCACAAAGCCGCCGAGGCGATTAGGGATGTCGCTA
>WRLE01000030.1 GCA_009777775.1 Oscillospiraceae bacterium
GGCGAAACAAAGAAAGCGCATACAGAGTTATTTCTCGAATTAATCGAAAAAATCGATGATTCTTGCGAAATCTATGCAGATATAACTTATGGTACAAAGCCAACACCCATGATTATATTCGCATTACTCACCTTTATCGATTCGATTAGAATAAACTCTGATGTCAGACAGGTAGTGTATGGCAAAATCGTATGGCGGCCACGCATCGAAGGACAAGCCAGCGAAATCGAATCCGCTCATATTTTTGATGTCACGCAGTTACTTAACATTATCGCTATTACAGAAAGCCTTAGAGCACTTGACGGGAGCAATATCGAAGAAGCGATTAAACTACTCTTTAGCTTAGAAGGCGGTGAGTAAGATGACAAAAGTAGAGAAAGCTAATAAAATCAATCAAATAGCTGAAAATATTTGTATTCCAGATGGTGGCGATAGAACCGACTTAATTGATAAGGTGAGCGATTATTATATCAGAGACATGCTGCATATAGAACCTTCTGACGACAACACTTCAATAAATGAAAGAAACAGAAAAGGAATCAACGCTTTATTTCTAACAGAAGCAATTTGTTATGCTGTTAATGATTATGATTCTACACGATTTAATGATCAAACATTATTACAATATGTTGGATATGTAATTTACCATACCCCAAGAAGAAGCGATATATTTCCTCGAAGTTTCGATGGCAAAATCTTAGACCCTACCGATAAAAGAGCTGAACCAATAAAACAATACTATCAAATACTAGAGTTTTGTCGAAGAGCTGGTATAGATATATCAATGATGAGCGAAGATGAAATATCCGAAATATGTAATAGTATGAATCTATCTCGAGAAAAACTAATGACTATACTTCGTGCTGGATCATTGTACCACTCATTTTCAATGTCTATATCATTCAATGAAGATGATGATTTTGAACCACATATAGTCAGCCATTACGAACCAAATTTGGAAACAGAATACAAAATATGGCTTATGTCGTGGTTTGTATGGTTAGCCAGAGAAGGCGAAAAAAAGAAACAATACATCTACGAAATGATTAATACAAACTGGGTACTCAACAAAGCCTTTTTCGTTGAAGAGTTCCCTGACCATACGAATATCGAATACTTTGATTATGCAATAAATGAAATAGCAGATTTCATTGATGCAACAATTATTAGGTATTTGAATAGTATAAATAATAGTATGAGCAAACAAAATTTCACCCCAACATATCGAAAGCCATACGATAATCATCTTAAAGAATATGCTCTCAAAATAGCAAAAACTGATCCTTTCGGAAACGTTCCCAAAACAGACGATGACAGTGTTTGACAGCTTATAAGCGTATTCACTATTCACTAAACTAAATTATGCAACAATACAAACAATCAAGGAGGAAATGCGAGCTTGATACTGACTATTTACGACATGAGCGGAATCCAAAGTTACATATTTGCGACTAATAAAATGCGCGAAATGATAGGTGCTTCCGTAATCGTGAACCAAGCATTATTCACTAATATCCCCCATCTCTTTGACGAGACAGAAGACGCATGGACTAAGAAACCATTTACCTTCAATGCTGGAGACAAACACAAAATCGTATACATTGGAGGCGGTAATGCTCTTGTTGTATATGACAGCTCAGATACCGAGGAAAAATACACAAGAGAATTACAGAAAATGATTTTTAACCAAGCTGGTGGTGCAATTCGTTTATGCTCTGCAAGTATCGAATATGATGATTCTTTATCTCTTGCCGATAACCAAAAAAAACTAATGGAAATTCTTGATTACAACAAACGCAAAACTCCAAATGCAAATACAGTTGGAGGGTTTTCTATTAACGCCCACGACAACACATCATTTGAACCAATCTTGCTATTTGAAGATAAGTATGCACCAAGAAGCAAATACTTAAAACTAGAGCTAGAGGCAAACATTGTTAAAGGAAATGTTCCATACTTTCGTTCAATAGAAATTGATGGTATAGAATATGTAAGGAATTTTGAGAGTTTTCGCCAAAAGGAGCAGAAAAACTATCTTGCAGTGATACATCTTGATGGGAACACAATGGGTATGCGAATAAGGCGCTTTGTACAGAATTTGCCTGGTGAGGACAAGTTTGCCGACATGACATCCCTTGGGCGTTTGTCAGCGGAAATAAACACTGCTTATCAAGACACAATGCGTACTACAATAGAAAAGGTATATCAAGGTCGCATCAAGGAAGTCCCTTTTCGACCGGTTATACTTGACGGAGACGATGTAACAGTAGTATGTGCTGCACAGGATGCATTTCTCTTTATCAGCATCTTCATGCAGACCTTAAATGAACATAAACTGCTCTCACTAGAGGAAGCAGGAATTTCTGCTAACCTTACCGCTGGTGCTGGTATTGCAATTGTAAAGCACGGGTTTCCATTCTATACAGCCTATGAAATTGCTGAGGAATTATGCAAAAGCGCAAAATCAAAAACTCTCAAATTAGGATATGAAGGTGACAATAGTCGGAGCAGTGTGGATTTCCACATTTGCTATGGTGGTGTGACTGATAGTATAGAAGCATTTAGAGAACGAAACTATGTGTTTGAAAACTATACATTACCGCGAAGACCATATATTTTCAATGGCAAAGACGAACACAAGCTATTCGATTTTGACAAAGGTTTTGAAGCTACTAAAAACTCAATCGTGGGAGCAATTGCCACAAATAAACTAAAAGGTTTGCGCCAAGCATATGGCGAAGGCGAAATGGCAGCTGGAATATATGGTGATTATATAAAGTCGAGGCATGCGGGAGAACCAGACGAAAAAGTAGCATTGTTATTATCAGAGCCTTTCGAAGAGTATAATGGCACAAATTACGGTATTTTCTTTGATATTCTTGATTTACTGGACTTTGTCGCACCAGAATTGGAGGAATGAAATGAAAATTGTTAAAAAACAATTGGAAATCAAACTTATGTCGGATATGATATGCGGTACTGGTGAAGGTGACGGCATAAGTGTTGATATTTCTACAGCATTTGATGACTTAGGTATCCCATATATCCCAGCAAAAAGGTTGAAAGGACTCCTTCGGGAATCTGCAAAATTTTTAGTTAGCTATGGATATGCTGACGAGTCTCTCATTGACAAGCTGTTTGGTACTGGGAACAATAAAGGAGCATTAAGAATTAATAATGCGCTTATTAAAGACTACGACAAAATCAGCCAGGATATAATAGCATTGCAGTCTTTCAAAAAATCGAACATAAGCCAATCCGCTCTGTCAGAAAGCTATTCAAGTACTCGAGCACAAACTGCCATAGATGAAGAAGGAATTGCTAAAAGGACATCACTTAGGAAAATGCAAGCTATAAGCAAAAGCGAAGTCCCTGAGTTTTACGCCAACATCAATATCCAAATGGAAGATGATGATACAATACTAGGTTTTCTCGAAGACTGTGCAAAGACGCTTCGCCATATAGGCATGAATAAAACTCGTGGATTTGGCGAGGTACGGTGTGAACTAAAAGATATTGGCTCACTAGAAATAAAAGATATCGAATTCATCGGTAGTGGAGAACAAAAAACAGTTTCATATAAAGTCGAGCTTATTGATGACATTGTGCTATCTGCTGGTTCAAAGAGCAGCGGTGATTTTATCAACGGAACGATGATGCAGGGAGCCTTTGCACAAATAGCGAATAAGTATACAGGTTTTGTTGATGTTTTCCTACGAAAAGCTATTTTCTCCGATGCTTTTGTCGATGGCTGCGATCCAGTTCCATTAAGTATAGTGCAAGTAAAAAATAAAGGTGATAAATGCTTTAACCTTGCTGATGGCTATGTAACAGATGACGAACATCAGTATATTCCTGTTAATGGATACTACCAATTAATTGATGACACCTTATATAAGCACACGATTAGACGAGCTGTTGAATACCATTATTCGACGGAAATTGATACACTATTCACTTATAGAAAAATCACAAAGGAACAAGTATTTAGCGGAACACTGACTGCTCCTGCTGATATAATAGAAACCCTACAAGAATTATTAAAAAAACATGATGATATCCTTACGCTAGGTGGCTCTTCATCAGCGCAATACGCAAAATGTAAAGTATCGTTGGGAAACGAAATTGTTCCAAAAAATGTCGATAGCGAAGAGAGCATGATAATTGAGACTCTATCTGATATCGTAGTGCGAGACATATATGGAGCAGTAAGCGGAAATGTAGACCAACTTATGTCGGCGTTTAAAAACCTCCTTAATTTTAACAGTTTTAAAGTATACACAAAAACCATAACAAATGGTGGTTTCAATTCAACATGGAAATTACCAATACCCCAATACTCCGCTTTCGTAAAGGGAACAGTCATCGAACTCCATGGCTGTGAAATAGGTAAGAAGCTGTCAGAAATAGGAAAGGTTTCAGATATCAATACTGGTGGTACTGGTATGTATAGAATTCGTCCAAAATCCAGCACCAATGAATACCAATTAAAATCGCAATATCAACAAAAAAATCCAACCATCGCCGAAACGGAAGAAACTATGTTTGCAAGAACCATTGAATCGGCAAGCGACGCAACAAAAGAAAAACTAAAACAACTAATATTCAACACCTTAAAAAATCATTACATAAAAAATGCGGTAGAATGTGCAAACACAGCACCCAGTGACAAACTATCTGAAACAGCAGCAATGCGACTCTTTACTGCATGGAGAGCTATCAACCAAGAACGCAACGTCAGCAATGTGAATACTCAGCTTGTTAATGATTTTCAAAATTCCATAAAAAATGAGGAACTAAAGAACCTAACCGAACACCTGATTAATGGATTTAGCAAAGTTGCTTTACCAGATATCATTTATGCTGATGAAGCAAAAGAACAACATATAAACACCTTATTTAATGAGTTTACGAAGGCATTCTTAAACCAAATTAAACGAAATTACCGGAAAGAAAAGAGGGGTTCGTGATGGAAAACACAAACAAAATAAAGTTTTACGTATCAGCGATACTGACTCTAACTTCACCACTTCATATTGGAAATGGTATGGATGACAATACTGATAGCGACATCCTCATGACCAAAGATAATAAACCATTTATACCTGCTTCCACTCTAGCCGGAAAATCACGCCACACATTGCAAGAGCTACAACTAAGCGATATTGATGTTGATGCATTATATGGGAGTATCAGCAAAGATAAAAACGAAAGCAAATTAATATTTTACGATGCTGATATTATAACAAAAAAATTCGCTGTAACAATCCGTGACAATGTACGAATCAACGAATATGGCGTAGCCATGGACAAAGGTAAATTCGATTACGAAATTTTGGAATCAGGTTCCAGCTTTCTCTTTCGAGGAGAACTCTTGTGTGACAGCGAAGAGTCAGGTAAAAGTGTATTCGGGATAATTCTAGGATTAATCAATAATGGAGATATTACATTTGGTGCTAAAACAGCAAGAGGATTGGGGCAAATGACTGTTAGTATGCCAAAATACTTATCTATTGACCTATATAATGAAATGCCAAAGTATATTGACTTTCATTGGTATAAATCAGATAAAGACAATGAACTCAACAATGAGCAAATTAATGAAGACCTGGAACTGCTCTTACCCTCGAAAATGCTTTATGAGAAGCGAACTATAAATTTTGATATAGAATCGTATTTGCTAGTCCGTAACTATTCAACACTCGCAACGCATGACAATAAAATCGTCAGCTCGGAACAGCTGATGAATGCAAACAAAAAGGCTGTCATCCCAGGAACCAGTTGGGCTGGAGTATTTCGTCATCATATTGAGCGAATATTAAGCCTCTCCGGCTATACGGATCCTGATGAATTGGTAAACACAGTTTTCGGCTATGTGAATGAAGATACAAAGGAACGTCGAATTTCACATATCAGATTTTCCGAGAGTACCATTGACGACAAAATGAAACTTCGAAATCGAACACGAAACGCTGTGGATAGATTTACTGGTGGCGCAGGTGATAAAAAACTATATACGACTCGACCAGGGTTTTACGGTAGTGGAGATTTAACAATATCGATACCGGCTGATTTACCACAAAAACAGCTTATTAAGAGTCTAATCGATATATGTGTTGATGATTTGAAAGAAGGTTTTCTCAATATTGGAGGAGAAGGGTCAGTCGGCGGTGGTAGAATGAAAATAACTGACGGAGGTAGCTGGATATGAATGAATTTATACCGGTAAGTACCCAAATAACCCCATATTCCTATGAAGGGTCGGTAAAACTATTAGCTGATGCGAAGCTATATGAGTATGCCATAATATATAGTATTACAGCTGTGCGATTATATAAGGCAAACACATTGACACCAGAAGCATTGGCAGATTTTAATGAACTTCGAGCATTTAACAAAGACAGCGAGTTGCGTGTCAACACCTTTGATGGAACAGTTTTAGGACGGATTCGCACAGATGGTATTGGACAAAACGATGAATGGTACAACACAGAAGTGGTGGACGAAGCCCATCTCTTATGGGGAGACCCAAAGAAAAATCAATCTCGAGAAGACGGCTATACATTCTTATCTGAAACTCGCGGAACAGAAATTACAGTACCATTTGATGTACCAATCAACAAAAATGCTTTTGTTGTTGTAAGAAACTATGTCAGTATAAATAAAGAAACATTGGAATTTGACGATTGGCGCATGATGGACTTTATCGTATTGGAGGCAACAGAATATGGCGAAAAAGAATAAAAAAAATACTCGAACCACAGTCACTATTGACGATTTTACAACCAGTTTTGACCCAGCATACCGCAGTATAACAAGCACTAAAAACAATGCCCCATTTATTAACCCCTATATATTTCTACCGATTCCAGAAGTCAAACCAGAACGCGGGAAAGTAATAAAAGGACCTTTAAGTGGGGTTATTAAATGCACTCTTGAAATAAAAACTCCTACATTTATACCAAATACATCAAAAGCTTTCATTACGGATGTTCGATATAGAAATAAACCGGTTGAGCATCTTTCATATGAATTTTATTCATATGAGGATTTAAGCAGTGTAGCTAAACATCCAAGTAAACCTCCAGTAAATCCAATTATCCCAGGCAGCGAACTTCGTGGGATGATTCGTAATGTATATGAACAGCTGACCAATTCTTGCTTCCTTGTCGTAGATGAAAACAATCTACCATATAAACGCACTCCTCAGCCAAAGATCCCAGCTATTTTGCGCTATGAGGACGATGATTGGTACTTATACAAAAATCCAAGCTTTTTAAATATACCAATAGATAATGTAGAGTCAAATGTTCCCTGCACTGTGAAACTTGAAGGTGAAGGTCTTTGCAGAAAAGCAATTGCAGATGAAAACGGAACTCATGTTCTTCACATAACTGGTGAGCTAGAAAACAAAGTTACTGGCAAAAAAATTAAACAGTCGCACGTTGTTTTTGACCCTACTAGTGGAAATGACAAAGTAAAACTTGATAAAGATAGCGATATTTTAGAACGTTTCGAGAATGTCATAAGGAGTTATTGTGATGAGAAAGTAAACCTAGAAGAGTTCATTTATAGATATAAGGCGTATCAAAAACGTTATGAAGCAAAAAAAACACTCTTCGTTTACATGGATGAAACAGGTACATATTTATCTCCTTCACAGCTAACCAAAGAGTACTTTGTCAGCAAAATACCAAATATATTGCATACTCAAAATAAACACGATAAATGCACAGATTTCGAGCATGTATGCCCAGCCTGTCAATTATTCGGTATGATTGGTGACGAGGGTGCTGTCAGAGGACGTGTACGTTTTACTGATGCT
>WRLE01000031.1 GCA_009777775.1 Oscillospiraceae bacterium
CAATTTGGCAATCCACTCTCCTGCCGCATTAACATTTGGCCATTTAATCTTTGAGACATCTCCTGTATACTTTGCACATGCCGAGAGTGCGGCAAGCAATACTTCCTCTGAGTTTCTCGAGTGGCGCAACTTTTCATGGAAATTGATATGTGATATTTTGTCATAAGGCATCCCGTTTTGCAATATGTACCCAATAAAATCGCAGAGCATATCCTGCCAGCACTTAACTTCCTGCTTATCATACCGTCGAACCTCGTTGACGAGGAAATTGTAGATATAGCCGTCAATGGGCGTGTTCCCACACATCACTATCCATTTTTCCAGCGCAGCCTCATGTGACCATCCCGTTTGATCTTCTTTGTGCTGTTGCGTTGCCTTTACCGTCTGAATAAGCTGCCCTACAATTTTTCGAGCTGCGAAGAACTCGCCAAAACTTTTATGTGTAAACTCAAAGGTACGCTCGATGCCTTGGATGCCGGCATCGTGGAAATAAAAAGCGGTCAACAGAGTAGTGACTCCATCCTTGGCTTTCTCCTTTACTTTCTCCAAAGTATTTGTAATTCCGTTCTGCATACATCGCTCTTCGATTGCTTTGACTGTTGCGGTACGTCCGTCACCTTGCCATATCGCCACCGCAATTTCCTCTATAACCCTCCCATAGTCGTTTTTGCTGATTATACCTTCTGTTGGACGGAAACTGCCCTATTGCCACTCGCGTTCAAACACAGAATCGAATAAATCCTCATATAACTCATTGAGATAAGTATCTTCTGAAAATCTGATTTTTTCACGATCATAGCTCAATGCTAATAAATAGTTCAGTAATGGTTGCACCGTAATCTCGTCAAACCTTTTTTGCTTCAACTCTTCTGGAACCCCTTTATAGGTCTTGCCGGTCAGGCGAGCGCATCTTTCCCACCATTGTATTCGCCGGTCTTCACGTAGTAGATTATTTGGGTCGATATAAATAAATTCCGGTTCAAATGGCGAAGTATACGGTTCCGCCTCATTGCCAGAGACGTAGTACGGCAGCACATGGACAACCCTACCCTCTTTCTTAAAATACTTTTCTTCAATGGGTTTGATCGTTACATCCCGCCCCGTGATAAGGACGCGAATCCTCATCGCATAACTGTTGTAGTTCTGTGTCATTTGATAAATCTGTGTGATGAAAGCATCTGCTGCATCCGAACCTGCATTGCCTTGCTGAGTCAGCTCATCTAATCCGTCTAATATCAGTAGAATCTGCTCGGTTTTATCATCGTCTTTCAACCATGTCCGTACCCATGTATCGAGTTCAATTACATGATGCTCGATTTTTTTGATTCCGCTATTTTGGTAGCCGTGCATTTTATCTTCACTATTGCTGTTTTTTTCTTGTTTTTCTTCAAGTACCTCTTTATGCACCTCATAGTATCCGCATAACGGCACATAGATTTGTTCCAAACTAAAAGCTTCTTGAAAAACACTTTCCTGTATTTGCTTGTCGAGATAAGCCCTGTATCGCTCCCAATCATCCTCAGCAACAACCGCGGGAGAGAACGGCGTTTCGTTAAGAAGCTTCTTATATACCTCGGGGTTTCGCTTCCATTCATTATGTAATGCGTAAACAAAATAGCTCGGGAATCTATTTACAATGGCATCAGCTTTAGCTGCGATAACTCCCGCGAGCAACAACCAATCTTTCAGAAAAGCTTGGATGTCTCGAGTAAACTGACATTCCTTTGGTCGAGTAAAAAAGCATTGTCCACTGTGAGTTTCCCATCATATCGTAGTTCCTTAATTTTGTCAGATAAATCATTCTCTTCCGAGCGTGGAATGCTGTCTTGGTTATCCTTCGTTAAGTCGATGATCGCTTGCATGACAGAACGGTCAATCAGTCTCCATATCAGCCTGTCATCGGTCTCTTCCATCCCGAGCACTGTTCCGGCATCCATGATGGCAAATATAGCCTCGTCATATTGTTTACTGACGAATCCATGAAAAGCAGCCTTCCCCAATGCGACAAAAAACTCAGCGTAGCTTTTAATCGTTATCGACTGGGGTAATAAATCGTTTCTAAACCTCTTCTTCATCTTAGTGCCTCCTTCGAATAATATAATATAATTCTTGTCCAAAGATGCATAGGTCTATCGAGCTTAACATACCACTTCACAACAAGGCTTATAGGATTAACTATGACATCTTCAAAGCCATAATTCACCATCCCATTAAACTAACGATTATCCATGAAGTAAAAATAACGCTATCAATATGGTTTTGTCTATACAACCGCACCGCACTAGGACATATGTCGCATAACGCCCGATGGCTTGGTGGTGGCAGATTGGGTGCGCAGTGACAATGATGACATTTAATGTATTTGTCATGATTGCTTCCATTTTCCAAGGAGCGGTAGAACTGCCACCACTTAAAGATTGTTGACGGTTTACAAATTTCTTTCCGCTTTTGCCACGACTTATAATAAATGCATTGACTAACTCGCCACCATCTTCCAGTAAAACCGATCTCTGCAAAATGAGCAATTAAAATATATTAATTTGTCTGGTCAGTCATCCTTCATTTTTTCCCACACTGTGGACATTTCATCATTAAACCTCCTACAATCTATCTACGTCATCTGTTTCTTGCGGCATCTCATTTTTTGCATCGTAATCTCTTATGCCTTGTATGATTTCTTTCTTTGCCTCATCAACTTCTGCGGTAGAAATGGCTTCCTTCTGAGCAAAGTATTCCTTAACTTTTGTTACACCAATCCCAATAGCAACACCGCTAACAAGAGCCACTCCAACCCATGGCAGAACATTTTTTTCTCCTGATTTGACCAGACCGAATTGAGTATATACATTTTATGCTATTATCTATTTCAAACTTTTTATTACATTATAAGTCTAATCTTTCCCATTCAGACCATTTGTTATTCTTTAAATGTCGTTGGAATTCCGTCAACGTCTGATCAATATAGGTCAGTGCCAGAGGTGTGTGAAAACTCATCTGAAACACACTCGGAATTACCTTCACTCGCAAGAGTGCTTCCTCAGCGGTTAATAATCCATCAATATATTCGTCAACCACATCTGCAACTTTATCGTTAGCAATTGGCCCATATACGATGTCTTAATCATGTCTCGGCTCTGTGTTTTTAGCGTTTGATGCAATCCTTCTACGATTGTCGCGTACAAAGTTCAGCCACTCGACAGTTGGAGAAGAAAACCAAAGTCTGCTCAAGTTTCTGTCATCAAAGTCGAATACAGCATCGCTCAACACATAACGCATAACTGTTGGAGTTTCGGTTGCCATTGATTGCGATATTGCCCACTTGCGAGCTTCACCAAGGTTGCTTCCCAAATAAAAGCCTTTACCGAAATCTGTACGTGTACGACCCTTTCCAAGGTCGATTGAATTTATTACCATGTTTGTCCCATGGTGAAAACGCTTCATACTACTCCGACCTCTTGTGCTTGACGAAGTCTGTCGACAATGACTTCCGACATATATTCATACCCCTGTGTATGAAAAGAAGGATAGCCCGATAATAGCCACTCTACAATACCGTGTTTGTTAAGCATCCGGGCTACGTCTTTAACCGGAATTTTGAGAGCTTCAGCCGTGAATTGTACACAAATAGTAAACCAAACAGCTTTATCCGCTTCGCTATACTTTATCTTTGCCATTTTTCTCGCCTCCAAACGTAGGTTTATATACATTATATATTATTTACTCAACTTTCGCACACCGAAAGTTTAAGTTTATCCTTGATAAGACTAGGTAAATCTGCAATAAAGTAGGTAACAAACTCGTTAATTTGCGCATTTGAAAGGTTAAGGTGTTCTGAGGAGCAACGTTTTAGTATAGCCAGAATCAATTCAAAAGCTACAGTGAAAGAAATGTCTTCCAGTTCCTGACATAAAACATAAAACCCATCATTAACAGATCTCCAATCTATGTTTTCCCTGTTTTCTAGTGATAGCATAACATAACGCGTCATCACTATAGTCGCGTGTGCCATCATTGCGTCATAAGAGCGCATTTGGAACTCTTTTTCGAGTCGGAGATACGACTTCAAGACTTTGTGAAACGGCTCGATGTCCCATCTTTTTCCGTAAAGCGCAATAATCTCGTCTTCTGAAAGTGATGTATCTGTCGAAATAAGTGCAATCCAGTTTTTTCTTTTTCCCTTTTCTCTGACATATACAATCTTAGCCGGAATAGTTTCGGAAAAGTCATAGTGACGGACATCAACGGTAACAGAGAGAAGGTACCTCGATCGACCTCTACGTTTTCTGTTGGCCCTATAAATCCTGCTTATCGAGATGTTTTCGTCTTCGTACCTATACAGGTGCTTCTCGTGGTTTTTTAGTCTCGCTACTACATGGTAGCCCAATCCAGCCGTTGAGAGTACAGACGATGGAGACGTAAACCAGCTGTCAAACAGCACATATTTCGCTTCCGCATGCGTTCCTTTTACTGATTTGAGCATTGATTGCACCAAAGCCGGCTTGCCCGCTCTTGCTTCATTTCTCCTTTTCGTCGCAAGCGTTCTATTGTCTTCCTTTGCATATGACCCTTCAAGGAGGTTTTTGTCATCGCTCGCTCCCAATAGGCTAAATGTTATCGGGATTAATGTCTGTCTATCCGACTAGCTGAGGGTCAGCAAGGTTAAGCCCTTGTAGTACTTGCCGGTTGTGTGGTCGTAGCACCTCGACAGAAATTCGACTTTTTTGCTGCGGTTGCGGTAATATGGCGAATCATCGATTATTAGCGCAGTCCTTCGGTCTTCGGATGTCAGCCTGTCTACTTCGGATATCACGCTGCACGATAGTCGAAAGAGGAAATTTTTCCAGTTTATGCTCGCATTGCGCAGGAATCGGTACACTACATCTTTGCAGAAGTATATTCTTTCTTGACAGTTTTCCATAAGTGTATAGAAGTTCTTGCCGCTGAACACGAGCCCCAGCAAAAATGCGAATATATCCAGTGATGGTATGCCCTTGCTTTTCATCGCGTTACTCTGTCTTAAGAGCTTTTTTATTTGGAATCGTTTGATGAATTTTGCGCAAATTGTAAAAATAGAGTTGTCAAATTCGTTTTCTTTTGGCATAATAGTCATAGCAGATTTTCCTCCTGGTGTATTATGATTTTTGCTAAACTATTATACCATTTTTGGAGGTCAAAATCTGCTTTTTTATGCATTTTTATGCAGATTTATCCTTATTCTATCTATATTTATTCGTACTTATCATGTGCATGTGCGAAAGTTGAGTTA
>WRLE01000032.1 GCA_009777775.1 Oscillospiraceae bacterium
GGGTGGGGCGAAGGTAGCAACAAGTATACTGGTAATTTCAAGGGCGAGACGCCGCGTGAATGCTGGTTGTATTTCATCGATTTGAAATTAGTTTTGTGACATCCTGGCTCAGGATGACACTGTTAGTGCGTACTATATATGCCATTACTAGCAATATGCAAGATTTAAGCACCCAATGGCTTGTAACTACATAGTTATGGCATATTGATAATGGAAAGAACAATTTACTTTTTGCTTTCTCCCCATTTGATGCCATGTTCATTCATGACCATGCTGATTTCTTCTAGCTTCGTTCCCCATATAGTCTTCCAAAATGCTTCACGGGTCAGATTTTCAACTTCATAGTGGTCTTTCGGTGTTTCCAATCTTATATTAATATTCACTGTCTGATATCACCTCGCTGCTTGGATTTACGGATGTCCTTGGCTATGCTTTTGAAACGATTTCCTCGCTCTCGCATATAACTGACCTTGTCATCTAAAAATCTAGCTTCGTTTTTCAGCTTCAAATAGCTCTGCCAGCGTTCCAGAGGTAACTCCCCTGATTCAATCGCTGCTGTAACAGCACAGCCAGGCTCGGATCCATGTCCGCAATCAGCAAATCTGCATCCACGAGCTAGGACCTCATCCACATCTCCAAATGCCTCTCCTAGTCCGACTCCTGCATCCCACATCCCTAGCTCTCTCATCCCTGGAGTATCAATAACCATGGCACCCGAGGGGAGCAAAAAGAGTTGGCGGTGGGTGGTGGTATGGCGACCTCGGCTATCATCTTCACGAATACCCTTGACTTCCATTAATTCCTCATTTGCCAAAGCGTTGAGAAGGCTTGATTTACCAACGCCGGAGGAACCTAGGAACACAACGGATTTCATAGGTTGCAGGTATTCATTTAAGCTGTCTAGCCCAAGTCCACTGACAATGCTCAGAGCAATCACATTGACACCAAATGCGACGCTTTGCACTGCATCAATCTGCGTTTCATAATCATTTATCAAATCAGCTTTTGTCAGCAAAACTACTGGTACTCCCCCGCTCTGCCAAGCAAGGGTCAGGTAGCGTTCCAATCGCGTTATGTTGAAATCGTTATTCAGAGACATCATGATGAACACCGTATCGAAGTTTGCCGCAATTGCTTGTTCGCCTCGTTGAATCGTCGGGTCTCTGCGGGAAAAGAAGCTTTTTCGCTCCAGTGTTTTTATTATAATGCTGTCTCCTGCGTCCTCGTATTGCAGCATGACATAATCACCTACAGTGGGGAACTCTTCCCCCTGTGCATAATAAACCGCCGTTTTAAGTCTGCCAAAGACTGCGCCATGCTGACAAACAAGCTCAAATCTTTCGCGATGAACCGCTGTAATCCTAGCCGGTATCCCTTCCACGTCTTGCGGAAGCATAGACTGCTGCCAGCCGTATTTTTCTAATTCGGTCATTTTTGTCCTCCATTATTGGTGTTGTTTTTATACTATGATTAATGTGTATCCAGTTTAAAAAATCAATCATCACACACCAACTCCTTCCATATGAAAATCTGGAAATGGACACAAAAATTCCGCAAATCAGCAGCCTCGAATAAAGCTGCTATTTACGGTTTTACAATATAGGAGCAGAAGTTTACCTGCATCCCATTTATTCCATATCAGCAGTATTTATATAAAGGTTACCATGACGGCATAATCAGAGACAATAGAACAATCGCACATTCTTCTCTCTAATACAATGCCCATTATCCAGTTATGTTGAATTCACCTTAATTAACGACATTAACATCAACTCCCTTCGGAAATGTTTTGTATAATTTGATTACATTGTACTGTTGTGTAGAAATAATGTCAATAGCTTTACCAAAATATGCATCTTATCGTTGCTGGTCACCTCATCCTTCGTAAGTACTTACAGTGTCATCCTAGAGCGTAGCGAAGGATCTTATTATCCCGAAATAACAGACTAAAAAGATTGCCACGTCGCTTCGCTCCTCGCTATGACACTGGATTGTTACCCCGTGACTTGTAACATCCTGTCAGCTTTTTTTTCGTAATATATATCGGTCAATCCCAACTAATGCATATCCGATTGACAGATACACCAAAAGGAATACTGCAAAGAAACGAAACACCCCGCTCGAACCCATTGCATCGAAATCCAAAAAGTAATATGGATACCTGCTGGTTCGACCAGGCAGCACATCACCCAGTTGTGCTCTGACAATTGCAAAAGCCGCATAAGCAGCAGGTATCAGTAACCACAACAAATGGTCTACAGTCCGCAGCATTTGTTTCGGATCGAACAACAGCCAATCAATAATAACCATTATTGGAACAATATAGTGAGTTATCAGGTTTTGGATATAGTATGCAAAATCCCCACCTGTATATATGGGAAATGGAACGTTGGCAAGGAAAACATGGTAAATAGTGAAGGTAATTGTAATCATTATCACAATTGCACCTTTTATACGAGGAGCAAAAGCAGAATCTGCTTCACCCATGATTTTGAGCTTACTGGCATTATTAACAATCGTAGGGATATAAAAAAGAAAGCACACCATGTTGCTCAAAGTAGTGTAATATACTAAGGAAGTCAGGCTGAACCGTCCACGATGCAAACCCAATGTGATGTAGAGCCCAATACCACATATAAAAAAGAGCATACATCGATATATGAGGGCGAATTTTCTGTTTTTTATATACATAACATACCTCCCACTCAAGGTTTTTTGATATTACCACATTCGTAATCACTTTAACACTCAAAAATCATAGGAGTCTGCTATTTTGTAAGATTTTATCTGCTGAGAGGGGCTAGGGTAGAGGATATTCTTTCTTATTTTCAATAGTATTTTTCCTGATTTATGGTATAATCATCCTGTGACTGGAGGAATTGATTGATGAAATCGTGCGTTATCGTGTTGCCTCGCTTGAAAACAGGGAGTAGAAAAGTAAAAGCAATAGCAACCCGAAAAGTAATGACACTTAGATTTCTAGAAAAGCGATATTTGCCTCTCTTCCACTTCGAACTTACGTAAATATGCATAAACATCATTGAAGCGCCATATGATGCCGTTTTTGCTGCATTCACTCTCGAGAATTTTCATAAGCTCGGCATTATTTGGACTATTACATTCATAACTATTGCCAAAAGAGTTTATATAACGCTGCTTCATGCCAGGAAAATGCTCATCCAGCTTTTTGTAGAAATAATCTCGGCTTCCCTCCCGCATTGTTGTACCGAAACCGAAGCATAAAACCCCCTTGACCTTTCCTCTGATACAATAATCCAGCAAGCCTAATAGATTTTCTTCGCTGTCATTGATAAATGGTAAAATAGGGCAAATCCAGACAACAGTGGGTATCCCCGCATCATGCATTGCTTCCAGAACCGCAAACCTTTCGGAAGTACTCGATACATTGGGTTCGATTATGCGGCACAATTCTTCATCATATGTCGTCATCGTCAGCTGCACCACGCACTTTGCCTTTTCGTTTATTGCTTTCAGGATGTCGATGTCTCTGAGGATTCTGTTTGATTTTGTCAGTATTGATACTCCATAGCCGTACTTTTCGATGATTTTTAAACACTCTCTTGTTATTTCCAGCTCTTCTTCCAGCTCGATATAATGGTCGCACATTGAACCTGTACTGATCATGGTCAGTTTTCTCTTGCGTTTCAACTGCGATTCTAGTATCTTTACTGCATTTCGCTTTACTTCTATATCTTCAAAGTCGTGACTAAACTGATAACATGTGCTACGGCTGTCGCAATATATGCATCCATGGGTGCAGCCCCTATAGAGGTTCATCCCATTGGTTGGAGAGAGTATAGTTTTATAGTCTGCATAATGCATGAATAGCAACCTCATCTTCATTAACATACATATACTAGCGAGCGAAAAGATTCGCAGTCTTTCGAGCCGCTAGCTCATCAGAATCCGTAGGAGATTGTGGTTCAATCTCATGATGACACATCAAAATCCACAGGCGATTACAGATCAAACCCATGATGACACAGGGTTTCTCATTAGTTACGATATTAACACATTTACAGCTGTTTCGCTACTTAAAATAATAGGAGGTCAACCAAATGACAATTATCCAATCAAATGATGCCCCCGCTGCCATCGGTCCATATTCCCAAGCCATCGTCGCTAATGGCATGGTTTTTGCTTCTGGTCAAATCCCCCTAGATGCGCAGTCAGGCGAACTCGTTGAAGGCGGTATCAAAGAGCAGACAGAAAAGGTTCTAGAAAACCTGAGAGCCGTTCTCCTGACCGCAGGAAGCGATCTTACCCATGTTATCAAAACAACCTGCTTTCTCCTAGACATGAACGATTTCGCCGCTTTCAACGAAGTCTACTCAGAGTTTTTCGCCACCCACAAACCCGCCCGCTCCACGGTAGCAGTAGTCGACCTCCCCAGGGGAGCCATGGTGGAAATAGAAGCAATTGCGGTAGTGGCGTAAGCTATCACAAAATCAAGTCACATAGCTGCTCCATGGTATCCACAATCCATGTTGCTCCTGCAGTTGCCAGTTCTTCCCGTGAGCCGTAGCCCCAGGTTACTCCGATGCTGTCAATTCCTGCATCTTGGGC
>WRLE01000033.1 GCA_009777775.1 Oscillospiraceae bacterium
ATCACAAAATCAAGTCACATAGCTGCTCCATGGTATCCACAATCCATGTTGCTCCTGCAGTTGCCAGTTCTTCCCGTGAGCCGTAGCCCCAGGTTACTCCGATGCTGTCAATTCCTGCATCTTGGGCTCCATGAATATCGTGCATTCGGTCTCCTATCATCACAGGAGACCGTTTCTTATCAGGGTCAACAGCATCGAGAGCAAGACGAATTATTTCCCCTTTTCCATTTTTTGTCAAACTTCCGTCCATCTCATCACCTGAAACAAAAGCAAAGTACTCATCCAGTGCAAAGTGCTTTAGTATACGCTCCGCATACAGCCCAACTTTGCTAGTGGCAACAGCCATGACGATTTCGTTATCATTGAGCTTCGTTAAGACTTCATCAATCCTGGAGTATACTTCGTTTTCCAACAATCCTGTTTCCGCAAAGTATTCTCGAAACTTAGCTACAACATTCTCAACATCATCGATACTGAACCCATAATGCTCAACGAACACATCACGCAAAGGTGGTCCAATAAACTTCGTGAGCTTATCAAGCTCCTCATGTATACCATACGCAGCAAGGGCATATTGATAGGATTTTGTAATTCCAAGTTGCGGGTCTGTTAATGTACCATCTAAATCGAATATGCAAAAATTGTACTTCATGATTGACCCTATCCTTCCTTTTCGTGAGACTACACGATACTAAACGATTGACTTTGTCAGATAAATAACGTAATATATGAGTATTGATAGCCAAATTATAGGTGAATCGTATGAATATAGACGATATCCGAAAATTATGCATTGCTAAAGCAATCGAATGGACGCAGCACAGTGCAAAAAGGCTTTAACAACGTAATATAACAGCTAGTGAAATCGATGAAACAATTATTAATGGGAAAATAATCGAAAATTACCCTGACGCATATCCATCACCAGCATGCTTAATACTTGGGAAAACTGTAAACGGAAAACACTTGCATATCGTTTGTGCAATCAAAGATAGCAAATTATGGATTATAACAGCATACGAGCCAAATATCTTAGAATGGTCAAATGACTTTAGTACTAGAATAGGAGAATAACAATGCGTTGCGTATATTGTAACGGACTACAAGAAAACAAAGAATCGACTTTCACCCTTGCGTTGGATGACCGAGTTATCATTATTAAAAATGTGCCGTCTAATATATGCCGTCAGTGTGGTGAAGTGTCATATGATGACGCAGTTTTCAGGCATCTAGAAAAACTTACAGCTCAGCTACGCGATGTCGTAACCGAAGTAGCAATTACAAGCTATTTAGCAAAAACTGGATAGTTATACTTGCAATCGAGAGGAATCAGCTATTCTTTCTGTAAGTACAAAGTGTCAAAAAGTGTTTTGCCTCTAATGTCAAAACACTTTTTACATTATAACGAGGTTGCGACAAATGGTATATGTATTTCTACCATATTTGCTATTTTTTACGATTAGCCTTGTCCTTGTCCTTGTCCTTTGTACACATTTAACATTTGGGTATATTCTATTCCACCTAACCTGAATACGATTCGCAGAGTAAAGAGCGAAACGAAAAAGACTGCAATATATGAGCCGGTGAAAGCGATCCAATTAACTGGGTTTTGTAAAGGAAACCACTTAAACGCTATCGCAAAACACGCAAGGATAAATAGCATCGTAAGCCCGAGGAAGGTCAGCCTGGCGGATGTCTTCGTCTTTTCGAAGCGGTTTTCCGAAAAAGCGAGTATCTGCACTGCGCTGAAAATGAGCGCAAGGAAAACCATTTGCCATATGTAACTGATGGGTATGGAGTTTTTGCGTAAGAGCATCGTGGCGACTGTGACTACCATTATTTGTGCGGTGAAAGCCAATGCTGCAACAGCTTTTAAAGCAGCGATGGTTTGTAGAAATTTTTTCATTTTGTCTCCTTTATCCGGTCTTACCGTGTTTATTTATTATTTTTTTTAACTTTTCGATAGGGAAGCATTGAGTCTTGTCATATCGAAGTCAATCTAGCTTTATAGCTACTTTATATTTCAAACTTGTTTTTTAGGACTTGGGCATACTGGCGTGAGACAAGCAGCTTCTCGCCAGTTAGGAGGGTAAGCTGCAGCCTTCCACCATAATCTGGGATAATTGAATTCACTTTCGACAAATTGATAATGGTGGCTTTCGCAGCTCGGAAGAAGTCACGACCGAGGCGTTCTTCCAATTCATATAGACGATACGGTACTACGTAGACATCCGATTGGGTATATGCGAAGGTTTTTTTATCAACGGATTCAAAGTAATAAATGCTCGCTTCTGTCAACAGATATGTTTCACCATCTTTTTCACCTGTGAGCTTCATATCGTGCTTTGATATCGCCGAGACCAGTTCTGCAACCTGCTCATCAGACTTTTGGCAACGGATGATTACCTCCATTTCTACCTGCTGCTCGTCTTCAATAATCGTGATTTTCACAGCGCTGCTCCCTCTTTCCTCAATGGCCACAATGTCAGTATACATAATAAAATATTTGATGCAAGCCAATTTGACCAAGATGCATAAATTACCCACTGACTTGCGTTTATGATACTCAAATGCATGCTGATTATACCAGAGAAGTGTATAACACAAAAACCTTAACCCTGACTATCCAATTCAATAAACTTCGTTGCAACGCTTTCGCAGAAGGCGCGGTCGTGTTCTACGAAAATCATTGTGGGCTTGAAACTTGTTAAAAGCTCCTCAATTTGTATCCTGGAATAGACATCGATGTAGTTTAGTGGCTCGTCCCATATGTATACATGGGCCTCTTGGCAAAGGCTGCGAGCAAGGAGTACTTTTTTCTTCTGACCTGCGCTGTAGTCGCCCATGTCTTTGTCGAACTGGACTCTGGAAAAGTCTAGTTTTCGCAGTATTGCTTTGAAAAGGGACTCATCAATTTGCTGATTATTAATATAATCATTTAAACTTCCCGTTAGAAAAGACGCATCCTGCGGCACATATGAAATAACCAGCTTACCCGATACATTCACCTCGCCAATATGGGGTATATCCTCACCCAGCAGCAGTTTCAAAATGCTGCTTTTTCCTGTTCCATTGCCTCCGAGTATGGCAAGGCGTTCTCCATCATTGATGGAAAAACTAAGCCCCCCCAATAGCTCCTTATCGCTATATGCTATATGCAGTCCTTCCACATATAGCAGTTGTTTAGAATGGTATTTCAACGGATGGATTTTCAGCTCATCTGCGCTTTCGATGTTTTTTAGTAGTTTCGACTTTTCATCAATGGCATCCTGACGGCGTTTTTCGGTACTCATGGAGCGTTTCATCATTTTCGCTGCTTTGTGCCCTATATATCCCCTGTCCACGCTCAGTCCCGACTTTTGCGGTTGGTTCTTGCTTTTTTCCACTATATCTGACCAGCGGGCGGTTCTAGCTGCCGATTCCTTGAGCCTTCCTATTTCCTGCTCCAATCGTTCGTTTTGTGCCAGCTCCAGAGCATCTTGCCTCGCCTTGTTCTCCCACCAAGTGGAAAAGTCACCGCGCATAACATCGATGTTTTCTTTGTTGATGCTTAAAATATGGTCGACGCAGTCATCCAAAAACACTCTGTCATGGGATACAAGTATGTATCCTGATTTTCCATTGAGATAATTCGCTAC
>WRLE01000034.1 GCA_009777775.1 Oscillospiraceae bacterium
TGTTTATCAATCCTTTCTATATTTTTTAGTCCCATCATTTCCTTGACCATTGCTGTCTTACAGGTACTTGTATAGGTTTACGAGCTTATCAAAATCATGGCGCTTACTGATCGTGACCGGCGACACCTCAATCGAGAAAAACATTTCCATCACATCGTCGATTCTTCTACAGCCCAAGGCTTTTTGAGCAAGCAGCAATGATTTTCTCTCGGGGACTAGAGCCAGCAGTCGTAACATTTTCCTCCTCAACCTTCTGTCCGTTACTTCCCTTGCAATGATTTCCACAGCTTTACTTTTCTTATAGAAGTCCCCGAAAGGGATTATTCGCATGAAAATCTCTAAAAATATCTTCTTGCTGTTTTCCAATAAACCTGTTATTTGTTCGGACGCGACAGTTCCGATAGTGAAGCCCCGAGTAATTTTTGGTACTTTCAGCCATACCTCAGTCCGTAAAATACCCTCCATCTTTTCCGCTATGGATTTCAATTTCTTTGGTTTTGCATCTGCTTCCAGCAGTTGATCTTTTGCCAGCTTTTCCAAGTCATAAATCATAAACTCGATGCCATTTGAGTTTCCTTCCAAGCAAAAATACATGTCCTTATCGAGACGGCTATCGCATGACGGCGAAAACCCTTTAACCTTCCCAATTTTTTTTAAGACTTTCAAGTAAGCGGCCACGTTCCTACGTTTGTGGGCATCAATATCCATTATGAGCCTCATTTTGCTCAATTTGAAATCGTTCAGTTCGTATTTTGATTTGAAATAGTCGCCGATATACGTTTCAAGTTTGCGGACTGATTTTGCAATAGTGTCGTGATCTGGCTCATCGTCGTCAAGTATCCAGTTCGGGTCTACGGTGAGTTTTATTTTTTTCTTAGAGTAGTCATGATAGGCAATCGTTATCCCTTTAGAAGCCAGAGCATCGTCAACGTACTTGTCATCGCCAGAATGTAATAGATATTCTCCCTTTGACTTAGCTTTGGCCCTGTTTAATAGTTCATAGAAATTCTCTGAATCAAGTGTTCGAGTAAGCTGGAAAAGGTATTTTAGTTGCATCATTCATTCCTCCGTTTGCAAATAATTTTTACAGAATTGTTTTGTGTTATGATTCTTTTATATAGATCATTCCGCGAAGACGGCTGCAAATCGTCGTTGCCGGTGTTATTCAGTGGTCAGTATTTTTACTGTGTGGAGTTTTTGAGTATAAAAATAAGGGAATGGAGCACTGCGGTGTCATCTTATTTTAAACAAAGGGACAAGCAAGTGAACACGCCGAAGCGTGTCCCTGCCTTGCCGATATGACTATTATTTACCCAAATAGGAATACATATTTTTTAGATGCTCTATTTCGTGTCGCTTACTGATGGTTACGGGCGACAAATTCATTTCCGCGAACATTTTCATTACTTTGTCGATGTTTCTATCGTTCATCTCCTTCTGGGCGAGATACAGGGACTTCTTTGCCGGTATAAGCCCTATCAGCTGTAGCATCTTTTCCCTGTGCTTTTTCTTGAGTATACTATCCTCGATGAGCTTCACAGCTTGTTTCTTTTTATAAAAATCACCGTATGGAATTATGTGCGTGAAAGTATCCAAAAATATATCTTCGCTATTCAGCGCCAGGCTTTTTAATTGTTTTGAGGTAACGGTTTCATCCGTATATTTGCGAATCGTCTTTTGCTTTGTTAAACGAACTTCAACGCGAAGAATTCCTTTTGCTTCTTTTCGCTGAGATTCTGCTTCTTTATCATAGGCCGTAAACTCAATTCCATTGGAATTCCCCTCTAAGTCAAAACTAAGGTCTGTGTCAATCCGATCATCATTTTTACTATATTTCGACGCGAACCCTTTTACTTTCCCGATATTACGCAAGACCTTTATGTATGCAAACACTATTTTTCTATTACCTACATCAATGTTCACAGTAAAGTCAATGCGGGTTAGTTTGAAGTCGTTCAGCCTGTATCTGGAGTCGAAATAGTCATCAATATAATTTTCGAGTTTGTGAAATAGTTTTGATATATTGTCTTTGTTCGCCCTCCACAGCTTTTTCACATCGTCGCCACCCAGCACTCTGCTTGGGTTTACGATAAATTTGATTTTTTTATTGTAAGTATTATTGTGGTATTCAATTTTTATTCCTTTATCCGCAAGAAAGTTATCGTTATAGACACCTTTTTTTATATATAGCTGATGCTTCCCTCTTGATTTATCATATGCTTTATCTTTCAATTTATGAAATTCATTCGTGTCAAGATTAAGCGTAATCTCGAATGTATGCGCGGAGTAAATCATTTCTATCACTCCAATCTATATTACATGAATTATTTACATATTATCCATCAGAACATATTCTGATCATCGTATATATATGGATATAGAACTACTAACCATTGATACCAGTAACTATCTATTGAGTTCATTCTCTTACTAATATGTATACAACATTTGAAATAATACAAACTTAAAATAGATCAAAAATGAAGCATCATTAACACACAATCGTTTCACTTGGATGCTATTGTTGTAGTATTTCGTTAGACACAATAGCAGCAGTCAGATTG
>WRLE01000035.1 GCA_009777775.1 Oscillospiraceae bacterium
GGCAGACCAGAGCTTGTTATCGAACCCAAAAGAGACCAACTTGCACTGACAGGTGTAAATGTGATGGACATTAGTATTGGTGCAAGAGCAGCTGTCGAGGGTTTAATCGCTTCTCAATTTCGGGATGGGGCTGAAGAACTGGACATCAGAGTTACAATGGATGAATCTGCTTATGCTACTCCTGAAAGGTTCAGGAATTTATCGATAATGACTCCGAGAGGCAGATTTCAATTATCACAGCTTGTGGACATAAATTTCACTGAGGGCGTAAATCAAATCACTCGCCGAGATAAATCAAAGGTTATCAATATAACAGGTGCTCCAGCCACAGGTTTTCCATTAGGTGATATTACAAATGAAATAGATAGAAGATTGGCTGATATGGAATTACCAGACGGATACAGAATACGCTGGGGAGGCAGTGCAGAAATGATGAATGATGCTGTTGCGGAAATGGGTAAAGCGTTTATTCTTGCTATTTTGCTACTATATATGTTGCTAACCGCTATTCTCGAAAGTTTTAAACAACCATTGTTGATAATGTCAACTGTTCCAATGGCATTGATAGGAGTGATATTTATTCAATTTATCACAGGTTTGACCATGAATATCATGGCTATGATGGCTATCATTATGCTCATTGGTATTGTGGTGAATAACGCTATCTTAATTTTGGACTTTGCAAACATGAAAGTAAGAGAAGATGGTGAATCAATGAAATCCGCTTTGATGATGGCTTGCTCTGTAAAACTGAAAGCAATCTTGATGACAAATATTGCTATCATCCTTGCTATGTTGCCAATGGCACTTGGTATAGGTGAGTCATCTGCTGAATCAAGAATGTCTATGGGTATTGTAAGTATCGGTGGATTGTTGATGTCAACCCTCTTGACACTGTATGTCGTGCCAGCTTTATGTTATGTAACGACAAAGCCGTAGGGAACGCATGCATGCGTTCCGTAATATAATGTGTTATGCAACGACAAAGCCGTAGGGAACGCATGCATGCGTTCCGTAATATAATGTGTTATGCAACGACAAAGCCGTAGGGAGCGCATGCATGCGTTCCGTAATATAATGTGTTATGCAACGACAAAGCCGTAGGGAACGCATGTATGCGTTCCGTAATATAATGTGTTTACACATATTTTATGAGGAACGAATAAATGACCTCACTTCGAAAAGTCTATTTTGGGCATTTACTGCATTTTTAAGGGGTCATCTGCGTAGTGGCGTATTGCTTATGCCTTATAAATAGCTTGTATTCGTGTCAAAAAATAGGCGTATGCAATACGCCACTACGCGAATAACTTTTCGGAGTGGGGTCATAAATGCGTTCCCTACAGATTTTGGTGCAAAAAATTCAAGTTATAGACGAGAATGAAAAAGAAATTAGCAGAAGCTAAAAAATAAAGAAAACTGGAGGATTTTCAAATGAAGAAAATCACAACACTGTTGTTTGCTACGATCCTGCTTTGCAGCGTAGCATTTGCTCTTGACGGATTGACCATAGGAGCGGAATATAGGATACATAACTTTGATGCTGATGAAATAAGCGAAGTTATGGACATGAGAGTTAATGTCTCTTATGAAGGTGCTTTTTTGGAAGATGCACTAGAATTAGAGGCAGAAGTAGGTTTTGGTATGCAAAACTTTGACGACATGAGAACGGGAATGGATATTGAGCTTGAGTTTCGCTACAATCTTAATGTAGCTCCAAACTCGACTTTTGGTATCATTCTAAACAGCTTAACCCATATCCCTTTTGACGATGTGGATGGGTATGTAACTCCTCGTGGTTTTGAAACCAAGCCTGTTAGTTGGTTGTCACCGGGATTTAAATTCGGTCAGCAGTTTGATTTTGGAAAAATTATTTTCCAAGCAGATGTGCCTTTTATTTTCATTCACGATGTTCTTGACCCTTTTGATGTGGTTAATCTTGACTTTACACTCAGCATTTTGAACGAAAGAAAGGGTAGAGGATTGTATCAGAGAGGGAATGTCAGCGGTTTTGCCAATGGCTTTGGAGCAGAATTAAAAATGCAAAATATCCTTAAAGACTCAGATGACAGTGATTTTGCCCAAAGGCTTGAAATTACACCATTTTTTGGGCATAACTTCTTGTATGCAGAGGTGGAAGTTGGTTTACCTCTGTATGAAGATGGTCTTGATTTGGAAGGTATGACTATCAAACCAAAGTTTGAAATGGATATTCCACTTGACATAAACCGTAGGGAACGCATGTATGACCTCACTCCCGAAAGTCAATCACCACTCCGATTATTTTCAATATAGCATTTCTGCTTGAATATTTATAGCGAGGATTACCGATGGGCATATAAGTAATCGGAGTATGCCACTACAATAAGAATAAATGTTAACCGAAAATATTATCTATTCACACACTATTTTCTTTTTTATTTGTAACATTTAATATGTTTAATAGTTATATATTATAATTAGTTATAATATAAAATCCACAATTGGGAGCACTTAATGTTCAAAAAAGATAATATGCCTTCAAAGCCGAATTTATTTACAAATTAC